>DBML01000016.1 GCA_002298915.1 Clostridium sp. UBA699
CCGAATCTGTTCGAAATATACATCTCGCAGAGAAGTTCCTTGCTGAAGTTGAAGCCGGGGTTCCAGAAATCCTCAGGCTTCAGGCCTGCGGATATCTCCCTGAAGGCCTTCGAGCTGTAGGCCGCGTTTTCAGTCGACAGGTCGTAAATCATGGCAGGGAACTTCATCTCGTATTCGATTGCCCCCAGGATCTTGTTTATCTTCTTAACATGGTAGGATTCGTTTGAAAAGTCGTAGGGGCTTATCTCCCTGATGTTGAACTGCATTATGTTGCTGTTCATGACCATGACGTTCAATGCGTTTATGATGTCCATCCAGGTGTCCCTGGACGGGATCGATATGAGCGGGATCTTTAGCTCTTCGAAGACCTTGAGGACATCCTCCGGGACGGTTTTGATGTACCTGTCGACCTTGATGCCGAAGCAGGCTATCTTCCTGAAATTGTCTGTTTTGACCACCTCTTCGAAAAGGCCGGGGTTCTGCTGGAGAACGTACCCCGAGCTCAGCGCGAACTCGCGACCCTTGGTCCAGAGGAACCCGTCGGGCGCGTCAAGCATGGCGAAGCCCTGTATCTTGTTGTTCATCCCGCCGCGGCCGGCCAGAACCTTGTATTCCTTGAAGAATTCTCCCTCGAGCATCCTGCTCACCGATATCCCCATGTGCTCACCACCCCAGAATCATAATAATATGTATACATTATAGCATACCGCTGCAAATCATAAAACCCGCTCGCCCCTGGCTGCAGAGGTTCGCGGGTCCGTGGCCGTCAGTGCTTCATCAGAAGATCGCATTTGTCAGAGAAACCTTCGGGAGGGACCCCCAAGGCTATCAGCAGCCTCGCCCAGTAGTTCACCTGTGCGGCTGTGCTGGCTACGATGACGATCTCCCTTTCCGTGAATTCCGACTTCACTTTCTCCATGAACTCGTCTGTCACCAGTACCGGCGTCTTGGAGATCAGCTTTGCATACCCAAGCGCCAGCCTTTCTTTCGGCGACAGGGTTTGGATCTCGCCCAGATCGATACGCCCTGCCAGCCCCTGCATCTCCTCTTCCGAGATGCCGCTCTTTTCATGCTCGAAGGAGTTCATGTCTATGCAGAAAGGGCAGCCTACGCTCATCGAAGCCTGTATCCTGATAAGCTTCAGGATGCGCTCGTCAAGGTCCTTGCCCCCGTGCGCCACCAGCGACTCGAGGACTCCCGAGCTTACAGCGACCTTCGGGTACCAGGCCAGTAGCTTCGGGGCCAGCAGGTCCTTTTTCGTTATCCTTTTTGAGATCATCAGTCCGATCCTGATGTAGAAAGGGATCCTTTCAGGCGGATCTATGAAGGCTTTGTTTTCCATTTTGTTCACCCCTTGGTTAACAGTCGGTTTATTTTTCAGGATTTCTTTGATTTACTAGTTTAAAGATATCGTCGCATAGTGATTGCTATTCTACAATGTAACCAACATTTTTCAGACGTTCCGAGCATATATTCCTCTCTTCTTCAGTGAACAGTTCTCTGTATTCCGGTCTTAGGACATGAGCTTCAACCGAAAGCTCAAGCCTTCCGTTTAACCACAAAACCTCAAAGCCTTCTGCGCTTTCCTTTTTAGCAATAAGTTTTTTGCAGTTTGTAAACCGCCATCACGACTGATCATTTGAAGAAACCTGTTAGCATTGTATTTAAGCTCCTTCTTTGCGGTCTTGTATATTTTCATCATATCCTCATTGAACTTCTTTTCGAGCTGGTCCAATCAACTCACCCCCAAATTTAAGTTTTACCTCACATGTATCTGAGCTCCAAAAGCACCATTCCTGGTGCTCAAAAATAAAAAACAATCTAGTCTCCCGTTGTCAGCTCCCTCGTCAGCTTGGACCTGTTCGAGAATATGTATACCGCTAATACCGCCAGCATGAGCCCAGTCGCGATCATCAGGTACTCAATCCTGATGACATCGGCAAGCGGTCCGAACACAAGCATACCTGCAGGCATGACTACCGATACTATTATCTGGATCATTGAGAAAACTCGTCCGAGCATCTGCTCCTCTACGTTTTCCTGTATCAAGACAGTGGCTACTGTGTTGAAGACCGGCATGAACACTCCCGACAAGAGCATGACGGCCAGGTACATGTAGAAATCGGGTGCGATTCCTAGCAGTGCATAGGTTATGCCAAAGGCGAAGCAGGAAACCGCCATCGCTCTTATTCGGTGCTTGATCTCACCCTTCAGAGAGATGGCGATTCCGCCGATAAGGGCTCCGATGGTCCAGGAGAGTTCATTGGCTGCCAGCCTCCAAATGTCGCTTCCGAAGCTTCTTTCTACCAAAAGCGGTGTCAGGAAAGCAGCCGGCGTTACGAGGAAAAAGAATATGCAGCAAAACATCAGCAGGTACCTTATAAGCAAGTGCCCCCGGGCATACCTGATTCCGCGTTTCAGGTCTTCCGCGGCTGTTGAGTGTTCCTCCGGCGACCTGATTGTCTCGACTTTCAAAAAGCTCATTATGACCACGGCAATCACTCCCGTGACGACATCGAAAAGCAGTGCATACACGAAACCTATGGTTGCCAGTAAGAGCCCTCCCACCGCAGGTGCGAGGATCTGCATGAGTGAATTGACCGTGCTGCTGACGCCGTTGACCCTTGTCAGCTTGTCAGCCGGGACAATCTGAGGCAGGATGGCAGCCACCGAGGGTGTCTGTATGCCTGATCCGATTGAGCGAACGATTGATGCAATGTAGATCAGGTTCAGATCGGTCATTCCCATGGCGAAGAATCCTGCCAGAGCGAGTGTTGAAATGCTGATGAAAAGGTCCGAGAACATTATCAGTTTTTTCCTGCTGTACCTGTCTGCCCATACGCCGGCATACATTGAGATCAGCACCTGCGGCAGGAAGGTGCACAGGATCGTTATGGTCATGTCGCTCCCCGATGATGTTTCCAGAGTTATGTACCATATGATCGCGTAGGCTACTATGGACGACCCGAAAAGGGAGATGGTCTGGCTGGACAGGAATATAAGAGCTTTTGAAACCCATTTGCTGTTAGTTTCCTCCGTCATATTGCCGCCTCCTTTCACAGGTTTTTTTGAATATACTAATCATCGTTCCCTCCAGGGATAATATCAAAGCAAAGAGCCCTCGAACAGACTTCTATTCAAGGGCACTGGTTCTTTATACCGCTATATAGAGCGCCCCCGCAATTTCCTTAAGCGCTTCCGATTCCGCCTCGCTGACAAGGACTCCCCCGAACCCCAGGAAGCCGCCTTCCTTTGACGCCTCGGCGCTGTTGACGGCAGCCTTGTAGACCCACCTCTTGTAGCCGTCAGCCTCGTCTGTCGCTTTCTCCCTCAGGAGGACGTCCAGAGTGCGGAATGTCCTGATGCACTGAGTCCTGATCTCCTCGGCATCCCTGCTCATAGCTGGCATGGGAAGCTTTTCCTTCCTTTCGGTCATGGCTTTGATTTCCTCGACCACTGCTTTGACGAGGGCGTTGCCGCTCGGGGCCGCCTCTTCTTCGGCGATCAGCTTGGGGAACGACATCATCTCTTTCAAGGAGCTGAATAAGCCGCTGGGGCTGGAAAGCGTGATGTAGATTGCCGCCATCTGGGGCGCGATCATTATGTTGTTCCATTCCTCTGAAGTGAAGTCTGCTTTTTGTACCATAGTTATCTTCTCCCCCTAGCAAATATAATGCGGATATTCTGATATTGTCCGATGATACACAGCGCCCCTACCAGGAGCTGCCGCCTCCTCCGCCCGAGCCTCCGCCTGACGAGCCTCCGCCGGAGCCTCCGCTGCTGCTCGACGGGCTGGAGGACATGGCCTCCGATGCCGACGTCATTGTGGAGTCCATGAAGTTACCGAAGGCTACCACGCTGAAGGCTGACCTTCCGTCGTACCAGTCAGGCGCCTGGAGGGCTATGATCTCGAACTTCTTTATCCACTTGTCCGATACCCCTAGCACGTAGGTGTACGGGAGTATCTTGTAGAAGTAAGCCGGGTCCTGGAGCACCAGCTCCTCAAGTTTCGGCTTTTCGGCGGTCTCCAGGAAGTTCCTGAAGCCCTTGATCTTGCCTAGAAGCTCGTTCCCGTAAGCAGTCCTTTTTGGCATTATCCTGAACATCATGACCATTACGAATACGCATGCAATGCCTAGAACGTATGCCGCCAGGTACATCGGGTCCGCCAGCAGCGCCGGCAGCACCAGGAACGCCCAGGGCGCCCCTCCGAAGCCTAGCCCCCAGATAAGGCCGAAGATTTTCACCGCTGCCTTTGTCCTGCCGAAAAGCATTCCGAAGAGCACAGTGAAGCCTAAGCCCGGGAAGAGCAGTGCGAAGAAAAGCGTGGAGGCACCGCCGTACTCGAGGACTGGTTTGACAGTAATGACCACGTAGGTTATGAGAATCATCAGCCCGACTATCAGCCCCTTTCCGAGCGACGTCTTCTCGAATATCATCTCCCTGTTCTTTTTCCTGTTCAGGTTCTGGACTATCCTGTTCAGTGTAACGTAGAAGCTGTCGCGAAGGTCCTCGGCGGTCACCTCTTCCCTGACGCTGCCTTCTGCATTGTCGTAGTATTCTTCAGGCTGGGCTAGCTTCCTCGACCTGAACATCGCCTTCAGGTCGGTGAGGCTTAACCGCTTTGGCGTGCTGAAGAGCCCAGACATGAATATCCTTTCGTTCTCGTTGTCCCCGTCGTAGTCCTTCAGCTTCGTCAGCTTGAAGGTGTTCGTCTTCATGAAAAGCGACCGCTCCTCGATCTCCGTTATCTTAATGTAGCCCTTGTCCGCCAGGTAGATCAGGAGGGATACGACGTCGCTGCTGTCTGCACGTCCCTTGTAGATGAATCCGACCTCTGCGCTGTTAAAGCCCTGAGGCGGATAGAACTCTACCGTTTCCACCACAGGGTCGTCCTTGCCGTACCTGAGCCAGGTGAACACGGTTGCGAGCGCTAGCAGCACCGGCAGGAGGAACGACAGGATCATGAGAAGGTCGAAGTTCGTGCTGGCGCCCGTGAAGTAGCCCTCGGGGAGCTCAAGCCTCACTGTAAGGGCTTCCCCCGGGTCCAGCACGCCGCTGTAGCTTCCGGTTATAACGTTACCGCTGACCTGGTACGATATCCCAGAGCTGTCCGTCGAGCCGGCCGGCCCTCTCGAGAACCCCAGCTTGCCCGCGTCGAACTCCTTGGGCATCCTTATTGTGAAGGTCACGTTGCCGACGGCAGTGTCCCACTTGTCCCCTATGAGGTCCAGGTACACCTCGTCGTAGCCCTTTCCAGTGTCTTTGCCCAGGTTATAGGTGTAGCTTATCCTGTAGCTCTTTGTGCCTGTAAGGGTTGTGTCCGCGTCGCCAATCTTTATGACCTCGCTGCCGTTTGAGACAGAGGCTGCGTAGGGAGAATCGACGCTGATGTCGGAGATTTTCGCCCTGTTGTAGGAAGTGGTCCCGTCGAGGCGCTCTACCTTGTTGCTAAGCGGAATTGTCCTTATTATCCCGTGCTTGGGCACGTTGAAGTAGGCCTTAACGCTTTCTGTTATGCTGTAGGTGTTGTTTTCGTTCACCGTCACGTCCACGTCGTAGCTGTCCAGCACGTAGTCGTAGCCGCTGTAGCTGCTGTCTGTGCTTATGCCTGCACCAGCTGCAAGGACACCCGCTGATGCGGTCATGAGAAGGATCAGTATTATGGTTAAACTGCTAAATAGCCTTTTGATGATGGCACCTCCTCACTAGAACTGTACTTTAACGTTTTCCCTGTCGGCCGTCTCGAACATGGCCATCTCCTTGAAGCCGAAGATGGATGCGACTATGCTGCTTGGAACCATCTGTACTGCGTTGTTGTAGTTCCTGACAACTGCATTGTAGTACTTCCTCGAGTTGGCTATGTCCTCCTCAACCTTTGAGAGCTCCGAGCTCAGCTGCATGAAGTTCTGGCTTGCCTTGAGGTCGGGATAGCTTTCCGCAAGGGCCATAAGCTTCGAAAGGGCTCCCTCTATCTGGTTTTCTGAAGCTATCTTGTCGTCCTGGCTCATCTTGTCGTAGGCGGTGTTCCTGAGGTTAACGATACCTTCCAGCGTCTCTTTCTCATGCTTTGCGTAGCCCTTCACTGACTCCACGATGTTCGGTATGAGGTCCCACCTCTTCTTCATGTAGACGTCCATGGTGGCGAATGCCTCCTTAACCCTGTTCCTCTGGTTCACCAGGCCGTTGTAGACTGCAAGCACGTACACAAGCACGACTGCAACGACTGCGATTGCGATATAAGTTCCCATTCTGTTGTCCTCCTTTATTATTAATTGTATGAATTTTTAAACTTCGTTTTATTTCTATTATATCAGAGTTGCCACACTTTGGTAATTGCAGTTTGTATTATCTTTAAGCCGAAATGCAAGAACAGCCAGCTTGATTTCAGCTGGCTGCAATTTTATTCATAAGTATTCCAAATGGATATCCCTCAGGACATATATCGGGATGCTGCTGATCCTAAGATCATAGGCTATGTTGTTTTCACCGAACTCTCCTAGAGACGCCAGCTTGATTTCCCTTTCTATCCTGTCTTTTGTGTTACCTGAAGATTTCTCAAGAATTTCTTTCAACCTGCTGATGAACGCAGAAGAATCGCTTTTCACCCGATTCTATCCAAATTTATTTCTTTATAACTTGCAAATAAAAAGCTTTAATAATCTTCATCATTTTGTCAATTCAAATATTATTTTCTCTTACTGCCTCAACAACTTTCTTTCCTATCCCCCGTTTTAACATAATCAGATATTGCTTTTTTAATAATATCTATACATTTATCCAAGTTATTTTTTATATCTTCACCCCAAAATCTCAAAACAGTCCACCCCATTTCTGATAATTGCCTATCAACTCTTCTATCACGTGCTACATTAGATTTAATTTTATTTAACCAAAATTCAGTATTTGTTTTGACTTGTGAGGAAAGTTTATCAATATCTTTTCCATGCCAAAATTCACTATCACAGAAAATAGCTATTTTATATTTAGTAATAACAATATCAGGTTTGCCTGGTAATTTAGCGTAATTTTTTCTATATCTAACTCCCTCCCTCCACAGTGCTTTTCTCATTATCATTTCGAGTTCTGTATCACTACCCTTTATTCTGCTCATGTTCAAATGTCTTTGTTCCTTCGTCAAAGTGTCCAAAGTATAATCACCTACCATTAAATATGAAAGAAATTAGGGCAAAAATTT
The DNA here is from genome assembly GCA_002298915.1 of Clostridium sp. UBA699. Taxonomy (GTDB): domain Bacteria; phylum Bacillota; class Clostridia; order Clostridiales; family Clostridiaceae; genus UBA699. The sequence goes on from DBML01000016.1 coordinate 7,199, forward strand.
TATTTAATATAATACTCGATTAATCTTAAATCACATATATTTAAGATTCCTCTATATTCTATTGACTAAGATTCCCATATACCTCTGGTTAACCTATAAAAATCCTTCACCTTTATTTCAATTATTTTATTTGAGTAAAATATCTTAATTAGTTTGCTTTTTATACCTATCTCCTGACATATAAAAATAGCACCTGATTTATCTGGTTTTTCATATCTTCGAGAAAAATAATACATTGTAGAAAGCTCATCAGACAAAAGTTATTCAGAATCTTACTTTGTGATAAAAAATATGTACGTTTCTCTTACCTAATCGATTCTATCAATATCAAAGAACCCAATATTAGTATTGTCTAATGTGCCAACTATAAGTGCTCTATCCAGTAATCTATTACCATTCTCACAACAAGTTTCTGGTAGTAATGCGCAATTGTGACATGATGCCAAATTACATGAATCCGGCCCTTGCCCTAAAGATTGAATACATACTGGATCCGATGAACACCACTTAGCATTTTCCACAGCGGATATTATTGTATCCTCAATTCTACTTGGCAATCCTTGTCTTACTAATCCACCTAGCGAACCTTCTGAGTCTCCTGAAGCGGTGTATATTAAAACACCATACATAGGATTTTCCTCTTCTCTATCTCGATAGCAATATATTCTTTCACGTATTGAAGAACTACCATAACCACATTCAAAACTCAACTGATTTATTAATATATGCGCAAAAGTATGAATCAAAACATACTTGGGATTAAGATTACACTCTTTTGAATTTCTACTTTCAAGCATAACATTAAGTGATTTATTTAAACTATTAATTCTATTAATAACGTCAGTTCGTTTAGACCATTCTTCTAGTGATTGACTATCAAACTCAAAGAAAATACCTTCGCCAAAAACTTCTATAGCAGGTAACCACTCCCCATTTCCTGTTCTAAGCATTTGCTTCTTCTCACGTATACTTTGGCTTTCATTTGGTTGTAATCTTGAAAAACCCACGAAAGCCCTTGTTTCTCTTAATTTTGGCACAAGGGAAATACTTTTGAAAAATGGTTGGATAATAGGATGATATTTATTTATGTTATAATTTATGGAATGAAATTTCATTTTGTCACCGCCGCTACTTTTAACTAGAACTTTATATTCAGCAAATCGATAAGATTCTTCAGATATTTCTTCATTAATTTCCTGCTCAGCATCTGAATTATTGATTCTCTTTAATGTTGCATCGACCAGTTCCTCATAATTTACATTCTTTGCCAGAGCCAACATTTTGATATTATCTAAATCAAGTTCATCGTTAATACGTCTACTTATTATCATTTCATAAAATTCGTCTAAAATTTCAGTAATCCTTTTATTTGTAGTAATATCATCGACAGGAATATAAATTGAACTTTTTATATCGGCAAACCACACATTCAGTCCGCCTCGCTGAACAACTTTCACCGATTTTCTGCATGGATGTGCTTCATCATTTTCAATTCCAAGCCAAGGTTTTGCTCCTTTACAGAGATATATTGAATCTAATGCTCCATCTTTCGTAGCACCTGCCATACTTCTTTTGGCTCCGCAGGAACATTCATAAAAAACACCTGATAATGATGCTGACACACCGCCTGTACTTCTTCTAAGTCTACATGTATCCTTAATTGGCTTTGGATTACTTGGATTGCCATGCACCCATTCCATAATAGGAAAGTCATCTACATGTCCATTCTCGCAAATAACAATAAATCTTTCTGGAATTAGCTTTCTTTTGAACTTTTTTTCTGAACATGTTCTTCCTTGGGACCAATGATACCCATCGCATCTCTGTTGTCCTGAATAATAACTTGTTTTCATCATTGTCCCACAGAAAGGACAATACTGCCATCTCGGAAATCTTACAGCCGGAATTTTGATTAAAGCATTTATCTTGTCCGACTCAGGATCTCTAAAATCAGGAGGTGTTCTTAACTCTTTTATTCCAAGTCTCTTTTCTAATCTTTCATCCTTAATAACAAACTCCCGCTTGTTATTACCAAAATACCACATATCTAATCCAGCAATCATTAATGATTCATCCTCAGGGAATGGAACTATCGACCCAACTCCCCATGGACTAATTAATTGCGATCTCCTAACTGGTCTTTTTAAATATGCCATACTAATCATCATCCCCTATTGAATATTCATTACTTAACACATTAACTTCACATGATGAATCTGCACTTCTCATGGAAGTCGGTGTTGAAAAACCTCTTTCTTCCCAAGCCTCGTTCGGAACACTTCCTGCAGGGTACATAAGTGGCAAAGGTGGTTGTGAAGTAAAATCATGATACTTTTGTGGAGAATCGTTTTTCCATTTTTTTAATATTTCGCTTAAACGGGACATAATATCATTCAATTCATCTTTATCAATTGATTCAACTCTTGTTCTTATCGTCTCAAATATCTTTTTCTTCATTTCTTCACTCGGAAGAATTTTGGGATCATTATATGAATCTTCACTGCTCAAAAGTCTTATCATCCCAATTAAAATTGCATGTAATGCTCTATCTCTGAGCGGAGCTGAAAATGGAGTAACACTTGTAGGTTCTACATGACAATAAATTCTCGAATGGTATGATTTAAATTGTTCGTAGTGCGATCTATCTCTAGGTTTTCCAGGGTTATATAAAGTAAAAATAACACCTGGTGCACTTTCGTTTCTTCCGACTCGGCTCGTAGCTTGGATATATTCTGATGTTGTCTTAGGCTGACCCGTCATTGTCATTAATCCTAGTCTGGGCACATCAACACCTACAGAAATCATATTTGTTGCAAGACAAATATCAACAGGTCTTTTTTCTTCCTTCTCTGTTGGGTAAGTTATACTTAAATTTTGGAGACTCATCGGAACTTTGTCACTTTTTATACGACTTGTAAGTTCTTCATATCTCCATATATACCTTCTTTTTTCTTTATAACCCTCTTCTTTATCTTCCATTCTCCTTTTATAGATAGTATGTAAATATTCATCAATGTCAGCACTTATCCAAGTTGCCGTTTGTCCGAGTTCTCTCAAACTATTGAAGTACCCAAGGTTTGTCCAATATGGATCCCTTTCTTTCTCACTATTCACTTCAATTTTTTTCGCTGCATACAAAAGTGATGCATATAATCTAATTGAAGTCATCGCATAAGATGAAGATGCTAATGCCATTATACCTACGTATTTTCTTCCTACCTTAGTTTTATCTTCAACAGCGAAAAAAGAATCTCCTGCATTTATACCTGAAGGTGGGAATTGCATCACTTTCTCTTTTCCACAATTGTAAAGAGAATTACATTGTTCTTTTGATCGACTAATTGTAGCAGTAGATGCAACTATCTTGGGATATATTTTTTTATCTCCCCAATATTGACTACAAAGTTCACTTATCATGGTTTCATAATGTCCAACCATAGAACCTAATGGTCCTGAAATCAAATGTAACTCGTCCTGAATAATCAAATCAGGAGAGTTTATTTTGATTCCATTATCTATCCCAAATAATTTCTGAGCTTTAGGTAGATATGGTAACATTGCAAACTTATCAACTGTCCCAAGCAAAAGGGTAGGGGGATTTTCATAAATTTCTTCATCAATCAATGTCAGCGGTAAATTAAAATTATCCTTCGAGAAATCACAATCTTCATTTGAACATTGAAATGCAATTTTGGTCGGATGCATTGTCTTTTTATAACCAGCAATTTTTTTATTTTTAAGGTTAATGTATCCCATCTGTGCACCACACCAAGGACATTTCAACATGATGAAAGGATTGTCCGAGTTCTTACCTTCGTATAACTTTTTGAATATTTTGACGGCTTCTGACGTATTATTTGGGGTGGTTTCCTTTCCGACCCACAACCCAATAGTAATTCTTGAATCCCCTAAATCATTTTGATTTTCACATCTGATTATTTCGCATGCACATATCATTGAGGAGGCTCGTTCATACTGTTGAGCTGTAAGCAATCTTAAGGTATATCTCATTAATATTGCAGTTCCGTTATCTACATTATTATTTAATCTTCGCAAGAAAATAGTATATGCAGATAAACCTAAATATGCTTCTGTTTTTCCACCGCCTGTTGGAAACCATATTAAATCAACGTTTTTACGCTCATCACTTATCTTATCTGACATTGACTTGAGATTAAGTAAAATAAAAGCTAGCTGAAAAGGTCTCCATTTTCCATACTGTCCGCGATTGTCATACCAAGTAGAACTGTCATCAATTTTTGGTAAATGTTCATACTTCTTATTTAAAATAATAGTATCCAGGGAATCCTGCCATTCCTGCAGCGGCAAGTTGTAATGTAATTGTTGCATCAACATTGCTCTATTCATAAATCGAAATGCTTTGGCAACAAGTGAATCTGTTTTTAATAATTGAACTCCACCACACATTCTGACATAGCACTTTTCACAACTTTCAATATGTCTATTTGCGGTTTCTTTATAATTTTCATCTAACTGAATGCATTCCATCTTGAGACGTTCAATCCATTCCTTATATTTTTGGCACAACAATTCCAACTCATTTATTGTGGCCTCAAAATCTCCCCTATCACTCATTTTATACATCTCCAAAGATACTCCATCAATTGAAGCCGGAACAATAGGTTTTATTTCGTAAGTTGGGAAAATGGATGTTATGATTTCAGATACCTTCCCATCTTTTTCTTTCCAGTCAACGGAACAACCATGACCTATAGCATAATTTTTAACATTTCTATAAAGCAATTGATTAGATAAATATTCCTCATCTTTGCAAAGCTTTTCATTATTAGGCAAAGGAAGAAATCCAGTATTACAAACTATCGAAAATTCAGATTGAAAGTAACAATCTTCGTCTTTCACCGGTTCCATACCTATTTTCTTCGAATTTTCCAATGTAAAAGTATATATGGTACTATTTGTATTAATATCATAATAACGATAAGTTATTATAAACTTCAAATTGGTTTTAGCTTCATTATTTCTTACTTCATAATTTTTGACTTTAGCTTTTTTTGTTGGAAGCTCGACCCTTCTGTTTTCATTATTCCATGTTATCTGATTTCGCAAATATCTCGTGGATTTTTTTTCAGTTTTTGGATCCACTACAGTTACACAATTATATATTCCAGCTTTAACATAAATTATTAAATCACTCTCACTACTTAAAGATGCTGTTATACTAATAGCAGACTGACGATAAGAATTTGAAAGATTTATTACTTCCTCTTCATTTTCAAGCAACTCTTTTGTTACACTTTTTTTGTCATCAGTATCATCAACCATTTTCTCTTCTGATAAATCGATATCTGTTTCTAAGGAAACCGAATCTTCTCTCATTTCAATTGCTTTTGAATCAGATACTCCCTGAGGAAAAAGAATTCCAGCAGAATACCTTATCCTTGGAGGATCTATATTTAATATCTCCTCTCCGTTATTCTGAACCATATCCTCGAAATCAATCGGATCCGGACCTATAAATTCTTTCTTAATAGTTTCAATTATTTGATTCCTTCTCATATCTTCACTCACTGTAACACCTCATCAATAGTTTTTTCCGTTCTTTATCTGCTTTTTCGGTCTCAAAAACATACAGTGCAGTTCTTGCTCTACTTAATGCAACATACATTAACTTATCATGCTCGAAAGTATTGATATCACAAATAATTACTACCGAATTTTCAAGTCCCTTATATGCTTGAATTGTACTGAAAGTAATTCTACCTGTTATTTCAGGTCTATATTCTTCAATTTTGAATCCAGTCAATAAACTAACAACTGAATTTTGAAACTTATACGGTGAGAGAATTACAATTTTTGACTCTTCTAATTTTTCAGATTTCAATTTTAATATTAGATTTGAAAGTTTGTTTTTTTGTTCTTCAGCAGTATTGTATGTAATATAATTCACTGGTGGCCCATCAATATTTGTTTCAAAATAGTTGTATTTAACACCTGTTAAATACTTAATTTCATTTCCTATCTGTTTTGTGTTCCTACAGTTAATCCTGAGTTTATAACGTATAAATGAAGTTCGATTTTCCAAAAGGTTTATCATGTATTCAGGGGTTTCTTCTTTATTATAAATGGCCTGCATTGTAAAATCACCGAACATGCTCCATCGTCCTCGATTAATTCCGCCTTTCAGAATTGAATCAATGACATCAAGGTAATCCGAGTTTAGCAAATCTTGAGCCTCATCAATAACAATTTTATCGAAATAAATTTGTTTCTTTTCTAATGACTCAAGAGCAATTAAAGGCATTTCTTTTCTATAAAAATCAGAATCATCTTCAGTATTAGGATAGTTTATCTTCATATTTGCCAAGCTTGCCATGTATCGTAAAAAAGAATGAAATGAGCCTATATATTCTGGTTGTAATCCTTTATCCAATGAAGAAAAATATCTTTTAAGCCATTCAGCTAACATTGTGTTGAAGCAAAATAAGGCTACCTTCTCCCCATTTACTACGGATTTTTTAACCTCTTCTATTGCTATTAATGTTTTGCCGGTTCCGGCAGCTCCTTGTATCAAACATCTTGGATTATCTTCCAATTGATCTAGACATTTCATCTGCTCCCCTGTTAATGATACTAACGCTTCTTCCGTGTAGTTTATTTGTGTTGAGATTAGTATTGCTTTATCGAAGTCTCCTCTGAGCATGTTTGCAAATTCACGCACTGTCTTTGTATCGGGTAGTTTTTCTGGTTTCATTGGACCATACTTCTCTCCCCATTTTTTTCTGTAGTATTTTGAAAGTCGTTTTATATATGCACTTACATTACGTCCATCATTAATATCAAATACTTGGCACTGATCGAAGTCGAAATCTTCAACCTGAAAAATTATATCAGGAAACATGACACCTGCTCCAAATAAAAGATTGTTAAATTTATGATTCGTTCCACATTTCTTCCTCACCGTTTCAAACAAACTAAATATACCTTCATTAGCCTGTTCGAAAGGTCCTCTTTCTTTACTTGCTGTTTGTCCATACTTATTCGTAAAATGCCATATGCCATTTTCTCTTTTAACTCTTCCGCCTTTAACTTCTAAAGCGAATACTCCTAATTTTGGTGCAACAACAATAAAATCAACCTCTCCATACAAAAGAGTTTTATGATTCGCAATTCCAAGGGAATGCAAAACAACCCATCCTTCCGTTTCAGGATCATCTCGAAACCATTCAAATATTTTTCTCTCAGCATTACTTTTCACCTCTGGTGAAATTAAAGATGGTATCATTCTTGCCACTCAAAAGCCACCTCCTATTATTCGCTTATTATTATGTTCGCAGAATTCGAGTTAACCAACATTTGAGTCCCTATGTCTTTAACTTTTAGAATTTTTACATTCCCAATATCTTCTAATTCAACAACCATTGATTCCCATAAATCTTCCGTACCTAACACTCCAAATTCTTGTATCTTTTGAGCTATTTGCTTTTTTAGTTTCTCAGATAGTACTTTTCCAGCTTTAATATGAGCTCGCTTCACTTCTTTACCAGAGTTGTAGATGTCTTCATACTTTTCCTGAAGAACTTGATCTCCCGTAATAATACCAATATATTTTAGATCTTCAATATCTTGAGGTGATATTATATCTTCATTTTTCATCCATTGTCTAACTGTATATTGATTTTTAGTACATCCTGCTTTTCTCAATTTACGATATATGTCCTCGAAATTCGAAAAAATGCTTTCTATTAGCAATGCTTCCTTCCACTTTGTCGCATATCCTCTATATCCAGATTTTCCACTATTTTTCAATATTATGTCTGCAAGTTCTTTTATCAAATCATGTTGAGATTCTCTTTCTACAATGAAATCTCCTATTTTCAATTCTGAAGGTAGTATCATACATATTTCATCTTTAATTCCTGAAATGATATCTGTAATAGTTATTATTTTATGGGATGTTTTATAAAATGCAAAATAACCTCCAACAAAATCTATAGGGAGAACCTCAACTTGTTCTTCAGAATTGACATTTGATGAATATTCACGATACTTATTTTCTTTAAGTATTAATTCGATTTCGGACAATTCATCATTTTTAAACTCATCATTAACAGACCATATATCTTCGTGGCATTCTTTTTTATTAAAAACAATTTCCGGGTTAATTAATTCAACAATATCTGATTGATTTCTTTTCTTCGATGCACTCTCCCAATATCTTAGATGCGAATTTTTCCACCTTTCCTCATATTCATATAGTAATATTAGATATTCTTTTGCATCATATCCAAAAACAACCTGTTTCATAAATTCTTTTCCAAACCAACTTGTTATTACAATTAAATCAAACTCTTGAAACATTGCTTCATGATATTCTGTTCTTAAAAATATATTTATCTTTGTATTTATATGTCTCTGGTCACAGATTTCTTCCCAGAATTTTTGGCATTTGTTTTTGTCTACTTTTTCGTGTACCACAATACATATATTCCCATATGATTTTGAAAACAGATAATTTGATAAATCAGTTATTTTTTTAAAATCATAGCCATTACAAAATATACTCTTTAAGTTATTAAGAACATTATTAAAATCTTCATACATATCCTTTGATATGTATCTTTTCTCCATATCTAGTATACTCTTATAGTTCTTTATATCATTTCCAATCTCTTCTAGCTCTTTTTCATGAAAATAGTAAATATTTCTCAATGCTAGAAATGATAGATCAAATAATTTATTATATAAATTTGTCATATTCAAAGAAGCTTCTTCAATTTGTTTTGAATATAAATATAGATTTTTCAATATGTAACTAATTTCACTTGACTTACTTTCAATATAATCAATCTTTTGTTCTGCGCAGTTTTTTATTTTTTTCTCAATTGGAGATGAACATGTGCTTATTAAATTTTTTGTTATATTTTCTTTATCCCATCTCCAAACAGTAAATCCTCTTGATTCAAGAGATGCCAATGAAAAAGAATTTACAGTATTAGTAAAACATACTACATTTATATCTTTTTTTAATAAATCATCAAGAACGTCCAGTTCATTATTTAAAACATTTGAATTAGCAATATCTATGTATAAATATTTTTCATTTTTTTCGTTTAATATACTTTCGCAAATTAAATTAAGTTCCGAAGATACCACTATGGCAGGATCACCCTTCAACTGCCCTTTATTAATTACTTCAATATCACCACAATAATCGGGGTGCCCAAATAAAAGCAATTCAGAAATCTTCTTGCCACAGATTTCAACCTCATTAAACATATCCCTTGTTTTACCAAAAGGTGCAATATAATATACAGCACTATCAAGATGGGTTTTATAATCAATTAAATCTGTTATGAGTCTTTCGATATCGCTCATTTTAGATCTTCGCATATTCATTTCACTTTTTGTTCTCGAAAATTCAGTATAAGTGGATAAACGTCTTCTTGTATCAGTCATTTGAAAATATGGAGATAATTCTATTGGAATACCAATAGTGAGATCTGAGCATTTTACAAACAACCTTTGTCTTTCATCAGTTTCAATTCGATCAAATTCGACAACGCAATTGCCACACTTTAATTTCTGCCCTCTTTCGAAAACTTTGGGATTATAATTCTTTTTAATTTTACCTTTGATTATATCATCTATAACTTTTAAAATTATGATAAGAAAAAAACTTGTATCTTTTTCCGGCAAAACTAAGATTATTTTTTTTTGATTTTTTTCAATAATTTTTTCAACAAACTCAATATTAAACCTAATAAAAGGTGGTACGAAAATGACATCGTTGCCATCGCCTTTTATCTTCAAATCACAGAGACTATTTTTCTTATTTAATACACTGTCTATATAACTTGACCACTCCATTAGATTAACCCCCAGAAGATTCATTAAACCCCTTTGTAACTGCTATATTGTATGCATTAAATGCTTGATTTGCTTGTTTATATGTCGGATTCTTACCTCTGCTCAGAATTGTTCCAATTGAGAATAAAAGACTTCGTTGCCATGATTGAAGATTATTTGTTTCCTTTGCCCATTTTGAAATCGAAAACCAAGTATTAGCCGGTACATTTTTTACTTTCTCAATGACTTCTTTCTCTTCTTCTGTTGGCGAATTAATACCGCTAGGAACACTACTAACTGAGGATGCTCTTTTAAGCGAAATCAATTCATCTTCCAATTCTTTACTAACCATATATTCCGTATCCCTTAATGTCTCCCAGCATTTTTTGTTTTTACACCATTCTCCAATATTTGCTCCGTTAGGAGAATCTACGATATGTTTATGAACCAGTCTAGAAATATATATTATTTCATGTCTAATTGCATCAGTAAGGCATTGATTCTGCCAAATATAATCCATGTCGATTCTCTGTGAAGTTTTATTTGATAAAAACGCAATAGTATAGGTAACAATATTTGCTCGGTATCCACCATAATTCTGTACCTGAACTAATCTTTCAGTTTCTTTAAATAATATTGCTTTCGCTATTAAATGTTCATAATACTTTACACCTAGCGTTAAATTTCCTCTTTCTTTTAATCTCAATGTGAATTTTTTAAAGTTTTTTTGACCTCCTTCACTCACATGGTATGGCAATTGATCCCATGAATTCTCATACTTAGCCAAGTCTGTTTTCGAAAAAAGAGGATGCTCTTCCTTGAATTGTTTCTTTCTCAGAGCAGTTGATTGCTTGGATAGAATTTCAGCATATTGCCCTCTTGCCCTTTCATAAAACCAATTGAGAGAGTTCGATCCGTTTTGTAAAGGAGTCCAAATCGTCCTCGAAAGTTCTTCAATTTTTCTATGAAATGGATCATTTGCTGAAAAATCAGCAGTCTGAATCTTATTTTGAGTATTTGCGAATGTTGAAATTCTGGATATAATTTCATTCGCATCTCTAGAATCTTTTATTACAGAAAGTTTCATCTGAACATAAACATTGCATAGATCCACTTGATTCTTTTTGTCCTTAGTGGAATTAAAAATCGAAGCCGTAGTCTGTCCTCCATTCACTATTTGCATGTCTTTAATTTTCTTTATTGATGGTTTTCCGTTGCTATCTCTGCTTATTTCAACACTCTCAGCAGTCACAGATATACCATTATTATATGCTAAAAACATATCCGGTTCCTCTTGAAGTGTATTCTTCATTCCTTTATTCACTTGTCCTTTTGCTTGTAAAAATGACCGTACATTTCGTTCTAAAAGACGTGGTCCATACTCTTTATATAACTCGGATAAAATCTTTCCAGGTACTATTGCAAGGTAGACACAATATTTATCACTACTAATATTTTCTAGACATTCTATTGTTGTATTATATTTTTCAAGAAAATCAATCTCAACTACCTCCCTCAATTTTCCTGAGTTATAACAACGGTATAACCTTTCAATATCCCAAATATTGAAAGATATATCTACCCCTTCTATTGTGATATTGTTAAATTCTATTTTTTTCACTATTCCATTCGTTAAAGCTACAATCCTTACATTTCTAATCTTATCTTTTTGATTATAGATTTCTGATGCAAAACCATATGTATCGGTATCTTTTTTAAAAGATTCATACAAGTCATTAATTGCTTTCCTATAGAGCTGAATTGCTCGCTTTAAACAAGCATCAATATCCGAACGCGACAAAGTTTTGAGCTCACCTGATTCAATAAAGTCACTCACATACAAATCAATGCTATCAAATTCTTCGGATATACTATATCCATTCATTTGTAAACCATGACCCCTAAAAGGACATATAACGGTATCCTCAACTTCACCTATATCTTCAAGATATTCCAGCATAATATTTGTGTAAAAGTCCTCAAGTTCAAAATTATTTACATCATTCTCTTTAGCAATTATGACCTGCTGGTATAAATCAGAAGCAAATTCTTGTAAACCAATATCGATACTCAACTTAATCACCTCTAACTAGCACTTTTTTTATAGCTTCTGCAATTCCTTTAGCCATTAAGGGAGGTACTGCATTACCAATTTGAACAAATTTTGCGGTTCTAGGCCCTTCAAAAAAATAATTATCGGGAAAGGATTGAATTCTAGCAGCTTCACGCACCGAAATTGAACGACACTGTTTAATTTCTGGATGGATAAAGTGATGTCCGTCTTTGGAAATATGAGCTATCATTGTATGAGAACAAGGCAAATCTGATGCCAACACTTTAAATCTATCCAAAAATGAATTAGTGTTTTTATGGGTAACTAGTCTTGCCGGCAGATCGGTATACTTTAATCTTTGATGTCCGTCATTCCATTTATCAATGGCGATTTTATAAATTTCAAGATCCCTTTCATTATGTTTTCTGCAAACATGGAGTGAAAGCTTATCCTTCTCATTCCTAATCCCGCTCCAATTTAAATAATCATTTGGAACTTCAGTATACTCGTTCTTTTCTTGTCCAGGAGATAGTGTAGAAAGGTCTCTCAAAATATCATTTACTGTTGCTGCGACCTTAATTGAATCGAATTTTGGATATTTGAGTTTTTTTTCTTTTTTCCAACCGATAATTATTATTCTTTTTCTATGTTGTAAAACTCCAAAGTCAGCAGCATCTACTGGCTTAGCGTCTACCTCATATCCCACTTTTTTCATACAAATAATTATGTCATTAAGTATTTCGCCGCCTTTTGCAGTAATTATTCCTGGTACATTTTCAAATACGAACATATCAGGCTGATATCGTTTTAAAAATTTTACATACTGCTTATAAAGGTAATTTCTCGGATCATTCTCCATTCCATTTTCATCTCTGGCTCTTCCAGCCAATGAATAAGCTTGACAAGGAGGCCCTCCAACAATCAAGTCTACCCCCTTCATTTTTCTTTTTTTCATAATTGAATCAATATTTTCGAATATCAATTCAGTTGTTTCATCAGATATTTCTTTATTCATAACCGAATTAAGCATTTCTTTAGGTATCGAATTATATAGTTCATCCTGTGAAATTTTACCTGTTACATAATCATAATAAGTATCAAGTTTTCCATGTTCTTTTAAGTAATAATAACATGTTCTGGTTTTTAATGTTAATGAAGCATAGTGATTCATTTCAATATGTGCAATAGGTTCGAATCCAGCTGAAACAAATCCATCAGAAAGACCACCAGCTCCAGCAAACAAGTCAATAAAATTCATAAATAGCTCCTTCATTTATTTCCATATTTTCCAATAGTTGCGATTATTTTTTCTTTAAATGTTAGTACTGAATATATATTCTACAATATAGTTTCTCTATCCTGTCATTTTACTTTTTGATGTAGATTTTGTCTTTTCAATGACTTAAACATTAGCATTATATATTGCTTCATTTTAGGATGTTATTCTGGAAACGTATTGTGTGATCTCTTGATACGCAATGATAGTAACCAACGTATTTCAAGATAGTAAATCATCCTTTAAAATATCCTTATCTCCTATTTTACTACGTTCTTTTCCATATTGCACCATTTCACGCTGGTTTTGATTTAAAAATGTAAAAGACTGGCACCCTATGCCTATAAAGCCGTTCGGTTCCAGTCCTTAGATTTCGACATTAGATCCTCTCAATCACCGTGCCAATATCAACCGGCTTCCCATAGTACACTGCCGAAGTTACTATGGCGTCTATCCCTGTTTCAGCGTATTCCACTGCATTACCTTTGTTTATACCCCCTGCGGCCAGAATAACGACATCCGGTTTGAGCCCCCTGAGCACCTTCACGGCCTCCTTCAGCTCTAGGCAGCCGAGCTTGTCAAACTGTATTCCGTCTGCCCCGGCCCTGCATATTTCTACAGCATTCTGAAGGTTCTCCACCTCCACAAACACCCTGTTCTCGCAGGACTTGGCCTTAATGCTTTCCATCTGACCGATCAGGCCCTCAACTCCATCCATGAAAGCCAGATGCTGCGTGAATATCAGTACCGATTCCGAAAGACCGAGCCTGTGGGGCAGGCCTCCCCCTGAAATAAACAGCTTTGATCGCCAGCTCCTTCGTGCTTGAGAAACACTTCCTCGTCGTGACAAGCTGAACCCTCGGGTTCGCCGAGTGTATCCTGCCGATAAGCCGTCCGGTCCTTGTCGCGATGCCGGACGCATTTTCCAGTATGTTCATCGAAACCTTCCATGCCATGTGTAGGTTTTCCGAGCTTCCCTCGCCCTCAAGGATCACGGTCCCCGGTGCAACCGGCGTTCCCGAGATTACAAAGCTCAACGGCATAACATCGAGCTTGAGGAACACCCTGGCAGCCTCCTCCGTGCCTCAGATTATAGCCTCTTCCCTGCAGACGAACTTTATCCTTCCTTTCCGGTTCCCTATGTTCAGGATACGGCTGGTCAGATCGATGTAAGGCACATCCTCTTTTATGAATTTCTATTTCGTCTCAACCGAGATATACATAATTGCTTGATCCCTCAAAAAAATCAACTCATAACAGCCCGAAGGTTTTGTAATCGTCGACTTTCGCGCAGCTATCTTACCGGATTGTCCCTGATGTACTCCTCCAGCATATCCGCCGCACGCATGACTAGCTCCCCGCAGGGCCGCCTCAAGTAGTAGGCTTCAGTCCTCTCCTCTGGAACAGGGCTGTCCGTTCCCTCCGGCAGCTCAAGGAGCTCCCTGCATATTATAGATCCGTTCTTTTCCCTGAACTTCGAGGCCAGCGACTGTATCCGCTCGTAGTGCTCTGCCTTAGCTTCGCTGTCCTTTGAGTCATAATCGCCGTATATCATACCTGCAACCATGAACATGCCTGTGACCGCCCCGCAGACCTCCCTTAGCCTGCCCATGCCACCACCGAAGGATGAAGAGAGCCTGAGCGCCGCCTCCAGCTCCATCCCCGTCTCCTCGCAGAACGCCGCATAGACGGACTGCGCGCAGTTATACCCCTTCTCAAACAGTTCACTTGACATTTCAGAATGACTTCCCATATTTGTTTCCTCCCATCATATGCAAATGATTATTCCGATTCCCCCGAGCTGCTCTCCTTCTCCTCGAGCCTCCTGTTTATGAGGTCCTTCATCAGCGAATAGCACACAGCAGCGGTCGGCACGCCTATGACCAGGCCCACCACTCCGAAAAGCGCGCTCCCGACGACAACCGCGAAGATTACCCAAATGCCCGGCAGGCCTATGGCGCTGCCTACGATGCGCGGCTGTATGAAGTTCCCGTCGATCTGCTGCAGGACCAGTATGAAGACCAGGAAGACGAGAGCCTTGACAGGCGTGTCCATGAAGATGATGAAGGCGCTCAGGCATGCACCGATGACCGGTCCGAAGGCCGGAATTATGTTCATAGTGCCCTGTATTACGCTGACAAGCAGCGCGTAGGGTATCCCCAGCACAGTAAGGCCTATGAAGCACAGCACGCCCATTACCGTTGAATCTATTAGCGTCCCCTTTATGAAGCGTCCGAAGGTGTGGTTAGTCCTGCTGGCGACCTTCATCGTGACCGCCATACACCTGTCGGGAAGGAAAGCCCTCAGAGCCTCCTTCGTCTGGGATATCAAACTATCCTTGCTCGACAGCATGTAGATCGAAACTATGAAACCTATCAGGATGCTGAATATGCTGCTTGTCACCCCGATTATGTAGCCCAGAACCCCCTGGAGCATGTTGCTGAGCGTTGTCGCCGCCTGCTGCATTATGTTCGTCCAGGTGCTGCCTACCTGCGTGCCCAGAAGGCTGCCCAGATTGTAGCGGGCTATTATGTCGTTGAATATGTTCTGCACCGACACAAGGTAGGCCGGTATCTTCTGAACGAACTGGTTGACGCTACTCCCGAGCTGGGGGATCATGAACCAGACGATAAGGAAAATGCCTATGAACACGGATACGTAGGTTGAAAGCAGTGCGAGCGCATCGGTCCATCTCCTCAGCTTCCCGCCCTTCTTCGCCAGCCTCCCGAACACCTTCTCCCTGTAGAACTGGTAAGGTATGTTCAGCACGAAGGCTATGGCGATGCCGTATATAAACGGGAGAATGATCCCGAACAGGTACCCAAGCGCCCCCAGCACTGCTGAGTAGTGGTTGAGCGCCATGAACAGGACAACAGTGTACGTTATTACTAGCAGGATGGTTTTTATCTTGAATTTCTCCATTAAATTTCCTCCTTGGATTATGCCTTCATTTTAGCCGTCGTAGGGAACAAGGCTCTTCTTCAGATTCCTAATGCCTCCTCTGGGGTTCTCCACGTCGCCACGATACCTCGGGATCAGGTGGACATGGAGGTGCATGACAGTCTGCCCTGCCGCCTCCCCGATGTTTACGCCAACGTTGTAGCCGTCGGGCTTAAGCCTGACCTCCAGCAAAGCCCTGGCTTCATGGAGCAGGTCGTAAATGGCCGCCACCTCCTCCTGGGTCGCCTCGAAGAAGCTCCTGAAATGCCTCTTGGGGATCACCAGAACGTGCCCTTCGTTCACCGGAAACGCGTCGTATATGGCGAAGGCCAGTTCGTTCTCTGCCACGAACCTGTCCTTCGAATCTATGCAGTCGCAGAATATGCAGTTCATTCCAGTCTCCTCCCCCATGCGCAGAAGGCACCCTGCAGCTGCAGGGCACCTCCGTAAAATCGCTCTTACTTTTTCTTCTGCTTTGCTATCTCGGCTTCAACTTCCTTGGCGCCTTCCGCGTAGAACTTCTCCTCGTCCGGGGCCAGCTCCTTGAGCAGCCTGAGGAATTCGCCCGCGTGCACCCTCTCCTCGTCTGCTATGTCCTTCAGGACCTCCGCCGCAAGCTCGTTGTCAGTGGACTCCGCCAGCTGCATGTACATCTGGACAGCTTCGTACTCAGCCGAAACCATGAAACGTATAGCTCTTATGAGCTCCTCCTCGGTAAGCTTGCGCTCCTTTGCAAGCCCTGCAAAAGGGTTCCCGAAATCAGGCATAAAAAGCACCTCCATCCGCATTTCTTCTTAAAACCATTATATACCGAACTTTCTGCATTTACAATCGAGGTCGATCCCTCGGCCTAGTTGAAGTTGTACTCCGTCACTATCTTTTCCCTTCCGGTGACCATGTCCGTGTAGTACTCGTAAAGGCAGATCGCAAGGTAAGAGCCGGATATGTTGACCACGTTGTCGTAGCCCCTGCCCTGCAGCGCCATCACCGCGTTGTAGCTCCTCTGGCTCGAGCGGCAGTGGACGTATACGGGCACATCCCTCGGGATTTCGCCAAGCCTTCCCCTCAGCTCGCTAAGAGGTATGTTGACCGCGGTCTTAAGATGTCCGGCATCGTACTCCCTTCTCTCCCTGACGTCGACTATGAACGCGTTGCTCTCAACCAGCTCCCTCACCTTCGATACAGGGACCTGCCTGAACCTTCCGTAAAGGAGGTTGAGACCTACGAGCGCCGCCAGGTTGACGACGTCCTTCGCCGTCCCGAAGACCGGCGAATAGCACAGCTCCAGCTCCTTGAGGTCCTCCAGCGTCCCTCCCATGGTTATCATGGCGGCTATGACGTCCATCCGCTTGTCCACGGTCCCCTTGCCTATGGCCTGGGCCCCAAGGATCCTTCCCGTAGGATACTCGTAGACTAGCTTGAAGTGCATAGGGTTGCTGCCAGGCATGAGGCCCACCTTGTCGCCTGGAATGACGTACGCGAAGTCGCAGGGGATCCCTGCGGCCTTTGCCGCCTTGAAGCTTAGACCCGTGGACGCAGCTCCCAGCTCGAAAACCTTGACCACCGAGGAGCCTATGACCCCCTTGCTGCTGCTCGGGATGCCGTACATGTGGTCCGCAGCCGCCCTGGCCTGCCTCTGGGCAGGTCCCGCGAGAGCCAGCCTGGAAGGCTTGAGAGTCAGGCTGTTGTACACCTCTATGGCGTCGCCCACTGCGTAGATGTCACTGTCGCTCGTAAGGAAGTTGTGGTCAACCTTTATGCCGCCTGTGGCGCCGATCTCCAGCCCCGCATCCCTTGCAAGCCCCGTCTCCGGCGACACCCCTATCGCCATCACCACTGCCTTGGCCTCGACTGTCCTTCCTGACTGTAGCTCTATAGCCTCCGGCCCTATCCTCTTCACCCCGTCGTTCAGGATGAGCGTTATGCCGTTGTCGGTCAGCTCCTTGTGCAGTATCTGAGCCATGTCGAAATCGAAAGGCGCCATCACCTGGTCTGCGGACTCCACCACGCTCACGTTCCTTCCCGCAAGCCTCAGGTTCTCCGCAACCTCGATGCCTATGAAGCCTCCCCCGACCACAGCTATGTCAGCTATGTTGTTGTCCTCAAGGTATCCCTGGAGCTTCTTTATGTCGACAACGTTCCTCACGGTGAACACGTTTGGCCCTGCTATGCCCTCGATGCTCCTCGGGAGGATCGCGTTCGCGCCCGGTGAAAGCACGAGCTTGTCGTAGGCTTCCTCGTACACCTCGTCCGTCGCAAGGTTCTTCACCTGGATCTTCTTCTCTCCCCTCAGGATCTTTACTACCTCGCTGTTCACCCTGGCCTCTATGTCGTACTGCTTCTTGAACCTTTCAGGGCTCATCATGACCAGGTGGTCGCTGTCCTCCACAATGCCGCTCAGGTGGTACGGGAGCGAACAGTTGGAAAAAGAAACGTGCGGCCCCTTCTCGAAAATGACTATCTCTGCTGAAGCATCAAGCCTCCTGGCCCTTGCCGCAGCCGACGCTCCGCCGGCAACTCCTCCGACTACAAGAATTTTCTTACCCATTAAAAGACCCCCTTGCGTTTATTATTTATTTGATTTAACCTTGCAAGCTTTTTCTGCAGCAGTACACGAAGCCTCCGCCCTTCCTTGTGGTGTCCAGCCAGAGTGCCAGGTTCAGCCTCTTCAGCGAACCCTCGTCCAGGACCTCAACCGTGGCGCTGTCCTCATCGCCGTCGTGCTCGAGCCCTATTATTGTGACCCAGTGCCATTTGTGGAGGCTCAGCTCCATGCCGTTGCACAGGTTCAGGAAAGCCACCGGGCAATCCTTTGACAGGGCTTCCTCTATGAAGGCTAGAACCATTCCCAGCTCGGGTCTCTCAGACCTTTCCTCCGGAACGTCGCACACCTCTATTTCAAGTTCCAGGCCCTTCGAGGAGGCATATCCAGAAACCCCCTTCCTGAACTTCGCTGTTGTGTTGACCCCCTGAAGCCCTGGCGTCACGAACCGCCACAGCTCCTCCATCCGGCGTCTGCAGTCGCCTATTGTTAGGCAGCTTCCGCCTTCCTCACGGTCCATATAGAGGAAGATGTTGGCAGCGGTTGTAGGCCCGCAGCCCGCCATCTTCTGCCACTTCTTCCTGTACCAGCCCTGCCCGCAGCCGCAGTACTCCTTATTGTCCTTTTCATCTGTTATGCTGAAAAAACCGGGGCATGACACCGACCATGAATCCATTTCAATCTCTCCTTATCAAGCCATTCCTTGCTTGCGTTATATTTTCCGTGCTGGAGCTAGAAGCCTTCAATCTCAGCTCAGAGCCCCAGCCTCCTGAACAGCCAGTACTTCACAAAATCCAGAACAGCCGCATAGACCAGGCCGGCGCAGAATACCGCAAGCACCTGCCCCGGAAGGAGCCCTGGCATGAATATGCCGGAAATCCCCAGCAGCGCGAAGACTGAAGCTGTCACTATGCTTACAGCCAGGAGGTTCCTTCCCGGAACCGATGACCAGAAGTGCCTCCTCTCCCTTACGATGAGTATCCTGAACTGGGTGTTGAAAACGAGGCACAGAAGCACGAGTGTCTGCAGACCGGCGAAGCCAAGCCTGAAATAGTGAAGCCCCAGCCACACAACGAAAAGGTCCTCCAGCGCGAAAAGCACCCCAAGCACAAGCGAAGCGGCAGTTACGTTCCTCACGTTCCAGGTGTTCGGCGAATCAGTCGACTTCACGTTGTCAGTCGCTATCGACATGGTGGCGAAATCGTTGGCGAACACAAGCAGCGAGATCCCGAGAAGCGATATCACCATGTCGTGAGTCCAGAAAAACCCGGCAGTGAACAGGACAACCACCTCGACCACCTTCGTTATCTTGTTTATGACCCAGGTCAGCACCCGCTGATAGATTTTCCTGCTTGTCCTGACCGCGGCGATTATCTCGCTCAGCCCAGGGTGTGTAAGGACTATGCTGGCGGAGGCCTTGGCAACGTCCGTCGCCTCGCTCACCGCTGTGCCAAGCTCCGCCTGCTTAAGCGCAGGAGAGTCGTTAACGCCGTCGCCCGTCATGCCGACGGAATGCCCGGCCTCCTGCAGCAGCTTCACTATCATGAACTTGTCCTCAGGGTAGACCTCAGCGAAGCCGTCGCAATCACTAATCAGCTCAAGCTGCTGCTCGGGGCTCATTCCCTTAAGCTCTCCAGCCTGCCTGATGCCGCTTCCGATGCCTACCTGCCCTGCGATCTCCCTCGCGATTGGAAGGCTGTCCCCCGTCAGCATCAGGACCTTTATGCCCAGGCTCTTCAGTTCCCCTATCATGCGTTCTGAATCCGGCCTGACGGGGTCCGCTATGGCTAACAGCCCGGCGATCCTGAACCTTGCCGGATCCTCACCTTCCGATTCGGCAACAGCCAGAACCCTGTAGCCTCTGGCGGAGAATCCCTCTGCCGCCTTCTCCGCCTCGGAGGCCGCCGCCTCATCGCTATCCCTGCTCATGCCTATCACAGTGCCGGCAGCGCCCTTTAAAACCTTGAAGCTCCTTCCGCCTGCTCGGACTTCTGCCTCAGTCCTCTTGGTGCCCGGGCTGAACGGGGTGTAGGAAACCTGCTGCCAGCCTTCGAGATCAGTGCCTGACTCTTTCGCATAGCTGATAACCGACATGTCGATCGCGTCCATGCCTTCCTCCCTGGATGCGAGGACAGCCAGCCTGACCACGTCCTCCCTGCTGAAGCCCCCGAAGGCTGCGGTGTCTGCAACGGAGAGCCTGTTCTGGGTTATTGTGCCCGTTTTGTCGAAGCAGAATATGTCTATGGACGCGGCGTCCTCTATGGAATCCAGGCGCGTGACCAGCACTCCCTCCCTGGAAAGCTCCAGAGCACCGGTCGCCTGGATGATGGTCAGCACGGCCGGGAGAGCGATCGGTATCGCTCCGATGAGGAAAACGACTATGAACGAAAGTATGGACAGCAAGTCCCGGTGAAGATAGAAGGCGTACAGCGACACGACCGCCGAAGCAGCTATGCCAAGGTACATCATGTACTTCACTATGGCTAGCATAAGCTTTGCCTGCCTAGAAACGGGCCTCGCTATCCTGACAAGCTCCACCGTCTTCCCGAAATAGGTTTTAACTCCAGTGTTGACTACGATGCATCTTGACTCCCCGCGCCTTACTATGGAGCTTGAGTAGGCTGTATCTCCCTCCTTCAGGTCCTTTGGCAGCGACTCGCCTGTAAGGGCCGACTCGTCTGCTGACATCCCGCCCTCCAGTATGTAGACATCCGCCGGTATCAGGTCCCCCAGCTTGAGGCTGATGACATCTCCGGGGACTATCCCCCTAGCTTCCTGCTGTGTCCAGCTCCCGTCCCTCAGCACCTTCACCTTTATCTCAAGCTTCCTCTTAAGCAGCTCGACTGCCTTCTGCGAATTGCTCGACTGCAGGTACCCTATGACGGCGTTCACAGTCATCAGGATGAATATTATTGCGCTCTCCGTGTAATGGTGCAGCAGCACGGTGATCAAGAGAGCTGCCTCAAGCAGCCAGGGCATAGGTCCCCAGTAGCGCTTCAGAAAATCTATGACCGGGCTGCGCTTCTCCTCTGAGAACTCGTTGTACCCATACTTCTCAATGCGCGACTCCGCTTCCTGCTGGCCGAGACCTGCTTCAGATGCCTGCAGCAGCTCGAGCACCTTCACTTTTTCCAACCCCTTATATTCGGACGTGTTTTTCAGTTCAGCTTCCATTGAAATCAGCTCCCCAAATATCTGCTTGGCCGCTCCTTATGTTCCCATACTCTTATTGTAGTTTCCTTTCGATAATAATTCAACAAATTGTCAGAATATTAAGTTATAACCTTGGCAGATACCGTGAAATAAGCAAGACCGTTTTATATGAAATAAAACGGTCTTTTCTTGGCAATCATGATTTTGTGTTCCGGTTCTAATATTCCTACTGCAGCTGCAGAGCCCTCATCGGGCAGAAGCTCACGCATTTTCCGCACTTTATGCACAAATCGTTATCTACTGTTGGGGCATCGAACCCTTCCTGCTTAAGCGCTCCCACCGGGCATATCGCGACCGAAGGGCATTTGTGGTTCTGCGGGCACCTGTACTCTATAACAACTAATTCTTCCATCGTAAAATTTCCTCCTTGCCATACTTTTTAGTTTGGATTCGCCTCAATTATACCATATTCATTGGCAATATCGCTGCTCTTTTACACATCAATCCTCAGCTAAGCCTATCTTTTCAAAGGCTTTCCGTAGGACATAGTCCCCCCGGCCACGTTTACAACCTGGAATCCAAGGCCCGACAGCCTTCCGCAGGCCCTTGAGCTCCTTGCCCCCGAAGCGCACACGACATGGTACTCCCGGTCCTTGCTCAGGTACTTCTCCGGCTCCGCGAGGAGTTCGCCCAAAGGTATGTTCTTAGCGTTCGGGATATGCCCCGCCTTGAACTCATGCCTCTCCCTGACATCGATCAGGTTTATCTTGCCCTGCTTCCCACCAAGCTCACCGGCACTTACAGACTCGTAATTTTTCTTGAAAAAAGAAAACATATCAATTCCTCCAAATCCAATATTATCTTAAAGAATATTAGCATTTACTTATATTCTTATATTATAGCTTTTTTCATCTCTTGTCAATACCCCAATGAAAAAAGGATACGCAGTTACGCGTATCCTTTTGAAATATGCTCTTACTTCCTGAATGCTTCAAGGTGCTGCTCCGATGCTTCCTTAAGCGATGTGAAAACGCGCTTCATGTCATCCGGCAGGTTGCTCTGGCTCAGGAACTTCTCGTACATGGCTATGTTTTTGATTTCTGCCTGCTCTCCTATGTCCTTTGCCTCTTCAAGGGTTGCAGGAAGAACAACGTGCGATTTGGAGCTGTCTGCCGGAACTTCCATGTTCCTGTAGCCGTATAGGGTTTTAAGCGCATCGATATGGTTTTGTTCTGCATTGACTATGTTCACGAAAGGACCGACTTCTCCGAACTTGCCGACCACCGCTTCATATTCGCTCCTTGCTGCGTACTCGTCCTCGATGGCGTATTTGAGCATCTCCGCTTCTGTAAGGTCGTTGTCGGCGAGGGCTGCCTCATGTCCATAGAGTCCGCTCGCTGTTCCGCTTCCAGTTTCTTCTCCGGTCTCGCCGCCTGTCTGGCTGCCCGTTCCGCTTCCTGTTTCCGTGCCGG
This sequence comes from Clostridium sp. UBA699, assembly GCA_002298915.1. Taxonomy (GTDB): domain Bacteria; phylum Bacillota; class Clostridia; order Clostridiales; family Clostridiaceae; genus UBA699. The sequence goes on from DBML01000016.1 coordinate 30,463, forward strand.
TAGTGTTGGAAGTGGTGTTAGATGGGGCATTGTTCCCCGTCTGGCTGCCGCAGCCCGCGAGAAGGGCCGCCAAGGCCACCGGAACAATCAACATCTTAAAGAACTTCCCTTTCATTTCAACTTACCTCCCTTTCTTTGAATACAAGAGTGCAAAGAAGGACAGTCCGCGGTTGCTTACTGTCCTTCCTTTGAAAGCCATGTTATCTGTTTCTTCCTGCCTGCTTCTGTGTCTGTATCTGTGACTGATCGCATGTATTGTCACAGTTCTGCTGCTGTGTCTGTGCCTGTGTCTGGTCGCATGTATTGTCGCAGTTCTGCTGCTGTGTCTGTGTCTGTGCCTGGGTCTTTTCCTGAGTGCAGCTGCCTTCCTGGGCCTGTGCCTGTTCACCGTTCCTGTACTGGTACTGGTTCATTGCCTGCACATCTTCATTGCCCTGGTTCTGGTTCTGAGCGCCGTACTGATACTGGTTCTGAGTCTGCGCCTGGGCTCCGCTCTGGCTCTGGTCCTTATCCTGATTCTGATTCTGTTCCTTTGCCTGAGTCTGCACAGTGCTCGCGGCTGATGTTCCTGCGTTGTTCGCAGCTGTGTTAAGGTTTGTGCCGTTGGCAGCTGCCATAGCTCCCGTTCCCAGCATCCCAACTATTGCCATTGCCGAAATCATCTTTTTGATCATTTTCATCACCTCATATTTTATTTGGTTTCTATGTTTTCAGTATATGGGGCAATTGTGATAAAAATATGATAGATATTCACCTTTATGGATTTTTTCAACCTTTTTTAAGAGAGAACCTGAAAGTGGTGCCCACCCCTTCCCTGCTCTCCACTGAGCAGCTTGCTTCGTGGGCGTCCAGTATGCTCTTCACTATGGAAAGCCCGAGCCCTGAGCCGTATATCTTCTTTTTCTTGATACCTTTAGTCCTGTAGTACCTGTCCCAGATGAAGTCCAGCTCCTCTTCAGGTATTCCAAGCCCGTGGTCGCTGACCTCAACGAGGGCTTTGCCCTCCGAATCAGCTACCCTTATGTCTATGTCCTTGCCTTCAGGCGAATAGTTTATCGCGTTCTTGACAAGGTTCTGCAGCACCTGTTCGATCCTGACCTTGTCCCCCTTCACAGACAGAGCCTCTGGCCCGCTGAAGTTGATCTTCATCCCGCTTTCCCCGAGGGCCAGCTCGTATTTCCTGATTACGTTCCTTGCCATTTCGGAGATGTCGAAGCTGTCTACGTTCAGCTCCATGAGTCCTGACTGTATCTGCGAGTAGTCTAGTATGTCGTCTACGATCACTCCCAGCCTGTCCGCTTCCTGGGAGATGACCTCAAGCTGCCCTTCTCTTTTCTCCTTGTTGTCACCTGTCACATCCCTTATGAGCTCTGAATAGCCCTTGATTATCGAAAGTGGTGTCCTTAGCTCGTGGGATACGTTCTCGATTATCTCCTTCCTGAACCGTTCGGTCTTCTGGAGCCTCTCAGCCATCCTGTTGAAAGTCCTTCCGAGCGTGCCGGTTTCATCCCTGCTTCTGATGCTTGCCCTCGCTTCAAGGTTGCCCTGCTCTATCTCTCCTGCAGCGGCTGTAAGGCTGTTCAAAGGTTTCGTGATGTTCCTTGACATGAAGAAAGCGATTATCCCCGACAGGAGAAGGAGCAGAGCAGCCGCTCCTGCCAACACCCTGTTCATTATCCCTATCATCTCATCTATCGGCGCAAGCGGAATAGTTGCCAGAGCGACAAAATCCTTGCCGTCTGCCGCTTTGAACGCTACCGAGAGCACCATGACCTCGAACCCGTATACTGGATGCACCGTTTCCTGCACCGCGTTCCTTCCAGCCAGGCCGTTCTGTATCAGCTGCTGGCGGAGCTGTCCTTCCTGAATGACTCCGCTGCCCTTGCCGTAGCCCTGCCCCGCCGTGGTGCTTCCCTGCTGTGCCGTGGCGCTTCCGCTGCTGTCAGCTCCGCTTCCGTAGCCACCCGCGCCGGTGCCGCTGCCCGCATTTTCAGAACCGCCCGAAGTCCCAGAGCTGCCATAGCCTGAGCCTGAGCCGGTGCTTCCGGCGCCGCTGCCGTCCGTGCTTCTCTGGGAGCCTGAATATCCATTCCCTGCGTCTTCACCCGCTGCCCCTTTTCCGGCCAGCAGCGAAACGTTCCTGACCTCCGTGCTGCCGGTCTCTTGGTTCTGCCCGTTTATATACACGGTTTTGCCGCTGGAGTCCACTATCTCGAGGCCAATGTCCTCGCTGTAGGCTAGTGAATCGAGCTTTCCGAAAAGCCCAGACGTGGAGGATACTTCCTGCCCGTCCACCGCGCTGTAAACGCTTGAGCTGACGCTGTCCACCTTGCTGCTTACGAAGAAATCCTTCAGGAAGAAAGCCTGAAAAACAGCCAGCGATGCAGTTATGAAGATTACGAGAACCATCATTCCAGCCCACAGCTTGTGCATTATCTTCCTCATGAGACTTCACCTTCCTCGAACTTGTAGCCCTTGCCCCATACGGTGACAACAAGCTGCCTGTACTTGCCAAGGCTTTCCCTCAGCATCTTGACGTGTGTGTCCACCGTACGGTCATCGCCCATGAAGTCTATCCCCCACACACCGTCGAGGAGCTTGTCCCTGGACAGGACTATGTTCCTGTTCCTGATGAAGTATTCAAGGAGGTCGTACTCCTTGGGTGTCACCTTAATCTTTGCACCGTCAACGTATATGTTCTGCGACTCGAAGTCCACAACAAGTGTCCCGAACTCGTAATGGTTCTTATCCTCTTCCCTGCTTGACTTCTCGTTCCTCCTGAATATGGCCTTTATCCTTGCGAGGAGCTCCTTGGGGCTGAAAGGCTTGACCAGGTAGTCGTCGACCCCCAGTTCGAAGCCTTTGAGCTTGTCGTATTCCTGGCCCTTGGCCGACAGTATTATGATGGGAACCTCCGAGCTCTCCCTGACCTTCCTGCAGACCTCCCAGCCGTTCAACTCAGGCATCATTATATCCACCAGGATCAGGTCGTACCGGTTTTGTGAGAACAGCTCAAGAGCTTCCCTTCCGTTTTCAGCCTCGTCAACGGCGTAGCTCTCCATGCCCAGGTATTCCTTTATTATGTTCCTGATTTCCTTTTCATCCTCGGCAATGAGGACCCTTTTTTCGCTCATACCATCACCTGCCCGTTCGTTTAAGATAATTATATCATCAATCGGCAAAGACAGGGTGCAAAATAATGCATCCCTGTCTCTCCTGATATTATTTGCCTGTCTGCGACTGAGTCTGAGTCTGAGTCTGGTTCTGGTCGCAGCTGCCGTCGCAGTTCTGTTTCTGTGTCTGCGTTTTGTCCTGCGTGCAGTCGCCGTTCTGGTACATATGCTTGAACTGGTTCATAACCTGCTGTACCGTATTGTCCTTGCCCTGATCCTTGGCACCGTTCTGGTACTTGTACTGGTACTGGTTCTGGGTTTCCACCGTTGTTTTTGTGCTGTCAGAACCCGCTGCCTGCACCTGGCTGTTTGATGCAGCCATAGCCGTGCCTCCCGCTGCAAGAACTCCTGCTATTGCCATTGCTGAGACTACTTTTTTCATTATCATTTTTCATCCACCTCATATTTTTATTGTTGGGTATGCTTTAAATATAAACACCAATTGTGATAAAAATATGATAAGGATATTTATATTTTTCTACCAGGCAATGATGCCATAGAAATTCTCACCCAGGTCGACCAGGGAGATGTTCGTGAATCCTGCTGCCACCATGAGCTTTGCAAGGTCCTCCCTGCCCAGCCTGTGGTCCTTGGGAGGCCCGAAGTCGCTGTCTATCTTCTCCCATTCAACTACAGCCAGCCTACCTCCTTCAGCAAGCAATCCCTTAATATCAGAGATGAATCCGGCCGCATCCTCTATTTCGTGGAGGACGTTGCTCGTGAACGCGAAGGTCACCCCGGCATGCTCCAGTCCGGGCATGCTTCCGTCCGTGAGCATGATCTCGACATTTGTCAGTCCGCCCTCTTCGACTTTATTCCCGACGTCTTGCAGCATGTATTCCGAGACGTCCACTGCATATACCTTCCCCGATTCTCCAACTATCTCGGCTGCAGGTATGGTGAAGTAGCCTATGCCGCAGCCGATGTCCGCCATTATGTCGCCTTCCTTGAGCCCCAGCAGAAGAAGCGTCCTTTCCGGAGGAAGCAGCTCCCTCCTCTGTGGATTGTCCAGCTTGTGCTTGCTTTTTTCATCGAATTTGTGTTTCACTGTTCAGCACTCCTTTATTATAAAGTCAAAATACACAGCGGACAAAAGCCGCTGTGCTATCTGCTAGCAGGATGAAAGCTTCCCGCCGGTCAGTATGAATCCTCTGCCGTATCCTTCGTCGTTGTAGTCCAGTACGGCGTCGTCCAGGTAATATCCGAACTCGCTGTCGTAGATAACCTTTATGCCTTCCGCCTCAACAACTACGTCTCCCTTGCCTATTGACTCCTCCAGAGTCAGCCCGAAGTCAGGGCCTCCTCAGCCAAAGCCGTTGAAGGTTACCCTCAGCATCTTGTTTTCAGGGTCCTCCACCTTTTTTTACATATTCCTTGAACTCATCTGCTGCTTTTTTCGTTACACTTATCATTGTAATTCTCCCCTTCCAAATATTTTTCTGTTTTACAGTAGGTGCTTTTTAGTACGTTTATCACTGCACTTATCCTGCCGTCCTGTATCGAATATGTCATTGAAAGCCCGCTCCTGCAAGAATCCAGGATTCCGTGAGCCTTCAGCAGTGTCAGATGCTGTGACAATGCTGGCTGGGACAGGTTCCCGATGACGCCGTGAAGCTCGCTTACAGTCATGGGCGACTCGAGAAGGCAGCATACAATCTGAAGCCTGTTCTCGTTGGAAAGCACCTTCATTACCTCAGCTATGCCCTTGATATCCTCATTCATCGAAATCCCTCCCGCCTCCCATCAGAATATTAGTTATTTCTTATATTCTTATATTATAGCATAATCCTGTTCTTGTCAAACATATTTTTTGAAAAATAAACAGCTGCCGCAGACTTAAGCCGCGGCAGCCAAAGAACTCCTACCATTTTCCCTTTCCAACGTGTGTCTCTATCTCAGCCTTGCTCCTCTGCTTGATGATCCACGCCTCGTCATGGGCCTTCTGGAACACGCTGACGCAGCCAGGATCCAGGTTCAGCTCCACGCCTTCCTTTGCAAGGTCCTTGATCTTCATGGCAAGCTTTACGATCTCCATGTGGATGTCGTTCGTCCTGTCGGAATCGTATATCTTTTTTGCCGCATCCTCTGACATCTTCTCATAAGCCTCCTTCGGAGAGCCGCATTTAGGACAGACTTCGGGAGCTTCCTCCCCTTCATGAACGTAGCCGCATACGGAACATACCCACAACATAATTCTATCCCCTTTCTTACTTTGATTTCCTATAAATAGATTATACGCAATATTCTGCAAATTTACAAGCGTATCCGGCCGTTGCATAATATCGCCGATGCCGTATAATGTATATAGGTTTCGTACTGGGTTATAGCTCAATTCTGGACTCTGTTCGGATAATATGTAATAAATCGGAGGACTCACAACAATGCACTTCTTAAAGAGACTAGAAATATTCATGCTTGAGCACTGGAAGACCCTTCTCAAGCTCGCCTTCGCGCTTGCGCTCACTGCGCTCATCTTCTACGAGGGCAGGAACCAGCTTGAGAGCATACACCTTGCCTCCACTCTTGAGCTGCTTCGTTCGGTGCCGCTGGCCTGGATCGTCGCCTTCTTCGTCCTGGGGACTTTGGCCTCCTTCTCGATGGTGTTATACGACGTTTTCGGAATGAAAGCTTTCGGGTTCGAGATTGAAAGGACGGACCTCCTCGCAATCTCCTTCGTTTCAAACTCGCTGAACGCCCTTCTTGGGCTCGGCGGTCTCACTGGAGCCTCCATAAAGACGCTTCTCCTGAAGAAGCACAGCGCGGATTTCAAGGAGATGATACCCTACAACGCCCTTATGGTGGCGTCTGCAACCACGGGGCTGTCGCTTTTCGCCGTGATCACCATTGCCAACAACCGCGGCATATCAGCCCTTCTGGGCCTGCACAGGTGGCTCTGGGTCTGCCTTGCTGCCTACAGCCTCTACATAGCCGCTTATTTCGTGCTGGAGAGGTTCGTAAGAAAATCCAGGGAATGGGCGGAGTCCTTCGGACTGAGGAAGCTCTTCGCACTCAAGCTGAAGCTCACCGCAGTCTCGGTGCTCGAATGGCTTCTTGCAGGCGTTCTTCTTTTTGCGATAGCTGACCACTTCCACCACGGCATAAGCTTCCTGGACGTGATTTCGGTTTTCGCCGCAGCAGCTATAGCCGGAATACTGAGCTTCCTGCCGGGAGGAGCAGGCTCCTTCGACCTTATAGCGATAATGGGGCTGGAGGCTGCCGGGCTATCCCCAAACGAAGCGCTTTCGGCCGTGATCCTGTACAGGGTATTCTACTACCTTGCGCCTTCTTTGACGGCTATAGCCACCTTCTCTGTACAGGTCCTCAGGAAATCGGAAAAGAAGGTAACCGAGATCAGATCAGGCGTTTACGGCCAGTTCGTCTCTTCCCTCATGGCCATCACTGTTTTGATCTGCGGCTCTGTGCTGCTTATTTCAGCATTCACCCCGAGCCTCCTTTCAAGGAGCAGGCTCCTGACCACCATAGCGTCCGCCGGCTTCCTGCAGTACTCCAGGAGCATCTCAATCTCCATCGGGCTGATTCTGCTCATAATGTCCAGGGATATATTCTGGCGGGTTAAGAGGTCCTACCATGCAGCAATGCTGCTTCTGCTGGCGGGAGGAATTTTCACTTTCGTCAAGGGCTTCGACTTTGAGGAGCTCGCTTTCCTCCTGTTCTGCATGTGCATAATAAGGCTCTCCAGGGTCAACTTCTACCGCAAGAGCATACCGGTTAAAAAGAGCAGCCTGATCGCGGTTGCAGCAGCTGTGCTGGTACTGCTGGCCGCCTACCTGAGAGGGAGCCACCTGCTCTTCACAAGCTACATCAAGGAGTTCGAGTACCCGCTGGATGCTTTCAGGCATCTCGGAGCCTTCATAGACTCAGGCATTGTCGCCTACGCGCTCTTCATTGCTTTCATCCTCATGTGGTACATCACCCGCAGCAGGATAGAGAAGGACCCTCTTTACCAGGGCACAGACCAGGTTAGGCTTGAAGGTTTCCTGAAAACGCATGCAGGTCATCACCTTTCCCACATGATGCACCTGGGCGACAAGCAGCTTTTCTGGGCTTGCGAGGGGCAGGTCCTCCTTGCCTACGCCAAATACTCTGACAGGATAGTGGTCCTTGGAGACCCTGTGGGCGAGGAGTCCCTTATACGCTCAGGCATACAGGAGTTCCAGAGTTTCCTCGACCTCTACGGCTACAGGGCGGTTTTCTACCAGGTTTCCGAGGAGAACCTGTCTATGTACCACGAGAACGGCTGCTACTTCTTCAAGCTCGGCGAGGAGGCTGTCGTTGACCTCACCGAGTTCGACATGGCAGGCTCCGGGCGCAGGAGCTTCCGCAACACCGTCAGGCGCTTCGAGAAGGAAGGCTATTCCTTCGAGCTTTTGCAGCCTCCATTCTCAACTGAGCTCCTTGACGAGCTGGAACAGGTATCCAGGGAATGGATAGGCAAAAGGAAGGAGATGAGCTTCTCTGTAGGCTGGTTCGACAGGTGCTACCTCCAGGAGGCCCCTGTTGCAGTTCTCAGGAGCCCTTCGGGAAAGCTCCTGGCGTTCATCTCGCTCACAGATATGGGCCCTGGGAAGCAATGCGCAGGCATCGACCTCATGAGGTTCGGGAAGGACGCTCCCAGCTCCACCATGGAGTTCATGTTCATACAGCTGCTCCTGAACTATAAGGATATGGGCTTCAAAGGCTTCAGCCTGGGCGTTGCACCGCTTTCGCAGGTCGGCTACTCGCCTAAATCCCACTTGGCGGAAAAGCTTGCGGGGCTCATATCGAAGCACGGCAAGCTATTCTACAGCTTCGAGGGCCTAAGGAGGTTCAAGGACAAGTTCGACCCGGACTGGAAGCCTGTTTACCTTGCCTACCCTCAGCTGATGTCGCTGCCCGCGCTGCTTATTGAACTCTCAATGCTTGTAAACAAGCCGTCAATCCCGCAAAATTCCCAAACTCCAGAAAATGTGCTATAATGATTAGTGGAAAAATAACAAATTTTTAATCTATTTTGCTCAAGGGGGTATCACAATGAAAAAAAGATTCGGAATCCTTCTCATGGTTGCGATGCTGGCTGTTTCTTCCGTGCTGGCGGCAGGCTGCGAGTCAAAGCCGAAGGAGAAAATCAAGATCGCTGCGCTCAAGGGACCTACAGGCATGGGGCTTGTTAAGCTGATGGAGGACCATTCAGACCTGTACGAAGTAACCCTGTACGACTCGCCTGACCAGATCGTTTCGAAGATCGTGACCGGTGAGATAGACGGAGCAGCAGTTCCTTCAAACCTTGCTCCGATACTGTACACCAAGACAGAAAAGAAGATAAAGCTCACTAACGTTACTACAATGGGCGTCCTTTACATAGTTGAGAACGGTGACTCAGTAAAGAGCATTGCCGACCTCAAGGGAAAGACGGTTTATGCAAGCGGCAAGGGCGGCACTCCTGAGTACGCCTTAAACTACATCCTGAAGCAGAACGGACTTACGCCTGACGTAGACGTCAAGATAGAATGGAAGGCAGACCATGCTACAGTGTCGGCAGCCATTGCATCCGGCGAAGCAACGGTTGCACTTCTTCCTGAACCTTTCGTAACTACTACAAAGGCCAAGGTAGCAGGCCTCACAGTTCCGATAGACATGACCGCGGAATGGAGCAAGGCTTCAAACGGAAGCAGCGAGCTCATCATGGGCGCGTTCGTCATGACTACAAATATAATCGACACAAGAAAAGCAGATGTTGACGCGTTCCTCGAGAAGTACAAGGAGTCCGTCGAATACGTGAACAAGAACCCTAAGGAAGCGTCAGCGCTTGTAGCTAAGCAGGGAATACTCCCAAGCGCAGCTGTAGCTGAAGCTGCTATACCAAGATCCTACATCGTATTCACAAGCGCACAGGACGCGAAGAAATCACTTGAAGGCTTCTTCACAGTGCTTAAAGACAGCGATCCGGCATCCATCGGAGGAAATCTGCCTGATGAAAACTTCTATTACACAGGTAAGTAAAAGACTGTCTAAAAACATGCTGATTATACTGTTCTGGATAATGATTTGGGAGCTCGGCTCCCTTTTTATCCATAACGTCATACTCTTGCCCTCGCCGCTTGAGGTGCTGCAGATGCTGTGGAAGCTCATATTCCTTCAGTACTTCTGGCTATGCGTGTTCAGCAGCATAGCGAGGGTTATCATCGGCCTCGTGCTGTCGATAGGCCTCGGGGTGGCTGTCGGCATAATAGCCGGGCTCAACAGCTACGTGGAGGAGCTTCTAACCCCCCTGCTGGTCACCATCAAATCGACGCCGATAATGTCCATCATAATACTTGCTCTGGTTTGGTTCAAGTCGACGAACGTAGCCATATTCACGGCCATACTGATATGCTTCCCGGTCATCTACACGAACGTGCTTCAGGGCATAAAGTCGGTGGACGTACAGCTGCTTCAGATGGCCGATCTGTACAAGGTCAAGAGGAAGTACGTCATAAGGGACATATACATCCCCTCAATCAGGCACTACATAATTTCAGGTGTTCTTATGTGCCTTGGGCTCGCCTGGAAGGTCTCGGTGACCTCAGAGGTGCTGGCGACTCCCAAGTACTCCATCGGCCTCAACCTTCTCAACTCGAAGGCCATGCTGGAAACCTCGGAGCTTTTCGCATGGACCGTGGTGGTGGTCATCCTCAGCTTCGGCTTCGAATCCCTGTTCAAGTACTACGTCAAGAAAACAGACAGGCTGTCTGGAATATAGGTGGTAGCATGGAAAACGAAAAAAAATACCTGGTTAAGGTTAGGAACCTGTACAAGTACTTCGACGGAAGCCTAGTCCTGGGAAACCTGAACCTGGATATCGAAAAGGACAAAATAACCGTAATTACAGGGCCTTCCGGCTGCGGCAAGACGACGCTGCTCAACATAATAAGCGGCATCGAGAAGCCTGACAGCGGCGAGGTCATCCTGGAGGACGACAGCATATCCTATATATTCCAGGAGGACAGGCTCCTGCCCAACCTGACCGTATACAGGAACATCGAGTTCGTTCTCAAATCGACCATGCCCCCTCAGGAAGCTAAGCCAATTATTGAGCGGTACCTTGGGCTAGTCAGGCTGACAGCTGCGAGGGACAAGTATCCAGACCAGCTGAGCGGCGGTATGAAGAGGAGGGTTGCGATGGCAAGGGCCTTCGCCTACAGGAGCGATCTGCTCATCATGGACGAACCCTTCAAGGGCCTCGACGACGAGCTGAAGCGGGAGATCCTCGAGGAGTTCCTCAGGGTGTACAGGCAGGACAGAAGGACTGTAATACTTGTCACCCACGACAAGGCTGAGGCTGAGCTCCTGGGAGACGTTGTAGTGGACCTGCCTTCGGTGAACCATATATGAAGTTCGAATGCCCCTTATCATCACAGGATAAGGAGCATCGGAATCCCTAAAGATAAGGTGGGGCAGCCCCGTTCAGGCTGCCCCACCTTCATTTTTTGATAATCTAATTCGCAGTTGATATATCCACACGATAAAATCACAGCTTCTGCTCCGGATAATAAACATTTTTTATCCATTCCGGCCGGATCTCCCACAGGGTTGCCTGGTCTTCACCGGATATTCTTATGCTAGGATCAAACAGCCTTTCCCAGCTCTTTTCAACTTCCCGCCTTAAAATCGGGTAGAAGTTTGTCATGCAGATCTGGCTTTTGTTCCTGACTCCGTATTCCCTCAGTTTTTTTTCAAATTCTTCATTGTCCTTGCTGTCCTTCGGGATGTACCAGTAGTTCAGGATGTAGTCCCACTTGCCAGTATCGAAAACAATCACGTTCTCGCTCTCAACCTCAAGCTCGAACCTCACATGTCCGTCTATGAGGCCAAACGTGAACTCCTTTTCCAAAGCTGCCCAAATAGGGAATTCAGCACCTTCCGGCTTCGGAACCACCTTGTTTGCCGCCTTGGAAAACCATTTGTATACATGAAGATATACATCTGAGCAGGTATCGTATTTTTCTATTATGCTTCCGAGCTTTGCCGTGTATACACCTTTTGCTTCAATTTCCTTCAAAGCCCTTGCATCCTGAGTAGTCCAAAGTGTAATTTTCCCCATATTGCACTCTTACCTTCCCCCAAAGTTGGATTTTTCCATGACAGCATTTCCTTAAAAGCTGAGAATGAACCTGGCTTCTACTCCTTGTCCGAGAACCTGGCTGCAACGTGTGATATGTCGCAGAAAGGTTTGTTTTTAGACTGCCCGCACCTGCACAGCGCATACCTGTTCCTCAGTTCGTAGGCATATCCGTCAGCGGATTCCAGCGGGATATACCCCTTTACGTAGATTCCAGCGCTCACCTCTTTTTCAGGATCCTGGATGATGTCTATGGATGGCTCGTATACTGGCTCAACCGCATAGCCTTCCTTGTCTATGGCCGTGAGCCTTCCGGCAGGGCAGTCGGAAGCAGCCTTTACGACCTGCTCCCTATATCTCTCCTCGCCAGTCTTTTCCAGCAGGTCCCAGGCGTTCCCGTCCTCCCTGTGGCAGAAACGTGCAAGGGCACACCTATTGTCGTCCCTCATGTCCACACCTGGACCTTCGAGGTATTCGGCTCTTTCAACGTACTTGTCCATCGTGGCGGTCTCAGCACCGTCAAAGCCGGTGCTGGAATGTGTACCGTCGCAGAAGGGCTTGTTCTTCGATTTGCCGCAGCGGCACAGCAGGTACACCTCCGACCGCGGGAATTCCCGTCCTTCCTTGAACTCGTTGCACTTACCCTTCTGTATTATAATCTTCTCACGAAGAGGAACATTCCCTGTGACCCTGTATGGCCCGTTTTTCAAAACCTTTATTCCCGGTTTAGTGTTGTCTTTATCCAAAATACATCAACCCCCGCCTAATATGAGATTTCACTGGCTTACCTTTGGAATCAGGAACGAGGCTACATACAAATCGCTTTCAGTTCTCAAAGCGTGCATTGTACCCGCAGGAACATTGAACACTTTTCCTGCCGAAAGTTCTGTTTCCCCGGCTTCCAACACGCCAAACCCTTCTCCAGCAACGCAGTAGAAAATCTCGTCGTGCTTATCATGCTTGTGCATTGCAACTTTTTTTGCCGCATCTATGTGATAAACATTTGTGACAATAGCGCTTTTGATCGCTTCAGTATCCATCCTTTATCTTCCTCCTTATCATATTGTCTGCCAAGTGCGCATGGCATCGCAATGAAATGCCTGCATTGTTCTTCTTTCGCAGGCTTGATGTAGTCGACAGGTGCATCAAAGACTATCTATGCTTTTACTGCTCCAACATGATTATTATATCAAATTTTTCACACAAAACGCATATGATATATAGTGAATTTTCAGAAGCATCGATCCGTTGCTGTGATTTGCGGCTTCTCCGACATAATAAAAGCCGCATCACATCCAAGTGCGATACGGCCTTCAGTTTCTCTTGCCATGTTCGGGTTTGCGGCGTTCGTCAGTCGATGAACTCCATCTCCCATTTGTAGTTTCCTGTTTTCCCGTCGCGGACATACCTGAAATAAGCCGCATAGGTTGCCCCTTTTTTGCTCTTCAGGTTCCTGAAGCCCACCTTGCCGTTCCTGAGCAGGAGCTCTACCATCTGCCTGCTGACCTTCCTGCCGATTGACTCGATGAACCTGTCGCTCTTCCATATGGTGAAGTCGCAGCCGTTCTTCCAGTTGGAGCACCCGAAAGCCTTTTCAGTCTCGATGACCGGGTTCCCGCAGATGGGGCATTCCCCCACTATGTCAGCGCCTTCAGGAACCTCCGCCTTGAAGCTCCTGAGCATCGACGTGTCCTTCTTTATGAGCTCAACGGCTTTCACAGTGAATTCCCTTATCATGCTGAGGAATTCCTCCTTGGCGAACTTTCCTTTTTCAATGTCGGCCAGCGTCTTCTCGAGCCTTCCCGTGTACTCAAGGTCCAGGAGCTCCTTCACCGGGAATATCTCGACGAGGGTCCTGCCCAGCTCCGTGCAGGTGAGGCTCTTCCCCTTGTACCTTATGTAGCCGGCGTCCCTGAGCTTCTTTATGGTCTCGGCCCTGGTGGCCGGAGTGCCTATGCTGTATCCGCTGAGGATCGAGGCCATCATCTCTTCGGAGTCCTCCTCCTCGCCTTCCTTAACTCCCTTGCCGCAGGTCTCCATCACTCTTAGGAGTGTCTTTTCGTTGTGCAGCTTCGGAGGCTTCTTCGTGACTTCGTTGACCTTGCCCCCCAGCACCTCTACGGTCTCTCCCATGGCGACCTCCGGCAGGATGGTGTCCTTGGAATCGGACTTCTCGACGACGTGCCAGCCTTCCACCTTCTGCACCTTGCCCTTGGCTACGAATACTCCCTTGATACCGGGCTCCCTGACCTTCACCTCGAGCTTTGTCTCCTCGAACTCCGCGGCCGGCAGGAACTGCATGAGGAACCTGTTCCTGATGGCCTCGTAAACGATCTGCTCGTCGCTGCTCAGCCCTTTTGGCAGTACGTACGTAGGCACGATGGCGCTGTGGCTCTCGACCTTCGCGTTGTTGAATATCCTCTTGCTGTCGGAGAAGGCGATCTGGTCCTCGTAGGGGAGCCCCCTCTTGAGGATGTCCAGCACCTTGGCCGTCCTCTCCTTGAGGCTCTCCTCAAGGGCGACGCTGCCCGTCCTCGGATAGGTTATGAACTTCTTCTCGTACAGAGACTGCGCCTCCTTGAGAACCTTGTCCGAAGTCCAGCCCTTGTACTTGCTCGTCACGTGCCCCTGGAGGCTGGAAAGGTTGAAAAGCAGCGGAGCGTATTCCTTCTTGCCCTCCACCTGCTTCTCCGTGATGTCTGAGCTTTTGCCCTCTAGGAGTTCGGCTGCGGCGTCGAGCTTTTCCCGCTCCTCGAACTTCTCGTTCTCATCCTCGTAGTAGGTTCCCTGAAACTCTCCGCCCCCTGCACTCCTGAAGTTAGCCGTAAGCTTGAAGTACCTGGACGACTTGAAGTTCTCTATCTCCATGTCCCTGTCGTATATTATCTTGAGCGTGGGCAATAGAACCCTGCCTATGTTGAGGATGCTCTTGCTGCTGGGATTGTACCGCAAGGTCGCCACGGAAGTAAGGTTTATGCCGATCATCCAGTCCGCAAGCTGCCTGCTTATGCCCGCATCCTGAAGCGGCTTCATCTCGAGGTTCGGCTTGAGGCTGGCAATGCCCTTCCTTACCTCCTCCTCGGTCCACTCGTTCAGGAGCATCCTGAACTCCGGCTTGCCCCTGTTCAGCTCAAGGAGCAGCTCGTCGCCGATGACCTGCCCTTCCCTGTCGTAGTCGGTGGCCGATATTATGCCGTCCACGTCCTCCCTCTCTATAAGGCTTTTAATAACTCCGATCTGCCTCTGTGCCCCTTTGTCGGGCGCGTTTTTCTCCTTGCTGTCGCTCTTAACCTTGTACCGGAATTCCGCTGGTATGAAGGGGAACCTGTCCATCCTCCAGTACCTCATGTTCTCGTCGTAGTCCCTTGCGTCGAAGAGCTGGAGGAGGTGACCGAAAGCCCACGTGATGACGTAGTCCTCCGACTCGAAGTACCCGTCCCTTCTCCCCTTTATGTTGAAAGCGTCCGCTATGTTCTTTGCCACAGAAGGCTTCTCGGTAATAATGACTTTTTTCATACCTGTCTTCACCCTAGTCCCTATTTTATGCGTGCTTCTGTATTTTACTGCAATCGCCTGGTTCGTGCAAGCCTACTCCTTGTCAGAGAACTTCGTATCGACATGGGAAGTGTCGCAGAACGGTTTATTCTGCGATTTGCCGCAGCGGCAAAGGGCATACCTGTTCCGGAGCTCGTAAAGCTGGCCGTCTGCCGATTCCAGCGGAATGTATCCCCTGACGTATATGCCTGCGCTCACCTTCATGTCAGGATCCTGGATTATCGAGATTGACGGCTCGTGCTCAGGTTCCATGACGTCCCCGTCCTTGTTTACAGCAGTCAGCCTTCCTGAAGGGCATTGCATGCCTGCCTCGATGACCTGTTCCCTGTACCTTTCCTCTCCAGTCTTTTTTAGGAGACCCCAGGCGTACCCGTCCTCCCTGTGGCAGAAGCGGGATAGAGCGCACCTGTTGTCGTCCATAAGATTCACGCCTGGGCCTTCCAGGTATTCAGCCCTGTCAGCGTATTTGTCGTTCGATGCGGTCTCGGTGCCGTCGAATCCTTCCTTGACGTGCGAGCTGTCGCAGAAAGGCTTGTTCTTCGATTTGCCGCAGCGGCACAGCAGGTATTCTTCCGCCTGCGGGAGCTCCCGTCCATCCTCGAACTCGTTGCATTTCCCTTTCTTGACTATTATCTTTTCATAAAGAGGCACGCTGCCCGTCACTCGGTATGGCCCGTCCTTAAGCACCTTGATTTTGGGTTTCTGTTTGTCATTTACCATAATACATCAGCCCCGTTCCACATAAAATTAATGTTAGGTGTTTGAAACGATTATACGCTTGCGGACTGATAATGTAAATAATTTGCTGAGGGGCTGGGAAAGTGTTGAAGCAACAATTTCACGAACCTGACAGTGCGAAAAATGCAAAAATAATAAATATTTTGAATAATCTTGTTGACTTTGGCAGATACATTGTTATAATAATGATTAAATTCAAATTTTGATTTCTTGGAGGAATTCTGTTATGGAAAATATCATCGGAAAGGGAATAAGCGGAAGAACATATTTTAACTTCGTCTGGAGCTATTTTTATTTTAGCTTTGGTTATTTTTTCTGCAAAAAAATATGTGTTCCACTTTTCGATGAGTATGATAAATTGGAGTTTGCAGCTGGCAGAAGGTTTCTGCCTTCATGATCTGTGAATTTGTGTTTATGCAATAAGGCTCATTGGAGCCTTATTTTTTTTACATCATTTTCCGTACCGCAAAAGGATCAGGTAAGAATTAATTAACTAAGGAGGTAATTTCAAATGATAGTGATAATGAGGCCGGGTACATCAAGCGAAGAAATCGAGAGGCTGAAGGACAGAATCGAGAAAGAGGGCTGCAAGGTATGCATAATGAAGGGCGAGAACCAAAGCATCCTTGGAGTCCTGGGAGATACAACAAGGATCGATCCGAGCAAAATCGAGGCGATCAAGCATGTCGAAAGGGTTACTAAGGTTCAGCAGCCCTTCAAGCTTGCAAACAGGCTGTTCCACCCACATAACAAGATCATAAGGATAAATGATGAGAAGATAGGCTCTAAGAAAGTAGCTGTTATAGCAGGGCCGTGCTCCGTGGAAAGCGAAGAACAGATTATGGAAATTGCAAGGTCTGTCAAGGAAAGCGGGGCAGGATTCTTGAGGGGCGGAGCGTTCAAGCCGAGGACCTCGCCCTACAGCTTCCAGGGGCTGAAGACGCACGGGCTTGAGCTCCTCAAAATGGCGCGGGCGGAAACGGGCTTGCCGATAGTTACAGAGATAATGTCAGCGGATATGATCGATACCTTCGTTGAGAACGTGGACGTTATACAGGTCGGGGCAAGGAACATGCAGAACTTCGAGCTTCTGAAGGAGCTGGGTAAGACGAGGACCCCTATCCTCCTGAAGAGGGGTTTGTCAGCCACAATCGAAGAACTGATAATGTCCGCAGAATACATCATGTCGGAGGGCAACGAAAACGTAATACTGTGCGAGCGAGGCGTGAGGACATTCGAAACCTACACGAGAAACACCCTTGATTTGAGCGCTATCCCGGCTATAAAAAGGCTGAGCCACCTCCCCGTCATAGTTGACCCCAGCCATGCCGCAGGAATGTGGTGGATGGTTGAGCCCCTCTCTAAAGCCGCAGTCGCAGTCGGCGCTGACGGGCTAATGATCGAAGTACACAACGATCCTGAAAACGCGAAGTGCGATGGCCAGCAGTCGATCACACCTAAAAGGTTCAAGAAGCTGATGTCCGACCTTGAGCCGATTGCCGCAGCAGTCTCCAGGGAGATGTAAAGATGGACGATGCGCACTCCTCAGTTTCGGGAAAAAGCATCGCAGTTATCGGACTGGGCTTTGTAGGCAGCTCATATGCCAAAGCCCTGAGAAAGCTCAAGCCAAAGTCTGTCATCGTAATAGACAAGGGCCAGGCTGCGGATGAGGTTTTGAAGGAAACCGACATCCTCATCCTGGCGCTTTATCCGGAAGAAGCTGTGGACTTCCTTAAAAATAATGTCTGTTGCCTCAAAAACGGGGTGCTGATAACCGATGCCTGCGGTGTGAAGCAAGAGATAGTCAAAAGTGTCGGAGAATTCCTGCCCGGTTACGCTGATTTTGTAGGCGGTCATCCGATTGCTGAGGAAGAGGATAATGGGCTTAAAGCGGATGGCAAGGATCTCTTCGAAGGTAAACTCTATATCCTGACTCCTTCCTGCCGGAACGTGAAGGATAACATAAGGCTTCTGGAGGATATGGCCTCAGCGCTTGGCTGCAGTGAAGTGATTTCAATATCCCCGGAGGAACATGACAGGATCGTCTCCCTTACAAGCCAGCTGCCTTATGCTGCAGCTGTTGCGCTCTTGAACCTCCCCCCTTCCAGGAACAGCCTAAGCATATTTGTCGGCAGAAGCTATGCTGATGCTGTAAGGGCAGCAGCAGGCGATCCGGCTCTATGGGAACAGCTGTTCATGATGAACACCGAAAACCTGCTGGTTGCGATCGAAAAATTCGAAAAATGCATCGGCAGTTTAAAATCATCCATCCGCTCAAACGACATCGAAGCTTTGGATGGGATTTTAGAACTCGCCTCGGCTAGGAGGAGAAAGATAGCATCTTCCTTGCGGGCCGGATTTCAGGGTGTTGACGGTTCTTTCAGCCACCAGGCCTTAACCGAATATTTCGGCGAAGAGGCAGAGGCTGTGAGCTTCAGAAGCTTCAGGGATGTATTTGAGGCCCTCGACAAAGGGGACATCCGCTATGGGGTTCTCCCTTTGGAAAATTCATCCACCGGAGGGATTTCCGAGGTGTATGACCTGCTTGGAGAGTACGGATTCTACATTGTCGGCGAAAAAAACATCAAGGTGTGCCACAACCTGCTTGGAATAAGGGGGGCCGACATATCCGAAATCTGCGAAGTGTATTCTCACATCCAGGGTTTCCTGCAATCCAAAGCTTTCTTCGAAAAGCATCCTGAATGGAAGCAGGTTAACTATCACAACACCGCAAAAAGCGCGCAGCATGTACGCAACGAAAATTCGAGAAGCAAGGCTTGTGTGGCCAGCAAGAAAGCCTCGGAAATCTACGGGCTGGAAATACTGGCTGAAAACATAAACGACAGCGACAAGAATTTCACCAGGTTCATCATAATATGCAGGGAGCTGGAGGTCTCTACGCAAGCCCGCAAGATATCTATTGTGGCCACACTCCCGCACAAGGTCGGTTCGCTTTACTCGGTGTTGAAGCATTTTGCTGACAACGACTCGAGCCTGATGAAGATAGAGTCGCGGCCAATCTTGGGAAAACCATGGGAATATGCGTTCTATATCGATTTCCAAGGGAATATGCAGGACCGGAAAACGAAGAACATTTTTAAAGAATTAGCCGCAGAAGGCGTGGACTACAAATTTTTAGGCAATTATTGAGTCGGGGTGAACGGAAATATGAGTAATTTTTATGGTTTAGTCGGCGAAAAGCTTGGGTACAGCCTGTCACCGGAGATACACAGCTGCATTTTGCGCAAGCTGAACAAGAGTGCGCCTTACATCCTTTTCGAAGTTGAAAGGGGCAGCCTTGAGGCCTCAGTCAAAGGTTTGAAGGCCCTTGGCTGCAGGGGTGTCAACGTGACGACGCCTTACAAGATTGAGATCCTGGGCTTCCTGGACAGGCTGTCAGATGAAGCCGCGAAAATCGGTTCAGTCAACACGCTGGCCTTCAGCAAAGAGGGCATTGTCGGCTACAACACTGACTACACGGGATTTGCTTTCATGCTCAAGAAAGAAGGCATCGATGTCAATGGCAAAAAGGCAGTAATCCTCGGAACAGGTGGAGTTGCAAACACTGTCCTCGCATACCTTCTCGACAGAGGTGCAGCCGAGATCACCTTTGCAAGCAGAAATCCTGCGGCAGCAAGGGAAAGGCTATCGGACCACAAAATAATTTCGTATGAAGAGCTTGCCGGCACTGAGCGCAAGGACATCCTAATAAATTCAACCCCTTGCGGGATGTATCCCAATAATAATATTTCGCCTGCGGATAAGGACTGTGTGGACAAGTTCTCGACAGTGATTGATTTGAATTACAATCCCGCGGATACTTTGCTGCTGAAGAAAGCCCGGGCAGCAGGACTTAAAACAGCCAACGGCCTATGCATGCTGGCTGCACAAGCTGCAGCTGCGCAGGAAATATGGCAAGAGGTCAATTTCAGCGACAGCTTCGTTGAAGAGCTGTCCTTTGAAGTCAGCAATCTTATTTGATTTAGTTTGGAGTTTTGATATGAGTAAAAACATTGTTTTGATAGGTATGCCTGGTGCAGGAAAAACAACCATAGGAAAAAAGCTGCGTGAAAAACTGAACCGCAGGTTTGTAGATACGGATGACTTCATAGTTAGAGAAAGCGGGAAGACGATCCCTGAACTTTTCGCTGTAAGCGAAGACCATTTTAGGGATTTCGAAAGCGCAGCGGTAACAACTCTCAGCCGTGAAGACTCCTTGATCATCGCGACTGGGGGCGGGGTCATCAAACGGCGTGAAAACATGGATGAGCTGAAGAAAAACGGGATCATAGTGTTCATTGACAGGCCCCTGGCAGACATCGCTGCTGACGTGGAGCTTTCCAGCAGGCCTCTCCTGCAGGATGGGCTCGGGAAGCTGTACGCCCTCTATGACCAGAGGTATGAGCTATACCGGTCGTACAGCGATTTCCGTGTGCTGAACGACCATGGTGTAGAAGAGGCCGTGTGCAAGATTATAGAAAAATGTGCATCTGATTAATTGAGCGTTCCTTATGAAGCAGGTTTTCAGGCGCCCGCCGCTGCTACCGTTAAACTAAAAAGGACCAGAAAGAAATCTGGTCCTCAAAGTCACTTCTTTGATATTCTCGCTATCATCTCGATCTCTATCATTGCCCCCAGCGGCAAGGAAGCTACCCCTATGGTAGTCCTTGCGGGGTAAGGCGCCTCGAACTGCTTTTCGTAGACCTCGTTCATGGCAGCGAAGTTGTTCATGTCCGTAAGGAACACGTTGACCTTCTGCACGTCATCCGGCGTAAGTCCTGCTGCATCGAGGACGCTGAACAGGTTTTTGAAGCACTGCTCCGCCTGTTCCTTGATCCCGCCCTCGACCAGCTTGCCCGTTGCGGAATCTATGGGCGTCTGCCCAGAAAGGTAGACTATCTTTCCAGCCTCAACCGCGTGGGAGTATGGCCCCACTGCCACCGCGCCTTTAGCGCTTACTGCTTTTCTTGACATAATAAATCCTCCTCAGTTTAATTACTTTTCGTAGAGTGACGGCTTACAAATAATCTCGTTGATCTTTGTGTCGAATATCTTTGCAGCGTGAGCAGGTGTGATTATGACAGCTGTGTCGGCCCCCTTCGATGAGCCGCCTACGGCGACTACCGGCTCTCCGAAAGGGACGCAGCCGGCGTCCAGCGCCATTACGGCAACCTCCACGCAGACCTTGGCGCCCTGCCCCAGCATCCTCAGCGACTGCGCAATGACCTCCACAGGACTGATCCCTCCGAAAACCTTGCTTATTCCCCTTTCGGCCCCGCTGAGCACGTGCGTAGCCGTGAGGACCCTTATCCCCATCGCCTCCAGCTCTGCCCTGGCCTCCTCGGAGAGCTGGTTCTTCCCGTCTCCGCCTACCCCATAGGCGTAGCTGACCATGGTGATGCCTATCCCCTTGTCGTTCCTTAAAAGCTTTGCCGTATCCCCGGAGGACGAGGCAACAACGATGTGCCGGATGCCCCTCTCCTCTGCTGTCTTCAGAGCCAGCTCGGCCACCGCGGCTGTGTTTCCGTTTCCCATGTGCTTGAAGTACATTTTCATTCCCCTCTCCTGGTTATTTCTGATAGAGCGAAGGCTTGCAGATCACCTCGTTGATCTTCACGTCGAATATCTTGGCTGCATGGGCGGGCGTAACTATAAGCGCGGTGTCCGCACCACCGTTGGAGCCTGCAACAGCGATGATCGGCTCTCCGAAAGGTATGAATCCTGCATCCAGGGCCATCACAGATATCTCCACGCATACCTTTGTTCCCTGCCCAAGCAGCCTGAGGGACTGCGCAATGACCTCTACGGGGCTTATGCCGCCGAACACTCTCCTTATGCCGCGCTCAGCGCCGCTCAGCACGTGGGTTGTAGTAAGCACCCTGACGCCCCTGTTTTCAAGCTCCGCCCGCACCTCGTCCCTCAGCTCGTTTTTCCCGTCCTCGGCGAAGCCGTAGGCGTGCGTTACCATGGTTATCCCTATCCCCTTGTCATTTATAAGCAGCCTGGCCGTCTCCCCGGTGTTCGAGGCAACGACTATGTGCCTTATACCTCTTTCTTCCGCTGTCCTGAGGGCCAGCTCCGCTGCTTCCCTCGAGTTTTCCCTGCCTGTGTTTTCGAAATACATCTTACCCCCCCTTTTTTTCAACCCGGTTTACTAATATTATACCAATGATTGAATATCCTTGTAAAATATTGTAGAATTTATTTAGCAGAATATTCCGATATTTTTTACACAGGGAGGGATTGAAATGAAGCTTAAGCTCAAACCTTGGCAGCAAAATGTTTTGTCGGCCATAGTAATAACCGTTGCAGGCTACATCCTGTTCAATCTTGCTTTTCTTCTGGCTGCACTCGTGATCAACGGCATCACTCTCCTAACCGGAGGCAGCTTTGAGCAGGCTCCGAAGCCATACGCTACAGGTGTGTACCTCCTTCTGATAGCAGTGATCTCCTGGCTGGTTTTCAGGTCCAAGCTCAGCCACCTTGTCAAGGCGACTTACATGACGATGCCTCTTATGGTTGCCCTCGTGTACACAGGAATACTCCTTTACCAGCAGCCGATGTGGGTGCCGATCGGGGTTGGCGCCGTGATCGTCGGTGCGGTGCTTTTCTTCATATACAGGAGGAAGCTGCCATGGCTTTACTACTTTGCAACGCTCTATGTTGCAGCCCTGGGACTGTTCATTGTGCTGGGCGGCATCGAAATTTAGGTTGACACGGCTCCCTGATTGGTGATATGATACTTTCTAAATAAATATTTCGATTTATTTCTTATCGAGAGCGGCGGAGGGACTGGCCCTATGAAGCCCGGCAACCTGCATGCATCATTAGCATGTGAGGTGCCAATTCCTGCAGGAGAGATCCTGGAAGATGAGAAGTGGACGCTTTCTTTTTGCGATTGAGCCACTTCTTTATTGGGAGTGGTTTTTTTAATACGCAAAAGAGAGGAAGATGCAAAATGCCGATTATTATCCCTGAAAAACTGCCAGCAGCAAAGACACTGAGAGACGAGAACATATTCGTGATGAACGAGTTCCGCGCCGTCCACCAGGACATAAGGCCGCTCAGGATAGCCATAGTTAACCTTATGCCTACAAAGGTACAGACGGAGACGCAGCTCCTGCGCCTTCTTGGAAACACGCCTCTGCAGGTGGAGGTTGACCTCGTTCACACTGAAACCCATAAGTCGAAGAACGTCTCCGAGGAGCACCTTATATCCTTCTACAAGATCTTCGACGAGATAAAGGACACGAAATACGACGGCATGATAATTACCGGCGCGCCCGTCGAAAAGATGGACTTCGAGGAGGTGGACTACTGGGAGGAGCTCAAGAGGATCATGGACTTCTCCAAGGAGAACGTGACCTCAACGCTTCACATCTGCTGGGCCGCCCAGGCGGGAATGTACCACCACTACGGGGTTCCGAAGTACCCTCTGGGGAGCAAGATGTTCGGAGTGTTCCGTCACAGGATCAACTACAAAAAATCCAAGCTCTTCAGGGGCTTCGACGACGAGTTCTTCGTCCCCCATTCCAGGCACACCGAGGTCAGGAGCGAGGACATAAAGAAGGTTCCGGAGCTGACGATTCTCTCGGAATCCAGGGAGTCCGGTGTCTACATCGCGGCAACGAAGGGCTGCAGGCAGATATTCGTGACGGGGCATTCTGAGTACGACCCTCTCACCCTGAAGGCCGAGTACGACAGGGATGTGGCTGCCGGCCTTGATATAAACGTGCCGAGCAACTACTACCCGGACAACGACCCGTCCAAAAACCCTGTGGTGAGATGGAGGGGGCACGCGAACCTCATGTTCTCAAACTGGCTCAACTACTACGTTTACCAGGAAACCCCATACGACCTCAGCAGGATCCACGGCTAATACAAAGCGGCATCAGGAACCATCCTCCCGGTTCCCGGTGCCGCTTCTATTATTTGCTGTCTACTTCAGCTGCTGCCTCTCGTTGAAGAACTTCCTGTAGGAGAGGTAGCAGGCAGTCAGAGACGCGATGGACGTAGTCGAGAAGAGCATGAACTGAACCATTATCTGGTATTTCACTGCAACTATCGGCGACGTTCCGGCGAGTATGAGCCCCGTCATCGTTCCCGGCAGGGCAACAATGCCCATGGTTTTCGCGGAATCTATGGTCGGAAGCATGGCGGTCCTTATGGAGTCCCTTATGATCTCCTTCGAGGCCGTGCGCATGTCCGCACCCAGCGACAGCTTCACCTCCACCTCCTCGCGCCTGCTCCTGAACTGCGAGGTGATGTCCCTGAAGCAGAGGCCGAGGGCTATCATTGCGTTGCTTATGACCATACCGCTGACGGGGATCATCTGGTACGGCTCGTATTTTATGGAGCCCGACAGCAGAAGGACCGAAAGCGAGACTACCGCCCCCCCAAGTATCGACACGAAGGAGATGGCGAAGCCGTTCGCTATACCTTCCCCTCTTTTAGCGGCGTTGAGCGCCGCGTTCACAGTCATGAAGAGTATCAGGAGAGTAGTGAACAAAGGGTTCTTCATGCCGAAGATGTATTCCAGCAGGTAGCCCACGGCCAGCAGCTGAAGCACAGCCCTAACCATGCTCACCAGTATCTCCTTCTCTAGCTTCAGCCTCTGGTAGTACGAGAACATTACCGCTACCATGACCAGCGATGATGCTGCAATCAGTGATCCCGTGCTTATGTATGCGCTGTTCATCTGAGCACCTCCAGTGACCTTATCTTGCCGTCTTCCACGGTCAGAAGCTTGTTCCCCAGCTTCCTGCTCTGCTCTGGGCTGTGGGTTATCCAGAGAACCGTGGTTCCCTTTCCGCTGAACTCCCTGATGACTTCCTCGACAATGCACGTGTTTTCAAGGTCCAGAGCAGATGTTACCTCGTCCAGCAGCACCACTGCCGGCTTCATCACAAGCGTCCTCGCAAGGGCCACCCTCTGCTTCTCGCCTCCCGAGAGGTTCCTTATCTCCTCAGCCAGGATCCCATCTCCCAGGCCGAACCTGCGCAGAAGTGCTTCTGCTGCGGCCCTGTCGAAGCTTTGCCCCCTTGCTTCAAAGGGGAACCTCATGTTGTCCTCGACGGTTCTTCCGAAGAGCGCTCCTGACTGGACGCAGTAGGTTATCTCCCTCCTTAGGCTGACAGGGTCATAGGACAGCATGTCTCTTCCCCTGAAAAGCACGTTCCCGGAGGTTGGGCTTAGCAGGTGGCTGAAAAGCTTGAGCAGAGTGCTCTTGCCGCTGCCGGAGGGACCTGCCAGCATCATGAAATCGCCCTCCTCGACCTGGAGGGATACCCCTTCCAGTATCGACTTCTCTTCCTTTATGTAGCTTACATTTTTCAATTCAAGCAAACTCAAATGCTGCACCTCTTTTCTTTATTGCTTCATTGCGCTAAAATGCTCCGGATGAGGCCCGGAGCAGCCTTTTGCGGAGATTTATCCACCTTTATAGTATACCACAACCTTTATAGTTCCGCGAATCCATTGCTTTGACCACAGCTTGCCCTCAGCTTCTGCTGTTCCTGTAAGCGTTCCAGAAGCCCTCCCCTGTGTCGAAAAGGATTATCGCCGGTATGACCACGTAAAGCACGCTCCTCAGCATGGACAGGGCAGTCCTGATCCCCTCGGCAGCTTCGCCGCTTTGCCTGGCAATCTCAATTATGAAGCCGCTGTTGATGAGGTTAGGGTCTCCCAGCATGAGCAGAAACAAGATCAGCGAAGCCGCGTTTATCGCGAGGTTTGCGGCGGCCATGAGGTAGTTCCACCTCCTGTACACGAGCTTGCTTGCCTGGAATATGAGCTGAGCAGCGAGCACCAGGTTGATGTACACAAGGTAGCCGTTGAAGACATCCTGGTTGAAAAGAGGATGGAGTTCAGCCCCCGGAGTGGAATAGTAGCCCAGTATGCCGCTGTAGCCGTTGAAGACTGCCATGAGGATCGCGATGAAAACCATCCCGGCAACTGTGCCTACCCTGCTGAATGGCTTCTGGACTCCGCTTTCCCTTTGCTCCTCCCCGGCGCCCTCCTTGAGCTTCCAGCCCTGCCTC
The DNA here is from genome assembly GCA_002298915.1 of Clostridium sp. UBA699. Classification (GTDB taxonomy): domain Bacteria; phylum Bacillota; class Clostridia; order Clostridiales; family Clostridiaceae; genus UBA699. The sequence goes on from DBML01000016.1 coordinate 56,067, forward strand.
TCTCCAACTGCGAAGATCAGCGTCACGATGCCGAAGGACCATACCGCCGAATTGAAAGCAGTGTTAGCTACCAGAAGCAAAGCCTTGAAAAAGCCGTAGCCGCTTATTGAAGCGTCTATGGCGGTTCCTATTCCGGCAAGAACCGTAGCTACGGAAACCACTATCCGGAGCACCTTCAGGTACGTGCCGAAGATTTCTGGTCCGATAAGGTATTTCTTAGATTCCACTTATACCACCTCTCATTACTCAGCGAATTCCCCGCTGTAGCTCACAAGGGATGCATCTGCAACACCGGGGATCTCAGTTATCCTGTTCAGGAATTCGGTATTGTCATCCTTAAGACCTACCTCGACGTTTATCTCCGTTAGACCTTTGGATACGGTCTTTGATTTTATTTTCCCATTCAGGCCGGCAATGGCAGGCTCCAGGCTCTCCTTGGCCTCATCCCTGTAGTGGACAACGAGTATGTACCTGCTGTGCCTTGTCTTCACCCTGCTCATGACCGCCATGGTTGCTCCGATTATGAGCGAACCGAGGATAGCAACCGAGTAAATCCCGCCTCCCGTCGCTATCCCTGCCGCGATAGCCCAAAACATGAACACTATGTCCATGGGATCCTTTACTGCAGTCCTGAACCTCACTATGCTAAGGGCACCAACCATGCCAAGAGAGAGTATTATGTTGGAGCTTATCGTCAGTATGATCAGAGAGGTAATGAGGCACATCATCACGATCGACACGTTGAAGGTGTGGCTGTACACCACGCCCCTGAAGGTGTGCTTGTAAATGAAGAATATGAACATGGCCACAGCAATGGCAATGACCATGCACACTAGGACCTCGAAGTAGGTTACGTTGTGGAAAACATCGAGCTCGGTGAAGCTCTTTTTCAGGATATCGTTGAAATTAACAGTATTGTTGTTCATGTCGACCACCCTTTCAAACGTTGTTTTTCGCCAGCCTGCACATGACGTATTTCGATATCGCCGACCGTTCGCTGGCTCCAATCGCGAGAGCCTGCCTTATGTGCTCCGGAAGGAATTCGTTGAACTTCACCTCCATGATGAGCCTTGGCATCCTCACTATTGTATCTGTGGGTATAGACGCGTCGAATATGTCGTTGCTGGTCAGCGGAACCCTAAGCTCCTTGTCGAACGTCACCCTGGTGTCGCCCAGGCTGCAGACGTAAGCCTCCCTGTCGTAATCAACTATGACCCTGGGCCTGAGCCCGTCGTTCCTTATGGCCATGTAGAAATCCCTGACAAGAGGATGTGCCAGGTCGAGCCCGGAATAGTCGCAGCGCATCAGCTCATCCACCTTCTGACGAGTTAGCGGGGCGGTCTCCTTGCTGATGTAGCTTGCCACCTTGTTCTTCCTCTCCAGCTTGATCACGCTGTCGCTGAGGTTGTATGTCCTTATGCGGTACTTGTGCCTCATCCTCACTCCTGCAGCCTTTTCGTAGAGCGCGGAATCGTTGAAGTCGTCGAAATACAGGCTCCTGATCATGTAGTCGCCGTTTGCTCCCGCATTCGGATCGGGCTGCATCAGGAGCCTCAGCCGGCTCCTGAGCGCAAGGTAATCACAGTGGTTGATGTAGTATTTCAGCTCGTGCCTGAACCTGTGTCCCCGATAGTACATATCGCTTCCCCCAATCACTTAACTGTTAGCTGGTTAACTCCGTAATAGTCGTCCCCTGCCTCTTCGTCAAAATATGAGCTGTATGAAACCTGCCTGTTGCCCGAAGAGTCGACCACCTCGACCTTCCAGTAATAGGTACCCGGAGCAAGCGGGTCCAATCTGACGCTGGTTTCCTTTAGATTCTGCTTTTTGGCAATAACGTCGCTGAAATCGGCCGTTGTGCTGAGCGTGAAATCGTAGGAAAGCTGCTCGCCATCGAAGTCGTAGGATTCACCCCAGGTGAACGTGAATTTGTCCCCACCCTGGATAACGTCTTTTAGTTCAAACGGCATAGGCTTCTTGAGCCCCTCGTAGTATATCCTCCTGCCTTCATCGACGGCGGTGCGCAATCTCGCAATTTCGCTCTCGTACAGCTGCACTGAAGCATTCCCTTCTTTCATCAGGACGAGGTCCGGCAAGCTCTTTGCGAGGCTGCTGGTGGATGCATAGCATCTGTCTATTTTTTCCTTAAGGACCTGGTCTGTCGCGATCGAGCTCAGCTCTTCCACCTTCGCCGTTACGTCTGCCAGGTTCTGAGGTTCTTCAAGGAATCTCCTGTGAAGCGGGCTCTTCCAGTACATGGCAACCCCGTCCCGCAGGTAGGTCGCCATCCATGAAATGTCTGCTCCGGGCTGATAGACTTTCCCCAGAGCATCATCATAGTCCCATGGCATGAAATACCATTTTTCCTGGTCGGCTGGGCTCAGCAGGATGAAATTCGCAACATCCGTGTCCGTGTTGCCCAGCAGCAAGTTCATGGCAATCCAGGTTACATAGTTTTCCCTGTCAAAATACTTCGCAATGACATCGTCAATGTCCTGGGACTCGTCGTTTACCGCCTTCAGCATTTCGATAAGCCTCGAGTGCTCCTCTACACCTTCAATGCTCAGGATTTGTTCGAATTTAGTTTTGTCGTAAGCCGGGTCCTCTATGTTCCTTATAACGTTAAAGTCCGCATTGAAGTCGAAATTTTTAGCCTTGTACATGTAGGAGTTCGCCGATAAGCCCCTTGCTTTAAGGTAATTCTTGCCCGGCTCCTCAACATGAGTGTAAAGCCCGTAATCCCTGTATTCCTTGTTGCTGCTGTTCAGATCACGCACGTACAAATGGCAGAATTGTGTTCTCATGCTGAAAGTGTGGTCGAACATGCTGATCAGATCCAGGCAAACTTTGTTCCTTATCCTCGTCAGGTCGTAGGGATGCTTGTTCAGATTAAGGGTTTTCTGACCGTTCCACAAAGCTGCTCCGTCTGAAAGCTTAATCTTGTAGGATTTAAGGACTGCCAGGGATGCGCTGCTTCCCCTCTGGGAGAGCACTGCGTTTGGAATTACCCCTGTCGTATCGCTGGCCGGCTTGCCGTAGTCGAACCTGACGCTGATTTCCGGTTTCGGGTAGGCAGCTTCTATGTTCCAGGCGTCCACGGCTTTCATGTCCGCAGTATTGTCGGTCGTTATGGTGACATATACATCCTCCAGTTCATAGCTGTTCTGAGCGTACAGCTCCTTGTTGTCCTGCGCTGCTTTGGTAACCGTCCCGCTTGCCCCATCGTTATTCTTGACCTCGCCGCAGCCGGCAACAAGCGGGATCAGCAGAACAAGAGCAAGTAGAACTCTGACAAATTTGTTTACCTTCATGATAACAGCCCCCGTGCTTATGAAGTATTCGGTATAAAGACGCAAACCACTGCTATGCAATGGTTTGCGTTTCGATCACTCTTTTTTCATTTTTTCAGCCTTAACTGCCGCCCTGCCTATCATCTTCTCCGCCATCTTCTCGGCTTTCTTCTCGGCTTGTTCAATCGCCTTCTCCTTCATCTTCTCAGCTTTCTTTTCGGCCTTCTCCCCTGCTTTTATTATAAGCTTCTCTCCCTTTTTCTCGGCCTTTGCCTCCGCCTTAACCATGAGCTTGGCTGACTTGTCCTCAGGTGCCGCTTCAGGTTTTGCTTTAGGTTTCTCCTTGGCTTTTTCCTTCATGGTGTCCACCCTGTCCTCGATCTTGTCCTTGATATCCAAGGCTTTGTCCTCAGCCTTGTCCTTGAGCGTCTCGGCCAGGTCCTTCAGGTCCTCGGCCTTATCCATGACCTTGTCCACTGCCTTGTCCAAACTTTTCTTGAATTTTACCATAAGAACCTACCTCCTAAATATATTATTCCATCAGTTCTCTGCAGATGCCATTCCTTTCCTCCAACAGCTTCCTTATGCTCCTGCAGGCTTCTTTCGACTCCTGGATCCTTCCCTGCTCGACAAGCTTCTGCAGCTCCCCGAACGCCGCCTTAATTTCCTCCTCGATGTCTTCGATAGAAGAGCAGCTGACGGCCTCGCTGCCGTTTATGACGTCTATCAGCTCCTTAAGCTCCGCAGCCAGCTCCTCGTTCTTGTTCTTCATGCTGAGGACATTAACATAGACCTGTATCGTGTTGAGGAAAAACCTGTTTGGTTTGACCTCCTCTGTGGGCTTATGTTTACCTGGCTTCTTCCTGATGTGGAGCAGCTCGAGAAGGTAGTCCCAAAAGCTTTTCTTTTTGCTATCCATGTGTGCACTCCTCCTTTGAGCTCCTTGAAAAGGGCAAAATTTCCGCATAATCCTTTATATTCATATTATAATTCTAATATCCGGACGTTACAATCATATTTATTGTAATATTTGCAATTTTCTGATTTAGATGCAAAAAAAATACGGGCTTCACGTATATACCGTGAGCGCCCGAAAATTTTGCCGATGCCGACCCTGCTATTTTTTGTCACCCATAAGAAGCTCCTTCATCCTGGAGTACTCTTCCTCGGTAATCTCTCCCCTTGCAAAACGCTCCTTAAGTATCGCAAGGGACCTGTCCCTTTCCAGCACATGGGTGCGGAAGTCGCTTTTGAGGTCGCTCCTCTTGAAGAACCTGTAGATTACGTAGACAAGAAGTCCTATGACAAGCAGTTTTATAACAAACATGAACCAAAATATGCCTATGAAATAGTGCATTCCGTAGTACATGAACCTTCACCTCCTTGATTTAAATTCATTATACCACCGGAGCTCCCACTATTTGTGTACGTTTTATGACAAAATCATTATTTAATTTTAAACTTAAAGGATATTCCATTCCGGCGTGGAATTTAATAAACAAATGAAATGTGGAAGGACGTGTTGCATATGCCAAAGCTTAAGATCCTTGTCCCCCTGGACGGCTCAGAAAGAAGCATGCACTCCATCGACTGGCTTAAGAGGTTCTTCGGGATCAGCCAGGCTAGCGTTACGCTTCTGAACGTCATAGAAATAACATCCCTGGGCATGCTGGACGAATACTTCATGCCTGGTGCGGCCCCCCAGGAAGGCCTCCCCTACGGCACCTTCAGCAAGAGGAGCGGCATGATCCTCGATGAGGCCGGCAAGCTCCTTGAGGGCTACGAGGTTGAGAAGGTTTCAACGAGCGGCCTCAGCGCGGATGCTATACTGCGCATGGCCAAGGAGGGCGGCTTCGACATGATAGTCATGACAAAATCCAGCACAAAGGGCATCACGAGGTTCATGGGCTCGGTGACCACGAAGGTAGTCCGCGATTCCGAGGTGGCCGTGGCAGTGGTGCCTGACTAGCCCCTAGCTTTTGTGTTCAGGGGCTGTGAAATAGAATTCGCTTCCTTTTCCAAGGCTGCTCTCCACCCCGTAGCTGAAGCCGTGAAGCTTGAGCAGCTCGCTCGATATGGCCAGCCCGAGCCCCATGCCTCCGCTGCGGGCACCCTTGTAGTAGCGCTCCCATATGTGCTCAAGGTACGCCGGGGCTATCCCTGGCCCGTTGTCCTTGACGCTTATCCTTATCCCTTCCTCCGTTCTGGATGCGTTCAGGCTTATGACTCCGCAATCACCGCAGAACTTGACGGCGTTTTCCAGGAAGTTGTAGACGATCCTGTGAAGGTACTTCCTGTCAGCAAGTATCTGCGCATCCTCATCGAGCAGGTTTATGCCAAGCTTCATGCTCTTCTTCTCCAGCTGCAGCTCGAAGGCTGAGGTGAAGCTTCCGAGGAAGCCGTTGACGCTCAGGCGCTCCATGTTCAGATCCTCCTTGCCGGACTGCAGCTTCGAGAGCTCGAGAAGCTCCGTCACGAGGAAGTTCAGCCTGTCCACCTCGCTCAGGATCTCTCCAGTGTACCTCTCCCTCGTCTTATCGTCCGCAAGCCCGTCGTGGATCGCCTCGCTGTAGCCCCTTATGACGCTCAGAGGGGTTTTGAAATCGTGGGACACGTTTGCTATGAAGTCCCTCTGCATTATGAACTTCTGCTCAAGGGACCCGGCCATGGTCTTCAGTGACTTTGCCAGGTCCTCTATCTCGTCTCCTGTGTCCACATTGACGTCCATTTCGAATTTCCCTTTCGTTATCTCCATGGACGCCTTCTGCAGTTCAATGACCGGCTCCGTTATCCTCTTTCCCAGATATGCCGATACCGGGATCGACAGGATAAGGGCTGTCGCGAATATAACACCCAGTATGATGTAGGTGTACAGCATGTAGTTGGTCGAGAACCTGTTGTTCTGCACCACTACTATGTCGCCTGCGGCACCAGAATACCTGTAGTAAAGGAACTCCCCTCCCCTGAGCGTCTCGAACCTCCCCTTCTCGCGGAGGTTGTCGAAATCAAGGTTGAGCATGTAGCCCGACATGCCCATCATCATGCCTGTACCGGCAAGGTTTGTCACCCTTCCGTCCTCTATCAGGAACGCGTTGGAGAGCTGGTAGTCGGAAATCGTGCTGCTGTACTGGCCTCCCTCCTCCGCAGCCTTGTAAAGCTTCCCTGCAGCCTCCTTCATGTCACCGTACTGTATGTTTGTGTATATCACGGACAGGAATACGCTGCTCAGAATAATGCAGGTCAGGCCTACAACTGCGATGAGGCCCGTGAAGTACTTTATGAGCCTCTTTGTGAGTTTTCCCATGCCATATCCCCCAATCACCGCTGCAGCTTGTAGCCAACGCCCCATACTGTCTTGAGGTGCTCGCTGCAGTACCTTATTTTTTCCCTGATGTTCTTGATGTGGGTGTCAACGGTCCTCGAATCGCCCATGTAGTCGAAGTCCCACACCTTGTCAAGGAGCTGCTCCCGCTTGAACACCTGGTCCGGGTTCTTGCAAAGGAAAAGCAGCAGGTCGAACTCCTTGGGCGTAAGGCTTATATCCTCGCCGCTGTCCGTTACGGTTCTCCTTGACTCCGAGACGGTCATGCTTCCCAGGACTATGTCAACCGAATCATCCTCCCGGCTCCTTATCCTCAGCTTCACCCTCAGTATAAGCTCCTTCATGCTGAGAGGCTTGACCATGTAGTCCACCGCCCCGAGTTCAAGGCCGAATATCCGGTCCTCCTCCTCGCCCCTGGCCGTGGTCATTATGACAGGCGTGTCCCCCTTGCTCCTGATCTTCCTCAGCAGGGACCATCCGTCCTTCCCGGGCATCATGACGTCCAGGATGACAAGGTCGAACTGCTCCCTTTCCAGGGCCTCCTCACCGGCTTCGCCGTCGTACGCAGTTTGGACCCCGTAACCCTCTTTCTCAAGATAGAGCTTTATGACGTCCGCAAGCTTTCTTTCGTCCTCCACAACGAGGATTCTGCCTTTCATCCGCTCACTTCCTTCCGCAGTTTTCACATTTTGCACACAATTTCTCCGTAAATCAATCAAATTATTAGCTTATTATTTAATTATAAATCGAAATCAAAATTATGAGGAGAGATTTTTATGAAAAAGAAAAATTTGGTTCTCGCGCTTACTATGACTCTTGTACTTGGCCTTGGCGCAACCGCATTTGCTGCATCGAACAGCGGAAGAACTTCTTCGGATCCAGCGTACGGCTACAGGCACGGCACCTGCATGTCTGCTGGTTCGGGCTACGGCATGGGCAGGATCGACGGCTTCAGGGGCTACGACCTGCTGACAGAGCTCCTCAAGAGCAAGGGAGTTACAGACGAGCAGATAACAGCTGCAAGGGATTCCGGGAAGACACTCGTCGACCTCCTGCACGATAAGGGAGTAACCGATGAGCAGATAAAGACCTACATGCTGGAGCAGAGGACTAAGCTGATCGACGAGGCGCTTACTGCCGGAAAAATCACCGAGGATCAGGCAGCCGACATGAAGGAAAGGCTGGCAGAGAATTCAGCTAACTGCGTACCTGGACAAGGCTACGGGAGAGAGAATCGCCAGAACGGCGGCTGCGGGATGTACCGCAACGCAGACTAACTTCTTCACATCAGAAAGACGCTATGCCATTCATAGCGTCTTTTCCCGTTCAGCTTCATTTTACTGTTCCAGCTCTATCTCCATGCCGGCATTCCTGCCGCGCCCATCGAACACAGTGGTCCCGTCCCTTTTCTTCAATGTCACGTGGAGGTCCGAGGACAGGCTCTCGCTTATGTCGCGCAGCATCCTTCCGCCCTTAGGAGCCTTGAGCGTCCTTCCCTCGATGCAGCTCCCCTTTATAAAGAGGGAATGCCTTAAACCCCTGACCTCTATCTCAAGGGTTCCTCCGCTGTACTCTAGCTTTTTCATCCTGGCGCCAGTGTATGTCGCGAACCTGTAGAGTTTCCCGCCTGCCCTCAGGAAGGACAAGAAACCTGTGAAGCGCATCCCGAGCCACGGGATCTTCGCCGCAGAGAACATGAAAGCCGCGTCCTCACTTTCGAAGCGGTCCGAGTGCATCCACACCCACCACTCAGGGAAGGATCTTCCCCAGTCCTTCTCTATGTAGCCCCTCCCGTTGGTGAAGTCTACCTCCCTTCCACCTATGTTCAGGGTGCCCTCGATCCTGTTGGATATGCTTACAACCCCGTGGCTGCATTCCATGAAGGGCACGAAGGAGAAAGGTCCCATGATCCCGGGGCTGAACGGTGTTTTGGGGAAGCTTACCTCATCCAGGAACCTGAGCCTCCCCTTTATGCTGAAGCCTCCCTCGTCGAGGTCGACTTCCATGCCGTTCCTGTCGAAAGTGTTCCTTCCTATGCTTATGCTGAAGCCGCTCCGGGAATAGCTGAACTCGCCGAACCCGAAGCTGAAGTAGTGGGTGGAGCGGCCTGTCTCGTTCATGACCTGTATGAATGAATGCTTGTCGTTCTCGCTCACACCCATGGATACCCCTGGTATGACGGCTATGGAATTTGAGCCCGATTCGTCCGAAAGCCTGAAGTACCAGCCTTCGAAGTAATTCTTTTTCCTGCCGCCGCCCTGGTACATCTCCGGGTTTAACAGCCTCCTCGACGCGTACATGACTTTCACCATCACACTACATAGGAGCAGGGCATAAGCTTCTCAAGCTCCTCCAGGGAGTCCCCTCTCATGAAGGACTCGATTATATCCCTGCCCAGCGGGTCCAGGTCGTCGCACAGGTAGCCCTGCAGCTCCTGTTTAAAGAATTCCTCGAGCTTCCTGCTCCCCTCAAGGAAAACGTCCAGTCCAACCTCTGGCTGTTCGAAGACCCTTAGAAGCTGTTTCGGGATCTCCTTGCCGTCTACCTTTACGCTGCGCATAGAGTACCCGAGTATCGGGCTTCCGTGGGCTTCCAGCTCTTCCCTGCTGAATTTCGCCTGCCCTCTCCTGGAGAGGTATTCCCTTGATATCCACTCCGCCTTGAAGGAGACATCGTAACACCCTATGTGCTTTATGGGTATGAGAACGTTCCTTGTCTGAGGTGTGGCAGCAATCTGGCGAAGCAGGATGTTGGCATGGTTTACCCTCCTGCCGGTTGCGAAAGGCCAGTAGGAGCCCACGCCTTCGCTGCTCATGCCCTCCGCCGTGCTAGTCGTGCTCGGGTTTGAGGCCCCCCTCGGAACGACAAGCCTCCAAAGCCAGGCGACCGCAGGAGGCAGTACATGGAACAGGCCAACTATGCCGTAGTCCGGCGCACCCTTCCAGGCAGGGGGCGTCCTAAGGCCGAAGCTTCTCAGGTCTACCCTTGCCACGTCGTCCCTGACCGTGTTGAAATGGGACCTCGGTATTACCACCCTCGGGTTCGGGCAGGCTTTGCTGCAGGTATCCATCGTGTGCTCCCATATGAGTGCGGTAGAGTTCGGCGAGGCGTCTATGTTAATGAAGATCAGCGGTTCCCTGGGCTTTATCGTCATCTCCTCAAGCTCCGGGCTGGAGCCGTATTTGGATATGTGGTTGACCCTGACGAACCATCCGCTTTCCGCATCCGTCACCGCGAGCTTGTCGTTGTCCTGAAGCCCGGACGGGGCCATCGCCATGTCGTCGGTGACAGGGACAAGCCTTGAGTTTTCCGTCAGGTCGACGAAAACTTTTTCTCCGTTTACCAGGTTCTCGGCCAGCAGTATCCTGCCGTTCTGCTCCCTCTGGATCTGCTCCAGCATTTCGGACTTCCCGCCGCCGCTCTCGCTCTCATGCATGATTGTGTACTCGTTCTCGTATGGAGTCGTCACCCTCACGGTTGCCCCGTGAAGCGTAGTCCAGCCGTTCTTTTCGCCCAGGTCAAGCAGGACCCCGTACACTCCCTTCTTCGCGCTCGGGCCCGGATAGAGATTGTACGAAAAGACCTCGTGGATCCTCTCTGTCCTGTTGTGGACGACAACCTGCCTGTTCCCGAAATGCGTCAGCCTGAATGTCGGCGCTACATACATTATCGCCTGGGGCTCGAAGCCATCCTCAAGCTCTGCCGGAGGTATGAAGTTTTGTATGTCCGCCAGTATCGCCGCGAAAAAGGCGGAGTTGCCCGGAACTATCAGCAGAGAAGGGTATCCCCACTTTCTGCCTCCCGACATGAATGGCATGACGATTACCTCCTCAAGGGTTTTGAACCATTCAAGGGTTTCTGCCCTTACGCCTGCGAATTCCCTCCCGTACCTTTCGCTGAACCTGGGCTTGTCCGTTGGAAGACTGTCGGCTATACTCATGCAGTCAGAATCCCTCCTTCTCATGTAGGGATCCATGTAGTTCACGGCCAGCCCGTTCTTGCATTTTGCGACGGTTGCTTCAACAACCTTTCCCATGCCAGGTATGCTGAAGGATATCTCGTTGAATCTTCTACCCGGCCCTCCCATGGCCAGCTCGAAAAGCTGCTCCCTGCTTTCCGGGAATACGACCTTGCCTATGCTCCTGAGCAGCTCGGAAAGCTCCCCTGGAAGTCTGAGTTTGTCAAGCGTGTCAGCCATAAAAAACAACTCCTTTCCGCTATGAAATTATTATAACATTATGAATATTGCACAAACAAGTGCAGGGCAACAGGAAAGGCTCCGGTCGGCGACCGGAGCCCTTATAAAAGTTGTTGTTGAGCTAATCCTTGCAATAGTTCTCCTTGAGGACCTTTATTACGTTCCTTATCCTGTCGTCCTGGATCGAATACGTGATCGAGAGCCCGCTTTTCACAGAATCCAGTATCCTGTGAGCCTTGAGTATTGCCAGGTGCTGGGATATAGCTGACTGCGTGAGGTGGCTTAGCCTTGAGTGAAGCTCGCTGACTGTCAGCGGCGATTCCGCAAGGAAGCAGACTAAAAGCAGCCTGTTTTCGTTTGCCAGTACTTTCAGGAGTTCGGCTATCTCTTTTGCGTTTTCCATTTATATCAACCTCCAAAAACCATAACATTAGTATATTAGCAACCGATTATATAGTAACCCTTTTAGCCCTCCTTGTCAACATGAAGCTCCCTCCAGTCGGCGAAGGCCTCTGCAAACCCTTCCCTGAGGCTCTGAGGTTCGCAGGCGAGTTTTACCCTCATGAGCATCATCCCTAGCTCTACCGCCCAGCTCTCTTCTGCAGCGCCTAGAAGGACGGCGGCCAGGAAACCCGCATCAAAGGCGTCACCTGCCCCTGTGGCATCCTTTATCTCATCGCTGCCGATGACGTCGATCCTGAAAGCCTCTTCCCCCACTGAGCTTCCTTCCTTACGGAAGAGCTTTATCTCAGTTTCCTTCTTAACCACGACAAAAGTTTCAGAAAGGCCGAGCCTTGCAAATATTGCCTCCGACTTCTCCCTGTCGGACTCCCCATACGGCTTCCCTGACAGGAGGGTGAACTCCAGGTCGTTGAGGAAGATGAAAGCAGAAAGCCTCAGAATCCCCATTACGGACGCCGAAGGGTTCTGCAGCCATGCGTAACCCGGGTCGCAGCTTATACGGAGTGAGTGCTTCAACCCTGAGGCGTCCTTCGCCAGCCTGTACAGCAATTCGGATGTCTCGCTGTCGTTGAACTGGGTTATGTGAAGAAGCCTGGCTCCAGAGACGTACTCCAGAAGCTGTCCGTAGTTTTTCCGCAGGGCATCCGCCATCCTGCTGTTGCAGCCTGGGTAGTGAATGAACGACCTTGTGCCGTTATGGTTTATGCTCACGCAGAGCCCGCTGCTCTCACCCCTGCAGCTGGCGAGGTGAGACCTGTCTATGCCGAGGCTGTCCATCGCGCCTTCGAAGCTAAGGTCCGGCATGCCGGTTTCCCCCGATATTCCCGCCAAGCCTGTCCTGAGCCCCGAGCCGAGCGCTGCAATGCAGCATACTGTGTTGAAAGCCGAGCCCCCCAGCTTCTCCCTGAAGGAGTCCCTGCCTAGCAGCGAGACCATCTTTTCAATATCCTCTTCGCCCACAATGCGCTCGGCCCCTGAAAAAAAGCTCCACATAGCCTTGCTGACCGTGGCCGGCGGGAGCTCCTTCATTTTCTCAGAGGTCACTGCGAAGTCTACATTGAGCGCGCCGATTCCCACTATATCAAGCATTTGATTTTGCAGACTGCTGTTCATCTTTTTCCTGTTCCTTCTTTAACGGCAGCACCCCTGACATTTCACCTATGACGTTAATGAGTTCAGTCCCTTCAGGCAATACTATCTTTGCATTGTTCCTCAATGAATTTTCTGTCACCTCCAGTTTTCTGAACAGCTGCGCATTACCGACAAAATATTCTTCTGCTGCATCGCTTACAAGTTTTATAGCTATTGCTTCACCTTCTGCTGCAAGAATTCTCGCCTGCCTTACACCTTCCGCTTTCTTGATCTCCGCCCTCTTCACGCCGTCTGCTGTTGTCTCTGCAGCTGTCGCAAAATCTATTGCGGCTATCTTTTCATTCTCCGCCTTGACTACCTTATTCATCGTTGCCTGGACGTCGTCCGGCGGATCAATCTGCTTCAGCTCTGTTCTCACTATCTGGATGCCCCACTTTGTTGTCTCCTCCTCAAGGGTCTTGTGCAGGTCTGCGTTTATCCTCCCTCTCTCGCTGTTTGCGGATCTGAGGGAGAGTGTTCCGATGATATTCCTGAGCGTTGTTCTAGCAAGGTTCACAATCTGGTTCTTGTAGTCCTGCACGTTGTAGATGGAGCTTTTCACATGCTCCTCGTCGGATATTACCCTGAAATACACCTGCGCGTCTACTGATGCATTCAGGTTGTCGTTCGTAATTATCACTTGCGGTTCGGCATCCACCATCTGTTCTGTGATGTTTACCTGGAACATCCTCTGCACGCCTGGGATTATCCAATGGAAACCAGGCTCTGCAAACTTTGTGTACTTTCCCAGCGTCTCTATAAGCCCCCTGTGCGTCGGCCTTACAATTCTAATGCCGCTGAACAAAAAAGCAACAACGAGAATAACAGCTCCCAAAACAATAATATTGGAATTCATAATAACGACCTCCCTAAATTTTTGATAAAAGAATGGATAATTTTCAGAATCTTCGTGTTATTTATATTGTATAATTGATTACCAAATATCACAACAAAAAACTCAGCGCCGACATAAATCAGCGCTGAGTTTTTTGCTAGTAGTAGACGACCACCGGTATTCCCGGCGATATGTTCTCAAAGATTGTCTGTGCCAGCTCAGGCGGCGCGTTCACGCAGCCGTGGGAGCCGTCTGTCTGATATATCTGCCCTCCGAACTCCGTCCTCCAGTATGCATCATGTATTCCGATGTTGTTGTTGAACGGCATCCAGTAGGATACAGGTACGCTGTAGTTCTCCCCTTTTAGGGTAGCGTTCCTCTCTTTGTATTTGAGCATGTAGATTCCTCCGGGAGTACCGTTCCCGAGGCTTACGTTTCCTGTCACGACGTTTCCCTCTGCAACCAGTGAGCCGTCCTTGTAGTACCAAAGGTGCTGAGCGGTGATGTTTATCTCCACATAGGTGCTGCCGATGTCGTTAGGGGCCTTTGCCTCACCACGCAGGGCATAGGACGGGGTCCTGTCCTCAACGGTTCCGCTCTGTATGGCTTCCATGAGGTGAGCCACTTCCTTTGTGGTGCTCACCTTCCAGCCGTAATCCCCTCCGCCAACCCGGATAACGCTTCCGGTTGATGTCTGGAACGTCCTCGCTGTTCCAACGGTGTTGTAGTGTTCTGCAAGGCCGCTGACGAAGCTCTTCATCTCTTCCTGGTTGAACACCAGGTTCAGTTCGCTGTCAAGCTCTGCCCAGTCTATTATCTTGTCTTTGCTCACGACTGTGCTGCCGCCGTCGTAGTTGTAGGTGATCCGGGCGGTCAGGCACTTGTTGAGCTTGCCGAGTGCATCCTTCACCTTGTCAGAGTCTGCTTTTAATGCAGGATCGACGTAGGCTTTGATCTTCTCAAGGTCAAGTTCAGTCACGCCGTTCTCGGCTGCGTTCTTTATGGCTGGATAAAGCACGTCGTAGCTTGCCTTGTTCCCGTAAACTTCCTTGACCACTTCGTAGCCGTTCGCCCCGTAGACAATGGATGCGTTCTTAGGTTCTGTCACCTTGCTGGCGTCTACACAGGCCAGCTTGGAATAGGCTGCCTGGAGCTTGTCCTCGTTAACGGTGAATCCAGCTCCGAGCTTCAGGGCATCACCCTTGAACAGAGCCATTACGAAAAGGGTTCTGTTCTGCTCCATTTTCAGGGCGGCGCTTCCGCCCTCTGCTGCGATACCGAGTCCGATGTCCGAGCCCGTGATCTTCTCCTCCACAGCCCCGCGCTCCTTGAGCTGGAGTGTGTAAGCTGAAGCGAAGGCTTCCAGCTTCCTGTCAGCCTCTTCAGGCGTCAATCCAGACACGCTGACGCCGTCGATTTTTGTTCCTGGATAAAAATGATTGCTGAAAAATGCATAGCAGCCAATATATATAATGATTGCGGTCAACAAAGCTGCCGATGCGATAATCGTGTTTCTGCTCATCTTTTTCTGCATTGCCATCGCATGAATTTCCTTTCTAAATTTTGGTTACAGTCATACTATATCATTTAATTATTACGTTTTAAAGCTTAGTATTCTATGTTTTTAAGGCACAGCCCCTTAGCCTGGGCGATAGGGCATGCTTCAGGCCTCTTTTTCTCTTCCAATATCCTCGCCACGTCTTCTGGCTCAAGCTCTCCCTTACCTACCTCCATGAGCGTGCCGGCGATTATCCTGACCATGTTGAGAAGGAAGCTGTTTCCGTTTACCTCAACCTCGATCAGCCCGTCCTCCTCGGTAATTTCTATCCTGTTGAGCGTCCTGATCGTGGACTTTGTTCCCGCCTTCATGCTAGTGAAGCTCTGGAAGTCGTGTGTGCCTATCAGAAACCTCGCCGCCTCCCTCATCCTGCCGAGGTCAAGCCTGACGTCGGAATGGTAGACGTATCGCCTGTTGAACACGTTCCTGAACCTGTTGTTGTTTATCCTGTATACGTAGGTCTTGGATTTCACCTTGTACCTTGCATGGAACCTTTCGCTCGTGTCCTTCATGGCCTTGACCACAATGTCCTCCGGCAGGTATTCGTACAGGTACTCCAGCATGGCGTCTGCACTGAACATGCACTCGGTGTGGAAGTTCGCCGTGTAGTTCTCAGCATGAACTCCCGAATCGGTTCTTCCGCAGCCTATGACCTGGATTTCCTCCCCCGTCATCTTTGAAAGAACCCTCTCCAGCTTTTCCTGTATCGTGGGGATTCCTTCCTTCTGCTTCTGCCATCCCTTGTATCTGGATCCGTCAAATTCTATTGTCATCCTTAAATTTCTCATCATACATCTTCCTTATCAAAATTAATATCTGGATTTTATTATACCATATTTTTTGTAGTTGTACCGTAATATTTCTTACATATTTTTACATGACAAAATAAATCAATCCAAATGATTAAAATTACTGCTTCCCTTTGTCTGAATTTTGTGCTAAACTTATTGCAATGCAGAGAAGAGGAACAGTAGTCGTAAACCGGACTCCAGAAAGCTGTTGTGTGATGCGAAACAGCGGAAGGAATATGATGAACTCGCCTTGGAGCAGCCCATTGAAATTTCAGTAGATGGTGCCGGTGAACCGCCGTTATACGGGAAGAGCATAAGGCATAAAGCCCGTGCTTGATGAGAGCCTGATCCTTATCAGGAAATAGAGTGGTACCGCGTAAGATTGTTTAATCTTTCGTCTCTATAATAATCGACAGATTATTGTAGGCACGGAAGATTTTTTATTTGACTAAGAAAAACAGGAGGTAAGGTAAATGAAGAATTTTGAAAAGTATGAGAGGGCATACTTCATGCCGCCGGTAGCAACATATGACTGGGTCAGGAAGGATTATATAGACAAGGCTCCACGCTGGTGCAGCGTCGACCTGAGGGACGGTAACCAGGCTCTGGTCGACCCGATGAGCCTTGAACAGAAGGTCGAGTTTTTCAAGCTTCTCGTCGAAATCGGCTTCAAGGAGATAGAGGTCGGCTTCCCCGCAGCCTCCGAGACGGAGTACAACTTCATGAGGGCCCTCATAGAGAGGAACATGATCCCCCAG
Organism: Clostridium sp. UBA699; assembly: GCA_002298915.1. Taxonomy (GTDB): domain Bacteria; phylum Bacillota; class Clostridia; order Clostridiales; family Clostridiaceae; genus UBA699. Next base: position 72,412 of record DBML01000016.1, read on the forward strand.
GATGTAACTGTCCAGGTGCTTACCCAGGCTAGGGAGCACATAATAAGGAAAACCTTCGAGGCTGTAAAGGGTGCGCCGCACGCTGTGATACACCTCTACAACTCAACTTCTGTTGCCCAGAGGGAGCAGGTTTTCAGGAAGAGCAAGGAGGAGGTCAAGGAAATAGCCGTAAGAGGCGCAGAGCTTCTGAAAAACATGGCTGCAGAGACCGAGGGAAACTTCTCCTTCCAGTACAGCCCTGAGAGCTTCCCCGGAACCGAGGTGGATTACGCCCTGGAGGTCTGCAACGCCGTGCTCGACGTGTGGCAGCCCACCCCCGACAACAAGGTCATAATCAACATACCCACAACCGTGGAGATCGCAATGCCGCACGTGTTCGCAACCCAGGTTGAGTTCATGAGCAAGAACCTTAAGTACAGGGACAGCGTTGCCGTATGCCTTCACCCCCACAACGACAGAGGCAGCGCGGTCAGCGATGCGGAGCTGGGCCTCCTTGCAGGGGCCGACAGGCTTGAGGGAACGCTTTTCGGCAACGGCGAGAGAACCGGAAATCTGGACATAATAACCGTGGCCATGAACATGTTCTCACACGGCGTGGATCCCAATCTTGACTTCAGCAACATAAACCACATAATAGAAAAGTACGAGCGCCTTACAGGAATGCACGTTTACGAAAGGACCCCGTACGCGGGCGAGCTGGTGTTCACCGCATTCTCTGGCTCGCACCAGGATGCAATAGCCAAGGGCATGAAGTGGAGGGAGGACAGGCACGAAGCTAAGTGGAGCATCCCCTACCTCCCAATCGATCCGAAGGACCTTGGAAGGGAATACGAGTCGGACGTTATCAGGATAAACAGCCAGTCCGGAAAAGGCGGGGTCAGCTACATCCTGAAGCAGTCCTTCGGCCTGTCCATTCCAGAAAAGATGAAGGAGGATGTGGGCTACTTCGTCAAGCACGTGTCCGACTTAGAGCACAAGGAGCTTTCCCCTGACTGGATATACCAGATATTCTCCGACAAGTACGTAAACAACAAATCGGTATTCTCCATCGAAGATGTGCACTACAGGCAGATGGACGGAATCGTGGCCGAGGTGACAGTAAACTACGGCGGCGAAACCCATACAGTGAGCGCGCACGGAAACGGACGACTCGACTCAGTAAGCAACGCAATTAAGGAATTCTTCGATCTTGACTACGAGCTTGTGACCTATGAGGAGCACGCACTTACAAAAGGCTCAACCTCCAAGGCTGCTGCGTACGTCGGGATAACCAGCGGCGGAAAAACCTACTGGGGCGTGGGCTTCGACGAAGACATCATAAAGGCCTCCTACGCTGCCCTTTCCGTGGCTGCCAACCAGGTCGAGGCTGGAAAAGACGTCCCTGAAAGCGAGAAGGACGAGAGGATGGCTTCCATCCTGGCATATATACAGAAAAACTACGCCACCGTTTCCCTGGACGAGCTTTCCGAAGAGTTCTACCTTTCAAAGCCTTACCTTTCAAAGCACATCAGGGAGCTCACAGGAGAGACCTTCGGGGACATAGTCAAGAGGATCAGGCTTTCGAAGGCCAGGTCGCTCCTGAGGACGAACCTCATGACGGTGCAGTCCATTGCGGAGTCTGTGGGCTACGACAACGTTGAGCACTTCAACAGGCTTTTCAAGAAAGCTTTCAGCATGACACCTATCCAGTACAGAAACCAGGCATAGCCAGAAGCCCTGCGGTTAAAACAGCCGCCAGGGCTTTTTCCATATGAGTTGACATGAAGCAATCCAGTATTATACAATAATATGTAATAATATACATTTAGGAGGATTTATGGAAAACGCGACGCTGCTGATTTCGCTTTCTTTTCTCATTGCATTCTGCGCATGCATACTGTTCGGCGTCTACGTGCACCGAAGGAACCGAAGCATTCTTCCGAACATGGACCAGATAATGAACAGCACGAACAGAGCCCGAATATACGGCTTCGTGACAATCTCGCTTTATGCCGGAGCCATTCTGAACCTTGCCTCGATGTACATGATATACGGGCACGAACTTAAAAGCGTGCTCACCTTTTCAATGCTCCTTATTGCTGCGGGGACGCTTGTGAAGGTAGTCCAGAACCTGAAGATATCCGACACGGTCAAGGACTACATCATCCTGCTCGTCGTCCTGTGCATGATTCCGCTCATAACCTTCCAGTTCATAGAATTCGCCAGCGTAACGGTCTGGGCCTTCCCATTCCTCTTCATAATAATATTCACAGTTTTCAACAACAGGTTTATGCTGCTGGCGCTTTCTGCCATCATCCTCCTCACGCAGCTCGCGGTTTGGTTCTTCGCACCGGCGGCAAACGTGAAGATTGACAGCTCCGACCACCTTGCCAGGGTCGGCATGTACATGGTCGCATCCTGGCTTGCATATTATGTGAACAAGATCTACATGTCCAGGCTCAAGGAAAACAGCGACCAGGCCTCCCTCCAGAGGAGCGTTGCAGCTATATCGACGGACTTCATAGACATCAACCAGTCGAACATGAACAGGAAAATCGACCGCATGCTGGAGAGCGTTGGCAAGATTTTCGGGGCCGACAAATCCTACGTGTTCTTGTACGACCGCAAGAAGAACACCGCCTCCTGCAAGTACCTCTGGTCGAGCGACGGGACGGCCGAGGTCAAATGCTTTGAAAACCTCCCGTTCTTCATGTACCCCTGGTGGGGCGAGCAGCTGAGGAAAAACGGCCTCATATCCATAAACGACGCATCTCACCTTCCCGCCGAAGCCGAGATGGAGAAGAGCATTCTGTCAAGCCAAAGGATCAAGTCGCTGATAACAGTTCCTCTTAAGGATGAGAAGCAGTCGCGCGGGTTCATCGGCATACTGAATTCGGAAAAGCCGAGGACCTGGGACGAGGACCACGTGAGCATGCTCATGATCATGTCGAACCTTGTGATAGAGGCTCTTGCCAAAGTCGAGTCCGAGGGCAAACAGCAGTACCTCGCTTTCTACGACCAGCTCACCTCCCTTGCTAACAGGACGCTGTTCAACGACAGGCTGAGCCAGGCCATCAGCATGGCAAAGATAAGCGGAAACATCTTCGGAGTGCTTTTCCTCGACCTAGATTCCTTCAAGATGGTCAACGACACAATGGGCCACGAAAACGGTGACGTGCTGCTCAAGATGGTATCGGGCAACCTCAGCAGAGTCATAAGGAACACAGATACCGTTGCGCGTTTCGGAGGCGACGAGTTCCTTGTGCTCATAAACAACGTGGAGGACAGAAGCGACATAATCACGGTTGCCGACAAGATATTTTCCGTCTTCAAGCAGCCCTTTACGATAGAAGGGAAGGAGTTCTTCGTAACGGCAAGCGCCGGGATAGCTGTTTACCCCATGGACGGTACGAACGTACATACCCTGATAAAGAATGCCGACATCGCAATGTACCACGCAAAGGAAAGCGGCAAAAACCAGTACAAGATCTGCACATCGGAGATGAACACCGACATTCAGAACGAGGTGGAGCTTACAAACTTCCTTTACAGGGCGCTCGAAAGGAACGAGCTGCACCTGTTCTACCAGCCTCAGGTCGACGTGAACTCCGGCAAGATCGTTGGCGTTGAAGCGCTGCTCCGCTGGACCCATCCGAAATACGGCAACATAGCGCCCGCGATTTTCATACCGCTGGCAGAGAAATCGGGGCTCATAAACCCTATCGGGGAGTGGGTTCTTCGAACAGCCTGCAGGCAGAATAAGACCTGGCAGGACATGGGTTTCAGGAACATAGGCATGGGCGTGAACCTTTCCTTTGTCCAGTTCAGAAGCTCGGAGCTTATCGGCCAGATTTCAGATGTGCTGAGCCAGACTGGCCTCAGTTCCGAACATCTCACCCTAGAAATTACCGAAAGCGCTGCCATAACGAACCTTGAGCAGATACTCGACACGATGAAAAGGATAAAGGAGCTCGGCGTGCAGATCTCCATAGATGATTTTGGAACTGAATATTCATCCCTGAGCCGGCTTAAGGAACTTCCTATAGACCACCTGAAGATGGACAAGCAGTTCGTGCACGGGATCGACGGCTCATCGAAGGACCAGGCCCTCACCGATTCCATTATCAACCTCGCAAAGAACCTGGGGCTGAGGCTCGTAGCTGAGGGAGTCGAGACCACCAGCCAGCTGCAGTTCCTAATGCACAAGGGCTGCGACGAGATACAGGGCTACTACTTCTACAGGCCGATGCCTCCAAGCGAGATTGAAGCCCTGTTCAGGAAGGAATTAATACAGTAAACAAAACTGCCGGCAGGGCTGCGTTATTTGCAGCCCTGCCGGCGTTACATTGTCGACGCTTACGAAAAAACAGATTCGGACTGAACCTTATCCGCTTGTGCGGCCATTTATAGCCCCGATACCAAAACACAGAAAAGCAACAAGGATAACAGCAATCTCATCCAATGGATTAGTAATTAGATACGTGAAATATTGAACCGCGACCCCTAATATGTTGCTCGCTGTAAAGCTCATCCCATTCGAAAGCAGTGTTGCTGCAACGACCCCAAGGAGGATTTGAGCCATGCATAAACTCCCCAACAGCAGTCTGATGATTATATTAAACGATTCTTCCAGATAATATTTATTGAAACCTGAAATGATCAGAAATGATCCTATTATAGGTATCAAAACATAATTTTTACCCATACTGTATATCATTAATCCGTATACCGCACTTACAGCAATACAAAACAAACCCGAAAGTATTATGCCCTTTAGAAACTTATTTTCAGATACCTCATTGTACTTGTTTTCAGCAGAAGAATCGTTATTGTAAGAATTATTTATTTGATCTCCAATAGTTAACAATAACCTTTCTGGATCAATGTTTTTATAAAGTGAAAGCGATATTTGAAAAGAGTTTGAAGGAACACCCAGAAGCGAATTCAAATTGTTCATTATGGTCCTTCTTCTTTTTCTTTCAATATCTCTTTCAAGAAGTATTGCGAGGATAGTGTTGTTGTTATATTGATAAATCTGAGCCTCATGGATTTCTCTCCAAAACAGTCTCTTCGACTTGAACGGAGCAGAAAAATTAATCCCCTCATGCGTCATCTCTATATAGAATCTTTTGAGAACTTCTGCAGAGAAAAAAATATAGAGGAACAAGATGCACAATGAAAGCATGAATAATCCGAAAAAAAGGCACAGAGCAAAATCATCTTTCATCATGAAATTGAAAAACAAAACCGAACCTGCCAATGACGCCAGACTGCAGAACAAGAAAAGAATGTTGAAATGCCACTTCAAACCTGATTTTTCGAAAAAAGGAACTTCGTAACCTCGCACAGTAAACCCTACCTCCAAAATATGCTTGCATTGGAAAGAAAATGCTGACTAATCTAAATTCGCTACAAGCCCGAAAAACTCCTTCATTGTGTCGTTGATGTACTTGTTCTTATGGTACGCTATGCTGAACTTACGCCTGAGGTCAAGCCCAGGAACTTTCAGAGCGCATAAGTCTCCGGCAGCCAGCTCCTTCTCAACAAGGCGCCTGGATATGACACCTATCCCTATCCCCCCTGCAGCCGCGCTCTTTATACCGTCGGAGCCGCTGCATTCCCAGCTGATGTTCCAGGCAGCGTTCCTGGAAACCATGGCGCTCTCAAAAAGCTCCCTGGTACCGCTTCCCTGCTCCCTCACGGCGAAATCGCATCTGAGCAGTTCCTCAAGCGCGACTCTTTGCTTGCCGTACAGCGGATGGCTCCTCCCGCATACAAGTGCAAGCTCGTCATCCATAAACTCTTCGGAGATTATGCTCTGGCTGTGCACAACCCCTTCTACGAGGGCAAAGTCTACCTCGTTCCTCAAAATGAGGCTCTCTATGTCGGCAGTGTTCCTGATAACTGCATGTATTTTAAGCTCTTTGTGCCCTGCATGAAAGCCTGATACCAGTCTCGGCAGAAGCTCTGCCCCTATGGTCAGGCTGGCCCCCACCTTGAGCATCCCCGACTTTTCAGGATCCTTCATCGCAAGTTCCATCTCCCCATGAAGCGCGATTATGTGCCTTGCGTACCCGAGCAGCTGCTTTCCGCTTTCAGTTATATAGAGCTTTTTTGCAAGCCTGTCGAAGAGCTTCGTCCCGTAGTGGCCCTCAAGCTCCGCGATGGCCTGGCTAACCGTTGGCTGGCTTATGTAGAGGGCCTCTGACGCAGCGGTCATGCTTCCAAGGTCCGCCACTTTAACGAATATCTCAAGGTTCCTGATCGTCATATTGTTCGCCTCCAATATATAGTCATATTACTATGCATTATATAAAATAATAGTATTTTACAATGCATGTGTCAACCTGTAATATTGTAGACAGGAGATGATGAAAATGAACAAAATCAAACAGATCGCACCCGGAATTATCCTCTGCATAATTATTGCAGGTCCAGCATGGTTTCTCGGAAAAAGCTTCCCGCTTATCGGAGCTCCGGTCTTCGGAATCCTTATCGGGATGGCTCTGGCGAGAATGACGCCGAGGTTTCAGCAGGGCGTCAAGTTCACCTCAAAGAAGATACTCCAGTATTCAATAATACTGCTGGGGTTCGAAATGAACCTTTTCAACGTGCTCAGGGTCGGAAGCCAGTCGCTGTTCGTCATGCTGTTCACTCTTTCAGCCGCCTTCCTTACAGCTTTCTTCGTGGGCAAGGCCCTCAAGCTTGAAGGCAAGATGACTACCCTCATCGGGGTTGGAACCTCAATATGCGGAGGTTCGGCGATAGCTGCGACGGCTCCCGTCATACAGGCTAGGGATGAGGACGTTGCTCACGCCATATCCACCATATTCCTTTTCAACATAATAGCTGTCTTCATATTCCCTGCCCTCGGCCACCTGCTGCAGATGAGCGACACCGGCTTCGGCATGTGGGCTGGCACCGCGGTGAACGACACCTCGTCGGTGGTGGCCGCAGCCACAGCCTGGAGCACGGCCGCCGGCAACAACACGGCTCTTGCCTTTGCCACGATCGTGAAGCTCACCAGGACACTCATGATAGTGCCCATAACACTGGTTTTGGCCGTATACACGGCGAGGAAAAGCAAGGCTGAGAGCAGCACTGCCACTTACAGCTTCGCCAAGATATTCCCCTGGTTCGTTCTCTGGTTCGTGCTGGCTTCAGTTGTCAACACCTTTGCCGGGATCCCTTCACAGGTTTCTGGCGGCCTGGTCGAGCTGGGCAAGTTCATGATCACTATGGCAATGGCGGCCATAGGCCTTAACACCAACATCGTGAAGCTCGTCAAAAACGGTGTAAGGCCTATATTCCTCGGGCTTTGCTGCTGGTTCGCGGTGGCAGCCGTGTCGATTGCAGTTCAAACCTTCTTGCATATATGGTAGCTGAAGAGGCTGCTGCAGCTCTAATTATTATTAGTTCTGCAGCAGCCTCTTTTTTTCATACTATATTTCGCCGCACCTCTTGAGAAGGTCGTTCCATTTCTTGTCCACATCAGCCTGAATCTCCGCAATCAGGTGCTCGTTGCCCTTCTTGAAAAGGTGCTTGAACCTCCCCTGCGGCTTAAGGAACTCCTCAATAGGCAGCTTGTTCTTAGGCTTGTAGCTCAGCTTCCACTCGCCGTCGATAACCTCGAACAGCGGCCAGTAGCATGTCTCCACCGCAAGCCTGCAGATCTCCATGAGGTCTTCGGACTCGTACCTCCATCCCCTTGGGCATGGTGCCAGCACGTTCATGAAGGCAGCTCCCTGTGTGTAGATAGCTTTCTCGGCCTTCTCGTGAAGGTCCTTGAAGTTGCCTGCGAAAGTAGTCTGCGCGACGTATGGCACGTTGTGCGCGGCAATTATCTGCGTCAGGTCCTTCCTGTTCTGCTTCTTTCCTTCGCTGAAGGAACCGACAGGTGTCGTAGTCGTGTCTGCGTACCTAGGCGTCGCCGACGACCTCTGTATGCCTGTGTTCATGTATGCTCCGTTGTCGTAGCATACGTAGACCATGTCGTGTCCTCTCTCCATTGCTCCGGACAGCGACTGGAAGCCTATGTCGTAAGTGCCTCCGTCTCCACCGAATGCTATGAACTTGTATGTCTCGTCAAGCCTGCCCTTCCTCTTCATAGCGTTGTATGCAGCCTCAACACCGCCGCAGGTTGCAGCAGCGTTCTCGAATGCGTTGTGTATGAAGGAATCCTTCCAAGCAGTGTAAGGGTAGAGGTTTGTGGAAACCTCGAGGCAGCTTGTTGCGCTTGTTATGACCGCATGGTCCTCTGGCTTAAGGGCCCTCAACACTCCCCTGACAGCAACAGGCGCTCCGCAGCCCGCGCACATCCTGTGCCCGCCGGTCAGCCTGTCCTCTTTGTTCATCTCTTCTTTGAAATTATATGCCATTTTACCGCACCCCCTATCCCCTGACGCCCAGGTATCTGTATGTTTCTGCTACTGTTCCGCTCTTGACAATCTCGTCAAGCGCACTGTATACGGTCTCGATGTCGTTTGTCCTGACATCCCTGCCGCCGAGGCCGTAGATGTAGTTGACCACGAGCGGTTTTTCAGCCGCATCGTAGAGTGCCGACCTCACCTCCGCAAACAGAGGGCCGCCTGCTGCCGAGAAGCCTTCACACTTGTCCATCACGGCTATAGCTTTGACATGCTTCAGGGCCTCCGCTATCTGAGCCATCGGGAACGGCCTGAACATCCTTATCTTCAGGAGCCCCACCTTCCTGCCCTCGGCCCTCATTGAGTCAATAACAGCTTTAGCGGTCCCAGCGGTCGAGTTTATAAGCACTAGAGCGGTTTCAGCATCTTCGAGCCTGTATGCCTCGAAAAGGCCGTACTTCCTTCCGCTTATCTTCTCAAATTCATCCGCCACGTCCTGGGCGACCTTCATCGCGTTCTTCATGGCCTCTGCCTGGAGCCTCTTGTGCTCAATGTAGTAGGCAGCAGTGTCGTAAGGTCCTATTGATATGGGCCTCTTTGCGTTGAGCATGTAGTCCTCCGGAGTGTACTCACCCACGAAAGCCTTGACCTTGTCATCCTCGATCAGCTCTATGTTTTCTACCGCGTGGCTGGTTATGAAGCCGTCCTGGCATACCATCACAGGCAGCATTACGTCTGGATGCTCACCTATCCTTATGGCCTGGATGAAGTTGTCGTAGGCCTCCTGGTTGTTCTCACTGTATATCTGAACCCAGCCTGAATCCCTTGCTCCCATGGAATCGCTATGGTCGTTGTTTATGTTTATAGGCCCTGTCAGGGTACGGTTTACGCAGGCCATCGTGATTGGCAGCCTTGCAGACGCTGCTACGTACAGCACCTCCCACATGAGCGCAAGCCCGCAGGAGGATGTCGCTGTCATGGTCCTTGCGCCCGCTGCCTGCGAGCCTATGCATGCCGACATGGCGCTGTGCTCGGATTCAACCGGCACGAACTCAGTCTGCACCTCGTTGTTCGCTACGAACTGCGAAAAGTACTGAGGTATCTCGGTTGACGGTGTTATCGGAAAAGCCGCCATAACATCCGGGTTTATCTGTTTCATAGCTATTGCTATAGCTTCGTTGCCTGATAATCTTTCTCTAATAGCCATCGTTCACACTCCCTTATTTTTCTTCCTTGATAAAATCAATGGCATCAAACGGACAAACCTTCGCGCAGATGCCGCAGCCCTTGCAGTGCTTGTAGTCGAACTCGCCGCGCTTGCCGTCCTTAACAGGTATGGAGCAGTCCGGGCATACAGGCGCGCAGAGAAGGCACTGCTTGCACTTTTCAGCCTTGAACACGGGGATCATGGTCCTCCAGTCGCCTGTGTTGAAGCTCTCGGCACTTCCGGCGACAGTTATGACTCCGCCTGGAGTGATGTCCTGCCACGCTATTTTCTCGTCTATAGTTATCCCTTTCCTTGTTATCATAACCCCTGCACCTCCTCCATTGATCTTTTCAGAGCCTTCATGTTGTCCTTGACAACCTCTGGTTTCGTTGCGAATTTGTGCTTGAAGGAAGCTTCCATGTCCCTAATGAAGGCATCCTCGTCCATAAGGCCGCTAACCTTTACCACTGCTCCCAGCATCGGGGTGTTGGGGAAGTTCTTTCCCAGCGTCTCCATGGAAATCTTTCCCGCGTCTATGGTGCATACCTTGCCACTGTAACCTCTCAGGTGCTTTCTGATCTCGTCCGGAGTCTTAGCGGAGTTGACGATTATCGCTCCCTCCTCTTTTAGCCCGGCTGTAACGTCTATGGACTCGAGGAGAGTCTCGTCAACAACCACAACATAGTCAGGCTCGTAGATGTTCGAATGCACCGTTATCTTTTCGGTGCTTATCCTGTTGTAGGCCGTTATCGGCGCGCCCATCCTTTCAGGGCCGTACTCAGGAAAGCCCTGAACGTAGCTTCCTGTGTTGAAGGCTGCGTCAGCAAGAAGAAGCGATGCTGTCTTGGCACCCTGGCCGCCGCGGCCGTGCCAGCGTATCTCGGTTAATTTTGACATCTTGATTCCTCCTAAATAGTTTTTATGCGATTATGTACAGCAAATACCATGCCACAGGATTGATTTGTGATTTTTCAGGCTTTTCCGGCAGCAGTGTATACAGTTTTGTTAGAAATTGTGTTAGAATTATTGTTAGAATGAACAATTTGTGAGAGGTGAGAATATGGACTTGTGGGATCTGATGAAGAGCGGGACTCTCAGCGAGATACTCGACAATTCTAACGACGGCTTGAACGTCGTTGACCGGGAGGGCAGGATAGTTTTCGCGAACAGGATGTCTACCGATTACGCAGGAAAACCCCTGGAGGATATGATAGGAAGGGCTATCTCCGACTTCTACCCGAAGGCGGTTCTGCTTTCTGTGCTTGAGGACGGAAAGCCTATCCACGACAAGAAAATCCACTATATAGGAAACAAGAAATATGTGGTTAACTCCTACCCCATCTTCATCGACGGAAAGCTTGAAGGCGCCTATTCCATATTCAAGGATGTCAACGACGTCGATTCCCTCAACAAGAAGATTAAAGCCCTGGAGCTGCAGCTGGCGCTTAGCTCCGTTGAGGCTGACCCCATGTCCATTATCGGAAAAGAGGGCTCGCTGGAGAAGGTGCTGGTTTCCGCCAAAAGGACCGTTGCCTCCCTGGCCGGCCCAAGGCATTCGATTATCATAGGTGAGTCCGGCACGGGCAAGACGATGCTGGCAAAGATGATCCATAACTATGCTGTGAACGTCGGGGCCCTTGACAGGAACGCCCCCTTCGTGGAGATAAACTGCGCGCAGTACACGAACTCTGACATTGCCGCCGTTGAGATATTCGGCTCCGAGCAGGGAGCCTACACGGGTTCAAAGCAGAAGAAGGGTCTACTTGAGCAGGCAAGCGGCGGAATACTTTTCCTTGACGAAGCCCACGCCCTTGAGAACTACCAGAACCTGCTCCTGAAGGCGGTGGAGTCCGGGAAGGTCAGGAGGATCGGAGGCGTTAAGGAGATAAGCGTCGACGTAATAATCATAGCTGCATCCACGAAGAACCTTAAGGACGAGCTTCTGCCTGAGCTCTACCAGAGGCTTGCACAGTACGAGCTCGTGCTGCCTTCCCTTGCGGACAGGAGCTTGGATGAAAAAGCCGACCTCCTGGACCACTTCATCAGGAAGTACGAGGACGCCGTGAAGCATCACCACAAGATAAACTACAGGGTGGTCCTTACGGACGCATGCAGAGAAGCGCTGCTCAAAGCGGATTACCCTAGAAACATAAGGCAGATGCGCGATGTCATCAACCTAAGCATAGACGCAGCCTCTCCGCTTATATCCGAAATCCAGGAGGTTGAGGACATAGTGACTCTGGTGAAGCTGGAGCACCTCCCCTTCGAGCTGGCCGGTTCCAAATCCGAGAAATCCGTGACCGTACCGACTAAAAGGGTGGAGAGCATGATAGCAGAGCTGAGCTCCAAAGGCCTCGGACCGAGGAAGATATCAAACAGGCTTAAGGAATGCGGCTACGACATGGAATACTACAAGGTGGCCTACCATCTCAAGAAAATGAGGAAGGCGGATTAGACACATGAAGCTTCGAACCAGCACTGGTATGAGGATATCAATAAGCTTCTTGGCAGTCATAATTTAAGGATAGCTTGAAAAAGGGTATGCGCATTTTCTCGCATACCCTTTTGCTCTCATAAGAAGAGGGAACCCAAGCGGGTTCCCTTAAGTTTTATATCCGATTATTGCGCCAACGTTTGAAGTTCGAGGACAAAATCCACGAAGGTTGGTTTTGAAAAGTCCTTGACGTCGCTGATCGTCAGTTCGACCCTTCCTTCCGGATCCTGGCCCGTTCTTGGGTGTTCCATCCTGTGCTTCACCAGCAGTTCCTGCAGAGCCGCTTCTTCTGTGCTGCCGCTTTCGATGTTCAGCACAAAAGTAAAGCCGATATCGCCGAACGGATATGTGTAGCATTTGCTTGCTAGCTTCTGGAGTTCGGCCACATCGTCCTGCTCGTAGCTCCTGTTCGAGCTGCTTATGACGATCGAAGAGCTGTCGTCCTTCCCTTTGAATTCAACCTCCCCTATAATCACTTCAAGATCATAAACGGGCACGTCTGACGCCGCTTCCGGAACAGCTTTGATGCCGTCCTCCGGGAGATATTTGTACAATTTCTTGAGGGAGTTCCCGTACAATGTTAACGTTCTAATTGCTGAATTGTTGTCCAAATTCAAGTCCCCTTCCTCTGTTTTGTTGGAATATTGCAAACACTTCTTTTTCAAGTATACCACCACTTGCTAAGTTTTTGAATATTAAGCGTGCGAAAAGCGCTATGTTTGTTGATACATAGCGCTTTTATACAATAATACTATATTTCTAAAGCTTCTGGTACTGCCTTGCCGCTGCCGGCAGGAGCACCAGGTTCTTAAGGCTTATGTCCATTGCCTTCACGGAATGTGTAAGTGAACCTGAGGAGATGTAGTCTACCCCGCTCTCAGCTATCGCCTTTATGGTCTCCAGCGTCACGTTCCCCGAAGCTTCGGTGATCGCCCTTCCACCAATGATCCCAACAGCCTTTTTCATCGTCTCCACGTCCATGTTGTCGAGCATAATGATGTCAGCCCCCGCTTCAAGTGCCTGCATGACCATGTCTATGCTCTCCGTCTCGACCTCGATCTTCCTCACAAAGGAGCAGTTCCTCCTTGCAGCGGCCACAGCAGGGATTATCCCGCCAGCAGCGCTGATGTGGTTGTCCTTCAGCATCACCCCGTCCGACAGGTTGAATCGATGGTTGCATCCGCCTCCCACAGTCACGGCGTACTTGTCGAGTATGCGCAGGCCTGGCATGGTCTTCCTCGTATCTAGAAGCTTGGCGCCTGTGCCTTCGATAGCGTCGCAGTAAGCTCTGGTAACCGTTGCTATCCCGCTCATCCTCTGGAGGATGTTGAGCGCCGTCCTCTCCCCTTTGAGTATGTTCCTGGTGCTGCCGCTGAGCTTTGCTATTATCACCTTAGGCTCAACTCTGTCGCCGTCGGATTTGAAAAGCTCCACTTCGACTCCGCCCAGAAGGTCGAAAACCCTCTTGAAAACATCAAGGCCAGCCAGGACTCCTGTGTCCTTTGAAAGCAGCTCGGCCCTGCAGATGGAATCCTCGCCTATGACGGAGTTGGTGCTGATGTCCTCGCTTGGGATGTCCTCGTTCAGTGCGTTCCTGATTATCTCATCAATCACTAAATAATTCATCATCAAGTTTACCACCGCTCCCCTTCAGTTCTTTTATGACGGCTTTCTTGTCTAATTCCAGTGTGTAGCTCCCAGCTTCCCGCTCAATTTTTATGCCGTCTGCTGTTTCGTTGATGCATTGAGCCGCCCTTCTTGAGAAAACCAGCCCCTCCAGCAGCGAGTTCGAAGCAAGCCTGTTCTTGCCGTGAACTCCCGTGCAAGCGGTTTCGCCCAGTGCGTACAGGTTTTCCATAGAGGTCTTTCCGTAGAGGTCTACCTTTATACCTCCCATGTAGTAGTGCTGCGCAGGAGATACGGGCACCCTGTCTTTGGTTATGTCAATGCCTGATTCGAGGCACTCCTTGTATATGGCAGGGAACCTGTTCTTAACGAAATCGCTGCCCAGGTGGGAGATGTCCAGGTAGACGCATTTCTCACCTGATTTCTCAAGCTCCTTCTCGATCGCCTCCGTGACCTCGTCCCTTGGAAGAAGCTCGTTTACGAAGCGCTCCCCCTTAGAGTTTACGAGTATGGCTCCCTCGCCCCTTAGAGATTCGGATATAAGGAACCTTCTCTCGTTTTCCTTGCCCTTGTCGAGCACTGTAGGGTGGAACTGGACATAGCCGGCATCCTTAAGCTCGATCCCGTTTTTGATCGCTATCGCCACCCCGTCCCCGGTGAGGGTCCTCTGGTTTGTGGATTTCTTGAAGAGGCCTCCGACGCCGCCGGTCGCAAGGACAACATCCTTCGCCGCAACCTCTATCGTCTCATCTTCCTTGACGACGACGCCTCCGATGCATCTGCCGTCCTTTTTCATGACGTCGACTATCCTGGCGTACTCCCAGAACTCGATGTTCTTTCTTTTCTTCGCTTCAGCTATGAGCGTTTCGGCCACAGCCTTGCCTGTCTCGTCCTTCTGGTGCACAATCCTGAAGACGCTGTGCGCACCCTCCCGCGTGTAGTCAAGCTCGGAGTTGTGCCTGTCGAGCTCCAGACCGTACTTTATGAGCTCCTCAATGTTTTCTATCGATTCCTTCACCAGGATTTCGACAGCGTTCCTAGTGTTTTCGTAGTCCCCGGCCTTAAGTGTGTCTTCTATGAAAAGCGGTATGTCCTCTTCGTTCAGGGCGGTTGAGATGCCTCCCTGTGCAAGGTAGGTGTTCGTCTCAGTCAGCTTTGACTTTGACAGGACAAGAATCCTGAGGTCGCTTCTCAGATGAAGCGCGCAGTAAAGTCCCGCTACACCTGATCCCGCTATCAGGACATCCGCTTCGTACCTATTCATGACTTTTTCTCCGAGAGCTTGTGCATGTTGAGAAGCGATCTGTATGCTTTCTGCCTTAGCTCTTCGTCTATCTCGATCTTGTACTGCTCTTTAAGCAGGCTGTTGTATACGTCCTCAAGCTTTGTTTTCTTCATGTTCTGGCATACCATCGAGCCGCAAGGCACGAAGAATTTCTTGCCAGGGTTCTGCTTCTCCATTTCGTAAAGGATGCCTTCCTCTGTAACTACTATGAACTCCTTCTTGCTGCTGTCTGTCGCATGCTTGAGTATGCCGCTTGTGCTTCCCACGTAGTCTGCAAGGGCGCATACCTCAGGCTCGCATTCAGGATGGGCTATCACCTCCGCATCCGGATGCAGCCTCTTGAGATCAAGAACGTCCTCGGCGGTGACTCTTGCGTGGGTCACGCAGAAGCCCGGCCAGAGTATGAATTCCTTCTCAGGAAACTTGTCTGCCAGGTACTGTCCCAGGTTTTTATCCGGAAGGAATATTATCTTCTTGTTGTCGATGTTCCCGAATATCCTCTCGGCAGATGACGATGTTACCGAAACATCGCAGAGTGCCTTGACTTCAGTTGTCGAGTTGATGTAGCAGACCACCAGCGCATCAGGATGCTCCTCCTTCAGCTTCTGAACTCCTTCCGCGTCTGCCATGTCCGCCATAGGGCATCCGGCATCGAGAACCGGAAGAAGAACGGTCTTTTCCGGAGACAGTATCTTTGCGCTTTCTGCCATGAATTTCACCCCGCAGAAAACGATGAGCTGCTCTTCGCACTGGCTGGCTATGACGCTCAGATGGTAGGAATCGCCCACGTCGTCGGCAATCTCCTGGATTTCAGGCAGCTGATAATAGTGTGCCAGTATTCTGGCCTTTTTTTCTTTTTTTAGCCTAAGGATCTCTTCTTTATAGTTCATTTTTCAAACCCACCCTTCAGGATTTTAGCAGTATTTAAATGCACATGGCGTTTATTCACAGTATACAGGTGTATATACACCCGTTACTGAGTATATCATTTTATTGCCAATTGTTCAACCTCAACCCGGCCTTATCACTGGTACAGCCTGTAATATCCGCTCTCGGATGAAAGTAGGCTCACTGTTCTGCTCCCTTGGTCATAGCTGAATACGTCAAGCTCCCCTGCCGCTTTACCCTCCAGGATTCCTGTGAAGTACAGGTGTCCTGCTTTGTCGAGAGTGAGTGTCGAATCCGACCCTACCAGCTTGGGGAAATCGTAGTTTACGCGTTTAAGCCCTTCAGCTCCCTCCAGGTCCACTATGTACAGCGCGTCTTCCGTATCTCCAGCCATCACGCCTGACAGGTATATCTCCTTTGTTCCAGGGCTGTATACGGCGCTGTACAGATCGGAAATGTCAGAAGCTACTGTTCTGTCTGTGCCGGAATCAACGAAGCGGAGGCTTGATTCCGTACCCGTTGTTTCGAAGTACGCTATGCCGCCTTCGGCAGGTATCATCTTCATGCAGAACCCTTTGAGGTTGTCGAGGTAGACCTCCTCCTTGCCTGTGGCTGTGTTGTACTTGTATATCTTCGCGGTTCCTCCCGTTTTCTGGTTGGAGCCGTAGTATAGCAGGTTTTCGTCGTCTATCCAGCAGTATACGCTGCCGGAAATCCTTACGTCGCTTTTGATTTCAGACCATTCCTTCGTCTCAAGGTCGAATACCTTGAGCTTCTGGACGCTGTCCAGGGAATCCTTGCTGTAGGACCTGTACGCCAGCCTTGTCCCGGATGCGTTCATCTTTATGTCCGAGGCCGAGAAGAAGTCATCAACGGTCATCAGCCTGCCGTTCCTGTATATCCTGATGACGTTGCCCTCGAGGTTCTGCCCCTTGGATGTCCTCACGAGCTGAGCGATCACATCCCCCTTGCTGCTCCTCTGCATCTCCGTCACGTATCCTATCTTGCTTCCTATCTTATAGAGGTTCCCGTCTTCAACGCTGTAAACGTCAGAATAGCCGCTTCCCAAGCTTTCGACCGCCGTAACCTCAGTGTACTTTGGAAACGGACCGGAAACAGCCGTTTCCTTAACAGAGCTGCTGCACGCTGTCATCAGCGAAATAGCCAAGACCAGCGCAGCTGCATTCCTAGCTAAACACCTCTTTTTCATCAGATATCGACTTCCCCCTTGAAGCTGAGCTCGGCCGGGCCTGTCATGAAGACGCTGGATCCCTCGATCTCGATGAAGAGAACGCCGCCCGGCACATGCACCCTGACCCTGCTGTCTGTTAGTCCCAGCCTGTTGGCTGCCACGACGCAGGCGCAGCTTCCTGTTCCGCAGGCGAGAGTCGGGCCAGCTCCCCTCTCCCAGGTTTTTACCTTCACCGTGCCCCTGTCGACTACCTCGCAGAAGTTGACGTTGGTGCCTTTTTTGAAGAGAGGGTTCTTCTCTATCGCCCTTCCTTCCGCAACGTCGAAGCTGTCCAGCTTTCCGAAGATCACCGTGTGGGGCACCCCCATCTGCATCGTAGTTATCCTGTAGGTCCTGCCGTTTTCGGCAAGCTCCCTGTCGACTATCTCGTTTGAGGAATCTCCGAAGTACGCCTCAGGCGCGAAGGACGGCGAGCCCATGTCTATCCTGACTTCCTTGACCTTGCCGTTCTCCCTGAAAACCTCTGCAGTCTTAACGCCGTCTCCGGTCTCCACCGTTATGCTGTCTCCCGGTACTATCCCCTCGTCGCACACATACTTGACGAAGCACCTGAGCCCGTTTCCGCACATGGAAGCGTAGGAGCCGTCCGCGTTGATTATCACCATCTGGGTCTGGGCCCTGCCGCTGTCCCTTACTATAAGGATGCCGTCGGCTCCGATTGAGAAATGCCTGTCGCAAAGCTTTGCGGCTAGCTCCCCTTCCCTTCCCGCGAAGCTGTTTTCCCTGTCATCTATAACAACAAAATCATTTCCAGTTCCCTGTAATTTTGTGAATTTCATAGCCATACCTCTTTCCATCAATTTGTAAAATCTTCCTTAGAATAAGTATATTACTTGAGGCCTCTTTTATCAACCAAAAGCAACGGTTTATTCGAACTTTTTATCGTGTTGTATAAATGGTATACTAGACATGTACAATCATTTTGAGAAACGCTTGAGAGGATGAATAGCATGGCATTTGATGGAATATTTATATACAGCCTGGTTACAGAACTGAAAAACACGATAATAGGCGGAAGGGTGGAGAAGGTCAACCAGCCTGAGAAGGACGAGGTCGTCCTTACCGTGAAGAACGGCAGGTCCGCCCACAAGCTTTCACTCAGCGCGAGCGCCGTCTACCCGAAGCTCTACATAACGGGGATCTCCAAGACGAACCCTCAGGTACCTCCGATGTTCTGCATGGTCCTCAGGAAATACCTCGTTGGCGCCAGGATCCTCGACATAAGGCAGCTCGACACCGACAGGGTCATATTCATCGACTTCCAGAGCATGGACGAGCTCGGCTACGACAGCGTCTACACCCTGGCGGTGGAGATCATGGGCAAGCACAGCAACATCACGCTCATCAGGCAGAGGGACAACATCGTCATGGACTGCATTAAGCACATATCCTTCGACATGAACACGATGAGGAGCCTCCTTCCCGGGACGAAGTACGTTTTTCCGCCGGAATCAGGGAAGCTGAGCCCGCTAGGCTTCAGCTGCGATGAACTGAACAGCTATGCAGCTGATAACAGCGTCGCCTTCAACACAGGCTTCTTTTCGAACGTCTTTACCGGAATAAGCAGGCCCCTCTCGAAGGAGCTGTCCTTCAGGCTGGATAAGGCGGGCATAGAATTGAGCGCAGGAAACCTGGAAGAGGTCTGCAGCTTCGCTACCGGATTCTTCGGCAGGATCAAGGACGGAGATTTCACCTTCGCACTATACGAAAGCGACGAGGGCGTCAAGGAGTTCTACTGCGAGAGGCTGCATAGCCTTGAGGGCCTCAAGGAGACCATATTCGGCTCCGGCTCAGAGCTTGTGGAGAGGTTCTACTATGAGAAGGACAGGGCAGACCGCCTGAAGAACAGGAGCTCAGACCTGCAGAAGCTTATCAACGTAAACCTGGACAGGTGCGCCAAGAAGATAAAGCTTCTTGAGGATACGCTCGCCGAATGCAGGAAGAAGGACGATTACAAGATCCTGGGTGAGCTCCTCACTGCGAACATATACAGGATCAAGAAGGGCGACAGCGAGATCGAGGTAGTCAACTATTACAGCGAGAACGCGGAAACGGTCACCATAAAGCTGGACAAGGACAAGACGCCTTCCGAGAACACCCAGTTCTATTTCAAGAAGTACAACAAGATGAAGAAGTCCGAGGAGGCTTCGAAGATACAGATCGAGAACGCGGAGAGGGAGTACGAATACCTGCAGTCCGTGCTGACGAACATAAACAACGCGGAGAGCTACGAGGAGATTGAGGACATAAAGAAGGAGCTGACCGAGACTGGATACATCAGGTTCAGGAAGGAGACCGGGAAGAAACCGAAGCCTACCAAGCCTATGCATTTCGTTTCCAGCGACGGCGTAGACATCTACGTAGGCAAGAACAACATCCAGAACGACTACCTGACCCTGAAGTTTGCCGAGAAGCACGACACCTGGCTCCACACGAAGAACATCCCTGGATCCCACGTCATAATAAAGCATTTCGGCCCTCCTCCCGAAAGGACTCTGCTTGAAGCCGCGCTGCTCGCCGGCTACTACAGCAAGGCGAAGGACTCTACGAAGGTTCCCGTGGACTACACGGAGGTAAAGAACGTTCACAAGCCAAACGGTGCGAAGCCGGGCATGGTCATCTACAGGACCAACAAAACAGTTTACGTGGATCCTGTGAAGCCTGAGCTGGTGCAGAAATAAATTTCATCGGGCGCCATGCGGGTAAAGCACGGCGCTCTCTTGCTGTCCCGCTGCGTATTCAGGGGCCTCAATGAATGTTCGCATTAAGTGTTGTTGGAAAATTGACTGCTATTCGTGATGATTTGTGGTATTGTTATGGTAGTTGAAAACACAGGAGATCATAGCTTATGGATATCAAAGAGAAGATCAAAAACCTCCCCGCCTCACCAGGCGTGTATCTCATGAAGGATTCGCTTGGCAGCGTAATCTATGTGGGCAAATCCAAAAACCTGAGGAACAGGGTGGGCTCCTATTTCATAAATTCGAAATCTCACTCACCCAAGGTGTTGAAGCTGGTAAAGAACCTGAAGGACTTTGACTATCAGCTGACAGATACGGAATTCGAAGCCCTGCTGCTTGAAAACAAGCTGATAAAGGAGATCAAACCTACGTACAACCGGCAGATGAAAAGCCCTAAGGGTTACTGCTACGTCTGCATTAACATGGACGAAAAATACCCGGGTATCGAAATCTGCATGGAACCGGTCAGTGACCAAGGAAAGCTTTGTTTCGGACCTTACACCAGCAGGAATACCGTTGAAAGAGCCCTTTGCGGAATAAAAGATCACTGCCGGATATTGTGCAATTACAGCAGCGGAAAGTCTTCGGGCTGCCTTAGGTATTCCATGGGCTTGTGCCTGGGAATGTGCACGTATGAAGCTTCACAGGAGCAGTACCTTGACCTTCTTGAAAAAGTGAAAGGCCTGCTGAGCGGCGCTGATCAGACCATTATTGAAGAAATGAAGCAGGAAATGAATGCGAGCGCTGAAAACTTTGATTTTGAGAAAGCAGCCAAATACAGGGACTATATAAGGGCGGTTTCCCATTTAACAGGCACTGCAAAAATGCTGGAATTCGCACAAACCAATATAAATTTTGCAGTTGCCGACTTCCTGAACGACAGTGAAATTAAAATATTCCTGGTGCGGTACAACAAGCTGCTTTTCAGCGAAAAATACGACCTCAACAGCATGGATTCTGAAAAAATCAGGAAAGAACTTCAAAGAAATATCCTGTCATGTTTCGGCGATGCGATGAAATGTACCGGCAGTATCGGTAAGGATGAGATAGATGAAGCTCATATAATATACCATTACCTGAAAAGCCCTGAAAGGACATGCAGTTGTGCTCCTATTGAGGAACAGTGGATTAAGGATGCTGATAGCTTAAAAATCAGAAGTGCGGTTGATGAATTGATCTTGTAGATCAGTCCACACCCGCACTTTTCACTTTGATCCCTATTTGCTTTAATTCCTCCAGCTCTTCCTGACTCGGATCGACGAAGTAGAACTCCCCTTCATGGGTTGTGCTGATCATCCATGCCGTATCCTTGTCTTTCATGAAGCACAGGTCTTCCGGAAGAACGGGAAGCATCCAGCTTTTCAATCCCGAAGAATATTTTCTCAGGATGCTTATTGTTTCATCGTTCATCTTGTAGTGATTGATCTCAGCAAAGCCCGTGATCTCTGTTCCGGGCCAGCTGCTGTCGTAATCTTCATATGTCAGGTAGGGTTTCAGTTCTGCAAGAATATTTTCGACATTACTCCCCTGCCTTAATGATGTCCTCAGAACCAAGAGGAATTCCAAGCAATATTTTTGTGCCAGCCGAAGCAATGCCTCGTACATATAGTATTGAACGGTATTTTCAATGTAATATAGCATTGCATCCTCCCCCATATCTCCATCATAAATTGATTCTCTTCTGACAAATTGTCTTACCAGCTTTCTGCAAAATATATTATTTCTTTTCGCTGTTTGCTTATAGCGACAAGTGTTATGACGCCATGATTCCAATCATTCGGTTTGTAAGCTTTGCTGTCAATCAAATATATTACGAAGTCTTCTGGCAAATCTGTATAACCAAGATTGTCAAACATCCCTGTACAAATACCATTTTCGCCTGCTTCGCTATCGTTTGGTTTCCCTACCCATTTTGAGTTTAGAGAAAATTCTTTGCTATAGTTCTCTATTGATTCAATATCAGTTGCAAATTTCAAAAGGAATACTTCACCCCCCTGCAAGAATGCAGGATTGTATTGAAACACAATATCTTTTGCATTATTAGGGATTTCACTTGGAAAACATTTTATCAATTCATTATCGGGATAATCACTCAACTGTAAAACTCTTTGGTACTTGCCAGCGTCCTTTGTTTCTGTTGTTGCGGTATCGAACGATATTACAATGAGTGCAAAGAGCATAAAAAAACCTAAGATGATAATTACCAAGCATGTACTTACTGGTGAAGAAGCAATTTTGTATCTTTCTTTCGCACCTAAAAAAGTCATTATTCCAAAGCAGGCAAATGGCACAAGGAATATCAGACCTTCAAGATATTTTGGCTCTACCGATGTTGTAATCAAAACAAAATATATCCTTACAAATGCAAAAAAAGATATTATCGTCATTATCGCTGGGAAAGGTGCCTTGGAAAATAATTCAGATATTTTGCTGATCATATTCCTACACCAAAAAACATCAAATTTATGAGAGTAACTTTAATCGACATTTTACACCCCCAATAATAAAATCGCAGAAAACGGCAATCACTGCCTAAAATTTACTTATACTCGCGAGCATTTCATCAAATCTGAACGTGGTGCCAAAGAAAACTGCACTGAGCGTTAAAGATATTACCAGCAGAACATATGATGCTATGAACTTTTTCCTGCTGCGTTCATCTATACTGAAATATGGATCAGCTTTATGTTTCTTCGTGAAATTATATGTTTGGTAAATGCCAACAATCAAAACTATGCCTGTTATCAATTTACCTTTCATTCTTTCTGCCGATATGAACATGTACAGCAAAAAAGGAAGCCCAATATAGCACATCTTAGGCGATATCGCTTCTGCGATATGCCCACCGTCAAGAGGTCTTACAGGTATCAGGTTCAACAGGTTGATTATCACAGAAGCAAAACACAATATTAGGAACGTAGTGTCATATGTAAAAAAATAGATCGAATAAAAAGCAATCCCCAGAACACTCCCGAACACAGGACCTGAAATTGCAACGACAGCGTTCTCCCTGCAGTTCTCGATATTCTCATGGGTTATATATGCTCCAAAGGGAGTAAATCCTCCGAAAGAAACCTTGATTTTCAAATATCTTGCCGCAGCGTAATGTCCAGCTTCATGGACAATGAGAATCATAAGATACCCTATGGCAAAATACAGGTTGAACACATATCCTAAAATGAACACTGTCATAGATACTATAAAAATGTTAAGTATTATTTTCCAAAAGCTCATATTACCCATCCTGTCCTTAATTTTATGAAATCCATCAAAATCAGTTCACATTCTTCAAATCGATTGTCTGCACATCTCCGTCAAGGTTAATCGTCACCTTAATTGCCTCATCCTTATCTGGCATCAGCTCTCCCTTTCCTTCTGACCTGAACGTGAACACCTTCTGGCTCAAAGGTGCATCGTTGTCATGATCCTCGGTAAGCTTTCCGCCTCCGGTACCGGTGTCGTATGATATCTCCAAATATTTCACAGAATACAGCTCAGATACATCCCCTTTATAGATTACAGTGAGCACCTTCGTTGCTTCGCTTTCGTAGTGAAGTTTACCGTCAACTTTGCTCCATGAATCGGTCCCGTCCACCTTATATTCAGCAGTCCAAAGCTCGCTTTCGCCTCTAAAAATGTAGTTGTGTCTGGTGACGTCCATATTTGAGCAGCCCATGAAAATAATCAGCGTTGCAATAAAAAGCAAAGCTATTTTTCTCAACCCATACATCGCCTATCTCCTTCTGATTAGAAGGTTTGATATCGTGCCCAGTATCAATGCAGGCAGTACAGCTCCGATGAGAATCGAGATAATATGCTGGAATTTCAGTGGACTCATCAGGTTTAATACGAAAACCAGCACTAAGACTGCATAGAAGATGACATAATCTTTTTTCCTAAACTTCATCGCTATCCCTCCATTTTTTAAGTTTATACGGTAGCACAAGGAGTATATAGTCAAAAATGATCAAAGTAACAATATATTCTTTATTATTCTTGTATGGCATCCCTTTTTTGTTAATTTTCACTTCACCATTGCACCCGTATCGAGAGCGAGCAGCCATAGAAAACAAATCAGCAGGAGGAAAGACAATCCTACAATAAAAGCTATCATCCTTACCAGGGCAATATGCATCTTTCTAGGGAAAATCTTTTCCGAAATCCAGAGAATCACGTTGAAAATGAACAGGATTGCATCAAAAATCCAAAAATCCCATGCTGCAAGGCCAAATTCAATCGGGTTGAATTCGCCTTCTTCATTTTTTTCGTATTTCTTGAAAGCAAAATAGAATCCGCTACAACACAAAAAACCGAGCACAACAGTAACCAATGCAGTTAATATTATAAGTTCCAAATCCATTCTTCACCGTCGTTTCTGTGCAGATCAACACACTAATTAATTCTTAATCTAATTATATATAGAAACCCATGCCCGTAGCAAACAAAATCAGCAAACACAGGAATAATTTCCCTGCGATTGCTGATTCTGTTTTTGCATATTATATTACCCTCTTTACCCATTCCTTACGGATTTCCCATATTTTCCCCTGCTTCATATCCGAAAGGGAATAGGAGTTGTCGAAAAGCCTGTCCCGGCTGCGCAGGATTTCCTGCTTCAATGGGGGTAAAAACTGCTCATGTATGCGGCTGAGCTGTTAGAGCTCCCGTGCTTTTTGAGTTTCTTCTCAAACTCCTCCTCGTCCTCTTCATCCAGTGGTACATACCAGAAAGTTTCTAGATAAGCAGCCATAATACCGGAAGGTATCTTTTGTTTAATAAAGAAGGATTGCCTCAGCATCAAATGATGCTGAGGCAATCCTTCTTTTCAGATCTTAAATTTTATATGAGAGCAGATAAATATTAAATATCTGCAACGTTATCCTGTCTCTCGCTCCTGCTTTTTTCAGGAAGGATCAGGTTGAGGAAAATGCCTACCAGCGTTGCCAGCGCGACGCCTGATATATCTACGCTTGATCCCATGAACTTGAAGTTGATCGCAGCTCCGCCTATTCCGAGCACGATTATAACTGAACAGAGTATCAGGTTTTTCTTTGTTCCGAAGTCCACCTTGTCCTCGACGAAAACCCTGAAACCTGATGATGCTATTATTCCGAAGAGGAGTATGCTTATTCCTCCCATGACAGGCATAGGCATGTTCTCGATGACGGTTGCGACAGGCCCAATGAACGAAAGCACTATTGCCAGGATGCCTGCGCCTCCGATGACCCATACGCTATAAACCTTGGTTATGGCCATTACGCCGATGTTCTCCCCGTATGTCGTGTTTGGAGGACCTCCTACTAAGCCCGCGAATATTGTCGCTACGCCGTCTCCGAGGATCGACCTGTGGAGCCCCGGCTCCTTGGTGAAGTCCCTTCCTACGACGTTGTTGGTTACGTATACGTGCCCTATGTGCTCGGCCAGTGTTACGAAGGATACAGGCGCCATTAGAAGTATGGCGTTCCAGTTAAGTACAGGAGTTACAAAAGGCGGCAGCCTGAACAGCGGCGCACCAGCTATTGCCTGGAGAGCGGACTGAGGTATGATCCCCAGAATTATGGAAGCTATGTAGCCCGTTATCATGGCTATGAGTATTGGAATAACTCCGAGGAAGCCCTTGAAGTACATGCTGCCGAGGATACCTACCGTGAGCGTAAGAACCGATACGAATATCCATGCCCATCTCGGCACGTTGGCCATTGCGTCTGTCGTGAAGCTTGCGTTGAGTCCTGCCCAGTTTATTGCAACACCGGCAAGGGCAAGTCCGATTACGATGACAATGGAGCCCACCACGACAGGCGGGAGCGCCTTCTGAAGCCAGCCTATTCCGAAGCGGCTTATGATGAGCGCAACGATAATGTAGACGGTTCCGGCTCCTATTACTCCTGAGAGCATGGCCTGAGGGCCGTAGGTGCTCGAAGCGACTATCATTGGCCCTATGAACGCGAAGGACGAGCCTATGTATGCAGGCAGCTTGGCTTTCGTGCAAAGTATGTAAAGCAGTGTTCCGCAGCCACTGCAGAATAAGGCTATTGACGGGCTCATGCCTGTCAGTATAGGCACTAGTATTGTAGCGCCGACCATTGCGAAAAGGTGCTGGAAGCTTAGAGGGATGGTCTTAGCTATAGAGACCCTCTCCTCGACATCGATATAATTTTTCATAATTTCCCCCCGTGAATCTTTATTTTTGGTTATCTTGTTTCATAGATTTTAACTGAGTCCGCTTCGTCGATCTCTCTTAGCTCGACCATAATAACTTCATCCTTGGAAGTAGGGATGTTCTTTCCCACGTAGTCGGGTCTTATGGGAAGCTCCCTGTGCCCCCTGTCAACGAGAGTGGCCAGCTGGATCATCTGCGGCCTGCCCGCATGGATGACCGCTTCCATAGCTGCCCTTGCGGTCCTGCCCGTGTGCATTACATCGTCTACTAGCACGACCTTCTTGCCCTCCACGTTAACTCCGCTTACAGCTGCTTCAAGGTCGCCACTGTCAGCAGGCTTCTTCTTGTCGTCCCTGTACCTTGTTATGTCCACGCTGCCAACCGGGATCTTCACTCCCTCTATCTTCGATATGTTCTCAGCCAGCCTGTGGGCCAGGGGAACCCCTCCCCTTTTGATTCCCACGAAGACGATATCCTCCGTGCCTTTGTTCTTTTCGATTATTTCATGAGAAATTCTTGTAAGCGTCCTCTTTATGCCTTGTTCGTCAAGGATAACAGCTTTGAGTTCCAATCGATAATCCCCCCAATAAATTAATGTCATTATTTCCATTAAAAAAACGCCCTGCCCAAGCAAGACGTTAGAAACCAGAGTTTGCGCGCACGCATCTAACATTTCCTTAGGACCTCACTGGATCAATTAAAGGATTTATATTTAGCCACAAATAATATTAGCATACTGTCAGCTTTTTTTCAACTCATTTTCAAGTACGTTGAGCACCTTTTCAAAATGCTCTGGAAGCGGCGATTCGAACTCCACATATTCCTTTGTTGAAGGGTGTATGAAGCCGAGCTTTTTCGCATGCAGCAGCTGCCCTTCCAGCTTGAAGCGCTGCTTCTTGTGGCCGTAAACCGGATCCCCCACCACGGGATGCCCGATGTGAGCCAAGTGTACCCTTATCTGGTGAGTCCTGCCTGTTTCTAGCACACACTCCACGAGGGTCTGGGCCTTGTAGCGCTTTATCACCCTGTAGTGGGTGACCGCATGCCTTCCGTCCTTAACTACGGCCATCTTGATCTTCTCTACAGGATGCCTGCCAAGCGGGGCATCCACGATGCCTTCATCCTGCTTGACGATTCCCTCCACCAGGGCGTAGTATACCCTAGTCATGGAATGCTCCTTGAGCTGCTCTGCAAGGATGTTGTGGGCGTGGTCGTTCTTCGCAATGACGAGTATT
This sequence comes from Clostridium sp. UBA699, assembly GCA_002298915.1. Lineage (GTDB taxonomy): Bacteria > Bacillota > Clostridia > Clostridiales > Clostridiaceae > UBA699. The sequence goes on from DBML01000016.1 coordinate 99,645, forward strand.
CCCGAGGTGTCCTTATCTATCCTGTGCACTATGCCGGGCCTTAGCACGCCGTTTATCCCGGAAAGATCGGTGCAGTGCTCCAGCAGTGCATTGACGAGTGTTCCGCTGTACACTCCGGATGCCGGGTGCACCACCATGCCCTGCTTCTTGTTGACAACCACCAGGTCCGAATCCTCGTAGAGGATCTCCAGCGGGATTTTCTCGGGCTTCACGCCGAGCTCCTCAGGCTCGGGGATCGTCACGCTTACCGCATCCCCCTCCCTCACCGGGTAGTTGCTCTTCCTGATGCTCCCGTTTACGAGTACCCCGCCCTTCTCTATCATACCCTGGATGTAGGACCTCGATTTGCCCTCAAGCAGTGCGGAAACGTACTTGTCAAGCCTCGTCCCCGCGTCAATTTCTGCCACTTTAAACTCTATCTTTTCCTGTTCTTCCATCATTCACATCTTTTCCTTCTTTTGTTTCTTCCTTTATAAGGTACAGTAGCAGGAGCCCGGTACCCGTAACCAGCATCATGTCCGCCACGTTGAATGACGGGAAGTAGTAAGCGTCCTTGTAGTGGAACATGATGAAATCCACCACATAGTTGTAGATCAGCCTGTCGTAAAGGTTGCCAAGGCCCCCTCCTACGATGAGGGCGAAGCTTATCCTGAGCAGCTTTGACTGAGGCTTGTGCCTGAGGATGTAGTATACCATCCCTGCCAGGACGATCATCGTAACGGCCGCAAGCAGGTATACCCTGTTCTGGAATATTCCGAAGGCCGCACCCCTGTTTTCCAGGTATGAAAGGCTGAAGAACCCCTTTATGACCACAATGTCGCCGTTCTTCAAAAGCGAAGATGCAGCCCAGATCTTCGTGATCCTGTCCAGAAAGATTCCAGCAATTATTATAATGATTTCCATCTTATCCCTCCGGCGCTATTTATCCCTCAGCATGGAAACGAGTATCCTGGTCGAATTCTCTATGGCTATAGGCTTGAACACCTCGTAGTCCATGTGTATCCCTATGTTCCCGTTGTCCGATATTGACCTGATTATGACGAAAGGCACATCGTTGAGGTAGCATACCTGTGCGATGCTCCCACCCTCCATCTCGCAAGCCATAGCCCCGAACTTCTCGTTGAGCCACTTCAGCTTGTCTGTGTGGTTTATGAACTGGTCGCCTGTGACTATCCTTCCCACGAAGCAGTTGTGCGTCTTTATCTCCTCGCAGGCCTTTATGGCTTTTTTGACCAGCTCCTCATCGCATGGGAACGCGAACGTGTCTACCCTTGGCACCTGTCCAAGCTCATCGCCGAAAGCGGTGGTGTCCATATCATGCTGGACCAGGTCGTCTGCCACGACTATGTCGCCAGGCATGACGTTTTCCCCTGTCCCTCCTGCTATCCCGATGTTCACGATGCTTTTTACCTTGAAATCGTCTACCAGTATTTGTGCGCAGATTCCTGCGTTTACCTTGCCTATCCCGCTAACAACGGCCACGACCCGCCTGCCGTAGACCATCCCGGAATGGAATGTCATCCTGGCCTTTTCCATCTTATGCTCCAGCTTCATGTGGCTGAGCAGCGGTACAAGCTCCTCCTCCATTGCCGTTATGATTCCTGTAACCATGTTCACCCCTCCAAATATCTTGTTCGGCAAAAATATATCCCATCCCTGTGGATGAGATATATTGCCTCAGCTATTATTCGTCCTCTTGTATTCCTCTATCGGTTTCTCTTCTCCGAAGAAGTTCGTTATATCATCGAAGTTTCCTGCATCCACTTGTCTCTTCTCTTTTGATGAATCAGCGATTTCACTTTCAAAAAAGCTCTTCACATCCTCGAAGCTTTCGGCTTCCTCGATGTCTCCCGAATCTCTTTCTTCGGCAGCCATTCCTGCCTCAGCGGGTTTGTTCCGAAGCTCTTCATAGTGCTTGACGAACTCCCTGTCCATCTCGTCGAAGTTCTCCATCTGAAGCTTCATGAATTCCTTGAACTTTGACCTGAAACCGGTGTATTCCTTCTTTGTCAGGTCAAATTCGTCTATGACAAACAGCACATCCTTTTTAGCCTTGTCGATTATGGCGTCAGATTCCGAACTGGCTTTTAACAGAAGCTCTTCAGCTTCCTGTCTGGCGTCCTGAACAGCCGCCTGAGCTTCGGAAATTATCCTCTCCGCCTCTGAGTGCGCGGCTTCAGCCGCCTCCCTTGCTTCTCTAACGAGTCTCTCGCCTTCAGCCTGTGCGGTCTCAACTATCTGTGCTGCTTCGTCCCTGGCGGCCGCCACAGCTTGATTCGCTTCGGTTATTATCCTTTCAGATTCCGAATTGGCCTTTTCCTTAAGCTGTGCTGCCGCATCCTGGGCAAGAACCAGAGTTGTCTGGAGGGCGCTCTCCATCTTCGAATAACGCGTTACCCTCTCCTCTAGGTCCGAAACCTTAATGCTCAGAGCCTCCAGTTCAGTTGTCAGTGCCTCATAATCCTTAGCTATCATGCTCATGAAATCATCGACTTCCTCTGGTATGTACCCTCTGACGCCTTTCCTGAATTCCTTGTTTTTGATTGCCTGCGATGTAAGCTTCATTCGAACACCCCCAAATCAAACTAAGAAATGGATATATGTACCTGTCTAAGCCTCTTTTTCAAAGAATGTCTTTATTTCCTCTATGTTTTCGGATATGTCTGAGTAGTCAGAATCGCCGTTGGAGCTTTCCGTAAACTCGGCAGCCAGGGCTGTTCCGAACTCTTTTTCATCGACGCTGTAGCCTATGCTGTAGTGCTTTATGACTTCCTTCTCCATGTCATCGAAAACTTCCAGCTGGGATTTCATGAAGTTCCTGTATTTTGCCCTGAACTTGTTGAACTCCTGCCTTGTCCTTTCGAACTCAGCGTTTATCGCTATGACGTCGTTGTTAGCCTTGTCTATGATTTTCTTAGCTGTGTCGTTAGCGGTCCTAATGATGAGCTCGGACTCAGACTTAGAGTTGGCCCTTGCCTGCTCTGCCGCATCCTGCGCCATGACCAGCGTGTTCTGGATGGTAGTCTCCATCTTCTTGTAGTGCTCCAGCCTGTCGTCAACTGCTGCAAGTTTTTCCTTAAGAACGGAGTTTTCCTTGTAAAGTGCCTCATAATCCTCTGCGACCCTGTCCAGATACTCGTCAACTTCATCCTGGCAGTAGCCCCTCATTACCTTCTTGAAGTCCTTGTTTGTGATTTCCATTGAAGTTAGTCTCATCATGTACACCCCTAATCAAATAAATTTTTTAAGCTCTATTTTCAATCTTCCGCTTCTTGTTGAACCTTCGATTTCATTAAATATAAACTTTCCATATCCCCTTATTACTATAAGGTCATTTTCTTTGATTTCCAAATCACGTTTTGCAGCGGTTTCGTAGTTTACGAGGACTTTTCCGTGCCTTATCAGCTCGTCGGCTTTCGTCCTGGATATGCCGCATATAGCAGCTGTGACGCAGTCGATCCTCAGGGAGGCTGCAGCTGCCCTGACCGTCTCGAACTTGCGGCCAGGCTTCTCTGCGCTGTCCGGCTCTAGTACCTCCACACTGCATGGAGAGTTCCTTACCTTGGTAAGGTTCGCCTCCAGGTAGCCGCATACATCCTCGTGCACTGCTGCGTAGCATGCGCTGCCCTCCACCAGGAGGTCACCGAATTTTTCCCTCTTTATACCAAGTGACATAATGGCTCCAAGGTAATCCTTGTGCCCTATGTCACCGAATTTAGTGCTTGCAGTTATTTTCACGAGCATGACTGGGAAATCATAAAATCCGCCATCTCTGCCCATGCCGATGACCCTTCTTTCGGCGTCGTCGAAAATGCCGCAGGTATTGAAGGTTATGTCGAAGCAGCCCTGCATGTTCAGCAAGGCCCCCCAGATGTTCGGCGGATAAAAATCGGTTGAATACACTGTCCTTCCGGTTTTCTCCGCAAGCGTAATCTTGTCGTACATGTTGGGAATAAGTCCGAATTTCTCCGTGAATGTCTTCTTGTCCATCATAAAATTGTAAGGATTATCCTCTGGAGAATATCCACAATGATCAATGCTATGATGGGAGAAAAATCAAGCATGAGATTCGGAGCTATCATTGACTGGAGCTTTCTGCCAGGGATCATGAACGGATCGGTGAATATGTGAAGCATATCCGTGAAGGCGTTCTTTTTTCCGGGCATCACCCAAGACAGGATGACCTCCAGCAGTATTGCGGCCGATATGAAGTTGAAAAACATGTTAACAGCCATTCTAATAGTTGCGATAGTCATTTGTTCCTCCGAAATTATTTATTCCAAGTGAAAAGTCCCTTTGTTGATAGCTCAGACTTGAGGTCGCTGCTCACTTCGACGTTTGAAGGCGATATAAGGAATACTCCCTTGTCTATCTCCTCCAGCGTTCCTCCCAGGGCGTAGCTTGATCCCCCGAGGAAATCCAGCAGCCTCTGTGCTGTCCTCTGCTCAAGGGCTGTAGTGTTTACAACAACTATGTTCCTGTTCTTGACATCGTCGCAGATGTCTGCTGCTTCTTCGTAGTCGGTCGGCTTAACTATCTTGACCTTTGCCGATATTGTCGTATGTATGCTCACTACGTTTGGCTTCTTCCTGAAGTTTGAAACCTTCTGCTCAGCCTCCGCATTTCTTTCTTCTGCTATGTCCTGTTCTTCGAAATCATCATCCTCGAAGTCGTCGTCCAAACCCAAAAATCCCATCATCTTGTTGATTACTTTTCCTGCCATAATCGTTACCTCCTAAATGTTATAATTCCTTTTCCCGAATATGCCTTCGCCTATCCGGATCATATTTGAGCCCTCTGAAATTGCCGTTTTGTAATCTCCTGTCATGCCCATGGAAAGGTACTTCATCTCGATGTTTCTGTACTGTCTTTTCCCAAGGCTGTCCCAGATTCCCTTTACCTCCCTGAAGTACTTCTTCTGCTCGTCCACACCGCATATAGGCAGGACTGTCATAAGCCCCTTCACCTTCACGCGGCTGCATTTTTCGCATTGAGCGAGCATTTCCTCAAGTTCCTCCGGCAGGATTCCTGTTTTGTTTTCCTCCCTGCCTATGTTGATCTCTATGAGGACATTCGCATCAAGCCCTGCAGCCGAGTACTGCTTTTCAAGCTCAGCCAGCAGCCTTGTGCTGTCCAGGGAATGGATAAGGAATACCTTTCCAACGATGTGTTTTACCTTGTTTCTCTGAAGGTGTCCAATCAGGTGCCATCTGACCGATTCATCAAAATCGTCGTATTTTTTTGTCAGTTCCTGGACCTTGTTTTCACCAAAATCCCTAAGTCCGGAAGCGTATGCCTCCTTCATCTCCTCCACAGTCCTTGTCTTGCTTACAGCGATGAGCTTCACATTCTCTGGAATGTCAGCAAGCAAGCGGCTGATGTTCTCCTTTATTGACAAATCTACCGTCTCCTTTTTGAAACCTTATAGTTACTATTCTTCATGCAGTGCGAAATTCCTTCAAAAATCAGGAAATAATTATTATTCCTGCTCGCTCAGGTACTGCGAGCTCTCAGTTATGCCGACCGCCGGGATCTCCACCTTGCTGTTCTTGCTTATGTTTACATTTAGCTTCCTGAGCATGAGGCTCTTAAGGTAGTTTTCATCAGACATCATGTAGTCGTACATGACCTGGCTGTTCCCGATCGCTTTAACCGTGAACGGCGCCGCTATCTTGGTTCCGTTGACTTCCAGAAACGGGCCGCTGCAGTATACCTCTGTGCTGCCTACTATCCTGAGGCCGTTGATAGAGATGGCCTCGGCCCCTCCGTTCTTGAGGTCGTTCAGCACCTGTATCATGTCGGTATTGTGCACTAGCTTGAACTGGTCCTCGAAGGTGTTAGTGAATAGGCTGCTGTCGGCATCGCTGAGCGTTATCACGACGCCCTCGCCTTCCACAGCAACCTTGCCAAGGATCACGTTGTTTTCTTCAAGCTCCTTGTTTATTTCCTTTTTGACAGCTTGTCCGTCAGCGTTGTCCTGCTGGTACTTGGTCAGTTTTTCCATGTATTCATTGTATTGATTCCTCAATGCGCTTATTTCATTCTGAAGCCTCGTCTTGTAGGTATATGCATCCTGGTACTGCTCGGAGCTGAGATATGTGTAGCTGCTCCTGTTAGAGATGCTTATATTCATTGAAATTAACACGCCTATGATTATGCATGCCGCAAATACAAAGATATTAGCTTCGTTGTTTCTCATCCATTACACCTCAACCGCGTGATTTGAGCTTTTCTATCAGCAGCCTTCTGATGATGGCGAAGTTGTCGAAAAGCCTTCCGCCGAAAACTATTACTGCCGCTAGGTAAATCGGAACCCCGAGCTTATCGCCAAGGTAAGCCAGTCCGGCTGCGAGCAGTGCGTTTCCGAAGAAGCCCGAAATGAATATGTCAGGTTGGAAATTCTTTGACAGGCTTGCCCTTATCGCGCCGAACACAGAGTCAAGACAGGCAAGTATAGCCACCGACATATATGGGGAAAATTGATCGGGAATGTTGACGTTGAATATTATCCCCAAAATTATCCCTATTATTAATCCCATAAGTCCAACCATGAAACTCTCTCCTTAACGTTAAAAAAATTACTTCGAAACCGGTTTTGCGTACTGGAAATTGTACGTCTTAGTATATTTAGGTATTTTGATGTCATCCTGCTTTTCGAATTTCACGTCGCATATTCCTGTGAATTCAGAAAACACTTCGGGGAAGCTCAAGCTGCTGTAGAGCAGATCCTTGTTCCCTATGGCTTTTATCGTGATCTTCTGAGAGTAGGAAACCTTGTCGTTGTCGTTTATCAGGATGTAGTTGCCCGCATTCCTTATGCCTGTCATGCCGACTACCCTGATATCGTTTATGGAAATGGCTTCTGCCCCTGCAAACCTCAGCTCGTTGATGAGGTAAACCAGATGCTTGTCTGTTATGTGGCCGCTTCCCGTGCCGAAAAGGTCCGATGTAGGGTCGAGGTATATGACGACACCCTGGCCGTGTACGTCGGAAGCTCCGGTCAGTATCCTTGATGTCTGGAGCTCCGCAAGCATCGCTTTCGAAGCGTCGCTTTCGCCTGCAGCGGCTTTCTCGTATTCATCCACCTTGCTCTGCAGCTCGCCGACCTTTGCCTCAAGCTCTGTTTTCTGTTTTTTGTACTGTTCTATCTCGATCGTCACGTCGGTGCTGGTTGTTGAACCCAGGCTGAACGAATTCTCCTGTTTGCTTAGCACCTTGAACTGGTATGCAAGCATGAAGCCTAAAATGGCGCATACTACTGCTACGCTGATCTGAGCACGCATATTTTTCAATCCTATTTCCTCCTACTTCTCTATAAAAAACACGGGGTTGCCGTCGAAGCTGACATCTATATACCCTTTTGCATTCTTGAGCTCGTCCCTCTGAAGTATGTTTGCTGCAGTATTGAGTTTCTTTTCGAAATTCTCCACTGTCCCTATCTTTATGCACATCTCTCCCGAATATATCTTGATTGCGCTTGGGTCCGTCAGGTCTACGGATGTAAGGCCTGCCAGGAATTTCTTGGCTTCGGTCATGCTCGAAAGCGTCTTGACCAGCTCTATCTGCCTTTGGTCGGAACCGGTAATGACCTTGCCGACCTGCGACTTCTTCATGTCGAAACCGTCGAGCTTTATGAGCTTCATCTTGCTTACGTCGGCCTTAACCTCAAGAAGTATGCCGTCTTTGTCTATGACCGCGAACTTTCCGTCCTTTGCCGCGTAGTAGGTGGCCTCCCGTTCTGTAACGTTTATGACAATGCTCGAGGGAAGCTTCCTGTAAACCTTAACGCTGGCGAAGTAAGGGTTGACCATTATCTTTTCGCCCGCCTTGGAGGTGCTGATGTAGAAGATGTTGTTCCCCGCCTGCAGCCCTGAAAGCTGTATGACCGCCCTAGCATCGGTGTTCTTGTTGTTCTGAACAGTGATGCTCGTTATTTTGAAGCCGGGGTACAGCATGCAGAAATTATACAGGGCCACGGCAAGCACGGCAACGATTACCGCCAGCTTCCGCACGAAAATCTTCCTTCTTCTTTTCAGAATAAGTGTATTGTCTATTTTGTCTACTTTTTTGATCATATACACTTTAGCTCCTCGCCTTGAATTCTAAAACAAATACATTATAACACTTGAATATGAATAATTCATTAACTATAGGCAATCAAAATGAAATTAGCTATCCTCATTTCCCTCTTTTTCAGCAGGCTCAGGCGCATGCCTTGAGATATTCAGAAGCACCCCGGCCGCTATTAGGTTGAATGTGAGTGAGGAACCTCCGTAGCTTATGAAGGGAAGAGGCACGCCCGTTACAGGCATGGAGCCTGTTACAACCGCCATGTTGATGATCGCCTGGATTCCGATTACGGAAGTTATGCCCACAGCCATAAGCCTTCCAAACCGGTCCTTTGCCCTGGAGGCTGCGGTGAGGCCTCTCTGTATCAATATTACGAAAAGGAGGACTATTAACGCGCAGCCTATGAGGCCGAGCTCTTCCCCAATTATTGCGAATATGAAATCCGTGTGGGGCTCAGGTATGTAGAAGGCTTTCTGCCTTGATTGTCCGAAGCCTTCGCCGAATATGCCGCCGGAGCCAAGCGCCAGCAGCGACTGGACTAGCTGGAAACCCTCCTTCTGAGCATCCTTCCATGGATCGATGAAGTTCATGAGCCTTTTCAGCCTGTAGGGCTCGAACAATATGAACGCGATTCCGACAGGGACAACGCAGCTTAGAACCCCTGCGAGATGTGGCAGCCTGGCGCCCGCCACGTAAAGGATTATTATCGTGACTCCCATTATGACAGCTGCTATGCTGAGATTCTTTTCTGCAAGCACCATAGCTGCGTAAAAGCCGCTCACTAGAAGGTAAGGCAAAATTCCGTAGACCAGGGACTTGACCTTCTCGCCCTTCTTGTCAAGGCTTGCCGCCAGGTACAGTACGACAGTGTACTTGGCTATCTCAGAAGGCTGGATCGAAGCGAAGCCAAGCTGTATCCAGCGCCTCGCGCCGTTGATCGGCGGGAATGCAAAAACCAAGCAAAGGAGCGGAACCGTGACGACCATGAGCCATTTGGTGTATCTCTTGAGCTTGTGGTAGTCCGTCTTCATCGCGACAAGCATGCAGGAAAGCCCTATGATTGCCCAAAGCCCCTGCTTCTTGAAGTACAGCATGCCGTTGTTGGCTGAACTGTTGGAGGAGTTGTATGAGCTTGCGCTGAACACCATGACCACGCCTATGCAAACGAGCAGCAGTACTGTGGCAAACAGTATGAAATCTACAGGCTCTGATTTTTTCAGCCTCAGCTTTTTCATCCTAGGCTTTTTGTGCCGCGGATTTTTTCCAGGTCTCTTCATAACACGGTCCTCCTTAGAAATATCTTTTTGCTTATACAGCCAGCAGCGCTATGAGGCACAGGACAACTGTGGCTATGCTGAACATGGAAACCACCTTTGTTTCATGCCAGCCGCTGAGCTCGAAGTGGTGGTGTATAGGAGCCATTTTGAATATCCTCTTCTTGGTTAGCTTAAAGGAAGAAACCTGCAGCACTACCGAAAGCGCTTCGAGCACGTAGATTGCGCCCACCAGCAGTATTATAAGCGGCAGCTTCAGAATCATGGCTGCTGCCGCAACAGCTCCGCCCAGCGCAAGCGATCCGGTGTCGCCCATGAAAACCTGGGCGGGGAAGGCGTTGAACTTGAGGAAGCCCAGCAGCGATCCGGCCACAGCCCCGCAGAAGATAGCGAGCGTGTAGTGACCCATCATCAGGCTTACCACCGTGAAGAAAGCCATGACAACCAGCGTTACGGTGGAAGCCAGGCCATCCAGCCCGTCGGTGAGGTTTACTGCGTTTGTCACCGATACAAAGTAGAATATTATGAACGGTATAAACATGATTCCCAAATCAAAGGATGCCCCTGCAAAAGGTATTATCACAGAGGTTCCTATCTCCGGGTTGTTTGCCGCATAGTATCCGAATATCCCTGAAACGGCAAGCAGCAGGACCATCTTCTGGTAAGCCCTGAGGCCGAGGTTCTTTTTCCTGATTATCTTTAGCGAGTCGTCCATGGCCCCTATCACCCCGAAGGCTACGAGGGCATAGAGAGCTATCATCGCCTCGTCTCCCGGGTTCCTGACGGCAGCAGCCGTAACCAGGAGCGTCGATACTATGAAAATCACGCCTCCCATCGTAGGTGTCCCTGCTTTTTTCAGGTGGCTCTGCGGCCCTTCCTCCCTTATGCTCTGCCCGAATTTGAATTTGCGCAGCAGAGGTATGAACACAGGCCCTGCCAGCAAGGCGACCAAAAATGCCGCCAATGTAGAGATTATAATATTATCCATCTGTTTCCAGATTCCTCCTTAAATATGATTAGCTTGCTTGAGCTTTTCAACGATGTTCTCGAACTTCATGGATCTTGATGCCTTAACAAGCACTGCATCGCCTTTGCCCAGCCTGCCTGCAGCGAACTCCGTTGCTTCTTCGTAGTCGCTGAAAGGGAAGCAGTCGTCACCGAAGCCCGCCTTGAAGGCAGCTCCGTACTGCCCCAGGGTTATCAGCAGGTCTATGCCGCTTTCTTTGGCATACTTCCCGACAAGTCTGTGCGCTTCCTCAGCGGACTCGCCCAGCTCGCCCATGGTTCCGAGTATAGCCATGCGCCTTCTGCTTTCAAGGTTTTTAAGCACGTCTAGCCCTGCTTTCATCGAATCCGGGTTTGCATTGTAGCAGTCATTTATGATGGTGAATTTCTCTCCCCTTATTATTTCCAGCCTCATCGCTGTCTTCTGGAGGTTGCCGAAGCCAGAGGCTATCTCGTCCATGCTCAGGCCGAGAAGCCTTGCGCATGCTATGGCCAGGAGTGCGTTGTTTACTGTGTGCTTTCCCGGCACGTCTATCCTCATCCTTACCGGTGACACCTCTCCTCCCTCGGAGACGCTGAAGCTTACATGCTCGTCTCCCAGCTCGATATCGCTGGCCGAATAGTCCGCAGACGCAAGCGCGCTCGTTCTTATCACCCTGTATGGTTTTGAGCCCAGGTCCTGCAGCAGGTCGCTGTCGGCATTGACTATCAGTGTGTTGCCGCTATCGAAGAAGTCCGTTATCTCAAGCTTTGCCCTTAGTATGTTCTCCCTCGTCTTCAGGTTGCCAATGTGGGTTATGCCTACGTTCGTTATGAGCGCAATGTCAGGACGGGCTGCTTCCGCCATCCTGTGTATCTCCTGAAGGTTGTTCATCCCCATCTCCAGGACGGCTACGTCTATGCTGCTGTCCAGGGAGAATATCATAAGCGGCAGACCCACTTCGTTGTTGAAGTTGCCCTTTGTCTTGAACACCTTGAACCTGCTTCCAAGTGCGGCAGCTGCAAGATCCTTTGTTGAGGTCTTGCCTGTGGAGCCCGTTATACCTACTATCTTTGTGCCCAGTTTTTTTCTGTAATACCCCGCGAGGTCCAACAGCGCTTTCCTGGTGTCTTCGACCTTTATTACCCCTGCCGTTCTGACGCCGCTTATGTCCCCGATCACCTCGTCGACAATGCATAGCGATGCGCCTGATTCCACGGCCTGCAGCATGAACCTGTTACCGTTGAAGTTTTCGCCTTTGAGGGCGATGAACACGTCTCCTGGCGCTATCTTCCTCGTGTCGGTGTTTACCGAGCAGTAAGAGGACGCAGGTCCTTCAATTATTATCTCTCCGTGAACGGCTTCCTTTATTTCCTTTAACGTCAAGACCTCCACTAGTATCCACCCTCTTCCAATATTTCCTTTACGATTTCCCTCTCGTCAAAATGGATCTTGCCAGACTTGAGTATCTGGTAATCCTCGTGGCCTTTGCCGGCTATCACGATGACATCTCCAGCCTTGGCAATCTCTATGCTTTTCTTTATGGCGTCGTGCCTGTTTTCCACAACCATGTAGTTGTCTTTTTCAATCCCTGCAAGCACATCCCTGATAATTGCCTCCGGGTCCTCCGTCCTTGGGTTGTCGGAGGTTATTATTGCCAGGTCGCTAAGGTCTGTGCCTATCCTGCCCATGATCGGCCTCTTTGTCCTGTCCCTGTCCCCTCCGCAGCCAAACACGGCTATGAGCCTTCCTTTGGTGAACTCCCTTGCGGTCCTGAGTATGTTCTCAAGCCCGTCCGGAGTATGCGCATAGTCGACAATGATGTCGAATCCAAGGTTGACTCCCTGGTTGACGATCTCGCACCTTCCGGGAACGCAGAGCATCTTCTCCAGCCCAAGCTTGACGTCGTCGATGGAAATCCCCTCTGAAAGGCAGGCCGCTGCGCTTCCAAGCGCGTTTTCCACATTGTATTTTCCTGGGATGTTTATTTTAACCTGCCTCACCTCGCCCATGTATTCCAGGTCGAAAGCAACACCCCTGGAATGGAGCCTGAGGTTCCTTCCCCTCGCGTCAGCATCCTTTTCGGCGGAATAGGTCGTCACCCTTCCCTTGATATCAACCATAAGCCTTGCGCCGTACTCGCTGTCGAGGTTTATTACAGAGTTCCTGGAGTTCTGGAACAGCATCAGCTTAGCCTTGTAGTAGTTCTCGAAGGTTTCGTGGAAATCCAGGTGGTCCTGCGTCAGGTTGGTGAATATGCCCTCTGAAAACTCCAGGCCATACACCCTGTCCAGGTAAAGCGAGTGAGAGGAAACCTCCATCACGCAGTACTCCACGCCTTCCTCCGCCATTTCTTTGAAAAGTTTGTGCAGCTCAAGGGATTCAGGTGTGGTCCTTTCAGCCTCCAGCTTCCTGTTGCCTATGTAGTTCGCTATTGTCCCTATGATGGCTGTCTTGAAGCCGGCTGCCTCGAGTATCGACTTTATCATGAAGGTGGATGTTGTCTTGCCGTTGGTCCCTGTCACGCCTATGAGCTTTAGCCTGTCCTTCGGGTTTCCGTAAAAGTTGGAGGCTGCAACCGCAAGCGCTTTCCTCGCGTCTTCAACCCTGACGTAAACGACACCGCTCATGAGCTCCACCATGTCCTGGCATATGATGACCTTTGCCCCTTTTTCCGCTGCGCTGGCTGCATACTTGTGCCCATCGGTCTGGTATCCCTTTATGCAGACGAAGGCGTCGCCCTCAGACACCTTCCTGGAGTCGTACTCCAGCTTTCCGATTTCTGTGCCGGCATCGCCCTGCAGCAGTTCGTATTTCAACCCTCTCAACAATTCGCTGAGCTTCATATAATCAACCTCCATGTGTGTAATTATGAAAAAACAGGCATGCCAGAGCATAGTTTCACCGTGCTCTGCTGCATGCCATAAGCAATATTAATCTCCTATCGGATCAAGTTCAAGACCGATAACGCTTCCCTTTGTAACAACCGTTCCTGATGCTATGCTCTGGCCTGAAACCATGCCGTCTCCCGTGAACTGGGCCTTCAGCCCGATGCTCCTGAGCGTCTGCACCGCCTTTTCTTTTCCAAGGCCTTTAAGGTCAGGCATAGTCACTACCTTATTATAATTAGCGGTAGTCCCAGTGTAAAGTGTTATTTTGGTTCCTTCCTTAACTGTTGTGCCAGGATCCTGCTCCATGTCTGTTACGTAATTCCCTTTGGAGTCAGAAATATAGTCAAGGTTGTAATCAGCAAGCGTGGCCTGGGCCTGTTCCTTAGTCATGCCCCTGACATCAGGTACCACGATGTCCCTGAGAAGGCTTTTCGCAATTTCTTCTCCGCTTGCATCACCCTTCATAGCCATGTAGTTGAATATGTCGTTGAAAACAGTCTGTGCCACCGGCGCAGCTATCTGCCCTGCATAGTAGTTGGAAGGGTCCGGCTCGTCTATCTGTATGAACACGGTTATCTTGGGATTGCTTGATGGGGCCATGCCTGCGAAGGAAGCTATGTACTTGCCATCCATGTATCCGCCGTTACCAGCCTTCTGGGCCGTTCCTGTCTTTCCTGCAATGTGATAGCCGTCTATGAACGCTTTGCTTCCGCCGCCTTCCGAAACGACCTTCTCAAGGTATGATCTGAGCTCTGCAGTCTTAGCACTGTCGAACACCTGCCTGGCTGTTGCTGCGCTGTCGTAGGTGCTGTCCACGATCTCCTTGCCAGTTGTCTCGTCTTGGTGACCGGTCTGGTACATGAGGTGCGGGGTTATGAGCTTACCTCCGTTCGCTATGGCGTTGAACGCCTCCAGGTATTCCACGCAGGAAACGGTGTTGGTCTGACCGAAGGCTATTGTGGCGAGGTCGAGGTCGGTGATGTTCTTAGGATCCTTGATTATCCCAACCGCCTCTCCAGGAAGATCTATCCCTGTCTTTGCCCCGAAGCCCGATTTCTTTATGTATTCCGTCAGCTTCTCCTTGCCGAGGGCTGCCCCCACCTCCGAGAATCCTGAGTTGCAGGAGTTCTTCAGTATGTCCACAAAGCTTTGCACTCCGTGGCCCGATCTCTTCCAGCAATGTATCGTGTGTCCCAGGATCTTGAAGCTTCCCGTGCAGGTGAAGGTGGAGCCGCTGTTAACAACGTTGTTTTCCAGAGCCGCGATGGCTGTTATCACCTTGAAGATGGAACCAGGCTCGTATGTATCGCTAACCGCCCTGTTCCTCCAGATAGCCTGAAGCTCCTCCGAGGTCTTCCCCTCGGCCCAAGGGGTGTTGGGATCGTAGTCCGGCTTGTTGACCATTGCCAGGATGTCGCCGTTGTTGGGATCCATCACTATTATGGTGACCGCCTTGGCCTTGTTGTCCTCAAGGGCTTTCTGCGCCTCTTTTTCGGCTATGTTCTGTATTACCTCGTCTACTGTCGTTATCAGGTCCTTGCCGTCTATAGGCTCGGTGATAACCGTGCTGCTGTACGGCAAAACCTCTCCGTTCCCGTCCTTCTCGGCTATCTTCTTGCCCGGGGTTCCCGAAAGCAGTGTGTTGTACTGGAGCTCCAGGCCGGCAAGGCCCTGCCCGTCTGAGTTGAGAAAGCCGAGAACATGCGCAAGGAAGTTCCCGTTAGGGTAGAACCTTTTCGTGTCTCCTGATACTATTACGCCCCTCAGGTTGAGCGCCTTGACGCTGTCGGCCTGAGCCTTCTCTATCCTCCTCTTCAGTATGCCGTAGGATATCGGTTTGCCGTTCGACAGCTTTGCGTCCATTATCTTCTTAACGTCCTCTACGGACATGCCTAAGGCGTTTGCCAGCTTTGAAGCAACGTCATCCTCAGTGAGCTTCTTTTTCGCAATGGTTTCCCTGAGCGTTTTCATGTCCAGATCGACCCTGTAGACGCTGGCGCTTACAGCAAGCTCTTCGCCGTTCCTGTCCAGGATCCTCCCTCGTTCGGCTTCCACCTTCACAGTGCTTGTCCACTGGGCCTCAGCCTTTGCGCTGTAATCCCAATGCTTGACGATCATTATGTACGACATCCTTAAAAACAGTAAAAAGAAGACGCCGGATAAAATCAGCAGCGTCACTTTCATTCGTTTGTTTGCTTGAGTTTTACCCTTATGTCCTCTTTTCTTTTCTGCCACTGCCAATCCCTCCAGATCAAACTAGAATATTTTTTCAGCCAGCACGGAGATGGATTTATTGCTATCATTGCTGCTTTCCGAAGCAATTATAGTGTTTTTGCTTATGTCAGCATATATTGCATCGTTCCTGTCCGGAGTGACCATTCCCAGTTTGTTTACCGCTGTGTCTTCTATGTACTGGATATTGTTATACTTTACGAGCTCAACCTTCAGGTTCTCGTTTTCCTTGTTGAGCGCCGTTATGTTCTGTGTGGTTTTGTTAAGATCTTCCTGGAGGCTGTATATTATGCAGTACCTTCCCACCAGAGTAATACCTACAATAAATGCGATCATAATGTTTCTCATTATGGCGAATTTCTTCTTCAATGCCTTGTTGGCAGATTTTTTATTTCTGACCTGCCTTTTCTGCTCTGATTCACGGTAAGGTGCATGATTTGGCGCTAATACCGTATTACCGTTGATCATGATTTTTTCGTTTAATACATTCATACCCTTCACCCCACTTAATAAATTAGAACCTAAAGTTTCTCAGCAACCCTTAGCTTTGCGCTCCTGCTCCTCGAGTTTTCAGCCAGCTCTTCATCGCTTGGAAGAATAGGTTTTTTTGTTATCACCTTCACGCTTGGTTTCCTTCCGCAAACACAAACCGGGAAATCCTTAGGACAGATGCACGGGTCCTCCATTTCCTTGAACAGGTTCTTTATCTCCCTGTCCTCGAGTGAATGGAATGTTATCACGGCTATCCTGCCTCTGGAGTTCAGCCTGGCTACGCTGTCCCTTATAGCCTTGTCCAGGATCTTCAATTCCTGGTTTACTTCTATCCTTATCGCCTGGAACGTCCTTTTGCCCGGATGACCTTCCTTACGGAATTTACCCGGTATTGCCGCTGTTATTATGTCCACAAGTTCGAATGTTGTTTCCAGCGGCTTCTGGGCCCTTCTCTCCACGATGAACTGCGCGATCCTCTTGGCAAATCTCTCTTCTCCGTATTCCTTTATTATCCTGTAGAGGTCTTCCTCACTGTATGTGTTCACCACTTCGTAAGCCGACAGGCTGCTCTCACGGTTCATCCTCATGTCCAGCGGTGCGTTCTTCATGTAGCTGAAGCCTCTCTCTGCCTCGTCTAGTTGGTGCGAGGATACCCCCAGGTCCATCAGTATGCCGTCAACCTTTTCAATCTCCAGCGATTCCAGGATGCTGTCTATATTGTGGAAATTGTCATGTACATATGTCACGTTGCTGAAACCTTCCAGCCTTTTCTTGGCTGCGGCTATCGCGTTGGTGTCCTGGTCTATACCTATCAGCCTTCCGTTTCCGTCAAGCTTTCTTATTATCTCCAGGGAATGGCCTCCGCCTCCCATTGTACAGTCGACGTATATCCCATCTTTCTTTATATCTAAAGCTTCTATGCATTCATTCAACAATACGGATACATGTTTGAATTCCATATGCTCCTCCTAAATTCCGAGTTCGCTCATCTGTTCTGCTATGTCGTCGAAGTCAAGGTTCTGGTCGTTGTATTCCTCCCACTTTTCCTTGCTCCAGATCTCTATCCTGTTCGACACCCCTATGCTTACCACTTCCTTGGTTATGCCGGCATATTCCATTATGCTCTGTGGTATCAGTGCCCTCCCCTGTTTGTCCAGCTCAATTTCATTTGCACCAGAGAAGAAGAATCTCTGGAACGATCTGGCATTCTTGTTTGTGAGCGGCAGCTTCGAAAGTTTTTCCTCAAACACCCTCCACTCATCGCAGGTGTAAGCGTATACGCATCCGTCGAGCCCTTTGGTCATGACGAATTTGCTGCCAAGCTCCTCTCTGAATTTCGAGGGTACTATTATTCTGTTTTTATTGTCTATTGCATGTGTATACTCACCGATAAACATAACAGCACCTCACTAAAATCCACCACTTTGCACCACTTTTCACCACTTTCCATATATATTCGATATATAATTTCAAATTCCTTCCTAGTTTCAACATTTTTTAACTTTTTTTTAACTTTTTTTTAACTTTTTTTTGAAGCACATCTTTCCTTGAAATAGAAGGCCTTGTAGAGTATAATACTATAGGGATTATAGGGTATGAAAGGAATGTAAATATATGAAACTTGGAATCGTAGGTTTGCCTAACGTGGGCAAAAGCACTTTGTTCAACGCAATAACAAAAGCAGGCGCAGAATCGGCCAACTATCCGTTCTGCACAATAGAACCGAACGTGGGCGTTGTAAGCGTGCCTGATAAGAGATTAGATGTTCTGGAGAAGATGTACAATACAAAGAGGAAGGTACATACAGCTATAGAGTTTTACGATATCGCCGGCCTCGTCAAGGGTGCAAGCAAGGGGGAAGGTCTCGGAAACAAGTTCCTCTCACATATAAGGGAGGTAGCTTCCATAGTGCATGTAGTGAGATGCTTCCACGACGAAAACATTGTTCACGTGGACGGCTCCGTCGACCCGATCAGGGACATAGAGACCATCAGCCTGGAGCTGATATTCTCAGACATAGAATCACTGGACAAGAGGATAGAAAAGTCCAGGAAGCTGGCAAACAGCGGAAACAAGGAAGCAAAGGCTGAGGTCGATCTTTCCTCAAGGCTGAAAGCCCACCTTGAAGAAGGCAAGCCGGTGAGGACTCTTGAGCTGAGCGATGAGGAACAGGAGCGAGTGAAGGGTTACTTCCTGCTGACCTCCAAGCCAGTCCTCTACGCTGCCAACATTTCTGAGGACGACCTTATGGCGGGCAACACTGACAACGACCTTGTCAAGAAGGTTAAGGAGTACGCCGCTGCCGAAAATTCGGAAGTAATAGTGATAAGCGCAAGGCTTGAAGAGGAACTCTCTTCTCTTGAGGACGACGAGAAGATGGAGCTCCTGTCGGAGTACGGACTTGACGAGTCAGGTCTCGACAAGCTCATCCACGCCTCCTACAAGCTGCTCGGCCTCATAAGCTACCTGACAGCCGGAGTACAGGAAGTTCGAGCATGGACCATAGTCAAGGGCACAAAGGCTCCTCAGGCTGCGGGGAAGATACACTCCGACATAGAGAGAGGCTTCATAAGGGCTGAGATAGTGTCCTACGACACCCTTGTTGAATGCGGATCCGAAGCTGCCGCCAAAGAAAAGGGCCTTTTCAGGCTTGAAGGAAAGGACTACGTAATGCAGGACGGTGACGTGGTCAACTTCAGGTTCAACGTGTAAAAAATGTTCCTATATATATATAATGTAGATATCAATCAAAAAGAGGTCCTTGGATTTTCGTTGCCGAACATCCAAGGACCTCTTTTCAAATCTTATTTCTGATATGACAGGCAGCCAATTTTTGTCAATACGTGGTCGCCTCTTTGTAATCTGAAGGGATTTCGAACATGTCTGAAGTTACTTTGTTCGAGAGCTCTATGATCTCCATGACCACTTCGCTATCTCCTGTTTTGAATGCTACAGCTTGAAGCTTCCCACCGTCAAAGTAGTATCTGAGGGTGCCTTTGCCAACTGTGTATTCCTCGTAGTCCATTAGCTTTCCATTGAGTTCAGCTTTCCCCTTGCCAGTATACGTGATGCCTGTTGTGTCTATCTTCTGATCCTCAACGCTTGGGGTTGTGTCTGTCCCTGTGTTCGATATTGTCATCTTATAGTAAGTCTTCGCGGCATCGTTGATAACATAAATTGTATCGTCCTTAATTATCTCGTGGGTTTTCATTGGATTATCGCCAACAATTTCAGTAATCATGGAAGTTAGATTGCCGTCTATTGCCATTGTTGTCTCAGATGTTATGGTTTGATTTTCAACTGTCATTGTGGTCTTGTAATGCATGAGATATTTTCCACTCTTCATAATGTCGGCATAGGAGGTCGAAAGCAGACCGGATTTCGTTTCAGTCTGGCTTGTTCCACCGCCGTTTGTCGTGTTTGTCGTGCCCGATGTGCCGCTGTTGCCGCTGGAACATCCCGCAAGAATCCCAAGGGCAAATATCGATGCGTAAAGAATCGCCATCATCTTTTTCATAGCCATACCCCCTCGATCGTTTATTTATACTCAAAGTTTACATTAAGGGAGGGATAAATTCAAGATTTTTCTGAATTATCAGTCAAGGCATGCTACAATATTATATGAAGATATTCGTTTTGATAAGGAGGTTTTTTCTTATGCAGAAAATTGTCACACACCTGTGGTACGATAAGCAGGCCGCCGAAGCCTCAAGCTTCTATATTTCACTTTTCGAGGACTCCAGGATAGAAAGCTCTGCGAAGATCTACGACACACCTTCAGGAACGTCAGAACTGGTCACAATAAGCCTTGCAGGCACCAGGTTCATGCTTATCTCGGCGGGCCCTTTCTTCAAGATAAACCCGTCCATATCGATAAGGGTGGACTGCGATACGGTTGAAGAGATCGACATCCTTTGGGGGAAGCTTTCCGATGGCGGCATCGCTCTCATGCCTTTGGATTCCTATCCGTTCAGCAGGAAATACGGCTGGATCCAGGACCGTTACGGGTTGTCCTGGCAGCTCATGCTCTCCGACAAGGTAGCTGAGGGCAGGAAGTTCACCCCTACTCTGATGTTCACAGGCGAACACTGCGGTCAGGCAGGGGCGGCCATCCGCTTCTACACGGAGGTTTTCTCAAATTCCAGCCTTGAAGGAGAGCTGTACTATGGCGAAAACGAGGAGCCCGACGCCCCAGGAACCGTTAAGCACGCTGCATTCACGCTTGAAGGTCAGCCTTTTGCAGCAATGGATAGCGCCTACCAGCATGAATTCACCTTCAACGAGGCTGTGTCCCTTCTAGTGAACTGCAAAGACCAGAAAGAGATCGACTACTTCTGGGAGAAGCTATCCTTTGTACCCGAAGCGGAACAGTGCGGCTGGCTAAAGGACAAGTATGGCGTCTCCTGGCAGATTGTCCCTGAAGCCATGGAGGAGATGCTTCGCAAAGGGAATCCGGAGCAGCTGAAGAGGGTTACCGCAGCATTCCTTCAGATGAAGAAGTTCGACCTGGCTAAGCTGCGCGAAGCATATGAAGGTAATTAAACCATGAAACAACCCTGTCAAACTCAGATTGACAGGGTTTTCATTTGTAGTACTTGTCAATGCCGCCATAACCTATAAGTTTGTTTTCCCTGGTTTTCCTGATAAAATTTTGAAGGCGTCTATTGAATTCAGCGGGCCGGTTTCTCGCCCCATCAATGTAAGCAATCCTGATCCTCTGGTAGGTTGGAGTGAATTTTTCAAAGTTCTCCCAAGCCTTTTTGTCTTTCCTTATATATTCGACAATATCCTCCGGAAATATGTACGGCTCATTTATTATCCCAAGCACAGATGCCCTCACTTTGGAATGCAGCAGCCCCTGTCCTTCAAGCCATATCAGCCTTTCAATGTTTGCCCTTGAGTACGGGCTTCCATTTTTCCTTGGCGAGAACCTCTGAATCCTGTGGTTTTTGTCAAGCGTTTTCACGGTGCTGTCGATCCATCCGAAACAGAGCGCCTCCTCAACCGCATCGTTATAGGAGATACCTCTCTCTCCCGACCCCTTCTTAGGGAACACAAGCCAAATTTCTTTTTCCTTTTCGAAGTTCTCTTCAAGCCATCCCCTCCATGACTTCCTGTCGTGGGGATAAAAGCTTTTTACCGTCTCCATATTGTTCCCTCCCATCAGAAAATCTTAACTACATTATATAATAGTTTATGGTTTATAATGTAGTTAAGAACTTATTTAATATCGAGAGGAGCTTATATTATGGTAGAAAAGCTTTACCCTTATTCCGTTACCGATGAGAAGACTGTGGAGATATTCCTTAACGACGACCACTGCACTATTGGTCACGTCATACTTAAGCCCGGCGATGCGCTCCCTGAGCACAGCACTGACTCAAACGTCTACCTGCTGATCGTGAGAGGCGAGCTTACGCTGTCCTTGAAGCAGACCGAGACAAAGATTTTCGGCCAGGGTGCCGTTGTAAACGTTCCTTTCGGGACTATGCTGGGGATGAGCAATTCCTCAGACGGGATATTGGAGCTTTTCGCTTTCAAGTCTCCGAATCCCAAAAACTATCCTGTGAAAGATAAGTAAAAACAAACATTTTTTCTAATTTTATTGACTATTCTGACAATATGATGCATAATCATATTAAGCATATAGTTTATAACGTAAGGAGTGGTATTTATGCCAAAATCGACAAAATCTAAATTGCAGGATCAAAGAATACCAAAGATAGACCCAGAAACTCAGCGCTGGTTTAGAATGGGCAAACTCAACGAGAAGAACCATGTAGACATGACCGAAGAGGAGAAAGCCAACATAGCTCTCTGCAAAGGCACAAAGCACAGCCATCCTTGCAAAAATCCTATGTTCAGATGCACAGAGTGCGGCAATTACGGCTGTACACAGGTGGAGGCTGACAAATGCACAGACCAGGCCTTCAAAAACGACAAGTGCCTGCAGTGCGGTTCAATGGGCACAAGAATACCTCTCATGAAAGACGAAGTTGATGAATATGTAGCAAAATGGAATGAAATGGTTCCTGAAATAAAGGAGCTCGAGAAGGAAGAATAGCAGCACAAAATGACCGGAGCGGCACAGCAGGTGTCGCTTCTTTTTTATAATATTCTGTCATTTCAGCCTGTTAATGATATAATGTAAGTAAGTTAACCACTCGGGAGGTGCTGAATGTGAAGAAAAAAAACAAACTCCTTCTGATAGCAATGTTCGTTATATCTTTTTCTCTGTGCTCCGGACTGCTCGGCACAAAGAACTCAGCGCTTGCGGCGCCGGCAACCCTAAGTTACGGCGCTTCAGGGCAGAGTGTCGTCACCCTGCAGCAGCAGCTCAACAGTTTCGGCTACGGCCTCGCTGTTGACGGCGTATTCGGAAACGGCACGCTAAACGCGGTCAAGAGCTTCCAGGCTTCGAAAGGTCTCACAGCCGACGGCATAGTTGGCCCTCTTACCTGGAGCGCCCTCGACCAGGGAACCTCGTCCCAATCGGGAACGGCTTCCGGAACGGCAACCCTGAGGTATGGTTCAACCGGTTCGGATGTTGTGCTTCTTCAACAGAAGCTTAATTCCATAGGATACAGACTCTCGGCAGACGGGATTTTCGGGAGCGGCACCCTCAGTGCGGTCAAAAGTTTCCAGTCCTCCAAGGGACTGACCGCGGACGGCATAGTCGGCCCTCTTACCTGGAGTGCCCTCGGCTCGGGAACCCCGACACAGAACCAGACAAGCACCAACCCGGAGGACAACGTTCTCCAGTACGGCAACCGCGGTGCTGCAGTCTCAGCGCTGCAGCAGAAGCTTAACGTGTTCAAGTACAACCTTACAGTTGACGGAGTTTTCGGCTACAGCACACTTTTTGCGGTTAAGGATTTCCAGACCGTTGTAGGGCTTTCAGCCGACGGAGTTGTGGGACCTTCAACCTGGAGAGCTCTGGACAACACCCCGGCCGTATACCCATACCTCTACGACCCGGCCCAGAGGTATCAGAACAGGGTCAACTCCAGCAACTGCTACAGCAGCACAGGCTACTACATCTACGTCAACCGCGACAGGCACGTTGTCTGCATCCTGACCGGCAGCAACCACAACTGGACAATACAGAAGATATTCACATGCACGGTAGGCAAACCTTCCACCCCGACAATAACCGGAAAGTTTACGGTTAAGGCCAAGGGCAGCTACTTCGTTACCGAGAACGGCCTAATATGCAAATACTACACGCAGATCTACGGCGACTACCTGTTCCACAGCATACTCTACTACCCGGACGGCTCTATAGCAGATTCCAGGCTGGGGATGGACCTGTCACACGGCTGCATAAGGCTTGCGACAGCAAACGCGCTTTACATCTACAACAACATACCTTACGTCACCGGGATCTGGATAGAATAACAAATGATAGGGGCCTCTGCAATATGATTTGCAGAGGCCCCTCTGTTTTTCGCTACATCAGCGGAGCAAATACCCTGAGCACTGCCCCTAGGAGCGCCCTGGACCAGTGGACCATCCTAAGCTCCTGGAGCGTAACCTCGCGGCATACTTCCTGCGTCCTCAGGAAGTCATCTTTAATCTCTCCCGCCGAACTGCTGCCGTACATCCATACGCCGCATTCGAAATGGAAGTACATGCTCCTGAAATCCATGTTTATTGTGCCCACAACGCCGTAGCTGTCATCCGAGACGAAGCTTTTTGCATGTATGAAGCCGGGCGTGTATTCGAATATCCTCACCCCGCCCTCGATCAGAGGCTTGTAGAAGGATTTCGTGACTTCGTGCACATACCACTTGTCAGGCTTGCCAGGCGTCATTATCCTTATGTCCACCCCGCTCTTTGCAGCCGAGGTGAGCGCTTTTAGCATCCCGTAGTCGATTATGAGGTAAGGCGTCATTATGTATACGTACCTGTTGGCCTTGCTGATGAGGTTCGTGTACACCGTTTCTCCCACAGCCTCGTTGTCCAGCGGGCTGTCCGCATAGGGCTGTATGAAGCCGTCGCTTTCCGCGCAGCTGCAGGGCTGGCATTCGCACCTGTAAACGCTGTAGTCCCCTTCCGCTCCCTTTATGTAGTCCCACATGGTGAGGAACATGACGGTCAGGTTCCATACTGCCTCGCCCTTAATCATTACGGCAGTGTCCTTCCAATGCCCGAACCTCTCGCGCACGTTTATGTACTCATCAGCCAGGTTGATCCCCCCGGTGAAGCCCGTGCAGCCGTCAACAACGGCAATCTTCCTGTGGTCCCTGTTGTTGAGCCTTGGGGAAAGCAGCGGCACCATGGGGTTGAAGACAGCGCAGCTTATCCCCTCCTGCTCCAGCTTCCTGTCGTAGCCAAATGGGAGCGTCATCATGCAGCCCATGTCGTCGTATATGACCCTCACCTCTACGCCCTTGGCCGCTTTTTCCTTTAGTATCTCAAGTACCTCCCCCCACATGACGCCTTCGCCGATAATGAAGTACTCAAGGAAAATGAACCTTTGAGCATTCCTCAGCGCCTCCTTCAGCCTTTCGAACTTCAGCTCGCCTGTCGGCAGGTATTCAGAGCAGGTGTCCCTGTAGGCTGGAAAGAAGGAATAATCCTGTATGTAAGCAGACTGCTTCGATGCGGTTTCGCTGAGCCCGGCCAGCTCTTCTGACACAGACCTGCTGGGTTTGAGAGTTTCCCTTATCTTGCCCTCCAGAAAACTGGTCTTCTGCTTCGTTTTTTTGTCCAGCCTGTTTCCGCCGAAATAGAAGTAGAAAAAGCCGCCGAAAACAGGGAATATGAGTATCGGGACGATCCAGGCTATTTTGTAAGCCGGGTTCACGTTGTTGTTGACTATAAGAAGGACAGCGGACAGGCTGATCACTAGGCTTACCACATAGAAAAGCACGAAGTACTGCTGGGATTTCAGTATCACGCCGAGGATCAGAGCAAGCTGCAGCAGCAGTGCTGTGACGATCACCGCCGCCCTGCTGAACAGGATTTTCGATATGTATTTCATCTGGTTTACCCCTCCCGCTAAGTTTGATAGAAAGACAGGGGCCGCACTGCTGCAGCCCCTAGTTTTTGTCCGTTTATGCCACCTGCCCCGACAGGATGGACATGAATTCCTCGCCGGATATTGTCTCCTTCTCGAGAAGGTATTTGGCAAGCTCGTGCAGCTTAGGCTTGTTCGCCTCCAGTATGCCGCTCGCCCTTTTGTGTGACTCCTTGATTATCTTCAGTATCTCAGAGTCGACCTTTGCTGAGGTTTCGGCAGAAACCATAAGCGAGGTGTCGCCGCCGAGATACGGATTGTTCACTGTCTCAAGTGCCATCATGTCGAACTCCTCGCTCATCCCGAACCTTGTGACCATAGCCCTCGCTATCTTTGTGGCCTGCTCGATATCGTTGGAAGCGCCGGAGGTGACGGTGTTGAAGACAAGCTCTTCTGCAGCCCTTCCGCCCATGTAGGTAGCTATCTTGTCCATGGCCTGCTCCCTGCTCATAAGCACCTGCTCGTTCTGATCGACCTGCATCGTATACCCGAGGGCTCCGGAGGTCCTTGGGACTATCGTTATCTTGTGTACAGGCGCAGAATACTCCTGCATTGCCGCTACAAGCGCGTGCCCCACCTCGTGGTATGCTATGGTAAGCTTGTCCTTCATAGATATGACTGCGTTCTTCCTCTGGTAGCCGGCGATAACAACCTCGACGGATTCCTCCAGGTCGCTCTGCATTATCTCCGGTCTTCCCATCCTTACAGCCCTGAGGGCAGCCTCGTTTATTATGTTTGCAAGGTCTGCTCCAGAAGCTCCGGACGTGGCCCTCGCGATCATGTTGAAGTCAACATCCTTTGCGATCTTGACCTTCTTAGCGTGAACCCTCAGTATAGACTCGCGCCCATTAAGGTCCGGAAGCTCCACCGGTATCCTCCTGTCGAACCTGCCCGGTCTGAGAAGGGCCTTGTCGAGCGTTTCAGGCCTGTTTGTTGCCGCAAGTATGACCACTCCCTTGTCCGGCGTGAAGCCGTCCATCTCTGTGAGAAGCTGGTTTAGAGTCTGCTCCCTTTCGTCGTTGCCGCCGAGCCCTCCTGAGTTTCTGCTCTTTCCTATTGTGTCTATCTCGTCTATAAAAACTATGCATGGAGCCTTCGCCTGGGCCTCCTTGAAGAGGTCCCTCACCCTTGCCGCTCCCATTCCCACGTACATCTCCACGAATTCAGAGCCGGATATGGAGAAGAAAGGCACCTTGGATTCCCCGGCAACCGCTTTTGCCAGGAGGGTCTTTCCCGTACCCGGAGGTCCTACGAGGAGCGCTCCCTTGGGGATGGTTGCACCTATGTCGCTGTATTTCTTAGGGTTGTGCAGGAAGTCCACTATCTCCTGAAGCGCCTCCTTTGCCTCGTCCTGACCAGCAACGTCGACAAAGGTCTTTCCAGTCTGTGCTTCCATGTATACCTTGGCATTGCTCTTCCCGAAGGACATTGTCCCTCCGAGCCCGCCAGTCTTGCTCTGCATCATTTTGCCCAGATAACGCCCTATCGCTACGAAAATGATAAGAGGCAGTACCCAGGACAGCAGGCCGCTTATTATCGGCGAAGTTTCGTCCGGTATGACGCTTGAAAATTTGACGCCTGACGCGTAAAGCCTGTTGACCAGATCTGGGTCTTCGATCCTTCCAGTGACGTAAACAGTCTTTGTTCCGTCAGCTGCTGCGACGGTGTAGCCTATCTGGGTGTCACGAATTTCTACCTCGCTGACCTGCTTGCTCTCGACCTGCTTCAGGAACGTCCCGTAGTCCGACTGCTTAACGCTCTTGTTTATGAGGGCGGGAAACACGACGGCGTTCAGCAGCAGCACAACAAAGAGGATCGCTGTGTAGAATATTAGCTGCGTTTTCTTTGGTGTTTTCATATCTTTCATGTTTTTTTCTCCTCGTCTGCGGCAATGCTCTGCAGCAGTGAATTTAATTTTTCCATTCCGTTTATTATGGTGATGAACGTATCATCGTCCACCCCCGACATGTACTCTGCTATCCTTTCGTTGAAATAGCTGTCTATTTCGGTTATCGTTTTCTCCCCTTTTTTCGTCAGACTTATCAGGACAACCCTTTCGTCCTTTGGGTCGCGCTTCTTATGAAGAAGCCCCTGCTGCTCCAGCCTTTTGCACATGGATGAGATGTTTGCGCCCGCCATGCAGATCCCGCCAGCAAGGCTGCCGATGGTGTGTCTCTCGCAGTTGTGAAGCTCCATGAGGAGCCTTAGCTGCATGACCGTTATCCCGTACCTGGAACCCAAAGAACTGAATAGATCGTCCGAGCTGTCTGTTATCTTCTTCGTGTAGCTGATTATGAGCTTCTTGAATTCATCGATCTCCATACATCCCTCCAAAAACTTATGCTGAATAATATTTATGGTCTATATATATTTTACCCTATATATACAAGCCAATGTTTAAACAAACTGTTAAATCAACTGGGGAGGCTTTCGCCTCCCCCACTTATTCAACATATTAGCAGCTGGACGTGTTGCCGCCTCTGATGTAAAAACCTCTTCTGTACCATGCGTCGGAGTAGTCGATTACGGAATCTCCTACGTAACCTTCCAGATAGGATTCGTAAACAACCTTTATACCCTCCGCTTCAACTACTGAGTCTTCATTGCCTTTTGTCTCATCCAGAGACAGGTTGAGCACCGGGCCGCCTCAGCCGTGGCCTCCGAAGGAAACCCTCAGCATCACCGCTCCCGGATTCGGGTATTTCATTATCTTCTCCTGCAGCTTTTCAGCTGCTGTTTTTGTTATATTGACCATAATAATCTCTCCTCCTTACTGATGCTGTTCGAGCTTTTTCTTCAGGGCCTGTTTCGGCTGGAAACCAACCATCTTCTCCACTGCTGCGCCGTTCTTGAATATCATGACTGTGGGAACTCCAGATATGCCGAATTGCCTTGCGAGATCAGGGCTCCTGTCAACATCCACCTTGAGCACTTTTGCTTTTCCTGCCATTTCCGAGCTTAATTCTTCAAGGGCTGGCGCAAGCATCTTGCATGGCCCGCACCACTCCGCAAAGAAATCCACCATTACAGGCTGGCTGGCCTCAAGCACCTGGTTCTTAAATTCGCTGCTGTTTATAACTTTTGCCATCTTCAAATCTCTCCATTCGATATATTATTAGAATTTAAGTATTTTCTTATATACTTATATTATACATCATTTCAGCACTTTGTCAACATTTTTGTGTACAGAAAAAGCATGGCAGCCTGCCATGCTTTTCCCGCTGTCGCCAGCTTATATGAATAGTGTCATGTTGGAATCTTCCGATTCTCCGAGCATGTAGCCTACTCCGCCTACCTTTACACCGTCGATAAGCTCTTCAAGCTTGATGCCCATTACGTCCATGGACATCTGGCACGCAACCAGCTCTATGCCGCTGTCGATTGCTGCCTTGACGAGCTCGTCCAGTGAAGAGACGTTCTTGTCTTTCATGACCTTTCTCATCATAGCGGTTCCCATTCCCATCATGTTCATCTGCGAGATCTTGAGCTTTTCTGTTCCCCTCGGCATCATCATTCCGAACATGGCGTCGATAGGGTTCTTTTTCACGTTCACCTTGTCGTGCTTTCTGAGTATGTTGAGCCCCCAGAAGGTGAAGAACATGGTGACTTTCTTGCCCATTGATGCCGCACCGTTTGCGATTATGAAGGAAGCCAGAGCCTTGTCAAGGTCGCCGCTGAACACTATCATCGTTTTGTTGTCCCTTACAGGCGCTTCAGTCTGCACAGATTTCACAAGCTCGCAGCCGCTTCCTTTCTTAATGAAAGCCGTTATAGTGCCTGCTTTCTTCGAAAGGTCTACAAGCTCGCAGCCAGTCCTCTTGCACCATGACTTTATGTCCTCATAGAAGCCCGGGTCGGAAGCCATAACCTTAAGAGTCTGGCCAGGCTGCATCTCATCTATGGAGGATTTCACCCTCATGAGCGGTCCCGGGCAGCAGAGCCCGCTGGCGTCCAGCAGCTTGTCGTAGCCGTCCTTTCCAGCTTCGTGCATCTTTACCGTCTGTGTGTCTGCATCTATTTCGAACTTCTGCTCGTCCGCAGCTTTCTTTGAAGGATCAAAGCCCAGCACTGACGAGGTTTTGTAACCGCCTGTGACGTTGAGAACTTTGAAGCCGTTCTGTGTGAGGATCCTGTCTGCGATATATCCCCTTATTCCAACCTGGCAGTACTCTACTATGGTCTTGCTCTTGTCGAGCTCGCCCAGCCTGCTCCTCAGTTCATCCACAGGGATGTTGAGGGCGCCCTCAAGGTGTCCGTTGTCGAACTCGAGGTCCGTCCTTACGTCCAGCAGGACGTAATCCTTCCTGTCCATCTTGTCGATGTCCTTCCAGGCAACAACCTTTGTCTTGCCTGTCAAAATGTTCTGTGCAGTGAATCCAAGCATGTTCACGGGATCCTTTGCGGATGAGAAAGGAGGTGCGTATGCAAGTTCAAGCTCTGCCAGGTCTTCGATCGTGCCGTTGAGCCTTATTGCAGTCGCAATTACATCTATTCTCTTGTCAACTCCGTCAAGACCTATGCCCTGAGCTCCCAGTATTTTGCCTTCGTCGTTGAATATGAGCTTGAGGTCCATCGGGAATGCATTAGGATAGTAGGAAGCGTGAGCGACCGGATGCGTGTATATCACCCTGTAAGGGATGTTTTCTCTCTGAAGCGTCCTTTCGTTTGCTCCAGTGCTTGCAGCGGTCAGTCCGAACACCTTGAGTATTGAAGTTCCCTGAGTGCCCTTGTAAACTGCGTTGAGCCCTGCTATGTTGTCCGCGGCGATCCTTCCCTGCTTGTTTGCAGGTCCGGCAAGCGGAATCGCGGCTTTCTTCTTAGTTACGAAGTCTACAACTTCCACAGCATCTCCCACCGCGAATACACCCTCGGCGTTCGTTTCCATCTTATCGTTTACGATTATGTGTCCCCTTGGCCCCATCTCAATGCCGCTCTCCTTGAGGAATGCTGTGTCAGGAGCAACACCTATCGCCAGTATTACCAGGTCGGCTGCAACCTTTCTGTCGCTTCCCAGGGTAACCTGAACCTTGCTGTCCACATCCTCGAAGCTTTTCACTCCGTCTCCGAGGATCAGGTTTACACCGTTGTCCACCATTTCCTTCTCGGCGATTACGACCATGTCTGAATCGAAAGGAGCAAGTATGTGCGGCGCTGCTTCAACGAGCGTTACGTCGAGGCCTCTGTCCCTGAGGTTTTCGGCCATCTCTACACCAATGAAGCCTCCACCTATGACTACTGCGCTCTTTGTGCCTTCCCTGTCAACGTATGCCTTAACTGCATCCGTGTCTGGGATGTTCCTGAGCGTGAATATCTTCTCGCTGCCTATTCCAGGTATGTTAGGCCTGATAGCCTTTCCTCCCGGTGAAAGGACCAGGTAGTCGTAGCTTTCCTCGTATACTCCCTTTTCCTTGCTTTTAACTGTGACTTTCTTGTTTGCTGTGTCTATTCCTGTGACCTCGCTGAATGTCCTGACGTCTATGTTGAACCTTGCCTTCATGGCTTCAGGGGTCTGCACGAGCAGCTTGTCCCTCTCCTTTATTGTCTCTCCGATGTAGTATGGGAGTCCGCAGTTTGCAAATGAGATGTACTCATCCCTCTCGAACATTATTATTTCAGCAGTCTCGTCCAGCCTTCTCAGTCTTGCGGCAGCAGAAGCGCCTCCGGCTACTCCGCCCACGATTAAAACTTTTTTACTCATTCTTAATCCCTCCGTTATTAAATCCAAATTATTTCAGCAGCACTTTTATGAGTTCTGCAACCTTGTCATTGCATACGCTGTAGAATATTTCCAGCCCGTTCCTCTTGCCCTCTATTATCCCTGCGGCCCTCAGCTTCTGAAGGTGCTGGGATATTGTCGACTGCGGCGCATTGAGGCATGACTGCATGTAACTCACGTTGCACTCGCCGCTTTCAAGCAGGCCGCTTACTATGCAGAGCCTCACGGGATGAGCAAGCACTTTGAGGAGCTCTGCCGCTTCGTTGTATTTTTCCACATTTCTTTCCAAAATCCATCCCTCCCTGTTTGTTTTGATTCCCATATATCGCTATATTCATATATTACGATATAACGATTGTTATGTCAATAACAAATCCGATATTTTTTTGACATAAAAAACATCGGGTTCGTAAGATGATTTATCTCTTTGTTCCGTAGAAGAAAAGAGTAAGTGTTCCAGGCCCTGAATGGCTTCCTATGACAGGCCCGATGGCGCCTGTTACCACGTCCTTGACCTTGAGACGCTCTCTTACCAGCTCCTCGAGGAGGCTGGCATCCGCCAGGTTGTCACCGTGCCCAATGAAAACGACCTGCTCAGCAGGTTTAACCGCTGTTTCAGCCATCCTTTCTACAAGGTTGTGTATAGCTCTTTTCCTGCCCCTTACGTTGCCCACAGGGATAAGCCTGCCCTCGTCGTCTACGTGGATTATCGGCTTCACGCTGAGCGCCGTGCCGATGGTTGCTGTCAAAGGGTTAATCCTTCCTCCCCTCTTGAGGTGGTTAAGGTCGTCCACAGTGACCCAGTGGCAGAGGTTGAGCCTGTTGTCGAGCACCCACTGGCACAGGTCTTCCAAACCCATCCCCTCATCCCTCTTCTGAGCTGCGCTGTATACGAGGAGCCCTTCCCCCATAGAAGCCGATTTTGAGTCGACGCAAAGTATCTTTGAATCCGGATATTTTTCCTTAAGCATTTCAGAAGCCGCAAGCGAAGCGTTGTAGGTTCCGCTGAGCGCCGAGGAGAAAGCTATGTAGAGAATGTCCTTTCCCTCTCTGATTATGGGCTCAAACCATTCGACGAAGGTCATTGTGTTTATAAGAGAGGTGACAGCATCCTCGCCACTTCGCAGCATGTCATAGAACTCATGCGGATCGAGCTCCCTGTTGTCGGGATAATTCCTGTAGGTTTTTCCTGCTATCTCGAACGTCATCGGGATGACCTTTATGTCCATCTCTTCCGCTATGCTTTGGGGAAGATCGGCTGTTGAATCTGTGATGATAGCGTAATTATTCATATTGCCTCCTATTTTTTACCTTTCACTGAGACCGTAATTTCTTAAACTATATTTAATATTAGTATATTCACAAAAAATTATCAATGCACAGAATCCAGCAGTTTAGTCCATTTTCAGGAGTGGCCGAAGAAAGCTGCCAGATTTTTCATTGAATAATGAAGTTTTTAGTATATAATGTATAATGTGCAACTAGCACCAGCCAAAAGGCAATGAAAGGGAGTATTTGATGAAAAAATCCATTATCGCTGCAGCTTTGTTTCTGGCGGTATCTGCATGTGTCCCTGCAATGGCACATGGCAGCCTGTCCTCTTCAAAAAAAGCTCAAAGCAATGCAGCAGCTTCAGCGGAAACGGCGGTCCAGACAGCTCAGGCTGAGACGGCACAGGACCAGACGGATACCGCAGCTCTGTCGAGAGGAGACTCCGCAGAGTCAGCGCCGGTTTACGGCGAACTGCTGAAGTGGAAGGAAGTCAACAGCCTGATCCCGAGAGGCACAACCTTCAAGGTCAGGGATCTCTACACAGGCAAAACATTCAGCATCACAAGAACTTATGGAACTAACCATATAGACGGGGAAGCTGTTTCACTGGCGGACAGCGAGGTGATAAAGAGCATCTGGGGAGGATTCAACTGGGACAGAAGGCCAGTTGTCATAACCTTCAACGGAACGAGCATCGCAGCTTCGATGTCGGCTATGCCTCATGCCGGACTCGATTCGCAGCCTGCAGACGCCACTGTGAGCAACAGGTCAGACGGCTACGGCACAGGCACAAACCTCGATGCCGTCAAGGACAACGGCATGGATGGAGTTGTGGACATACATTTCCTTGGCAGCACGAGGCACCTGGACGGACAACCGGATCCGCGGCATCAGGCAGCCATCCAAACTGCAGCCGGAAACTAGCTTTCCAAAAAACAACGGGACCGCAGTCTCAAGGCATATTGCCTGAGCTGCGGTCCTTCGCTTTACCCCTGTGCCAGTGTCCTCTTCAAAAACTCCCTGGTGCGCTCCTGCTTCGGGTTTGTGAATATCTCATCAGGAGGCCCTTCTTCTGCTATAACTCCCTTGTCCATGAAAACCACTCTGTCAGCTACTTCCCTTGCGAAACCCATCTCGTGCGTCACTATAAGCATTGTCAGTCCCGATTCTGCCAGCTGCTTCATTACCGCCAGAACCTCGCCCACCATCTCCGGGTCAAGCGCCGACGTTGGTTCGTCGAAGAGCATGACATCTGGCTCCATCGAGAGAGCCCTGGCTATTGCCACACGCTGCTTCTGTCCTCCCGAGAGCTGCCTCGGCTTGGCGTTAACGAAATTCTCCATGCCTACAACCTTGAGATATTTCCTCGCAACCCTCTCCGCCTCGTCCTTTGAGCGCTTCAGAACCTTTACCTGCCCCACAATGCAGTTGTCGATAACGTTCATGTTGTTGAACAGGTTGAACTGCTGGAAAACCATGCCCAGCTTAGTCCTGTACTGGACCACGTCGTGTTTCTCATCCAGTATGTTTTCCCCGTGGTAAATTATCTGTCCGCCGCTCGGCTTCTCCAGCAGGTTCACGCACCTGAGGAGCGTTGATTTTCCCGATCCGGAGGACCCTATTATGCAGACGACCTCGCCCCTGTTTACTATGAAGTCGATATCCTTCAAAACCTCGTGGGTCCCGAAGGATTTGCTTAAATGCTGAATCTCTATAACCTTATCCATTGCTGCCCCTCCTTAACCATCAAGATTTCGTTCCGCTGTGCTTCATTCTGACCAGCGCGTCTTCCGGAGTCTCAACCTGCATCTGGTTTGCGTAGAGGATGTAGTCCTCCGGACCTTCTATCTTTCGCTCGACGAAGCGAAGTATCCTTGTTACCGTGAACGTCATGATGAAGTAGATGACGCAGGCCACGAGGAAGGACTCGAAGTACCTGAAGTTGTTTCCTGCCACTGATTTGGTCTGGAAATAAAGCTCAGTCACGGATATTACGTTGAGAACGGACGTATCCTTGATGTTTATGACAAACTCGTTTCCTGTTGCAGGCAGTATGTTCCTGACGACCTGCGGCAGCACGACGTTCGTCATAGTCTGGATGTGGTTCATGCCTATGGCATGGGCAGCCTCGAACTGCCCCTTGTCGATGGAGACTATGCCTCCCCTTACGATCTCGGACATGTACGCTCCCGTGTTGATCGACACTATGAATATTGCTGCAAAAAGCCTGTTCATGTTGATCCCGAAAGCCAGAGCCGTACCGTAGTATATTACCATGGCCTGAACTATCATAGGTGTTCCCCTGAACACCTCTATGTAAACTGAAAGCACGACGTTCACAACTTTAAGCAGACCCTTTCTCGCCCCTTTTTCGGGCATCGGTATCGTCCTGACCACCCCTATGAGCATCCCGATGAACCAACCTATGATGGTTCCTGTCAGCGAGATAAGAAGCGTTATTCCCGCTCCGTTAATGAACATCGATCCGTTCTCGGATATTATCCTTATAAGCCACTCTAAGCTCATATTTCCCCTCCTATTAAAACATGGTAAAACCGGCTCCTTGAAGAGCCGGTCATATGGCTTTTATTTTGCAGCCGGCTGATTCTTTATCGCTGCTTCCATTATGCTCTGGCGATCCGCCTCCGGTATGCCCTTGAGTATCTCGTTTATCTTAGCAGTTAGCTCGCTGCCCTTTGCGACACCAACAGCTATTGCCGTATCCTCGTCGCTTGTCACAAAGCCGTTTGTGAACTCCACCATAGCGAAGTTCGGGTTAGCAGCAGCTGCGCTCACTCCTTCAGGACGCTCGGAAACGTAACCGTCTATCACGCCAGATTCAAGCGCGACCCTCATTGCCGGGAAGTTGTCCATTGCAGGCTGCTTCTCGACGCCGTTGATCTGGTCTATGACTGTGTAGTGGAACGTGTTTAGCTGAGCCGTTATTTTGGCGCCTTTGAAATCCTGTATGGAGGTAGCGCTCTCGTATGCGCTGCCCTTCCTGACGACCATGACAAGGTCTGACTTGTAGTAAATGTCTGTGAAGTCGATGGTCTTCTTCCTGTCAGCTGTCGGCGACATGCCCGCTACGATGGCGTCTATTGTTCCTGAAGTCAGGGCCGGAACCAGTCCATCCCACTCAGTTTTGACTATTACGAGTTTCTTTCCAAGTCCTGCAGCGATTTTCTTGGCAATCTCAACGTCATATCCACCTGCATACTCGTTTGTTCCCTCGATCTTCACTGCTCCGTTTGAATCATCGCTCTGTGTCCAGTTGAACGGCGCATAGCCGCACTCCATTCCGACCTTGAATGTGTCGTCCTCTTTTTGACCGCAAGCTGTGAAAATAATTGCTGCCGACATTATTACGGCCAGCATAAGAGCCAGTTTTTTCCTCATTGATAAATTCCCCCTTTATTTGTAATAAAAAATGGCCTGAGATGATCTCAGGCCAAAATGCACATATTGCAACCAGAATCCTCAACTTCCCAACAGGAGATAGCACAACTCAGCAGACCGGGTCGCCTGCTGAGACAGTCCTGCAGCTCTTAACTGCAGACCCAGCAAAATGTTACCGAGCGTAACATCAAGCTTCGGCGGTGTTTCCTTCTCCCATGCATCAATGCTGCTCCCGCTCAACATGGAACTGTTAAATACCGCGCCTCTACCTCACTTGAAAAGTGAGGCCTTATTCAATTGTTGCCTTAATTTTACATGAATATATAACCAGTGTCAACAATCAGGATTAAATTATCATAATCTTGCGCTGACATTTTTTAATCCCGTTTTTTCTTGTTGAGGTAGCGTTTCTTGTATTTGAGCGAAGAGTACTCACCGATCTTTCTGATTATGCTGTAGTTGACTATTCCGCCCACTGCGCCCAGTATCGGTATTCCCTGTATGAACTTTGCGGTCAGCATGGAATCTGACAGCACCTTTGCAGCCTCCTTCATCTGCTCTTCGAGGTTTAAGCCGCTCCCCTGCCCATGATCTATGCTGCTCCCGGTCATGTCTATGACTTCATTGAAGTATTTCTGACGATCCCCCCTAGTTACCGCGCCGCAGATCAGCAGCAATATATACTTCTTCTCATCCTCCTTCTCGGGATTGTAACCATAGCTGTAGGCTGTCTCGTTGATGTTCCTGATTATCAGGGCAATGAAAATCGGTATGTCCGGCAGTCCTATCCCCAGTGCTCCCAAAACGCCTCCTTCGATCACAGAAATCATAGAGCTGACACGCTGGGACTTCCTGGCCTGTTTGTCCAGCTTCCTCATTTGCAGCCCGCCCATTTTCCTGCTGACCTCGCGGTTGTTGTAGGCATACTCCAGCTTCAGCCTGTCCTTGTTGTATGTCTTTTCGATTACGGCGTGCCCCTTTTCGAAAACAAGCTTGAAGCCCTGATGGAATGCTGCTTCAAGCGCAGCGCTCAGCTTCTCCGGTATTTTTTCCTGAACCTTTTCCACCACAGGAGCCACCCTGGTCTTCATCAGCTTGCTCTCTTCCCTGTTCAGAATCTTGTTCTCCTTCTTTTCCAGGCGGTTAAGCTGTTTGTCAAGCTCCTTCCTCATTTCTTCTTCACTGCCAGCTCTACTACTGTGAGGTATTCGCTCTCGTCCTTGACCTCCCCAGGCGAGTTGAGATAATACTCGTAGGCTGCTCCTCCCATCTCGTATCCGTTTTCTTCCATCCACTTCATCATCTCATCGTAGAGGCCTTTCATCTCGCTGTAAGGCCCCTTGTACAGGCTGGTCAGGTAAGAGCCCGCCGGGATTTCGCCGCCGACCATGTCGTCCTTCCCTGGCAGAAGTTTTCCCACAGGGAAGCCCAGCTCAAGATCCAGGTTCTCCATGTCGAGGTTGTGGTATGCGACAAACGGCGCGCTTTGAGGTTGTTCCCCGAGCTCGCCCAGATACTTTCCGATCTTCATGTAGCATTCTCCGATAATCTTAGGCAGCTCGGCCACTGAAGCCCTCTTTCTTATCACCAGCGTGAACTGCTTTGGTTTTTCCTTTAGTTCGATCTTCCATTCCATTAAAAATCACTCCTCTTATTTAAAATATATGGACAATAAACCGAATTTGTTATATAAATTAATCATATTCACGCGAGGGGGATCCCGATGAACATATACGACAGCAAAATTTTAGAGTACGGCGAGAAAGCTTCCTGCATACTGCAGGTGACCCGCACCAAGAAACGCAGCACCTTCGATAAAATCATGGACATGGTGTTAAACAACTTCATCACTCTGCTCGACGGTCTTGAAGGAAATGAGCACCTGTACATTGTATACTTCCCGGACAGGGTCGAGCTGGTCGAAGTCCAGAGCGAGCTGCGGATGACTAAATGGGATGTAACCAGCTTTGTGACCTCCGCTGAACTGTTCTCAGCGATGGACTACGACGGATACCATTACGAGAAAAGCAGCAGGCTCAGGTGATATCGCAAAGCTTCTTCTCGTAATCCTTAACGAAGTACCTTTTTCCTTTTCTGACTATCTCATGGCCTTCCTGTTCAAGGAGGGCCTTCTGCGCTTCTATCCCGCCCGGGTATTTCTCGTTGAGCTCGCCGTCCTTCTTGAGCGTCCTCCAGAAGGGTATCTTGTCCTCTGACCGCTCCTCGGAAGCATTTGCGGCAATGTTGATGAATATGCCGGCAGTTAGCTGGCAGGTGTAATCCGCACCGTGTTTCTTTGCAAGGTAGCTCCTTATCCTGTCCGAGGTTGTGACCTTGCCCTCCGGAACCCTTCTCATGACTCCGTCGTATTCTATGGGAGGTGCTATGAGCATCCTTGTCCCGCCGAAGCGGCCGATTGACTTAAGGTCGGTCACCTCTTCAATTTTAGGCATGTCTCCGCAGAAATTCAGTTTCTCGTTGTAGGTTTTTTTCGCCATGCTATTCACCCCTTTACAGCCGGTGCTTCTTGAGGAAATCCCTGGCTTTTTTTGCAACCTTCTTTCTCGGGCAGTCGAGCTGGCTCTCTGCTATACCGATCATCGCCTTCTTGCTTTTAGATATCTCAAACACCTTGTCGAAGTAATCTATGATGTTCCCCATCATTATCCTTTTGCATTCTGGCGAAGGCTCTCCCTTGTACAGGTATGTGTCCTGAGGCACCTTAAGCATCTCCCTGGTTATAGATTTCTCATATGCAGGGTCTTTTTCCACGAATTTGTATGCATTGCCCGCAACGTTTGCCGCCGTAACCATGGTCTCGGAATGCAGGAGAGCGAAGTATTTTTTGAACACACCTTTGAACCTGCCTTCATCGTCAGCAGCTGCCAGGTTCGAGAGTGTTATTATCCCTCCCCACTTTATGAAGCTGTTCTCGCTGTCCAGAAAGGCGGCTATTTCGTCAAAATAAGGATAAACAAGCTCGGGTCTTTTCTCGCTGACACGCCTGACAGCCTTTTCGCAGTAAAACTTGACGCTTCCCTTTTCAGTCCTGATGATGTCCAGCAGCCTTGATATCATTTCGGGATTTCCGATGACCTCATCTGCAAAAGCCTCGATGTCTGGTTTCCCTTTCAGAAATTCGACGAACTCGTCTTCCATTGAAATCACTCCCCCTACTTAAGCTCCATCCTGCCGCTGCCGTCCAGATTTATCCTGTAGACAGGACCCTCGTATTCGCTGTAATAGATGTAATCGCCCCATATGCCTATCAGGTTCCACATTTTGACGTCGTTCAGCTTCTCAGCCCCGGTGCCGTCCAGCTTTGACCTGTAGAGGCCGTCGTCCTTGTCGAAGTACAGCCAGTCTCCGTCGATGGCAATGACTGCTGAGCTTTCTGAGACAAGCCTCGTTTTCTCTGTCCCGTCATTCCTGATCCTAGTGACGTACTGCACCTTTTCACCGGCTGACTCGTCATAATATACCCATTCGTCCTTAACCTGCATCATTCCTGTCTTGTTGTCTGCAAGCTTTTCCTGACCTGTTCCGTCCGTTCTCATCCTGTAGATGCTCCTGTCCAGGACATAGTATATCCAGTCCCCCGACACCTTCATCTCTCCCATGAAATTTCCGATGTCGGCTAGCTTTGTTTTCTCCGTTCCGTCGGTCCTCATCCTGTAAATCCCGCTCGGTTTAACGTTGTAATAGAGCCAGTCCCCAGAAACCAGCAGTTCCATCATGCTGCCCTCGGAGAGTATCTTTGCGTTTCCTGTTCCGTCGGTCTTCATCCTGAAAAGGTTCATTTCCTTGTCCGCGTAGTAGATGTAGTCTCCCTCCACCTTAATGAACTGAGCATCGAAGCTGTCTGCAAGCTTTGTTTTGCCTGTCCAGTCAGCCTTCATTTTGTATAGGCTGCTCTCCTGCATGTAGTAAAGCCAGCCGTCGCTTTGAACCAGGTTGCTTGGGTAAGAGCCCTGTTTACCTCCCATCATGCCGCAGCCGGATATCGCCGCAAGGCTCAATACCACTGCTAAAACAATTCCGATCATCCTTCTCATAACTGGTCACCTCCGCATTCTTCTATATGCATTTTATGTTCGCTGTAGAATCCCTTCAGTTCCTTCCTTATGTCATCATCCAGGTCATGCCAGCGTATTCCCCTCACTGCGCCCTCCAGTGCGTTCAGCCTGTTCATTCATGCTGAAGGGTCTATCTCCCTTATCCTGAGCCAGGCTTCCCTGCTGCCGATCTTCCTCAGCTCTTCGATGTTTTTTATCCCGACCTCCTCCAGCTGCCCCTCAAGCTTCTCCCCTATGTTGACCACTTTTGAAAGTTCACCCATTTTATCAACCCCTTTCAGGTAAAACTATGCCAATTTAAATGCTTTCGCCAGTTTCCATATCAGCCTGATTCCGGCTGGCTGCTCCGCCTTGACCGCTTTTTCGGGGCAGACATAAATGCAGCGGTAGCAGTTTATGCACCTGCCTTTTTCAAGGATAATTCTGCCTTTCTCATTCCTTATTGCATGAACAGGGCATCCGTCAATGCACTTGCCGCAGCTCGTGCATTTTTCACTGTCGATCGAAAGCTCAGCGAAGCCGTTCCGGCTGAAGAAGCCGTTGCTCTTGTACCCTTCGTTAAGCGGCCCTTTCTTTAGCTTGCTGAACTTCATCTCCTCTATGCTTCCTAACACCTCGACATCGCCGAAGTCCCTCAGCATGCCCCTTTCCCTTGCAATGACAAGGGCCGGAATCTCCTCAGGCTCATATCCCATAAGCCTGCAGGCAGCCGCATCAAGCGCCGCAGGGTTTGACGAAGCAAGTATCCTTCCTGTTTTAACAGGCTTGCCGTTCGCAGCCGGTCCCCCGTCAAGGCTCACCACGGCATCCATCACGCAGAGGGCAGGCTTTACAATCTCGTTAACAGCCACGAATACCTCGGCCAGCTCAAGCCTGGTTCCGGACGTCAGGTGGAACTTCTGCTTGTATCCTCCTGGAAGGCATCCGAACATGTTCTTTATCGCCCCTGACATGCGCATCACCAGGTGTGTCTTGAGCTTGCATGCATTTATCACAAGATCAGCCTCCATAAGCACCTTAGGAATATAGAGACCGTTAATCTCAACCAGGGGCTCCCTCTCGAAGGGCACCAGCCGCGCTCCGTATTTAGCCGCCACCTCGTCTAGCCGGGATGTCCTGAAAGCTTTTTCGGTGAGTCCTTTCTGGTAAAAGGATACGGACTCCCCGATCAGTATGCTGTTGTTATTCTCCTTCAGGATCCTGCAGAGTGCATCGACAACGGAATAATGAGTTACTGTGTTCTGTTCAGGCGTGTTCTGTGACATTATGTTTGGTTTTATGAGGACCGTCTTGTTCTCAGGCACTTTGAAGCCTATCCTGGCCAGAGCCTCCCTGACTGCCCTATGGACCTGCTCCAGCTCGTAGGAGCCGCACTCCACTGAAGAGACCTTTTCGCTCATCTGCGCTGCCTCCTCTTCACGGGTTTCCCGCAGTAGTCCATGTGGAATATCTTTTTTATGCCGAAATCGAGCACCCTGTCCGGTACTATCGTGAGAAGCTTCGATGCCGGCATGTTCTTTGCAATGATGTATCTCGGCTTCGGATTCCTGGAGAGGAGTATCTGCGACATGTCGAAAGCCGCTATGTCCACATCGACACCGCTGTTGCCCCCGTTCACGAAGCTCTCCCTTTCTTTTGTGAGGCAGTCCAGGTATTTCTCGTCCACGAAGGATATGTCCTGTGCCTTTCCCTTGTTCCATATAGGTGTTGCTACCGCCCTTGGCTCCATCAGTATCGTCTTTACGCCGAACGGATTAAGCTCGCGCCGGAGGGAATCGCAGAATCCCTCTATGGCGTATTTTGAAGAGGCATAAGCAGAAAGGAAGGGCATCGCTATCCTTCCGGCGAAGGAGCCTATGACCATTATCCTGCCCCTGCACCTTATCAGCTCAGGTATGAATTCCTTGATTATCCTTACCGGTGCGAAAAAGTTTACCTCCATGCATCTCCTGTAGAACTCCATTGGCAGGTTTTCTACGGGCCCTGTTATAGCTATGCCCGCGTTCATGACGACAGCCTCAAGCTCCATGCCCCCGCGGAGGAGCTCCCTGACAAAGCTGCAGAATTCATCCACCTCTTCCGGCTTCATGACGTCCATCCTCTTGGCGTATGCGTTGCCCGCTTCTTCAAAATGGTTCGAATCGAGGTAGGATGCGGCAACGGAGTAACCCCTCTTCAGCATGACTTCCGCAAGGCTTTTGCCTATGCCGCTGTCGCAGCCAGTTATGACTATGAGTTTGCCATCCATTCCGTTCATTTACACCACTTCTTTCGCTGTTATTGCTTTTCGTTTCCTGTTCCGCTTTCGGCTATGAAGCCCTTCGAGTAGTTGATAAAGGAGGCAACCTTTGAGGCCAGGGCAAACCAGAACACGATCCAGGTCACAGGGTTTCCTGGGATCAGGATCATCAGTGATATCGCAGCGGCGAAAAGCACCGTAGCTGCTTTCCCGAGCTTGCCTGCAGGTATGACCTCCTTTTCTTCGTTGAAATAGAGGTAGATGCCAGCAAGGATGAGAACTCCCTCAACTACAAGCATCACCGCAAGCGTCCATAGCGGGATGATGCCCTTGAAAGTGAGGCAGGCAAGAGCTGTCAGTAGCATGAGCTTGTCTGCGAGAGGGTCTAGTACTATCCCTACGATGGAAACCACGTTGTATTTTCTGGCCAGGTAGCCGTCGAGCATGTCTGTTGCGCCTGCAGCCAGAAACAGAGCAAGTGCGTATACCTGCGAATTTTCCGTTCCTGAAAAATATATTGCCGCAAAGAATGGAACCATCAGCAGCCTCAAGAGTGTTATCGCGTTCGGTACGTATTTCATATGATTTCTCCTTTGCCTAAGTTGTATTGTATATTTATATTTTAATATAAGCCAGGTCCAATGTACATAAATTATAGTAATTTTGTGAATTTTCGAATAATTGAGTTGCGTTCTTTTTTACGGTATAATCTACTTAGCTTAAACGATGCGAGGTGATTCCTTAATGAAAGATTTTTACCTGCGGCTGCTCAGGCTCCTTTTCGGGCTGTTCCTGTACGCGCTGGGGATTGTAATAACACTTAAGGCTTCCATTGGGTACGCCCCCTGGGAGGTTTTCCATGTCGGACTGGCCAAGACCACCGGAATCAGCATAGGCAATGCGTCTATCGCGGCGGGGCTTGTGATAGGTACTGCTGCTGTCCTTCTCGGCGAAAAGCTCGGTCTGGGAACAATACTAAACATGATACTGATCGGCATATTCCTCGACATAATACTCGGGCTCAACCTCATCCCTGCGTCCTCAGGCTTTCTTGTGGGGATTCCAATGCTCATTGCCGGCCTTTTCGTAATCTCGCTTGCCTCCTACTTCTACATAGGGTCAGGCTTCGGCGCGGGTCCGAGGGACAGCCTCATGGTCGCCCTCACGCGCAGGACGAAGCTTCCGGTGGGCTTCTGCAGAGGCACAATCGAGGTCCTTGCAGTACTTGCAGGATGGAAGCTCGGCGGAATGGTGGGCATAGGCACGGTAATATCGGCATTCGCCATCGGCTTCTGCATCCAGACGACCTTCAGGCTGCTCAGGTTCGACGCGACAAGCGTCAGGCACGAGACGCTGGACGCCACAATAAAGAACATTTGCTGCACGTCCGCAGCGGGAAAAGACAGCCAGCCCTGATGAATCAGGGCTGGCTGTTCTAATTGACTGGCTTAAAGGTTTTTCATGACTATCCTTTCAACTGTGTTCGTTACGATCTTGCAGTTTTCACAGCAGTCCTGAAGGCTTTTGTATATCTCGCTGTACGCCATTATGTCGACAGGATCGTCCAGGACCTGACGCAGGTTCCTGATAGAGCTGACAAAGAGCGCTTTGCCCTCGGACTTGTGCTCGTTAACCTTGTCCAGCTGTTCGAAGAGCACGGTTGAGTTCCTGTAATCCTTGAGCTCAGCGAGCGCAAGGTTCATGTGCCTGCAGCAGTCGGCAATCAGCTTAGTGAACTCCATCACCTCAGGGTATATACTGTCCACGGCAAAAATGTCAACGGCTATCAGGACGTCCTCTACGGAATCGGTGACGTTGTCTATCTCGTGCGAGAGCCTTATGATGTCGTCCTTTTCGATGGGCGGGAGGAACTCCTTTATAAGGTTTTTGTGCATCTCCCTCTTTTCAACGTCGGCCGCATGCTCTATCTCGTGCATCTTCCTGATCATTTCAGGCATGCTTTCCCTGCTGTGCGACTTGAGCGCAGAATCAAGAAATTCCGCTGCTTCCACAGAAAACTGCGACAGCTTGTCGAACTCGTATATATAGTCGTAGCTCTTGTTTTTCCTAAACATGATTGCCCTCCCTTACCTATGCGAAAAATCTTATGAAAAGCTGCGCCATGATGTAACCCAGCAGTCCGCAGCCCGGGAAAGTGAAAACCCAGGTGAGCACCATATCGCGAACCAGGTTCCAGTTGACCGAAGACAGCTTCCTTGAAACTCCGACCCCAATTATTGCAGATGTTTTTGCATGCGTCGTGCTGACGGGAAGCCCGAACATCGATGAGACAAACAGGCTGGCAGAGGCTGCGGCGTCAGCAGAGAATCCCTGGTAGGGCTCCATTTTGACCATCTTCATTCCTATGGTCTTGATTATTCGGTAGCCTCCTATGGATGTTCCGAGGGCCGATACTGCCGAGCAGAGAACCATGAGCCAGAAAGGTATCCTCATGGCGGATGTCCCGTAGCTTCCCTGGGCAAGGAAAAGCCCCAGCATGAAAACTCCCATGAACTTCTGCCCGTCCTGGGCTCCGTGCATGAAGGACATTGCGGCGGCACCGCCTACCTGCGCCTTCCTGAAAAAATCAGTGGTTTTCTTCCTCTCCGCGTTTTTGAAAATAACCTCGGTGAGTCTCGTTATGCCAAAGCCAAGAGCGACCCCCATTGTTATCGATGAGGCCAGCCCGTATATGACCTTAACCCATTCGGACCAGTAGATCCCCGATAACCCTCCCTGAAGGGCTATCG
The DNA here is from genome assembly GCA_002298915.1 of Clostridium sp. UBA699. Taxonomy (GTDB): domain Bacteria; phylum Bacillota; class Clostridia; order Clostridiales; family Clostridiaceae; genus UBA699. The sequence continues at coordinate 144,063 of DBML01000016.1, forward strand.
CCGCTCCTGATATGCCTGCTATGAGCGCATGCCCTTCGCTTGTAGGTATCCCGAACTTCCATGCTGCGAGGGCCCACGCGACTATAGAGACCAGCGCCGCGCAGAGAGCAACCAGCGAATCGGAAGGATTGCCCTTAAAATCCACCATGCTGTAGATAGTTACCGCAACGTTTGCATTTATGGTCGTCATGACAAGCACACCTATCGTGTTGAAAACCGCTGCCATGATTATGGCCCTCTTTGGGGTTATCGAGCGTGTAGCGACGCAGGTTGCAATCGAGTTTGGCGCATCTGTCCACCCGTTTACAAGGATCACCCCAAGTGTGAGAACCACTGCTACAAGGAGGGCAGGGTTCGAAACAAGCTGCTGCAGAAAATCATTTAAAGTAATCATCTAGACCTCCCTCCGATCGCGTATAATAATTATAAGAATTTTACCATGTAACCAACCCTTCACACAACACATTGACAGAAAATTATAATAATTATCCATAAAAGCAAGGGATGGAGTTATTCCATCCCTTACGCTATCATCACTCTTTTTCCTTCCTGTACTCCTGAGGGGTCATGCCCTTCTCCCTCCTGAAAAGCTCGTAGAAGGAGGACAGGCTTTGAAACCCGCACTGGAAAGCGATTTCCATTATGCTTTTATCCGACGCTTCAAGAAGTTCGGCCGACTTTGCAGCCCTTACCTTACCGGTATATTTTGCGGGTGTCATGCCATACTTCTTCCTGAAAAGCCCAGACATATGGTTCCTGCTTATCCCCAGGTTATTGAACTCTCTTCCGATGCTTTCTTTGTCGGGATAGTTCGCATCAATTATAGATTTTATTTTTTGCGCCATCTCTTCGTCAGGATCATACCCCATGAGGTCCGGCCTGCATCGCTTGCAGGGTCTGAAGCCTGAGGACACAGCCTCATGCAAGCTGTCGAAGAACTCCACGTTCTCGCGCCTGGGCTCCCTTGACTTGCAGGAAGGCCTGCAGAATATTCCTGTCGTCTTGACCGCGTAGAAAAACAGTCCGTCAAATTCGCTGCTGCATTTTGTGACAGCCTGCCATTTTACGTTTTCATTAAGCAACGTTGAATCCTCCATATCCTATCTCCGTTTCATGCTTCTGACAAGCACCTTCGTTTCCCTGTCGACGCGCAGCGATTCGGTTATCTTCTGGAGAGACTTGTTGAACGTCCAGTCGTCAAGGGTGTTGTCCTTCAGGAAATCCGAGGTTCTTTCCGGGAACCTTACGTAGCATATGGATACTGCCCACGCAACAGCCATCTTCACGTAATAGCCTTCATGGGTGATCCCCTGAAGTAGTTCCAGCACTCTGTCAATGTAGCCGTCCTCCACGTAGTAGCTGAGGAGCATAACCACCCCGAAGCGTATATAAAATTCTTCCTTCGAGGAAAGATATGGCTGCAGCTCCTCCCAAACCTTCTGCCTGTTGTCCTTCGTGAACTTGAGGCCTGTGCAGAAGCTGTCGCAGACAGCCCAGTTGTCGATCTTGGGAACGAAGCCTTCGATCAGGCACAGCTTCTCCTCCGGTTCCGCATCTGCATAGCCGATGACCATTCCTTCGAGAAGCACCTCTTCGAAGTATTCGCTTTCGGCGCTATCCAGGTATCTTCGCCAGTCGCCCTTTGCTATTTCCTTTGCAAGCCTCCTGAGCTTTGGCACCCTTACGCCGACTATGTTTTCTGTTCCAGGACAAAGTGAACTCTGGAACTTTCTGTATTTTTCGTCTGCAAGCCCAAATATCCTCTCTCTTATTATATCTTTTTCCAAATCAATTTTCCTTTCTGCTACTCGAAGGACAGCCTCCAGAGGTAAATGGAGGCGATAGAGCCGTAAGGCGAATACCTACCCCTGAATTCTTCGAATTGTTCCCTTGATATTTCCTCAAGCCCGTAAAGCTTCATCATCCCTCGCAATATCGCCATGTCGCCACGGCTCACGATATCCGGACGCTCCATGGAATTGAGCAGGAGCATCTCTGCAGTCCATTCGCCTATCCCTCTTAGCGATGACAGCTTCGCTACCACCTCGGCATCGGGAAGCTGCTTCAGCTTCCCGAAGTCCAGGCTGCCCTCTGCCGACATTTTTGCGATGTCCCTGATGCACCCGGCCTTGCGCAATGTCATACCGCACTTCTGGATCTCCTGCTCGGATGCCGTTGTCAAGCTTTCGGGTGTGATCTCCCCGAGGCTCTCCTGAAGCCTTGACCAGACTGTAGCCGCTGCCTTGGCGGAAACCTGCTGCCCTATAATCGCGAACACGAGGGCCTGGAAAAGGTCTGGGATGACTTCCCTTTCGACCCTTCCCAGCCTGTCCATCGCTGCACCCAGCACCGGATCTGCCTCTTTGAGGCAGGCGACTGCCTCTTCGCCGTAATCGAAGTTCTTCGTTCTAACCGGGCTCATTCTCTTTTTCCATTCTTAATAGCTCTTCCTTCATCTCGAGCCCTCCGGCATAGCCCACCAGCTTGCCGTTGGCTCCAATGACCCTGTGGCAGGGTATGATGAATGGTATTGGATTCCTGTTGTTTGCCATTCCCACCGCGCGGCATGCCTTAGGATTCCCGACGCTTTCAGCTATCTCCTTGTAGGTGCAGGTCTTTCCATAGGGTATGTCCTGAAGAGCCTTCCAGACTTTTATCAGGAATTCCGTGCCCTGAGGAGCCAGCGGCAGGTCGAAGCTCTTCCTTTCGCCTTCGAAGTACTCCTTCAGCTCACTGCCGGCTTTCTCAAGGAGAGGCGTCTCTTCAATCACTGCGCCCTCCGGGATGACCTCTCCGAAATTGATGTTTGTTATCGCTTCACCGTTCTCTACCACCGTTATCATGCCCAGCCTGGTGTCATAGCAAAACGCATTGCACATTATTAACCCTCCTTGCGCAGGCTCACCCTGCAAATGAAATATATATGTTAGATTATATGCCGAATATCATATTTGTATTCACAGAATCTATTTTACTTCATTACATCAAGTTTGTCTTACGGAATTTCACTGTTCAATTTCGGGGTGTATACCTTGCGCATGTGCCCGGAATTTTCTACAAGCTGCCTCACGTATATGACGTTATCAAGGGATACCCCTATCTCCTCCAGTGCGGCTGCTGTCTCATCGTCTTCCCATCCCTTTTCAAATGCCAGGAGGATCATGTCAAGCTTTTCAAAGGACAAGCCGATCACAGTTTCGTCCTCTAGCCCAGGAACCAGATCAGGCGAAGGAGGTTTGCTTAGTATGTGCTCCGGCAGAGAGAGGTGTTCCGCAAGGCTGAAAACCTGAGTCTTGTAAAGCCCCCTTATAGGCATTATGTCTGTTGCGGCATCAACGCCGTGCTTGCAGAAATAACCGATCATGTGTTCAGTCTTGTTGGCAGCCCCGACTACCAGCCTGTTTTCAATCTCGCCGTGAAGGTATAGCACCAGCATTCTCATCCTGTGCTTAGCCCTGTAGTATGCGAAGTAGTTGTTTATCGTCTTTTCGGCAAAGCGCGACCGCCCCCTCACCAGTGTCCTGTAGAAGAAGGGCTTTCCGAACCTTTTTTTGTAGTATTTCTGAAGCTTGTCCACCATTCCAGCCCTGTACCTGGACGGTACGGCGGCTTCCATCGGAAAAAGGCGGTAGACGCCCAACTTTTTGAGGTGGTCCGTTATGTCCGCTGTCCTGGATCCGATTTTCAGCATGTCCAGCAGCACCTGTATGTCGTCCATATGTTCGCTCATGGAATCCTTCTCCGGCATCAGAAGGGCCAGTGTTTTTTCAGGACCCACAGCTCTTGCGCAGAGAGCCGCTACCACAGAGGAGTCGACTCCACCGCTGAGTCCAAGGATGACCCCGTCCCTCTCCAGCTTCTCCATGTATTCGAGGATGAAAGCTGTTAAGGTCTCCGAAAGCTTTTCCGGATCTATCTCCATCTCTTTTCTAAGATATTCAAGGCTTCTTTCCATCCTAACACCTCACAGTTATTTGCTGAGAATCAACATGTAGAGCGGTATGAATAATATGCTTGCCAGAGTAGTGACAACCGTCATGACAGCTGCATACTTGCTGTCCGCATTGTACATGCGTGCCACTATCGCCGTGCTCGTGACGACTGGCATCGCCGACTGTATTATGAAAACATTTTTCATGAGCGGGTCCACAGGGATCCAAAGCGCGAGCAGGTAAACCACGATCGGCGACACTATGAACCTTCCCAGGATTGTGCCGAACACGTCCCTGCTCAGCTTTATATCCCTGAACTTGACGGAGTACATCGTGATCCCGATGTAGAACATGGAAAGCGGTGTTGTCAAGTTGCCTATGTACATGCAGGAATCAAGTATGAATTTTGGTATGTATAAGTTAATCAGTATGATCAGGATTGCACCCATGAAGCCGAAAAGCGGCGGCGAAAAAACCCTCCTGACCGTTTCCATGGAGAACATTCTTACTGCGCCCTTCTCCACTCCGTCCTTGCTTATGCAGTATGCCCCGAGAGACCAGAAAAAAAGCGTGTTTGCTATGTAGTAAAGGAGGACATATGGAACGCTGCTTTCCCCGAAAAGAGCCAGGTTCACCGGAAGCCCTATGAAGATGGCGTTCGAAGAGAAGAACATGGATTCGAAGGTGCCCCTTCTTTTCTCGTCTATGTTAAGCGCTTTTGCTGCAATTATCCCCAATAGGTAGCAGATGCCAATGGATATGAACGGGATGAGGAGACCGTTTGCCAGATGGCTGAGCTTTGTCCTGTCGAAGTTGCTTACTATGTTGTAAAACATTAGAAGCGGCAGCGATATGTTGACTATGAGCTTTGAGAACAGCCCTGCAATGTCAGGGTTGAACCATTTCCTTGCGGTGAGATAATACCCCACCGTTACCATTATCGCTATAGTGAACACGCTTCCGAGCGCATTGAATATTACCATGTTTCCATCTCCTCTAGCTAATCAATTTACGAACATATAAATTATACTGCTGCTGCTGCAAAATAAAAAGCCTCCCCCGGATTTTTTCTCCAGTGGAGGCCTGTTCGCGCTATTTATTATAGAACACCTTCGGAACCTTCCTTTCCGGCGGTGACATCTGCATTTTCGTGTAACCCATGGAGAGGGTGCATACGAGATTGAATTTTCCTGGCACGTTGTATCTCTGCTTGAACTCCGGTGTGCTGCAGTAGCGCTCTGCAAATCCGATCCAGCAGGTCCCTATCCCCATGTCATGTGCCGCGAGCATTATGTTCGCTGCCGCAAGGGTGCAGTCTTTGTCGTACCATTTCGAGCTTGTGTCGCCGTATATAGCCATAATGCAGTTCGCTCGGTTGAAAACGTGGAACTTAGGGTTTGTTAACCAGCTCTCGTACTGCTTGAAGTACGGGTATTCCTCAAGGTTGTCATGGATCTCCTTCTTAATTTCTTCCGACATGACATCGATTGCTGCCTTGTCCTTTATGACAACGAAGCCCCATGGCTGCACGTTTGAGCCTGTTGCTGCCTTTGTGCCAAGGACGAGCAGCTCGTTGATAACGTCATCTGGCAGCACCTCATCGGTGTAGGACCTTATGCTTCTCCTGCTGTTCATGCATTCCTTCAAATCCACATTAACACTTCCTTACAAATTATTGAACGAGTTTTGCCACTACCATTATATCAGATCTATTCAGCTTTTCCATAAATGAAGTCCGCTATAGCATCTGCTGCAACGGTCTGCTGTTCCTCCCTTGTTATCCTTGCGGTACCGTCACCCTTCTGCTCCCCGTAATTTCCGAAGTATGCATGGTTCCCACCGTCTATGACTAAAACATCATTGACACCGGCAAGCTTAGTCCTGTCCAGAACTCCGTCCTTGCTCCCGTAGACCACCAGGTTAGGGACATCATATTTGCCTGTCGGGTATGCGCCCAGCAGCACGACCCCTTTCACTTTGGCTTCATTTTTGACAGCGTAGCTGCTTGCCATAGCACCCCCGAGCGAATGCCCTCCTATGTACCAGCTTTTTATTTCGGGCAGCAGCCCGTAAACCCTGTCCGCGGCATTGACATCGAAAACAGCCAGGTTGAACGGCATTCGTACGAGCACGCAGGTTATGCCCTTCTGCGAAAGCCTATGCAGGAGAGGCGCGTAGGCATCGGCTTCAACCTTGCCTCCCGGGTAGAATATCAATCCGACTTCTTTGTTTTCGGACCCCTCAGGGTAGAATATGGTAACGCTGTCTGCCCTTTTAACATGGGCTGAATCGGCTTGGATCACGTTCACAGCATATGTATCTGCGCGATAATAGTCAAGAGTGTAAACGTAGAAAGAGGCAGCAAAAACCGCCACCATGACTGCGGCGGCAATTGCTGCGATCCTTACCCTTTTCTTAAACTTCTTACCCATTCTTCATACCCTCTGCTATCTGCCTGACAGGCCTTGCTTCGATATATCCCCTGTAGCCCTGTGGCTCAAGCTGGAACCTAGGCGCTTCGTCGTCGGCCCATTCGTAGCCGTATATTTTAGGATCATATTCGTTAATCACATCCCACAGCTCCTCTATGGCCTGCTCGAAGCGCTCGTCATCGTAGGGCTGCCCCTGGAATATCATCATTTTACACGGCTCGAGGTCCAGGATCTCGAATCCCTCCGGAACATCCCCACTGTAATCAGCAGGCACCTCAACACCCTGGACATACCTTGACGTGCCCGGCCTGACAAGTTTGTCCGGCAGCCACATTCCCGCAGGTTCATACATAGCTTCCTTGATCCCGCTCAGGACGTCCCAAACATCGCAGCCTACCTCTTCGCAGTATTCGAAGTAGTGGGTTGCATTGATACCCCTCTTGAGTATCAGTTTTCTTGCCGGCCTTTCGATGACCTGAACAAAGACTGTGTTCGCTTTCTTTTCCTTTTTCATTTCTATCTCCCCTTTCTGGAGCCTGATGTAGTAGTCCCTCATCTGCTGGGGCATGAAGGGCTGGACCTGTCCCTTCCCTTTGCTGAAATCCTTTGGCGGAATCCCGAACTGCCTGCTGAATGCCCTTGTGAATCCCTCGTGGGAGTCGAACACGAAGTCAAAGGCCACATCCGAGACCTTCTTGCGATTATCCATGAGTTCAATCGCTGCCCTGCTCAGCCGGAGCTCCCTTATATATTCGAAAGGCGTCTTCCCTGTGAGCTCCCTGAATATCCTGGCGGCATGCCACTGGGAGTATCCTGCAGCTTTTGCCAGGTCCATGAGCGTCATGCTGCTGTTGAGATGCTCTTCGATGTAGTCCTGCATCTTCTGGACAGCGTTAATGGCTTCCCATCGTTCCATCGGCTTCACCCCTTTAAATAGATTATAGCATTTTACCATCCTGATTTCTTGACCGCAATTGCTGAAATACTTCCTCATAATGACGAATCGGGTTGATTGAAAATGTGAATTCC
>DBML01000003.1 GCA_002298915.1 Clostridium sp. UBA699
CAGTCAGCAGGGGATGATCCCTGCTGACTGCCGTTTTTGTCAGCTTATCATTGTTTTCTGTATTGCGAAGCGCCAGACCGCTTCGATGAGCATTATGGCCGCCGTGACCATTATGGCTGCCTTAGCGAATATGATCCAGTTGGTTATGACAAGGGCGAAGAAAAACCTAAGAAAAGGAGTTCCGTACACAAGGCCCAGAGCAGCGACAAGGCACATGATCATCCCCGTCTTCAGCCTGGTAAGCGGCCTGGAAAGTATGACGACTATCCAAAGGCTGATGAGCACAAGGACCAGGGTGGCGACGCTCATTGATTCCTCAAGCGTGGAGCCTGAAGAGTTTTGGGCCATGATGAATGAAGCCAGCGTGCTGGCCGCAATTATGGTGCCGACCGGAACCACAAAACGAAGGACTCGAGGGATGAAGCCTGGCTTGTATCGGGTAAGGTTCGGGGCAAGCGCCATGAAGAAGGCCGGTATGCCGATGGTAAGCTCGCTGGTCAAGGTGAGGTGGCGCGGCAGGAACGGGAAAGGAAGCCCGAATATGCCCATAGCGGCCATGATAAGGATGATGTATACGGTCTTGGTAAGGAAGAGGTTTGCGACACGCTCGATGTTCGCTATCAGCCTTCTTCCTTCAGCTACTATGCCGGGCATCGACGAGAACTTTCCGTCAAGCAGGACGATGTTTGCTATGGACCTCGTTGCCGCAACACCGGAGCCCATGGCTATCCCTATGTCCGCATCCTTGAGGGCCAGTACGTCGTTTACCCCGTCGCCTGTCATCGCAACCACATGTGCTCTGGAATGCAGGGCTTCGACGATCTTTTTCTTCTGGTGAGGGGTTACCCTCCCGAACACACTGCGGTTCTCAAGGAGCTCGGCAAGCTCATCCACATCCTCCGGCAGGAACCGGGAATCGAATGGTTCACCGATATTCTCTATGCCGGACTTCGCTGCGATATAGGCTGCAGTTGCAGGGCTGTCGCCGGAGATCACCTTTATGGATACACCCTGCCTTGCGAAATACTGCATCGCCTGGGGCACGTCCTCGCGGAGCTTTTCGTCCAGCAGGACCAATGCCGAAGGTGAAAGGTCGGAAGGGAGAGCAGCTGACTCAGGCCATTCCGAGCTTCTGCAGAGGAGCAGCACCCTGAAGCCCGATTCCGCAAAGGAAGCAATCTGCAGCGACAACTCCCTGTATTCAAGGCCTGAGCCCAGAAGCATCTCGGGAGCTCCCAGGAACCAGCTGCCTTTTTCTCCGAAGCCAGAGGCGCTCCATTTGCGGTGAGAGGAAAAAGGGATGCTGTCAAGAGCTGTCCAGCCGGCAGGAGGCGGTATAGCTGAAGCGATCGCTTCCAAAGTCGGGTTCTTATATGAGGAAGCTGCACTCAGCGCCCCAAGCGCCTTCTCGGCGTCTTCGTCACCCGACAGCGGGACCACCCTGTCTAGGGTAAGCCTCCCGTCGGTCAGAGTACCGGTTTTGTCTATGCAGAGAACATCTATCCTGGCCAGCCCTTCCACTGCGGGAAGCTCGTTCACCAGAACGCTGCGACGCCCGAGGGAGACAATGCTGACAGCAAACGCTATGCTCGTAAGCAGGACCAGCCCCTGCGGTATCATTCCGACAATTCCCGCTACGGTCCTTACAATGGCAGACTGCAGCGGCAGGTCAGCCCTGAGCTGTCCCTGGAGGAGGAATATAGCTGCCGGCAAAAGAAGCCAGGTTATCCACCTCAGTATCCTGTTGATCCCTTCGTAAAGCTCGGAGCGGGAAAGGTTGAAGCCTTTTGCCTGGGCGGTAAGCTGCTGGGCGTAGGAGTCGCTGCCTATTTTCGTTATCCTGAACCTGCATGTTCCTGCAACAGCGTAGCTGCCGGAAAGCAGTAGATCTCCTGATCGTTTCGCGATTGGAACGGATTCACCCGTCAACATCGATTCATCCATCTCAAGACCATCGGATACCAGTACGGTACCGTCAGCAACAACCTGATCCCCAGGCCGCAACTCGACGAGGTCGTCCAGCACTACATCACCCAGATCAATCTCCTGCAGGCTGCCGTCCCTGATGACCCTTGCGGCGGGGGAGCTGATGAGGGAGAGCCTGTCCAGGGTTCTTTTTGCACGCATTTCCTGGACGATCCCTATAGAGCTGTTTATGATTAGTACGAATCCGAAGAGGGCATCCTGCGGAGCCCCGAATATGAGCACGATCACAAGGAGGCTGCTCAGTATCGCGTTGAAGGTTGTGAAGACGTTTGCTCGGAATATCTGCCTGAAGGTTCTCGTCGTTTTGGCTGGAACCCTGTTCACCTGTCCGAGCTGAATGCGCTGCTGAACCTCGGCTTGCGTGAGGCCGTTAATGCCGGTTTTTTCCATATGAAGCACCTCCTTCCTGGATATTATAATAAAACAATTATATCATATCTCCTTCACCTTGAGGAACACCAGCGCGCCTATGATGAAAAGCAGGGATATGCCCAGAATGCCGTATCTGGACTGCCCTGTGACCTGGCTGAACAGGCCGTAAAGGGCTGGTCCCATTATTGCGGCGAATTTCCCGAAAACGTTGTAGAAGCCGAAGTACTCATTGCTGTATTCCTTGGGTATCAGTTTCCCGTAGAATGACCTTGAGAGGGCCTGTATACCGCCCTGGGAGGTTGCCACAAGGACGGCTAGCATCCAGAACTCCGTTTCGGTGCTCATCCTGAAGGCGAGGATGCAGACCAGCAGGTAGACTGCGATGCCTGCAAGTATCATAACCTTGCTTCCGAACCTTCTTGCCAGCTTCCCGTAGATTATCGTGAATGGGAAGGATACCACGGGAATCACGAGAAGTGCGAGCATGAGGGAAGTCGAGATTAGGCCTACGCTGTCCCCGAACACCGCAGCCATGTGTATGATGGTGTTGACGCCGTCTATGTAGAAGAAGTATGCGATCAGGAATAGCGGCAGGTTGCGGCTGCTCCTCATGAGGCGGATGGTGCCTGCAAGCCTGCCAAAGCTCTCGCGAAGCAGGCTTCCTGTGCGCTCAACGAAATATTTCTGCTTTACGTTCCTCATCATAGGGACAGAGAAGGCTATCCACCAGAGCGCCGTGAGAAGGAAGGAGGCCTTGACAGCGGACGCTTTGGTTATGCCCAGCTGGCTGCTGAAAACAATAAGCACCATGGATATTACGTAGGGTATAGTGCTTCCGCCTATGTAGCCCATGGCAAAGCCGTAGGTCGAAACCTTTTCCATCCTGTCCTCATCCGCCACGTCCACGAGAAAGGCATCATAGAATATGTTGGCGCCAGAAAAGCCTATGACCGTTACCATGTAGAAAGCGAGGAGCCCCTTCCAGTTGTCCGTGAAGCTTAGCATGGCTGTTGAGACAGCGCCCGTCAAAAAGAAGAACCTGAACATCTTCATCTTCATGTTCCTGTAGTCGCCGAGGGTCCCGAGGATGGGCGCCAGCAAAGCTATCACCAGAGTCGCAGCCGAGGTGGCATAGCCCCAGTAGGAATCGGCAACGTTTGACGCGAGTCCGCTCCCGGTTGCGAGCGATTTGTAGAAAATGGGCAGTACGGCAGCTGAAATTATGACCGAGTAGGCCGAATTGGCCCAGTCGTACATGATCCAGCTTTTTTCCTCCCTTGTGAAGTTATTGAGCATGGCTTTTCTCCGTTCTTTACGAATTTTCAATCTTTTATAATAGTTATACCAGCAATTCAAGCGCATTACAAGAATTGAGAGAACACAGCCTATTGAAAAGGCGGAGGGTTTGAGATATGCTTAAGTTGACGGAATATTTTGAAAAACGGAGATTAACCTGTTGCGCACCGGCCGGCAAGGTCGGTTTTTGAAAGGGGGAATTATCCATGAAACGCTTCAGAGTAGCGGCATTAGCAATTTTCTTTGTTCTTGCCTCCATCCTCGCTCCGGCACCTGTTGCCGCTGCGAAAGGGGGTGGAGGTGGCAAAACCTCAGCAACCATAAACTATGTTGCCCTCGGAGACTCCATTGCTACCGGTACCGTCACCTACTGGTCCAACATCACACCGTATACGAAGAATTTCCAGCAGTCTCTACAATCCTATTACGGCAGCAAATACACCGTGAAGCTAACTTCTCTGGCGCAGGACGGCGAGACGTCGATGTCCCTTCTCACAAAGCTTAAGAGCAATACGACGGTCAGGAGCGCGGTGCAGACTGCCAACGTCATAACCATAAGCATAGGAGGCAACAACCTTATGCAGGCAGCTACAATCCCTGGCTTCACGGAAATCGACGAAGCACTTGCAGCGGGCAATACGGCACAGTTCCAGAGCGACTGGCCAGAGATCATAAACCAGATCAAGAGCATGAACACAAAAAATGCAAAGATCATAGTCATGACCGTTTACAATCCTTACAATTCGACTCCTCCGTCCGGGTACAGCGCAGACACTGGGCTTCATGACCTAACCGACGGCTACCTTAAGGATATCAACGGAGCTATCAGTTCTAACACGTCGATTGGTTACAGGGTGGCGGACGTGTACACGGAATTCGATGCAAAGCAGCCGAGCTCGATGGGGACCATAACGTACTTCTACCCGGCTCTGTGGTCGTACCTTCTTCGAAATCCGCATCCTAATGCGACCGGACAAGGGATAATCGCTAATCTCCACAGAACGGTATTCTTGAACTACTAGACTTTATTGGAAGGCCGCGCACCTGCTGACCGGTGCGCGGCTTTTTTCGTAAAATAAATGTTTAAAAACCTGAATGGATATCGTATAATATAGTTAGAAAATTCAGTCAAATACAACCCGTATTCATTTCATATTTCTGATTCGGAAGGGAGCTGTTGATAATGAAGAAGATCGAGGTACTGCCTAGGACAAAAACAGGGAACTGGGCCGGAATGGTAAGCGTGGCCTTTATATTCCTTTTCACAGCCAAGGTGCTGTGGCAGATACCCATCATGTCGTATGCCATATTCGCTATAGGACTTGCGGGTTTTGCTCTTGGGGTAGTGGCAATCTTTGTAAAGAAGGACCATGCTTTGTTCACTTACCTTCCATTGCTGACAGGAGCTTTCTGCATATTCTGGATCGCAGGAGAGCTCTTGTACCCTCACTGATCCCGGCGCCCGACCTTGGAGGGGAGAGATCCAAATGGATAAAAAAACAAAAGGTGCATTGTACTGGAGTCCCAGGATCATTTCTATACTACTGATTGCCCTTATGGCCTTGATGTCGCTGGACGTGTTCGAGTCGGGGGGCTCCGCCTGGGACATCGCGGTGGGACTGTTCATGCACAACCTGCCCGTGTTCGCAATGATAATAATACTCATATTTGCCTGGAAATACGAGATAGTCGGCGGAATAGCGTTCATTCTCGCAGGAGCAGCTTACGTGATCTGGGTAGCTGCATCCGGTCAGCCCTGGTACAGGGTCCTGTCCTGGAGCTTGACGATCGCGGGGCCGGCCTTTCTTGCAGGGGGGCTGTTCCTGGTCAACTGGTACAGGAAAAAGAAAAATGCAGACCAGTGACTTAAACCGGGGTGGAACTGCCCCGGTTTTTCTGTGGTATAATTAGGTAAATATTGCAAGGAAGGATAGAAACAGATGGGAACCGCTCAAATACTCAACTCTCTTGTCATGATCTTTATCATGATCATACCAGGCATAGTGCTTAAAAAGAAAAACATCCTGGACGACAGCAAGACAAAGGGCATATCGGCTGTCCTTGTCAACGTGACATGGCCCTGCATGGTCATCGATGCTATGCAAATGCCTTATTCCGAAGAGGTTTTCAACGGCAGCAAGTACATATTCATGCTCCTGGTAATCATATTCCTGATCATCTTCGCTGCAGCCGCAGTTTCAGTCAAAGCTCTCAAGCTTAAGCGCGCCCAGGCGGGCATACTTGCCTTTATGCTGATCTTCGGGAACACCGGATTCATAGGACTCCCGGTTATGAACGCCCTTTACGGCAAGGAGGCCGTATTCTACGCTTCTATGGTCGAGATGGCCAACGACATACTCATGTTCACCGTCGGCATTATGCTTATCCAGATATCTGCCGGGGCGGAGACAAAGTTCAGACTAAAGGAATTCCTCAGCCCTGGCATATTCGGGGTGTTCATAGGCTTCGCGTTGTTTCTTGGGGGCATCACTCTTCCTGAGTTCCTGGGGAAATCGGTATCGGTTATAGGGGCAGCAACGACACCGCTGTCGATGATTGTGATAGGATCCCAGCTTGGCGGGATCAGGCTCAGGGAGCTTGCGGGTGACAGAAGCATATATGCGGCGAGCTTGATCAAGCTGCTTATCGTCCCCTCGATAGCACTGCTGATAGTGAGGTTCGCTTTTGGGGACGTTTCCCTGCTGGCCAAGGTGGTGATAATGTCCTTCGCAATGCCCGGGGCGGCCTGCACGGTGATCTTCTCGCAGCAGTACAACAGCGACGCTGATTTCGCTGCTAAGGGTGTTCTAATGTCAACTCTGTTCTGCCTGGCAACGATTCCTGTTTTTGCGGTCATGCTGAACTAAAACAGTAGCAGTTTGTATATTCTGGGAGTATAATATAAGAAATTACTTTGCAAGGAGGGATTTTTATGAGCGAAAAGAAATGTCCTTTGTGCGGCGGCAGCAATGAAGAGAACGCGAAGGAATGCCAGTACTGCGGCGCCAACCTTATGGCTGAGGAAGGCGGCCAGGAGAAAGCAAATGAACAGGAAGCAGGATATAAGGAATCCGAATATAAGGAAGAGAGCAAAACCTACTCAAGCCCAGACCCGGATCCGAAGTACAAATATCTAATCCCCTATTACCAGGAGGAGTTCCAAAAAATTGATGAAAGCAATGAAGCCTACAAGGGGAAATGGAACTGGGCAGCTTTCTTCTTTTCATGGATTTGGGGCTTCACCAAGGGGATGTGGGCTACCTCCCTGGTCGGCTTGTTCCTATCCCTTCTTTTCAACAGGATGCATGCTGACGCGCTTTCACTCGTCCTTGGTATAATCTGGGGAGTTAGGGGTAACTATTTCTACTACCAGCTCGTAAAATACAACAGACAGATACCGAGTTCTTTCTAGAATAATTAAAATTAGAACATGCCGGCGGTCAATTCGCCGGTTTTGTGATTGCGTGTTAAGGAGGAATTGCCATGGTCAAGGATAGCGTTCTCGAATGGCTTCTCGAAGAAGAAAACCCGTCGGTCAGGTATCTGGCTATGAATTGGCTTACGGGCAAATCACCGAGAGGCAGGGAGGCACGGGAAGCAAAGAAGGCGATAATGGAAAAAGGCATCGTGCCTCACATACTGAACAGGCAGAACGAGGACGGCTCCTTCGGGCTGCCTGAAAAGTTCTACAGGGAAAAGTACAAGGGGACTGTGTGGAACCTTATCATATTCGCAGAGATGGCTGCTGATCCAGAGGACAATCGCATAAGAAGAGCCTGCGAGTTCATACTCGAGCATTCGCAGGATCCGGCCAGCGGAGGGTTCTCTTACGATGAGAGCTCCAAGACAGGGGCCGGTGTGCCCGGCGGAGTTATCCCCTGCCTCACCGGCAACATGGTGTACAGCCTGGTGAAGCTTGGATATCTTGAGGATGAAAGGGTCCAGAAGGCAATAGGGTGGATAACGACATACCAGAGAACAGACGACTCCGACGGGAAGAAATGGGGAGACCCTTACGACAGGCTGAAAAGCTGCTTCGGGAGCCACACCTGCCACATGGGAGCTGCCAAAGCGCTCAAAGCCCTTGCAGCCATCCCTGCCGAAAAGCGGAGCAGGAACGCTGAGGACAAGATAGCTGAGCTTGCAGAGTATTTCCTGAAGCATCACCTTTACAAGAAAAGCCACAACCTGGAGGAGGTATCCCGACCCGGCTGGCTCAAGCTGGGATTTCCTCTGATGTACCAGACCGACATACTCGAGCTTCTCGGGATATTCGGCGACCTGGGGATAAAGGACAACAGGCTGTCTGATGCTGTGGATATTCTGAAAAGCAAGCAGGGCGAGGATGGGAAATGGAAGCTGGAGAGCACGAACAACGGCAAGATGCTGGCAACCATAGAGAAAAAGGGAGAACCTTCAAAATGGATAACCCTGAAGGCGCTGAAGGTTCTGAAGGAGTGGTAAAGAATGATGAAAAAGCTGCCTCCCATGGAAAAGATATACGAGGCATACAGCGCGATTGCTGACGGACGCGTTGCCATGAGCGAACATTCTGCTAAGGTAGCATCCTCAGACTGTACAAAAGAGTATACTGTTAAGTGGGAGGAAGGGACATACTACTCGAACGACAACGCAACCTACTGGCAGGGATACGCGGGCTACCCTGTTCTGGCTGTGCTGATGCTGCAGGGAAAGCTTGAACTAGACCTGAGGATAGCTGAGCTCTTCAAGGGCATCAACTGGAAGCTGCTCAACGAGAAGCACAAGTCGAAGTATTCAAAAGCGGCAGCGGAGGTCCTCGATGCGCTGGGGGAAAAAGGAACCGACACCGAGGCTGTAGTTGGGGCGGCGGAAAGAGTGTTCAGGCAGCTTGAATCGCTGGACATCAAGCTGAAGCGCGGCAAATGACAATATTAGCTTGCCTGACAATAGAATATAAGATTTAGGAGGTTTTATCATGCCGGAGAAAAAAGATGTTTGCCTGGGCCTCATGTCATGGCCCGAGATCAAAGAAAGGTTGAAGGAGAGCGACATCGCTCTTGTTCCTGTGGGACAGACGGAGCAGCATGGGCTTCATGCAAACATAGACCTTGACTCAAGGAATGCTGAAGGGATAGCCATCAGGGCTGCCATGGCAGCATTCGAGTCGTCCAAGCCAGTGGTGGCACCCGTGATAAGCTACGGCTACAGCGACCTGCCGGGTCTCAGGGAGTACCCGGGAGTATTTTCTCTAAGGGGAGAAACTCTGGTGAACCTGTGCTACGATGTTGGCTTCAGCCTTGTAAGGATGGGCTTCACAAAGATAATATTCGTAAACGGGCACGATGCCAACCCTCCATTCGTTAAGGAAGCGGTCAGGCTTCTTACAAAGAAAACAGGAGCCTTCTGCGCTATGGCTCACATCTCGGAGATGAACAACAGCGCAGCTGTCGATGTGCTCAAAAAGCACGACATGCCTGCCGATTTCGGGCATGCCTGCCTCATTGAAACCTCCATCGCAATGGCCTTCGGAATGGAAGTAAGGGAAGAGATGATGGCAGGACACTTCTGTGACAGGATAGAAGGCCCTATGGGCAAAATATTCCCGGAAGCTCCTGAAGGCATATCCTTCCCTGCATGGGAGCGGCTGGAGATAATGGCGGGAATCTGGAGAGAAGGGCTTCCAGGGGCTAAAGGGAACCCGGCCGGGAGCTCGAGGGAGCTTGGCGAGGAGCTCATCCAGGCGACAATAAAGCCTGTAGTTGAGCTAATAGAGGCGATAAAGGATTTCAAGCCCGAGGTCAAAGAGGGGCTTCAGTTCGATGTCTAGTCCCAAACAGCAAAAAAATGATTTTGGATGTGGCAGGCTGATATCTGATTTGGTATAATAGGTAAAAGCAAACTAGGAACTCATACTTTAGTATGAGGCGGAACTCGTGAAAGGTGAGGATTATGTCCAACGTTGTAGAGAAATTCATAAAGTACATCAAGTATGATACCCAGTCAGATGAAAATTCCAGCTCTTCGCCGACCACCCCCGGCCAGATGGTGTTCGCAAAGGAGCTGGCAAGGGAACTCGAGGAGATGGGGATGCAGGACGTGTCCCTGGATGAGAACGGCTACATAATGGCCACCCTTCCTTCGAATATCGACAAGGAGGTTCCGGTAATCGGGTTCATAGCCCACCTGGACACGAGCCCCGAGGTGTCCGGCGCCGGAGTCAACCCCAAATTTGTTGAAAACTACAACGGAGAAGACATAATCCTCGACGAGGAGAACGACATAATACTCTCTCCGAAGGAGTTCCCTCAGCTCAGAAACTACGTGGGGAAGACGATAATAACAACCGACGGCAAGACACTTCTTGGAGCGGACGACAAGGCGGGGGTTGCTGAGATCATGGCAGCCATGGAAATCCTCATCAGCAACCCGAAGATCAAGCACGGCGAGATAAGGGTGGCGTTCACAACAGACGAGGAGATAGGCAAGATAGGGGAATATTTCGATGTCGAGAAGTTCAGCGCCAACATAGCTTTCACTCTTGACGGAGAAGGCATAGGCGAGCTCAAGGTGGAGAACTTCAACGCTGCCAGCGCAAAGATAACCGTCAGGGGGAAAAGCGTTTTCACGGGCGATGCTAAAGGCAGGATGATCAATTCGCTTAGGATTGGCTCTGAAATTATAAGCATGTTCCCGGAGGACGAAACTCCCGAGGACACAGAAGGCTACGAGGGCTTCTACCACCTCGAGGCATTCAACGGAAAGGTTGAAGAGACCAGGATACTGTACCTGATCAGGGATTTCGACGACCGCAAGTTCGAGGACAGGATAGCCTTTGTCAAGGATGTGGTACGCAAGATAAACAAAAAATACGGCGAGCGCACAGCCACCATCGAAATCACAGAGCAGTACAGGAACATGAAGGAAAAGATAGAGGCCGTAAAGTACATCGTGGACATAGCCATAGAGGCCATGAAGGAAGTGAACGTGTTTCCAACCGTAGAGCCGCTAAGGGGAGGGACCGACGGGGCGAGGCTGTCGCACAAGGGGCTTCCTACTCCGAACCTCTTCGCTGGAGGGCACAATTTCCACAGCAAATACGAATTCATCTCAACCTACGCAATGGAAAAAGCGGTCGAGGTTGTGCTTAAGATAACAGAGCTTTTTGCCGAGCTTTAGCAGGTTCGCGGGGAGGGGGCAAGCATGTCAATTTACAACAAGAACAAATTCATGATACCGAAAACAAAGCTGAAGGTAACCGAGAGGAAAAACATATTCAGCCTGCTGGACAAGTCCCAGGAAACGAAGCTGTCCATAATTTGGGCCCAGGCTGGGAGCGGAAAGACGACGGCGGTTGTCACCTGGCTGGAGGAGAGGAACCTTGAGAACAACACCGTTTGGATCTCGCTGGACGAAAGGGACAACAGGCCTGAGATGTTTTCGAAATGCCTTGCCGAAGCCATAGGCAGAGTGCTGGGCGAGGATGCCCAGACTGAGGGGGAGCAGACGATTGACTCGCTGCTGAACAGGATTTCAGGCCTGGACAGAAGCCTGATCTTCGTTCTCGACGACTTTCACCACATCAAGGACAGCGAAATACTGAAGGAAGTTAAGTACTTCATTGACGGAATCGGAGGAAACATCCACATCATAATTACGAGCAGGTCGAAGCTCAGTCTTAATCTTGCCAAGCTTAGGCTCAACGGCGAGGTGACGGAGATAGACAGGAAGGACCTTAATTTCTCCCTGGAGGAGGCTGCCGAGTTCGTAAGCAGCAACTCAGAGCTAGACATCCCTGAAAAGACTGTGAAGCAGCTCTGGGAAAGGACCGAAGGCTGGATAGCAGGAATCCAGATGGCCCTTCTCACCATGAGGGAGAGGAAGGATATCGGTGATTTCGAAGAGAAGTTCAGCGGCTGCAGCAGCTACATCCAGGACTACTTCTGCGAAGAGGTGTACAATGACCAGACAGAGGAGATAAAGGATTTCCTCCTGAAGACGAGCATATTGGATGAGCTAACACCGGAACTCTGCAATGCCGTAATGGAAAGGAACGACAGCCAGCAGCTGCTGGAACGCATATACGACACAAACCTGTTCATAGACAGGCTTGATTATGACGGCAGGACTTACAGGTACCACAGGCTCTTCAAGGAATTCCTGATGTGCAAAGCCCGGGGTATGAACGTGGAGGCCTTCTACGAAGCGAGCAGCAGGGCCGCAAAATGGTACGAGGATAACGGCCTTCTAAACAGCGCCATCAACCAGTACATGGAGGTTGGGAACTTCGAGCCGGTTGTGGACCTGGTGGAATCCGAGTGCATAAGGATGGTCATGTGCGGGGAGCAGGCGGAGGTCATGCATTGGCTGGAAAACATACCCCAGGACATAGTCCTTAAAAACCCGCGTTTCTGCATAACACGCATGTTCACCTACATAAACGACGACATCAGCTACGCCAAGTACAACGAGTTTGCTGAGAGGGCCCTTGAGGAACAGGGTGATGAGGCGTACAGGAACGAATGCAGGGGAGTTATGCTTATAGTCAAAGGCGACAGGCACCTGATCAAGTCGGAGTACAAAAAGAGCCTGGAATGCTACAGGGAGGCCCAGGAAAAGCTGCAGGCTTCAGCCCTCTACAGCATAGCAATCAGCCTCAAGCTTGGGGTGGCTTATTTCTACATGAAGGACCTGAAGAGAGAGAAGGAGCATTTTGACAAGGCTATGCTTCAGAGCCAGGCATACCAGGATGACGTCCTCTATCTCGTGGTAAGCAGGACTGTCGTCTTCACCAGGCTCCTCAGGAGGCAGCTTGCAGAGTGCGAAAGCATCTGCAGCGTGTGCATAAACAGCAAGATGAACGACTCTGTAAAGAAATCATCCCTTATGTCGATCTTCTACATAATACTTGCGCTTGTTTACTTCGACAGGAACGATATCAGCAGGGCGGACGAGTATGTGCACAAGGGCATGGAAGCCATTGAGAGGGAGGGCAAGCCTCTCCAGCACTACTACACGCTGTACACTGGGCTCTATGTCTATGCCGGAGTGCTGATGGAAAAGGGAAGCAAGGCGGAGTTCGAGAAGGTATGCGACAGGATTGAGGACCTTTCAAGGACCCGTGGGGATGAAAGGCTTCCGGACATATACTATCTCAACAAGGTTGAGAACTACTTCGACGTGTTCAAAATGGAAAGGTTCATGGAGGCAGGCAAGACCAGCATGGTCGAAAAGTACATCTCCAAGATGGATTTCAAGAATCCGGAAGAGGTGGTGCTTTTCTGCAGGTCTCTCGTGGACAAAGGCAAAAGCGATGACGCGCTTATGCTCCTTAACAAGGTGCTCTCGGCGGAGAGGGATGAAAGCAACAGCTACGTGTGCCTTAAAGCGATAATGCTGAGGGCGGAGATATTCTCCCAGGAGGACCAGTACGAGAACGCCACCCGCGACTTCAAGGAAGCTCTGACTGCCGGGTACGAAAACGGCTTTGTCAGGATATTCTCCTTCAGGAACATAAAGACAAGCAAAATGCTGATCAAAACGATCAGAGGAATGAAATTCAACAAGGATTATTACAAGATGGGAGAGTACCTGAACAAGATAGCCGGCCTTTATTCGGAGGATGAGAGCGCAGAGATAATAAGCAAGCGTGAAAAAGAGGTGCTGCAGCTCATTGAGAACGGGGCTAAGAACTCCGAGATCGCCAAAGAGCTGTTCATCACAGAAAGCACAGTGAAGAGCCACATACTCAACATCTACAGCAAGCTTGGGGTAAACAACAGGATCCAGGCTGTGGCAAAGGCCAAGGAAATTGGTGTGATCTAATATAGATAGCATGACAAAGACCGGCATCCGGAGGGTGCCGGCCTTTGTCATTTTAAGCCTTTCTGAGCCCTCATCCTAAAGGATGAGAGCCTGGCAGTTATTTTTCCACCGGTTAAGTAGTACTTTAAGGTGATTTTGGCTTATATTAAAAATGCTAATATTAGACTCGTGGTTGATAATTAATTGTCACGGTTTTTAACAATTCTGCAGAACAACTATTTTCAAGGGAGAACAAACAATGTCTATGGTAGTAGAAAAGTTTCTTAAATATGTAAGTTTCGACACCAGGTCAGAAGAGGAGTCGGCGACAGTGCCTTCAACCTCGGGACAGCTCGTTTTGGCAAAAGAACTGGTGGAAGAAATGAAATCCATAGGTCTCAAAGATGTAACAATGGATGAAAACGGCTACATAATGGCTACCCTTCCGTCAAATGTTGACAGGGAGATACCGACCATCGGCTTCATCGCCCATCTTGATACCAGCATGGAGATGTCAGGAGCGAATGTAAAGCCAAAATTCGTGGAGAATTACGACGGAGGAGACATAGTGCTCAATGAGGAGCTGAATGTAAAGCTTTCCCCGAACGATTTTCCGGAACTGAAGAACTACATCGGCCAGACACTGATAACCACTGACGGAACTACTCTTCTGGGAGCAGACGACAAGGCCGGGATAGCCGAAATATTGGCTGCCATGGAATACCTCGTACAGAACCCGGAGATAGAGCACGGAACAATAAGGATAGGCTTCACACCTGATGAAGAGGTGGGAAGGGGAGCTGATCACTTCGATGTGGAGAAGTTCAATGCTGACCTTGCATATACAATAGACGGCGGAGAGATCGGCGAGCTGGAGTTCGAAAACTTCAATGCAGCAAGCGCTAAGATTACCGTGAAGGGAAGAAGCGTGCATCCTGGATATGCAAAAGATAAGATGATCAACTCGACGCTTTTAGCAGGAGAGCTCATGGGAATGTTCCCTCATAAGGAGACGCCGGCCAGAACCGAAGGCTACGAAGGCTTCTACCATCTTGTATCCATAAGCGGCGGGGTCGAGGAGACAAAGCTAAGCTATATAATCAGGGATTTCGACGAAAAGGAATTCGCAAAGAGAAAAGAGACAGTGGAGGGCTATGTGGATGCGCTGAACAAAAAATACGGCGAGAACACGTTTGCCTTGGAGATAAAAGAACAGTACAGGAACATGAAAGAAAAAATCGAGCCTGTTAAACATGTCGTTGACATAGCGTTCCAGGCGATGAAGGAATCAAACATCGTGCCTAAGGTGCAGCCTATAAGGGGCGGCACGGACGGCGCAAGGCTATCGTTTATGGGGCTTCCGACGCCGAACATATTTACCGGGGGGCACAATTTCCATGGAAAGCACGAGTACATTCCGGTCTACTCCATGGAAAAGGCTGTAGAAGTCATTATAAAAATTATAGAAATATATACAAAATAGGGGGAAAAAAATGGCTACAAGCACAACTGCAAAGTCAAAAAAACTTACCTTGATACCTTTGGTATTGATGATCTTTACTTCAGTTTATGGATTCAACAACATCCCAAGGTCATTCTACAAGATGGGCTATGCTGCAATTCCATGGTACATCCTGGCAGGAATAACATTCTTCGTGCCTTTCGCATTGATGGTTGCTGAATTCGGTACTGCTTTCAGGAAAGAAAAAGGCGGTATCTACTCATGGATGGAGAAATCAGTTGGACCTAGATTCGCGTTCATGGGAACGTTCATGTGGTACTTCTCATACATCACTTGGATGGTCAACGTTGCATCTGGTTTCTGGGTACCTGTTTCAAACGCTATATTCGGAAAAGACACTACCCAGCAGTGGGTATTTGGACCAATCTCAGGTCCGCAGGTTCTCGGAGTTATGGGAATATGCTGGATACTTCTCGTTACTTACACATCAACTAAAGGCCTTGACAAGATAAAGAAGGTTACTTCGGTAGGCGGAGTCGCAGTACTTCTTATAAACGTGTTCCTTTGGTTAGGCGCTATCGCGGTATTCGTTGGAACAAAAGGACATCTTGCTCAGCCGATAGTTGGACTCAGCTCATTCACACAGACACCAAACCCTAAATACGCAGGCGACATAATCGCCGCACTAGCATTCGTTGTTTACGCTCTGTTCGCTTACGGCGGTATAGAAGCGGTTGGAGGACTGGTTGACGAAACCGAGAATCCGGAAAAGACGTTCCCTAAAGGAATACTTCTTTCAGGTGCTATCATATCAGTAGGTTATTCAATAGGTATATTCTTCATAGGCATATTCACAAACTGGTCACAGGTAATGGGCGTTAAAGGCGTTAACCTCGGAAACGCAAGCTATATAGTTATGTCAAACCTCGGCTACGCTCTCGGACAGGCTTTCGGAGCAAGCGAAGCTACATCGGTTATGATGGCTCACGGTGTTGCAAGATATGTTGGACTTTCAATGTCACTGGCACTTGCAGGCGCATTCTTCACGCTCATGTACTCGCCGCTCAAGCAGATGATCGAGGGTACTCCTGCTGAATTATGGCCAGGAAAAATGGGAGAAACTAAAGACGGCATGCCGGTAAACGCTATGTGGGTCCAGGCTGGAGTTGTTTGCTTCATGATCGCACTTGTAGCGTTCGGCGGAAGCTCGATGGCAGCATTCTTCAACATACTTGTTTCAATGACAAACGTTGCAATGACACTTCCGTATATGTTCATAGCGGCAGCATTCCCTTACTTCAAAAAGAAGACAGAGATTGAAAAGCCGTTCGTAGTATACAAGTCACTTGGATTCGCTAAGTTTGTAACTGTGCTTGTTGTTCTTACAGTTGGACTCGCCAACGTGTTCTGCATAATCCAGCCGGCTCTCGAAGGCGACATGCTCACAACAATCTGGAGCGTAGCCGGACCGATAATATTTGCTGGAGTTGCTTGGATGATGTACAGCAGATACGAAAAAAAAAAGCTTAACGGAAATTCAGAAAAAACAGCTTAGTTAATAGCTTAAGATCAGACGGACAGATGCTTTGAAAAAGGCATTTGTCCTTTTTTCATTGCACGAGTATAATTATATAAAGGGGGATGGTAGCATGTTCATTATCAACGAACCTAACGAACAGATTGTGCCGATTAAGGTCTGGCTAGAAAACATCGGCCAGCTTGACGCAGACTGCCTTAGGCAGGCTAAAAACCTTTCCAACCTGCCCTTTGCGCACAGGTGGATAGCCCTGATGCCGGACACCCACTCAGGGTTCGGTATGCCGATAGGAGGAGTCGTTGCAACGAAAGAAGTCATCATCCCTAATGCGGTTGGGGTGGATATAGGCTGCGGCATGGTCTTTGTGCAGACAGACATACCGGTCGAGCCGCTGCTTTCTGTGGAGACCCCGAACGGCGTTCTTGCAAAAGCCATCGTGGGGGACATACTGAGGAACATCCCGACTGGCT
This sequence comes from Clostridium sp. UBA699, assembly GCA_002298915.1. GTDB lineage: Bacteria > Bacillota > Clostridia > Clostridiales > Clostridiaceae > UBA699. The sequence continues at coordinate 16,907 of DBML01000003.1, forward strand.
TTGAGCATCACAAGAAGAGGCATAAGTGCGCCGCAGTGGAGACGTTCGAGGCGAGCCTGACGGACCGCCAGAAAGGCGGCTTTGCACAAGGACTGCTACAGGAGCTCGAAAAAGCAAAGTTCCAGGTGGGAACCCTGGGCAGCGGCAACCACTTCATAGAGCTCCAGACGAACGAGGAGGGAAAGCTGGGGCTTATGGTCCACTCCGGATCCAGGAACGTCGGCTTCACCATATGCCACTTCTTCAACAACCTGGCCAAGGACCTGAACAGGCAATGGCGGTCCCCGGTGCCCGCTGAGTGGGACCTCGCGTACCTGCCTGTGGACACGGAGTATGGAGAGGAATACATCAAATGGATGAACTTCGCCCTGGAATTCGCAAAGGAAAACAGGGCCAGGATGATGCAGGAGGTAATCGACGTTGTCCTCGACAGGACTGCAAAGTACGCAGGGATAAAAGACGTGAAGCTGTCCGACAGGATAAACTGCCACCACAACTACGCTTCCCACGAGGAGCATTACGGGAAGAAGGTGTGGGTCCACAGGAAGGGGGCCATAAGCGCCCGGGAAGGTGAGCTTGGCATAATACCCGGTGCCATGGGCAGCACTTCCTACCTGGTGAAGGGCAAAGGGAACCCTGAAAGCTTCTGCTCCTGCTCCCATGGGGCAGGCCGTCTGATGAGCCGTTCCGCTGCAAAAAAGAAATTTGGGGTACAGGAAACCATAGAGGACCTAAAGACGCTTGGCGTGTTCCTTGGCAAGGTGAAGAGGAGCGACGTGGGCGAGGAATCCCGCTTCGCATACAAGGACCTGGACTTTGTCATCAAAAACGAGCTCGACCTTGTGGAGCCGATAGGCAAGCTGAAAACGCTTGCGGTTGTGAAAGGATAGGGTAGGCGGCATGAGGAAACCTTCTTCAAACCTGAAGCTGCTGCTCTTCATCTCGCTTTCGCTTGCAGTTGTTTTTTTCTCAGCCTGCACTCAGCAGAACAGCGGACAGAGTCCCGACAAAGATGCCGTGGCAGATGCCCAGACAATAAAGGCGTTCACCGAATTTGCAGCTAAGGACAAAGGGCCGGTGGAAACAAAAAAATATCTGGACGCACTCATTGCCGAAGCTGGCACCAAAACTGCAGACAAGCTGGTCAGCGAATATATCGATTACCTTGATGTCGAAATTGCTTCCGGGCTTGCCGGGTTTGAGGACGATCCTGCAATATACGGGACAGGAATCAAATTCCTGAAGCTTGAAGGTGCCAGGGAACCGATAGTAGACTACCATTTCATCGACAGTTATTCAGGTCGCATCTCAGAGGAGATGAACGACTACGCCGCATTCATGTCTCTGGATTCTGACAGCAGGTGGGCTTCTGATGGGGAGCTTTCGATAACGCTCGAGGAGCTTGGCGACAGGCTAGCGAAGGCTGAAACGTTCCTCACAAAGTACCCTGCAGCGGAAAGGGAGGAGGATGTGCTCACGAAGTACAGGGTGTACTTAGGGGCATTTCTGGGGGGAATCGACAACACCCCCCTTGTCGATTACGGCACAGGAAAAATAAAGGGTGAGTTCATAGCTGCTTATGAATACTTCATAAATAACTATCCCGGGCTCAAAACCGCAGAGACGGTCAGCAGATTCAAGGACGAGCTGGAAGCGGAAGGCTTTGCAGCTCCTTACGGATACTCGGACTACGATAAGCAGTCAGCATTCAGGAAGCATGTTGATGAAACCGTGCAGGCTGCTGTGGACAAATTATAGATTGGGGTGCTTTGAATGCGAACAGCAAGAGGCAGAAAAAACGTAATAAAGATAAACATAATGAACAAGTTCATCGACGCCGCATCGTCCATCATGGATGCTGAAGGCGTGGAGAATGTGACCATAAGGAAGGTGGCCTCGATTGCCGGTTACAACAGCTCAACGCTGTACAACTACTTCGAGGATCTTGACCACCTCATCCTATTTTCATGCATAAGGTACCTGAAGGACTACACGGGGGCCCTGATGGATTATGTCAGGAAAGCCTCCAACAGCCTGGAAAGGTACATGATGATATGGGAGTGCTTCTGCAAATACTCCTTCGACAATCCAAAGATATACAACCTGCTCTTCTTTTCTGAGCACAGCAGCTCGCTGAACAACATAATCAGCGAATACTACAACATATTCTCGGAGGAGCTCGAGGACTCTTCGCTGCAGATAAAGTCCATGCTCACGGGCAACGACATATACTCAAGGACGCTGTACCAGTTCGAAGGCTGCGTGGAGGAAGGTTATTTCAGGGAAAGCGACATAAACGAAATCAATGAAATCACTATACTCCTTTACCAGAGCGTTCTGACAAACCTGCTCAAGAAAAACCCGCCGTACACCAAGGAGGAAGCTCTTGAAAAGACGATGCACTTCTTCGAAAAGATAGTGGGAGCGTACAGGTTGACGGACAAGAAATAGGCAAAAAACAGAATCAGGCAAAAGCTAACGGGTTTACTTTAGAGGTGCAAAAGCAGAAATTACATTAAATTTTTGCAGCAAGTTTTACAACAAAGATGGTATGCATTTTATTTATTTTGCATACCATTTTTACATGCTTTTTCGCACTAATAAAATGAGTGTTTCAATTAAGATAATTTTTCCACCACTCCATTCTCCATCAAATCATGTATAAGCTTAATAAGACTTTCTGGAGAAAGAGATTTTTCTTGCTTGAACCAAAAACTCATAATTCCAAGCATTCCTGACAATATAAATTCCAAAACATAATCCATTTCAATTTCATGAACGGCTCCATTTGATTCTACGGTTTGTTTTAGCAATGGCTTTATTGCAATCTTCAACTTGCTTTGAAAAGAAGGGTCTCCATTATCACCGAGTAAAACTATATAATATCTTTCGTGTTTCCCATATAGTTCTAAAAACATATCAATCGGCATTCCTATTTCCTGTTTTTCCAAAACAAAACGTGGCAGAGTATCAATAGATGGAATTAATGCATTTTCAATCTGTTCAAGTACATCATAGACATCGGAGAAATATTCATAAAAAGTGCCCCTGTTATAGCCAGCCTTTATAGTAATTTCTTTTACACTTATTTTCTCAATTCTTTTTTCACAATAAATTTCCCAAAAGGCATCTATTAAATTTTGTCTTGTCTGCGATGTAATCTCCATTTGTTTCCTCATAGTTTACTTCTCCCTAAATCCAACATATACATAAATATTGTTGGTTGATGGTTATTGTAATAAGATTCATAATATTATTATACAACACGTTGTTGGATGATATAAGAGAGGGTTAAATATGATTACAATTTTATGTTCAGGTTCTCGTGGTGATTTTCAGCCATATATCGCACTTGCGATTGAGCTTAAAAAGTTAGGAAAAGATGTGCAAATTGTTGGAATGAGGAGTTTTGAAAGTTTTGTAAGGAGTTACGGAATAGATTATTACCCAATACAAGCTGACTTTGAATCTCTTAATGTTGATAAACAAATGATTAAGGAAGCTCAATCAGCGGACAACCCTATTAAAATGCTGCGGACTTTTAACAAAATGAAAAAGTATGGTGCTTTTGTAACTGATGAATATTATTCTGCTTGTGAGGGCAGCGAATTAATAGTATATCACCCTGGTTGTACAATAGGTTATTTTGCTTCAGAAAAATTTGGTATTCCATCAGTATTAGCATCGCCTTTTCCAATGCATAAAACAAAGGAAATAACATCAGTCATTATGTATGGAAGGGTGAAAGCTAACCCTATTGTGAATGCAATGAGCTATTCTATGCTTCAAGGTATGCTATGGCTTGCATCAAAGGATTCAGTAAAAGGCTTTTGGAAGAAGAAGTTCGGAAAACTTCCAGACAATTTTGGATGTCCCTTTGAACGCACAAAAGATGAAAAGCATCCTGCTGTTATTTCATGCAGTAACTTTGTATTTCAAAGACCAAAGGACTGGAACGAGCATATCCATCAAAGTGGTTATTGGTTTGTTAAAGAGACATCAGAGTACATTTGCTCTATAGAATTAAGTAACTTTTTAAATTCAGGCGATAAGCCTATCTATATAGGTTTCGGAAGTGTCTTCAATGAAGATGAAAAAGATAGATTATACAAAATAGTTTTAGATGCTCTTGATAAAAGCGGCAAACGAGGTATCATCTGTGGGATGGGAGAAATTCAAAACCTGCCAGAAAATATATTTATAATCGACACCATCCCTCATTCATGGCTTTTTGATAAAGTTTCGGCAGTTTGTCATCATGGTGGAGCAGGAACCACTGCTGCGGGATTCAAAGCGGGTGTTCCAAGTATAATAATTCCATTTTCAAATGACCAGTTCGCTTGGGCAAATAGGGCCTACGATTTAGGAGTTGGTTCAAAACCTATTTCTCGAAAGAATCTTACCCCGAACAATCTCGCAACTGCAATAAATTATGCACTTCAAGACGAAATTGTGTCAAATGCGAAAACTCTCGCTGACAATATTGCATCAGAAAATGGAGCGAGAGACTGTGCAAAGGTTATTGCTAATTTATAAAATATTGGGTATTCCTTGAAAAACGGAGTCCCTTTTCTTATTATGCATAAAATGTATACAATATTGCGGATAAAATGTTATTATTAAAAAAGATGCATTTTTTATCGTGAAGGGGGAGCAGAATGAATTTAACTATAGGAGAAGCGCTGGAACTGGAAATTTTACATGGGTTCAAACTGCTCGCGGGGAAGAAAGGACTGTCGAACCAGATACTGAACGTGGCCGTCTGGGATTACGAGACGGGCGACCTCATAGAAGAGAACTTCAGAAGGGGGGACTTTGTTCTGAGCACCCTGGTTGCGATTAAGGACAAGATCGAGGAGCTCGAGGACAATTTCCAAAGGCTCATAGACGTGGGCATAAGCGCACTGGCCATAAGGCCCGTCTACATAGAGGAAATACCCGAGCATATAATAAAGCTTGCGGAGAAGAAGAACGTTCCGCTCATGATTTTCGGCTCCACGGCCACGGAGGACGTGATCGTGGGGATAAATAAGGCCATCGTCGAGAAGCAGGGCTACAAGAAGCTGACGATGAAGATAGACGACATCCTTTTCCTGAACCTCAACGAAGAGGGCGTCAGGGGTATAGCACGCAAGATAAACCCGCACTTCATGGAAAACAACCTGGTGGCCTTCTGCAGAAAAAAGAGCAGCAAATCAAGGTGGATGATAAACGTCCCCAAGGAAGAGATCGAGGAGATCGGCTGCAAGGTCATACCCTTCAAGAACGGGCACCTCGTGATAAACACCTTCGAGAGATCGGACCAGAAGGAGATCGAGAAGACAATATTCCGAAGGCTTGAATGGCTCGGCTTCACCCAGAAGGATTACGTAATAGGGGTCAGCAGCCTCTATTCGAGCCTGGGGCAGTTAAGCTACCCCATAAACGAGAGCCTTTACGCATTCAGGTACGCAAAGCTTTACAAGAAGGACATCTCCTTCTTCAACGATATAGGCGTCAACAAGGTGATCCTTCCGATACTCGACAACCCCTGGGTTATGAAGTACTACAACCAGATGGTCGAGCCTTTGATAAAGTACGACAGGGACAACGAAACTGAGCTGCTAAAGACCGCGATCGCCTATATCGAGAACAACGGGGACATAAGGGCTACCGCGGAGGAGCTCTTCCAGCACGGAAATACAATAAGATACAGAATTGACAGAATAAACAAGATCATGAGAGAAAGTTCCAACTGCCTTCACTTCTACGAGGAACTGGCCGTAATGGTTAGGATATACAGGATGATGAACAGCGTGTTGTAATTTTTACAAAGGCCACCCTTTGCTTATTAGAAAATTCACAAAACCAGAACGCCCCCTGATGTTGTAAGATTAGTTCATGAGAACAAATCAACAAACAACGTACAGGGGGTTTTACATTAATGAAAAGGTTAAAGATAGCTTACGCTGAAGCAGCAGGACCTTATTTCTCGACAAAGAGGGAAACGGTTACAGTTGACTGCACGGATTTCACAGACGTAGGCGCAGTAGTAGTAACAGAAAAGGACGCTTCAAGCGTCGAAGCGGTCCAGGCAACAAAATTCGGACTTCCGGTTTTCGTGGTTCTTACAGAAAGCACAAAGCTTCCGGGAGAGTTAATAGGAAAGGTGAATCACGTTATCGACGGGAAGTCGGAAGCGGCCGAATACTACAGCAGGCAGATCGAGGACGCTGCTGCAAAATATGAAGACAGCGTGCTGCCGCCGTTCATGAGAGCTCTGTCAGAATATGTTTACTCGGGAAAATCACAGTTCGACTGCCCGGGACACCAGGGCGGACAGTTCTTCAGGAAGCACCCTGCAGGGAGGTTCCTGTACGACTTCTACGGTGAGAACGTGTTCCGTTCGGACCTCTGCAACGCAGACGTGAAGCTCGGGGACCTGCTTATACACGAAGGGCCTGCAGTTGACGCCGAGCAGTTCGCGGCAAAGGTATACAACGCAGACAAGACCTACTTCGTGCTCAACGGAACCTCTGCGTCGAACAAGGTAGTGATGAACGCGCTTCTTTCGCCGGGAGACCTGGTGCTCTACGACAGGAACAACCACAAATCGATAAACCACGGGGCATGCGTGCAGGCCGGAGCGACACCTATATACCTTGAAACCGCACGAAACCCGTTCGGCTTCATAGGCGGTATCGACAGCGAATGCTTCGACGAAAAATACCTCAGGGAGCTTGTGGCAGAACGCGCTCCTGAAAAAGCCAACGAAAAGAGGCCTTTCAGGGTTGCTGTAATACAGCTGGGAACCTACGACGGTACCATATACAACGCCAGACAGGTTGTAGACAGGATAGGACACCTCTGCGACTACATCCTCTTCGACTCGGCATGGGTAGGTTACGAGCAGTTCATACCAATGATGAAGGACTGCAGCCCGCTGCTCCTTGAGCTAGGACCTGAGGATCCAGGCATATTCGTAACACAGTCTGTGCACAAGCAGCAGGCAGGCTTCTCGCAGACATCCCAGATCCACAAGAAGGACAGCCACATAAAGGGTCAGGACAGATACTGCAACCACAAGCGCGTAAACAACGCGTTCATGATGCACGCATCGACAAGCCCGTTCTACCCTATGTTCGCCTCGCTCGACGTGAACGCGAAGATGATGGAAGGAGAAGCGGGGAGGAAGCTCTGGCTTGACACGGTTAAGGTCGCTATCGAAGCAAGGAAATCCATGTTCAAAAACTGCAGGCTTATAAAGCCTTTCGTTCCTGCAACAGTGAACGGAAAGCCTTGGGCAGAAGGGGACACAGAGGTCATGGCCCACGACCTGGACTACTTCAGATTCGTTCCTGGCGCAAGGTGGCATGCTTTCGAAGGCTACGGCGAAAACCAGTACTTCGTCGACCCTTGCAAATTCCAGCTCACAACACCGGGGATAAACACCGAAACAGGCGAATACGAGGAGTTCGGCATACCTGCAAACATACTTGCAAACTACCTGAGGGAGAACGGTATAATACCAGAAAAATGCGACCTCAACGCCATACTGTTCCTCATGACACCTGCGGAATCGGCAACGAAGATGGAAAACCTGGTAGCCCAGATAGCAAGGTTCGAGGCCCTTATAGAAGCTGACGTGCCTATGCAGGAAGTGCTTCCGACAATATACTACAGCAACATCTGCAAGTACAAGGGCTACAGTATCAGGCAGCTCTGCCAGGAGATGCACGATTTCTACAGGGAGAGGGACGTCAAGGACCTTCAGAAAAAGCTGTTCAGGAAGGAATTCCTGCCTGAATACGTAATGACTCCTCAGGAAGCAAACATAAGGTTTGTAAGAGGCGAAGGCGAGCTCGTGCCGCTTGACGAGATAGAAGGACGCACGGCACTCGAAGGAGCGCTTCCATACCCTCCAGGAGTTGTATGCGTAACGCAGGGAGAAAATTGGTCCGAAACAGCTGTAAAGTACTTTCAGGCTCTTGAGGAAGGCATCAACACGCTGCCGGGATTCGCGCCAGAAATACAGGGCGTTTACCTTGAAACTGTAGAGGGAAAGAAGAAAGCATTCGGATACGTACTGAAGAAATAATTGGGGGTAATATTATGAGCGATAAGGCAAACAGCAAAAAGATGGGCGTTGTTCAACTGACTGTAATTACTGCTATCAACATGATGGGTTCAGGTATCATTATGCTTCCTACAAAGCTTGCCCAGGTGGGAACGATATCCATACTTTCATGGCTTGTGACAGCGGTAGGATCCATGGCACTTGCGTACGCTTTCGCGCAGAACGGCATGTTCAGCAGGAAGGGCGGCGGAATGGGTGGCTACGCAGAGTATTCATTCGGAAAGTCGGGAAGCTTCATGGCCAACTACACCTACGGCGTTTCGCTCCTCATAGCAAACGTAGCAATAGCTATATCCACCGTAGGGTACGGCTCGGTCCTCTTCGGGGTTGAGCTTTCGCCTGTGATGGTTGCGGTTGCGACGATCGGAGTGCTATGGCTTGCAACGGTCCTCAACTTCAAAGGCCCAAAGGTGACAGGCCGAATAGGCTCGTTCACCATCTGGGGGGTAATAGCTCCTGTTATAGTAATTTCAACCGCCGGCTGGTTCTTCTTCCATCCTGGCATGTACGTATCCTCCTGGAACCCGCACAACATGCCTTTCTTCAGCGCAGTCAGCGCGTCCATATCGATGACGCTGTGGGCTTTCCTAGGGCTTGAATCGGCCTGCGCAAACATGGACGCTGTTGAAAACCCTAAGAAGAACGTTCCGATAGCTGTCCTCGGAGGCACGATCGGAGCAGCAGTTGTATACATAATCTCGACCAACGTAATGGCCGGAATCGTGCCAAACGCAGACCTTGCGGCAAGCACAGCTCCTTTCGGGCTCGCCTTCGCCACAATGTTCGGTTCAACCGCGGGCAAGATAGTCACAGGGCTCATGGTCATGTCCTGCTTCGGATCCCTTTTCGCATGGCAGTTCACGATAGCAGAGGTCTTCAAGGGCTCAGCCGTCGAGGGATACTTCCCTAAGGTCTTCTCAAGGATCACGAAGGATGAAGCTCCAATATACGGCATGGTGATAATAACAGTATGCCAGACGCTGCTATCTCTCATGACGATCAGCCCTAACCTGAACACCCAGTTCACGATACTCGTAAACCTGGCGGTCGTGACCAACATCATACCGTACATCCTGTCCATGGGCGCGGTGGATGTAATAATGAAAACAGAAAAGGTGGATTCAAAGAAGACGAAAATCGCTATGCTCACAGGTTTGGTAGGCTCGGTCTACAGCCTGTACGCGCTGTACGCTTCCGGCTTCGAGGCCATGACGTACGGAGCGATCGTCACATTCGCCGGCTGGGTCATATACGGCTTCGTATCGCACAAGTTTGACCTGGAGAAGAGGGCGAAAGAGGCCCACAAATACATCGCTGACATGGAGGCGGCAGAAGCTCAGCAGGCTTAGACTGAGAAACTAATAACAAAATAAATCACAAGCACCAAAATATAATCCATTCCCAAAACAAGATGATTTCTGCAGTTTGCAGGGGTCATCTTGTTTTTTTGTGAAACCTTGGAACCGCTGGTATTGCTGGGATTGGCGTGGTTGCCTTGCCGACATAACCATGCCGGGACCCCATGAGGATTCAATATTATAGCACAGTGTAAACGTTTTATGTACATGAAAATACTTTCATAGGAAAAAACGATGATAAACGCTTGTTAGCTCTATTGGCAACAATTGGATTTAAAAGAAGGACGGTCGTATAATGAAAACATAGAAATTGTTACAAAAATATCAAGGAGGTCAATCAAATGTCAAAACTTACAGATCAGGAATTTAAAGCTTATTTGAAACAAATCAGGGAATTAGCGGAGGGTCCTTTCGAAGAGATCCAGAAAGAAGTTGAAGTCACAAACAAGTTCCCACAGAGGTTTTTCGACCTTGCAATCGAGAACAATCTTTATAGATGCTGCCTGCCTGAAGAATACGGCGGATGGGGATTAAACGAGCTGGAAATCCTCCAGGTTCAGGAAGAGTTCAGCAGAGGTCCAGGTGGAATGAGAATGCATCTTCACTACGCAGCTGACATGAACTGGAGAATACTTGACGACTTCGGGAGCAAAGAGCTGAAGGCTGAGTATATGGACAAGTTCGCAGACAAGACAATATTCACTTGCTTCGCTCTAACAGAAGAAACTGGCGGTACTGGAGCTGACCTTCACACACTGGCTGAAAACAAAGGCGACTACTACCTGGTGAACGGAGAAAAAACTCTCATCTCCCACACAGACTGCTGCGAATTCGCGTACGTAATAGCTGTTACAGACCCGTATGCAGACAAAGACCACAGGCTGTCAGCATTCTTCGTGCCGGTTGACACTCCAGGCTACGAAATAGTTCCAATGCCTCACATGATGGGCTGCAGAGGAGCAGGCCATGCAGGACTCAAGTTCACAAACATGAAGCTCGACAAGAAATACCTGCTCGGAAACGAAGGCGACGGACTCAAGATAGCAATGCACTCGCTTTCAGTATCAAGGGCACACATAGCAGTGAGCAACCTGGGTATGGCTCAGAGAATGTTCGAAATGACAATTAAGAGGGCAAAGGACAGAGTGACATTCGGAAAACCGCTCGTAAAGAGACAGGCGATCCAGCAGACCATAGCTGACATGGGAACAGAAATACACGCTCTTAGAATGATGGTTTACGATTTCGCAAGCGAATTCGAAAAGGATCCTACAGGCGAAAAGATAGACATGAAAGCTGCAATGTGCAAACTCCACAGCATAAACACTGTTAAGCTTGTCTCAGACTACATGCTCGAGATATTCGGAGGAATCGGATACTTCGAAGACTGCGTATACGGACCGGTTGAAAGACTGTACCGCGACTGCCGTGCAATGTGGCTCGAAGAAGGCCCAAGGACTGTTCAGAGACTCACAGCAGCAAGAAAGCTAATAGACAGGAACGGAGTAATCGACAGAGCGTTCTAACATAAGAGATACAGAAACATAGCCTTTCGGACCGGAGCTGTCCGGAAGGCTAAAAATATAAATCCTGCAAAAAAATAGGAGGAAGATGAATGGGACCGTTAAGTGGTATCAAAGTAGTGGACCTAACCACATATCTGGCAGCTCCCACAACCTGCAGAGTTTTGGGAGAATGGGGCGCTGAAATAATAAAAGTCGAAGCACCGAAAGGCGATCCTGCAAGAGGGCAGGGGGCGGTGTTCAACATGCCGTTCACCGATGAAGAGAACCTTGCCTTTGACGTTGCAAACATGAACAAGAGATTTGTAACCTTGAACCTGAAGACAGAACGCGGCCTTGAGGTCATGAACAGGCTGCTGGCCGATGCCGACGTATTCGTCACAAACACAAGGACGAAGGGGCTCGTGAAGCTCGGCCTCGACTACGATACTCTGAAAGAAAAATATCCGAAGCTGATTTTTGCGCAGTGCCTGGGCTACGGCGAAAACGGACCTATGAAGGATACTCCGGGATTCGATGCAACCTGCTACATGGCCAGGGGCGGAGTCCTGGGAACAACCGTTGAACAGGGAGGCTCACCGATGAACCCTCCTAACGGCTTCGGCGACTTCCAGGTTTCCATGCTTCTAGCTGCAGGCATAAACGGAGCGCTTTTCAACAGGGAAAGGACTGGAAAGGGAGACAAGGTTACGGTAAGCCTTCAGCATTCCGCTACATTCATGCTGAGCGTCGCCATGATCTCCGCGCAGTACGGCAACAGGTACCCTAAGACAAGGAAGGAAGTCGTAAATCCTTTCAACAACTGCTACCGCACAAGAGACGGGAAGTGGGTTGTCATGTGCTGCCCTGAGTACGACAGAGACTACAACAAGATTATGAAATTACTCGGTCTTGATGATATGGTAGACAATCCGAAGTACACTAGCTGTGCCGGGATAAATGCCGGACATCTTAACCGTGAAGTTATAGACAGGCTCGATGAAGCCATGGCTAAAATAGACAGGGCAGACCTGGTGAAGATGCTTGCAGAGAACGAGCTGCCGTGCGAATCTGCAAACGAGCCTTTAGATGTTTATGAAGACGAGCAGGTATGGGCAAACGACATTCTGGCCAAGGTGGAATATCCTTCGGGGGATAGAAATGTCCCTACCAATCCGATAATGTTCGAGTCAAATCCTGGAATCAGGCTTGAGGTTTGCGAACCGCAGGGCGCGCATACGGAAGCCATCATGAAGGAGCTCGGCTACAGCGATGCGGCCATAAAGGAAAGCATCGAGTCAGGCGCGGTAACCGGCCTGAAACTTCTAAAAAAATAACAGGAAAGGGTGAAATGTATGAGCTTGATTTATACAAATGAACAGAAAGAACTAATCGCTCTTGTGAAAGAGATGGCTGAAAACGAACTTAAGCCTCACGTTCAGGAAGCGGACGAAGCAGGGGAGTGCCCAAAGGAGCTTTTCAAATGGGCTTTCGACATGGGGCTGCATATGCTTGAAATACCTGAAGAGTATGGCGGAACAGGGCTGAGCTATGAAACAACGGCTATGATCTTCGAGGAGCTTGCAAAAGTTGATGCCGGATATGCGATAACGCTTGTAACAACGTTCGTAGCCTTGAGAAACGTTATCCTTTCCGGCACTAAGGAACAGGGCCTGCATTTTGCAGACGTCATAAAGAGCGGGAATTTCGCAGCGTTCGCACTAACAGAGCCTAACGCGGGTTCAGACCCTGCCGCGATGAGAGCTACAGCCGTAAAGGATGGAGACTACTACATACTTAACGGCGCGAAGACGTTCATAACAAACGGAGCGATAGCCTCGATCATGGTAGGCTTCTTCAAGACAAGCCCGGAACTCGGAGCCAAGGGGATATCAGCATTCATAATCGATGCGGTTGAACCTGGAATAATCATAGGAAACCACGAGAACAAGATGGGCCTCAGGCTTTCAAACACCACAGATGTCACGTTCGAGAACGTGAGGGTGCCTGCTTCCGCGATGCTGGGACCTGAAGGATCAGGCTTCAAGCTGGCGCTGAACGCGCTCAACCTTTCAAGGGCCTTCGTCGCGACTCTTGCCGTGGGAATAATGCAGAGGGCGCTCGACGAATCAGTGAAGTACGCTAAGGAAAGAAAGCAGTTCGGCGAACCGATAATGAACTTCCAGCTGGTGCAGGGGCTCCTCGCAGACATGGCGATGAAGGTTGAAGCTTCAAGGGCCCTCGTGAACAACACGATGAGGCTGATGGACAACGGAAGCCTTGTAAGGAAAGAGGGAGCTATAACAAAATGCTTCGTATCCGACTGCGCGCAGGAGGTAACCTCGAACGCTGTCCAGGTATTCGGAGGCTACGGCTACAGCAAGGAATACCCTGTTGAAAAGCTTATGAGGGACGTCAAGGTGTTCCAGATATTCGAAGGGGCCAACCAGATCCAGAGACTAACCATAGCAGGCTGCCTTAACAGCGAATACAAGTAAGATAGGAGGAAGTCAAATGAACATAGTTGTTTGTGTAAAGCAGGTTCCCGACACTACAGAAATAAAGATAGATCCGGTAAAGAACACGCTAATCCGTACCGGAGTTCCCAGCATAATGAATCCTTTTGACAAGAACGCGCTGGAGCAGGCGCTAAGGCTTAAGGAAAAAACCGGAGGCACGGTAACCGCAATCTCCATGGGCCCAGACCAGGCAAAGGCTGTCCTCAGGGAAGCTCTGGCGATGGGTGCCGACAATGCATACCTTGTCACGGACAGGGCATTCGGAGGCTCCGACACGTACGCTACAAGCTACATCCTTTCAGAGGTGATAAAGAAAATCGGACCTTTCGATGTCGTCCTTGGCGGCATACAGGCTATAGACGGGGACACCGGGCAGACAGCCTCCAGCATAGCCGAACACCTTGGCCTCAACAGGGTGAGCTACGTGCTTGACATGGATGTGGAGGACGACAAGGCGATCATAAAGAGGAAGACAGAGGAAGGCGTAGTGGTCATAGAGGCGAAGCTGCCTGTGCTTGCAACTTCCCTGAAGGAAAGCAACAAGCCAAGGTACAGGACTATAAAGGGAGTGATGGATGCACTGAAGGCTGAAATACCTGAGATCCATTTCGCAGACCTCCCGGCGATAGATGAGACTAAGATAGGTCTCAAAGGATCTCCTACAAGGGTCAAGGCCACCTTCACCCCGAAGCGTTCCGCATCCGGCGAAGTTATGGAAGCCATTAACCCTCAGGAAACTGCTAAAGCTCTGGTGTTTAAACTGGCTGAAGCAAAATTGGTATAGAAGGAGGCTGTTTGTAATGAATTACGAAAACTGCAAAGACGTATGGGTATTTATTGAAAGCTTCAAAGGACAGCCGAAAGACGTGGGCTTCGAGCTTCTCGGACAGGGCAGGATTCTGGCGGACGGGCTGAAGCAGGAGCTGTGCGCCGTTGTAATAGGCAAGGAAGTAGAGGTCGCGATAAAAGGCGCAGAGGAATACGGCGCAGACAAGGTGTATGTGATACAGGGTGATGAATACGAGGACTATTCTTCTGACGGCTACGGAAAGGCGTTCCTGGAGCTCATACACAAGTACAGCCCTAACACCATACTCATAGGCGCAACCATAAGGGGAAGGGAGCTTGGCTCGACAGTGGCGGTTGCACTGAGGACAGGCCTTACAGCAGACTGCACAGCCCTTAGCGTGGAAGAGGACACAGGAAACGTCGTATGGGAAAGGCCGGCCTTTGGAGGCAACCTGTACGCCCAGATAATTTGCGGCGACACAAGGCCGCAGATGGGAACGGTGAGGCCTAATGCGTTCAAAAAGAAGGAAAAGGACTTCAGCAACAGAGCTGAGGTAATAAGGGAGGACATAAGGGTAAGCACTAAGTCGATAGCAACGAGGATCATCGACTTCATCGCAGCAAAAAGCGAAGGCGGGATACCAGTGGAAGAAGCCGAGGTGGTTGTTTCCGGCGGAAGAGGAATGAAGAGCGCAGACAACTTCGCAATGCTCCAGGAACTTGCAGATCTCTTTGGAGGAACCGTCGGATCTTCGAGAGCTGCCGTAGATGCAGGATGGATGCCTCAGTCAAGGCAGGTAGGACAGACAGGAAAGACAGTTTCACCAAGGATCTATATCGCGTGCGGAATCTCAGGTGCAGTGCAGCATGTCGCAGGAATGCACGAGTCTGATACCATCATAGCTATAAACAAGGATGCCTCGGCGCCGATATTCGAAGTTGCCGACTACTGCATAGTCGGAGACCTTTTCCAGGTGGTTCCGGCACTCATAAAAGAGCTCAGGGCTAAAAAGGAGTAATTGGTGACAGATCTTTTCGTTATACTCTTTGGAAAAAGGAGATAAAGAAATGATAGATGGAATCAAAATAAACGAGAACAACAAAAGGATATACGAAGAAAAAGGCTATTGGGGAGACATGACCCTTCTGGATTGCTGGAAGGAGTCTGCAAGGAGGTTCAAAGACCGCGAGTACGTGGTTGACGACAGGGGCAGC
Organism: Clostridium sp. UBA699; assembly: GCA_002298915.1. Lineage (GTDB taxonomy): Bacteria > Bacillota > Clostridia > Clostridiales > Clostridiaceae > UBA699. Next base: position 32,406 of record DBML01000003.1, read on the forward strand.
CGCCTCACCTACGGAGAGGTAGATGAAAAGGCTGGTGCTATAGCCTCCTGCTTCCTGGAGATGGGAATCAGATCGGGAGATGTGATTTCCATCCAGATCCCCGTCTGGAGCGAATTCGTGCTTTTCACGATAGCGTGCTTCAAGGTCGGGGCTGTGATAAACCCCATAGCCATATGCTACGACGGCGAAGAGATTGCCCGCCTCATGAACAGGAGCGGCAGCAGAATTTACATCTGCCCCACCTGGCATCACGACACTGACTACGAGGAGCAGATCCTTTCAGTGAAGGAGCGGATTGAAAGTCTTGAGAACGTAGTGCTTCTGGACAACCTCAGGGAAAAGAAGAGCGGGCTGATAACGCTCAGGGAGATCCTCGCAAGGTATCAGCCGGCGGAAAGCGATGAAAGGGCCGGGAGCAACGACATAGCAGCAGTACTTTGGACTTCGGGGACAACCGGGGATTCTAAGGGAGTGATGCTGACACACAACAACATAATCTTCAGCGAAAAACACTTCAACAGGGAGCTAGGCCTCACGAAGGAAGACATAATGTTCATGCCGGCTCCGCTGAACCACGCTACGGGCTTCCACCACGGGATAATAGCACCCATGCTGAAAGGCGCGAAGGTGGTTCTTCAGTACAAGTTCAAAGGCAGAGACGCTGTTGACCTTATCAACAGCGAGAAATGCACCTACTCGATGGGCTCCACCCCCTTCATCTTCGACATAATCGATGAAATAAGGAAGGGGAAAGCATACCTTGGCTCGTTAAAATTTTATCTTTGCGGTGGCTCGCCGATACCCAGCGACATGGTGAAGAGGGCTCACGGCTACGGAATAAAGCTTTGCGAAGTATACGGCTCAACGGAAAGCGTCCCCCACGCGTTCGTAAGGCCGGAGCAAGCTTTGGCGTACATGGGAAGCATCTCTGGGATACCCATGGAAGGAGTGGAAGTCAGGATTGTTGATGACAGCAGGAAGGACGTCCCGGCCGGAGTGATGGGCGAGGAAGCATCAAGGGGGCCCAACGTGTTTGTAGGTTATCTAAACGACAGGGCGGCCACCGATTCAGTTTTGGACGATGACGGCTGGTTCTACAGCGGCGACCTTTGCACAGGCGGAGAAAAGAACAGCATCCGCGTCATCGGACGAAAAAAGGACATGATAATAAGGGGAGGGGAGAACCTGAACTCAAACCTTATAAGCGAGTACGTATCCACGCATCCAAAGGTGAAGGACCAGGCGGTCATCGGCATGCCCGATGAGCGACTTGGGGAGAGGATATGCGCATACGTCGTCCTGAAAAAAGGGGCGGAATCGCTAGGGCTCGAGGAGCTGAAGCAGCACCTGAAGCAGAAGAAGGTTCCAAAGCGCTTCTGGCCTGAAAGAATCGAGATAATCGACAGCATATGGCGGACAGACAGCGGGAAGGTAAAAAAGGGGCTGCTCAGCGAAGACCTCAGGCTGAGGATGAAGAGGGAGGAGGAACCGGGTTTTGCAGCAGCAGGAGTACGGTCCTAGAAGATCGAGGGAAACTAAAAAGCCAAGGGTCGCGTGCCCTGAACCTGCGTTCTTCCAGTGCGGTGAATGCGGGAATATCATCCAGGCCTACGCCTTGAACAGCAGCTCGGTTCCCGACTGCTGCGGTGAAAGGATGGAGCGGGCGGAAATTAAGGACCCTTCGGGGATATCGGAGGAGCTGCTGATAGACTACAGGATAACGGGCGGCTACAACGACAACGCGGTCCAGGTGTTCTGGGAGAAAAGGTCCGGGGATGCATCTGTCGAATGGATATACCTCAGGACGTTCAGCGGAGGGCAGATAAAATACGTTTCAAAGGAAAGCAAGACATCCTTCGTGTTCGCCCTGGCCGACGAGGATTCCTATTCATACTGCGACGAGGATCCCTGCCTTGAATGCACGTTCCGCTGCAAAAGAGGCTTCGAAATTTATGCGAAAATAAAAGAAAAGGGATTGTTCAAAATCCCTTTGGAACGCATGAGAGCCAGCTGGGATTCCCAGCACTAAAGATTCCTCTCATTCTCGATTATATAATTTGTGAATATCTCGACCGGACGGGTGTGGTATGCCGATTTGTTGTAGCACATGTATACCTTGCGCGTATCGATCGGTATGTCGAGGGCGACCTGCTTGAGATTTTTGAACTGATCAAGGAAAGGCGTCCTGGCCGTGATGGCTGCCACAGGGGTTGTTGACACGAGTCCGCCGATGGTGATCTCGTCATCGTATTCGTATTCGGCGTGGAGGTTGTGCTCCTTCAGGATTTTCATAATGGTTTTGCCGATCGGGATGTTCTGGCGGTAAGTTATGATGTGGCAGGTTTGGAGATCGTCCAGGTAAAGGAAATCCTTTTCTGCAAGGTGGCATTTTTTATTGACAAGCAGTATGAGCTCCTGGTACATGACCGGTATGAACTCAATATCGGGTTCGTTCTCAACGAAGGAGCCGAAGCCGATGTCGTATTTGCCGGTCTTAAGGCCAGTAATTATGTCGAGCGACATAGCATTGTATACATGGAATTTTGTTTTTGAATTCACTCTTTCAAGATAGTTGTTTATAGATGTGGGCAGGTAGTCTCCGATGATGGTAGGGATGCAACCTATGTCGATGACGCCTCCCAGAGCGCCGGATTCTTCCTTGGCGTACTCAATACCCTTTTCGAGCTCGGTCAAGGCCGAGGAGACGTACTCGTAAAACTTCTGGCCGTATTTAGTCAGTTTGATGCTTCTCCCCTGCCTGTGGAAGAGTTCCAGGCCGAGCTCCTCCTCAAGTGAAGATATGGAACCGCTTAAACTTGGCTGCGTTATGAACAGCTCCTTTGCAGCCTGAGTGAAATGTTCTAGTTCTGCCAGCTTCATGAAATAGTACAACTGATTTAAATTCATATGCACACCCCGTTCAACAAATATTTCACGATTGTATTTCGTGAATATTATAACATGTTACGAAATCAAATACCAATTACTATTCTTAATTATTAAATAGGAGGAAAAATTATGGAAAATAATTTGAGCTTAAAAGCAGTCGCCAAGAGAACCAACGTGCGATGGGGAGTAGCAGCGACACTTTCACTGTCCTATATGATCATGTTCCTTGGAAGAACGGTCTTCTCCGTATCAGGACCATCCATAATGAAGGAGTTCGGTTGGACTTCAACCCAGTTCGGATATGCATCCACTGCATTCTTCGTAGGCTACATGATAACCATGATACCGTCAGGCGCAATCGCCGACAAATACGGAGCTACGAAGGTGCTCGTGGTGAGCCTTCTGCTTTCAGGACTGTTCACGTTCCTTACCCCGGTTGTGGGATTATCAATAGGACTCATGCTTTTCATACGTGCACTCGAAGGCGTTGCTCAGGGCTGCATAGTTCCTGGAGCCATGTCAAACCTCACAAGGTGGATTCCAAAGAAGGAGTCCGGCATAGCCTGCGGACTTGTCCAGGCAGGCTGCCCGCTTGGCTCGGCTATCAACATGTACCTCGCAGCAGCCCTGCTGCCTATACTTGGCTGGAAGAAGCTGTTCTTCGTTTATGCCATCTTCTTCCCGATCTGGTGCATAGTATGGTTCCTTGTAGGAAAATCAGATCCTTCACAGCACCCTAGGGTAAACCAGGAAGAGCTCGATTACATCAAGCAGCAGGATTCAACCCAGATAGCAGTAAACAACAGCGACATAACAAAGAAGGACGTTCTCAGCACCCCGGCGGTATGGCTCATGGCGTTGTCTTACGGATGCGCGACATACATGTACTTCTTCTGCACAACCTGGCTTCCAAACTACTTCATATTAGGGCGCGGAATGAAGATCAGCGCCGGAGCAGTGCCATACATCGTTGGCTTCTTCACTTACTTCATCGGCGGATTCGTAGCGGATGCAGCTTCAAGAAAGTTCGGCGACAAAATAGGACGAAAGCTTGTTCAGATTGTGGGAATGACAGGCGCAGCTGTACTCATATTCATAGGAGCAAACGTGGCAGACCCTACTGCGGTAATAGCAGCTGTTTCACTGTCGTATGGCTTCCTTTGCCTGACAATGGGCGGATACTTCTCGGTAGCTCCTTCCATATGCCGCTCGATGGCAGGGGTATATTCAGGACTCCAGGGAGTAATAGGCGCAATAGCAGGAATACTTGCACCTACAGTAACCGGAATAGTGGTTGACATGGGGCTAGGAGCAGGTGCGACAAAAGCGGTTGCATACGGATATGCGCTCTGGATATGCGCAGCCCTCTGCATAATAGGTTCCCTGCTGGCCTTTTTCGCAAAGCTTGAACCAGTTCAGCATAAAGCGTAGAATATTAATAATAACTGTTGAGTGGACATCATGGCAGTGCTGTTTTTGAGGACAGTGCTGCCTTTTCGGGGGAAAGATTGTCAACAAAATAACGAAGTTTCGCGAAAAAAATCGGGAGGGATATATGTGAATACAAAAGTAGGAAACAAACGCTGGAAGATAGTTTTACTGCTGACCCTTTGCTATGTGGTCCTGTACATGGACAGGTCCTGCATGTCCATGGCCGGGCCGAGCATGATAAAGCATTTCGGGTGGACCGGCACGCAGTTCGGGCTGGTATCCACAGCTTTCTTCATCGGCTACGCATGCACGCAGATTCCCGGAGGGTGGATCGCCGACAAATTCGGAGGCGGTAAGGTTGTAATGTTCGGAGCCATATGGTGGTCGGTATTCGTATTCCTGACCCCATTCGGAGCAACGCTCGGGCTAATGCTCTTCCTCAGGATAGCAATGGGGTGGGGCGAAGGGGTTTCGCTCCCTGCCATGGGAACAATAATTGCGCAGTGGATACCCAAAAAGGAATCCGGCCTTGCATGGGGGATGAGCATCATGGGGGTGTCGATAGGGATAGCCCTGGCAATGCCGCTTTCCGCATGGATCATCAGCATATGGGGCTGGCAGATGGTCTTCCACTCCTTCGCGTTCCTCGCTCCTGTTTGGGTCATACTATGGTGGAAGCTGGGCACCAACAAGCCTGAGCTCCATCCGACTGTGACGAAGGAGGAGGTTGAATACATCAGGAAGAACCAGGAATTCGCAAGGGAGGAGAACGAGGCCAACGGCACTGCCTTGACGACGAAGGACATATTCTCCACATTCTCGGTCTGGTCCGGCGCGGTATCCTTTTTCTGCACAAACTACCTTTTCTACCTCTTCATGACTTGGCTGCCGACCTATTTCGTTGCAGGAAGGGGGCTGACTATGCAGAAAAGCGCAATATCCTCCATGCTTCCTTACCTCGTTGCGACAGTGACCTACCCACTCGGCGGCTGGCTTGCAGACAAAGCTGCAAAGAAATTCGGCGACAACATCGGGAGGAAGATATTCCCGCTCATCGGACTCGTAGGAGCCGGAGTTTTGCTAATCCTCGGGTCACAGGCTCCTGATCCGGTGACCGCGGTAGCTCTTATCTCGGCGTCAAACGGCGTGCTTTGCCTGACCATGGGGGGCTACTACTCAATGCCGCTCGTATTCTCCCCTAAAAACGCAGGCAAGATAACAGGGCTGTACGCGACCTGCGCCACGATCGGCGGCATTTGCGCGCCAATCATAACAGGCATAATCGTCGACAAATACGGGTATACCTCTGCGCTCTATCTGGGTGCCGGGATGGCGATTGTAGGGGCCTGCATACTCCTTACAAGCCAGGTCAGGCCTATCGTCCCTATAGAACAGAGAAGGCTCGCCAGGGAGCGGATCGAGACAGAGGCAAACATTTGAAGCGGCAGTTTTCAGAAAAATCTTGAAATTAACCCGCCCCTGTTATATGCTATTGGAAAGGATATAAAGGGGGACGGTTAACATGAAATTCAGGAAGAAATTCGGCTTATCTCTATCCATAGCACTGGCAGCTGTCATCGCTTTCCCTGCAGCCGGAAGCGCGCTGACGGTATCGCAAGGAGCATACCCTGGAAGGAACCTTGAGAAGATAGTTGTAGTGGATTACGCAAACGCGAAGGAGGCAGCGGCGTCAGGCAAATCCTCCGGAGGCTACAAGCTTACTGGCTACAGACTGGACCTTGCGAAAAACTCATGCTATCTCAACAGTTCAAGTCCTGCAGGCGCACTGAGCGCAATCAAGGAAGCCACGATTGAATGGGATTCGGCTACGTCGGCTGAACTCTTTGGAAACGTAAACACTTCAAGCACAGCGAAATACGGTGTCCTGGACAAACAGAATTCGATAGAGTTCGGCATGTATTCCGGCAGCAGCGGAGTCATAGCTGTAACCGCATACTGGGTAGACAGGACCACAAAGACGATCGTCGAGTTCGACATGCTTTACAACACCTACTATGACTGGGGGGATGCGACAAAAGACGGAAGTAAGGTCATGGACATCCAGAACATAGCGACACACGAGTTCGGGCACGCCTTCGGCCTGGCCGACATATACAGCGGCGCTTACTCCAAGGTCACCATGTACGGCTACTCCAACTTCGGAGAAACATCGAAGAGGGATCTTGAACCTCAGGACATAGCAGGCATCCAGAAGATATACGGGAAATAGGAAAGCATTGAATGATAAGGCCCCGCCGCCAGGTTCAAAACCAGGCAGCGGGGTGCTTTCTTTTCTATTCCAGCTTCTTCTCCATCTCCAGGACCGTGAGGGTTATCTTCATAACCGAATCGGGATTAAGGGAAATGGAGTCGATCCTCTCCTTCACGAGGAACTCGGCCACCTCCGGGTAGTCGCTCGGGGCCTGTCCGCAGATGCCGCTGTGGCGGTGGTTCCGCCTGGCTCCCTGGATCGCCTGCGAGAGCATCCTCATGACGCCCGGGTCCCTCTCGTCGAAATCGTGTGCAACTAGGGCCGAATCCCTGTCAACGCCGAGCACAAGCTGGGTCAGGTCGTTGGAGCCTATCGAGAAGCCGTCGAACACCTCGCTGAACTCGTCTATCATTATAACGTTGTTGGGGATTTCGCACATGACGTAGACCTCCAGGCCGTTCTCGCCGCGCTTCAGGCCGTTCTTTGCCATCTCCTCGATGACCTTTTTCGCCTCGTCGACTCGCCTGCAGAAAGGTATCATCAGCACAAGGTTCGTCAGCCCCATCTCTTCCCTGACCTTCTTCATGGCCCTGCACTCCAGCGCAAAGCCCTCCCTGTACTTGTCGTCGTAATAGCGGGAAGCACCCCGGAAACCTATCATAGGGTTCTCCTCCTTTGGTTCGAAGTACTGTCCGCCGATGAGGCTTGCGTACTCGTTCGTCTTGAAGTCGCTCATCCTGAGTATTACCGGCTTAGGGTAGAAGGCCGCAGCGATCGTGCCCACTCCGTGGGCCAGCTTCTCAACGAAATAATCCGACCTGCTGTTGTAGCCGAAGGTCAGGGCTTCGATTTTTTTGCTTGTCTCCCCGTCGGCAACAGCCTCAGGGTGGACAAGGGCCATAGGGTGCACCTTTATGAAGTCGTTGATTATGAACTCCATCCTTGCGAGCCCCACCCCGTCGTTCGGTATCATCGACAGGGAGAAAGCCTGGTCAGGATTCCCAAGGTTCATCATTATCTTTGTCCTAGGCCGCTTCAGGCCGCTCAGGTCCATCTTGTCCACATGGAAGCCGAGAAGGCCCTCGTATACGACGCCTTCGTCGCCCTCCGCGCAGCTGACGGTGACCTCCTGGCCGGAACTGATTTTCTCTGTTGCGCCCCCTGTTCCGACAACCGCGGGTATGCCGAGCTCGCGGCTTACGATGGCTGCATGGCAGGTCCTTCCTCCCTTGTTTGTGACTATCGCCGAAGCTGTCTTCATGACGGGCTCCCAGTCTGGCGAGGTGGTGTCCGATATTAGAACCTCCCCTGCCTTGAAGGTGGACAGCTGGGAAACATCCTTTATCACCTTCGCTGTTCCCTTGCCTATCCTTGAGCCTATGCTCCTGCCCTTTGCGAGCACCGGTCCCTTGCCCTCAAGCTGCCAGGTCTCAAGGAAGTTCAGGGACTTCCCTGACTGGACGGTTTCGGGCCTTGCCTGAACTATGAACAGCTCCCCCGTCACCCCGTCCTTCGCCCATTCGATGTCCATGGGACGTTCCTTTCCGGCCTTACCCGTGTAATGGTCCTCGATCTCTATGGCATAGCCCGCCAGCTTCAGTATGTCGTCGTCGTCCAGACAGTAACGCCTGCGGTCTGCATCGGGGACGTCAACGTTCCTGGTCAGGACCTTTGAGCCGCCGCTGCCGTATATCATCTTTATCTTCTTTTCGCCCAGGTTCTTCCTTATGATCGAACGGTGGCCAGCCCTGAACGTTGGCTTGAAAACGTAGTACTCATCCGGGTTCACCGCACCCTGCACTATGTTTTCGCCAAGCCCGTAGCAGGCGGTGATGAAAACTACGTCCTTGAAGCCTGTTTCCGTGTCTAGGGTGAACATGACGCCGCTGGTGGACAGGTCGGAGCGCACCATCTTCATGATGCCTATTGACAGGCCTACCTTGAAATGGTCGAAGCCGTTGTCTATCCTGTAGGAGATAGCCCTGTCTGTGAAAAGCGACGCAAAGCATTTGCTGCAGGCCTCCCGAAGGGCATATTCGCCCTGGATGTTGAGGTAGGTTTCCTGCTGGCCGGCGAAGGAGGCTGTAGGCAGATCCTCCGCTGTCGCCGAGCTCCTAACCGCCACGTCCGTGTCAGCACCATACTGGCCGCACAGGAGCGAGTATGCTTCCCTAACCTCGGCCCAGAGGTCGTCGGGAATGCCGGCGCCCAGGATAAGGTCCCTGGAGCGTTTTCCCCTGGAGGCGAGGTCTGCCACATTTGACTTGTCGAGGCCTTCCATGGCATCCTTGAGCTCCTCAAGGATGCCGGCTGAGGCCAGCGTGTGCCAGTAGGCTTCCGCGGTGACCGCAAAGCCGTTTGGCACGCTTACCCCTTTGGGGGTCAGCTCCCTGTACATTTCCCCGAGGGAAGCGTTCTTGCCTCCGACAAGGGGGACATCTTCGATGCCTATGTCTTCAAACCAGCGGATGTACTTTGATTCCTGTTTCATTCAGCATGCACTCCTTTCGACCGGCGGGTTTTTGTTCCCAATATTCACACTATTTACTTAATGATACCACAAAAGGCTGGAAGGCGAGAATAAAAAAGAAAAAGTTGAAGTTTGTATTGTTAAACTATATACTAAAATTGAATTGAAATTTGACAAAAAATTGCTGATGGAAGGAGGAGAGCGTATGCTGACTCCAATAAAAACGACAAAGGTATACGAGCAGGTAGTAGAGCAGATCAAGGGAATGATAGCCAACGGGACGCTTAAAAAGGGAGACAAGCTGCCCTCCGAAAGGGATCTGGTGGAACAGCTGCAGGTGAGCAGGACATCCATAAGGGAGGCTCTCAGGGCCATGGAGATAATCGGCCTCATAGAATGCAGGCAGGGCGGTGGAAACTACGTCAGGGAAAGCTTCGAAAACAACCTTTTCGAGCCGCTGTCCGTCATGTTCATGCTGGAGAAGAGGGACCCTTCCGAGATAATAGAGCTCAGGAAAATTATCGAGGTAGAGAACGCTGCGCTTGCCGCAAAGAGGATAACTGACGAGGAGCTGGAGGAGCTCGGAGTGATAATAGAGGACCTGAAGAACTCCGAAAATGAAGAAATTGCAGTAAAAGCAGACAAGAAATTTCATTACGCGGTCGCAAGGGCGTCGAAAAACACTCTTATCCTTGCCGTGCTCAACGCGGTATCCTCGCTCATAGATGACTACATAAAGGGCGCCAGGACAAAGATACTCAGCGAGGAGAGCAACAGGGTGCTGCTTTCGGAACAGCACGAAAAGGTCTATCTGGCCTTGAAAAAGCATGATGCCGAGGCTGCGGTGAAAGCCATGAACAAGCACCTCGATTTCGCAAATGATTACATGAGCGGCAGATTTTTTAACCAGTCTTCAAAATGAAGGCTGGTTTTTTTTCATTTTTGTAAAATATTCAAAAAATTGCGTTATTATTTTAACAATTGTTGAAATGTGAATTTGAAGGTGATATCATAATCACAAGTGGTCATACCAGCAGACCATCACACCGGTGTAAACATAAATCCAGCCATGAAACAGAAAAAAATTAGGGGGTCTATCATGAACATGTATCTTTTATTCTTCATAGCCTTAATACCTATAGTATGGTTGATGGTTTCCCTTGGCGTTTTGAAGACGCCGGGACACAAGGCAACCCCAATCACTCTCATGATAACGTTTTTACTGGCCGTACTGGTATGGAAGATGCCTGTGCTAGACGCAGTGAAGGCCGGCATGGAAGGAGTCGCCAGCGCACTCTGGCCGATTATACTGGTCATAATAGCTGCGGTTTTCATCTACAACCTTTCGCTGCATACGAAGAGCATGGACGTCATAAAAAAGCTCATGACAAGCGTCAGCACTGACCAGAGGATACTCGTACTCATACTTGCATGGGGCTTCGGAGGATTCCTTGAGGCCATTGCAGGCTTCGGAACAGCGGTGGCAATACCAGCAAGCATACTGGCTGCACTTGGCTTCGATCCGGTCTTTGCAGCGATTATATGTCTCATAGCAAACACGACGCCGACCGCGTTCGGAGCAATAGGGCTTCCGGTCTCGACACTGGCAAAGCTCACCAACCTGGATCCAAACATGCTGAGCTTCGCAGTCGCCTGCCAGCTAGGGATACTGATAGTGATTGTGCCTATAGTCCTGGTTATGCTAACAGGCAAGAGCGTAAAGGCGATCAAGGGAGTGTTCATGATTTCCCTTGTATCAGGGCTTTCCTTTGCAATACCTCAGGTGTTCGCTGCAAGGTTCATCGGGGCAGAGCTGCCAGCGGTGCTTGGCTCGGTAGTGTGCCTCGCTGCAACGATATGCTGGGCGAAGTTCTTCCACAAGGACACAGCTGCAGTCGACGCAGAGAAGATCCCGGCGAACAAGGCTGTAATGGCATGGGTGCCTTTCATACTTGTATTCGCAGTCATACTTCTCACAAGCCCGATATTCCCTTCAGTAAACAAGAACCTTTCGGCCATAAGCACGACGGTGGCGTTCTACCACCCTTACACCTTCAAGTGGGTCAACAACCCGGGAACGCTGATCATACTGGCCGGCTTCGTCGGAGGGCTGATCCAGGGAGCAAAACCGGGCGAGATGGTGAAGGTTTTCGGGAAGACCGTCAAGCAGATGAGCAAGACCATAATCACCATCATGGCGATAGTGGCGCTCGCAAAGGTCATGAGCTACAGCGGAATGATAAAATCCGTAGCTGTGGTCCTGGTTTCGGTGGCTGGCAGCAATTACCCTCTCATAGCGCCGATAATAGGTGCGATCGGAACGTTCGTCACGGGAAGCGACACTTCGGCTAACATACTGTTCGGAGGGCTCCAGGTAGAGGCAGCCAAGTCCCTCGGACTTAATTCCTACTGGCTCGCGGCAGCCAACACGGGAGGAGCCACTGCAGGAAAGATGATATCTCCTCAGAGCATAGCGGTGGCAACTGCGGCAACAGGGCTCATAGGTTCGGAAGGTAAGATACTGACAGCAACGGTGAAGTTCTGCATCGTATACGTGATCATCCTGGGCATCATAGCATACATGATGGCACCGGTGTTCGGATTCTAGGGGGTAAAGACATATGGCTAAGATAAAGCTGCCCTACCATAAAAGGGCTGTGGAAATAGAGATTGATGACAAGAACCTGGCAGGGATCCTAGAGTCGAGGGCGGAGGAGTACAGGGCCAGCATGACACAGCAGGAGCTTGTGGAAGCAGCCCTGGACAGCCCGATAGGAAGCGAAACGCTGGAGGAGCTTGTCAAAGGAAAGGAAAGCATGGTGATAATCACCAGCGACCACACGAGGCCTGTGCCAAGCAGGGTCACGATGCCTATACTCCTCAGGAGGATAAGGGGGGCAAACCCGGGCATAGACATAAAGATACTCATAGCGACAGGCTTCCACAGGGCTACCACCCGCGAGGAACTTGTTCACAAGTTCGGCGTGGAGATTGTGGAAAAGGAGAACATCATAGTGCATGACGCCTTCGACGACAGCGCCATGGTGAAGCTCGGAACGCTTCCTTCGGGAGGCGAGCTGATAATCAACAGGCTCGCAGTGGATGCGGACCTGCTAATAGCTGAAGGGTTCATAGAAGCCCACTTCTTCGCAGGCTTCTCGGGAGGGAGGAAAAGCGTACTCCCGGGGATTGCCTCGGCAGCCACAGTCATGGCGAACCACTGCGGAGAGTTCATCGCCAGCCCGAACGCGAGGACCGGGGTGCTCAAGGACAACCCTATACACAGGGACATGCTGTACGCTGCGGAGCAGGCGAAGCTCGCTTTCATCCTGAACGTCGTTATCAACAGCGACAAGAAGGTGATAAAGGCTTTCGCGGGCCACAGGGAAAAGGCGCACGCAAAGGGCTGCGAGTTCGTGACAGACCTTTCGAAGGTTGACATGATCCCGGCGGACATTGCCGTATCCACCAACGGAGGCTACCCTCTGGACCAGAACCTTTACCAGTCGGTTAAGGGGATGACAGCAGCGGAGGCCACCTGCAGGGAAGGCGGGGTCATAATAATGGTCTCGGCCTGCAACGACGGGCACGGGGGACAGTCCTTCTATGACAACCTGGCCCAGGCGGAATCCCCGAGGGCGCTTCTCGACAGGATAGCGAAGGTGCCGAGGAACGAAACTGTGCCGGACCAGTGGGAATTCCAGATACTTGCCAGGATGCTGGACAGGTACACGGTGATCATGGTGACTGACATGTGCGACCCTCAGATGATAAAGGACATGCATATGCAGCACGCATTCACATTCGAAGAGGCCCTGGAGAGGGCATACGGCATAATGGGCAGGGACGCCAAGGTGGCAGTCATACCGGACGGCGTTTCTGTAATAGTAAGATAAAGTTTAATAATACATGGAGGTATGGATATGGATATTTTAGTATGCATCAAGCAGGTGCCTGGAACTTCAAAGGTTGAAGTGGATCCTGTAACAGGAGTTCTGAAAAGGGACGGAGTGGATTCAAAGATGAACCCGTACGACCTTTACGCACTTGAAACAGCTCTCAGGATAAGGGAAGAGAAAGGCGGAACGGTCAAGGTCATAAGCATGGGACCACCACAGGCCATGGATGTCATCAGGGAAGCCTACACCATGGGCGCCGACGACGGGGTGCTCCTTTCAGACAGGAAGTTCGGCGGAGCAGACGTTCTGGCAACAGCCTACACTATCTCCCAGGGCGCAAGGATGATGGGCAACGTGGACCTCATACTCTGTGGAAAACAGACAACGGACGGCGACACAGCGCAGGTCGGACCTGAGATGGCGGAATACCTCGGGATACCGCACATAGCGAACGTGATCAAGATAGAGGACATAAAGGAATTCGGGATGGTCGTTGAGATGGACATGCCAAACACCATAGAGGTTGCAGAGATAAATTACCCTTGCCTGCTGACGGTGGAGAAGGACATATTCCAGCCAAGGCTCCCTTCCTACAGGAAGAAGCTCGCGACATCCGACAGGGGAATAAAGGTGCTGAGCCTGAAGGACCTCGAGGACCAGAACGAAAAGAGGTACGGCCTCAGCGGCTCCCCTACCCAGGTAGAAAGGATATTCCCGCCGGCTGTCAACACAGACAAGGAAATGTGGAAGGGCGCAGGGGAAGAGCTTGGAGACAGGCTTGCTGCAAAGCTCAAGGATCTCAAATTCATATAATTAACGGGAGGAATCTGGAATGGGTAAATTAGTTATTAATCAGGATAAAGTTACGGCATCAGCGATACAGGAGCTGATGAAGGTATGTCCTTTCGGGGCTCTGGAGGAGAAGGACGGCAAGCTTGAGCTCAACGCAGCCTGCAAGATGTGCAAGCTATGCGTCAAAAAGGGGCCGGCTGGAGTTATGGAGTTCGTTGAGGAAGAGGTAGAGCAGATAGACAAAAGCCTTTGGAACGGAGTAGCTGTCTACGTCGACCACGTTGAGGGAGACATACATCCGGTGACGTACGAGCTCATCGGAAAGGCAAGGGAGCTTGCCGCAAAGATAAACCATCCTGTGTACGCAGTGTTCCTCGGACACAACATCAGGGGCAGGGCCAAGGAGATACTCCACTACGGGGTCGACGACGTCTTCGTATATGACTACGAGGAGCTGAAGGACTTCAGGATAGAACCTTACACAGCAGCCATGGAGGACTTCGTGAACAAGAACAAGCCTTCCACACTCCTGGTCGGAGCAACCACGGTCGGAAGATCGCTGGCGCCAAGGGTTGCGGCAAGGTTCAAGACAGGCCTGACAGCGGACTGCACGATACTTGAGATGAAGGACAACACTGACCTAGTCCAGATCAGACCTGCCTTCGGCGGAAACATAATGGCCCAGATAGTTAACCCGAACAACAGGCCGCAGCTTGCCACAGTGAGGTACAAGGTAATGGACGCACCAGAAAGGCAGGCGGAGCCGACCGGCAAAATCACAGCCGTGGAGATGGACAGATCGAAACTCACCTCCAACATCAACGTTCTGAAGGTAACAAAGAAAGTCATGGAATCAAGCATTTCGGATGCAGAAGTCATAATAGCGGTGGGAAGAGGCATAAAAGCCCAGAAGGACCTCGAGATGATTCACGAGCTGGCAGACCTTCTCGGCGCACAGATCGCAGTCACAAGGCCGCTCATTGAGGCAGGCTGGGCAGACGCCAAGAAGCAGATAGGCCTCAGCGGAAGAACTGTAAAGCCGAAGCTGATAATAACCTGCGGCATATCCGGAGCAGTCCAGTTCACAGCCGGCATGAACAACTCGGAGTGCATAGTCGCAATAAACAAGGATCCAAAGGCTTCAATATTCGATGTTGCGCACTACGGGCTGGTAGGGGACATCTACGAGATAATCCCGCAGCTCATCAGCGAAATCAAGGATGGAAAGCAGATAGCATAACCGATTCAAATCGTGGAGTGGAGGTAAAAATATGATACGCAATTACGCAAATCAGTACAAAACAATAGATTCCAAAGACGTGGACTTCTTAAGGGGCCTTCTCGGAGAGGAGAGGGTGCTCACCGGAGAGAACATAAACGAGGATTTCAGCCATGACGAGCTAGGCGGGATAAGCAGGATGCCTGACGTCCTCGTAGAGATAGCCAACGCGCAGGAAGTTTCCGAGATCATGAAATACGCCCATGAGAACAACATCCCGGTTGTAGCAAGAGGATCGGGGACAGGCCTGGTAGGCGCATCGGTGCCGATATACGGCGGCATAATGATCAACATGTGCAAGATGAACAAGATTCTAGAGATAGACGAAGACAACCTTACACTAACGCTGGAGCCTGGAGTGCTCCTCATGGAGATAGGAAAATACGTAGAGGCGCATGACCTCTTCTATCCGCCAGATCCGGGTGAAAAATCCGCAACGATCGCGGGAAACATAAACACGAACGCAGGCGGCATGAGAGCCGTTAAATACGGCGTGACAAGGGACTACGTCCAGGGTCTCGAGGTTGTAATGCCGAACGGAGCGATTATGGAGTTCGGAGGCAAGACGGTCAAGAGCAGCTCAGGCTACAGCATCAAGGACATCATCTGCGGTTCGGAAGGCACGCTGGGGATAGTGACCAAAGCGATCCTCAAGCTTCTCCCTCTGCCTAAGAAGGCTATAAGCCTCCTGGTGCCTTTCCCTGA
Organism: Clostridium sp. UBA699; assembly: GCA_002298915.1. Lineage (GTDB taxonomy): Bacteria > Bacillota > Clostridia > Clostridiales > Clostridiaceae > UBA699. Next base: position 48,083 of record DBML01000003.1, read on the forward strand.
CCTCGACAAGGCGATCGAGACGGTGCCTAAGATTATAAAGTCCAAGTCCATCCCGACATCCATAGAGTTCATGGAAAGGGATGTAATACTGGCAGCTGAGGAGTTCCTGGGCAAAAAGTTCCCTGACAACACTTCCGACGCATACCTGCTTCTCACCTTCGACGGAAACACTAGGGAAGAGATCGAGGCAAGCTACGCAAGGGTTGCGAACATCTGCCTTGAGGAAGGCGCCCTCGACATCTTCATAGCGGACACAGACGAGAGGAAAGAATCCATCTGGAGCGCGAGAGGAGCGTTCCTCGAAGCCATAAAGGCCTCCACTACAGAGATGGACGAATGCGACGTGTGCGTGCCGAGGAACAGGGTTGCAGAATTCATAAAGTACACCTACGAGCTCCAGGACAGGTTCGGCGTAAGGATAAAGAACTTCGGACATGCCGGAGACGGAAACCTTCATATATATGTGCTCAGGGATGACCTTGACGAGGCAGAGTGGAAAAAGACACTGGAGGATGTGTTCGAGTGCATGTACAGCAGGTCAATAGAGCTTCAGGGAAAAGTATCGGGCGAGCACGGAATAGGCTTCGCCAAGAGGAAGTACCTCTTCGAATCCATAGGTGAAGAGCAGCAGCAGCTCATGAAGGCTATAAAGATGGCCTTCGACACAAAGAACATCCTGAACCCAGGCAAGGTCTGCTAAAGCAGCTTTCATATATCCGGGCCATCCCTCATTGGCTCCGGAGTACCCTCCTAAAATAATTTTATAGAAAAACGTTTACCTCAATATTATGGGGTGGACGTTTTTTTATTTGTATGCTAACATTGAATTAGAAACACTTAGGAGGCTAATCGTTTTGGAGAGAAAACCCGAGAAATACATCGGCTATTGGATAAACAAAGTCGAAAGAACAATAAAGAAAATACATGACAAGAGATTCCAGGAATACGGAATAACCGTATCCCAGGCTTCACTGCTCCACCAACTCTGGCAAAGGGACGGCATGACTCAGAAGGAGATACAGGACAAGCTCAGCATGAGGGGAGCTTCAGTCTCGGGGCTCGTCGATGTGCTGCTGAAGAAGGGGTTCATAGAGAGGAAGCAGGACGAGGAGGACGCCAGGTACAAGAGGCTTTACCTCACCGAAAAGGGCCGGGAGATAGAGGGCAAGACCATCAATCTCATGAGGTCGCTGGACGAGGAGATCATGGAAGGCTTCAGCGAAGAGGAGGCCGCCATGCTGATATGCTGGATGAGGAAGCTGCAGTGCAACCTCGAGAGACTCGACAGATAGATGCGCACATACAGTTAGGAAACTAACTATAATATTCTGAAAATTTAGCGTCAAAGGAGGAGATTTAATGGACGAATCAAGAGAACTCGGAAGAGAAAATATAGCAAAACTGCTTTTCAAATTCTCCATACCCGCTGTCATCGGCATGCTTGTCAATGCACTCTACAGCGTGGTGGACAGGATATTCGTAGGCAGGGGAGTGGGCTCCCTAGCATTATCTGGGGTGGCGGTGACCTTCCCCATAACAAACATAATAATGGGAGTGGGCATGCTGGTTGGTACCGGCGCAGCAGCGGTTGTCTCCATAAAGCTGGGGCAGAAGAGGAAGGAAGAGGCTGAGCAGATACTGGGCAACGCTTTCGTGCTGACTCTGATACTCACGGCTATGGTAAGCGTGATAGGGCTCATGTTCCTGGAGCCGCTTCTACTGATGTTCGGCGGTAGCGCTGAGACGATGGTCTACGCAAAGCCTTTCGCGGCAATACTTCTTGCAGGGGCGGTGCTCCAGAACGTAGGCTTTGGCCTCAACCCGATAATAAGGTCTGAGGGAGACCCAAAGACGGCAATGATAACGATGCTGATAGGTGCAGCGCTGAACTTCATGATAAACCCGCTGCTCATATTCGTATTCAAGCTGGGCGTCGTCGGCTCAGCGGCAGCCACGCTGATATCACAAGCGGTGTGCACTGTCTGGATATTCACATACTTCACAAAGGGCAGAAGCCTACTCAAGATCAAGAGGGAGAACCTGAAGCTCAAGAAGAACATAGTAAGCCAGATACTTGCCATTGGCGTGTCGCCTTTCGCAATGCAGGTGGCGGCCAGCTTCGTTACCATCTGCATCAACACGAGCCTGTTCAAATACGGCGGGGACCTCGCAATAGGCGCTTACTCGCTGATACTGAGCATAGCTATCCTGATAATCATGCCGATGCTGGGGGTGAACCAGGGGGCCCAGCCTCTGATAGGCTACAACTACGGGGCGAAACAGTTCGACAGGGTAAAAAAAGCAATACTTTACTCTGCCATGGTAAACGCCGTGTTGTCCTTTGCTGGCTTCCTGGCTGTGGAGCTATTCCCGGTGCAGATCATCAGCATGTTCAACAGCTCGGATCCTGAGCTTATCGCGATAGGCTCGAGAGGGATAACGCTGTTCCTGATGATGCTGGCTTTCGTTGGCCCGCAGACAGCGATAGTGAACTACTTCCAGTCCATAGGAAAGGCCAAGCACTCGATGGGCCTGAGCCTGCTGAGGCAGGTCATACTGCTGATACCGCTGGTTCTCATACTGCCCCACTTCTTCCAGCTTGACGGTGTCTGGATGGCCGGAGCTGTATCAGACTTCGGGTCGTCAATGATTTCCTTCGCTTTCATGGCTGCCGAGGTTAAGAGGCTCAGGGCTCTAGATAAGGAGCGTCCCAGTAGCGCTGATTTTGAACTAGCGGTTTGATCGAAATATAGTTTGAAGATTGATTGTCAACCTGATATAATTATCTGGTTGACAATTTTGTTTTTGATTAAAAAAGAGGTGTGGTTAATGATAGAATTCATCAAGGCTGTTGAAAAAGCGGTTATTGACGGAAATGACATAAGCCTAGGGGATGCCCTGAGGCTTTCGGAAATGCAGGGCGGTGAAGAAATAGAGGAGCTCTGCGCAGCGGCGGACAGGCTCAGGACGCATTTCTGCGGCAGCGGGGCGGATCTCTGCACCATAATGAACGCGAGATCAGGGCGGTGCTCGGAGGACTGCAAATTCTGCGCGCAGTCTGCCCGTTACAGCACTGGAGCGGAGGAATACGCCATGGTTTCAAGGGCGGCTGCGCTTGAGCTTGCAATGGAAAACGAGGAAGAGGGTGTGAACCGGTTTTCTCTGGTCACCAGCGGCAGGAGCATCTGCGGCGATGACCTGGAAGGCTTCCTCGACATATACAGGCTGCTCAGCACTGAAGTGAAGATGGACCTGTGCGCTTCCCACGGCATACTGGGGATTGCGGAGATGGCCAAGCTGAAAGAGGCCGGTGTTACAAGGTACCACCACAACCTCGAGACCAGCAGGGAGTATTTCGGAAGCATATGCACTACTCACACCTACGACGAGATGCTGGAGACCATACATGCCGCAAGGCAGGCGGGGCTTGATGTCTGCTCAGGGGGCATCATCGGAATGGGCGAAAGCGCAGCCGACAGGATCAGCCTGGCCTTCGATCTCAGAGGGCTCGCTGTAACGTCCATCCCGATCAACGTGCTGAACCCGATCAAGGGGACCCCGCTGGAAGGTGCAGAACCGCTGAACCAGGAGGAGATACTGAAGACGGTTGCTCTCTTCAGGTTCATAAACCCAAAGGCAGACATAAGGCTCGCGGGGGGCAGGAACCTCATCGAAGAATACGGCAGGGCCTGCTTCGAGGCAGGGGCGAACGCTACCATAACGGGAAACTACCTAACGACATCAGGCAACAAGATAGCGGATGACAAGAGGATGCTGGAGAAGATGGGATTTGAGTTTAGAAAAAGGTAAAAGCGAAAGATTGCAAGCGAAAGTCTGGTTTTTGAAAACCAGGCTTTTTTTTGTTCGGAGAATGAATCGGACGCTGCCCCGCCAAGGAATAATATTGAAATTATACCGTTTATTTGCGATTGTGTGTTGTTTGTCTGCTTTTGGTGCCGACTTTGTGTGGTTGGCGAGGATAAAATCCCTCAAATAACACACAAAACGGAGCGAAATACACAAAAATACTTGACATAGCACACGAGGTTGGATTATACTACGATTATTCCCGGGGAATCAAATAAAAGAGGACATTGAAATTCAGCATTATTAAGAACTTCGGAGATAATATAAAGGACTTTATATTATCGCATTAAAAGTGGGGGTAAAAAATGGAAAAAAGCAATAATTCTAACCAAAAATGGCTATCATATATTGTTCTTTTACTTACAGGTGGGACAATGTATAAATTGTACTTTATGGACGGCGCATTCTATGTTCAAATGCAGCAGTATTTAGGGTTGTCCAATACCCAAATCGGCTTGATATACAGTGTTTCTGGATGGATTTCCACATTCGGATTTTTAGCGGCTATCTATATCACGGATCGTTTCTCGAAAAGAAAAATGTTTCTTTTTGCGCTCATTGGAAACGGTTTAGCGGGATGTTTGCTTGCAACTTTCCCAGGATTTCCAGTAATGCTTGTATTGTTCTGTTCATTTGCAATATTTACGGACATGCTTTGCTGGCCTACACTGCTGAAGACGATACGTTTGTTGGGGAAATCGCAAGAACAAGGAAGAATGTTCGGTTTTCTTGAAACCGGACGAGGCATAGTCGACACCGTGGTGAACTTCGCTGCGCTTGCTATTTTCGTAGCGCTTGGCAGCAATGCCCTTGGCTTCAAAGGTTCGATCTTATTCTTTAGCGCAATCTCTATAATTCTTGGTATTGTTTCTTATTTCGTGTTGGAAGATGATGAGATTGCAAAAGTCGGCTCAGCGGACGAAAGGAATAAAGCAGCTTTTGCAGGAATGAAAGAAGCGTTCAAAAGCAAGGAAATCTGGCTGGTCGCTTTCAACGTGTTTGCTGTTTATGCTGTGTATTGCGGTATAAAATTCTTCGTTCCTTTCCTCAATAATGTTTATGGTTTGCCTGTAGCTCTTGCATCAGCATACGGAATAATCAATCAATATGGCCTTAAAATGGTTGGCGGACCAATCGGCGGATTTATTTCTGACAAGGTTACCCATTCAGCAGCGAAATTCATAAATATTATGTTTGTTATCACAGCAATCGCTCTAGGCGTTTTTGTTTTCCTGCCTCACGAATCTATGAACATATTTGTGACAATGGGTATTGCATTGACAATTTCAGCACTCATTTTCTGCATGAGAGCAGTTTTCTTTGCTCCGATGGATGAAGTGAGAGTTCCAAGAGAAATCACTGGTGCGGCAATGTCCCTGGGATCTTTTATAGGCTATCTTCCTGGCGCATTCATGGGAATAATCTATGGCAGCCAGCTGGATGCTCATCCGGGTATTGCAGGTTTTAAAATTGTATTCAGCATTATGATGGGGATTGCAGTTGCAGGTATATTAATCAGCAGCATCCTTGTAAAATATATAAAACGTGACAAACAATCTGCAGACGCAAGTATTGGAGCATAAATTCCTGAGTTCTCTAAAGGACACTGCAGGGATATAATTGTATAAACCTTCAAACTGATACATAATGAGTCTGATCAGTTTGAAGGTTTTTTAAGGGAAGAAGCGGATCTGGAATAACAACATAAAGATGTTTGCAGGATTTGTTACAGCACTTCAACAGAAAACAAGTGTAGAAACAGGCAAAACAATTGAAAATGCACACAAATACATGTATAATTGTGCTGAGTGTAGAATTCGGCATTTGAAATAGGAGGATTCTCATGAAAATAGGATTAGAAACTGAAAGCTACCACCTGAAGTTTATAACTGGAAGGATGGATGTTTTCGGATTTATCAAAAAGACAGCAGAACTGGGACTGGACGGAGTGATGCTGAATATAATTCCTTGGCCGGGGCGCGAAGAGATATGTGTTCTGGAGTCTTTTGAACCGGAATACCTCGACAGGGTTAAGAAAGAAATTCAGAAATACAACCTGTACGCGGAGATAGACACGAACGGAACTGAACCTGAGCACCTGATGGAAGTAATCGAAATTGCGCACAGGATCGGGGCTGATGTCATAAGGACGTATTGCTGCAGGGGGGTATATGAACCAGAGCTGCTGGATAAAGCTCCGGGTGATATCAAGCAGGTTGTCCCTATGCTTAAAAAATACAGAATAAAACTCGCTGTTGAAAACCATGAAGAAGAAACGGCGGATGAAGTTATAAATATAATTAAGGAAGTGGACAGCCCGTGGGTGGGAGCACACTGCGACATAGGGAATGGAATGATGGCTTGGGAGGATCCCGTTGATGCTGTCAGGAAACTTGCTCCCTATGCATTTACTACCCACTTCAAGGACCATAAAGTTATTAAGGATGATAACGAATACAAGGTCTGCGGGGTGCCTGCCGGAGAAGGCAACATTGACCTTGATGAGTGCTTTAAGGTACTCGTTGACGATTCAACACTTACGAGGATCAATATAGAGATGTGCTTCCCTTATGCGGTTTCCTTCAAGAGGGAGCCCGGAGCTGGAGGGGTGTACCAGGTCGGGGAAGGCGCATTCAAAGTTGAAAACCCACCCTACGACATAAATTTAATAAAACCTTCAGATTATTACTATCCTCCGGATGAGCTTTTGGAAAGAATGATAGAGGATCAGGAGAATGGCGTAGAAAGAACAGTGAAGTTCGTTTTAGGGCTGAGAGATAAATACTGCAGATAATAATATTGACCAATAAGCAAAAAGTGGCTTTTGTCACTTTTTGTTTTACTTGTTTTTAGGGTTCAAAGGAGAGTTTAGGATGGTAAAAAGCAGACTAACAAAATCGGTTATACTGTCAATCTTGACTTTGAGCTTTCTTCTTTCGTTTTCGTCTTGCGGGAACAAAGAGGCGAGCATTCCTTCAAAGCGGATCGTTGAAATTCCTCAATCTTTGCCTCAGCTTGTCGAGCTGGCCAAGAAGGAGGGGAAAGTGGTTAGTCTCGGCATGCCGGACGATTGGGCAAACTGGAGGGATACCTGGGCAGCGATGAAAGCGCAATACGGGATATCTCATGTGGACACCGACATGTCAAGCGCAGAGGAGATAAGCAAATTTGAAGCGGAGAAGAGCAGCCCGACAGCTGATATAGGCGATGTGGGGATGGTTTTCGGACCAGTAGCTGTGGAAAAAGAGCTGACGCTGCCATACAAAACCTCGTATTTTAATGATATTCCGGACTGGGCGAAGGATGCGGAGGGGAATTGGATTGTAGCCTACACTGGAACAATAGCTATAATCACAAATAAAAAACTCGTGGAGAACCCACCCAAGAGCTGGGATGATCTTCTGAAAGGCGACTACAGGATAGCCATGGACGACGTCACCAAATCTGCTCAGGGACAGGCAACAGTCCTTGCAGCGGCAGTCGCATACGGAGGCAGCGAGAAAAACATCCAGCCGGGTATTGACTTCTTTGCAGCAATAGCCAAACAAGGCAGGCTTTCCTTGGTCAATCCGAGCATAGCTATGCTTGAAATGGGAGAGGTCGATGTGGCTCTGCTATGGGATTTCAGCGCACTTGAGCGAAGGGAAAAAGTCGACCCGGATGGCTTCGAAGTCTGCATTCCTAGTGAGGGCAGCGTGACAAGCGGATACACGACAATTATCAACAGATATGCGCTTCATCCCTACTCAGCTATGCTAACCAGGGAATATATCCTCAGCGACGAAGGCCAGGTCAATTTTGCCAAGGGCTATGCAAGACCGATAAGGAACGTTGAAATGCCCGAGGCTGTCAAGGAAAAGCTGCTACCCAGCGAGCAATATAGGAATGCCAAACCGATAACTGATGTGGAGGCTTGGGCTAATGCATCAAAACAGCTGCCGCAGCTTTGGCAGAACGAGGTGCTGATTTATGTCAAATAGGTTGTACATTAAAATTTGTTTGATACCCTTTGCCCTTCTGATTATTTCATTTGAGATATTACCGCTTATTTCGATAGTTGCGGGCAGCTTGGGCGACGGCCAGGGAGGATACTCATTTATCCAATATAAGAACGCACTTACAAGCAGGTTTTATATGCAAGGTATTGCAAACAGCTTTAAAATATCAATCATTTCTTCAGTTTTAGCAACGATAATATCGGTTGCGGGCTCATATTCCATCAGCAGGCTAGCTCCCAAAATAAGGGATGCTGTCATGATGATATCAAACATGACTTCCAATTTTTCAGGCATACCGCTCGCTTTTGCCTTCATAGTGCTAATGGGGAATAACGGTGTTGTGACAATAATCATGAAGATGTACGGATTGAATCTCAGGGATTACTTCAACCTTTATTCTATTGCCGGAATCACAATGGTGTACACCTATTTCCTTGTGCCGCTTGGAATACTCTTGATGTATCCTGCTTATGACGGAATAAAGAAAGAATGGGAGGAAGCCGCGCTTCTTCTCGGTGCTTCAAGAATTGAATTCTGGAGGTACATTGGCATTCCTTCAGTCTTTCCGAGCATAATGGGAACACTAAGCATTCTTTTCGCAAACGCGATGGGAGCATATGCGACCGCCGTAGCGCTGACGAGCGGGAACATAAACCTGCTGACCATAAGGATAGGAGCGCTGGTTTCAGGGGATATTAACCTGAATCCTGAGCTCGCCAGCGCCCTTGCGGTTATTCTGGGGTTGATAGTTATAGTCACGAACCTTGTAAACCAGATAATTACAAGGGGAAGGAGTCGGGCATGAACAAGAGAAAAGATTTATTGCATTACCTAGCCGCAGGAATTATACTGATCTACCTCTCCATTCCCCTTGCGGTAACTTTTTTATATTCAATAGCACAGAAGTGGCAGTCATCAGTGCTTCCGGAAAGTTACACTGCAGCCTGGTACCAGGCAGTTTTATCAGATGGCAGGTTCTGGGAATCATTGGGGCGTTCGTTCTTTATAAGCATTGCAGCAGTCCTGTTAAGCCTTGCAGTGATGATTCCTACAGTTTTTATTATAACAATCTACTTCGGGAAATATGAGAAGTACTTTAATGTTATCTCTATAATTCCTTTTTCGATACCAGGTGTTGTATATGCTGTGGGCTTGATAAAAATATATTCCAAAGGTCCGGTTAATATCTCAGGAACTGTGTGGATCCTTTTGGGGGCGTTCTTCATAGTAGTCATGCCATATATGCATCAGGCTGTGAGGAACTGTCTTGGGACGATAGATGCCAGACAGCTGATGGAGGCAGCAGAACTGCTGAATGCGACAAAGCTTCAAGCTTTTATTCACGTTATCCTGCCCAATATCATGAAGGGCATTACTGTTTCGGCACTTCTGGCATTTTCGCTTCTGTTCGGAGAGTTTGTACTGACCAACATTTTAGTAGGCGGAGCCTTCGAGACAGTCCAGATATACCTCTTCACAAAACAGAACCTAAGCGGTCATATCTGCAGTGCAATAGTCATGATATATTTTATCTGCGTGCTGGTATTGTCACTATTAACAACCATAGCCAACAAGCTGATCAGCAAGGCGCTTTAGAGGAGGAATACAATGAGTTACTTAACCGTTAAAGGGCTTACGAAAAGCTTCAAAGACAAAAGGATAATTGAAAATCTGGATTTCACAATTGATGATGGCGAGTTTATTACACTTTTGGGGCCAAGCGGCTGCGGAAAGAGCACGCTTTTAAGATGCATCGCAGGGCTTGAGCAGATTGACTATGGGGAAATATATATAGATGGAAAGGAAGTCAGCCGAGAGGGGCCAAAGAGGAGAGGGATAGGGATGGTATTCCAATCCTATGCACTCTTTCCGAACATGACAGTCAGAGAAAACATAGGCTTCGGTTTGAAAATGAAAAGGCTCAATGAAAGCGAACGCAGGAAAAAGGTTGACAGGATGATGGAGCTTGTTGAAATCACTGACAAGGCGGAATCTCACATCCGTGAGCTCTCAGGTGGACAGCAGCAGAGAGTGGCGCTTGCCAGGTCGCTGGCTGTTGAACCCAAAATTCTCTTGCTGGATGAACCTTTGAGCGCTTTGGATGCAAAGGTCAGAAAGAACCTCAGGCTGCAGCTGAGGAATATCCAAAAACAGCTGAAAATAACGACTGTTTTTGTGACTCATGACCAGGAAGAAGCTCTCACTTTGTCTGATAGGATTCTCGTTTTTGATAAAGGCGGAATATCACAGATGGGTACTCCTGCTGAAATATATTCGCTGCCAAAGAATGAATTTGTGGCAGGTTTCATTGGGAATTACAATATACTAACTTTAGAAGAGTTAGTAGAGATATCAGGAGCACGGTTCGATGGTGAACTTTTTGCAATCAGGCCGGAAGTTATAAGTGTGTATGAAGAGATGGCTCAAAACGATGGAAATGATATAGAGTTTAGAGGAATAGTTGAGGACATTGTGGTTCTAGGCAGCATCCTGAGGTGCTATCTGAAAGTCAAAAACAGGAAGATTATTGCAGATATGCTCAATAGAAAAGACAACTATTTTGAAAAAGGTAAAGAAGTGAAAGTGCTAATATCGAAAAAGGAAATAAGTCGAATAAGGTAAGGGAAGGTGATTTTATTGCTAACGCAGGAAAGACGCGAGCGTATTATTGAAATAATCGAGAAAGAAGGCAGCGTGAAAACAACAAAGCTGATAAAACTTTTTGATGTTTCCGTTGAAACTATAAGGAGGGACATGGAATCCCTTGAAAAACAAGGATTGCTGAAAAGGGTCTACGGGGGAGCCGTACTCAAGAAGCCAAACACTCTCGATAAGATACATTTTTCAAAGAGAGAGAGCGAATACAAGGAAGAGAAGAAAGAGATTGCGGCAATTGCTATAAGGTACATCGAGGAGGGTGAGTCCATAGCGCTTAATGACAGCACGACAAATACAGAGATAGCCAAGGAGCTTAAGAAGAGTTTCAGCAATCTTACAATAATCACAAATTCACTCATGATAGCAAATGAACTTCTTGGTGTGGAAGGGTTCACGGTGATAATGACTGGCGGGGTTCTGAATCACAAAGAGATGGCCTTTTATGGCGACCTGGCTGAAGATATACTTTCAAACTTCATAGTAAACAAGGCATTTCTTGGCGTTACGGGGATTTCGCTGAACAGGGGTGTCATGGATTATTCAATAGAAGAAGTAAAGATGCAAAGGAAGATGATGGAGATGTCACAGGAAGTCATCATCCTTGCCGACAGCAGCAAGATAGACAATGTATCCCTTGTCAAGCTTGCCGATATCGACGAGGTGAATCTTCTCATAACGGACTCTAAGCTTGACCAGAAGGTTTTGAACAAGTATCAAAAGAGCGGGATAGAGATTGTTACAAGCTAACATAAAAAAATGCAGACGGGTAAGAAATATCTTATCTGTCTGCATTTTTGTTCAATTTTTATTTTACAATTTTTTCAAGGAAATACTTGTGAACGCTAAGGTCCGATGTGAGCTCAGGATGGAAGGCTATCGCAAGCTGGTTCCCCTGCCTTGCGGCGACAATCTTCCCGTCCACAACTGACAGGACGTCGACCTCTTTGCCGGCACTCTCTATGAAAGGAGCGCGGATGAACGTCATCTCGATCCTGCCGATCCCTTTGAAGTCAGCCTCGGTCCTGAAGCTGCCAAGCTGTCTCCCGTAGGCGTTCCTCCTTGCGACTATGTCCATCGTTCCGAAATAGGAATCGTCGTCGTTGGAGATTGACTTGGCAAGCAGTATCAGGCCGGCGCAGGTTCCGAAGACCGGCAGGCCGTTCTGTATCAGCTTCTTCAGGTCGTCGAACAGGTCCAGCTCACGCAGGAGCTTGCCCATGACCGTGCTCTCGCCTCCAGGAAGGACGAGCCCGTCGATAGGGCCCTTCTTCAGGTCGGCTTTCTGTCTTATCTCGAAGGTTTCAGCCCCCAGCTTGTTCAGAGCATGCACGTGCTCGATGAAGGCGCCCTGGAGAGCTAAAACGCCTATCCTCTTCATTTATATACCTCTCTGTGCCATGAGGAGGTCGATCTCGCTCTCGTTGATTCCGACCATGGCTTCACCGAGGTCCGCTGAAAGCTCAGCTATCAGCTTGGCGTCAGTGAAGTTTGTGACAGCCTTTACGATAGCCTGCGCCCTCTTTGCAGGGTCTCCCGACTTGAATATTCCCGAGCCTACGAACACGCCTTCAGCGCCGAGCTGCATCATGAGCGCCGCATCTGCAGGTGTTGCCACACCGCCAGCTGCGAAGTTTACCACAGGAAGCTTTCCGTTCTCGTGAACGTACTGCACTAGGTGGAAAGGCACCTGAAGCTCTTTTGCCGCAAAGTAGAGCTCGTCCTCCCTAAGGCTCTGGAGGTTCCTCATCTGCTGGTTGATCATCCTCATGTGGCGCACAGCCTGGATTATGTCTCCGGTTCCTGGTTCGCCCTTTGTCCTGATCATTGAAGCTCCCTCGTTTATCCTTCTGAGGGCTTCGCCGAGGTCCTTGGCTCCGCACACGAAAGGCACGCTGAACTTCGACTTGTCAATGTGGTACTTGTCGTCTGCAGGTGAAAGGACTTCGCTTTCATCTATATAATCTATTTCTATAGCTTCAAGGATCTGAGCTTCAACGAAGTGCCCTATCCTAACCTTTGCCATTACCGGAATCGATACTGCCTCCTGAATTCCTTTGATCATAACAGGGTCGCTCATCCTGGAAACGCCGCCGGCAGCACGGATGTCAGCAGGGATCCTTTCGAGGGCCATAACAGCGCATGCGCCTGCTTCCTCGGCTATTCTTGCCTGTTCAGGAGTTGTTACATCCATTATCACTCCGCCCTTGAGCATCTGGGCCAGGTTTTTGTTCAGTTCATAACGATTGTTCATTTTACATATCTCCTTCTAAATAGACTTTTAATATACTCTTAACTTGACTAAATCGGTCAATATGCTATCATTATATTCTGAAGCTGGTATTATAAAAAGTATCAATTTGACACAAGTTGATGGTATCAGTTTGGAGGAGAGATTTTCATGGAAATGCTTACATTCGTTATGGATACTGAAGGCGGAGAGCCTCTTTATCTGCAGCTTTACGATTATATAAAATCAGAAATCCGGTCCGGAAGGATAGCCTGCAGCTCTAAGCTGCCTTCAAAAAGAAAGCTGTCCGCCCACCTGGGTATAAGCCAGAACACAATCCAGGCGGCCTACGACCAGCTCATCGAGGAAGGCTACGTCGTGCCGGTCGAAAGGAAGGGCTTCTTCGTGTGCAAGCTCGACAACATCGTCAGGCTGGAGAGCGCGGACGGAATGGGCGCCAGCGAGGCAGGAAAGTCCCTTCAGAAGGCTGACCACGACTTCTCCTACCACGGCGTAGACAGGCCCAACTTCCCGTTCTCGGCATGGAGGAGGATCACCAAGGACGTGATCAACGAATACGACGGCGAGCTGCTCAGGAGCGGCGACATTCAGGGAAATGCCAGCCTCAGGAGGTCAATTGCGGATTACCTCAGGCAGTCAAGGGGTGTCAGATGCACCGCCGATCAGATAGTGATCAGCGCCGGCACCGAATACCTTTTCCAGCTGCTCATACAGCTGCTGGGAAGGGAAAGCATCTACGGCATCGAGAACCCTGGCTACGAGAAGCTGAACCTGCTCTTCAACAGCAGCCGCGCCAAATTCAAGGCTATCAACATAGACAGCGACGGCATGGTCCCCGATGACATCAGGAAAAGCGGCGCGGACGTGATATGCATAACCCCCGCCCACCAGTTCCCAACCGGTGTTATCATGCCCATAAACAGGAGGATACAGATACTCAACTGGGCCAACGAAAAGACCGGCCGCTACATCATAGAGGACGACTACGACAGCGAGTTCAAGTACAGCGGAAAGCCGATCCCAGCCCTTCAGGGGCTCGACAGCGGCGGGAGGGTCATATACATGGGAGCCTTCTCAAAATCCCTGTCGCCCTCGCTCAGGATAAGCTACATGGTGCTGCCGGAGAAGCTGCTGAAGGAGTTCAAGGAGAAGATGTCCTTCATAATATGCCCAGTGCCGATGATTGAGCAGAAGGTCCTCTGCAGGTTCATCCAGGAAGGGTATTTCGAAAGGCACCTCAACAAGATGAGGACGATATACAAGAAGAAGAGGGAGGCGCTTGCCGGAGCTATAGCAAGGACTGGGAGCCCACTTGAGATAGTCGGCGCCGACGCCGGGCTGCACCTCGTCCTGAGGGTAGACAACGGCATGAGCGAGAGGCAGCTGGTGGATTCAGCCCTAAAGGCGGGAGTCAGGGTGTACGGCCTGTCGAAATACTATCTGAACGATGAATATTTGAACAAAAAACCCGAATTGCTGCTCGGATATGCTACAATGGTAGAAGGAGAAATAGCAGAAGCCGTCAAGCTCTTAAACAGGGCTTGGTTCGGTGACCTCAGAGATTTGGAAAGAAGGTAAACTGATATGTATTTAATGCTTATAATAACCAAAACATTATGGCTTCTAAGCTTTTTGATGATAATATACATGGGTTACTACGTCTACACCTCTGCTTTTGCGCTCAAAAAACTAAAGGAGCTGCCTCAGGCGGAGCCTAAAAACAGGTTTGCCGCGGTAATAGCAGCAAGGAACGAGGAGAACGTGATAGGTAACCTTGTAAAGAGCCTTAAGGAGCAGAACTACCCTCCTGAGCTCGTGGAGGTTTTCGTCATACCAAACAACTGCACTGACAACACGGCTGCTGCTGCGCTGAAAGCAGGCGCAGTGGTTGTGGACTGCGACAGGAAGGTGAGGTCCAAGGGCGACGTCCTAAATTTCGCTTTCGAAACCATATTCAGCGGCAGGGAGGACTTCGACGCCTACTGCGTATTCGATGCCGACAACCTCGCCGATCCCGACTTCTTCAGGGAGATGAACAACGCGCTCTGCAGCGGCATGAAGGCCGCTCAGGGCTTCAGGGACAGCAAGAACCCGGACGACTCAGCCGTATCTTCCTGGTACACAGTATACTACCTCACAATAAACAGGATACTGAACCATTCGAGGAGCGCCCTCAGCATGTCCTCCTGGATAAACGGGACAGGCTTCATGATAAGCGACCAGGCCATAAGGCAGCTCGGCGGCTGGAACACGAAGACCATATCAGAGGACATGGAGATAACTACGCTCTGCGTGCTCAATGGCATCAACATAGGCTGGGTTCCTAAGGCGGTGGTGTTCGACGAACAGCCGCTCACCTTCGGACAGTCCTGGAAGCAGAGAAGAAGGTGGTCCACAGGCATGCAGGACTGCGCCAGGTACATCAAGCCGCTCATGGCATCGGCATTAAGGGACAAGAACGTAAACTGCGTCGAGGTGGTTTTCACGATCATAGCCCCTTATGTGCAGCTCCTCGGAGCGACGGCGTTCGCCCTGACAATGCTGCTCACTGGGATAAAGATAAAGTACGACCTCTTCCCGGACACGTTCCTGTTCGTGAGGCTGTTCCTTTCCTTCGACACATCCTACATTTCCACAACCGCGGTATCAGCCCTGGCCGTGCTTTTGGCAGGGAAGAGCATGAAGAAGCTTTCCTACGGAATACTGAGCTTCTGGATATTCCTTGCCACATGGGTGCCGATAAACCTCATAAGCCTCTTCAGGAAGCAGAAGGACTGGAGCAAGATCGAGCACACAAGGCAGCTTACGCTAAAGGATATCGCAGATCAGGAATAGGAGTGGTACTATGCCGGCAGTAGCTGCACACTATATGTTCGGGCAGGAGGTTCTAAGACTGCTGCCCCTCAGCATCAGGGATTTCATAGAGGAATACAAGCCTGCGTTCGACTTGGGCCTGCAGGGCCCTGACCTTCTGTTCTACTACAAGGTATGGAAGAAGAACGAGGTCGTGGACATGGGCCATGAGCTCCACAGGCAGAAAGCAGGCGACTTTATAAGCAAGGCTTTGGAGAACATAAGGCACAGCAGGAAACAGCATGAGGCCGAAGCCTACCTGCTGGGCTTCGCCTGCCATTTCGTGCTTGACAGCACCTTCCACGGAAGGATTTCTGAGCTGGCTCCCGAGGAAAGAGAGCACAGGCTGCTGGAGGCCGAGCTCGACAGGCAGGTCATGGGGAACCTCAGCTCGAGCCGGCACGAACTCCTCAGGATAGACAGAAGAAACCTAGGCTGGCTGAAGCTCCTTTACCCGGAACAGTCGGTCAGGATCCTCAAAGGATGCGCCGCCGGCTTCCTTCACCTCACAGCGGTTCTCGATTCGAGGAACCCTGCCGTGAAGATGGCGATAAGGCTTGCGGAAAATGTCCTCGGCAAGGAGGGGAGCTTCTCAAGCATGACACTTATGGAAGAGGCTAACATGAAGTATTTCAATCCGGCAAGGGAGATGCTGGAAGGGATGGGTTCCGCCGCTGAAGCAGGCGCGGAAGCAGTGAAAAACGTATACTCCTGCCTAAAGGAAGGCTGCGACCTGCGGGAAAGTTTTCAAAAAAACTTCCTGTAGGTTTTTTTCACGCCCTGAATAGATTGACAATTCTGACAGCTGGTATAAAATTAAATTAACAGATATTTGAAGAGGCTAGGAGGTGAGGTGCCGATGAGGATAGGCTACGCATGCCTTACGGTGGGGGTACGGGGCACCGGCATGAGGACGTGCACCATGAAAAACGCTACAGAGGAAAAGCTCCTGGAGATCATTGGGCACAACCTTGATTCCCTTGAGAACATGATAGACTACAACGCGAAGAACGGCATACTGCTCTTCAGGATAAGCTCCGACCTTATACCCTTCGGTTCCAGCCCGGTGAACAGGTTGCCCTGGGAAATGGTCTTCAGGGAACGCTTCCAGGCCATAGGAGAAAAAATAAAGAGGAGAGGGATGAGGGTGTCGATGCACCCCGGGCAGTATACGGTAATTAACTCAGCCGACGAAGACGTGGCCAGGAGAGCCTTCGAGGACCTCCGATACCACAACCTGGTTCTGGACAGCCTCGGGGCAGGCCCGGAAAGCAAGATCGTCATCCACGTCGGAGGGGTTTACGGTGAGAGGGAGGAATCGCTGAAAAGATTCGCGGACCGCTACAGGAGCCTGGACGACAGCATCAGGGACAGGCTTGTCATAGAAAACGACGAGAGGTCCTACAACATAGGGCATGTCCTCGAGGCTGCGCTAACCCTGGGGATCCCTGCAGTTTTCGACAACCTCCACAACGCCGTAAACCCCAGCGAAGCCGGGGGCAGCGACGTTATGTGGATAGACGAATGCAGTAAAACCTGGAAGCCAAGGGACGGCAGCCAGAAGATCCACTACTCCCAGCAGAACCATTCGAAAAGGAGGGGCTCCCATTCGGACAGCGTCAGGATAGGAGAGTTCCTGGAGTTCTACGGCAGCCTTGGCAGCAGGGAGCTTGACATAATGCTCGAGGTAAAGGACAAGAACCTTTCGGCGATCAAGTGCATAAACTCGGTTTCGGAAAAAAAGAGCATGAGGGCTCTTGAACTCGAATGGAGCCGCTACAAGTACCTCGTGCTTGAGAAATCCCCTGCTGTATACCTGCAGATAAGGCAGCTCCTTAAGGACAAAAAGTCCTACCCGGCAGTCCGCTTCTACAGGCTTATCGAGGAAGCTGCGGCGGCAGAGAGCACGAAAGGCAGCTCGCTTAACGCCATGCAGCACGTTTGGGGATACTTCAAGGACGTATCTACGGAAAGCGAGAAAAAAAGGTACCTCAGGCTGACAGGGGACTTCGGAAGCGGGAAAGCCAGCGAAAAGGCGGTCAAAGCGTTCCTGCTCAGGATGGCCGAAAAGTACGGCGAAAAGTACCTGCTCGATTCCTACTACTTCATATGAGGGGTGAGAGAAAATGAAAAAGACAGTAACGATAACATTCCTTATCATGGTCGCCGTGAACGCGATGGCCAACATCCTGCCGATCAACGGGAAAAATACGGGACAGATTTCCGATTCATACCCCAACCTGTTCGCGCCTGCCGGGCTGACCTTCGCCATATGGGGGCTGATTTACCTTTTGCTGGCAGGCTATACGGTCTACCAGCTCGGCTTCCTTCAGAAGGAGAATAGCCTGATCAGGCAAGGCCTCCTAACTAAGATAGGCGTACTGTTCTCCATATCCTCTGCTGCGAACGCCATATGGATATTCTCCTGGCATTACGAGATACTCCCGGCGTCCATGATGCTGATGCTCGTGATACTGGCATGCCTAATCCTGATCAACCAGCTGCTGAGCAAGGAGACACTTACAACAACAGAAAAGATGCTGGTCAGGCTGCCTTTCAGCGTGTACTTCGGGTGGATAACTGTAGCAACCATAGCCAACGCAACAACTCTTCTGGTCAGCACTGGCTTCGACGGCTTGGGTATATCCGAGCCGGTTTGGGCCGTGATCATGATTGGCGCAGGCGCAGCCATCGGCATAGCGGTTATGCTCAGGAACAGGGACCTGGCTTACGGCCTCGTTATAGTTTGGGCCTATGCGGGGATAGTCATAAAGCACACGTCGGCAGCCGGCTTCGGCGGGCAGTACCCCCAGGTAATAGCGGCTGCTTGGGCATGCATAGCACTGATCGCGGCGGCGGAGGCGTTTCTGATTCTGAGGAGGGGTAAAAATGCGTTATGATGTTTTGGTTATAGGTGCAGGTATCTCAGGGCTCACGGCAGCAAGCCTTCTGGCCAAAAGGGGCCTCAAGGTCGGCTTGCTCGAGAAAAGCTGCAACCCGGGAGGCTCCTGCGGCATATTCAAAAGGAACAACGTCACCTTCGACCAGGGCTCAGCGATGCTCTACGGCTTCGGCGAAGACGGCTTCAACCCTCACAGGTTCGTATTCAACTGCCTTGAGGAGCCCATTGACGTAATCAGGCACGACCTCCTATACTGCGTCAATTACGATGGGAGAAGGATAATGTTCTGGCCTGACGTGGACAGGTTCTCGGAGGAGCTTGCTTCCGCATTCCCCACTGAAAGGGAAAACATAAAGAGGTTCTACAGCGACCTGAACAGGATGTACCGCCATGTGATGGTGGAGCATCCCGTGTTCTCTTCGCCCGATGAAGCTGACGGCAGGGAATCGCTTAAGGGCTTGCTGAAGCACCCCATATCCCACGCCAGATTCCTCAGTTTCTTGAACAAGAGCACGAGGACCCTCCTGGAGGAGTACTTCAAGGATCCTGAGATATTCAAGTTTTTCAGTAAGCTCACCTCCACCTACTGCTACACGAATGTGGAGGAGACCCCTGCGATACTGAGCGCTGTAATGTTCGTCGACAACCACACAGGAGGAAGCTACTATCCCGCGGGCTCAACCCTTTTCCTGCCGGGAAAGCTTGAAAAGGCATTCGAGGATAACGGCGGCGACATGCTTCTCGGGAAAGAGGCAGTCAGGATTATATTCCGGGACGGGAAGCCTGCAGGTGTCGAGCTCACGACAGGCGAGGAGGTATTTGCCGACAACATAATTTATTCAGGTACCGTTTGGAACCTGTACGGAAAGCTGATAGAGGAGGATGTTTTGGACGATAAGCAGAGGGCTCTCGCAAAGCAGGTTCCGACTTACCCGAGCGTTGTGCTTTATGCATACGTTGACAGGGAGGTCATCCCTGAGGACACGCTTCCGATCGAGATGATGGCCGGCAACCTGGAAAAGCTTGACGAAAGCGAAATAACAGTGTACATCCTCAGCATAGACGACAGGACGCTGTGCCCGGAGGATGGCCACGTCGTCGAAGCTATAGGTCCGAGCCTGGAGCAGTATGACAGGAACGACAGTGAGGGCTACGCGCTGAAGAAGGAAAAAGAAAAGAACCGGTTGCTGGACGTGCTCGAAGCCAGGTTCCCGGGCTTCAGGAACGGGCTGAGGTATGCTGAGGTCGCCACGCCGCTCACGATAGAGAGGTACACAAACAAGAATGGAGGCGCAGTGGCAGGGCCTAAGCAGATGCTGGGCCAGCACATGTTCAACCGCCTGCACATAAAGACGAGATGGGATTCCCTTTACTGCTGCGGGGAATCCACGGTCATGGGCACAGGGACGCCGGCTGTAACCGTATCGGGCTTAAGCGCCGCCAACGCAGTGCTTAGGAAGCTGGGGATGCCTGCATACTCCTACAGGGAGAACATGAAAAACTACGTTAATATTGTGAATAAGCCCTTCATGCCGCAAGATCTCTATTCGGGATACCCCGAAGAGGAAAAAAGGATAATGCTTAAAGCAAGGGAATGCCAGTACTGCGAACATCCTTCCTGCACTGGAGGAGGAGGTCCCGATGTCAGCGGAATGATGAGGAGGGTGGCGGCAGGGAATTTCAAGGGAGCAGCAAGGCTTCTTGAAGGCTGCGATGCTGCATTTTCGAGGCTTGAGGAAAGGTGTATAAGGAACATAAAGGAAGGAAAGCCGGTTGAGATAGGGGAAGTAATGAAATTCCTTGAAAGATAGAAAACCTAAGGGGAGCATATCAGCGATATGCTCCCCTTAGGTTTCAATTTGTGAAAAACAATATTAGGCAAAGGGTCTGTCCGATGGCAGCTGCAGGAAGGTACCTGCTCAGCTTCATACCCGTCAGCCCCGCGGCATAGCCTGTCAGGGCAGAAGGCAGAACGGGCAGCAATGAGATCACGAATACCGCGGCCGGGCCGAACCTGTCCGCATTCTCCTTCAGGGAGCTGGTCCTCGACTTCCTTTTCACGAGAAGTCCGACCGATCTGGAGATGCAGAATGTGACCAGCAGTCCTGCGGTTATACCGGCTGTGCATAGGATTATGCCCTGGGCAGCGCCGAAATAGGTGACTGCCGAGGAAACAGCGGCGCTCTTTGAAAGGAAGGGCGCGAGCGTCTGCTCCGCAAGGATGACAGCTGCCCACATTGCCGACGTTTCGCTGTGGCCGTGGAGGAACATCAGCAGCCCCTTAGGGTCGTCCATGTTAAGCTTCCCGATAGTCCTGCTTACGTCTGTCTGAAAATGAGGGAAAAGGACATAAGCAAGAACTGCAGCCAGAATAATGGCCGCAGTCCCTGCAATGTAAATCCTGTCCCTTGTCTTGCTATTTAACATAAGGGAGGCCGGCTCCTGCCCATTCGCTGAACGAACCGTTGTAGTTCTTCACGTTCGTGTAGCCGCACATCCTCATTATTTCTGCTGTGAAGCCTGACCTTATGCCTACCGTGCAGTAAGTAACAATCTCGTCCTCAGGCTTCAGGCCCTTCGACTCGAAAAGAGCTTTAAGGTCGGCAACGCTCTTTATGGTTCCGTCATCGTTGTACAGCTCGCTGTAAGGGAGGGATATAGCACCTTCGATATGCCCCAAAGCTTTTTCGCCGTTGTAGTTCTCGCCGTGGTTTATCGAACCGTTGTACTCCTCTGTTGAACGCGTGTCTACGAGCTTGATCTTGTCCTTGTTTGCACTGACGTAGTCAGTCGTTGCTAAGAGGGCGTCGTACTGAGGGTTTGTGACCTTGAAGGAAGCTGCAGCAGGAGTAACCGCATCAGTTGAAGTCTCTCCTTTTGCAGCTGTCCATGCAGGGTATCCGCCGTCAAGCATCTTGGAGTTCTCGATTCCAGCGATCCTTAGGGACCAGAGGATCCTTCCCTCTTCGCCGAGGCCTGCAGGGTCGTTGTACACTATTACGGTTTTTGAGCCGTCAATCCCTAAGCTGCCCAGCTTGGCTTCCAGCTCTGCCTGAGGAAGGATTACGCCCCAGTTGGCTTCTCCCTGCTTCACAGACATGTTCGACAGCATCTGCCAGGTTACGTTTACTGCACCCTTAACGTGGCCTGCGCTGTATTCCTTTGCAGCCCTAGCATCTATGATTACAACCTTGTCAAGGTTCTGCTTTAGCCAGTCGGGAGTCACGTAATAGGATTCCATCTCCTTGTCGAGAGTGATCTTCTTTGTGTCTGTTGTGCCGGTGCTCGTGTTAGTGTTGCCGCAGCCTGCCGCGCCCAGCATCATTGCCAGAACAACGGTGAGCAGCATGAGTTTTTTGCCAAATTTGAAGTTCATTTATTTTCCCCCTTCGTAGTGGATATGTAAAAATATTTGGTTACCATAATCAAGTATATTTTCAGCAGTTGAATCAGTCAAATAGCCTTTCGTGATTGATGGAGGTCCAGCTATAAGGAATATCTATTCAGGTTGAAAAGTTCCTTCTTTTGTTATAACTTAATATTGACAAATAGAAGGAATCGGAGGAATATGTTGATGAAAAAAATATTTAAAAGCAAAATCGCAGGGGCAGCGCTTCTTGTTTTGGCTGCTGCCGTTTACATATTTGTGCCTGCAGTCAGGGACAACGTGAACTCTGCCGTATCAATGCTCAAGTCCGTGGACATTGAGAAAGCCAAGGCATACATACTCAGCTTCGGAGCGCTGGCGCCCGCAGTGTCTTTCCTGCTGATGGTCCTGCAGTCGCTCATAGCGCCGCTTCCTGCGTTCATAATAACTTTCGCGAACGCGGGCCTTTTCGGCTGGGTGAACGGGGCCATACTTTCCTGGAGCAGCGCCATGGCAGGTGCAGCGCTCTGTTTCTTCCTGGCAAGGATCCTCGGCAGGGACTTCGTGGAGAAGCTCACGACGAAAGCTGCAGTGGAAAAGATAGACGAGTTCTTCAAGGACTACGGGAAATACACGATACTAATATGCAGGCTGCTGCCGTTCGTATCCTTTGACATTGTAAGCTATGCTGCCGGCCTCACATCCATGGGCTTCTGGCCGTTCTTCGTGGCTACCGGCGTTGGACAGCTTCCGGCAACCCTCGTTTACTCCTACATAGGGGGGATGCTTACGGGCTCGGTGAGGACGTTCGTCATGGGCCTGCTCCTGCTCTTTGCAGTGTCAACCCTTGCCTTCATGCTAAAGAAAATTTGGAACGATAAGAAGAAAAGCGCCAAAGCTTAGAATATCCGGACCGGGGCTGTAAGGGCCCCGGTTTTTCAGTCCTCAAAAATTCAGAATAGTTCGACTTGTGTCTGGCTTCTGTGATAAAATGTT
The DNA here is from genome assembly GCA_002298915.1 of Clostridium sp. UBA699. GTDB lineage: Bacteria > Bacillota > Clostridia > Clostridiales > Clostridiaceae > UBA699. The sequence goes on from DBML01000003.1 coordinate 70,972, forward strand.
GAGTAACAACATAATAGAAAAAAGCAGGGAGTGGTTTAAATGAATACAAATCAGTTCACGGTCACCTCGGGAAAAGGCTTCAGGCTTTCCGGAACATCCCCTGATTTCACAAACGGCAAAGAAAAGGGCGCAGAGGTTGACATGATGGTGGAGGAGAACATAAGGGAGATGGCCCGCCTGCAGGATATACTGTACGCGCACAACAAATACGGGATACTCATAATCCTCCAGGCAATGGACGCTGCCGGAAAGGACAGCACGATCAAGCACATCATGAGCGGCTTCAATCCTCAGGGGATAAACGTTTCATCCTTCAAGGCCCCTTCCGCTGAAGAGGTCGACCATGACTACCTTTGGAGGAGCCACCAGCATCTGCCCTCCCGCGGCAACATAGGCATATTCAACCGCTCCTACTACGAGGATGTAATAGTTGTCAAGGTGCACAATCTCCTTGCCGCCCAGAACATCCCCGAAGAGCTCAATAAGGACAGCGTGTGGCAGGAAAGGTACAGGCAGATTAATGACTTTGAGCGCTACATGGTGGAGAACGGCATCATAGTCATAAAGTTCTTCCTGCACATATCAAAGGAAGAGCAGTGCAAAAGGCTTCTGGAGAGGCTGGACAACCCTGATAAGAACTGGAAGTTCTCGGCGGCCGACCTCCATGAAAGGGAGAACTGGGACAGCTACCAGGAGAACTACGAGGAGATGATAAGGGGAACCTCCACTGAGCATGCCCCTTGGCACATAATTCCTGCAAACAAGAAGTGGTTTTCGCGACTCCTCATATCGGAAATAATAAAGGAGCACATGGCAAAGCTGCCTATCAGATACCCGGAGCTGACAGAAGCGGACAAGAAAGCCATAGAGAGCTACAGGAGCCTGCTCTGCGGCAAGGGCAAGTAGGATGCTCAGCTTCAAGTGCATAGAGTGCACGATGAACAAGGCTGATTTCCTGCTGGAGAAGTTCGAGAAGGATGAGAACAGGAGGCGGAAGCTGAGGGAGGAGGCTGCAGAGCTCGTCGCCTCTTCTCCAGCCGGGGAGACCTCGCCGGTAATGAACGCGAGGGTAATGAGGCTTCTTAAACAGAGGCTGGGGCTGGGGGACATATACAGCGAAGCGAAGGAGGAGTACAACAGCTACCTCCTGGGCCTGGAGAAGGACATCCAGGCCAGGGTGGATGGGTCTGAGGACAGGCTTCTCACCGCACTCAAGTACGCCATGACAGGGAATTTCATAGATTTCGGCGCGATGAACGCCGTCGACAAGGATGAGCTGTGGCGTCTCATCAGGGAGTCACCGGACCAGAGGATAGACCTGCAAACCTACGAGCGCTTCAGGGAGGACCTCAGCTCGGCAAGGCGGATAGCTTACCTTGCCGACAATGCGGGGGAAATAGTCTTCGACAAGGTGCTCATAAAAGCCATTAGGGAAGCTCAGCCCGAGGCGGAGGTGACCGTAGTCGTTAGGGGAGAGCCCATACATAACGACGCCACGATGAAGGACGCCGTCGAAACCGGAATAACAGAGCTCGCCAGGGTTATAGCGAACGGGACGGACATCCCCGGCACAGACCTGGAAAAGGTGAACAGGGAAACAAGGGAAGCTGTCGTAAAAGCAGACCTTATCATATCGAAGGGGCAGGGGAACTTCGAGACTCTTTTCGGCAGCGGAAGGAACATATACTACCTTTTCCTGTGCAAGTGCAGCCTGTTCGCAGAGCGTTTCAGGGTCGAACGCTTCATGGGGATATTTGCCAACGAGAAAAACGTAAAAGAAATGATTGACTAGTCTCTGTACCCTCTGTATAATCTTGATTGTGTGTGTATTTTTATTAACAATCTATTTATTATTTTAGGGGGTATTTTATTACTATGATGGAAAGCACCAACACTCAGACCAACGTGGTCACAGCGACCATAAAAGATCTGACAGCAAATCCGGCACCGCTCGGGCTGCTCGGCTTCGGAATGACAACAGTACTTCTAAACATCCACAATGCAGGCTTCTTCCCTATGAACGCGATGATCCTCGCTATGGGAATATTCTACGGCGGGCTTGCACAGGTTATCGCTGGAATAATGGAGTGGAAGAAAAACAACACCTTCGGTACGACAGCGTTCACATCCTACGGCCTTTTCTGGCTTACTTTAGTCGCACTGATAGTCATGCCTAAGATGGGCCTGGCAGAGGCTGCTTCCGCAAAGGCTATGGCTGCATACCTGTTCATGTGGGGACTGTTCACTCTTGTTATGTTCATCGGAACTCTCAAGATAAGCAGGGCGCTTCAGTTCGTGTTCCTTTCGCTTACTATCCTTTTCTTCCTCCTCGCAGCTGGCGACTTCACAGGCGTTGAGGCTATCTCGAGGCTGGCAGGCTACGAGGGAATAGTGTGCGGGTTCTCGGCTATCTACACTGCGCTTGCACAGGTTATCAACGAGCTCTACGGAAAAGAAGTGCTTCCTCTCGGAAACATGAAGAAATAAGAAATAAATTGAACCAGAGACTCTTCGGAGACTCTGGTTCTTTCTTTGTGCGCCCGGCATGGGCGCAATCTTAAGGGTTTAAGTCCCTAACACGTCCTGGTAGTGGAAAGTGTATAGCCTAAGACAAGGGTGTCCATCGCGAGGTGGAATCTGAAGGAAGTCCGTTGGCAAACCTCTGGTCTGACGAACAGGAAGCACATAAAAGGCATACTTCTGTGGGTAAGGCTGCAAAGCAAGTCAAAGCCCTATAACTACTCGAGAACGGAAGGTGTAGATGTGCCAGATAGATGGAGGAGAAGATTGCGTTCTTACCCGGGGAGGTCTTAGAGTTACGCAGCAGAAATGAAATTTGAAGCAGCAACC
>DBML01000030.1 GCA_002298915.1 Clostridium sp. UBA699
TGTTTAATTTTCAAAGACCATTTTGTTTAACCTCATCTCTGAGGGACAAGTGTTATTCTATCACAAATTGAATGCCGCGCTTTTACCGAATTCTCGTTCAGGCAAAGCCACGGCATTAATCCTTCAATTTTCTCCATATTCTTCTGTATATCTCTTATTGACACACCAGGATAAGTTTGCAGCTATAATTCGAACCTCTTATAGGTGTTGCCCTCGAAATCCTTCCAAAGGAACAAGCTGCCGTTTATGAGCATGTAACCCCGCTCGCTGTTTTCCTTCGGCAGAGATACCGATCCCGGATTCATGTAAAGAAAGTTTTCATGCTCCTCCAGCTTCGGGACATGAGTATGCCCGTTAAGGAGTATGTCTCCCTTCTTGAGCTTAGGCGGCATGTCCGCTCCGAACCTGTGGCCGTGCGTAGCGAAGACCATTCGGCTGTCCAGATAAAGTATGCAGTACTCAGCCATTATTGGGAAATCGAGCAGCAGCTGGTCGACTTCGGCGTCGCAGTTCCCCCTAACGCAGAGAATCTCGCCGCTTATCCCGTTGAGCATCTCAGCCACCTTTTGGGGGTTGTAATCCTCAGGAAGAGGGTTCCTCGGCCCGTGATAAAGTATATCTCCGAGCAGCAGGAGCCTGTCAGCATTCTCCTCCTTGTAAGCTCTAATCAGTTTTTCACAGTAGCAGGCCGAACCGTGGATGTCGGAAGCAACCATAATTTTCAAATTGACCACCTCTTCATAATTATTGTATTAACATCAGATCAGGTTGAACATGTTCATCCCGATAAGTACTATTGCTGAATCGGCAAGGATGTGAACTATCCATGAGCCAGCAATGTTCCCCCTTCTCGAATCGAGCCAGCAGAAAACTAAGCCTCCCAGGAAAAGCCCAGCCATGGCCAGCGCGAGAAGCTCGAAGCTTATCCATGTGCCGATTATCGCTAGGTGGTAAACTCCGAACAGGGCTGAAGAGTAAATGTATGCCGTCTTTCTGAACCCCTGCCTGTAAAGCCCCAGGAACACGAAGCCCCTGAAGAAGAGCTCCTCAAGAAATGAATTGCCGAACACTATGTATCCGCCGACGAAGGGATAATTCGATGCATTTACCTGCGCCCTGGCGCTAAGGTCAATGGCTATCGCGCCGAAATCGACGCATCCGCCCAGCAGAAAATAAACAAGAAAAATCACTGCGAAGGATGCAGCGCCCAGCAGCAGCTCCGGCACATAGAGCGGCTCCGACAGCTTGATGCCGTCCATGAAACCTCGCTTTCCGCCCAGCCTCCAATATATGAACGCCGCCGCTGTAAAAAGGAGCACCTTTGCGGCGGTCTTTGTCGCGTAATCTGCAGCAAGAATCTGCTCCAGCACGTAAAGCGTAATGCATGCAGCAATGGATACTGATATGATATGCCAGCTTTTCATGGAATCACCCCGATACCTGAATTATAGCAGATTTCCGCGAATATTGCTAAAAAAGAGCCCGCTCCGAATTTGCATCGGAACGGACCCAGATAACTAGACTGTTACAATTTTCATCAACGCGAGAACAAGTATGATCACGCCTACCAGTATCCTGTAGATCGCGAACACCCTCAGAGGCTTCCTCTGCAGGAAGCTGATGAACTTGTCAACGACAAGCAGGGCTACAAGGAATGATACGACAAAACCCACAGCCAGCGCGAGTATCTGCATGAAATCCATGGATACGCTTGTCTTAACGAGAGATAGCCCCGATGCTGCAACCATGGTAGGAATAGCAAGGAAGAATGAGAACTCAGCGGCAGCTGCAGTATTGAGCCCGCTGATCCATGCTCCCATTATGGTCGATGCCGATCGCGACATGCCGGGCCAAAGAGCCAGGCACTGGAAGCAGCCTATCTTGAAGGACTGCATCAGCGTCATATCGTCGACGTTCCTGGTCTTGTTGCCCCTCCTGTACTTGTTCTCGAAGAATATCATAAGGAATCCTCCCACGACAAGGGCAAGCGCAACCGTCACAGGATTGAACAGCTTTTCCTGTATTGCCGAGTGCAGCGCAAGGCCGATAACGGCTGACGGCAGGAAGGCAACAAAGACGTTAAGCCAGAGCTTGAAACCCCATTTTCCCGGCGCCAGGTTCCTGAGAGAATTGAGTATCCTGTCCCAGTAAAGGACAACGATTGCCAGTATGGCTCCAAGCTGTATGACGACCTCGAACATAGATATGTACTCGGCAGGATAGGCAGGAGCCTTGAAGTTGATAAGGCTTCCGGCTATTATCATGTGTCCTGTAGATGATATCGGAAGGAACTCGGTAATTCCCTCGACTATTCCAATTGCTATAGCCTTGATTATAATCATAAAATCCATTTTCAGTTCACCTCTTAAATTTAAGTAAAAAAATCACCATTTAAAATCATACTATTTTTTACAGTACATTACAACCGTAATTTCTCTCCTCCCTGACGCCTGTTCAGAAAAAAAGACCAGAGGCCTCTTCAGCTTATGGTCTTATGTTCATTGCTCCCTGATTTCGCAAGAGCGTCAACACCCTCAGCGTATGAGTTGAGCATAGCTTCTATAAACCGGGTTGCGCCGTCCTTGCCGCTGCAGCCCAAAGCCCTTTGAAGCTCGCTGCGGTTCTGGAACGCAAGCTGTGAAAGAGGGCAGTATCTGGCGAATTCGTAACCGTTCCTGAGAAGCAGCATGAGGGCAAGAAGCCTGCCCATCCTTCCGCTCGAATCATGGAGCGGATGCACTTTATCGAAGAAGTAGCAGATTAAGCTGGATTTGACCAGAGGGGCACACTCGTAATAATTGTAGAAATCGATGAACTCTATTACGCCGTCCACCTTGTGCAGCCCTGTAATGCTGCGGGACAGTTCGTTCCTTGATATGAGACGGTATAGCTTCAGGACAGCCTCTTCATCAAGGTCCCGCCCGCAGATATCCTCGGCAAGGCTCACGCAGCCGAGGCTGCTCCTGCACTGCCCTCCTTGGTCAAGAAGAACTGAGTACCGCGCTTCATTAAGAAGAGCCTTGTTTAACAGAGCACCCCTGTGCTTCTGCGTAGCAGCATCGAAAAGCCCCCCTCTGCTCACTCTGATTATGCGTTCGGTCAAGGCTTCTATCCTGTCTGTCGAATCATACCAAATCGTTCTTCCGTCAATGTCATGCAGCGGGATGATATGTCTTTCCACCTTAATATCCCCTTTACCCAGTTTTTCCTTAACTCCATTCTACTACTGGCATTTCAGAAATCAAGCCCTCTCGCTCCGCCTTATTAGAAAAACAGCGCAGACGATCAGGACCGAACCGAGAAGCTGTACTTCAGTGATCCTTTCGCTGAGGAAAAGGAAAGCCATCAGGATGGCGGTAGGTATCTCGAGGTTGCTTATAACCGACACCTTGAGTGCTCCTATGTGCTTGATGGCTGCATAGAGCAGCGTCAATGGAAGTATCTCGCAGAATATGGCCAGCAGAACTATGTACACAGCGCTGTCCGGGTTCACCCCTCCCCTGAAAACGTAGGAAGGGAACCTGATGACGCACAGGGCTGCCAATGAGAAAAGCGTTGTGTATGCGTTTATCGCCAGTGCGTCAACCTCCTCAAGCCTCTTCTCCGAGAATATGTTCATGAAGGCGTAGAAAACGGCGCTCATGAAACCGAAGGCTATGCCCTTGAAAGGGTAGGAATACTCCCCTCCCACGAGGTTCAGTGTCAGCATGCATCCGGCAAAGGCCATGGCGATCGCCGCCGTATTTTTCCAGTTCATGCTTCCCTTTTCGAAGGCGCAGGTGTAAAAGAAGACCATGACAGGGTAGGTGTAGAGAAGCATGGTGACAACCGCGACGGGGAGATACTCGAAAGCCATGTAGTAGCAAAGCGTCATGCCGGTATTGCCGATTATGCCCATGGCTGCAAGGTTGAGGAGCCCTTTCTTCCCCACCGCGAGCACCTTCCTGTTCCTGATGAAGGCATATGCGAACATAAGCGTGACAGCAAACATGTACTGCACTGTCAGAAGGCTTACTGAATCAAGACCCGTAGCATGCGCCATCTTTACGAACAAGCCGGCTGATCCGAAGAGCACAGCTGCCATGATGGCGTAAATATATCCTTTGTTCATTTTTTCCCCCTTAAAGCAGAAATTGATGTCTAGGCTAATTTTAGCAAACCTCAAATAATAATGCAATTTTGATGACAGTTCCAGCGCATTGCATTATAATAAAAAATGTATATTGAAAGGGGGACTTGCTTTGAAAAAAAGGATGCACAGGCGCAACCGTAAGAAGCGCAGAAACAGGATCATTGCCGCGGCGGCGTCCGTTTTGATTGTCGCAGCAGGCGCTATCATATACAACGGCATAGCCAATGCCGTTAAGCCAACGGCCTCCGCAGCTGCAGAACAGCAGAAGCCAGCTGCCCAGGCACAGCCCGCACCCCAGGAGAAGACGCCGGTCAAGGCTGAGATAAAGATAAGCTCTGTGGGCGACTGCACAATAGGCTACGATAACGACTTGGGATACTCCGGAAGCTTCCCATATATATTCGATAAGAACGGCAAGGATTACAGCTACTTCTTCAAAAACACGTCGGATATCTTCAGGAACGACGACCTCACCACCGCAAACCTTGAAACGACCTTCACAGACGCTACCGTTAAGGCAGTCAAAACGTACAACTTCAAGGCCCCTGCAGACTACACCCGAATATTGACCGAGGGCGGGATCGACACGGTAAACATCTCGAACAACCACATATACGATTACCTAGATGAGGGGTACAAGGATACGAAAACAGCCCTTTCCGATGCCGGCATAGGCTTCTTCGGAGAGGGAACCAGATACATTAAAGAGCTGAACGGCGTCAAGTTCGGCTTCCTCGGCTATACGACCTTCCAGAACAGTGAAAGATTCAGGAACAAGCTCAAGGAAGACATCGCAGCCCTTAAGGCTGAAGGCTGCATAGTCATAGTTAACTTCCACTGGGGGATCGAGAAAGACTATACTCCCAACGACACCCAGAAGAGCGTTGCCCACTTAGCGGTAGACAGCGGAGCCGACATGGTCATAGGCCACCATCCTCATGTAGTCCAGAGCATCGAGACGTACAAGAACAGGATAATATGCTACAGCCTAGGGAACTTCTGCTTCGGCGGCAACAAAAACCCTTCCGACAAGGACACCTGCATAGCACAGGCTGTCTTCAAAACGGAGGATTCGAAGCTGAAGTCTGTGGGCTTCAGGGTGATACCGGCAAGCATATCGAGCGTCAGCGCTTATAACGACTACTGCCCTACCCTCATGACCGGCTCAAAGAAGGACAGCTTCCTGGCAAAGCTTAACAGCCTTTCAACAGATGCCGGCTTTAAGATCTCCGACGAATTCCATTACATTGACATCAACTAACGCAAAGGCGGTGTGAAAAATTAACATTAATACGTTTTTCAGCATAATAACTTCGAAAACAATCCTAAAGCTTTCAAAGGTACTCTTCAAGGGCGGCAGCAGCTTCCCCGGAAAGGTCGCCCTGAAGCTTGACAAGGATGTTCTGAAAACAGTCGCAGGCGGGTACAGGGTAATACTTGTGACCGGGACGAACGGCAAAACGACAACGACCAGCATGCTTCACACCATGCTCAAGGACAGCGGCAAAAAGGTCATATCCAACGGTACCGGCGCAAACATGTACCCGGGCATAACAGCATGCTTCGTGGACAACTTCCGGTTCTCGAAATCAGGCGAGGAGAGGTACGCCGTAATTGAGGTCGACGAAGCAAACGTTAAGTTCATAACCGAGATGATAACACCTGAGATAATAACTGTTACCAACCTCTTCAGGGACCAGCTCGACAGGTACGGTGAGGTATACACCACCCTCAAGAAGATACTGGAGGGTTTGGAGAAGGCTCCAGGCTCCAAGCTCGTCCTCAACGGCGACGAGTCTCTGCTCGGCGACCTCGGGCTTCCCAACGAGTCTGTATACTTCGGCTTCAGCACGGCAGTCGAGCAGAGCACCAAGATAGACGTCAACGCTGACGCCAAGTTCTGCAAGAAATGTAAAAGCCCTTACAAATACTACTACCTTACCTACAACCACCTGGGCAACTTCTACTGCGATGTCTGCGGCTATGAAAGGCCCGACCTCCGGTATTCGCTCGACAAGGTTGTCGAGCTGACGCCCGACGGCTCCCTTGTGGAGATAAACGGGAACCAGTACTACATCAACATCCCCGGCACGTACAACATCTACAACGCACTCTGCGCCTTTTCAATAGCGAAGGAGCTCGGCCTTGGCAACGAAGCCATCTTCGATTCCCTAAAAAGCCAAAAGAGCAGCTTCGGAAGGCAGGAGATCATCGACATAGACGGCAAGCTGATGAAGATAATACTTGTCAAGAATCCTGCTGGCTACGACCAGGCTATAAGCACCGTCAGCCTCGAGAAGGAAAGGATAAACCTGGCCGCCCTTCTCAACGACAACTACGCCGACGGCAGGGACGTTTCCTGGATCTGGGACGTCAAGTTCGAGAAGCTGTCAGAGCTTGATCTCGAGAAAGTTTTCGTGTCGGGAATAAGGCTCTACGACATGGCCCTCAGGCTTAAGCTAGCCGGGCTTCCTGTGGAGAAATTCATGATAACGGAAAGCTACGAGGAGCTCCTTAACGGCATAAGGCAGACCGAAAGCGAAAAGGTATACGTGTTCGCGACCTATACAGCCATGCTGAGCTTCAGGAAGTTCCTTCACTCAAAAGGCTATATAAAGGAGTTATGGTAATATGGAAAACAACAGAATGGAGCTCAATATATGCCACCTGTACCCGGACCTCCTGAACGTATACGGAGACCTCGGAAATATCCTTGCACTGAAGTACAGGGCTGAAAAGAGGGCTATAAAAGTAAGCATCGGAAACGTGTCCATAGGCGACTCCTTCCACCCTGACGATTACGACATCGTCTTCTTCGGAGGCGGGCAGGACTACGAGCAGTCTATAGTATCAAAAGACCTCAGCGAGACAAAGAAGTACGCCCTGGGGCAGTACGTGGAGGAAGGCAAGGTTCTGCTGGCAATCTGCGGCGGCTACCAGCTTCTTGGCAAGTACTACACAACACCTGAAGGGGAGAAGCTCCCCGGCCTCGAGATACTCGACCTGTACACCGAGAGCGGAAGCACCCGTTTCATAGGCAATACCGTCATACGAAACGAGGAGTTCGGCGAAACCTATGTGGGCTTCGAGAACCACAGCGGCAGAACCTACATAGGGAGCATGAAGCCCCTTGGAAAGGTTGTAGCAGGCTACGGCAACAACGGCGAGGACGGCTTCGAAGGCTGCATATACAAGAACACCTACTGCACCTACTTCCACGGCTCCCTCCTGCCAAAGAACCCTGAGCTTGCAGACAGGCTCATAAAGACAGCCATGGAGAGGAAGTACGAGGAGCCGGTAGTCCTTGAGCCTCTCGATGACGAGATAGAGCACAAGGCAAAGGAGTTCATAATCCAGAGGGAATCTGGCAAGAAAAAAAGTTGAATAGAACAGCAGCCAGAAGCAATACTGCCTCTGGCTGCTGTTTTTTAGCTTTCAAACCATTTTACTCTTTCATCGATGTAGTTCTTAACATTTTCTTTAGGAATCTTAAGCGCCTGCGCGAATTCACCGTACAGGGTATCCTCTGCCATCTTCATGTAGTTCTCATCAGTTTTGCTCAGTTTTTTCCCTTTGATTTCATTTTCGCTTTTCTTAAAATCCACAGTTTTTATTATCCTTATAAGCTGCTTGCAGTCATGCGAATTCAGTTCCGCCTTGTACTGGTCTTCCACTACCTTTGGGCTTGCACTGTACGAATTTGTCTGGATCGAAGGTATCCCGTCGATCAGCTGGTTGGCTTCATCGCAGGAAATTATCGGCCTCATGAATATTTTAGTGTCGACAGGCGCATAGATTTTCCCCTGCTTGTAAAGAGGCTTAAGCACATAGTAGAGCCTGTCCTTAGCTACACCTGAAATTTGGGGAATGCATATTTCCTCGACCCTGCAAACACCATCTCTGCCGTAAATAATCAAATCGTTGATTTCAAACAAAATTTATTTCACTCCAATCTATAAACGAAACGCGGGTAAAAAAATACAGCTTTGACAACCGGACTAATCCCTTGCCAAAACTGTACGTTGTATATTTATTATATCATACTTTCCGGTAATTCACACTAAAGAATTTTTTCCACCCAGACAATATATGCATCCATGACTTTTTTAAGCAGTTCCTTCGTCCTATCGCTGACGAGAACCCCGTTTTCATCAAAAGCCTCCCCAACCTTTGCAAGGTAGGCCTCAGGCTGCTGCAGCACGTGGAGGTCCAGGAATACAAAGGACTGTCTAAGGTGGTGGTTAGCTCCGAAGCCTCCGTACTGACCCGTTGAGGAGCTCAATACCACAGCAGGTTTGCCGCCCCATACGCTCTGCCCGGCAGGTCTTGATCCCACGTCAAGGGCGTTTTTAAGCGCCGCCGGCACCGACCTGTTGTACTCCGGCGTTACGAAAACGAAAGCGTCGAACTCCCGAACCCTGTTTCTGAAATCAACCCACTCCTCCGGAGGATTCTCGTCCAGGTCCTGGTTGTAGAGGGGGAGCTGGCCTATCTCCAGAATCTCCATCAGGTACCCTTCCGGTGCGAGAGCCATGAACGCTTTCGCCACCTTCCTCGAATATGCATCTTTCCTCAGGCTGCCTGCAAAAACCGCTACTTTCCTTGACATGAGATCGCCCCCTTTAGATTTTCTCTATTATTAACTCGTCATTCCTTGCATCGACGCCCACCGAGGAGCCATCGTAGATCTCTCCCCTGATTATCTTCTTGGCTATGCTCGTCTCGAGTGTCCCCTCGATGTACCTTTTGAGCGGTCTCGCCCCGTAAACCGGGTCATAGCCTTCTTCGGCCATAAGCTCCTTCGCAGCCTCGGTGACCTTAAGCGAGATGTTCCTCTCGGCCAACCTTTTCCTTATGTCCTCCAGGAATATGTCTATAATCCGCTTGATCTCAACGTTCGAAAGAGGCTTGAACAGTATAACGTCGTCCAGCCTGTTCAGGAACTCAGGCTTGAACCTTCCCTTGAGCTCGCCCATCACCCTTTCCCTTATCATAGGGTCTATGGCCTGGGTGTCCGTGTTGTCCAGCAGGTAGCTGCTCCCAATGTTCGATGTCATGATGATTATGCAGTTCTTGAAATCCACCGTCTTTCCCTTGTTGTCTGTCAGCCTGCCGTCATCGAATATTTGGAGGAATATGTTGAAGACGTCCTCGTGAGCCTTCTCGATCTCGTCGAAAAGGATGACACTGTAAGGCTTCCTCCTCACAGCTTCGGTGAGCTGACCGCCCTCCTCGTAGCCAACATAGCCAGGAGGGGAGCCTATGAGCCTGGAAACGGAGTATTTCTCCATGTACTCCGACATGTCTATCCTGATTATGTTCTCCTCGCTGTCGAAAAGGGTGTTCGCAAGAGTCTTAGCGAGCTCCGTCTTTCCTACGCCCGTTGGCCCCAGGAAAAGGAAGGAACCTACAGGCTTCCTCGGGTCCTTCATCCCGGCCCTCGCCCTTATTACGGCATTTGCTACTGCGGTAACAGCTTCGCTCTGGCCGATGACCCTTTTTGCAAGGTCGTCCTCGAGCCTGAGAAGCTTGTGCCTCTCGCCCTCCACCAGCCTTGCCACAGGGATTCCCGTCCACTTGGACACTATTTCGGAGATCTCCTCCTCGGTGACCTCCTCCTTGAGCATGGCTCCCTGATCCTCGGCAACCTGCTCCTCCCTTTCCTTTATCTGGGCCTCAAGCTTTGGTATGACGCCATACCTGAGCTCAGCAACCTTGTTCAGGTCGTACTCCCTCTCTGCCTTCTCAAGCTGCCCCCTTGCCTCTTCAAGCCTCGCCTTGAGGTCCCTTGTCTCGGTTATCTTGGCCTTCTCCTTCTCGTACTTGGCGGTCATCTCGTTGTCCTTGTCCTTCAGGTTCGAGAGCTCCTTCTCAAGCGAGGAAAGCCTTTCTACTGACGCCTTGTCCTTCTCCTTTGACAGGGCCTCCTTCTCTATCTCAAGCTGGAATATCTTCCTCTTCACGCTGTCCATCTCAGCCGGCATGCTGTCTATCTCTGACCTGATCATGGCGCAGGCCTCGTCGATAAGGTCTATGGCCTTGTCGGGCAGGTACCTGTCCGTTATATACCTGCTGGATAGCTTGGCTGCCGCGACTATCGCGGAATCGTGTATCCTTATTCCGTGGAATATCTCGAACCTTTCCTTCAAGCCCCTGAGGATGGATATTGAGTCCTCGACGGTAGGTTCCTCGACGACGACAGGCTGGAACCTTCGCTCAAGAGCCTTGTCCTTCTCGATGTACTTCCTGTATTCGTCGAAGGTGGTCGCCCCTATGCAGTGTAGCTCCCCCCTTGCAAGCAGCGGCTTTATGAGGTTGCCTGCGTCCATAGAGCCTTCCGTCTTTCCTGCCCCGACTATTGTGTGTATCTCGTCTATGAACAGGATAATCCGGCCTTCGCTGTTCTCCACTTCCTTCAGCACAGCCTTGAGCCTCTCCTCAAACTCGCCCCTGTACTTGGCTCCTGCGATTAGCGCGCCCATGTCCAGGGAGAATATTATCTTGTTCTTGAGCCCCTCGGGCACGTCGCCCCTTACTATCCTTTCCGCAAGGCCCTCAACTATGGCCGTCTTTCCGACCCCCGGCTCGCCAATGAGGACAGGGTTGTTTTTTGTCCTTCTGGAGAGTATCCTGATCACCCTCCTTATCTCCTCGTCCCTTCCTATGACAGGGTCAAGCTTGTGCTTCTGGGCATCCTGGACCAGGTTCCTCCCGTATTTGACCAGAGCTTCGTAGGTCCCCTCGGGATCCTGTGTCTCTACCCTCTGGGCGCCCCTAACCTTGGAAAGCGCGCTGAGGAAGTCTTCCCTGGTTATGCCGAACTTCTTGAGCAGGCCCTTTACCTCCTGCCCGCCAGCCTCCATGATCCCAATCATAACGTGCTCGACGCTTACGTAGGAATCCTTGAACTGCTTCGCCGAGTTCTCAGCCTTCACGAAAACTTCCTCGAACCTTCTCGTGGCGTAAACTGATGAGCTCTGGGCTCCTTCGCCCAGCACCTTCGGCAGCCTGTCGAGAGCTTTCGAAGTTTCTTCCCTGAGCCCCCTCAGGTCGACGCCCATTTTGCTGAATATGTTTGGTATGAGCCCGTCGTCCTCTGCGATGAGTGCATAGAAAAGATGGAGGTCGTCAACCTGCTGATGGTTGTGCCTCACTGCCGTGAGCTGCGCCTCGTTCATTGCCTGCTGTACCTTGATGGTCAGTTTTTCGATATCCATAAATGTCTACCTCCTGCATCAAAATTCATATGTACGATTATTAAGCTTATATCCGCTTTTCCATCTTTATCGCGTAATCCAGGTGCTTCAGAGCCTCCTGGGTGTTGCCGAGCCTGTGGTACATCTCCCCCACCTGCATGTACTTCCTCTGCAGTTCGCTTCTTGTTCCGAATTTTTTCAAGGTGTCCAGCGAGAGGTTGTAGTATATCTCAGCGTTCCTGTTGTCGCCTTCGCTCTCGAGCACCTTAGCCTTAAGGTAGTAGGCCTTCTCCAGGTGCTTCAGGCTGCCGTGCTTTATGGCCAGGTTCAGCGCATCGTCGCACTTCTTTCTAGCCGGCTCGTGGACATCGTTCTCCACAAGCTCCTCTATGCATTTCAGCATGAAATCGGCCCTGTTCTGATGGCTTTTCGACGGATACATCCTGAGGGCGTCCTCGACATAAGCCGCCGCCTCCTCCTTCATCGAAACGTCGAACATCGTGGAAGCAAATTCGTACATGGCCTCGGCCTTGCTCTCCGCATTCTCGTCGTAGAATTCGTAGGCCTTCTCCTCGTACGCCGGGAACTTCTCGGCCGCGTTCCTGAGCGACAGCATAGCAAGCGTCTTGTAAGCCTCGGCCTTCTCGTGGCCTGGCTTCATCCTTACCACTATATCCTTCAGGTTTGCCGCGGTGTCGCATGCCTGCTCGTATTTCCCAAGCTTCAGGTGGCATGCCGCCTCGCAGCTGAACGCATGCGCCATCGTGTCAATCCTCCTGTGCTTTTTAGAAACATTTCCCAGGCTCCTGTAGTAGCCGGCGGCCTGACCATATTCTCCTGCGGAAAAAAGGAAAGCGGCCATGTCCCTGCAGAAAACGAGGTCTGCCTCCTTAAGGCAGCTCTTTTTCCAAAGCTCGTAGTATCTTGGTATCATCTGCTGCGTCATGTCCATGTTGCCGCCTTTTATGTAGCTGTTGAACAGCATGTGCCCGAGCTTGAAGGCGCAGCCTTTGAGGTCATTCTCCTCGGCGTAGAGCAGATTGGCCTCCAGCTTTTCTATCCTCTTGTTTATATCCTTAATAGCACCCAGGTCTCTAATCACGGCTTCCAGCTGCTCCTCTTCGCTTTGCGAGAGGTAATCCAGCGAAATATCAAGCTCCTTCGCTATGAAGTCCAGCTCCCAACTTTTGGCAGGCATCTTCCCCTTCTCGATGCAGCTTAGCTTCGAAACGGAAATCCTGTCCTTGCAGACATCCTTGAGAGTGTAGCCTTTCATTATTCTAGCCCGGCGTATTTTTTCACCAGTTGATAGTATCTCCATCTTTATCTTATCCTCACGTCTATTTAATGATGCCCATTTTCCTGAAAGCGTCGACACCGCTGTTAAGGTACGACGCAGCAACCTTTTCCTTGCCCCTGTCTATGTAGAACTTGCCGAGCATGATCGATATCTCAGCCGTCTCCTTGTCCAGGCCCATGTTCCTCACATAGCCCAGTGCCATGAGCAGCGTTTTCTCTGCGGATTTATCGTCATCCCTGAGGAGGTCTATCCTGTACTTCAGCATGTAGTACTCCTTCATGGACATGACGTCGTCACCCTGTATCTTCTCAAGCACCTCCTTGAGCGATGCTTCAGCCTTTTCGACATCCTTCAGCTTGATGTAGTTCCCGCATATGTTTATCAGGGTGTCCACTATCCGCTCGTCGTTGTTCGACAGCCTTATCTCCTTGGCCTTGTTGTAGTGGACGAAGGATTCGTCCAGGTTGTCAAACTCGTAGAACAGCTTGCCGAGGTTGTTCTCTATTACGGCCAGGTAGGAGTACTCCTTCAGCTCCTCGAAGATAAGCAGCGTCTTCTTGGAGTATTTGATCGCGTTCTCGAGGCTGCCGTTTTTCTTGTGCTCCTCCGCAAGAAGCATCAGTGTCTTGCCGTACTCCCTCTTGTTCTCCAGCTGCTGGAATTTTTCCTTGGCCAGGTAGGAATACTGTATCGACCTTTCGATGCTGCCCATCTTGAACAGGACGTAAGAAAGGTAGTAGTATATCTCCCCCAGGAGAAAATCGTTGCCTATGTTGTGCGAAAGGTATATCTTCTCAGCCTGCTGGAAATAGCTGCAGGCCGAATTGTACGCCTTGAGGTCTATGGTTATCCTTCCTAGGTTTAGGAAAGTGTTTGCCGTCTCCTCGAAATTGTTGTTCCTTATGTAAATGACGTTTGCGGAAAGGAAAAGCTGCTGCGCTGCTGTGTTCTCCTTTTTCGCCATATGTATCATTGCCCTCAGGTAGAGGTTTCTCGCCTTCCTGTACTCCAGGCTGTACTTTTCCGCGTAGTACAGGGATTTTTCGACATACTCCTCTCCCAGGCTGTAGTCGCCGTTCAGTATGTGGGCTTCGGCGATATTCTCATAATATGTGCAGACCTTCTCCGCCTGCGACTCCTCGCTCTCCATGAGGTATTCAACGGATGTGTCGAGCGCCTCCGCCAGGTACTCCAGCAGGTCCATGCTGGGATTAGACTTGCCCGACTCAACCAGGCTGATCTGGCCCGGTGTTATCCTTTCAGCTGCAAGCTCCTTCAAAGTCATATCAAGATCTTTTCTTCTTCTTTTTATCTTTTCACCCAAAGAAAGTATTTCCATAGCCTCATCACCTTTTCTGCGCATAAATATTAGCTTTATTATAACATATTTTTATGGAAAGTTTAATTTTTTGATTGATTATAATTAAAATCGCATAAAAAAATCAGGCGGAATATGTATCCGCCTGACATCATCAGTCATCATGCCCAACTATCCTGACGTTTGCCAGGCTGGAGAGCTTTACTATTTCCCTCAGCTTAACCCAAAGCTCCTCGCAGTCCACCTTTACCGTCTGCTCCCTGAGGTGCTTGTCCACCGCAGTGTTCAGCTTCAGACCCAGGGGAAGCTTCGCAAAATTGTCGGTAATCTCGTTGTATATGTCTCCCGAGTGGCCGTCGATCTTTACGAAGACTATCTCGAGCCCCATCTCGTCCATCAGCCTGTTCATTGTGTCGTAGTACTCCTTGGAGGAAGCGTCCTTCCTTTCCCAGGTTCCCACGGCGTGATGGTATATCCCCGCATAATCATGGAATATGGCCACCTTCTTCTCTCCGGTGGAATGGGCATAGAGTGCGGCCATGCAGGCAGCCTCAAGTTCGCCTGCTATCTGCCTCAGCTGCTTCTTCGAGGTGTCCTTCGAAATGCCGTTCTGGATGTGGAGTATTACATCATCCTTCACCGCCACGAAAGCGTAGGCGTACCTCTCGCTTTCGGTGCTGTAGCTTCCGTCAACATAAACGTGGAGGCAGTCGGACGGGTACTCGCCGCTGTCCTTCCTTATGTTCTCAGTGAAGCCAGACAGGTACTCCTCAGCCTCGCTGCGGTTCTTGAAGCTCTTGTACTTTGCCCCCTTAACGCCTTTCACGTACTTGAGGCATTCGTCCCAGGATTCAAGTATGAGGTTCCTCACCTCCCTGTTCCCTGCCTTGTCGAAGCCTTCCTTGACTGCGTAGTATTTACTTGCCATTACTGCTCACCCGTCTCTTCGACCTCTTCTTGGCTTTTCCTGTTCTTTCCCCTTCTGCCGGCCTTTGCCTTGACCTCTATCTCGTGCCTGCTCTTCCTGCCCTCGCGCTTGAAAAGCTTGCCCAGCGCGTGTACGAGCTTTGTCACGTTTTCACTTCCGACAGCCACAGAGATGTAGTTCACCGCTTCCCTTGCTGTTACGATAATATTCTCCTTGCCCTGCCAGTTCTGAAGTATTATCTCCTCGGGTATTTCGTTTATGATGGCGTTCAGGCCGAAGAACGCTATAGCAACGTCGTCAACCTTCCCGATCATAGGCAGGAAGTCTGGCAGAATGTCTATCGGGCTGGCGAGGTATGCCATTATGGCAGCCACCTTTATCTTGACGTCGAGCTTTACCCTTTTGTCTCTGAACAGCCTGTACATCAGCGTGATTATATCAGGTACCATCAGGGCGTACTCGAATATCCTCTGGTATTTGTCCGGGACGTTCTCAACAAGCTTTTCCCTGGCTTCCGTGTACCTGTCCGCTATCTTGACATGGGCTTCTTCAGGAGCTTTCTTCTCCATCCTGACGGTCTCCTTGTTCTTAGCGTATATGAGCTCCTCGAAGTTCGCCACAAGGCATTTGTCGACTATCCTGAGCGAGCTCAGCTTGAAATAGATGTAAGGCACCATCCTTGCTATCATGACGAGGTCCACTGCGACGTTCTCACCGTCAACTGTCACGCCGTACTCCGACATGTCCTTGAGGAACTTCTTCATGGCCAGGTTCTTTATGCTGCTCAGTATGTTGAGCTTGAGTATGTTGACGTTCATTATCCTGACGTTGACGATGTTGTTTACCACGTTCCCGAAGCCGATCTTGACCTCGAAGGGTATGTTTATGACCTTCCTGTAGGAACCCGATATGGTGAGCAGGTCACCCATGTCTATCTTGTCTATCTTCAACCCTTCAACTTCCACGAAATCCTCTATCATGCTCATCAGGTCGCGGCTTGACAAGGTTATGCTTACGGCAGAAATCTTCATAAGTCTGGCCCCCTCTTCATACTAATTTATTACAGTATACAATAAAACCCAGCAAGTGAAAACATCAGGCCTTCTTCTTTTTGAAAAGAAGAAGGGAGGAGGCGATGCCGCCCAAAAGACCCCCTATGTGCCCGTAATTGTCTATCATGGCCACTGAGAAGCCAAGAAAGAGGTTGAGGGCGATGACAGCTATGACGTTCACCATGAATTCCTTTCCTATCTGGTTCTTCATCTCCACTCCGAATACAAGGCAGGCTCCAAGGAGGCCGAATATCGCCCCGGAGGCTCCTATTGCCACCTCTGGCGTCATCAGTAAGCTGAGGAGCGATGAGCATATCCCTGAGATGAAGTATATGGCCAGGTACTTTTTCCTGCCGAAGAACCTCTCTATGACAGGCCCTACGGCGAAAAGCGAATACATGTTTACGGCCAGGTGGAATATCCCGCCGTGCAGGAACATGCAGGTTATGAGCCTCCAGTACTGCCCAGCCGCGATGAGAGCGTTGTCCTTTGCGCCCAGCGTTATGAGGACGTCGATGTTGCTGTTGAAGAGGTCCTTCGACAGGTAAGCCGTGACCGCGTAGGCCGCCACGTTGAGCGCTATCAGGACCAGCGTGACGTGGAACTGCATCGCGGTGTTCCTCGGCTTATTCCTTATACCTTCAGACTTAAGGTAATGCGCGCAGGCCGCCGCTTCCCTGACTGACGTTTCATCGACGCCGCTGTAGTAAACCACTTCGTTCTTTTCAACGTCGAGCACGATCCCCTGCCTGCCGCTGTTAATGAACTCCTGTAGAGCGCCTCTGTAGTTGCCTTCAGCCGCATATATGATCGCGATGTCAGCGGCTGCCGCGCCGGTCTGGCCAAGCACCCTGGCCCTTATCGAGGCTGTGTCCGGAGAAGCCGGATTGTCAAGCTGCGAGAAGGCAAACACCCGCGAATGCCCTTGGTCGGTCCTTACAGCAGCCCATTCCGTGGCCAGGCCGACCATGCCGTCAAGCTCGGCAACCCGGTATCCGAAAAGTTCGTTAAGCTTCTGGATGAATCCTTTTAAATATTTCTCCATCTAGCTCACCGGCCTACTGGTATTCAGCTTCCTTCCCCTTTATGTCTGCGAAAACCTTCTCCATGCCTTCATCTATGAGGCCGCATATTTCGTTAAGCTTCTTCTTGAAAGCCTCATGCTCCTCCTCGTAGCCGAAGGTGACGTGCCAGGTGGGATTGTACTGGTCATCGTCGTCCTCGATCTCGTACCCTTTAGCCTCGAAGGCGGCAGTGTCGAAAAGGTCGAATATGGCCGAGAACTCCCATTCCTCCACATCCCTGCCAGTGTCGAAGAAAAGGTGCACGGAATCCCCGTCGTAGTAAAGTTTGGTTATGTATTCTGAGCCTTCGGAAACCTCGTAGCTCCCCATCTCCCTTATTATGTGGTTAGTATGTTTGTCTCTCTCAACGAGGACAAGCGAAGAAAATTCCATTAACATCACCTCGAAAATTTATTTGAAATTTAATGTATAGCTTTCTTTTTGTACCTCTTGCCCGATGCTTCCACGCTGTGTATCGTTATGAGCGCGTTCTCGTCGAAGCCATGCACTATCCCCTTTAACTTTGCCAGCTCTATCCTGGAGACGACAACGTATATGACGTTCGTCGGCAGCCCCTTGTAGCCTCCGTGGCCGTCGAGCAGCGTCACACCTCTGCCAAGCCTGGCGATCAGAGCTTCGGAGATGTCCTCGTATGCTTCAGAAATGATGAAAACACCTTTCGACTCGTCGAGACCTTCTACGACGATGTCGATGACCTTGTACGCTATGAAGTAGGTTATCAGGGAGTACATCGCCCTGTCCCAGCCGTAGACGAAGCCCGCCGCGCTGAGTATGAAAAGGTTGAAAACCATGACTATCTCGCCTATGGAAAAGCTTGTACGCTTGTCCAGGATTATGGCGACCGCCTCTGTCCCGTCCAGTGAACCCCCGTTCCTTATTATGAGGCCGACTCCGGCGCCGTTTATGATGCCGCCGAATATGGACGACAGGAATACATCATTAGTAAGGCTTGGAACCGGACCGAGGTAAGTGACTCCGATGGAGAGGCAGCACACCGCGAATATTGTCGATATCGCGAAGGTCTTGCCTATCTGCTTGTAGCCGACATAGAAGAACGGAAAGTTAAGAAGAACAATGAACATCCCTACAGGGAGCCCTGAAAGATAACTGCTCATGATTGAAATGCCGATAACGCCGCCGTCAACGATTTTGTTTGGAATAAGAAAAATCTCCAGTGCGATGGAAACCAGGGCGGCGCCGATAATAATGAAAACAAATCTACTCACAACTAAATAGGCCTTGTAGAGCTTGCTTTTCATAATACCCCTCCCGTGTTAATTTTTCAGAGAAATGAATATTTCAAATGCCTATTGCTGCATTTTGGAAACCTTCTCTAGAAAATTGTATCACAAAGCACTGATTCAGGCAACTTTTCCCATTCCTGGGCGGCCCTGCACAGGCCGCCAAATTGAATAATCCGCGCGTCCGGGTTTCAAATTTCCGTCACCGCAATTGCTTATACCGCTTTATCCATCTTTATTATATAATATGCGGCAAAACCTGTTAATAGCGCCAGGATAAATAATCCAAAAAATGCCGCGCCAGAAGCAAGGTGCATCTGGTTCACAGCCACTTCGTAGCTGCCGATGAAACCGAAAATAATAAACGCTGCCGCAGAGATCAGCTTAACCGTCCTCTCAGGTATGTTCTTGCAAAGCACTACTCCAATGAATATCCCTATTGCGTCTGCAATAAGCATGCCTGTGGTTGTGCCCATAAGAATCGAAAGCGGGTCCATCGGGAACTTTGTCGAAAGAGCAATGGTGGCAAGCTGGGTTTTGTCTCCCATTTCAGCGATGAAGAAAGCCAGCGCCACGGTTGCAACTGCACCGTATTTTGTCGTCCTGTTTTCTTCGCCCTCGAGCTTGTCTCCCCTGATCGTCCACAGGCCGAATACAATGAAGGAAAGCGAGGCTATAGCCTGGATCCAAACCTGCGCACTGCCGAATCTGGTAATGTAGTTTCCCACACCAACAGCGAGGGCATGATTGAATATCGTTGCGATAAACACACCCAGCATAACCTTGGAAGCCTTGAACCTGGTAGCCAGGGCCATTGCAAGAAGCTGTGTCTTGTCCCCCATCTCAGCAAGAACTACGGCACCAGCCGAAAAAAGGTAAGGTAATAAGTCAAAGTTCAAAAATATCATCCTCTCTTCTCAAATTGATTAAAGCAATAAAAAAAGACTTCAAGCATAACCCGTTATACAATAAACAGGTCATGCCAAAAGTCTCGTTACCAAAACAGGCTACAAAGCCAGGTGAGTTGTTCACCAGCATGTTGACTTTGTATAAAAACTACTCCCTTTTAACCATATCATGATAGCACAGGCTAGCAGTGGTTGTCAACCGGCTATTTCCTGAGGTTGGGCGAGTCGAAGAATAGCCCTGCAACGCTCAGCACGCCGTCTTTTTCGGAGGTTACCACCTTCACCACCACGTATTCCTCCTCCTTGTCGAACTTCGCTTTGTAGTACGCAATGACGTACTGGCCCGATTTTTCCGTCTTCCAAAACTCCTTGCTCTGGTAGGTCCCTACCTTGGAGCCGAGCAGTGTGTTCATCTTGTCGAAGGCCTCGGCCGTGAAGGTGCTCTTCATCTTGCCGTCCATGTCCTTCAGGAAAGCCTCCCTGTCGCCGCTCTTTATGCTCTGAAGTATGTTGTCTGCGATGGGCTCAACGCGGCCCTTGAACGACTCGTCTGCGCTTCCCGACGAGCAGCCTGCTAACGCAGCGACAGCCAGGACCAGCACAAAAGCTACAAAAATTCTCTTCATGGTTCTATTCTCGCCTCCTCATCAACATTGAAATCTATGTCGAAAAATTCTTTTGGCCTGCGGTCCAGGCGCCTCAGCAAGCCTGCCGTGGCCTTGACATGAGCATCCAGGCAGCCTGCCCTATAGTAGGGATTTGATATGCTTGTTCCCTGCAGCTTCATGGCCAGAGCCTTCCTGATACCATCCGCAATATCATCTTTTCTGCAGGGTACATCAATCACGCTGTTCCCCCGCGTTCTCCCCTTCTGCCTGTCGCCTACGTTCACCGTGAACACGCCTAGTGACGGCGCCTCGATAAGCCCCGAGGACGAGTTCCCGACAAAGCATTCCGAGTTGAAGAGCAGAGCATGGAAATCCTCCATCCTCAGGTTCACCATGTAATCGCAGCCGTATTCGCTGCAGTATTCCTTTATGCGGTCCCTGATGAACTTTGAATTCACGTCGGCGTTGTTGCCTATGAACTTAAGGTCGTAGTCGCCCCTGAAGCTGTCAAGCGCCTCCAGCAGCTCCCTTGCGGCAGCGTTCGGATCCATGTTCGTTGCAGTTTCCGGATGAAAAAGGATGACCATGTACCCTCTGCCGGCCTCGGCCTGTCTTTTCTTCCCCTCCAAATGCCTTAAAGCCCTTTCAGCCCCAAGGGCTCCAAGGCAGTACACGTCGGCCGGGTTCTCCCCGAGCTGGAGCACCCTCTTCCGGTGCTCAGCCGTGCTCGTGAAATGGTACCTGCTCATCTTCGTTATGCTGTGGCGTATGAACTCGTCGCTGTTCCCGTAGGTTGCCTCTCCGCCGTAGAGGTGCAGTATCGGAATGTTGTTCATGGCAGCCGCTGCTGCCACCGTGAGCATCTCGTACCTGTCTCCAAGGACTATCACCAGGTCGTACCTGTTCCTGCCGAAATGCTCCCCAAAGGAGCGCAGGCATACCGACATGCTGTTCAGTATCCCGGTTCTGTTGCTCGTGTCGATGCCGATCGGCACCTCCAGGTCGATCCTTATCCCGTCCGCTCTGATCTCCTCCGCCGTGCTGCCGTACTCCTCCTCAAGGTGCGCTCCCGTTACGAGCAGCCCCAGCTCCAAAGCCTCGTCCTTGTTCAGCTCGAGCAGGTACTCTTTTACGATCCCGTAATCCGCCCTTGTGCTTGACGCATATCCAACCTTTTTCACGGTTTATCCTCCCCCTCTTCCCAGCGGGACTTCTTCCCCGATTTTATAATGAACCATATGCTTGCCGCCGCTACAGCCGCAAGGCCGGCCTCTATCAGCATGACATCCGGTATCATTCCTTTCTGGTATAGGGCCGCTGGAAAGTCCACAGCTGCGTGGATAAGCAAAGCGTACAACACGTATCTGAACTTATTCAGCCTTACCCCGTAAAGGACGATAAGGGATAGCGCGATCTGAAGGGCAAGGGCGAACAGCCTCTCGAAGCCTGACAAGAGGAAAAGCCAAGGCGCGGTTCCTGACAGGGCTGCCCTGAACCCCTCAAGCTGTGCTGGCAGGTTCCCCGCGTTCATCATGAAGGAGAGGTAAAGACTCTGAGCCGCAGCCAGCCCGCCTACCAGCAATGCCTCTATGCCGCCGTGGCCTATGCCGTAGGCTATTCCGTCCTCCCAGCGCTCCCTTCCTTTAAGAAGAAACCTGAATCCCAGATAACGCCCCGACTCCTCGAATATCCCCGCCGCCAGAGCCCCGTATATCGCATAGGCCCAGGGATTGTCGAGGATCATCGAGGTTTCGAAGTTGGTCCTGAGGAAATATACGTGCATTGCGTTCTCCAGCACAAGCACGAAAACAAAGAAGATCAGCGCACCTACAACCATATCCCTTAAGGTGCCCCTGTGTTTTCTGGCGAACCATACCGCCAACCCGACCGGCAAAAACGCTGCAAGCACCAGGCTTACAGCCATGGCTGCCATAGAAGCTAAGCTTACCATAAGAACTCCCCCCCTTAATGATTCAATTATATCACAAGAGGCATAATCTTACATTCCTGCATATGTATTGGTTGAAAGGAGTTGATAAGCATGGCAGTAACATCAAACAAAAGCGACTGCAACATGGTGATCAGGTACAACGAGGGGGTCGACAAGTACGGGCTGGACATAGTGAAGTCCCAGAAATTCGCCGGAGTCAAGACTACGGCTCTGGACCAGGACATCTACGACGTAGCAAAAGCGCTTGAAACACTGATGCCGACCGCACTTGTGGAGATCGTCAGGAATGACGAGAACGCGCTGATTAACGAGTAAGAATAAGGAGGGCAACGAGCTATGAGCAAGACTTTAACAATGAGCTTTTTGAATGAAGAAGGCAAGAGGGCAGCTATAAGGTTGAACACCGTCAAGGAAGGCGTTACAGAACTGGAAGTGCAAAGCGCAATGGACATCATCCTGGCCAGGAACGTTTTCGTCACCAAGGGTGGCGACCTCAAGACAAAGGATTCGGCTGTCATAGTGAGCAGGGAAAACACCGAGCTTGCGGTGAGATAGCGGCCAGGTGCGATGACATGGGCAGCGATCTTCTGACTATGATTGGAAACGTCGGTTTCCCCATCGCGGTTTCCGTTTACCTCCTGGTACGGATAGAGGGCAAGCTTGAAGTCCTCTCCACCAGCATCAACAACCTGTCAAACGTGATTAACCGCCTGGAACGATCCTGATCCCGAGGTCGGGGGAAGAAAACTTAAAGGAGCAGCTCCAAAACCATCAGGTTTTGAAGCTGCTCCTTTTCTTCATATGCCGGTCTTTTTTGCGCCCCTAAGAAGCATCTCCGCCTCTTCCGGAGGCATCGGTTTTCCTGTTAGGAACCCCTGAACCTCGTCACAGCCTGTTGCCTTGAGAGCATCGTACTGCGACTGCCTTGACACGCCCTCCGCGACAACCCTGAGCCCCATCTTGTGTGCGAGCTCCACTATGCTGTGGATTATGGCCGCAGCCTTCGAAGACTCCGTCACCTGCTCCGTCAAGGCCCTGTCTATCTTTATGGAGTCGAGGGGTACCCTGGCGAGGTAGGTAAGTGAAGAGTATCCTGTTCCGAAATCGTCAAGGGACACCTTGACCCCGTCCCCGGAAAGCTCCTCGACCGTCCTGCTGTTGAACCTTATATCGCCCATTATGATGCTTTCTGTGATCTCGATGCCCAGTGCGTCCGCCGGAAGCCCCGTTCTGCCCAGCAGCCCCCTGACCGTTTCAAGGAACGACGCATCATTCAGCTGGAGTGCAGATATGTTCACAGAAGTGAATATGTCTCCAAGCCCCTTCAGCCTCCAAAGCTTGTTCTGCCTGCACACGGTCTCAATCACCCATCTGCCCAGCTCTACCATGAAGCCCGTCTCCTCGGCGGTGGCGATGAATTCCGGGGCAGGTACGTATCCGAGGTCCGGGGAGTTCCACCTCAGAAGGGCTTCTAAGCCCGTAATCTCTCCGGTGCTGAAGCTGAAGCACGGCTGGTAGTGGACCCTGATGTCCCCGCTTTTTATTGCTTCCCTTAGCCCCTTGTCGATCTCGGCCCTCCTAACCAGGTCCATGTTCATGCCTATGTTGTAGAACTTGAACTTGTTCTTGCCGCTCTCCTTCGCCTTGTACATGGCGGTGTCGGCGTTCTTAAGGAGCGCGGCCGAATCAGTGCCGTCCTCCGGGTACAGTGTGACCCCGACGCTTGCGGTGACAAAAACCTGCTTGTCCTTTATCGTGAAGCTGTTAATGAACGTCTGCGTCAGCTGGTACGCAAGGTCTGTTATCTCCCGCATGTCCTTCGTGCCGTACTTTATGACGAGGAATTCGTCCCCGCTCAGCCTGCCCACGTAGCTGCTTCCGCCTGCGCATTTTATGAGCCTTGCGGCTGCTGCCGCCAGAAGGCTGTCGCCGCAGTCGTGGCCCATAGTGTCGTTGACTTTCTTGAAATCGTCCAGGTCTACGAAAAAGACCGCGCCCTTTTCATGCCTGGCCTGCATCTCCACAAGCTTGTCGTCCAGCAATTTCATTATGGAGGCCCTGTTCATGAGCCCCGTGAGCTTGTCGTAGTATGCTAGGTGCCTTATCTCCTCCTCGTATTTCTTCTCTGAGGATATGTCGCCTATGTAACCGTAGGCCCTTACGCTCTTGTCCTTTTGACGGAGGACCTTCCCTCTCGCCTGAAGCCATTTGTATTCCCCTGTCGCAACCTTAAGCCTGAACTCAGAAGCGAACGTTTCCGGCCCGTCCTTCAGCTCGGTGTAGGACCTGAACACAGTTCTCCTGTCATCGGGGTGGATGTATTTCATGTAGTCCTCCAGGTCCACCTTGATGTCTTGGTCGTATCCCGTGATCTCCTTCCATTTGCCCGATGCCCTGAACCTGTTGCCAGGTATGTCGAGCTCCCAGACAGCATCGTTTGTGCCTTCAAGCGCGAGCTGGTAGCGCTCCTCGCTCTGCTTTCTCTTCCTTATGTTCGTTATAAGGAGAGCGATAAGGAGAGCCAAAAGAACGAAAACCGCCAGCAGAACAAGCATTCCGGTCCTGTAGGTTTCGAAGAAGGAAAAAGGCCTGTTTATGATCACGCTCCCAGCCGGCAGGTTTGACTTGAGTATCCCATATTTCTTCATGATCTGATAGTCAAAAGTGTATACGTTCGGACTTTCCTCTGATACCGGAATATCCGAAACCGCAGTGCCTCCCAGTATCCTGGAGCCCATTTTCCCGGCATCCTTGCCCTGCAGGTACCCGCTTACAAGCTTGCCTCCCATGAAGCCGCTTCCCATGGCGAAATCGTACGCGGTGTAGACAGGCAGGTTTATCCCTTCGACAACATCCTTCGGTATAGAGTCAAGGGTGACAGGGCTTCCGCTGCGAAGTACGGGATCGGCCAGCATAAGCACCGCTGCATCATAGTAGCTGCGGTTCTTGAATTTTGAAAGGCTTCCCTCCTCGAGATTGTTTTCGAAGACAATTTCGACATCCTTGTAGCTCCCGGCAATCGCCTCGACATCAGCCCTCTGCATACTGCTAATTGCCGAGTCCGTGCTCATGACGTATATGGTTCGCAGTTGCGGCTGCATCTTTATGATGCCTTCGATCGTGCCCTTATAGTCCGGCTCCTCTACAATCCCCGTGTAGTTGCTCTTCCCCTCGAGCAGGGTGCTGCTGAAATCGTTGACCCCGCAGAACACGACAGGCGTCTCCCCGAATATCTGCTTTCCCCAGCCAAGCATGTAGTAGAACGCCTCGTTGTCGCTGCACAGTATGAGGTCGAAGCTTATCCCCTGATACTTCAGGCTCTGGAAAGCCATGAACTCCTCATAGTAACCCTGCTTGTCCACCCTCTTGGCATCCATGTAGTCCGTGTAAATGCCAAGCTGGCCTGCTGGGAGCGAATCGAGCATCCCCCTGTTTATCTCGCTGGTCCACCTGTAATTCTCATCGTAGGAGTGTATTATCAGCACGTTCTTTGCAGCGCCCTGGCCCGTTCCCGCTGCTGCCGCCCTGAATATGCAGACGTTCAGGACGATCGCCAGTGCAATGCTGCAGGCAGCCAGGGACTTAAATATCCTTTTCATATCCATGTGCACAGCTACCTCCCGACTGAAAATTCTTGAAGTTTAGTGATTATATGATATCATAGAGCGTTTGCAATTTTCAACAAAATAAATAGTGCCGGCTAAGCTGTCCGGCACTATCTGTTCCTGTACTCTTTCGGGGTGCAGCCCTCGAGCTTCCTGAACACGCTTCCGAAATAGCTTAGCTGGCTGTAGCCTACCTTGCGGCTTATCTCGGAAACCTTGAGGTCGGTGTCCCTCAGAAGCTCCTTGGCCCTGTCTATCCTCAGCCTGTTGACGTAGTCCTTGAGCGACATGCCGTTCCTTTCGTTGAATATGGCGCTCAGGTAGTTCGGGCTGACATAGAACGTCTCCGCGAGCACGCCAAGGCTCACGTCCTGGCTGAAGCTCATCCCGATGTAGCGGTTTATCCTTTCGACAAGGCCCGCTTTCCCCCTGAGGAGCTTGCTCTCCAGAATGCTTATGCAGTCCTCTGCGAATTCCGACAGCAGCCCTTCGGCGGAACCGCAGCCGCTGCAGCTTTTCAGCTTCGCCCTGTACTTGTACCTGACCGCGAAGAAGTTGTCCCTGTCCGATGTTTCAAGGTAAAGCTTCCTCGATATCCCCATCATCATTTCCCCCGCGGTCTCCCTAACCTCCCGGTCAGGAACCGACCTCCTCCTGAGCAGCTCGGCTATCTCTGCGGCCGCCAGCTTCGAGGCGGCCCTGTCGAGCCTGCTGATAGCAGCCTCGAGCTTCTCCTCGAGATGGACCGGGTAGTCCTGACCCTCGTCGGAGATCAGCTCCCAGATGTTTTTGCTCCTGCTTTTAAGGCCCTCGGTCAGCCTCGTCCTGGCGCTCCTTTCGCTTATGCCCTTCTCCCTTGCGCCAGCTTCGATTATGTCCGAAACCAGGTCCGCCACCGACTCAAGGCTCTCCTGGAGGGCGTAAAGCCTGCTTTTGGGCAGGAGGGGTATCTCCCTGTAGGCCCTGAACAGTTCCGGGCCAAGGGTTTCCTCGAAGCCCACGTCCCTGTTTATCAGGAACTGCCCGCAGCGGAGGTAGCCTGCGATCTCTTCCTCGAACAGAATGGGGATGATCATGGTTATGACGCCCCCGCTGCCTTCGAAAGCCTTGTCCAGCCCCGCCAGGCCGCTGTTGAACCTCTTGAGGCCTGCCTCCTCGTTCCAGAAGACCACCTCTCCGCCATGTTTGGTGACCCTGCCGTAGCTGCTGTCCAGGATGGCGAGCTCAAGCTTCAGCGTTTCGGAGACCTCCCGCTCAATCTTCTCAAGAGTGTCCCTGCCGAGTATTTCCTGTATGCTCCTGCTGCTCCTGGCGTGCTCCTTCGGAGCTTCCTTGATCTGCTTGGAAGGCGTGTAGGTTATGAGGAAGACGAGGTCCTCTTCCCCGGTGTTTATCACCTCGTGCTCGGAAAAAGGAGGCAGTGGATAAGCATCCCCTCGCTTATCACCTCCTCCTTTCCGTTGAGCCGGTGGATCCCTCTGCCGCTCAGCGCGAATAGTATCTGCTCCTCACCGAAGTGCAAATGCTGCCCCTGCCTGCTACCCGGGAAGAACTTCACCAGCCCGGCGCTGAGCCTCTCTGAAGAATTCTCAGGCTCGTGCAGCCATAGGACCTCTCCCCACTCGAATTTCTGGACAAGCTTCATTACCTGAGCACTGCCCCCGTGTTGGCCGAGGTTACCAGCTTGGCGTAGCGTCCGAGGTAGCCTTTGGTTATCTTTGGTTCAGGCTTGACGTATGCCTTCCTCCTTGCTGCGAGCTCCGCCTCGTCCACGAGCAGCTCGAGCTTCTTGCCCGTTATGTCGACCTTTATAGCGTCGCCTTCCTCAACAAGCCCTATGAGGCCGCCTTCCATGGCCTCTGGCGAAACATGCCCGATCGCTGCGCCCCTTGTTGCTCCGGAGAACCTTCCGTCTGTTATGAGCGCAACGTCCTTGTCCAGGCCCATGCCCACGATGGCGGCAGTCGGGGAGAGCATCTCCCTCATTCCCGGTCCGCCCTTCGGCCCTTCGTACCTTATGACGACGACGTCGCCCTTGTTTATCTTCCCTCCGAATATCGCTGCTACAGCCTCGTCCTCGGAGTCAAACACCCTTGCAGGTCCCTGGTGCGTAAGCATCTCCTTAGCAACGGCTGATTCCTTGACGACCGCACCGTCCACCGCGAGGTTGCCCCTCAGTATTGCGAGGCCGCCCTTCTGGCTGTATGCCTTCTCTATGGTATGGATGACCTCGAAGTCCTTTATGTCCTTGTCGGCTATGTTTTCGCCGACGGTTTTTCCCGTCACGGTCATGCAAGCTTCCTTGATGAGGCCCTTCCTGGAGAGCTCCTTCATCATGGCAGGTATCCCTCCCGCGAAGTGCAGGTCCTCCATGTGGTAGGTCCCGCTTGGCGCGAGCTTCGTGAGGCATGGCGTCCTCTCGTTTATTTCGTCGAAAAGGGAAAGGTCGAGCTTTATCCCGGCTTCGTTGGCTATGGCCGGCAGGTGCAGCACCGTGTTTGTCGATCCGGCCATGGCCATGTCCACTGTTATGGCGTTCTCGAAGGCTTCCTGGGTGAGTATGTCCAGAGGCCTTATGCCCTTCCTCAGCAGCTCCATGACCCTCATCCCAGCGTATTTTGCCATCTGCTTCCTCTCTCCGGAATGAGCGGCGGCTGTACCGTTGAAAGGGAGGCCCATTCCGAGCACCTCTGTGAGGCAGTTCATGCTGTTCGCGGTGAAGAGCCCCGAGCAGGAGCCGCAGCCCGGACAGGCCGTCATGGCGAGGTTCTCCAGCTCCTCTGCCGACATGTGCCCGTCGTTGTAGGTTCCCACCCCTTCAATGACGCTCGTGAAGTCAGTCGTGCAGCCGTTTGTCCTGCCCGCCTTCATCGGACCGCCGCTGACCACTATGGCAGGTATGTTGAGCCTCGCGGCCGCCATTAGCATGCCTGGGACTATCTTGTCGCAATTGGGTATGAGCACCAGCGCGTCGAGGCCGTGGGCCTGAGCCATCGTCTCTATGGAGTCTGCTATGAGCTCCCTGCTCGCCAGCGAGTACTTCATCCCGACGTGCCCCATGGCTATGCCGTCGCATACACCGATTGCGGGGAATTCCAGCGGCGTTCCGCCAGCTATCCTTACGCCGGCCTTTGCGGCCTCTGCAATCTCGTCCAGGTGCAGGTGCCCCGGTATAATCTCGTTCTGCGCGTTCACGATTCCCACGAGCGGCCTCTCTATCTCTTCCCTGGTCAGCCCCATCCCGTACATCAGCGCCCTTGCAGGTGCGCCCTTAGCTCCGCCTTTGACTCTATCGCTTATCATAATCCATTCTCCTCCGTATCCGTTTCATAATATTATATCCTATAATACACCATCCCACTATCATTATTTTACGGTGTATTATTAATATTTTACGGTCAAGGCGCAAAAATGAGCCTGAAGCTCAGCTTTTCAGCCGCTTCAGGCTCCTGCATTCAGGAGATGCCGTACTCCTTCATCTTTCTGTACAATGTGCACCTGCTCACTCCCAGGGCTTTGGCAGCCAGGGTTATGTTGCTGCTCAGCTTGTTAAGCACCCGGATTATGTGCTGCTTCTCCACGAAATCTATCCTGTAGCAGTCCTCGTTCATCTCGACGTATTCGTCGGAGCAGCCGCTGCTGTTGCTCAGGATGTAGCCCGGGATGGTCTCGGTGTTTATCATCAGCTCCAGCACGTTCTCCAGCTCCCTCACGTTTCCGGGCCAGTCGTAGCTGTTGAGGTATTTCATGTATTCTTCGGGAACCTCCACCTCGTGCTTGCTCAGCTTCGATGACAGCCTGTGCATCAGGCTCTTCACGAGAGGGGCTATGTCCTCCCTCCTGTCCCTGAGGGGCATGAGGTTGAGCGGCACAACGTTCAGCCTGTAGTAAAGGTCCTTCCTGAAGTTGCCCTTCTTCACCTCGTCCGCAAGGTCCCTGTTCGTGGCGGCAATTATCCTCGCGTTGACGTTTATCGTCCTCGAGCTTCCGATCCTGGAGATCGTCCCCTCCTCTATGACCCTCAGCAGCTTCGTCTGCATATCGAGCGGCATCTCGCCTATCTCGTCCAGGAATATGGTCCCTTCGTCTGCCATCTCGAACTTTCCGGCATAGCCTCCCTTTTTGGCTCCAGTGAAGGCTCCTTCCTCGTACCCGAAGAGCTCGCTCTCTATGAGCTCCCTCGGTATGGCTCCGCAGTTGACGGCAATGAAAGGCTCGTCCATCCTGGTGCTGTAGTTGTGGATCGACTGCGCGAAGAGCTCCTTGCCAGTACCGCTCTCGCCCATTATCAGCACTGTGGACTTGCTGTCGGCGATTTTCTTTGCGTAATCCACGGTCTTCATGAACTTGTCGTTCACTGTTATGATCTTGTCGAAGGTGTAGTAAGCCTGCCCGGCCATCATCTTTCCGGCCAGCTTCCTGACCTTCTTCATCTCCTCCAGCACGAAAACTATCTCAATGATGTCCTCGTTCGAGTTGTACATCGGGTAAGCGCTGAGGCTGTACTGCACCTTGCTTTTGCTAGTGTTCAGGTATACGTCCTCGGACTGGGTGCTCCTGCCGCTGACAAGGGAGTTCTTTATGGTGTGCCAGGTGTCGACCAGGGCCACCATGCCCAGGTTCTTGATCTCGAACTCCGAGAAGCCGAATATGTCGAGGGCCTTGTGGTTGATGGACTTGATTTTCCCTTCTATGTCGCAGGAGATTATCCCTGTAGGTATAGAATTGAGCACCGTCTCCATGTGCTTCTTTGTCAGAGTCAGGTTCCTGTTGCTCTTCTTCGCGTTCATCATGTGCTCTATAGCGTTAGAGGCTGCCGCAACCATGCCCAGTGTGTGCAGGTGGGCGCCTTCCTTGTAGCCTGTAAGGTCCAGTGCTCCGATTATCTTGCCGCTGCTGTCCTTGATGCTGGCAGCCGAGCAGGTCCATTTGTGGTACGCAGTGACGTAGTGCTGCTTGTCCGATATCTGCACCGGCTCAGCCTGGTTTATTGCTATGCTCATGGCGTTAGTGCCCATGTTCTCCTCGTCCATGTACGCGCCGGGCACCATCTTCATCTCATACGCCATTTCGAGGATCTTCTCGTCGCCCACCGCGTTGAGGATGCAGCCCTCGCTGTCCGTGAGCAGTGCGAAGAAGCCGGAGCCCTTTACGAAGTTGCATAGCTGCTCCATGAACGGCGCAGCGTTCAGGATCAGGTCCCTGTTCTGCACGTACTTTTTCTGAAGCTCTTCGGTCCCTATTATCTTTCGGCTGAAAACCTGGTCTCTTGTCAATCCGTACTCTTCGCAGCGCCTGTGCGAAGCCTCGAAATCGTATTTCTCCATTGTATACAAATCGAACACTCCCTCGTACTAAAAAATGATGTCTTCACACAAGTCCCATGTTATATCATAATTATACACCCGTATCCTGCAGATGTAAAATGCAGAATCTGGTGTGTCATTATCATACACCAATAGTTACCACATCCACAGAGCAGTAGTCCTGAGGCCTGCGGAAGCTCTCCTGCATGCTCATGCCCTCCAGGCAAGCCAGCATGGACCTTTTCACCCCTGAATGAGTCACGATCACGACATCTCCGGCAGTTCTGCCAAGTATTTCTTCGAGGGCCTTCATCGACCTCTCCTGGACATCCAGGAAGCTTTCTCCGCCGGCCACCCTGTAGTTCAGGAGGTCCGCACCTCTTGCCTCGAACTCGTCCGGGTATTTCTCCTTCACCTCTTCGAAGCTCCTTCCTTCCCATTCGCCCATGTCTATCTCGTTGAACTCCTCCCTGACCACCGGCTCCATGCCGCAGCCGCCCGCTATGATCGCGGCGGTGTCCCTGGACCTTCTCAGCGCGCTGCAGTAGACAGCCTCAATATGGAGCTTCGAGAACCTGTCCCTGAGCTCCCCTGCGCTGCTGATCCCCCTGCTGCTCAGGTGCAGGTCGGTGGTTCCGAAAAAGGTCCTGCCTGCTGGCTTCTCCACCTCTGCATGTCTCACGAGGTAGACGTTCCTGAGTTCCCCCTTCGCCTTTATCTTCCTCATTATCTTCAGGGCATCACCGTACCTTCCCTCGGCCCTCTTCCTTATCTGATCCTCGGGGCTGTTCAGCATGCCTCTGAACCTGGCCTCGATGCCGACCTCCTCGGCCCCTTTAACCATCTTGTCGGCAAGGTAGAGCAGCTCCTTCTCGCTGACCCTATCCTCCTCCATGTCAAGGAGATCCATGTGCTGCGCAACTGCTTCGGCAACGTTGCCGTAGCCCAGCTTCTCCAGGAATTCCCCGGCCCTCTGCGGATGGTTCCTCTCGGTCTTCTTTATGTCGTGGAGCAGCGCGGCTGCTTCCAGAAGCTCGAGATCAAGCGCTACCCCCTTCTGCCCGAGGTACCTGCCGAACCTCAGGGCGCATCTCGCAACAGCCTCCTGGTGCATTATTATATCCTCGCTCAGGCCGCACCTGTTCCATATCTCCCTGCACTCGTTCCTGTTGGGCACCCTGGATCCCGAATGGTATTCGAGGAGCTCAAGGTACTGCTCCATGGTGTCCATCTCGTGCAGTATACCTTCGTCCACGGTCTGGAACCTTCCCTTTCTCCACTTGGCCGAATCCATGATCCCCCTCATTCCGTTTGAAGGGCTCCCTGCAAGGATGTCCGGTATGCATTTTGCCGATATCACAGGCGGATGCCCTTTCCTCTCGCCGAAATACGGCTGGAGTATGTCGCAGCAGCCCCTTGAGAACTCTTCCGCAAGCTCCCTGATCGTGTTCGCTTTTATGAGCGGTATGTCCACGGGCATGAGCATGAAACCCTCAGAGCCCGGGTCAAGCTTCGAAACACCCTTCTGAACCGAGGAGAACATCCCCGACATGTAGCTGCCGTTCATAACGCATCTTACGTCGCGGCTGTCCGCGTACTTCAGTATGTCTATGCTCCTGTACCCGAGCACCACCACAATGTCCTTTATCCCCGCCTTGATGTTCGCGTCTATCAGCCTGAGGATGGCCTTCTCCCCTCCTATATCCATAAGGGCCTTGAGCCTGCCCATCCTTGACGACAGCCCCGCGGCAAGTATTACCGCAGATATCTTCCTATCCATTTCTTTCTCTCCTTACCTTAACAAGCTCTGCTGCTATGCTCACGGCGATGTCCTCGGGGGTCACCGCGTTTATGTCCAGCCCGATGGGGCAATGCACAGGGTGGAGCTCCTCCGCTGCGAAGCCTTGCTTCATGAGCTCCCCGTACGCTTCTTCCTTCTTCTTCCTGCTCCCTATCATGCCGATGTACCTTGCGCCCGTCCTGACCATCTCTCCGAGCACAGCGGTGTCGTCCACATGCCCTCTGGTGGCGATGACGATGTAGCTGTTCGGGTCTATGTCCAGGTACCTGCCTGTGTTCCTCAGTGAGTCAACCACTACGATGTCGTCCGCATCGGGGAACCTCTCCCTGTTTGCAAACTCCTTCCTCTCATCTATGACAACGGTGCTGAAGCCCAGCATGCTGGTTATGCCTGCCAGCTTCTGGCCTATGTAGCCCGCCCCGAAGATGTAAACCTTGTCCTCGCTGAAAAGCGGCTGGTATACCGCAACCTCCTCGGCGCTCTCCTCCAGCCTGAAGCCTTCTTTCGGGAAGCCCCTGTCGAACCTGAAGTAATCTTCCTCGAAGAGCACCTCCCTGCGGAGGCTCCCGCGACCTCTGTACCTCGTCACCGCGACAAGGTTCCTCTTCTCCTCGATGCATGCCGCAAGCCTTTCGAAATATTGGAGTTCTCCCTCGTCCTCGGGACCGACGTATTCGGCTGCCAGGAGGGGACCTGCTTTCTCTATGACGAAGTTCTTGTATTCGTAAGCCTCCGCTGCAAGCATGACAGCCATAGCCTCAAGAATACCGCCGCCTATGCTGCCGACCGTGCTCAGGTCCTCTCTGACGAGCATTTTCGTCCCTGCTTCCCTGGAGACCGAGCCCTGCTTGTCCAGCACCGTTATGACGACTGCGCCGCTTCCCGATTTTAGCAGATCCCTGACCCTGCTGTATATCCAGGTCATAGCCTGTCATCCCCCAGTATGTCTATCTTCCTCTTAACCATGCCTGTGGAGCATTCCGAAATGTCTATCTGCTCTGGCGGAAGGATAAGGAGCATCCCCTGGAAGGCGGCATTCCGTATCTTGTTGTTCGACATCAGACTTTTTGCCACCTGGTCGACGCCCTCGAACTCGGGCGTCACCTTGACAAGAAGCTTGAGCGCGCTTACCAGCTTCCCCCTGTAGAGCTTGACCTTGTAGTTTGTTACCCCCCTGATCTTGAATATCTCCTCGTCCAGCTCGGGAAGCCCAAGGAACAGGCCGGGAGCAATCTCTATGAACTCCGACTTCCTCCCTCTAACCTTGTCCAGCCTCCTCATGTTGGAGCCGCAGCCGCAGTTTCCGGCTATGAACCTCGATATGTCGCCGGTCCTGTACCTTATGAGGGGCATCCCCTTCCTGTTTAGGGTGGTGAAGGCCACTTCACCCAGGAGGCCGTCCTCCACGGGTACCCCTGTCTCGGGGTCGAGTACTTCGAAGTACAGGTCTGTTTCCCTCAGGTGGTACCCCTGGTCGGCCGAGCATTCGACGCCGCCCCCGAAGCCCATTTCCGTCATGCCATAGTGCGAGTAAACTGTGCAGCCCAGGTTCTCCTCCACGTTCCTCGCAAGGGAATCGGGCACGTAGTCAGCGCTCAGGAGAACACTGTCTATGCTGCTTATGCCCTTCGCCTTTGCTTCGTAGGAAAGCTCGAGAACCTGGACAGGGATCCCGACAAGGCAGTTTATGCCAAGCCTCTCGATGTCCTTCAGGCAGCTTTCCATATCGTTGACGACGCCGTGGACCTCGCTGAAGACGCCTATCCTACCCAAAGCGTCCTTCAGGACGTAGCCCACGCTGCCGAACTTGTCTCCGGGCATTAGTATGAGCACCCTGTCCCTCTCGCCCACAAGGGTTCTCATGCCGTGCATGAAGAACTCAACCGTGAGCTCAAGGTCGTCCTCGGTGAAATATATCCTCTTTGGGCTTCCGGTGGTCCCGGAAGTGTTAAGGGTTATTATCCTGCTTATTTCGCTCTGCGAGACGCACACCAGCGCCGCCGGGTTCCTGGCTATGTCTTCTGCAGACATCGTCGGGAGCCCTTCGATGTCCGCAATGCTCCTGATCTGGTCTGGTTTCACCCCGGCCAGGTGTTCCCTGTAGAACTGGCTGTTCTGCATCGCGTGGTCGATCGTCCGCCTTATGCGTTCAAGCCGGTATTCGTCGAGCGTCATGCCGCCCAGTTTGCCGCTTATCCATGGGTGCATCGGGCTAATAGTCATACCTATCTCCTCCTGTACAGATAATGGGAATCAATGTCTGTCATGTTGTAGGCGCAGAACGGGATAAGTTTTCCGTCCTCGCTCATGACATGCATGCAGCACTGCCTCAGCCTCTCTAAATCCACTGTCCAGGCATCCTGGAATGCCATGGCGGATATGCTAAAGGCGCTGCTGCCTGCACTGCCGGACACAGGCTTCAGCTCCCCGCCTTCGTACACAAAGCTGCCGTGGAAGGAGCACAGGGAGTGCCCACAGCTGGGCGGGGCGAAGCTGGAAAGGCTTATCCTTCCCCCTGATTCAGCCTCTAGGCTCTGCATTATTTCCGGAAGCGTTATCCTCCTGCTGTACTTCATGTCCTCATCGTACCTGCCGAAGAAGCTCATGGGCTGGAAGTTAACGCCTGTCACCACGTCCATGTTCTCCAGTGCAAAGCTTATTATCCTTCCAGTGTCGTTGAGGTTCTCCTCGCATATCACGGGCACCAGCACTATGCCTATGCTGTGCTTTCTGCAGTTTTCGATTGCCCTCTTCTTGATATCGAAGAGCTCCCTGCCCCTCAGCTTCTTGTATATATCGTCGTTAACGCCGTCAAACTGCAGCAGGATGGAGTCCAGGCCGGCAGCCTTAAGCTCCCCGGCGTATTCCTCGTCCTCCGCCAGCCTGAGGCCGTTTGTGTTGACCTGGATGAACCCGAAGCCGAGCTCCCTGCCCATCCGGATTATCTCCGGGAGGTCGTCCCGCACAGTCGGCTCCCCGCCGGAAAGCTGGACGTTGAAGGGGCCGCCCTGCTCAAGGGCACGCCTGTAGAAGTACCTGATCCTTTCCAGG
Organism: Clostridium sp. UBA699; assembly: GCA_002298915.1. Taxonomy (GTDB): domain Bacteria; phylum Bacillota; class Clostridia; order Clostridiales; family Clostridiaceae; genus UBA699. The sequence goes on from DBML01000030.1 coordinate 35,483, forward strand.
TCAGGGTCGACGCTCATGCCGCCTGAATCGGCGAAGCATATGCTGCATTTGAGGTTGCATCTCTTTGTGACCTCCAGCAGCATGGTGCAGGTGCTCTGCTTGTGCTCCCCGCAGAGGCCGCATTCGAAGGGGCAGCCCCTGCTCTCCTCGAAGCCGCACCCGCCTGGCGCGGCAGGCATCTTTTCCGACCCCCAGCTTTCGATTTCAGGGCTTCCCCTCCAAATGACAGTGCTGAAGGTGCCGTGCTTGCCGCACAGCTTCTCCAGGTACACGCTGCCGCCTCTTCTGACCGCCAGTGCCTTCACCTTGTCCAGGCACTGCGGGCAGAGGCTCTCGGTCTCGTAAAGCACAACAGGTTTATTCTCCATTGTCCCTCTCCCCCAGTTCGAAGTCGTAGCCGAGCAGCACGTCCTGGATCTCTTTGTAGGCCTTCAGGATCATGTCGCCGCACTTCACGGGGTATATCTCGCCCTGGTCCGTGAAGATGTCCTCAGTCACGAGGTCGCTGCACTGCGTGCTGCTGTATTGAGCTTTGAACCATTCGGTGAACTCGTCGGACATGCTCTTGAGCTTGGGGCTCTTCTCCTCCTCGGCCCTTCCGCGGCCCGCGTAGAGCCCGAACACCATGAGAGCCCCTGAAAGTATGCCGCAGGTTCCCCTGCACTGCATTCCTGCGCACATCCCGTTTGCCGCCCTCACAAGGTCGTAGTTTTCCCTTCCCTCCTTCTCGAGCACGAGAAGCATCAGGATCTGCGAGCAGCAGTAACCCTTGGAAGCGTATTTGTATATATCGAAAAATTCCATATCCATGAAAATGACCTCCTATAATTTTCTGCATACCATCATGAAGTACCCTGCCTTGCACAGCGACAGCAGGTGCCTGAACTCGTCCATGTCTGCGCTGCAGCCCGACATCCTGCTCCAGAAGGCGGCCATGCTGCCGTATTCGAAAATCAGCTTGACGGTGAGCTGCCTCAGGCATTCCGTCTGGTCCTCCTCCAGCTCAACCGCGAAGCCTTCCTTTTCAAGCTTCTCCCTAAGCTTCTCCAGGTCCAGCATCCCCCTTAGGCAGCTCCTGACGCTGAAATCCTGAAGCTTCTGGATATATTCAGGATTCCTTGCGCAGACGTCGGATATCACGAGCCAGCCTCCGCTCCTCAGCACCCGGGAGCACTCGCCTAGAACCTTGTCCAGGTCGTCCATAAGGGATAGCGTGCATTCAGCGAAGACGCCATCCAGGCAGCCCTCCCCGAAGGGTATGCTCTCGCCCACGCCCTTCATGATGCTTATGCCTGGGTACCTGGCCATACCTTCTGCTATGAGCAGCTCCGAAGGCTCGAGCCCGGCGGCGTCCATGCCGCACTCCGCCCTCAGGAAGCTCACCGTGTCACCAAGCCCGGAGCCTATGTCGAGCACCCTGCTGCCCTCCTTGAGGCCGGTGAAGCCCAGCGCCCTTCTCGTTATGCTGAAGCCGCCCGGCCTGAGCGTCTCCCCGAGGGACTCCCTCAGTTCCTTGTTTTCATATAGGTTGCATGAGCAGTTCTCCATCCTTCACCATCCCCTATTTGTCCTCAAGCGATTTTTCCACCTCGAGCATCTTACCAAGCGCCAGGTCCTCGGTTATCAGGACCATCCCGCAGGAAGGGCACTTGAGAAGCTCAACCTCGAAGTTCCCGCCCAGGTACGTGAGCTTAACCTTCCCTGCCTGCAGCTCGCCCCCGCATTTCCCGCACTTCCATTTGGTGTTCTTGTCTATGAATTCAGTTCCCATGGCTACTCCTCCACAATTTCCATTCTGTGACTGTAGGCGTTGAAGACTTCGTACCCGTCTCCGTCCGGGAGATACTCCACCCAGTAGGTCACCCGGTGCTGGCTGAGGGAGCTCAGAAGGTGCCCGTTCCCAGGGTTGACGAAGCTCCTTCCCGTCTCCTTGGCGTGCTTGAGCACCGCCTTGATATCCTTGAGGAGTATGAGCCTGTCCTCGAGCTTCTCGGTCACCTCAGCGCTGAGCCTGAGGCCGAAGCCCGGCTCCTCCTCAGGGAGCTGTACGCTGTCCTTCCAGACCGCGTTGAGCATCCTGTTCTTGAGCAGCCTCCTGTTCTGCTGCCTCTCGGATATCGTGGGACCCTTCTTCGCTGCGCTTTCCTCCAGGTCCTTGCCGTACATGAGGTCGAATATGTGGAAAACCCTCTTACCTTCCTTCTTGAAAAGGTCCCTGCACATGAAGCAGTAGGCGGCGTAGTCCAGCTCGGATTCCGCGATCCTCTCCCTGATCATCTCCTTGGCCATTAACTTGTCGGAATACAGAGCAAGCCCCCCGTAGCCGCAGCATTTTGTCCTGTTCCCGGAGAACTCCAGCTCCTCCAGCTCGAGCCCCAGCAGCCTGAGTACCTCCCTGGCGCTTTCCTGCAGCTGGTCGTGATGACGGGAGGTGCATGCGTCGGAAAGCGCTATCTTGAGCCCGCTGCAGCTGCCCTCCTTGCCGGACGGCAGCCCTTTATCGGCGTATACCTCCCATACCGAGAGGACCTCGAACCCGTCGAGGTGCTTTTTGAATATGTCGTAGCAGGTGGAGCAGCCGGTTATTATCTTCGGGCTGCCCACACCCTCCAGTTCCTTCTTCATCTTTTCCAGGTTTATGTTGAACAGCTCTGTCCTTCCCGCCCAGCTTGCAGGGGCTCCGCAGCATCCGAACATTAGTCCGGTACCGCCTTCCAGCTTCTGAGTCAGGTAATTGTATACCTCCTCGACGTACCCGGGTTCCGACGCAGCCATCTGGCAGCCCGGGAAGAAAACATAACTGCTTTTTTCAAATCCAGGTTCATTCCTTATCATGCTGAACTCTTCGCTGACGTTGTACTCCATGTCCCTCAGGGCGAAGTCGAAGGCGGAAGGCGGCATCTTGCCCCTGTTCACCATGCTCTCCCTGCTCTCCATAACAACATCCTTGAGCGGCAGGTCCACGGGGCACAGCTCCGTGCATAAGCCGCAGACAGCGCAGGAGTTTATCATTATGTTTGCAAAGTGGTTGCCCAGCACGAGCCTCTCGTTGTGGTTGATCTGCCTGAGGTACTTCTTTATGGTCATCTTGTACCTTCTAAGGTGGACGCATACCCTGTTGCATTCGTTGCATTCGCACATTATGCAGCGGTTCGCTTCCGCCGCCGCTTCTTCCTTTGTGTAGACGTAAGGGGCTTCCCTGTTTTCGACAACCCCCTCTGCCGGAACCTTTTCGGTGTTGACGATGAGCTTCGTCCCGTAGGAGCCCTCGTTTTCCCTCAGCGCCGTCAGCGAAATGCCTTTAAGGTACCTTTCGATGGTCACGGCGCCGCTTCTGCCCGAAGCTGCAGCCTGAATAACCGAGTCTCCGAATTTTCCGGCCAGATTTCCGCTGTAAAAAACGTTCCCCTCGTCAGTTTTTTCGGAATCCCCGAATGCCACAAAAACAGCGTTGTAGGAATAACTCAGCTCCCGGAGCATGGCATCGTCTACGGCGGTCCCCTTGGTTACCCCGCTGATGCTCTTCTCCAGGTATTCAAGTTCTTCCGCGAGCACTGTTTCAGGCAATAGCTTCTTATCTATTTCAAGAAGGCGCCCCCCGATCCTGTCCTCCTTCTCGAAGAGATGAACCTCGAACCCCTTCTTCAGAAGCTCGACCGCAGCAGCCAGGCCGCTTACTCCCGCACCTGCAACCGCGGCGCTGAAGCCGTTCCTTGGAACGTCAATTTCCTTCCTCCTTGGAGAGACGGAATCCACGACGGTCCTCTCGAGCATGGATATGTTTATCGCTCCGCCGAAATCCTTCTTGAGGCACTCGCTGTAGCAGGGGTGGTCGCAGATCCTGCAAAGCACGCCCACCATGGGAATCTTTTTTTCCAGCTGCTTGTACGCCCTGTCGAAGCTGCCTTTTTTGATCTCCTGCAGGAAAGCCTTGACGTCGACATGAAAAGGGCAGGCAGCCATGCAGGCGGGGGAGTGCTCCGCTATGCATTTGGATTCCATATTCAATATCTTTTCACTATCCATTTCCATTTCCTCCGGAATTTAGAGTTTTAGGCAGCATCCCCACCATGGCAAATGGGGATGCCGCCTAAGTATTATATATTAGGAAGGGCTATTTTTTTATTTTTGCAAGTATCTTTTCAGGAAGGGCAGGAAGCTTTGTGATCCTTGCTCCGCATGCGTCGTATATTGCGTTGATTATTGCTGCGTGCGGTGCCGAAAGAGGCATTTCTCCTGATCCCGAAGCGCCGTATGGTCCGTATGGCCTTTCAGTTTCCTGGTATATTATCTCCATGGCGTCCGGAACGTCCCTTACCTGAGGTATTCCGCAGCCAGTGAGGGTGATGTGCTTCTTCAGGTCTTCGAAGTCTTCTGTTAAAGCGAGGCCGATACCCTGTGCGAGGCCGCCGTACATCTGTCCGTCGAGAACGAGCTTGTTGATTATCGTTCCGCAGTCTCCTGCAAGAGTAAGCTTTTCAACCTTGGCTTTTCCTGTGTTCATGTCGACTTCCACCTCGGCAAGGAGTACTCCGTACATGTAGCATGGGAAAGGATTTCCCTGTCCTGTTTCAGTGCTGCATTCCTTGCATGGAGCTGTCCATGTTCCGTCGTATCTTACAGCTTTGCCTTCTGCAACCATTTCGTCGTAGGTCTTGAATGTTCCGTCTTCCTTCTTCAGCGCTGCGAGGAGGTTCTCGCAGGCAACCTTTGTTGCGTTTCCTGTGAGCACGTTTGAACGGCTTCCGCCCGCAGGTCCGCTGTTTGGAGTGAACTCCATGTCGTTCATGAGGAGAGTGATGTCCTCAGGCTTGATTCCGAGAGGCTGCAGTGTCTCGAACGCTATTGCAAGAGTTCCCATGTCAGCGCCCTGTCCGTGGTCTTCCCATGAGTTAGCAACGATAACTCCGTTCGGAGTGAGCTCAACCCAGGCAGCTGAAGAGTCTGCGCCGTCAAGTCCTGAACCGTAGATGAGGAGCGTGATTCCAGCGCCGTATTTTTTGTCTGTTGAAGCTGCGTTCTTTTCTTTGACTGCTGCTTTAGCCTTGTCGTAGTAAGGTTTTATCTTTTCAAGGAGTCCAGGCAGAGCTATGACGTCAGGCTCGCATCCGTTCGGAGTCGTGTCGCCTTCCCTGTATACGTTCTTGTACCTGAATTCCCACGGGTCGATCCCGGCTTTCTCTGCCAGTTCGTCTACGAGGACTTCCGATGCGAACAGGGACTGAGGTGATCCGTAGCCTCTGAACGCGGAGCCCCATGCGTGGTTCGTGCAGACTGTTCTTCCTTCTCCTCTTATGTTAGGGATCATGTAGCCGGCGCCTATGAACTGGGATCCTCTCATTGTAAGGAGGTCTCCGAATTCGCAGTAAGGGCCGTGGTCAACTGACCAGTCTGATTCCAGGGCTTTTATCTTGCCGTTTTCGTCTGCGCCCATCTTGACTGTCATGAAGAACGGCGATCTCTTTCCAGTGTAGGTTATCTGCTGGTACATGTTGAACTCGAGGTATACAGGTCTCTTCGTTACCATTGCTGCCACTCCGAGAAGCCCTTCCATGGTTGGGCTGAACTTGTAGCCGAACGTTCCGCCTGTAGGGTTCTGGACTATATAGAGGTCTTCTACAGGAACTCCTATTCCCGGGGCAACCATGAGCGCATGCACGTGTATTCCTATGCTCTTCGAGTGGACTATGAGTTTTCCGTCTTCGTTGAAGTATGCGAAGCCTACGTCCGGCTCCAGCGGGAGGTGAGGCTGCCTTCCAACGTAGAAATCATCCTCGACTACGTATGGGAGCTTCTCCATGAGCGGTGCGGTGTCCTCTCCCTTTATGTTCTTTGTTTCGAAGTAGATGTTAGGTGTGCCAGGATGAATCTCTATGGCGTCCTCTGCCATTGCTGCAGGAGCGCTCATGTATGCAGGGAGTATCTCCAGCTCAACCTTGACCATTTCAGCAGCCGCTTCAGCCTGGGAAGGCGTGTCTGCAAGGACCATAGCAAGGGCATCCCCGAACTGGAAAACCTTCTTGTCGTTGAGTATAGGCCTTTCAAGTCCGTCGCCTTTGTTTGTAGGGAACGCGAGTCCGTTTATCCTGTTTGTTCCTGGTACGTCCTTGTAGGTGATGACCTTGTGAACTCCAGGCATCTTTTCAGCTTCCGAAGTGTCTATGGAGATTATGTTTGCATGCGAAACCTTGGCCTGAACAAGCTTGATGTGCAGGGCGTTTTCAGGAAGCTGGAGTCCCAGGTCTGCGCCGAAGTCCCATGTACCTGTAACCTTGGCAGCAGCGCTTGGCCTTACGTAGTCTGTACCTAGTATGCTTGCGCCTTCAGGCAGCTTGTACCAGAGCTCTTCTTTTGTGATTTCGCCCCTCATAAGCTTTGCAGCAGACATTACAGCGTCGACAAGCGGTTTGTAGCCTGTGCATCTGCAGACGTTCCTGTGCTTCTGGAACCAGTCTCTTACCTCTTCTCTTGTAGGGTTGATGTTTTCGTCGAGCAGTGCCTTAGATGAAACTATGAATCCAGGTGTACAGAATCCGCACTGTGCAGCTCCGTGTACCATCCATGCGATCTGCACAGGATGGAGGTCCTTGACTGTTCCTACGCCTTCAACCGTGATTATTTCCGCATCGTCCTTGACCCTCTTCATTCTGGTGATACAAGCTTTTACAACCTTGCCGTCCAGTATTACCGAGCAGGCTCCGCATTCACCCTTTCCGCAGCCTACCTTTGTTCCTGTGAGAAGCAGCTGTTTTCTGAGCACGTCAGCAAGCGTTGCCTCCGGATCAGCGATTACCATTTTCCTGATCCCGTTGATTACCAAAAATTTCTTTAACATTTCCTTTCCCCTTTCAAAATTATTATTGTATATGAATTTTTAATACAATCGAAGAATCAGCTTTTCCCGAAGCCGCAGTTCGGGTACCTGCAGTCCTTGCAGTTGCGGCAGTAGCCTCCCTGCCCCAGCCTTACTATGTCCTTTCTTTCAACCCTCTCGCCAGCGACTAGCCTCGGAAGCACGAGGTCCAGGATGGTCCTCCTGCTGTACATGACGCATCCGGGGAGGCCCAGCACCGGGATCTCCCCGATATAGGAGAGTAAAAACATGGCGCCTGGCAGTGTCGGCGCGCCGTAGGACAGGATGTCCGCGCCCGCCATCCTGATGCCGAGGGGTGTGACATCATCCGGATCGACGGACATTCCTCCCGTTACGGTGACTATGTCTGCGCCGAGCTCTATGAGCTCCCTTATGGACTCCGCTATCATCTGCGGGTCGTCCTTCGAAAATACCTGTTTCAGTATGCTGCAGCCCAGCTCCTCGAATTTCCCCTGTACCGCCGGGCCGAACTTGTCCTTTATCCTTCCGTAGAAGACCTCGTTGCCAGTGGTGACTATGCCAGCCTTTAGCTTCCTGAACGGCTTGACCTGCACCACAGGGTCGGTTCCAGCGCATATCCTCTCGGCCTTCTTCACCTTCCAGTCCTTAACGACAAGCGGGATCACCCTTGTTCCCGCGACGGCTTCCCCTTCCTCTACTATGATGTTGCCGTTGAGTGTGGCGAACATGAGCTCGTCTGTGGCGTTCATGTCCAGGACCGCATCCTCGTCAATTTTGAGAAGGCCCCTGTGCTGGGCTACAAGTGTAGCTTTCCCCTCCTTCGGGCCGGTTATCGCTATGCCTGGCCCCGCTGCAGCCTTCGCCATCCTAACCGCCGCCTCGTTCTCATGTACGTCGTCTTCCGCGAACTCCATGATGTAGATGTTCTCTTTCCCAATATTCAAAAGCTTAGGTATGTCCTCTTCCCTTATGATGTGCCCCTTCTTGAAGGCCACCCCTTTTTTAACCCCGGGTACAATCTCTGTCATGTCATGGCCCAGAATCATCCCTATGGCGTCCTGAACTTGAACCGTTTTCATCCATATTCCCCTTTCATCCGTTATCTTTTTTATCCACGGTACTATCTATAAGCATAAACCGTGCCAAAGGAACAGAACGGGCATTTTCAAGGGTGGACATGTATGAAAATACTTCCCTGTATCAAAACGAGACTATATCGGAAAACCGTCTGTGTATCATTTTGCAACTTTGTCGTATTTTGATACGCAAAATACGAACGTTTCTGAAAACGTTTTAATCCAATCTGATTGTTGCAAAAGGATGCAGTTAAGTCTAAAATTGTATTACAGAAAAATATAAGGTTAGCGATGAGGTGTTAGATATGGGCATTATAAACAAGATTATGGCGACTGTGGGCATCGGCAACGTTTCGGTAGACACCGTGATAGAGAACCCGAGCGTGACCGCCGGAGACGAGGTGCGCGGCAGCATCAGCATCAAGGGCGGAAAGGCTCCCCAGAAGGTTGAGGAGATCTACCTGTACGTGATGACCAAGGTTGAGAAAGAGACGAACAAGGTGAAGACCGTAGGGAGGGAGAAGATCCAGAAGGTCGTCATACCGGTAGGCAGGACAATATCGGCCGGCGAGACCCTGAACCTGCCCTTCAGCTTCGTCTTGAGCAAGCATACCCCTTTCACAACGTTGAAAACTCCTGTATGGATACACACGGGGCTCGACATCAAATCGGTGATGGATCCAAAGGACAACGACAGCCTCAAGGTGGCAGCCGGCCCTTACCTGCAGGCGGTTCTGAACGCTTTCGAGAGGCTCGACCTGGTGATATACAGGGTCGTCAACGCCGAGGACCTTTACTACTCCAACATGTCTTTCCTTCAGGAGATAGAGTTCAGGCCGACGGGTTCCTACAAATACGAGCTGAACTACGTGAAGCTGATGTACGTGCTGTACGATGCGAGCATCGAGCTGATCATGGAGGTCAACAAGAGCTCGGAGGACATGGACATCGAGGACCAGAAGGTGAGGTTCTACATCGAGTACGAGGACCTGAAGAGCAAGGATGCTTTCGAGATAGCCCAGATGATAAAGAGGAAGATCGAGAAGCTGTATTAGCAAGAAAGGCAGGCGCGGGAAATTTCCAGCGCCTACCTTACCTTTTTTGCGGTGCCTTGGGGTTGGTGCCCGCCCCCCCTATGGCATTGTTCGAATAAAGTGTTGTTACCAATTTTTTAGCCGAAAGGCTGCCTTGCGGAGGCCAGCAACACTTAATGCGAACATTCACTTATGAGGCAAGAACTAATAAAAAGCTTGCCGCTCCCATAAAACGAAAATCACTGTGAACTCAGTTTCACAGTGATTCTCGTTATGGATCTTTATTTACCAAAATTCATCGCGCTTGGACCTTTCGGACTAGGTGTTGCTGCTCCTGCCGCCCCTTTTCCTGAAGTCCTCGTCTATATTCTTCTTCCAGCCTGCATCGTTCACCCTGTCGCAGCGCATGTTGCTGACGAAAGAGCTTATGGCGTCGTAGTTTAGCTGCGTGCCCTCGCTGTCGGCATTGTAGTTGGCTGCCCTGTCGGCTCGGATGCCGAATCTTTCGGCTGTTGCTATTGCGTCTATGTTGGCACCGAGGAAAAGGAACTCCCAGCCGTATTTTTCCGTCTGCCTGTCTATCATCTGCTTCACCCTGCGGCTGCCGTACTCTCGGCTCGAGTTCTCCATGCCGTCAGTTATTATGACGAACAGGACCTTGCCGGCGCGGTTCTCCGGCAGGGAATTCTTCTGTGCGCTGCCCACCTTGCTGATGGTTTTGCCCACCGCGTCAAGAAGGGCTGTCATTCCCCTTACGTAGTATTCCTTCATGGTGATCGGTTCAAGCTCCATTATGTTTACCCTGTCGTGAAGAAGCTCGTACTGGTCGTCGAAGAGGACCGTCGTCACGAAGGCTGTGCCTGGCTCCTGCTTCTGCTGCACGAGCATCCTGTTGTAGCCTCCGATGGTGTCTGCCTCCAGTCCCGCCATCGACCCGCTCCTGTCAAGGATGAACACAAGCTCTGTGATGTTTGTTTTTTTCATATAAAAAACCCCCGTTTCCTTTTTCCTTATAATCCAAGGATAGCAGAAACGGGGGTATTTAAGGTCGCTTCAGAAGCGACATCTATTTGTGGCAAGCCAGCGTATCTTCTACGAACTCGAAAAGAGCCTCGTTGATCTCGTATATGTCGAACCGCCCCTGGCTGACGAAGTACTCCACGACTACGTCGAACCTGCTGCTTCGAGAAAGCGCATAGCCTGCCTTACCGAGGAGGTCCCTGGTTTCGTCGAGGTTGAGCTCCAGGGATATCGCCAGCGAGAGCGCCGTCTTCTTGTTGGGCTTGTAGTCCTTCGAGCTCCTGATTTTAGAGAAGAGCTTTCGGTCCAGGTTTGCCCTTTTGTAGGCTTCGACATCCGTCATGCCCTTTTCGTCTATGAGCCTGAGCACGCTTTCGGAGAAGGTCTCGTCCAGATGACCGACAATGTCCTCAAGCTTCCTTCTTCTCTTGTAGGCCGGAGGCATTTCCGCATCAGTGCATTTGTCGAAGGTTGAGAAATTGTTCAGGATTTCAAACCTTTGCTCCTCCCGCTCCCTCCTGCTCAAGTAGTGTTCGTCGACGTAGTTGTCGTCTATGTAACGCTTGACCTCTGCGAAGAGCTTCTCGCTTATGGCGAAAGCCTTCCTGTCGTAGACCACGAGGTACACGTCCAGCTCGTGCTCCAGGAGGAATCCCCCTATGGCCGATATGGCCGCCTGAAGCGCCTTGTCCTTAGGGTAGCCGTATATTCCGGAGGATATAAGCGGGAATGCCACGGAACGGCAGCCCTTCCCAAAGGCGAGGTTCAGGGAGCTGGTGTAGCAGCTTCGGAGAACCTGCTCCTCGCCCTTACCTCCGCCATCCCAGACTGGGCCCACAGTGTGAATCACGTATCTGGCCGGCAGACAGAAGCCCGACGTTATTACCGCCCCACCGGGGCTGCAGCCCCCGATTGCGTCGCATTCCGCCTGGAGCTCAGCTGCCCCCGCTGCCGCGAATATGGCTCCGCTGACGCCTCCCCCTTTCCGAAGCCAGGTGTTTGAGGCGTTGACGACGGCATCGACCTTCATCTTGGTTATGTCGTTTCTGACAATCTGCATTGGCATCGGCGAAATCCTCCTATTTCAAGCTTTCAAGCTTCTCCCATATTTCAGGGTATTTCTTTTTGAGGTTCGTGATCCTGAAGTTGCTGCTCTCGACGAAAGGCTGGACCGTCTTGCCCCTTGCCAGCAGCTTTCCGTCCCCTTCCCTCAACACATCGTACTGCAGGACAACCTTCACCGGTGTAAGCTCCTCCAGGGTTGTTTCGACTATGAGGGTGTCCCCGTACCTGGCCCCCTCGAAATATTTGCATTGGGTTTCCGCGAGGGGCATCATCACTCCCTGCCTCTCCATGTCGACGTACCTTATCCCGGCGCCTTCTATGAAATCCTCCCTTGCTGCTTCGAAATATACATAGTATGCGGCGTGATGGACTACGCCCATCTGGTCTGTCTCAGCGTACCTTACCTTCAGCTTCGTTATGCTTTTGTACATGTGTTTCCTCCCGTCTTGTCCCCTATTTTAGGAACCCTTTCAGTATCCTGTCTTCAGCTTCCTTTTCGGTCAGCCCCAGAGACATCAGCTTGAGCAGCTGCTCGCTGGCTATCTTTCCGATGGCAGCCTCGTGTATCAGCTGAGCGTCGGAGCTGAACGCCGATATCCTCGGTATCGACTGCACCTTCGCATCGTGCATTATTATCGAGTCGCACTGTATGTGGCCGGCGCACCTGGCGTAGCCCGATAAGTTGAGGTGGAAGGTCTGGCTCGACTTGTTCTGGGCGACGGATCGCGATACAATCCTTGCCGAGGAATCGTCCCCGAGGAGCTCGACGTTTATGACCGAGTCCGCGAGCTGCTCCCCGTGGGTCAGGAGCCTCTCCACGACCACAAGCTTCGCGTTCCTGTGGAGCTTGACCTGGGTGTCCCTCATCGTGCTGTCGACCCCCTTGATCTGAACTAGCTCCATCTCGACCTCTGCGCCCTCCTCTATGTCAAGCACAGTCTTCGGATTGAGTATCCTCTTGCCTGTGCCCTCGCCTTCGCCGAAGTGCTTCTCAACGTACTTTATCCTCGCACCCTTCCTCACTTTGAACTCGTGGAAGCCGTCGTGGCTTGAATCCGCTTCTCCGGGGTTGTGGATGCCGCAGCCGGCAACTATTAGGACATCGGCGCCCTCTCCCACGTCGAAGGTGTTGTAGACGATGTCCCCGAGCCCCTCCCTCGTTATGAGAACGGGAATGTGGACGCTCTCGCCTTTGGTGCCGGGTTTGATGATTACGTCGATGCCCGGCTTGTCGGTCTTGGTCACTATGTCTATGTTTGCGGTTGTGCTGCGGGCGGCCTTCTCGCCGTTCTTCCTTATGTTGTAGGCGCCCTGCGGAAGCTCGTGCAGTCCCGCCAGCTCCTCCAGCATCTCCTTATCCAATAGGTTTAGCATCGGTCACCTCTCCTTTCTCGCAGGAAAGGCTGCAGCCTTCCGCCTTCATTATGTCCGCAAGGATCTTGTCCTTAGAGGTTATCTCTTTTATCCTTCCGCCGTCTATGACTATGACCTCGTCGGCAAGCTTTATTATCCTCTCCTGGTGGGAGATGATTATTATGGTGGTGTCCTTCTCCCTGCGCATGTCCTGGAAGGTCTGCGCCAGCCTCCTGAAGCTCCAGAGGTCTATGCCGGCCTCCGGCTCGTCGAAAACGAGGACCTTCAGGTCCCTGCAGAGCACCGTGGCGATCTCGATCCTCTTGAGCTCTCCGCCGGACAGGCTCGAGTCCACCTCCCTGTCCAGGTAGTCGTTCGCGCACAGGCCTACGTTGATGAGGAGGTCGCAGGGATCGATTTTGTTCCCGCCGCAGGAGATCTCAAGCAGCTCCCTCACCTTGATCCCCTTGAATCTAGGCGGGTGCTGGAACGCGAAGCCTATGTTGTTCTTAGCCCTTTCCGTTATGTCCATGTCGGTTATGTCTGCCCCGTCAAGGATTATCCTGCCCGAGGTGGCCTTGTATATGCCCATTATGGCTTTCGCAAGCGAGGATTTTCCGCTGCCGTTGGGCCCTGTCAGAACGTATATCTTCTTGTTTTCCAGCTTAAGGTTTATGTCCTTGAGTATCTCGACCTCTCCCTCCTCTGTCTGGAACTTTAGGCCGAGGTTCCTTATCTCAAGCATTTTTCGGCACCTCCCTCCTGTGCAAAAAAATCCAGCAGCTGAGCTGTTAGTCTCACCACTGGATTTTTCGATTTATAATAATTTTAACACTGCAGGCCTCGGATTTCAATGCTGCCGGAACTACCTTAACAGGAAGTAAGCCGCAGCTGCCTGAATCACCATTATGGCCGGTATGCCAAGAGTGAACTTGGGATGCTTAGTCTTGTGCCTGAATGTCTGCATGCCGAGGAACACCCCGGGACCTCCTAGAAGGAGCGCGATAATGAAGAACCTTGCCTCGGGAGTCCTCCACTGCCTCTTCATGGATTTGGCCTTGTCGCGGTACATCTCTCCGAACCCGACAAGGTTGATGACCGCCAGATATAGTATGAAGTATCTTTCCATTTGAATTCCTTTCCTAACTGAGTATAATAATTATATAAATATAAGTTCTGTATGCGAGGTGCATTATGGATACCGGTGAACGCCGTATGATCGAAAACCTTTTAAAATACTGTCTTGTGAACTTCCAGACCCGGGGCAGCAGCAGGCTGCTTTCTGCCTTCATATACCAGGTCCTCAGGGAGCTTGACATAGACGCGCCCGCTGTGGAAGGTGTCGTTTACGTCGAGATAATGGGCCATGCGAGACCCTTTGCCCACTGCTTCAACGCCCATGGGTGCGACATCATAGACGGGTCAATATACAGCCTGGCGCTTATAAACAAAGCCGTAGGCCGCCAGTTCCCTCTTTACGTTGCTGGTGATCCCCCTGACCATATGGAATACTTCATAACCGGCGAGTTAAAGAGCGGCTCCCAGCCGCAGTTTGGCGGTGAGTTCATACAGGCTGTCATATCGGATCTCGACTCCTACAGCGATGTGGAAGTGGAGCGCTTCGATGAGCTGGCCGACTCCGCGAAGAAGGACCTATTCTACCTCTTGTAGGAAGCTATTATTTCGCCCTGCGCGTCCCTGCTGATCTTAAGCAGCCCTTTTATGAATTCCCCGATCTCCCTGCTGAGTTCGGGGTCATTTACATTCCCTGTGTGCTTCCTTATGATGAACTCCTCCCTGGACTCGTCGAGCACCGGCCTTTCGTTGTCCAGCTTGTAGCGGGCTATTTCCTTCACTACCTGCATCCTGTCCTTGAAGAGCTCTATCAGCTTCTCATCTATCTCGTTAATCTCATCCCTCAGCTCTTCCAGTTTCCTTTCTCCCATTAACCTTCACCTGCCTGTCATTTTTCTCTAATCTATATATTATAACACATGATGAGATTCGCAGTTCCCGATTTCTCGATTTTTTATTTGTCGACGGCTCGATGTATGCGCATCAGCACCCATCGGGCATTGTTCGAATTAAGTGTTGTTTTTCTCAAAACCTACTTCAGTGTCCCGTCGAACTGCACTTTTCCGAACTCGTACACCCTCAGCTTCCGCTCCCTGCAGGAAATCATGTCCATTATGACCGCCGGCAGGCTGCCTTTTCCCAGCATGATCCGGTACCAGTTCACGTAGTGGCTCAGGTACTTGCTGGCAACCGACCTGAAAATTTTCAGGAACCCTTTGAATGCCCTTGCAAGCACTTCCGCATTCCTTAGAGTGAACCCCTTCACGCGGTAATTCGAGCTGTATGGCATGCAGAGCTTCACCCTGCGACCTTTCGCGAAGGAAACGAAGGACAGGTTGCTCGATGTGACCAGGGTTTTGCACCCTTTGACGACGGGGCTCAGCAAATCCGATACCTCTTTGTTGTCCAGCTTCCTGCCGCCTTTCCTGGCAACTGTCCTGAAAAGGATGTTCTCCCTGCTGTCTTTGCAGCTTAGGAAAAATATCAGGAGCCGATTGTTCTTGTTGCGGTACCTTGGGTTTATCTTCCTGCAGCCCTTGAAGTTCTCCTTGAACCAGAACTCGCTGACCTCGACGGTCTCCGTAAGCAGCGTGTCTGTCATTGTCTCTGCTACGCTGAGGATCTTGTGCCTCCATGCGAAGGCGGTGGAGAGGTTCATTTTGAGGAGCTTCGAGATTTTCCGCAGAGTGAGCCTGCCTCCCATGCAGAAAAGGTAGCTGGACCAGGTATCCAAGCTCTTCTTGCTGTACATGAAAGGTGTGCCCGTTGTTTCCGAGAAGGTTTTTCTGCATTTCCGGCAGCGGTAGCGCTGCCTTCCGAGGCCAGTTTTCCCGTGCTTGACGAAACTCCCGCTTCCGCAGTGGGGACAGCTGCTCTTTTCGAAGTTCAGGGAGCCAAGAATCCCCTCAATATTTTTCGGACTGAACGATAAAGCGTCCATGGCGAATACCTCCCAGAATGATCTTCTTTTGATTATCCCCGAAAGAGCAGATATTATTCATGAATTGCAAAAACAACACTTAATTCGAACATTCTCTGAGGGTCCGGCGCAGCATAACAGCACCCGCTAGAAAGAAAAAAAGATCACTATGCCGAAACATAGTGATCTTCTGCGTTTACTGCTTAACCTCCGACCAGATCCTGTCGAACTCGAGTATGGATTCTCCGATGTCCTTGAGGTATTCGCCCTTCTTGACTTCGGCATCCGGCGGGTAGACCGCTTCGTCCATGAGTATCTCAGGGTCGATGTAGGTCTTGGCTGCTTTGTTAGGGTTGCCGTAAGGGAAGTAGTGCGATATCTCTGCGCTGATCTCAGGGTCCATTATGAAGTTTATGAAAAGCTCTGCGGCTTCCTTGTTCTTGGCATCCTTAGGTATGACGAAGTTATCCTGCTGAAGGAAAAGCCCCTCCTTAGGTATGACGTACCTCACGTTGGGGTTATCCCTCCTCGCAAGGCTCGCCTCAGCCCCCCAGGCGAATATGGCCTTCGATTCGCCGCTTATCAGGCTGGTTTTAGGGCTGTCGCTGTCGTAGGACCTTATGTTAGGCTGTAGCTTCGCGAGCTCCTCCTTCGCCTTGGCAAGGACCGCCGGGTCCGTCTCGTTGAGGGAGTAGCCCATTTTCTTGAGGGTTATCCCTATTATGACCCTTTCGTCGTCAAGAACGGTCAAGGAGTTGCTGAACTCAGGCTTCCACAGGTCGGCATAGCTCGTTATCGCGCCTTCCGGAACCTTCGAGCTGTCGTAGGCGACTATCCCGGCAAGCCACATGTAAGGGACGCTGTATTTGTTGCCTGGGTCGAAGGCAAGGTTCATAAACTGAGGGTCTATATTGCCCAGGTTCGTCAGCCTGCTCTTGTCCATCTCCTGTATGAGGTTCTGCTTGGCCAGTATCTCGACCATGAAGTCGCTGGCAACTGCCACGTCGTAGTTGCCTCCGCCGGCCATTAGCTTTGCCAGCATCTCTTCATTTGACGAGAAGGTGCTGTAGTTGACCTTTATGTTGTAGGTCTGCTCGAACTTCTCGATGACCGAAGGCGGAAGGTACTCCGACCAGTTGAACACGTTGAGCACCTGCTGAGGCTCGCTGCTCTTCTTGGCGAAGGCGAATATCCCTCCGCCGATGCTTCCGACCGCCACGAGTATCGCGAGCGCCACCGCCAGCAGCCTCTTCGAGTTTATGTTTATGGTCTTCATCAGCCCGGCCACGGTTATCAGCACGAGCGTGAATATTATTAACAGTGTCGACAGTGCGTTTATCTCAGGCGTTACCCCGAATTTGACCATCGAGAACACCTTTAGCGGCAGAGTGACGCTTCCAGGCCCCGCCACGAAAAAGCTTATTATTACGTCGTCCAGGGACAGCGTGAAGGCCAGCAGTCCTCCCGCAATGACGCCCGGCATAATTATAGGCAGGGTGACCCTGAAGAACGTCTGGAGCGGCGTTGCCCCCAGGTCCATGGCTGCCTCCTCGATCCTCCTGTCGAAGCCGTCGAGCCTCGTCTTCACCACCGCAACTACATAGGCTGTGCTGAAGGTCACGTGGGATATAATCAATGATAATCGTCCAAGAGGTATGTTCACCAGCGAGAAGAACGCCAGCAGGGATATGCCCATGACTATCTCGGGTATGACAAGCGGAAGGTAGAGCACCGCGTCGAGAACGGCCTTTCCCCTGAACTTGTACCTGTACATGCCTATGGCGGCCAGTGTGCCTATGATCACCGAGAGCATCGTGCTAAGCGAGGCTATGACGAAGGAGTTCTTCAGGGCCTCGAGTATTCCCTGGTTCTGTATCAGGCTTACATACCACTTCAAAGTGAAGCCCGTCCAGACAACGTTCAGCTTCGACTCGTTGAAGCTGAACGCTATGAGCACCATTATCGGGATGTACAGGCACATGAAAATAAACATAAGGTATGCGGCGCTTAGCGCTTTCATCTTCTTGCCCTTCATGCTAGAACACCCCCCTGTCTTCTTTTCCGCCGAACCTGGCGTTGAGGAGTATGACCGCTACCATCACCGATATGAGCACGATGGATATGGCAGAGCCGAACGGCCAGTCCCTCGCAGTGAGGAACTGGTTCTTTATGAGGTTGCTCATGAGGACAACCTTGCTCCCGCCCATGAGGTCTGTTATGAAGAACACACCCAGTGTAGGCACGAAGACGAGCAGGGATCCCGATATTATCCCGCTCTTCGTGAGGGGCAGGGTAACCTTCAGGAATTTCTGCAAGGGGTTTGCGCCCAGGTCCGCGGCGGCGTCCAGCAGCCTCCTGTCAAGCTTCTCGATGGACGTGTAAAGCGGCAGGACCATGAAAGGGAACATCATGTACACCATTCCCACCATGACCGCGAAGTCGGTGTACATCATCTGGAGCGGAGCGCTTATCAGTCCGAGGTGCAGGAGCACAGAGTTGACAAGCCCCTCAGTCCTGAGCAGTATGATCATTGCATATGTACGCACAAGCGAGTTCGTCCAGAACGGAAGCATTATCAGCAGCATGAATACTGGCTTGAGCTTTTTGTTGGCGTTTGCCACTATGAAAGCGAACGGGTACCCGAAAAGCAGACAAAGCGCAGTTGTGTACAGCCCTATGAGAATGGACTTTATGAATATCTGCGCGTAGAGCGGGTTTATTAGCTTCCCGTAGTTCGAAAGGCTGAACTGGTACACGACGTCCCCAACCTCGCCCCTCATCGCGAAGCTTACCACGACAATGAGGAATATAGGCACAACGAAGAAACCGGCCATCCAGAGGGAGACAGGCATCAGCGTCGGAAAGTATTTTAGCGGTGAGTCAGCCGACCCTTTCTTTTTCATCTATCTGCCCCCTATTCCTTGATAACTATGGTGTGGTTCGGCTTCCAGGTCACGAAGTAGTCAGCGTCCGCAGCGAGCTTCCCGAACGCCTCTATGCTCTGGTTCACAGGCTGGCTGACGACGATCTCTTTTCCGTTCTTAAGCACCATGATTATCTTAACGTTCGAGCCCACGTATATCTTCTCCTTGAATCTGCACTGGAGGTATACGTCCGTATCGTCGGGCTCGTTCTTTATAACAATTCTTTCAGGCCTTACGGAAACCATGAACCTGTCTCCCATGTCGTAGTTCAGGTTAGGGATCCTTATTATGTCCTGCTCCTGCTCAAGCTGGAGGAGAACCTCGTGCTCCTTGAGCTTGAACACCTCGCCCTGGAGTATGTTCGTCTCGCCAAGGAAGTCTGCTACGAACTTGGTCTTAGGCCTTTCGTAGAGCTCCTCGGGGGTTCCCACCTGCTCTATGAGCCCTTTGTTCATGACGACGATCCTGTCGGACATGGTGAGTGCCTCCTCCTGGTCGTGCGTTACGAATATGAAAGTGATGCCGAGGCTTCTCTGAAGGTGTTTCAGTTCAATCTGCATCTGTTTTCTTAGCTTGAGGTCAAGCGCTCCCAGTGGTTCGTCCAGCAGCAGCACCTTGGGGCTGTTGACCAGCGCCCTCGCTATGGCCACCCTCTGCATCTGCCCTCCGCTAAGCTGCGAAGGCATCCTGCTTTCGTAGCCCTCCAGCCGAACGACCTTGAGCATCTCCAGCACCTTTTCCCTGATACGGTCCGCAGGCACCTTCTTCATCTTCAGGCCGAACGCCACGTTGTCGAATATGTTCATGTGCGGGAACAGAGCGTAGTTCTGGAACACCGTATTGACCGTACGCTGGTACGGAGGGTTCAAGGTGACATCCTCACCTTCGATGAGCACCCTGCCGCTGCTCGGCGTCTCGAATCCTGCTATGATCCTCAGGGTCGTAGTCTTCCCGCAGCCGCTCGGTCCGAGCAGAGTTAGGAACTCCCCCTTGTTTATGCTGAGGTTCATGTTGTCCAGGACCACATCCGCCTCGTCGTAAACCTTTGAAACATTTTCAAGCTGAACAAAAACATCCTTTGTCACACTCTAACATCTCCTTATCTGTCTAAAATTATGTACAAAATCACTAAAAGCGACAGGCTAAATAATAACATATCAATTTTCAAACTTCAATGATTTGAAGCAAATAGAAAACAAAAAAATTCAAACCCCTGCGGATGCGATGCCTGCAGGGGTTTTAGGGGGTATTATCGGATATAAAAATAACTATAATTGCGTTTTTTTGAGCCATTAATTGTCTCCAATATAAATTATAAGTTTTTTCATTACTGTTCCCTATTTAAGTGCGTTTTTTGTGAATACAACTGCCATAAAGATCAAGCTCATTCTTTTCAACTCCTTTCATAAATTGCTGTTGTTTTTTGCTTGCTATTTGAAAAGTGGGTATACGAGGAATAATACTATGCTCATTTTTTTCACCTGCCTTTCTAACTAATTTTCTGAAAATTAAAGAGGATATGCCGATTTCGTTATCCCGCATATCCTCTGTTCTTTTACCTGAGAGTTTCGGCTGTCGAGCCTTGCACCTTCGGTTCTGCATTCAAGCAGTATCTTCAGAGATCCGTCCTGTACCGCTACCTTGCGTGTCAGTTTCTCATACAGAGGGGGGCTGTACGATTGCTGCTTTCGCCAGACTTCAACATGCTGTATCATAGTCTGTTTCGCGGCACCTTCATCCGGTTCCTATTCATTTGTCTTGCTTCAAGATTATAATAACATACTGTACTATTTTTTTCAAGCATCTGTTTGTTAAGTTTCTGTTACCAAAGCCTGTTGTTTTAATAACAATTTCTTCTTCCCAATCAAGCTGTACCATTTTACTACGCTAAACTGTTACTGAATTTTTCCTGCAAGCGCGCGGACAACCAGGTAGATTACGCTCATTCTTTTCACCTCCTTTTTTTCGATTCACATACTTCTTCCCATCCGCCTGTTTGACGCATATAAAAAGAGGATATGTGATAGCCTTTTAGACTTCCACATATCCTCTGTCCTTTTACCTGAGAGCTTCGGCATTGCTGCCTTTCACCTTTGGTTCTGCCACTAGGGCAGCATTTCCAGAGTTCCGTCCCTCATCGCTGTTTTACCTGATAGTTTCTCATACAGATCGTGACTCTGCATGATTGCTCCTTCGGCCGGCGTTTTTTAATCGCCGATCTCACGATGATTTCATCCGGATATATTCATTTTTATTCACTTGTGCACTTGTATACAACTTCCTTACAATGCAATAGTATCATGTTTTACTTTCATTTGCAACCACTATTTTTCGACTTTACAACTTGTTAACAATTTACTTTCCCAAACCCTTTTATCGCCTCAACCGCGCGGTTTATCCAGGTTCTCCAACTTTTCACGCCAGCGTTTTCGGCAGCCGCCAAAATTGAAGGAAGGGTTCAAATATTCTTTCATTTTCCTCGCCCTCCCGGATGCATAAAAATAAGGATATGCGTAGATCCCAAGACCCCGCACATCCTCTGTCTTATTTACCCGAGAGCTTCGGCGGTTTTACCGCCTTTCACCTTTGGTTCTGCCTCTTCGGCAGCATTTCCAGAGTTCCGTCCCTCATCGCTGTGTTACCTGATAGTTTCTCATGCAGACTGTGACCCTGCATGATTGCTCCTTCGGCCGGCGCTTCAAGTTCGCCGATCTCACGATGATCTCATCCGGATATATTCAATTTATCAATTAAACCAATTCCTGTGGCTGCAGCTTTTTCCGGAGAACGTGAGAGAGTTCCTCCGGACAGCTGGCAAGCCACCAGAATTGAAAGGAAGAGCTTTTACAGATTAAAAAAAGAGGATATGCGCCAGCCTTTCGGCTTTCACATATCCTCTGTCTTATTTACCCGAGAGCTTCGGCGGTTTTACCGCCTTTCACCTTTGGTTCTGCCTCTTCGGCAGCATTTCCAGAGTTCCGTCCCTCATCGCTGTGTTACCTGATAGTTTCTCACGCAGATCGTGACTCTGCATGATTGCTCCTTCGGCCGGCGCTTCAAGTTCGCCGATCTCACGATGACTTCATCCGGGCTGTATTCGATTTTTCATATCCTGCAATGAAATAATAACACGTTCTTCTTGCATTTACAACTGCTTTTTTTGATTTTTTGAATTTTAAGCGGATAAATTTTGAAAGCCACGCCACCTAGCCCAGCCCTGGGTTTAAGCAGCTTCATAGGATGTGCACCCCGGAGCCTTTGCGGCGCCCGAATTGAATGAAGAACTCAAATATTCTTTCAATTTCACACCCTGGCATCAGCCTCAAAAACCGGCATTGGCGGCGGCAACAGATTATCAGTGCCTGCCCATAAACATATAAACAACCATGTAGATTATGCTCATGCCCTTCACCTCCCCCTGACATTTTCAACTGCGTCCGGTGACTGTTACCATCCAATTTGACCACCCCTTTCCAGCCGAATGCGGCAAATAAAAAAAGAGGATACGCAGAAAGCCAAAATAGACTTCCACATATCCTCTGTTTCGTATACCTGAATGATTCAGCAATCTCTTGCCTTGCACCTTGGGTTCTGCATCTAAGCAGTCTCTTCAGAGTCCCGTCAAGCAGCGTTATGTTCGCCTGATCGTTTCCCGCACAGTTGTGAAGCTGTACGGTTGCGACTTGGGCCGGCGCCAGGGCGCCATCTCACGATGCTCTCATCCGGAGATATTCACTTGTTCCCTTAATGTCATCATAGCACTTGCCGGAACCGTTTTCAACCGGCTTTAACCGACTTTACAGATTGTTAATATATTTCCAATTCCTGTGGCTGCAGCCACATTCAGGGGGTGTGAGAGATTCCCGCCTTAAAAGCTGCCAAGCCACCAGAATTGAGGAAGAGCTTATGCTGTTGAAAACTTCTTATGATTCTATCTCTTTCTTGGATATGGAGGTCTTAACCGTCACACCTCTTATGTTGCCTATCTTGCCTGTGAGGCTGTTAATCTCGTCCAGCGTGCCGCAGAGGATTATGGATATTACCGATATGCCTTCGCTGTCGAAGGGCACCCCCATCCTTCCCCTGACTATCCCTTTGAACTCGGCAACCGCCGAGTTTAGGGCCGCTTGCGACTCCTCGGCGTTTTCCAGCACTATGCCCAGCACCGCCACCCTTTTGCTCATACTATTTCCTCCTTAAACGCAAAAAAACTTTCCGGAAGGAAAGTCAGGTACGCAAAAATAACGCTTAAAGCGCAAGTATACCTAATTCCTCCCTGGATCAGATCAACTCTTCTCCCTAAGGTCTCAAATTTTTATCATCATCAGTGCAGCCAAGAATGCTCTCGGAAGCGCTGAAAAAAGTGCATCGACAACATCAGGATAGCAGACTGCCGGCAAATTGTCAAACAAAATTGCCGGTCACGCTTTTCGGCACCGAGGCATCGTAGTCGCCGTATGCCGTCTCGGCAGCACCTGCATCCCATTATGCGAAATAGAAGGAGGGCTCAGAATGATGTTGAGAGAAAAAAGCAAAGACATTATGGCCGGACCCAGCATGAACAAGACTTTTATCCGGGAAGGAGGTGCATC
The DNA here is from genome assembly GCA_002298915.1 of Clostridium sp. UBA699. Classification (GTDB taxonomy): domain Bacteria; phylum Bacillota; class Clostridia; order Clostridiales; family Clostridiaceae; genus UBA699. The sequence goes on from DBML01000030.1 coordinate 58,377, forward strand.
CAAAAATGGAGCATAAGCTGATGGAGAAGCTGGTCATAAGGGCGCAGCAGTGCGACAGCTCGGCAGCCCTGGAGCTTCTTGAGGACTTCACTCCTTTCATAATAAGCACGGCGAGGAAGCTCTACATAGTGAACAACGACCTCGAGGACCTTGTGCAGATAGGCCGTCTGTCCTTCCTGACGGCACTGAGCAAATACGACACCGACCGGGAGTTCTGCTTCCCTTCATACGCTGTCAACGCTGTCAGGAACAACTACCACCACCTGGTGAGGAAGGCCGCCGAGAAGAACTTCGAACCGGGGTGCAGCGAATTTGAGCACCTGGCATCAGACGAGGACATTGAAGAGGACCTCATAAGGAAGGAGTCCCGAGAGATCCTGATGGGTCACCTCGACTCCCTGCCTCAGGAGGACCGCTCACTGATAGAATGGTTCTACTTCAGGAACGGAAGCATCGGAGAGTACGCCAAAGCTTGCGGAGCCAGCTACAACTCGGTAGTCAAGAGGAAGCAGAGGGTTCTGTCCAGGCTGCGGAAGGCCATGTCTGGCATTTAGCGTTCAAAAATGGAAAATTGTTGTATTGGATCCATGCAAGTTGTAAAATATAATAGATGACCAACAATCTATAAGGAGGAGGTATGGCTGGCAATGGATACTGAAAGGGAAAAGATAATCGCCCAGCTCAAGAGGGAGCAGCTCGACCTCAACGAGATGATGAACAACTACTGCGAGATGTCTCCCGAGGAAAAGGAAAAAGTCCTCCGCAAAAGCAGAGAACTCGATCAAACAATATTGAGGTACTACAGGGAGCTTGACTAGCTCTCAGAATCATACCCGTTTTTATTGGACTCCTGCCAGCGCCAAGAATCCCTGCACATGTCGGTGAGGTTCTTCTCCGCTTTCCAGTTGAGTTCCTTCAAGGCCCTGGACGGATCTGCATAGCAGGTCGCTATGTCTCCGGGCCTTCTTTCTGTCAGCATATATGGTATGGTGACGCCCGTGGCTTCCTCGAAAGCCTTCACAACGTCCAGCACGCTGTAGCCTGTACCTGTGCCGAGGTTGTAGACCTTCACGCCTTTCGACCCCAGGATCTTCTCGAGCGCCTTCAGGTGCCCGATCGCCAGGTCTACTACGTGGATGTAGTCCCTTACGCCAGTGCCATCGTGGGTGTCGTAGTCGGAGCCGAAAACGCTCAGCTTCTCCCTCTTGCCGACGGCCACCTGTGTGATGTACGGCATAAGGTTGTTAGGTATCCCGTTAGGGTCCTCGCCTATCCTTCCGCTCTCGTGTGCGCCGATAGGGTTGAAGTACCTCAGCAGAGCTATGCTCCAGGAATGGTCAGCGAACTCAACGTCCTTGAGTATGTTCTCGATCATGAGCTTCGTGCTTCCGTAAGGGTTTGTTGTGCTGAGCGGCATGTCCTCGGTGAGAGGCGAGACGTTGTTCATCCCGTAGACCGTTGCCGAAGAGCTGAAAACTATGCTCTTTACGCTGTACTTCTCCATGAGCTCGCAGAGCACAAGCGTCCCCGTTATGTTGTTGTGGTAGTACATGAGAGGCTTCTCGACGGATTCACCGACGGCCTTGAGACCGGCGAAGTGTATCACAGCCTCTATGGCGTTCTCTGCGAACACCTTTTCAAGAGCCTCCCTGTCGAGAAGGTCAGCTTCGTAAAATTTGAAATCCCTGTTCGTGAGTTCCTTTATCCTTTTAAGCACTTCCGGCTTGCTGTTTGAGAAATTGTCCACGATTATGATATCGTAGCCTGCGTTCAAAAGTTCCACCGAGGTGTGGCTTCCAATATAGCCAGCTCCCCCTGTTACCAAAATTGACATTGTCTTTACCTCCTGAATTTGCTCCTACAATTATAACATATTTTTGGAAAAAGGGCAGGGAATATGTTTAGATTTTTTGCCCCTGGCAATAATGCTATTAAAATATATTTTGGGAGGTATTGCTTTGAACAAGGTGTCACTCATAGGAAATCTGGTAAGAGACGCCGAGGCGTTCCATGTAAAGGACGGCTCCAGGAGCGTCATAAAATTCACCATCGGTGTCAACAGCAGCTACACTAAGAAGGACGGCGAAAAGGATGTGGATTTCATCCCCGTTTCTTACTGGACGAACAGCGCCGACAACATCCTGCCCTACCTGGCAAAGGGGAAGCAGGTGGCGGTGTCCGGAGAGATCAAGACCAGCAGCTTCACCAGCGAGGACGGGCAGAAGCGCTACGTCACCGACGTTAGGGCGTCCAACGTCCAGTTCCTGGGCGGCTCGCAGCGCGGGCAGTGATAAAGGCCTGGGCAGAACATGCTTTGTTCTGCCCAGG
>DBML01000031.1 GCA_002298915.1 Clostridium sp. UBA699
GTGAACAGGCCTTACTTCAACGCAGTAAGGAACAAGGAAAAGGCGGAACAGATAGAAGTTGTGGGCGAAGAGCTCAGGAAGATGATGCCTTGGGTAAAGAAGAGAAGGTAGAATTTGAATTAGATTAGCATAGAAAGCGGGAGGAAATTATGAACGGTGCACAGATAACATTAGCATGTTTAATAGAACAGGGAGTAGAGACAGTATTCGGGTATCCTGGAGGAGCAGTTATCCCTCTATATGATGCGCTTTATGACGAGCATCGTTTGAACCATGTAAGGACAGCTCACGAGCAGGGTGCGGTGCACGCTGCAGACGGGTACGCAAGGAGCACAGGGAAGGTCGGGGTTGTGTTCGCAACCTCGGGCCCCGGTGCCACCAACACAGTAACCGGCATAGCTACAGCCTTCATGGATTCCGTTCCGCTGGTTGTCATAACCGGGCAGGTGGGTACACCTCTGTTGGGCAAGGACAGCTTCCAGGAGATAGACATAACGGGAATAACGCTGTCGGTGACAAAGCACAACTACCTGGTAAGGAACGTCAACCAGCTCGCTGACGTTATAAGGGAAGCCTTCAGGGTAGCCCAGTCCGGAAGACCGGGACCCGTGCTGATAGACATCCCTAAGAACATCTTCCTCACCGAAGGAGAATATGAGGAGAAGGTGATCACAAGCTTCAAGGACGAGATAAAGAACAGGTACAGCGAAGAGGACCTGGTGACCGCCGCTGAGATGATCGGCAGGAGCAAGAAGCCTGTGATATATGCAGGCGGAGGAGTAAGGATATCGGGAACCTCGAAGGAGCTTGCAGAATTCGCCGAGAAGACGGATATCCCGGTAGTGAGCAGCATGATGGGGCTCGGGAACCTTCCTCACGACCATGAGCTGAACCTCGGAATGGTGGGGATGCACGGTTTCAGGCATAACAACCTGGCGGTGACAAACTGCGACCTTCTTATAGCGGTGGGCGCAAGGTTCAGCGACAGGGTAGTGAGCAAGGAAGAGAGCTTCGCGCCGAACGCCAAGATAATACACCTCGACGCGGACGTGACCGAAATAGCAAAGAACATCAGGGTTGACCTGTCCCTGATAGGGGATTTCAAGGAACTTCTGCCGCAGCTCACCGGGAAAGTGGACAGGAAAAGCAACGAGGAGTGGAAAGAGCAGATCAGCGCTTGGAAAAAGCCTGAGAATCCTGACAGGGAGCTGCTGGATGCAAAGAACATAATGGATGCATTCTGCAGCAAGCTCGGAAGGGACACGGTGGTAGCTACAGACGTTGGGCAGCACCAGATATGGACGGCACAGTATTGGAAGTTCGATTCTCCGGGCTACCTCGTAACCTCGGGCGGGCTCGGCACGATGGGCTTCGGCCTCGGAGCCGCCATAGGGGCCAAGCTTGGCAACATGGACAAGAATGTGCTGCTGGTCACCGGGGACGGAAGCTACAGGATGAACAACAACGAGCTGGCAACAGTTGCAAGGTACGACATCCCTCTAACCATACTGCTTATCAACAACAACGCTCTGGGAATGGTGAGGCAGTGGCAGAAAATGTTCAGCGGAAGGAAGTATTCTGAAACCAACGTGGACGACAAGCTCGACTACGTGAAGCTTGCAGAAGCCTACGGAATCGAAGGCCATTCGGTGAGCTCCATGGCTGAACTGAGGGAGACGCTCGACAGATGCGAATTCGGCAAAAAGACGGTCTTCATAGAATGCAAGATAAGCAACGACAACAACGTCTACCCGATAGTGCCTCCGGGAGCGGCAATAAAAGACTGCATAGAAGAGTTCAAATAGAAATCAATAAAAGGGAGTGTATGAAATGGAAAAGAATAACAAGGAATACCGCAACTACAACCAGTTTCAGTCGGAAGGCGTATACTTCGAGTACCTCAAGGAGATGAAAAGCGAACAGAAAGACGACTCGTCAGACTACAGCGCATCGTTCATGACCTTCTAGAAAACCAAGAATAAATAAAGAATAGCTCAAGAAAAAACATTGAAAAGGATGGATGTAAAAATGGAAAAGAACAGAGAGTACAAGGAAAACAACATGTTCAAGTCAGGAGACGTATACTTCGAACACCTTAAGGAAATGAAAAAGGAACAGCTGGAGGACTCATCGGACTTCAACGCATCGTTCATGACGTTCTAAGGTGAAAGCGAAGAGGTGAAAACAGGATGAAAAAATTCCAGGAAGAAAGCAGAAACCATTTGCAGCAGCAAGGGAACGAATACTATGAATACCTTAAGAAGATGAAGCAGGACCTGGCAGAGGAAGCGGCAGAACATTCGCCATCATTCATTACATTCTGAATATAAAGGGGAAATGCAGATGGGCCTTGGCATTATTATGCGGGACGGTTAACAATTGTTTGGGAATACAAACAATTGTTAACCGTCCCGCTTTATGGTTTAATAGTATTAAGTACGACATTCGAAGGAGGCGGCCATGGACAAAAGAGAGCTTTTCAGTGAAATGGGGGCCCACCTCATGAACGACGAAAAACCTTCATTATATTTCAGGGACATCCTTGACGATCCTGAGTTCAGGAAATACCCGCTGAACATGCTGCGCAGCATGCGGGAAACAGAGCAGCCCTTTGTCCACCATCCTGAGGGCAGCGTATGGAACCACGTCCTGCTGGTGCTGGACGAGGCCGCAAAGCTGAAACACATGAGCAGGTACCCGGAAGCGTTCATGTGGGCCGCGCTGCTGCACGACATAGGAAAGCCGGCCACGACAGAGAACAGGGGCGGGAAGGTGACCTCCTACAACCACGACAAGGTGGGCGCAAACTACGCAAAGCACTTCCTTCAGGAGTTCACCGACGACGAGAAGCTGATCGATGCCGTCACCGCCCTTACAAGGTGGCACATGCAGCCCCTTTTCGTCCTCAAGAACTCCATCTTCGCTGACGTGGGGTCCATGAAGAACGAGGTTGACGCGGAGGAGGTGGCGCTGCTCTCCCTGTGCGACGGGCTGGGAAGGCTGGATGTCGACCGCGAGCTCGAGGAGGAGAAGATGAAAACCTTCCTTAAGAAATACGGAGAGAAGGAGGCCCAGGGCAGGTGAACAGAAACACTTTTGTTGATATAATCAAAGGCGTTATTGTGGGCGGTTCGATGCTTGTCCCAGGGGTAAGCGGGGCCACCATGGCAATGATACTCGGCATATACGACCACCTGGTCAAAGCCGTAAGCTCGTTCTTCAGCAACTGGAAGCAGAACGCGGTCCTTCTTGGAACGTTCACTGCAGGAGGGATCATAGGCATACTCTTATTCGCGAAGCCTCTGCTTTACGCAACGGAGAAATGGAACATGCCCATGATGTACTTCTTCATGGGGGCTGTAGCAGGCAGTGTGCCGATGATATTCGGCAAGGCAGGTGTTAGGAAATTCAGGCCCATGGACCTTGTCTCCATGCTGCTCGGCGCAGCCATGGTGTGGATGATCGGCTCGCTGCCTGCCGGGCTGTTCGTCACAGATCCAGGAAGGGGGGCGGTCTATTTCGCTCTGCTCGTGGCGGCGGGCGTAATAGCCGCAGTGGCCCTCGTGCTGCCAGGGATAAGCGTGTCCTACATGCTGCTCGTGCTGGGAATGTATGAGTCGACCATAAAGGCCATAGGCGATCTCTCGCTGTCATACCTGGTGCCGCTCGGCGGAGGGGTGATCCTCGGCGTTATCCTGACAACGAAATTGCTTGAAACCGCCATGGAGAGACACGGGCGGGTTACATACCTGATTATCCTGGGGTTCGTGATCGGATCCATACTGCAGGTTTTCCCCGGCGTGCCGAAGGGTTTTGAACTTGCCCTTTGCCCGGTGATGTTCCTGATATCCTTCGTAATAATAAGAAAGCTGTCAGCTTTAGAGAACTGACCGCAGAGTGAGGTGTAATTAAATGAACTGGTTTAAAAGATTCATGGTTGGCAGGTACGGCCCGGACCAGCTTTCAGTGGCCCTGTGCATACTTTCCTTCGTCCTTTCGGTCATAAGCAACGTAACCGACCTCTCTGCCATAACTGCCCTGAGCGCGGTTGCGCTGGGCATAGCAGTCTACAGAATACTTTCAAGGGACGTTCTGAGGAGGAGGAGCGAGAACCAGCTTTTCCTGGCCAAATGGAACCCTATAGCGGCCCGGTTCAGGGATCGGAAGACTCACAAGTACTTCAAGTGCCCAAACTGCGGGCAGCAGCTCAGGGTGCCAAAGAACAAGGGCAGCATGACAATAACTTGTCCAAAATGCGGCACAAGCTTCAAAAGGAAAACTTGAAAACAGGGGCCTGCCAAAGTCCATAGACGGAGGCAGGCATTATTTTTTCTCATGGATTGTAATATCCGTTACATGGTGGTAAAATTGAAGTAACGAATATTACAAAGAGGTGCATTATGAACAGGATAAAATGGCTGGTTTTGAACTACAACCTCCCTACTGAGCCGTCACGGCACAGGGTCGCGGTTTGGAGGGCCCTTAAGAAGCTAGGCGCCGCAAACATTCAGCAGTCCATGTGGATTCTGCCGGACAGCGAAGAAAACCTCTCTGCGCTGAAAAAGATTTCCAGGGACATCGAGGGCAACGGCGGAGAAGCACTAATGATGGAGAGCGCATTCCTTGAGGAAGAGCATGAAAAGAGGATCAAGGACGTCTTCAACGGGCTTAGGGCTGAGGAGTACATGGAATTCATAAGCGAGTGCAGGAAGTACCTGGCGGAGATCGAAAAGGAGATATCGAAAGGGAAGTTCACATACGCTGAGCTGGAAGAAGAGGAGAGCGAGCTTGAAAAGCTAAGCACCTGGCACAGGAGGATAGAGAAGAGGGACATCTTCCTTTCGGAGGCTGGCAAAGAAGCAAGGGAAATGCTGTCAAAAACACACGAAGCATTCCAGAACTACAGCTCGAAGGTCTATGATTCTGAGACCGGGGGTGATAAGCCATGAAGAAAAAGATCCTTGGCATAGAAAGGAACATCTTTTTCGTTGGGCTCACCAGTTTTCTGACGGACACCACTACGAAGATGGTATACGCAGTAATGCCCATGTTCCTGCTGAGCCTTGGGGCGTCAAAGACAGAGCTTTCGCTCATCGAAGGAGTGGCTGAAAGCACAGCCTCCCTGCTGAAGGCTGTATCAGGGTGGTGGAGCGACAAGATAGGAAGGAACAAGCCGTTCATGGTGCTGGGCTACGCCTTCACGGCGGTGCTTTCTCCGCTGTTTGCATTCGCTGCAACGCCGCTTCAGGTTCTCGCAGTTCGTTTCACGGAAAGGGTTGGAAAGGGGATAAGGACAGCCCCCAGGGACAGCCTTGTAGCAGGCTCATCACGGGAATGCGACAAGGGGAAGAATTTCGGCTTCCACAAGGCCATGGACAACAGCGGGGCAATTGCCGGACCGCTCATCGCTTCGGCTATATTGCTGTTTTTCCCGGATGATTTCAGGAAAGTGTTCCTCATCGCGGCAATACCTGGACTCCTCGGGCTTGCAAACGTCATCCTTTTCGTGAAGGAAGCGAAGAAGAGCAAGGGAGAGCTTCCCGGCAGGATTCATTTCAAAGACTTTTCAAAGGACTTCTACTTATTCCTCGGGATAGTATTCATATTCACACTGGGCAATTCCACGGATGCTCTTCTACTTGTGAAGGCGGGAGACGTGGGGGTGAGCGACGCTTTCATCCCAATTATATACCTTGTTTTCAACGCCGTGTCGGTGCTGTTCTCCGTGCCGGCAGGGATGCTTTCAGACAAAATAGGAAGGGACAGGCTTATTATATTCGGGTACCTGATATACTCGGCAATATACTTCGGGTTCGGCGCGGCAGGCAGCCCGTCTGCGATGGCGCTGCTGTTCGCGGCATACGGCATCTACAGCGCTGCAACCGACGGCGTGCAGAAAGCCCTCGTCTCGGACATCGTGGACAAGGACAAGCTTGGCACCGGGCTCGGCCTGTACAACTGTCTGCTCGGAGTGACACTGCTCCCCGCGAGCGTTATCGCAGGCCTCCTCTACGACAAAGTAAACAACAGCGCCCCTTTCTTCTACGGCTCGGCCCTCGCGCTTATAGCCTCGGCGCTTATGCTCGTATACTACAGGAGGAGAAAGGCTGCAGCAATCTGTTGACATTGTATTTAATAACCTATAATATAGTCTTAGACGATATATGCGAAAGAGGTGTTTTATATGTGGTTTTCAATGTCCAGGGATGAGGTGTTGAAAGAGCAAGGTGTTGACCTCGAACTCGGCCTCACGAGCGAGGAGGCTGCAAAGAGACTGGAAAAATACGGCGAGAACAAGCTGAAAGGGAAGCCCCAGAAAAGCCTGGCCGCCATGTTCCTGGCTCAGCTCAAAGATATGCTCATCTACGTTCTGCTAGGAGCTGCTGTGATAACATTCGCAATTCATGAATACGTGGATGCTGTGATAATTATAATGGTCGTCGTGCTCAACGCCGTTATAGGTGTTATACAGGAGTACAAGGCAGGGAAGGCGATAGAGGCCCTCCAGAAGATGACAACCCCCAAGGCCCTGGTGCGCAGGGATGGTGATGTGCTGGAAATCAACTCGGAGGAGCTGGTTCCCGGAGACATAGTCATCATAGACGCAGGCAGGTACATACCTGCAGACATTAGGCTGGTAGAGAGCGCTAACCTGCAGATAGAGGAATCAGCCCTGACAGGCGAGTCCGTTCCATCTGACAAGAACGCTGCCGACATCCATATCGACCCCAAAACCCCGATAGGTGACAAGTCGAACATGGCCTTCATGTCGACGCTTGCGACCTACGGGAGGGGCGAGGGCGTCGTCATTGCAACTGCGATGGAAACGGAGATCGGCATGATAGCCAGGATACTCGAAGAGGATAACGAGGAGATGACGCCTCTGCAGAAGAGGCTTGACGAGCTTGGCAGGATACTGGGCTTCATCGCGATGGGGATATGCGCTGTCATATTCGTGATAGCTCTCATCCAGAGGAGGGACCTGTTCGAGATGTTCCTCACGGCCATAAGCCTTGCGGTGGCAGCGATCCCCGAAGGGCTCGCAGCAATCGTTGCGATAGTGCTTGCCCTGGGCGTGACAAAGATGTCAAAGATAAACGCCATAGTGAAGAAGCTGCCTGCGGTGGAGACGTTAGGCTCGGTGAACATTATCTGCTCGGACAAGACGGGAACGCTCACCCAGAACAAGATGACAGTGGTAAAATACTTCGTTCCAGGCCGCATGAAGGACGTGCCGCACACTGGCGAAGGCTTCGTGGCGAAAGGAGACGAAAAGCAGCTGATCAAGTCGCTGGTCCTCTGCTCGGATGCGACCTGGGAGAAAGGCGAGAGCACTGGAGACCCGACAGAAGTAGCACTCGTAGTCCTGGGGCACAGGTACGGCCTGAAAAAATCGGCACTGAACGCCACCCACAGGAGAGTCGGTGAGAGGCCTTTCGATTCCGAGAGGAAGCTCATGTCAACGCTCAACGAGGAAGGCACTGGCTATAGGATCCACACCAAGGGGGCCATTGACAACATTCTGAAGATATCGAGCACCGTCCTGGTCGACGGCAAAGTAGTGCCGCTCACGGACGAGCTTAGAGGGAAATTTCTGAGTATGACCGAAGAGATGTCGGACAGCGCACTCAGGGTTCTCGGAGCGGCATACAAGGATACGGACCGAGTTCTGGACCCCGAGGAAATGGAGAAGGACCTCACCGTAATCGGAATAGTCGGGATGATTGACCCTCCGAGGCTTGAGGTCAAGGATTCCATAAGGCATGCCAAGACTGCAGGAATAACTCCGATAATGATAACGGGAGACCACAAGAACACGGCCGTCGCCATAGCCAAGGAGCTTGGGATCGCCAAGTCCATAAACCAGAGCGTAACCGGCGCCGAAATCGACGAGCTCACGGAGGCCGAGTTCGCCGAGGAGATAGACAACTACAGGGTGTTCGCCAGGGTTTCGCCTGAGCACAAGGTGAAGATAGTGAAGGCCTACAAGGCCAAGGGCAACATAGTATCAATGACAGGCGACGGCGTCAACGACGCTCCGTCCCTTAAATACGCCGATATAGGCGTAGCTATGGGCATAACGGGGACGGACGTGGCAAAGGGCGCCAGCGACATGATACTGACAGACGACAACTTCACGACGATCGTACATGCAATTGAGGAAGGAAGGAACATCTACAACAACATCAAGAAGTCGGTTATATTCCTCCTTTCCTGCAACCTTGGAGAGGTCATCACCGTCTTCGTTTCAATACTGTTCTTCTGGCCGGTGCCGCTGCTTCCGACCCAGATACTGTGGATCAACCTGATAACCGACTCGCTGCCTGCCATAGCCCTCGGCATCGACCCGGGGGACAAGGACGTCATGAAGCAGAAGCCAAGGAACCCCAAGGAGAGCTTCTTCGCCCAAGGCGCAGGAATGAGGGCTGTCATCGGAGGCGTGCTGATAGGAGCTCTTACGCTGGCAGCGTTCTACTTCGGGCTGAACGAGCACGGCTACAGCCTGGGCTCTCAGAACATCCCTGAGGAGGTGCTTACCTACGCAAGGACGATGGCCTTCGTGGTGCTCGCAGCATCTCAGCTGTTCTACTCGCTCAGCATGAGGAACTCCTCGAAGTCAATATTCCAGGTAGGGCTTTTCTCTAACAAGGCCCTTATAGGTGCAATAATAGTGGGCTTCATACTGCAGATAGGTGTAATCTCCGTGCCGTTCCTGGCAGCTGCCTTCAAGGTACACACCCTGAGCGTAGGGGACTGGCTTCTGGTAATAGCGTTCGCGCTTATACCGCTGGTCGTCAACGAGCTTATAAAGGTGTTCATGAGGATTGGGGACAGCAAAACCGAATAGAAGAGAAAACAGGAAGGCGGAGCCGCAGTAATTTGCGGAGCCGCCTTCTTTTGGCATTAAGGAAAGAGCAGGAACTTAATCAGAAGAACCGACATGCTGCCCATGACAAGGGTTGCGATGACGCCTGCGATATTCCCGAGCTTTCCATTAGTATAGCTGCCCATGATTTTTTTGTTGTTGCCGATAAAGAGAATGATTATCATCAGCGGTGGAGCCATCACCCCGTTGATTGCCGCTGCGTAATAGAGGGCCATCATTGGATCGATGCCGATGAAATTGATTGTGAGGCCGACGATTGTAGCTATGGTTATTGCGCCGTAGAACCCGTGGGCTTCCTTGAATTTCTTGCCGAGCCCCGCTTCCCAGCCGATCAATTCCGAAATTGCATAGGACGATGAACCGGCCAGCACCGGCACGGCAAGCATTCCTGTCCCGACTATACCCATGGCAAAGAGCAGATAGGCCAGGTCCCCTGCCATAGGCCTTAGGGCCTGGGCTGCCTCCGGAGCAGTGCTTATCGTGGTTATCCCCGATAAATGGAGGGTTCCCGCGGTGGTAAGCATGATCATGTGGGCCGCAACATTTGTGAAGATCATGCCTAAAATCGTGTCGACCTTCATGTCCTTAACATCCTTGGGAAATATCTTCGGCTTGCCTTTTCCGATCGACCTGATTTTCTTCTCTACGATCTCCTTTTCGACTTCCTCATCAGCCTGCCAGAAGAACAGGTAAGGGGATATCGTCGTTCCGAAGAAAGCAACTACATTCAATATATAATCCTTGGACATATTGATTGTCGGCACAAAGGAGTTCCAAAGGACGGCAGACCAGTCATGGGTGACCATGACGGCTGTGAAGAAGTATGCAAAAAGCGAAAATGTAAGAAAAAGAAGGAATTTTGCATAGTTTTTATACTCAATAAAAACCTCAAGAAACAAGGTCAAAGCGGTGATGAGCAGGATCCAGAAAGTAAAAGGCAAGCCGAAAATCATCTGAACCGATGCGGCCATCGCACCCAGGTCAGCGCCGATGTTTACTATGTTTGCGATGAACAAAAGGAGAATCGCAAGGTAGCTGACCGACTTGGGGAGGCTGTCCTTCATGACCCCGGTAAGCCCTTTTCCGGTAACCATGCCTATGCGCCCGCACATTTCCTGGATTGCAATCACAAAAACACAGGAAATCGGATTGAGCCACAGCTGGCTTAAGCCGAACATGGCCCCTGTCTGGGAGTAGGTGCCGATCCCCGAAGGGTCATCGTCAGAAGCACCGGTTATGATTCCGGGCCCGAACTTTTTAAGGTATGCTTTTGCCTTTGACAGCTTTGACATTTTCTCACTTCCCTACTTAGCGAATTTTATAAATTTGAAGAGTAGGCAGTTTATGGTTTTTCCTTTTTCATCAATACAGCCCTGTTCACGATAGCCTTGCCGTATTTGTCGCGAAGGCCGTCAAGCGCAGTTTCCAGCTTGTCCAGCTTCTCGTCGCCCTTGTCCTGCACTTCGCTGCCGAACATGGAAAGCTGCTTCACGGCCTGTTCTTCTTCGAATCCGCTCAGGCTTATACCAAGGAGCCTGACAGGCTTACGGGTGTTCCAGTTTTTCCTCAGGAGCTCGAAGCCGTGCTCGAATATCTCGTTGGTATGGCAGGTGGGACTGACGGTCCCCTGCCTCGTTATGGTTTTGAAATCGGCGTATTTAATGCTTATCTGGACCGTTCGCCCCTTCAGCCCATGCTTTCTGGCCGATCGTCCAACCTCCTCTGAGAGCCTGAGGAGGATAGTCCTTGCGCTGTCCAGGTCCGTGATATCCTGGGCAAGCGTTACTGAGCGACCTATTGACTTTGCCGCCTCGTAGGCATGAGGCGCAATCTCGGAGCCGTCAAGCCCGTTCGCAAGACCGTGGAGGTCGTAGCCCCATTTGCCGAGCCTTGCAGCTATCGAATCGCGGTCCGAGCGGGCGAGGTCGCCTATAGTCAATATTCCCATGGACTTAAGCTTCTCTGCGGTCTGTTTACCCACGCCGTACATCTCCCCCACGGGAAGAGGCCACAGCTTTTCTTCAATGTCCTTCTTCCAGAGCTCCGTTATCCCCAGCGGCTTCTTCATCTCAGAAGCCATCTTTGAAAGGAACCTGTTTTCGGAGATCCCGATGGAGCAGGGAAGGCCCAGCTCCTCGAGGAGGGTCTTCATGATGAGCCCGGCGGAGGTCCTAGGGTCGCCGAACAGCCCTTCGCAGCCAGTCATGTCAAGCCAGGCTTCGTCTATGCTGTTCTCCTGCACCACCGGGGTGAAGCTTGAGAGTATCTCCATGACCTGCCGCGAGGTGTCGCTGTAGAAGCGGTGGTCGGGAGGCAGGAGCACAAGGTCCGGGCAAAGCTTCAGCGCCTGTCCCACCGGCATGGTCGTCTTCACGCCGTATTTGCGCGCCTCGTAGTTCGCCGTGAGTATTATTCCCGTCCTCTTCTTCGGGTCACCCGCAACTGCAGCGGGCTTTCCGGCTAGCTCGGGATGACGAGTCAGCTCGCAGCTTATAAAAAATGAGTTCATATCCACAAGAAAAATCACTTTTTTCATTTCATTCACCTTCAGGTTGATTATTATTAAGTATATCAGCATGGTTTTGGCTTTTCAATTACAATATATTTCATGGATTTCAGCGACAGATGGTGAAAAAGTCAGAAAATTATGGTAAAATTAAAATATTTATAGGACAGGAGGTTGGGAGTATGGCAGTATCATCATTACCCGTGGATCAGAGAGTAATAGATATAGACTCCAGGAGGTTCTCCTCCATAGAGAAGGCCCTGGTGGAGCTGATAACGAACTCGGACGACAGCTATTCCAGGATAGAGGCGGAAGAGTTGCCAACGGACGGCAAGGTCCTCATAACCTACGAGCGCCACCAGAGCGGCGCGCTCCTCACGGTCACGGACCACGCTGAGGGTATGTGGTTCGAGAGGATCAGGTCGGTGCTTTCCTACGGAGGCGCACACAGCCAGCTGGCTAAGGGCGTGGCAGGGGGGAGGGGGTACTTCGGAAGGGGGCTCAAGCAGGCGATATACGGCCTGGGGCACGGCTGGATCGAATCCATATATAATGGAGTCTATTCAAGGTTCGACCTTTTCAGGGGTGAAAGCGGAGAGTACCTTTTCGACGACTGGGACAAAGGCAGGGAGGTCAAGGACACAGACTACGGCAGGCTTGACATTCCGGTCGGCGGCAACGGCACCAGGGTTACCATAGTCGTTGAGAATCCGCTCACAAATATACCCTATTTCAGCTCTCTCATAAAAACCATCACCAACAACATATACATCAGGGATATCCTCGGCAGGAGGCACGTGGAAATTGCTAACGTGAACCCGACTGCCAGGATGGAAGCAGCAGTGGTTCTCCGCTACGAGGAACCCGAATTTCAGATGCTTCTGGGCCCTGACGAACTTGTAAGCTTCGGCTTCCAGGGCAAGAGCTATGAATACGAGATCACGCTGAAAAAGGCGACAAACAAGGAGCTGGTCCTAAGGGGAAATGAGAGGACCAACGGGCTGCTTGTAATTTCCGGAACGGCAGTGCTCGACTGCCAGTTCTTCCAGTTCGAAAACCAGCTGGGCACGGAGTACCTTTACGGAACGGTCAAATGCCCGAGCCTCTCGCAGATGCTCGCTCAAGGCATGCCAATAATAAGCGACGAGCGCGACGGGCTCAACATGAAGGACCCGTTTGTAATGGCTTTCTCTGAGTCGATCAGCAAGATGATAAGCAGCTTTGTGAAGAACGAGCAACTTAGGCTCAGCCACTTCGACCATGCCAGCACCTCGAAGAAGACGACGGAGATGATAGAGAAGGTCCTTCTTAAGATGAACGAGATAGCCGTCGATCAGCTCGGGATAGTGCTCCAGCCCGGTCCGGGAAGCGAGTACGACATCAAGGAAGTCCTGAGGTTCAGCACTCCTTTCTACTACAGGAAGGTCTCGCAGCCCTTCAGGGTGACGGCATACGTCGACAAGCTGCAGCTCTCTGCCCAGGACATCATTTCCTTCGAATACGACCTTCCGGACAGCATGGATGCGGTTCCCGACATTGACGCCATTGTCGTATCGGAGCTGCCGGAGGACGGGCGCATCCAGTGGGAGGTCAACGGGGGAGAGATAGGCGAAAAGGGAAGCATAAGGATAAGCTGCGGAGCCTACAATGCTGCCGCTGAGATAGTCATCGCCGAGGATGCTTCTGGCAAAGGCTACGGGCATCCGGGAACCGGGCGGCACAAACCTGCGGCTGCCGGGAACGCGGTAAGCCTTTTCAGGGGATACGACCTGAGGAACCTGAACAACGAAATGGTCAGGGCTGAGTACAGCCCTGCGGAACGTCTCATACTCATTAACACCGAGGCGCCGACCGTCCGCATGTACGTCAGCGGCCAGGGGCACTTCAAGGACGGGGCGAGGCTCCTCCTTGCGGAGCTGCTGCTCGACGTCATAACCACGGAGCTTGCGCGCTACTATGTGGACAGGACTGCGGAAAAAGGACAGCCGGAGGCATACGAACAGGTAAAGCAGGATCTAATAAGGCGCTATGGCGTTGAAGTGCATTCAATACTGATGGGCGAATAGAACCATAATCTGAAAGGAGTGCAACATGGGAGAACCACATCTGCGCGAGAGGCGCCAAACGATTAAGCTGGGGCTTCTGAAAGTGGCGAAGGATCTTTTTCCGGACGAGGCCTTCTGGACTGTATACTCCATCGGTGACGGGGTATACTGCAGGCTCGAAAAATCAGCCCTTTCCATAAGGGAAGTAAAGCTGATAGAGGATAAGGTCAGGGAATGGGTGGCAAGCAACCCTGAGATAACGTACATGGGGAAGAAGGGCGGCTACTTCCAGTATAAGGTAGAAGGCATAGTCGTGGACACGATTTATAGGGCAAGCACGAACGTATCCGAAGCCGAGAAGTTCAGGCTGATCCCCTTCGAGGAGGGCTTCATTTCCGACTATTCAGTAGAAGAAAAGGGTTTCGAATACGAATTCGTGTTGCCAGAGCTCCTGGCAAAGACCTACCACGACAACCACAGGTGGCTAAGCAACATAAACCTTGAGATGGTTTCCGACCTCAACGAGTATATATACCAGGGCAGGGAGCTGGAGCTGCAGAACATGGCAGAGGCCCTTCAGGAAAAGCAGATTGGAGAGATAGCAGACATGATCCTGAGCCAGAAGAGGTCTCTGAGATTGATTCTCATATCGGGGCCTTCCTCATCAGGCAAGACCACTTTTGCCCAGAGGCTTTCCACCCAGCTCAGGGTAAACGGGCTCAAACCTGTGCCGCTGTCCATGGACAACTACTTCGTCAACAGGGAGGTCAACCCTGTCGACAGCGAGGGGAACTACGACTTCGAAACAATCAGGGCGCTCGATCTGCAGCTTCTCCAGGAGCAGGTGCACAAGCTTATCGATGGCGAAAAAGTGGAAACCCCAATCTACGATTTCTTCACGGGGCACCGTAAGCCCGAGACGGTCACTATGCAGCTCGGTCCGTCTGAGATACTAGTGATGGAAGGCATTCACGCACTTAACCCCGAGCTGCTGCCGAACATAGGAAGGAGTGCCGCCTTCAAGGTTTACGTGAGCGCGTTGTTCGGCCTGAACGTGGACCTGGCTAACAGGATACCGACTACTGAGGTAAGGCTGCTGCGCAGGATGGTCAGAGACGGAAGGGAAAGGGGCGTAGGCTCCGAGGAAACCCTTGAGCGCTGGGGGAGCGTAAGGAGGGGTGAGACGGAGTACGTCTTCAAGTACCAGGAGGAGGCCGATGTCATGTTCAACTCCAGCCTCCTGTACGAGCTTAATGCCATACGCCCCTTCGCGGAGGAGCAGCTGCATCAGATATCGGAGGACAGCCCACACTTCGAGACCAGGGAGAGGCTGATCAACCTGCTCACCTTCTTCAAGCCTATAGACGTTTCCAAGATACCTTTCAACTCCATAGTGAGGGAATTCATCGGCGGAAGCATATATAAGCATAAATAAACCGTTAATAATGAGAAACCGGGCTGCTGCAGTATCCTGCGGCAGCCCGGTTCAATCTGTAAAGCTTTTTCAGTTATCTCTTTTTCAGGATCCCCAGGATCCCCCTCGTTATAGCAATACCATCTTTCAGTATCTTCATACCATTCTTGATATCCCTTTCAGACAGCTCAACGGTCGGAAAGAACGGCTTCCCAGGTTCAGGCCTCTGTTCAGGCGCTTCCCGCTCCAACTGCTTCTCGCGCTTGAGCTTCTCCAGCTCCTTTTGGTACTCCTCGTCCAGAACCTCCTTTTTTGCCTCGGTAGCAGCCTTAGCCTGCAGCAGCTCGCTTGCAGATTTCCTGTCCAGAGTTTCTGCGTACTTTCCGTAAAGGGCAGAACCGGAAATTATGCTTTGAACTACGGCCTTGTCTGCAGTACCGAACTTAGACCTTGGAGGGAGTATAGTTACCCTGTCCACGAAGCCGGGAATCCCGTTCTCGTCAAGGGCAGAGAACAGTGCCTCGCCTACCTTGAGCTCCATTATCATTGATGCTGCGTTCTGGCCTTCCTTCTGGCGGAAAGCGTCCGCCGCAGCCTTCACTGCTTTCTGCTCCTTAGGCGTATATGCCCTCAGGGCATGCTGTATCCTGTTCCCCAGCTGGGCGAGCACCGGGTCTGGGATGTCGGCTGGATTCTGTGTGACGAAGAACACTCCAACACCCTTCGAGCGTATGAGCTTGACCATCATCTCTATCTGGTCAAGCAGCACCTCGGGCGTGTCCTCGAATAGGAGGTGGGCCTCGTCGAAAAAGAAAACGAGCTTCGGCTTCTCCAGGTCCCCAGCTTCCGGCAGCTCCTCGAAAAGCTCGGAGAGAAGCCAGAGCAGGAAGGTCGAGTAGAGTTTCGGCATGAGGAAGAGCTTGTCTGATGCCAGTATGTTTATGACCCCGCGCCCCTGGGCGTCGGACCTCATCATGTCCTGTATGTTCAGTGCAGGCTCCCCGAAGAAAAGGCTGCCTCCCTGCTCCTCAAGGACGAGCAGGCTCCTCATTATAGCGCCGACGGTCTGCCTGCTGATGTTGCCGTATTCACGCATCAGCGCCTGGGCGTTGTCGGCCACGTAGTTGAGCATGGCCTTGAGGTCCTTCAGGTCTAGGAGCAGCATGCCTTTCTCGTCAGCCAGCTTAAAAGCAATGTTGAGAACGCCCTCCTGGATTTCGTTCAACCCCAGCAGCCTGGATGGGAGGACGGCGCCCATGTCAGAAACAGTCGTCCGCACCGGAAGCCCTTTTTCCTCAAGAACATCCCAGAACTCAACCGGATATGGCTGGAAGCTGAAATCCTGAATCCCGAGGGACTGGAGCCTGGCCTGCAGCTTTTCGCTCATCTGGCCGGGTTCGCAGAGGCTTCCCAGGTCGCCTTTCACATCCGCAAGGAAAACAGGTATGCCGGCGCTGCATAGCTCCTCCGCGATCACCTTGAGCGTAACAGTCTTGCCGGTGCCGGTAGCCCCGGCGATAAGGCCGTGCCTGCTGAGCATGTTCGTGCACAGCACAGCGTCCCTCTCGCCTTTTCCTATAAGCAAACTGTTCGCCATTCCATCAGCCTCCCTGCTTTCTATTCATCTTGAGCTTGAGGAAAGCCAGCGCCTTCCTTGCGTCCAGCTCGCTCACCGTGTTCTCACCTACGATGCCTGACTCGTAGCCGGACTCTGATTTGCAGAAGTCGACTATGGTGTCCATGTACCTGTTGCTTACGACGAAGCCTTCGCCACCCACGAAGCTTAGGCCGGACACGCAAATGCCCCTTTTGCTAAGCTGCTCTATGGTGTTGGCGAAATCCACGTGGTCGTTGCCCCAGCCTTCAAGCGTCACGATGACACCTTCAAGCCTCATGGCCTCGGCCCAGTCTGCAACTCTTTCTCCGTTGAAGTACTTACCCTCGTTGTCCTGAGGCGTCCCTACCACGATTATGCCCGCAAGGTCAATGTCGCTGTCTTCTGAAACAACCTCAAGCAGAGGATCTCTGAAATAGTGCAAGGTCGTCTCCTTTGTTGATGTGCTTACTCCCATTGTAATCCTCCTTAAAGCGCTCTGAGCGCACCGTCGCGGTATTCGTTAGGTGTAAGGATGACCGGTACGTTGCCAAGGTCAATGACCGACCGGCCTCCCGTGTAGCCCGAAGGCTGCGCAGGAAAAACCTGCGTGTCGAACATGGCCCCCTGGCCCGGGACCTGTTTCACTATCGCTATGCGCCTTGCACCGGTTCTCGGCTCGCCGCTGTAGTCGTGGCGCGAACTGCACAGGCTGCCGCTGAAGCT
Source organism: Clostridium sp. UBA699 (assembly GCA_002298915.1). GTDB lineage: Bacteria > Bacillota > Clostridia > Clostridiales > Clostridiaceae > UBA699. The sequence goes on from DBML01000031.1 coordinate 17,173, forward strand.
CCGCAACTGTTCCCTGAAGAGGCTGCAGAACGCATCGCAGGCCCTGTGGGCTGCATCCGGGCCCGGCCTTGTGATGCCGGAACCGGCCTTCAGAGTCACGTCGAAGGAGATGATGAAATCCTCCCGCCTCGGGGTTCCTGGGCGTCCGAAGCATAGGTGCTCCTCAAGCATCCCGTAGGAGCCTCCGTACCTTGAGAGCTGAAGGCCTTCGCTGTCCACACCCGTGAGCATGACGTAGACTCCGGTAAGGGTGTGGGTGATCCCCTCGCCGACCTTCCCAAGCGCTTTTGCGGAGATCGGCATTATGTCTATGATCGCGTTGGTTAACCTGTCATGATCGAAGGGCATGATTATCTGGATGTCTATGCCCTCTATGAGTGGCTCGTCACGGCATATCTCCTCCAGGACATCACTGTTTACTGTCATCCTGCCGTCCGTGCCGACGGTGTTCCTGCCGCCGAAGGAAACGTCACTTATGTGAAAGGTCTTTATCGTCAATCCCATGTCGTCACCCTATTTCCCTCCGTCAGCAAGGCAGAAGTACATCTTTTCTAGGCCGTACTTCTTGTGGACCTCGCAGCCACCGCACAGGCAGCCCTTCTCGGTGTCTATGCAGCTGCTCTTCTCGAACGCGCAGAACATGGTCTCCGCGTGGACCTTTTCGGACTTGTCGCTGACCAGCAGTATTAGGTTACCCGGTATGGACATGAGCTTGCAGGTGAACTCGTAGCTCGGGCATACCTTGCATTTGCATTTCAATAAATTTTCATTCGTTTTTTCTACATTTGACATTATTAACACCCCCATTAAGATAAATATAATTCCAGCATTTCTAAAAGTCAATGTATATTGATTGAAGATTCAAACAATTAGTAGTATCATTTATATATATATACACGCTAAAGGAGGTTTGAAGCTATGGGCAGGATAGTTAACAGTTATATAATGCCTCATCCGCCGCTCGCCGTGCCCGGGGTCGCCGTGGGAAGGTACGAGGAGGCGAGGAACACCGTGGAGGCCATGAAGAGGGCCGCAGCTGATATAGCTGCAGACAACCCGTCGACCATAATAATATCGTCGCCCCATGCCCCGGCTTTCAGTGATTACTTGTACATTTCCGACGGAAGGGAGCTGTACGGAAATTTTTCGAACTTCGGAGACCCGGCCACGCAGCTGAGCTTCATCAACAACGAGGAGCTGGCAGAGCTGATAGGGGAGAAGGCCAGGCTTGCGGGTATAAACGCGGGCGGGCTGAGCGCGGGGATGAAGCGGCAGCACGGCATAGCTGACTCCCTTGACCACGGCGCGCTGGTGCCTCTCTTCTTCATCTCGCAGGAGCTGAAGGGGTTCAGGCTTGTGCACCTGTCGACGCCTTTCATGGCCTTCGACGAGCTGTACGAGCTGGGCAAGTGCATCGCTGAGGCGGTTGCCGAGCTCGACGAGGACGTCGTCTACGTAGCCAGCGGTGACTTATCCCACAGGCTCATTCCGGACGCCCCGGCAGGCTACAGCCCTTCCGGGAAGAAGTACGACGAATTCCTTGTGGACAAGATAGGCAGCGGCGATGTCGAAGGGCTTCTGAACCTTGACATCGACCTTATGGAAGCTGCAGGTGAATGCGGGACCAGGTCCATAATAATGATGCTGGGGGCGATGGACGGCAAGAAGCTGCAGAACACCGTGTATTCCTACGAAGGGCCTTACGGGGTGGGCTACCTGGTGGCGAAGATAGACCCGCCGGAAGACGAGAGCATACACGTAAAGCTGGCAAGGGAATCCCTCGAGACATACGTAAAGGAAGGTAAGCTGATTGAAATACCGGACTGGGTCCAGGAGGAGATGCTCAAGACGAAGGCTGGCGTTTTCGTGTCGCTGAAGATAAAGGGCCAGCTGCGGGGCTGCATCGGCACCATCTCGCCTACGAAGGAGAACATAGCCGAGGAGATAATAAGCAATGCCATCAGCTCGGGAACCGTGGACCCGCGCTTCGAGGCGGTCATCGAGGAAGAGCTCCACATGCTGAGGTACTCCGTGGACGTGCTGTCCGAGCCTGAGAGGATCATGAGCCTTGAGGAGCTCGACGTGAAGAGGTACGGCGTCATCGTCACCAAAGGCTACAGGCGCGGGCTGCTCCTGCCTAACCTTGAGGGGGTGGACACTCCCGTGGACCAGGTGAAGATAGCGCTCAGGAAGGCAGGCATAGGTGACAGCGAGGAGTTCGAGCTGGAAAGGTTCGAGGTAATACGGTACAGATAGAAGGAGGTGTTTTCATTGGAAAAGCTTAAGGAGGCCATGTACTACGAGAAGCTTCAGGACGGCAACGTGAGATGCGTTCTCTGCCCGCACAACTGCCTCATAAAGCCAGGGGCCGTAGGGATATGCGGGGTGAGGAAGAACACGGAAGGGATCCTCTACTCCCTTATCTACGGGAAGGTGTCGTCTATAGCCTTCGACCCGATTGAGAAGAAGCCGCTCTACAAGTTCCATCCGGGGACGTATATACTGTCGGCCGGCTCTGTCGGCTGCAACTTCAGGTGCCCGTTCTGCCAGAACTACAGCATATCTATGACAAGCATTGAAAAGGCGGAGACGGCAGACATAACGAGCGAGCAGCTGGTAGGCAAGGCCCTGAGCATGGTGCCGCAGGGCAACATAGGCATCGCCTACACCTACAATGAGCCGACAATCTGGTACGAGTTCGTCTACGAGACCGCGAAGCTTGCAAGGGAGAAGGGCCTGCTGAACGTGCTTGTCACCAACGGCTTCATAAACCAGGAACCTCTGGAGAACATCCTTCCCTACATCGATGCGATGAACATCGACTTGAAGGGGTACAGCGAAAGCTTCTACAGGGACATAGCCAAAGGTAAGCTCGAAAGCGTCAAGGCTACGATCTCGGCCGCATCGAAGAAATGCCACGTGGAGGTCACCACACTCGTCATACCTGGGCTTAACGATTCCCCGGAGGAGATGAGGGAGATGGCCAGCTGGCTTGCATCACTGTCTCCGGACATACCTCTCCATCTCTCCAGGTTCTTCCCGAGGTACAACATGCAGGACAGGCCGATGACACCGTTAAACACGCTGACGGATCTCCAGAGCATAGCCAGCGAGTATCTGAACAACGTGTACATCGGGAACGTGTAGGTGGCCGCCATGAGACTGTTCATATCGATAAACCTGGATGAGGAGCTTGTCCGCGAGTATTACAAAAAGGTGGAGGAGCTGAGGAAGAACACCATAAGGGGCAGGTTCCCGCACCCCGAAAACATGCATATAACGGTTGTGTTCATAGGAGAGACAGAGAACGACGAGGCCGTCAAGGTGGCCATGGACAGGCTGGTTGCGGAGCCTTTCGAGCTTAAGTTCAGAAGCATAGGCAAGTTCAGACGGCACGGCAGCGAGACCTACTTCGTCGGCCTGAGGAGGAACGCCATGCTGAAGTCGATCAACTTCCAGCTCTCCGAAGCGCTGAGGGAAGCTGGCTTCGAGGTAGAGAAGAGGGAGTACACGCCTCACCTTACTCTGGGAAGGAACGTCGTCCTGAAACCGGACTTCGATTTCGAGGAGTTCTCCAAGGAGGTCATAGAGATCGAGGGAAGGATGAAGGTTGACAGGATCAGTCTTATGAAATCCGAGAGGGTCGAGGGGAAGCAGCACTACACCGAGATACATCACGTCGATCTGCCCGCCATATAGTATATAAGATCTGACGCTCCGCAGAAAAAGCAGAGCGAAGCAAAGGAGGAATGGAAATGTTGGAAGTTGGAACGAAGGCTCCGGATTTCACTCTGGAGGACAGCACGGGCAACAAGGTGAGCCTGAAGGATTTCAAGGGCAAGAAGGTAGTGCTGTACTTCTACCCGAGGGATAACACGCCGGGCTGCACAAGGGAGGCCCTGGCCTTCAAGGAGGCTTACGAAGATTTCAAGGCGAAGGACGTTGTGGTCATAGGCATAAGCAAGGACAGCGTGGCTTCGCATTTCAAGTTCGCGGAGAAGAACGGCCTTCCTTTCATACTGCTGTCGGACCCAGACACCGAGGTCATAAAGAAATACGGCGTATGGCAGGAAAAGAAGATGTACGGCAAGACGAGCATGGGAGTGGTTAGGACCACGTACATCATATCCGAGAAGGGGAAGATAGAGAAGGTTTACCCGAAGGTCAAGCCGGACACGAACGCCGGGGAGATACTGGAGTACCTTGCAGGGGAAGCTGACAAATAGGATCGGGTCGAAAGAGATACCGCCGGCATTTGTTAAAATGCAGGCGATATCTCTTTTGTATGTATACATAATTATTCCCGGTGCCCTATAATATTGTTAGAAGGTCAATTGCATCAAGTGGTTAAGATTGTACATTGTTGCGACCATCAACGATTTGATTATCGACTATTGAAAAACAAGCTAAACTTTTCTTTATAGGCGGTGTATAGCAATGAAGAAACAACTGTGTGGTATGGCTGTAACCCTTGCGCTTATCTTGTCATTCTTTTTCGTTGGATGTTCATCTCCAAAAACTCCAGGTGACGGCCAGGGAACATACATATGGCCTAATGGAGATAAATATGAAGGAGAATGGAAGAATGGATTGCCAGATGGACAGGGAACATACACATGGTCATATGGCGATGTGTATGTTGGAGATTGGAAGGCTGGCAATAAGAGCGGACATGGAACATATTACTATGCGAGCGGCAATAAGTACGTGGGAGAATATAAGGATGATCAGCAGAATGGTCTAGGAACATACACCTGGGGCGATGGGTCTAAATGGAATGGCGATGAGTATGTCGGAGAATTTAAGAACGGAAAGAAGGACGGACAGGGGACCTATACTTGGGCTGACGGAACAAAATATGTGGGAGAATTTAAGGATGACATGCGCAATGGACAGGGAACATGTGTATATTCGTTTGGTGATAAATATGTTGGTGAGTGGAAGAATGACAAATTCAATGGCCAGGGTACTTACTACAAATCTGACGGTGAGGTTAAATACACGGGCCAATGGATTAATGGCGAACCTGCTAAATAAATATCAATATGTTAAAATTATTCTTTTTGAGACGAAGCTGTAGGTTACTCCTTAATAAGACTTTTTAATAAATTGAAAAGGAGAAAAAGAGTATGATAAGTCTTCCTCAAAAGTCTTATAGCCTTCTAAAAATAATCTTAAAAGAACACAGACCTGATTTGATTTATATAATTGATAATAATGATTTTAATGAAGAAATATATAATGACCTTAGAGATGTAGTTCTTAACGAACTTTTACAAAAAGGATTTGATAAGAACTATACACCAACTGAATATGGCTTCGAATTAGAAAACTTAATTGATGAAATCGGCAGGTTTTTTCTATGAATTCTTATACTTTGTGGTATAGAGAATTAATTTGAATGGCGAATTGTTAGTTTTTATGAGGAGATACTTAATGGAAAAATGGAATAAAAATGAAAAACCTCCTATAGACATATGTCCCAAAACATTCTGCTTCCTTTGGTCAGAAGAAGATAATAAATGTGACGAAGCATTTGGAGTTTGTATGCGTGCTGAGCCAGGCAAAAGTGATAGAGATTGGTACGAGCCTTGCGAACCAGAGCTAGATAAATACGGACTACCTTGGTTTTATTTTATTCAAAATCCAGATAAGTGAATTCTAAAAAAAGTGGAGCATCGATTAAATTGCTTATTATTTTAGGGCAAAACGTAAAAAAGAAATCAGGGGTGGTTAGATGGATAATAAAGCAAAAAATATATTGCTAAAAGCATATTGGGGTAGTGGTGGTTGGAAAGATGGGATAATTTCTGAGGATGACCGCATGTATGCAATGCAGCAAGGGGCCATGTTCGCTCCATCTCAATATTCCCATGATGAAACTATTGAGAATACAAGGAGGCTTTGTATTGAAATTGATTTGAACCATGTGGTGTCTGCTTTTCTTTATAGCCTAAGCACAAGAGCGTTAGAATATAGATCAGCATTAGGAAGTTATATTTATTCTAGAAGTATTCCTGATCATAGATGCACAGATAAAACTTATTGCAATATTTGCGGGTTTAATGAATTAGAAAATAATAGTTTAAAACGCACTTGGGATGTTTATAATTTTGAAAGGTATAAATGGGGTGGTGTAAGGCATGACCATTTATCATATGCTATGTTTGATTTAATTCAGTTTAAAAAATTGCCATTGGTTACTCCTTCCGATAAGGATATTGAATTATTTAAAGAAATAATAAAGATAGCAAAAGACATTCAAAGTGGCGGACCAAGAGATTTTGAGAAAATGATTTCTTCAATAATTCCGTCTAATAAAGCAGAAAGGGAAATGATATTAAGCATACTTGGGATTTGCAGTATCCTAGAAACTCCTGAACACAAAGGTTTTCTTGATAAATTTGTTCCAATGTTTTATAGAGATCCTCCAGCTGTTGGAAAGGCTAATGATTGGCATTATCCAATTAGTTGGTGGAAAGCACATAATGGAGTTAATGAAAGTGCATTGAATGAAGTCTTCGGAAATTTCTTAAGTTGAGACGCAATCTCTTATGTTTTACAGTAATGCAGGTAAAAGCGTTTTAGAAAGATATACCTAACCCAAATTTAAAATATCAACATAAAAGACATGGAATTCAATGATCAACATTATTTTATCAATTAATTTTAGGAGAACACTATGGAAGAAAATTTAACTTGGATAATCGATAGAGATTGGAATATATGTAAGGATGAAGAAGCATATAGCAGAAATCGAGATTTTGTTCACTCCCTTGGACTAAAATGCGATTACGTCGGTTGGTGTGATTATAACCTTGGTGATTCTAATCTGGATAATATTTTGGCAAAAATGAAGCAATATAAAGAAAATAACAGTGTCGAGGTACAGGGGTTAAGAGGAATCTATAGGCGAGCATTTTCTTTGGGGGAGAGTGATTGGTACATATTGGATTTGAAGTGGATTAATGCTTCTTATCAGGAGAGTGACAAGGAAATTGTAGCCTATAAAATACCGAAAAATTGCAATTACATATATGAGTATGATGACTATACTATGGCGACCGTTTCGAACGAATTCCGTAAAGCGTGTATAGAAGAGCAGTTCTCAGGTATTAAATTCGAATGGTTTAGAGATGTTGGAAAATACAAATCAGAGCAATACTTTAAGGTTTATTTTTCAGACAAAACCCCATATTTTTATTCCTGCAATAATCTATCAATAAATAGTGTTAATGATAGAGCCAGTCTAAACAAACTTGGAGGGAGTTTGCCCAAATTATCGTCCGTGTTCTATAAGTTAGAAATCAATATTCCCATAGTAATTAAAAGGACAGATTTGCCTTCGACCGATTTCTCATATTATAAATACCACAAACCGGATTATGTGGAAGAAGGTTTTTTGATTAGAAAAAGAGTTGCCGAAGCGCTGCTTCAGAAAAGAATAATCTCTAAATCTGATTTGAAAATGATAAGTTTGGTTACTGAGGTTCCAGAAGAATATCAAGAATATGCGAGTGAGGAACTATTAAAGGTAAGCGAAGAGGAAATCCATAACAGCCAGACGTGTTATGAAGAATTTATGAAAACACCTCGTTCAGATAGAAAGATAAGTGAAAAGGAAGTTCTTAAAGCTTTGCGTAAACAAAAGAAAGAAGAAAAAGAATACTTCAATAAACCTCTTTCTAGAAGATATTGCGAGGACCTAATTGGTACTATTTACGAAATTATGATTCCATACTATAAGATATCTGATGGCGCAGCGATTTCAAATGAATACACGCTACTAGCATATAAAGAAAGTGTTATGCAAACAAAAGAATTTGTTGAATTAATGAAGTATGAAGAAGGTTTGGAACCTATCCAAGGAATAGCGATAGCCAAATGCGCAGATGGTGATGTGGTTATTTTGAATGAAGAAAAACAAGTTTTCAGAGTGTCACATGAAGATTGGCAGATTATTGAGTCTTGGGACAATGTAGAAACATTTTTATTTCAAGCATTTTAATATATTCGCTAATTATAGTATTTAATAATTTAAAAAATCCAGATAAAGGAAGATGCATTTCTAAAGTGTGCGTTTTTTAATGTCATATGTTGGTTTGCAAGTCAAAATAGAATTATGTTAGAGGTGAAAGTATGAAAAACATTTTTAATGGTAATGTTAAAGATTCTGATGCAATAATTTCTTTAGCCTTTTTTTCAATCCTTATGTCAGTTATTGCGATATTTTTTTTGGCTACCGCTCTATTTTATGATAATTGTGAATCAAGTGCTAGGGTTGCACTTTTTTTCCTTGCCTCAATTTCTTTTGCTTTTGCAATAATTTATCCTGTTGCAGCGATTTATTTTGTTAGAAGGATGGATAGATATCCACGCATATCTAGAATGTTTTTTAAAGATTACCTTTATGTAGATAATAAAAATATATGAGGTAATTGATATTTGCTGGTTTGCAAATAAAATAGAATCATAGTAAGAGGTGGTTGTCGATGGTGATGAAACTTATTAAAGGAGCAATTGGAGGAGTTGTGGTCGCTTTGCTTGGCTCGATACTTGGTTTGTTTGCTGGAGCTTTTATTGGCGGAAACTTTTTTCAAAACTTTGTATTCAACGGACAGCAAGGGTATGAAGCAACCGGTCAAATCGGTGCCATTATCGGCCTACTTCTTGGAGCTTTCCTGGGGATTTTCCTTGCCTTGAAAATTGGGAAACAAAGATAAAATTTTAGGGCTGCCGGCGAGATTGCCGGCAGCCCTCATTCATGTGTAGCCTTATTTTATGTCCGAATGGTAAGCCTGTATTGATTTGACGTTCACTTTCGACTTGGCTGCGTTGTATGCAGCTATGCCTTCGGCGCAGGCAAGGGCGCTTGTTATAGTGGTAACGCGCGGAACCTTGCTCTTTATTGCGGCCTTTCTTATTGTTGAAGCGTCAGTCTGGCTGCGCATTGTTCCAGGGGTGTTGATTACGAGGCTTATCTCCCTGTTCTTTATTGCGTCGATTATGTTTGGCCTTCCCTCTGTCAGCTTGTGTATCTCCTCAGTTGCCACGCCGTGCTCCTTGAGGAACTTGTGGGTGCCGGAGGTTGCCTTTATCGTGAAGCCAAGGTCCGCGAATTTCTTCGCAACCTCAACGCTGTATGGCTTGTCATTGTCGCTTATGCTCATGAAAACAGTTCCTGAGGTTGGCAGCATAACCTGCGTTGCCTCCTGCGCCTTCCAGAAGGCCATTCCGAAGGAGTCCGCTATTCCGAGGACCTCTCCCGTCGAACGCATTTCAGGTCCTAGTATAGGGTCCACTTCAGGGAACATGTTGAACGGGAACACCGCTTCCTTTACTCCGAAGTGAGGGATGTTCTTGTGGACGAGCTTCTTGACTATGGATTTCTCCTTGCCTTCGTAGTCGGCCATTATTATCTCGGTGGCTATCCTTGCCATGGAGATGTTGCACACCTTCGAAACAAGAGGGACGGTTCTTGATGCCCTTGGGTTTGCCTCAAGCACATAAACCTTGTCTTTCTCTATTGCGTACTGCATGTTCATGAGCCCGATAACGTTGAGCTCCTTGGCTATCTTCTGTGTGTACTCCACTATAGTCGCAACATGTTCAGGCGCTATGCTCACAGGAGGTATAACGCAGGCAGAGTCTCCAGAGTGGATTCCTGCGAGCTCTATGTGCTGCATGACTGTAGGCACGAATACGTTCGTTCCGTCGGATATGGCGTCCGCCTCCGCCTCGACAGCGTTTGAGAGGAACCTGTCTATAAGGATAGGTCTCTCAGGGGTCACTCCGACCGCAGCCAGCATGTACTTCTCAAGCATGGATGAGTCGTGAACTACCTCCATTCCTCGTCCGCCTAGGACGTAGGAAGGTCTTACCATGAGCGGGTAGCCGAGCTTGTCGGCTATGGCATGCGCATCCTCGAGGGTTACGGCCATTCCGGATTCAGGCATAGGGATCTCGAGCTTCTCCATCATCTTCTTGAACATGTCCCTGTCTTCTGCCATGTCTATAGTCTTTGGCGAGGTTCCGAGTATCTTCACCCCTGCAGCCTCGAGCTCGTCGGCAATGTTGAGAGGTGTCTGTCCGCCGAACTGGACAATAACGCCGATCGGCTTCTCCTTTTCGTATATGCTGAGCACGTCCTCCACTGTCAGAGGCTCGAAGTAAAGCTTGTCTGAAGTGTCGTAGTCCGTTGAAACGGTCTCAGGGTTGCAGTTGACTATTACAGTCTCGTAGCCCAGGTCCCTCAGCGCGAAGGCTGTGTGCACGCAGCAGTAGTCGAACTCTATTCCCTGGCCTATCCTGTTTGGTCCGCCTCCGAGGATCAGCACCTTAGGCTTGTCGCTCGCAGTCGTCTTGTCAGGCTGGTTGTAGGTGGAGAAGTAGTAGGAAGCGTTTTCCACGCCGCTTACAGGGACTGCCTCCCAGCCCTCCACGACTCCGATTTCCGTTCTGGCTTTCCTCACGTCCGCCTCAGGCAGCGCAAGAAGCTTTGCCAGGTATTTGTCCGAGAAGCCGTCCTTCTTTGCTGCGGTGAGGAGGTCTGCAGGGAGCATATTTCCCTTGTGCTTCAGGATCTCCTCTTCGAGCATGACCAGCTCCTTCATCTGCTGAAGGAAGTACGGTTTGATGTAGGTGAGCTTGTAGAGCTCCTCTATGTCGGCTCCCTTTCTCAGGGCTTCGTACATTATGAACTGCCTTTCGCTAGTAGGCACCGCTAGCTTGGCCATCAGCTCCTCAAGGCTGAGCTGGTTGAAGTCCTTGGCAAAGCCCAGGCCGTACCTTCCGATCTCCAGTGAGCGTATAGCCTTCTGGAGGGCTTCCTTGTAGTTCTTCCCTATGCTCATGACCTCTCCGACTGCTTTCATCTGCGTGCCGAGGATGTCCTGCGATCCAGGGAACTTCTCGAATGCCCATCTTGCGAACTTAATAACTACGTAGTCTCCGGAAGGTGCATATTTATCCAGCGTGCCTTCCTTCCAGTACGGGATCTCGTCGAGGGTAAGACCTGCAGCCAGCATCGACGAGATGAGTGCGATCGGGAAGCCTGTGGCCTTCGAGGCCAGGGCCGATGAACGCGAGGTACGAGGGTTGATCTCTATGATTACGACCCTTCCTGTCTTAGGATCGTGGGCGAACTGCACGTTCGTTCCTCCGACTACCTCTATTGCCTCGACAACGTCGTAGGCGTATTTCTGGAGCCTCTTCTGGAGCTCCTCGCTTATCGTGAGCATAGGCGCCGAGCAGAAGGAGTCCCCTGTGTGCACGCCGATGGCATCTATGTTCTCGATGAAGCAGATCGTTATCATCTGGTTTTTCGAGTCCCTGACGACCTCGAGCTCGAGCTCCTCCCAGCCGAGTACTGATTCCTCGACGAGGATCTGTCCGACCATGCTTGCAGCTATGCCGCGGCTTGCGACAGTCTTAAGCTCCTCTACGTTGAAGACCAGGCCGCCTCCGGTGCCGCCCATGGTGTATGCGGGACGGATTACGACCGGGTAGCCAAGATCCTGTGCTATGGCCTCGGCCTCCTCAATGGAATATGCAGCCTTGCTCTTAGGCATCTCGATGCCGAGCCTGTTCATAGTCTCCTTGAATGCTATTCTGTCCTCGCCCCTCTCGATAGCATCGAGCTGAACGCCTATAACCTTCACGCCGTATTCAGCGAGAACGCCTTCCTTGCCAAGCTCGGAGCAGAGGTTCAGGGCGGACTGCCCGCCAAGGTTCGGGAGCACAGCGTCCGGACGTTCCTTTGCTATTATCTCTGTAAGGGTCTTTACGTTGAGCGGTTCGATGTAGGTGATATCCGCAGTCTCAGGGTCAGTCATTATAGTTGCAGGGTTCGAGTTCACGAGAACTATCTTGTAGCCTAATTTCCTAAGCGCTTTGCAGGCCTGAGTGCCTGAATAGTCGAATTCGCAGGCCTGTCCTATTATGATTGGGCCAGATCCGATGATTAGAATTTTGTTAATATCTGTTCTTTTTGGCATGATAACCCTCCTGTTATTTTTGCGCAATTTAGAATTATTCTCATTTTATCAGAAAGAAGGAATAAAAGGAAGAGGGTTTGATGAATTTTTATAAAAAATGCTGAATAAATATAAATAAAAGTGCATGAAAAAGCAGCCGTCCATTCGGAGGCTGCCGTGCAGGCTGTTTCAGTTATACAACCTTGACGTCTTCTTCTTTTTTATCTACCTCGAGCTCTGCAGGTTCAACCGCAGCTTCCTCTGCTTCTGCTGCAGCATCAACTTCAACTTCCTCTGCGTTTCCTTCAGCAGTTTCAGCGGCTACAGCTTCCGTGACTATCTCCACAGGTGCAGCTTCTGAAAGGTCAAGGACCTTTGATAGCTTGTTGTTTATCACCCCTGCAGCGGCGAGCGCGAAGGCTATGCCGTACATGGTGCCGAGGGGCTCAAGCACTCCCGGTATCAGCTGTGCAGGTATCAGCTGGGCTGTTACAGTCTCAACGGAATACCCCTGGCTGACGTACATCGTCAGGTTATCGTTGTATAACAATACGTTGTTTACCAATAATGCAGTTCCTACCACAGCAACGAAAGCTGCAGCGATAAAAAATACAATCGAGCTTTTTGTCATCTTCTTTTTCATTTAATAATCTTCTCCAATCCGCCTTAAGGCACAGTACTATAATTTCGATATGCTAATTATAACACTTAAAAGCACGGTTTTGAAAAATATGTGATATTTTACAAGAAGTTTTTTGATTGTTAACAATATCAGAAAATCGCATAGCTTGGACCGCATGCATCACATTTTCTTATTTGACCTGGAGGCTCGGCACCAATATAATTGTTTTGGTGAAAATAAGTATGATGACGGAGGCAGTGGGATGAAAATTTTGAACAGAAAAAACGTAATAACAGCAGCATTCCTGCTCGCTCTGTTTTTGGTATACCTTTTCTTCAGGCAGTCAGGGCTTTTCGACAACCTTACTGCGGAGGGGCTCAAGGAATACATAAGGTCCAGCGGGATTTTCGGACCGCTGGTGTACATGGCTATGTTCTCTGTAATCCCAGCAGGTTCCATTATTGCGATCGCTGGAGGGATGGCCTTTGGAGTATACTACGGGACGCTCTATACAATAATCGGGGCTGTGGTCGGCGCCACGGTGGCCTTCTATATTTCGAGGCTCCTGGGAAGGGGAGCCGTGGACAGGTTCCTAAAGGGCAAGTTCAGCTCCTTTGAGGAGGGAATGGAAAACAGGGGATTCCTGCTCATACTGGTCCTCAGGCTTATACCTATAATCCCTTTCAACGTGATCAGCTTCGGTGCCGGGCTATCGAAGATAAGGTATTTGGACTACATGCTGGCGACAATGATTGGAATAATCCCAGGCGTCATCGCGTACACAAACTTAGGGGACAAGGCGCTGGACGTTAGCTCGCCGGAGTTCTTCATAGCTGTGGGTATACTGGCAGCGATGATGGGGATATCTCTTCTGCTAAAGAAGAGGATTTCACTGGAGAAGCTGCAGAAAAAGATAGGCGGCAATAGAATATGATAGGAATTCGGGAATACGCTGTGCTTTATGCACGGCGTATTTTGTTTCGCCGGAATGCAGCCATGGCCTTCAGGGGTCATGGTGGAATGTTCGAACAAAGTGTTGTTATCCATCCCAACAACACTTTGTTCGAACATTCTCTGATGGGGCGTGACGCAAAGGACAACCTTGTATATAATATAGATATGGTCCGCAAAGATCAACCAGACGGACCTGGAGGTATGAATGAGATACAGATTGAGCAAAGATATACAGAGGCCATACATAAATGTTTCGAACGGAAAAGTTGACGGTGCCAGCGAGGAGTTCCTTAAGCTGACAGGCTATTCGGAAGATGAGATCCTGGGTAACACGGTGGAGGAGCTGTGCAAACTCCTCAGGCTTGAACCTGGCCGTTTTCTCAAGTGCGCCAGCGGCGTGGAGAAGAAGACCGCCTACATCTTCACGAAGGACATGGAGCCGAGGGAGGTGGAGATACGCAGGAAATGCGAAGAGGGAGGGAACAGGTACCGGTATGTACTGAGGGAGAAGCCCGGCTCGAGGCTGTACGAGAACCTGAAGCTCTTCAGGCAGCCCCTTGAGCAGAACAAGATGAGGACTGCCCTCCTGAGCTACCCGGACCTGATCATCCTGGATGCAAACAGCAACTACCTCAAGTTCTGGGATTCTCCAAACACAAGGAAGGAAGTAACCGTAGGGAAGAAATACACGGACATCATCTCGGAGGATTTCAAGGACAAAGTTTTCGAAAAGGTAATGGAGGAGGTCGGCGAAGGAAGGCCGTTCTTCAGGTACGAGGCGGAGTACCGCCATCCAGGCAAAAAGCCAACCTACTGGGACCTGTCCTACATGCCGATATACCACAACGACGAGATCAGGTACATCGTGCTGCAGTGCGTCGATGTCACCGAGAAGGTCATCGAAAAGGAGAACATAAGGCAGCAGAAGGTGGAGCTGGAGGCTATAATCAGCAGCCTTTCCGACGAGCTCATATTCTACAACAAGAAAGCGAAAAAACTGGCTTCAGCCGCTGACGAGGATGCGGACATTTTCAGGCGCTTCATTGACCAGTCGGCAATCCACGTCATGAGGGTTTCGTACCCTGACCTCGTCATTAAGAAGATGAACGACAGCTACTACAATTTAATTAAGAAGATAAGGCCAAGCATCGATAAGAAAGAGATAATGGAAGGCAGGGTTCTGCTGAAGTTCATCAGTGAGGACGAGACGGTGGTCTTCCTGAACGACATGGTTAAGCTTCTCCAAAGCGACAGGAAGCTCCTGATGAAGGTCATGAAGTTCCATCTGGACGGGGAGACTCATTACATGAAGCGCTTCTTCCAGGCTATCAGCGACAAGGACGGGCAGATAAAGGAGATCGTGATAATGGCCTTCGAAGTGACAGAGGAGGTCATGCAGAAGCAGGAGGCTGAAAGTAACCTCCTGAAGCAGGAGGAGTTCTACGCAAACATATCACACGAGCTAAAGACTCCCCTCAACGTCATCTTCAGCTCGAACCAGCTGTTCGAGTACTACCTCAAGAACGGCCTGCTGGAGGATAACGCCGAAAGGATGCTCGGCTCAACCAAGACGATAAGGGACAACTGCTACAGGCTTACAAGGCTTATCAGCAACCTGACCGACCTTTCAAAGATTAGGGCCGGTTACCTCAAGCTCAACCTGACGCAGGAGAACATAGTCAGCCTAGTGGAGGACACGGTCGACTCCGTAGCCGATTTCGTCAAGTACAAGGGGCTCAAGATGACTTTCGACACTGACACCGAAGAGAAGTTCATCTCCTGCGATCCGGAAAGGATAGACAGGATAGTGCTGAACCTCATATCTAACTCCGTGAAGTTCTCGAGGGAGGGCGGACATATCCTGGTGAAGGTGGCGGACAAGGGTGACAAGGTCGAGATCTCCGTCAGGGACAACGGCATAGGCATCGATGAGGAAAATCTTGACAGCATCTTCGACAGGTTCTACCAGGGGGACAACGGCTCTCTCAGATGCAACAAGGGAGGCAGCGGCATAGGCCTGCACCTTGCAAAGTCAATAGTGGATCTGCACGGAGGAAGGATTACTGTGGACAGCAGGCTCGGCGAAGGTTCTGAGTTCAGGATAGAGCTGCCGGTGAAACTTTAGAAAAGAACAAGGATATAAAACGCTTGAAAGGGGAATGATAAAATGGCAAGCCTGAGAACCGTAAGAAAAACCGTCAAAGGGAAGAAAGCCGTGGACGGCGCCGGCGTACACCTGGTGAGAGTGGTGGGGCACAGCGACACGGCGGACTTCGATCCGTTCCTTATGCTCGACGCCTTCGATTCGGAAAACCCAGACGACTACACGGCTGGTTTCCCGTGGCACCCTCACAGGGGGATCGAGACCATAACCTACCTCATAAGCGGAGACATTGAGCACATGGACAGCTTGGGGAACAAGGGCAGCATCCTCGACGGAGACTGCCAGTGGATGACCGCCGGCTCGGGGATAATACACCAGGAGATGCCCAAGGCGAGCAGGAGGATGCTGGGAGCCCAGCTGTGGCTCAACCTGCCTGCTGAGCACAAGATGACCGCACCGGCCTACGGCGACATCAAAAGGGAGCAGATCCCTGTCATCGCAGAGGAAAAATGCAGGGTGCACGTCATAGCCGGGAGCTACAAGGGCACCAGGGGAGCCTTTCAGGGGAGGTTCATCAAGCCTGACTACCTCGACGTGGAGATCGACGCCGGGGGCGTATGGTCGCTTGACACCGACAGCGAGGCGACCGTATTCCTGTATATTATTCAGGGATCGGCATACTTAGGCGGCGACGACAGCACGCTTTACCCTGAAAAGGAGGCGGTGCTCTTCGGACAGGGCGACAGGCTCATGGTCAAGGCCGGCGGGGAAGGCATTAGGTTCCTTCTGCTCCAGGCAAGGCCGCTAAGGGAACCGATAGCCTGGGGGGGCCCGATAGTAATGAACACCAGGGAGGAGCTGGACCTTGCCTTCAGGGAGCTGGACAGCAACACCTTCATAAAATAGAGGCAGACCGGGGCGGATTTTTTCAAATCCGTCCTTTTATTATGAATAAATATGTATTATAATGTTTACTAATAAATAAAAAATGAAAGCTGTGTGAAGAAAAATGAGCAAATATTGGAGCAAACTCGCTGCGAAGCTGGATCCGTATGTTCCGGGAGAACAGCTTAAGGACAAAAAATACATCAAACTCAATACTAACGAAAACCCTTACCCGCCTTCGCCCAGGGTTCTGGAGGCGATAAAGGCTGCGGCTGACAGCAGCCTGAAGCTGTATCCCGATCCCCTTGCGTCCGACCTCAAGGAAACCCTGGCAGACAGCTACGGCTTAAAGAGCAGCCAGGTCTTCGTGGGCAACGGCTCGGACGAGGTACTCGCGTTCTCCTTCATGGCTTTTTTCAACAACGACGAGGAGATCCTGTTTCCAGGTGTGACCTACAGCTTCTATCCGGTGTACTGCAACATATTCAGCATACCTTTCAGGACCGTTCCGCTCGAGGATGACTTCTCGATACCCGTGGAGGAGTTCTTCAACGCCGAGGGCGGAGTCATAATCCCGAACCCCAACGCGCCTACCGCCAGGGCGATATCCGCCAGGGACATAGAGATGATCCTGGTGAACAACAGGGACAAGGTCGTGATCGTCGACGAAGCCTACGTGGACTTCGGGGCAGAATCCGTGGTTAACCTTGTGGACAAGCACGACAACCTGCTCGTGGTGCAGACGCTCTCGAAATCCAGGTCCCTTGCCGGGCTCAGGGTCGGCTGGGCTTTCGGACATTCCGACCTCATCGACGGCCTTACAAGGGTCAAGGACTCCATAAACTCCTACACGCTGGACAGGCTGGCCCTGGCAGGTGCTGCAGAAGCCATAAAGGACGACGAGTACTTCCAGGAGACAAGGGAGAAGGTTATGGCCACCAGGGACAGGATAACGGAAAGGCTAGAGAACCTGGGATTCAAGGTCATACCGTCCAGGGCCAACTTCATATTCATTACCCACGCCAAGACCCCTGCAGAGGAAATATTCAAGAGGCTCAAGGAGGAGGGCGTGCTCGTGAGGTACTTCAAGAAGCCGGGCATCGACAACTACCTGAGGGTGAGCATCGGCACGGACGAGGAAATGGACGCAATGATAGACAAGCTCCTCATAATACTATAAAAATCATTGAAACAGAAGAGATTGGGTTCATGCCCAATCTTTTTTTCGTTGACTTTTCAAAACAAAGGGTGTAATATCAAGGTATAGAATACACCCCCACGGGGGGTGGGGGGGGAGGTGGCAGCGTGAACCAGGAAAAGAAGGACGCACTCAAGGCCCTAAAGATATCGAAGGGGCAGATCGAGGCGGTTATGAAGATGATAGAGGACGGGCGGTACTGCGTCGACATATCCAACCAGATCATAGCCGCACAGTCGCTGCTTAAGAAGGCCAACATGCTCATACTGAGGCAGCATCTCAGCCACTGCGTTGCAGACGCCCTTAAGGAGGGCGGCGGCGAGGAGAAGCTGGACGAGATCATGGACATAATCATCAAGATGGGAGGGAAGTAGGATGACAGCGAAAACATTCAATATAGAGGGAATGACCTGCGCGGCCTGCGCCAAAGCGGTCGAAAGGGCAGCGAAGAAGCTGGAGGGCGTTCAGGAGGCAAGCGTGAACCTGGCCACCGAAAAGCTGAGCATCACCTACGACGAAACCAAGGTTACGGTGGAGGACATCCAGAAGGCTGTGGAGAAGGCCGGCTACAAGGCGAGCCTTGATGCAATAACCAGGAGCTTCAGGATAGAGGGGATGACCTGCGCTGCCTGCGCGAAGGCGATCGAGAGGGCTACAAGGAAGCTTGACGGGGTCATAGAGTCGAACGTCAACCTGGCAACTGAAAAGCTCACCGTGGTCTACGAGCCCTCAAAGCTCAGGTTCCCGGACATAAGGAAGGCCGTCGAAAAAGCTGGCTACAAGGCTTTCGAGGAGGAGCAGGGGGCAGACGCCGACAGGGAAGGCAAGGAGAAGGAGGCCAGGAGCCTCTGGACCAAGTTCCTCGTCTCGGCCGTGTTCACCGTACCGCTCCTGTACATCGCCATGGGGCACATGCTGGGTCTGCCTCTTCCGGAGGTAATAGACCCGATGATGAACCCTGCGAACTTCGCCATAGTACAGCTGCTGCTTGTTCTACCGGTTGTGGTCATGGGCAGCAGGTTCTATATCGTTGGCTTCAGGACATTGGCCAAGAGGAGCCCGAACATGGACTCCCTCATCGCCATAGGAACCTCGGCGGCCTTCCTGTACGGGCTCTTTGCGGTTTACATGATACTGTCAGGCGACACCAGCTACACCCATGACATGTACTTCGAGTCAGCCGGAGTCATACTGACACTCGTAACGCTGGGAAAATACTTCGAAGCGGTATCCAAGGGAAAGAGCTCGGAGGCGATAAAGAAGCTGGTGGGGCTTTCCCCGAAGACCGCAAGGGTGATAATCTCCGGAGAGGAGAAGGAGATCAGCATAGAAGAGGTAGAGGTCGGCGACGTCATAGTCGTGAGGCCGGGCGAGAAGCTGCCTGTCGATGGGCAGGTCGTCGAAGGTGCAACCTCCGTAGACGAATCCATGCTCACAGGTGAAAGCATACCTGTCGAGAAGAACCCGGGCGACTCTGTCATCGGGGCAAGCATAAACAAGAACGGAAGCATCAAGTACAGGGCCACGAAGGTAGGCAAGGACACTGCGCTGGCCCAGATAATAAAGCTGGTGGAGGACGCCCAGGGCTCGAAGGCGCCGATAGCAAGGCTTGCCGACACCATAGCCGGATACTTCGTCCCTGTGGTGATCGCGCTGGCGGTCATCTCGGGCATTGCCTGGTACCTGAGCGGAGAGACAGCGGTGTTCAGCCTGACAATATTCATAGCGGTCATGGTCATCGCCTGCCCATGCGCGCTGGGACTTGCAACCCCGACAGCCATAATGGTGGGCACGGGCAAGGGGGCCGAGTACGGCGTGCTTATCAAAAGCGGAACAGCGCTTGAGACGGCGCACAGGGTGCAGACCGTGGTGCTGGACAAGACTGGCACTATCACAGAAGGAAAGCCTGCCGTGACGGACATATTGGCTTTCGGCGGCTGGGATGAGAGCTGGCTGCTTCAGGCTGCTGCTTCTGCGGAGAAGGGCTCGGAGCACCCGCTCGGAGAAGCCATCGTCAGGGCGGCTCAGGAGAGAGGGCTCGAGCTTAAGCCGGTGAGCGGCTTCAGGGCTATACCCGGCCAAGGCATAGAGGTCAGCATAGACGGGAAAAACATCACCATGGGCAACAGGAAGCTCATGGACGGCAGAGCCGTAAACATAGACGACAAGTGGGAGCTTTCCCAGAGGCTCGCGGGTGAAGGTAAGACGCCGATGTACATCTCCTCTGAAGGAACGCTCGCAGGCATCATCGCTGTGGCGGACACCGTAAAGCCAAACAGCGTCAAGGCCGTGGCTGGCCTGAAGGAGATGGGCATAGAGGTGGTCATGATCACCGGGGACAACAGGAGGACGGCCGAAGCGATAGGAAGGCAGGTTGGGATCGAAAGGGTACTGGCGGAGGTCCTTCCGGAGAACAAGGCAGAGGAGATAAAGAAGCTGCAGGCTGAAGGCAGGAAGGTCGCCATGGTCGGGGACGGCATAAACGACGCGCCGGCCCTGGCGCAGGCGGACGTGGGCATAGCCATAGGCTCGGGTACGGACGTCGCCATCGAGTCCGCGGACATTGTCCTTATGAGGGGGGACCTTATGGACGTCATAACCGCCATAGACCTGAGCAAGAAGACGATCAGGAACATCAAGCAGAACCTCTTTTGGGCCTTCGGCTACAATACCGTGGGCATACCGGTTGCGATGGGGCTGCTCCACCTGTTCGGCGGCCCGCTGCTGAGCCCGATGATAGCGGGGGCTGCTATGAGCTTCAGCTCCGTTTCCGTGGTAACGAACGCCCTGAGGCTTAAGGGCTTCAGGCCGGCAAGATGATAAAGGCCAAAGATGAAAAACAGAAGGCGCAGTGCTGGAAAGCACTGCGCCTTTCAATTCCTCAAGCTACTGCATCACCTTGATGTGCATGTTTATGAACTCGTCCTCGGGCTCCAGCTCATGAGCCTTCTGCATGAAGAACCTGGCCTTATTCCGATAGCCCAGCTTATGGCAGGTACAGGCGGCGCCGAAGTAAGCCTCGGCCTTTCCCGGGTCCATGCTGATCGCCTTGTTGTAGACGGCTAGCGATTCACCGTGGCAGCCGCATTCCGAGAGCAGGTTCGCCTTGTCGCAGCAGGCGTCGTAGAAATCAGGCTTTAGTGCCAAAGCCCTGTCGTAATACTGCAGCGATTCGTCAACCCTGTCCAGGTGCGAAAGGAGATAGGCCTTTATGGCGAACAGGTAGGGGTCCGAGGACCTGGCCGCGATCAGCTTGTCGCAGCAGGCAAGGGACTCCCCGAACTCTCCGGACTCGTAGTGGATGTCCATCAGGTCGCCGCAGGCCCTCTCGCTGTCGGGGTCAAACTTCAGGTAGGTACGTATGCACTCCTGGGCTTCCTCCATCTCCATCATTCCCATGTGCGCTTCCGCCTTCACAATATAAGCTTCGGCATAGTCCGGGTCCAGGCTTATGGCGCCGCTGAACAGCCTGAACGCCTCATCTATCCTGTTATCCTCGAAAAGCGCCTGGCCTTTTTCAAGCAGCTTTGCTGCCTCGGCTCTGTTTGCAGTCATGTATGAAACTCCCCTTTGCATTTTTATTAGCATTATGCCCATAAGGCCAGGGGTTATACATGATGGGTGAAATATTTTAAGAAATGCCTTCCTGCGGGCGACAGATGCTTGTCTATCCATATTATCGAGGTGCCCAGGCTGGCAAGGGCGTACATGAGGATGGACTTGAAATGGACATATGGTATAATTAGGCTATACAAAAGCAGAGGGGGATTCAAATGGGGAGCAAAGCTTTGGAAAAGTATCTCGCAGACAATCTTGAGGACCTGAAGAGCAGGGGGCTCTACAGCGTCATTGACACACTGGAGGGGGCGAACGGACCGATAATTGCCATAAACGGAAGGGAGCTCATAAACCTTTCTTCAAACAACTACCTGGGCCTCGCCGCCGACCCCAGGGTAATAAACGCGTCGGTGGAGGCCACCAGGCTCTTCGGCGCAGGCGCTGGAGCGGTTAGGACCATCAACGGCACGCTGGAGATCCACGACGAGCTCGAGACGAAGCTGGCGGACTTCAAGCACACGGAGGCCGCACTGACCTTCCAGTCTGGCTTCAATTGCAACATGGGCGCCATCGCTGCGGTCATGGACAGGAACGACGCCATACTTTCCGACGAGCTGAACCACGCGTCGATAATAGACGGCTGCAGGCTTTCCGGGGCGGCAATAATCAGGTACAGGCACTCCGACATGGAAGACCTGAGGGCCAAGGCTGAGGAGGCCAGGAGCAGCGGGAAATACGGCAAGCTGATGGTAATCACGGACGGAGTTTTCTCCATGGACGGGGACATAGCCAGGCTTCCAGAGATCGTCGCAATCGCCGAGGAGCTTGACCTCATAACCTACGTAGACGACGCCCACGGCTCGGGAGTGCTCGGAGGAGGCGCGGGAACGGTCGCCCACTTCGGACTTTCGGACAAGATCGACTTCCAGATAGGCACGCTGTCCAAGGCGATAGGGGTTATCGGGGGGTACGTCGCAGGCAGGAAGGAGCTCATCGACTGGCTTAAGGTAAGGGCCAGGCCGTTCCTCTTCTCCACCGCCATGACACCCGGGGCCGCAGGAGGCTGCCTTGAAGCCCTCAGGATACTTTCCGGCAGCAGGGACCTGAACGACACGCTCTGGCAGAACGGGAGGTACCTCAAGCGAGAGCTGAAGGAGCTGGGCTTCGACATAGGCAGCAGCGAAACACCTATAACTCCGTGCATAATCGGTGATGAAGGTAAAGCTCAGAGGTTCGCCAGGGAGCTTTACCTTGAAGGTGTTTATGCAAAGGCCATAGTTTTCCCTACTGTCCCTTCGGGCAAGGCCAGGATAAGGAACATGCCGACAGCTGCCCACAGCATAGACATGCTTGACAGGGCCTTGACCGCATACGAAAAAGTGGGGAAAAGGATGGGGATAATATGAGCGAGCACATACTTGTAACGAAAAAGCCTCAGGAATTCATAGACATAACGGAAACGGTGAGGAAGGAAGTGGAGGCAAGCGGAGTGTCCAGCGGGATAGCCTGCGTGTTCATACCGCACACGACCGCGGGGGTCACGATAAATGAGAACGCCGATCCCGACGTCACGGCCGACATTATTTCGGGCCTCAACAAGGTCATCCCCGTTCTTGGCAACTACAGGCATGCCGAGGGCAACTCCCATGCACACATAAAGGCATCGCTCATGGGCTCCTCCTGCTCCGTCATCATAGAGGACGGCAGGCTGAAGCTTGGGACCTGGCAGGCTATCTATTTCTGCGAATTCGACGGGCCTAGGCACAGGAAATTCTACGTCAGGATAGCGGAGTAGCATGGACGGGGAGATTCTGGACGTATACGATGAATACCGCGTCAGGACGGGAAGGACCCACGTCAGAGGCAGGAAGGTCAGGGAAGGGGACTTCATCATGGTGGTTCACGTCTGGATAATGAACGTCAGCGGCGATTTTCTTATCCAGAAGAGACAGCCCTGGAAGGAGCTTTTTCCCGGGATGTGGGACTGCGCAGTAGCCGGTGCGGCGCACGCCGGAGACAGCAGCGAGGATGCCGCCGTTCGGGAGGCCAAGGAGGAGCTGGACCTTGACCTCGACATGAGCAAAGCCGAGCTTGTAATGACGGACAGGTTCTCCTTCGGTTTCGACGACATATGGCTGGTGAGGCAGGACCTGGACATAGACGGCCTGACGCTTCAGGCCGAGGAGGTTGAGACAGTGAAGTGGGCCGGGCCCGGGGAGATAAGGGCGATGGCGGAAAAAGGCGAGTTCATAAAGTACTATTACCTTGAAAAGCTTCTGGGAATAGCGGAAAAGATTAGCGAGGAGGCGGAAATCATGTTCGACGACAAGAGGGGCCCGATAGAGCATTACTCCTGGGCAAGGTTCGTGGTCTTCGGCAAAGAGCAGGGCAAGGACATTTTCCTCTACAAGGACAAGGTAAGGGCTTGGAAGGAGAGGCAGGGGCACGAGCTGGACAAGGGCATGGTGAAGCCAGTGTTCGACACCGGTGCCGAGATCCTCATCATTGGTAACGGGGCGGACGGCGTCCTGGAAGTGCCGCAGAAGATAGTGGACTACATCCTGGACCACGGCATAAAGAAGGTCCTCGTGCTTAAGACGCCTGAAGCCTGCGCGGAGTACAACAGGCTGTACCATGAAGGTGAGAAGGTGGTGCTTCTGGCGCACGGGACGTGCTGATAAGCTCAAAAGCAAAAACATCGCTCGCGAACAGAGCGATGTTTTTATTTTGGCTCTGTTTAAGTAAGTTGTTGAAAATGATATAATTTTTATAAAGTTACGTTCGGAACTGTAGTATTTGACGTCTCAGTAGGGTATTCCTAATTAGGGGGGATGGGAAATAATGCAAGCATTAATATTCTTTGGAATGATAATAATAGCAAATATTTTATTCACTCCAATTGATAAAAAATATCAGTTACGCTCGCAATATCATAATAAACAAAACAAACGTTTTAGGGGCATTATAGCTGCTTGTGGTCTTTCGTTAATTGCAGCTACAGTTGCTATAGGTTTTTACACCGATGAATATTTCAGATCTATTGGGATTAATAAGGGGATGGTTGAAAACATAGTTATGATCCCCCTCATTTTCATTTTGCTGATTTTATACAATCCGATAGGAGAAGATGCAAGTGGTGAATAGGATTTTTATTAATGATGTTATAGTCAGGGCACATCATTCAAAAATGGAGCACTTGTACGAATAACGAATCAATTAATTAAAATTGAGTGGTGAAAAGATATGAATCCTTGGCAATGTGATAAATGGGAATCTATATATTCAAACAGCAATTGTAGGGTAGGACTACGGTTGAAATTTGATAAGGATATTGATAGTGAGATTAAAAGAGCAAGTAAGGAATATTGTAATTGGCTAAGAAAAATGTACTATTTTCCAATAAGGGTTCCTATATACATTAAATCGAAGGAAAGAATAAAATCTATGAGTGGGGAACTTGTTACAGGAACATTTTTTGGACCATTTGATAAATTTGTTGAGCCTTATATAAGAATTGCGGCAGGTGATTACCAGGAACTTTTAAGAAAACGGGGAAAAGATAACGCATTGGCTGCTATACTTTTTTCGATAACACATGAATTAACTCATTACTTCCAATGGTTAAACGATTTTGAACAAACATATCGCAGTGAAGAATGGCAAGCAACATATTATTCTGGGTATTTAGTTAATGTCTACGCTGAAAAGAAAGAGCATCCATAATTACATAAATTGAGGCGAACTCAAAAGGTGATATGACGCACTCTTCAAAAAAAGCGAATTAATAGGAGGGATATGTATGACGCCATCACAAATATTCGTAGCTGTATTGATTATTATTTTGTTCTTAACTCTGGTTGTTATTGGTAATAGAAATTCAAAACCTAAAAGGCTCAGTCCATTGGCTTCCATTGCATTTGGATTTATAGTTGCTGGAATTATTTTTGGCGAAAACAGATTAATTAGCTATTGTTTGTTTGCAACTGGAATAATCCTATCGGTAGTAGATTCGTATATAAAATCAAAAAAATGATGGCTAAAAATTGATATTAGGTGAACATTTTTCCTTTGTTACGAAATAAAGAGGTCGTGGTGACCTCTTTTTATTATCTCCTTCTAGACATAAATTATCTCAACTCCTGAAAAGCTGATGTCTCCGATTAAAGTAAGGGTGTTCGTTGTCAGCTGGCTGCCCCTGTTCTTTTCGCTTACGGAACCCAGGAACACGCTGGTTTTGTCATCGATTCCCCAGGTTTTTGGGAGGTACAGCTCCACCCCTGAAAAGGAAGCGTCAACCCTGACCACTGCTCTGCTGCCCTTCATTACCGCATTGTCGAAGTACACCTTCAGAGCTCCGAAGGAGCAGCTGAAATTCGCCTTCTCGAAAGCATCCGTATTTACGTATTTGATGCTGGTGCCGAAGGAGTTGTCGAAGGTGACATTGCTTTCATCCTTGATATCGGATTTTTTGAAGTATTGCCCATTCTTATATTTATAGTAGCTGCGGTTATAATGCTTTGGGAAAATGATCGAAAGCCCGATGCTGCCGAAAAGGGCTGCCAGGAGGACCGTCCAGGGCGTGATCGCGGTTATGCCAAGCTGCTTGTCGTATATTATGCAAAGGAAGGCGATGGGGAACAGTATGCCGGCGAAGTCCCTGTACATCACGCTCCTGAAGATGACAGCCGCCAGGAAAACCGTCAGTATTAAACTTAACAGGTTCACGTCGGGGAAATATCCCAGCTTGTTGACAACAAGGAAAATACCAGCCAATATGAACAGGATCCCCCAAAATATTCTTTCTTTTTTCATGTCATTTCCTCTTTTCTAACAATTTTATTTTCAGCGGCTTGTAATAATGTCTTGATACGTATACCTGCTTGTGGGTGTCTTTGAATTCGACCTTGTTTGAGGACGAAATGCTGTGCGTAATCGAGTAAATGCTGTTGGTGTTAAGGATTGTTGATTTCGAGACCCGCATAAAATATCCTGGGAGAAACTCCTCCAGCTCGTATAGCTTGTACTTCACATCGTAAATGCTGTCGGCGGTGTGCGCACATACACCGCTTTCATCAGTCTCAAAAAATAGGATGTCGTTCAGTGGAAGGTGGTATTCTGTGCTGCCCCTGTAAAAAGCAATCTGCTTTTTCAGAGACAAGAAGTCATCAAGCATTGCTTTTATATTTTTTACTTCTTCATTTTCTTCACTGCATCTGATCACAACTTCATCTTCTTCAATTGTATTGTCTTCTTCTATGCGTATCCTCATATTCTCCCTCCCACATTCTCATTATATAAACCAAGGCACCCGATGTAAACATAACTGATGCAAGCGGTAGGTTATTGCCGTTAAGTGGTCAGCAAAGCAAAAAAATCGCTCGGCAGACGAGCGATTTTCTTATTAATCAAAACTATTTAGCTTAGTAAACGTTGAACTCCTTCGAAGTCCAGGCTTCGTTCAGGAAGTCCTTGGCAAGGTTTGTCCATGCGGCCAGTGACTTCTCGATCTTTTCGGAGGATGTGCAGTACGCCAGCCTGAAGTAGCCTGGGCAGCCGAAGGCCGAGCCCGGAACAATCAGCAGGTTGTGCTTCTTAGCCGCAGCTGCAAAAGCTACGTCGTCTGGTATGAGAGCTTTGACGAACAGGTAGAACGCCCCTTCAGGCTTAACGCAGCTGAAGCCTAGGCTCACCAGGTGGTTGTACAGGAGGTCCCTGTTCTTCTGGTACACATATGTGTCGACCTCTGAGTTGAGGCATTTTGCAATAACCCTCTGGAAAAGAGAAGGCGCGTTGACATAGCCTATCGTCCTTGTTGCGATGTTCAGGCCAAGAACCACGTCTTCGGCATCTTCCATCTTGCTTGAGAAGGCTACGTAGCCTATGCGCTCCCCAGGCAGCGAGAGGGACTTGCTGTAGGAATATACAATGAACGCGTTGTCGTAGTATTTGAGCATGTAAGGAACCTTGACTCCATCGTATATGATCTCTCTGTAAGGCTCGTCTGACACGATGAATATGCAGGTCTTGAACTCAACCGACTTCCTCTTGAGGAGTTCGGCTATCGCCTTGATTGTTTCTTCTTTATATACAACTCCCGTAGGGTTGTTAGGATTGTTTATTATAATAGCCTTTGTCTTAGGGGTTATGGCTGCTTCTATCGCAGCGAGGTCAGGCATGAAGGTTCCTGTATGTGTAGGGACGATGACGAGCTTTCCTCCGAATGCTTCAACATAGTTCCTGTATTCGCCGAAATAAGGAGATAGAGTTATGACTTCGTCATCAGGGTTGAGTATAGTCTTGAATACTATCGAAAGTCCGCCAGCGGCTCCGACAGTCATACAGATGTTCTTGAAGGTAAGGTCAAGGCCATGCCTTTCGTTGATGTCATTCGCTATGGCTTCCCTTACATCCTCGTACCCTGAGTTGTTCATGTAGCCGTGGATGAGGTTAGGGCTTTCGGTATCAAGGATCTCTTTGATCGCGATCTTAATGCTCTCAGGAGGCTCCGCGTTAGGGTTCCCGATGCTGAAGTCAAAAACGTTGTCCGCACCGTAAATCGCTGAAAGCCTTTTGCCTTCTTCAAACATTTGTCTGATTACTGAACTCCCGCTTACAGCCGCTTTCATCTTTTCTGATATCATTGATATTATCCCTCCATTGTTTATTGAATTGACTTTATTATAACATACTATTTTCTTTAATCAAATTAATCGGAATTTTCCAAATATGTTCAGCAGTATACAGTGCGTGGCGATATTGGTGTATAATGGTTGTGCATACAATTGATACAAGGCAGGTGTTCCAATGTTCAGCTTAAAGGAAGAAACAAAGACCGTCAAGGTCATACTGGCGGCGTGCAGCATCTTGCTGTTCGCCATGATAATGATATCAATATTTCAATACGGAAACAGCACGCTGCTGGGGGATCTGAACCAGCCCAACAATGACGACGTTAAATACATAAGGAGCGCATGGATCCTGGCTCAGACAGGTAATTACGTTTACCACCAGCCTCCGAACCCCACCGTGTTCATGATGCCGGGCGTCGCTTATACGCTGGCTTTCTTCATGAAGATATTCGGCGAAATGGGGGGGCTGACCGCCTTCAGGGTGGCTCAGGGCTTCGTACAGGTGCTGTCGCTGCTTCTCCTTTTCTTCACTGCGCGAAGGCTGTTCGGCAGCAAAGCCGCGGCGCTGGCGGTGGTTCTCGACACTGTATACATGCCCGAGATATGGGTTCCGAACCTCATCCTCACAGAAACGCTCTTCAAGTTCCTGGTCCTTTGCCTAGTCTGCTTCTCGGTGTGGGCCCTTTCCGAAGGCCGGCTGAAGCTGTACATAGCCGGAGGTGTGTTCCTGGGGCTTGCGGCTCTGTTCAGGCCCACGATAGCCACTTACCCGCTGCTCATACTTTTCATGTGGATCATAATGAAGGTGAAGTTCAAGGATGCTGTTAGGTACACCGCTGTGGTGACGATAACCTTCTGCCTTTTGCTTAGCCCCTGGTGGATAAGGAACTACAACCTATTCCACAGGTTCATACCTCTGACCATGGCAACAGGCAATCCCATGCTTCAGGGAACCTTCATAAACTACGACCAGAGCACCATGGCTACCGACGGGCTTGACTACTCGTACTACAAGTCGAACGTCATGAAGCTTTCGGAGCTCGAGAGAAACGAGCTTGAGATAGCCGTCTCAAAGTACAGGCTGGAAAGCCTTTTCCCGAAGCAGCCGCTTGAATTCATAAGGTGGTACACTGTCGGCAAGGCGAGGCTGCAGATCAACGAGCCTTTCTACTGGAAGCAGATGTTCCTGGTCCCGCCTGTCAAGGAGAAGAGCTACCATCAGGCGCTGCTCTGGTTGGCCGTCTTGGGAGCCGGCGTTTTCATGTTCGACAGAAGAAAAAATGTGGTCGGTTACCTGCCGATAATTGCAGCAGTGTATTTCGTGGCTGTCTATCTTCCGTTCTTCACAATGAGCAGGTATTTCTTCCCGGCTATGCCGTACGTCATAATGCTGGCGGCATACTTCTGCATCAAGGCCTTCGAGCTAGTGAGGCGGAAAACTGCTGAGGTTCTGGCAAAATCAAGTCCGTAAACTTAAAAGAAAACCACTGTGCCGCTTGAAGCTGAGCAGCACAGTGGTTTTTTTAACTCATCAACTTATCTTTTCATCCCCATGAACACCTTCTCAGGAGTTATAGGAAGGGCTGAGATCCAGACCCCGGTAGCGTTGTATACGGCATGCGCAATTGCAGGAGAAGGAGTGTTTATGACCACTTCGCCTATGGATTTTGCTCCGAAAGGACCGGTAGGCTCGTAGCTTTCCTCGAATGCGACCCTGACGCTCCTTATGTCCTTCCTTGAAGGGATCTTGTACTGCATGAAGGTGTTCGTCTGAAGCCTCCCCTTGTAGTCGTAGCGAACATCCTCGTACATGGCCATGCCAATGCCCTGGACGATTCCTCCCTCGACCTGTATCCTTGCCAGGTTGGAGTTGATTATTGTCCCGCAGTCCGCCACGGCTACGTAGTCGACCAGGTCGAATTTTCCGGTGGCCAGGTCGACCTCCACCTCGGCAAAGCCTGCTATGAAAGGAGGAGGGGAAACCGGGCTTCCGTAGGTCGCATAGCCGGTCAGTTGCTTCTTCGTCGGGCCTAGAACCGCCTTGACTGCAATGTTCTTGACGCTGATGTTCAAATCCTTGTTCAGGACCTTGACCCTGTCGCCTAGGAACTCCAGGTTCTCGACAGGCACGTCGAGGTGCTTCGACGCGCTTTCCATTATCCTGTTCCTGAGCTCGGTTGCGGCCATCACAACAGCCATGCCTGTGACGTAGGTCCCGCTGGATGCGTAGGAGCCCGGATCGAAAGGACAGGTGTCGGTGTCCGCTGAAACCACAGTCATGCTGTCCATGCCCGTTTCGAGGACCTCGGCGGCCATCTGAGCCATTATGGTGTCCCCTCCGGTGCCATTGTCGGTCGAACCGATGAGGACCGTGTAGTTCCCGTCGTCGTTCAGCCTGACCTCTGCAGAGGCGGTGTCAATCTTCTCTATTCCGGAACCCTGCATCGTCACGGCCATGCCTACTGCCCTAACCTTGCCGTTGCCCAGGTCAGTCCTAGGGAACTTGCCGTCCCAGCCTATCATCTTCTTTCCTTTCTCTATGCACTGGTGCAGCGCCGTGCTTCCGAGCATCTGGTCGTAGTGGTAGAGCGAGTTCTCGCCTTCCTTGATTATGTTTTTAAGCCTTATCTCCGTAGGGTCCATTCCCAGCTTTTCGGCCAGCTTGTTTATGGTGCTCTCCACTGCGAAGGTTCCCTGGGTAGCGCCGTAGCCCCTGAACGCTCCGCCGGACGGCTTGTTCGTATACACAACGTTTCCTGTGAACCTTATTGCTTTAGTCTTGTTGTAGAGAGGCAGGGTCTTGCTGGCGACGAGGCCGAAGGTGGTCGAGGCGTGCTCGCCGTAAGCCCCGGTGTCGGACAGCCCATTGATGTCTATGACCTTTATGAAGCCTTCCTTGTCCGCACCCATCCTGACCTTGACCCTCATGCCGTGCCTGCTGGTCGAGGAGGTGAAGGTTTCTGTCCTGTCGTAGACTATCTTTGACGGCTTGCCTGTCTTCATTGTGACGATCGCGGAGAATATCTCTGTGCAGCCGGTCTGTTTTGCGCCGAAGCCTCCGCCTATCCTAGGCTTTATTACCCTTACCATGCTCGAAGGCATCTTCAGGGCCCTTGCCACAGTCCTCTTGACGTGGAAAGGCACCTGGGTCGAGCATATCACGACGAGCCTTCCGGCATGGTCGAGGTAGCTGTAGGAGCGGTGAGTCTCCATCATCGCCTGCGCCGTCGCCTGGGTGTAGTATGTGCCCTCGACTACGACGTCGCACTTTCCGAACTCCTCCTCGAGGTTTCCGGCCTCCACATGGTGCTTGGCCACGATGTTCCTGTCCTTCTCCATGCCGATGTCGAAGTTGCAGTGAAGGTCGTCCTCGGGGTGGACAACGATGCCGCTTTCGGCAGCCTTCTCGAAATCGAGGACGGGCTCGAAAACCTCGTACTCCACCTTGATCAGCTTCAGGGCATGCAGAGCTGTATTCTCATCGACAGCGGCGACTATAGCAACTTCGTCTCCTGCGTACCTCACTATCTGGTCGAGTATCAGCCTGTCGTAAGGGGAGGGCTCAGGGTAGGACTGGCCCGCAAGGGTGAACCTTGCGTCCGGCACGTCCTTGTAGGTAAGGACGCACTCCACTCCCTCGAGCTGCTCCGCCCTGGATACGTCTATGGAGGTTATCTTCGCGAAGGCGTGAGGGCTCCTGAGTATCTTTATTACGAGGGCGTCGCTTACTGAAAAATCCTCGGTGTATACAGGCTTTCCAGTGGTTATCGCCATGCCGTCTATCTTCGGTATCGCTTTGCCTATGATCTTCATCCTATTCCACCCCCATGTATTTCTTTACCGCCCTGAGCTGGCCAATGTAGCCCGTGCACCTGCACAGGTTGCCGGTCAGGTAGTGGATGATATCTTCCTCTGTCGGGTTCAAGAGCTCGTTCTTCATCGCTAGGACGGTCATTATGAAACCAGGGCTGCAGAACCCGCACTGGTCCGCGCCGCCATCGACGAGGATCCTTGCGAACTCCTCCGCCTGTGGCTGCACGCCTTCGATCGTTGTTATGCTTTTCCCGTCAGCCTTCACTGCGAGCAGGGAGCAGGAGAGCACAGGCTTCCCGTCTATCCACACCGTGCAGAGGCCGCAGTTTGATGTGTTGCAGGCCTTCCTTATGCTCAGCATGCCGTTGCTCCTGAGCGTGTCCGCCAGGAACTCGTTGTTCTCTATCTCGAATGATTTTTTCTTGCCGTTCAGCGTAACGTTTATCTGCATTCCAATACCTCCTTTACAGCCCTTTCCACGAGGACGCCGCACAGCTGCTTCCTGTACTCCGCGGTGCCCCTCATGTTCGTTCCGAAGTTAAGCTCCTCCTGGGCAAGCCTCGCAGCCTCGGCTATGAGCGATCCGTCCTTTGAGCTTTCAAGGCCCTTCCCGCTGATGAACGCGGATGCCTTCTCTGCTATCCTTGCCGTTGTCGGCCTTGCGCCGACCACTATCCTGAAATCGTCGCCCAGCCTCGATACCGATACGTTGAGTATTGAGTAGTCGCAGGAGGCGTTCCTGAAGTTCTTGTAGACAGCCTTCCTGGCGTCGGCTTTGAGGAATATCCTGACCAGGATGTCCTTCTCGTATGGCCTTGCCAGGAACTCCTTCAGAGGCATTCTGCCGCCCTTGAAGAGCTCGACCTCGCAGTCAAGCGCAAGCAGCGCCGTGAGAGGGTCTGAGAAGCCGTACTTTGAGAAGACGGAAGCTCCTGCGGTGACGATGCTCCTGAACTGGACGCCGATAAGGTCAGCAACGGCTGCTGCGACGGCTCCGTTGAAGTACTTGTTCAGCACGGTGCTGGTCTCCAGGTCCCTGAGCGTGGCATATGCGCCGATCTCGACGAAGCCCCCCTCCTCCCTGATGTAGTTCAGGTTCAGCTTCGACAGCTCTATTCCTGTAGCTATCTTTTTCGAGCCCATCCTCAGGAAGCCGCAGCCTCCCAGGATAGTGTTGTTTTTGCTTTTTATGAGAATTTCGTAAGCTTCATCCAATGTTGACGGCTGTACCAGATTCATCATTGTGAACATGTTTTACCCTCCTTGATTTTGAAGATGGAGTATTGCTTCCAGTACCCCTCCTGCTATATTTCTTGCCTTCTCCGAGATCGAAAAGCAGTTCTGCCTTTCGCCTGTCCTCGGGTCTATGTCTGCTATCTTCATCCCTTTGAAGACCCTGGTGCCGTTCCTTATTATGCCCCTGAGCACTCCGTCGATGGTGGCTCGTGCAGGGCAGCCTTCCACCATGGCTATTATGTCGCCCTTGCGGACGGTGTCGCCGATCTCGGCTAAATTCTGGATGGCCCCTTCGGCCGGGCTGTGGATCACCCTGTCCAGGTCATGTCCGGCTATCTCGCCGGGTATCCCGGTGTTGGGAAGCGCGCTGCCTTGGAAGATAAGCCTTCCCAGGCTGTGGCCCCTCATCGTCTCTATAACTGCGTCAACGTCGCTGCCTGCCGTGAAGCCGGGGCCGAGGCCGATGGTAATGGGAGCCATGGCCCTGGACGTGCCCAGGTTCTTCTTTGCGAGTATCGCGTCGACCACCGCCATGGGCTTGACAAGCTTTATGAGTTCGCCTTGTGGATCGACTGCAACAGGAACCTCGCCGGCCGACCAGCAGCGGCCTATCTCCTCGGGCGTCCTTGCCAGCCTTGAGGTTATGCCGTCTACGGAGGCTGAGCCCTCGTAGACGGCCTCGCAGAAGGAGACTGCCCGCCTGATCGCGGTGGGGGCTTCTGTCTCGAGCACCAGCACCTTGTAGCCACAGCTGTGCAGCTTATGGATGGTGCCCGACGCTATGTCGCCTCCTCCGCGGACGACCACGGTCTCCCTGCTTCGGCGGACATGAGCTGTCAGGGCCATGTATTCCTCTTGAGTGTCTATGTCGAAAAGCATGCTGGCCTCCCTTACCTCCACCTTGAGCACGCTGTCCGGGTGGGCTTTCAGGAGCTCCCTGCCTCCGGTGTCGCCTTCGAGCGCGAGGAGCTCGTCCCTGAACCTTGCAGGGAATATGACAGGCGAGCCTTTTCGCCCCTCGAACACGGGGACTACTATGCTGTCCGGGTTCGACCTGAAGCTATCCGCCAGGAGCCTTATGGTATCCTCGTCCAGGAGGGGCTGGTCGCCGGCGAAGAACATGTAGCCTTCGCATTCCGGTGAATTCAGTATCCCCGCCTTTACCGACTCGCTCTGGCCTGCTTCGGCGCTGCCGTTGAATATCGTGCTTATGTGCTTCAGCCTTCCGCGCTCGAGCACTTCCTCGCTTCCAGAAACGAGGAAAACCCTTTCAAGGCCCGAGCCTGACACATGGTCAATGACGTGGTCTATCAGAGGTTTCCCTTCGTAGAGAAGCAGGAGCTTGTTCCTCCCCATCCTTCGGGAGAAGCCGGAGGCCATAATTATTGCGTTTATCATTATTACCTCCCCGGGCGTATAAGGTAGACTATCCTTTCGCCTCTCGAATTTTTGAATAACCCGTTTTTGTGGTATACGAGCGAGAGGAGATGTTCCTCTGTGATCTTTTCGTTCAGCCTGGCGCCTGTGAGCTTCATGAACTCCTCCAGCCTGTGGACGTTTTCAGCGTCTGCTGTGAGGCCGAGGGCGTTCAGGTTGAGCACGCCTACGGTGTGGGTCGTGCTTTGGCAGACAACCGGTTCGTTTTCGCCCCAGCCCTTGACGAGCTTGCGCCTTGCGCCGTCGCTCTCGACCAGGACGTAGTCGAAGAAAGGCGCCAGGCTGTCTACCTCCGCCGGCTCCAGCCCCAGCAGCTTGCCATCTTCGCCGACAGCTCTCCCGTAAACGTATATCCCGCGGGAGGGTGTTCCGCTGTACCTTTCGAAATCCGAGCTGCCCACAGCCAGGTAGTCGTACTGGTCTGGGTCGGGGACGTATATCTTCGTTGTGGTTGTGACAAGCACCTTGGCGGTACTTCCGAGAAGCCTTGCCAGGGAAAACATGAGTGTAGTTTTCCCGCCAGCGCCTACTATTGAAACTATGCATTTTTTCATAGAAAAACTTCCTTGCTTGTTTTTAAGTACATTATACAATACCCAAATAGTTAGGGGAAGGGGACGGTTAACAACTGTTTGCTGAAAGCAAACAATTGTTAACCGTCCCCCTTTTAGCTATAATAGTCCTGGGAGGGGATAGCATGGAATTGAAGATCAAGCTTCTAGAGGGAACATACGGGGTCTGCAGGCTGGGCAGCGACGAGCCGGTACCGGCCTGGGCGAGCGGGGGAGGCTTCCTTTCGGTCGCTAGGACCGAGGACGAGCTGTCGCTGGTATGTCTCCAGGAAAGAATTCCTGAGGGGACAATCTGCGAAAGGGATTGGAGGATACTTAAGGTCCTTGGGCCCCTTGATTTCTCGCTGGTCGGGATACTGGCCTCCATCAGCGCGGCGCTAGCCAAGGCAGGCGTGAGCATATTCGCTGTATCGACCTACGACACGGACTACATACTCGTAAGGGAGAAGGACATTGAAAAGGCGGTGGATGCCCTAAAAGGGGAAGGGTGCACTGTTGTATAGCAAAAAACAAGCAATGGCAGTTCGAACCTACCGAATGGGTTCGAACTGCCATTGATGTTTATTCAAGGTTTTTCTAGTTGAACTTATACACCCTTCTTGCTATCCTGTAGGCGTCTACAGTAAGCTTCCTGCCCAGCCTTCCAGGCATGTTCGTCATTCCGCCCAGGGAGCTGTACTTAATTTTCCTGTAGGTGACAGGGTTGCTTTTCCTGAGATAGGACCAGAGGGCCTTCTGCTTGAGCACGGCCTTGTAGCTTCCGTCAACGGAGAGAAGGACGGTGCTGATGGCCATCATCATGGATAGGTACCTCAGCATGTAGTTCGCCAGCTTTGGCTGGGCTTTTCCGAGCTCCTCCAGGTTGTAAGAGTCTATCATGAGCCTTGTCACCTTCAGCTGCTGGTTGATCCTCTTGAGCATGACTTTTTCGTTTACGCTCTGGTCGCTTCGTCCTATGAAGTACCTATAGAGGTCCGTGTTCAGGTAGTACATCGTCTTCGCATCGGGAAGAGGCTGGTAGACGAAAATGTTGTCGACGTAGAAAGTGTGCTTGGGCAGCACTATGCCGGACTTCCTCAGCACCTCGGTCCTGTAGATAACCGAATGCATAAGCAGGTACTGCGTAGGCTTGAAACGGCCAACCTCCTCCCAGGTGAATATCCTGTCCTCAGGGAAGGTCCTGCGGTACTGCTGGGTGAAGCTTGTGTTGTCCTCCACGTGCTCGTAGACGTAGTTCGTTATGAGCAGGTCGACAGGAGCTTCGCTTGCCGCGAACTCCCTCAGCTTGCCCATGACAAGCATGAGGCTGTCTTCGTCCACCCAGTCGTCGGAGTCGACGACCTTGTAGTAGAGCCCTGTTGCGTTCCTAAGGCCCTGGTTCACGCCTTCGCCGTGGCCGCCGTTCTCCTGGTGTATGGCCCGGACTATGTCCGGATACCTAGAAGCGTAGCCGTCGGCTATCTTTCCGGTGTCATCCTTCGAGCCGTCGTTTATAAGTATGATCTCTATGTCGTCGCCGGCAACCAGAAGGCTGTCGATGCATTTGTTCATGTATGCTGCAGAGTTGTAGCAGGGTACAGCAAAAGTTATCAGTTTCAATCTATTGCTCCTCCTTGTGTATAAGTGAATCAGCCAGCTGAAGGGCGCGGAAAACAATTGCGTCCATATTGTAGTACTTGTACTCGGCCAGCCTGCCGAGCAGGTGGAAATCAGCGAACCTTGAGGTAAGCTGGCGGTATTTCTCGTAGAGCCCGTCGTTTTCAGGGTTGTTTATCGAATAGTAAGGTATCTCCCCCGCAGCGCCTGAGTACGCTTTAGGGTACTCCTTCATGATCGTCGTCTTCTCCTTGTTGACCTGGCCTGTAAGGTGCTTGAATTCTGTGATCCTGGTGTAGTCCTGGTCGACTGTGTAGTTGACCGTGCCGTAATCCTGGAACCACTCCATGTCGAAAGTCTCGAAGAGGAAATCAAGTGTCCTGTACGGGAGCCTGCCGAACTTGCAGCCGAAGAGCTCGTCCACGGCACCTGTGTAGATTACCGTCCCTCTGAAAGCCTTCCCGTAGAGCAGCAGGTCGTCGCCGTTGAAGGTCAGGACATCCCTGACGTCGGTGTTCAGGACGACATCTATGTTCGGATGGTCGAGCATGTTTTCGAAAAGGGCGGTGTAGCCTTTGAGAGGCATGCCCTGGTATGTATCCTGGAAATACCTGTTGTCCCTTGATATGAAGACGGGAACCCTTGCCGTCACAGCAGGATCTATCTGGTCCGGGGAAAGCCCCCACTGCTTCTGCGTGTAGTACAGGAAGACGTTCCTGTACACGTATTCGGCAAGCTCCGCAAGCTCAGGGTTTTCGTTCTTCCTCAGCTCGAGGATCGTAACCTTCTTCTCCAGCCCGTAGGTTTCGATAAGAACCTTCTCCAGCCTGTCAGCCTTCTCCTTGTCGTATACCATGTGCAGGGAGTTAAGGTTGAAGGGGACGGGTATCAGCATTCCGTGGACGTTTCCTGCAACCTCGTGCTGGTAGTTTCTCCACTCCGTGAAGCGGGACAGGTACGCGTACGCACTTTCCTGGTTTGTGTGGAAAATGTGCGGGCCGTATTTGTGGATAAGTATTCCGGCGGCATCAAGCTCGTCGTAGGAGTTTCCGCCTACGTGGCCGCGCTTCTCCACGAGCAGCACCTTCTTGTTACCTCGTTCTGCCAGCTCCCTGGCGGCGACTGCCCCGGCGAAGCCGGAGCCTGCAACTAAACAATCGTATTCATTGATATCTTTCGTCATTCTAATTACCTTCGCTTCTTAAAGATTGCCCAGCATGCGAATCCCGCTGGCGCATATCCTGTATTGGGCATAGGATTCTCATCATATTAACCCATTACAGGATACCGTATATTAAGCTTCATTACAAGCCCATTTTCATTCGTTCCGCAATGTATGCACATACTAAATGATATATTTATCCCGGTCGGTATTCAAGTGCGGTCCGCCGGAAGGGGTTGACAAAATTTAGCAGAAGGCGTAAGATGATTTTTGAAAAAAAGTAGTATTCTCATCGAGAGAGATAGAGGGACCGGCCCGATGACATCTCTGCAACCTGTCAGGCTCATCAGCCTGATAAGGTGCAAATTCCAGTGCGGAAGATATCCGCTTAAGATGAGGGAGCAGAAAAAGATTTCAGGCCTCTCTCATTAGTTTTTAAATTATGAGGGAGGTTTTTTACATGAGCGTGGAAAGTGTAGTGAAGTTTTTCAGCGACAGGGGGATAGAGGATCCCACCTTTGACCTTGGCGAGAGCGGGGCGACGGTGGAACTCGCTTCCCAGACCCTGAACGTGGAGCCTGCGAGGATAGCCAAGACACTGGCCTTCAGGGTGAAGGACAGGGATGTCCTCATTGTGATGAAGGGCGACGCAAGGGTTGACAACAGGAAGTACAAGGACCATTTCAAGACGAAGGCTAGGTTTATAGACCAGGAGGAGGTCGCCGAAATAACAGGGCATCCGGTGGGCGGAGTTTGCCCCTTCGGCCTTAAAAACGAGCTGGACGTATACATAGACGAGTCCCTTACGCAGTTCGATTTCGTGTACCCGGCAGCCGGCTCCATATACAGGGCGATGAAGATCAAGCCTTCGTCCATTCAGAAGCTCACGGGGGCGGAATACGTGGACGTGTGCAAATAAGGGTTGACAAGGCCTGATGCAGTAAATATAATATATACCAACAACAAAATATTTTTATCTAGAGAGGCGGAGGGACTGGCCCTATGAAGCCCGGCAACCAGCATGATTCATTTGCATGCAAGGTGCCAATTCCTGCAGACACATGTCTGAGAGATAAGGATGCGTTTATAGTGCTATCAATGGCTGCACCCTTATAGGTGCAGTCTTTTTTTATTATCTTCAGAAAGGATTTGTTAAAATGAGCAATTACAAAATGAGCACAAAATGTGTGCAGTCCGGCTACAGGCCCGGCAACGGGGAACCGCGCCAGGTTCCAATAATACAGAGCACAACCTTCAAATACGACTCCAGCGAGGACATGGGCAAGCTGTTCGACCTCGAAGCAACAGGCTACTTCTACAGCAGGCTTCAGAACCCTACTAACGACTACGTAGCTGCAAAGATCGCGGACATGGAAGGCGGCTCTGCAGCGATGCTGACCTCCTCGGGACAGGCTGCCAACTTCTACGCCCTGTTCAACATCTGCAACTGCGGGGACCACATAGTTTCCTCCTCGAGCATATACGGAGGGACCCACAACCTGATATCGGTGACCATGGCCAAGATGGGGGTCACCGCAACGTTCGTTTCTCCAGACTGTACGGAAGAAGAGCTGAACGCGGCATTCAAGCCAAACACTAAGCTGGTTTTCGGCGAGACGATAGCAAATCCTGCGCTCACTGTTCTTGACATCGAAAAGTTTGCAAAGGCGGCCCACGCCCACGGAGTCCCACTTATAGTGGACAACACATTCGCTACGCCTGTGAACTGCCGTCCTTTCGAATGGGGTGCCGACATAGTCACCCACTCGACCACGAAGTACATGGACGGACACGGCGCAGCCCTTGGAGGAGCCATAGTAGACTCGGGCAAGTTCGACTGGATGGCCAATGCCGACAAGTTCCCTGGCCTCTGCACGCCTGACGAAAGCTACCACGGCATCACCTATGCAGAAAAGTTCGGCAAGGAGGGAGCCTTCATCACAAAGTGCACTGCCCAGCTCATGAGGGACCTGGGTTCCGCCCAGTCTCCGCAGAGCGCCTTCATACTGAACCTGGGACTGGAAGCCCTTCATGTGCGCATGCCGCGCCACTGTGAGAACGGGCAGGCTGTCGCGGAGTTCCTGCAGAGCCATCCAGAGGTCGCCTACGTCAACTACTGCGGCTTGCCTGGTGACAAATACCACGAGCTTGCTCAGAAATACCTGCCAAAGGGGTCCTGCGGCGTAGTGTCGTTCGGGCTCAAGGGCGGACGTGCTGCTGCAGAGGTGTTCATGAAGAACCTCAAGATCGCAGCAATAGAAACACATGTTGCGGATGCCCGCACCTGCTGC
Source organism: Clostridium sp. UBA699 (assembly GCA_002298915.1). Classification (GTDB taxonomy): domain Bacteria; phylum Bacillota; class Clostridia; order Clostridiales; family Clostridiaceae; genus UBA699. The sequence continues at coordinate 57,205 of DBML01000031.1, forward strand.
CTCAACCCAGCGACGAGCACGCACCGCCAGATGACCGACGAGCAGCTCAAGGAAGCAGGGGTCCCTGCGGAGCTGATCAGGATCAGCTGCGGAATCGAGGACAAGGCGGACCTCATTGCTGACATCTCACAGGCGCTCGACAGCATAAAATAGAAGCTTTACGCCCGCACTTAATAAAACAGCATAAATAGTATATAATGGATGTGGGCAGATTGTTTGCCCACATTTTCAATTTCAGGAGGGAAATCATATGAAGATAGAAAGCTTTGAACTTGACCATACAAAAATCGTTGCGCCTTTCGTGCGTAAGGCGGGGCTCTTCAAGGGCGAGAAGGGGGACTTCGTGACGAAGTTCGATCTGAGGTTCGTGCAGCCTAACGTGGAGGCCATGCCTTCCGCTGCTATACACACCCTTGAGCACCTGCTCGCGGGCTACCTGAGGGAGGAGATAGACGGCATAATCGACATGTCCCCCATGGGCTGCAGGACGGGCTTCTACCTCACCATCTGGGGGGACGTCAGCGAGGAGGATATGAAGAAGGCGCTCATCGCGGCGCTGGACAAGGTGGCAAAGTCGACAGAGGTGCCGGCTGTCACTGCTAAGGAATGCGGCAACTACAGGGACCACTCCCTTTTCTCTGCTGTGGAGTACGCCAAGTACGTCAGCGAAGGCCTGAAGCAGAACAAGGGCAAGTACTAGGCTGAGGGGGTGCACAGCATGGCAGAGCATTCATTGTCAAGGGTAGAGCTGCTCGTAGGCAGGGAAGGCGTGAGGAAGCTCAGGCACAGCAAGGTTGTCGTCCTGGGCATCGGGGGCGTGGGAAGCTTCGCCACCGAGGCGCTCGCAAGGTCGGGTATAGGCAGCCTGATCCTGGTGGACGTCGATACGATCTGCATCAGCAACCTGAACAGGCAGATCATAGCAGACCACAGCACGATCGGAAGGTACAAGGTTGACGTCATGCAGGAGAGGATCGGCAGGATAAACCCCGATTGCCGCGTCGTCACACACAAGGACTTCATATCGGCGGACAACCTGGAGGAGCTGATACCGATGGACGCTGACTACGTCGTGGACGCCATCGACACCATAACCTCAAAGATAGCCCTTGCTGTATGGTGCCAGGAGAAGGGCATAAGGCTCATAAGCAGCATGGGCACGGGGAACAAGTTCGACCCGACCCGCTTCGAGATAACCGACGTCTACAAGACGAGGGTATGCCCTCTGGCCAAGGTCATGAGGAGGGAGCTCAAGAGGAGGGGAGTCGAAAGGCTGAAGGTACTGTACTCCTCCGAGGAGCCAAAGAGGCTGCCTGACGAGGCGCCTGAGGGGGAAACCCAGGTTGCCTGCGGGACGCTGTCGAAGAGGCAGACGCCGGGCAGCATGCCGTTCGTGCCGCCTGTGGCCGGGATGATAATAGCGGGCGAGGTCGTGAGGGACCTGCTGCAGAAATAGAACAACGAGGGCCGGCTTCTGTTGATATAAGCTGGTCCTCGTTTCATTTTCGCATACCATTTACATAAAATTAGCTTTATGGTACATTCTTGTTAGAATATTGCGAAAATTTGAAATGGGTTGAGGGAATTGAGAAGGATTCTAGCTGCAATGATATTAACAGTACTCTTACTGCTGAATTTCGCTGTCGCGGCCAGCGCGCAGGGAACGGCCGACGTTGAATCGATAGTTAATGAGATCAGAACGGAGCAGGGGGTTTCTGATTCAAGCCAGATAAACCCGGACCGCGTAAGTCAGGCAGAGCTCATAAAACTTGGGGACGCCTTGTCTGAGTCCATGATGGGCACCGATGCCCATACAAGGATGGAAAACATGATGGGCGGCGAGGGATCTGATTCCCTGAACGCTATGTATTCCAGAATGGGCTACAATTATCTGGCCAACTACCCTTATTCAGGTCCCTACAACCCTATGCATTACGGCATGATGGGCAACTTCGGCTGGGCCGGCATGGTGGTGCTGGGGCTTATCCTTGTCGCTTTTGTAGCTGTATTGTTTGTAGTTATCAGGAGATCCCCTCATAGGCTTCGTGCTTCGGAAACTCCATTGGAGATATTGAACAGAAGGTATGCAAGCGGTGAGATTACGAAGGATGAATATGAAAGGATGAAGGGGGAGCTAGGGAATTAAAAGGACTGGATGCGAATAACCCGAGGGGATGGATGCTGATCAGCATCTGTCCCTTTAATTATTAGTTTATTAACAATATAGTGATTGAAATGTGGGCCAAATCCTGCTAATGTATAATTGGTTAATTCATATTAATTAGATGGGAATTGTATACTTGAATTGCTTTTGGGAGGATAATATGGCACAGCATTCATTGTCGAGAACTGAGTTGATAATAGGAAAGGAATCGTTGGAGAAGCTTATGGGCAGCAGGGTTGCCGTCCTTGGCATAGGCGGAGTCGGAAGCTATGCTGCGGAGGCACTTGCCAGGGGAGGGGTAGGCAGCCTGATCCTGGTGGACGACGACACGGTCTGCCTCACAAACATAAACAGGCAGGTGATAGCTGACTTCAACACCATCAACAAAGCTAAGGTCGACGTCATGCGGGAAAGGGTGCTGGCTATAAACCCGAAATGCGAGGTGGAGGTTCACCGCACGTTCGTGACGGAGGAGAATCTGCGGGACATTCTTTCCGGGAACGTCGACTACGTGATAGATGCAATCGACACAGTGTCAACCAAGATAGCCCTCGCGGTGTGGTGCGAGGAGAACGGTGTCAGGCTGATAAGCAGCATGGGCACAGGCAACAAGCTTGATCCTACCAAGTTCGAGGTGACAGACATATACAAGACGAGCATTTGCCCGCTTGCTAAGGTCATGAGGCGCGAACTCAAGAAGAGAAACGTGAACAAGCTCAGGGTGCTTTTTTCAAGAGAGGTACCTATCAGGCCGGAAGCAGGACAGATGAACGCATGCAGGGACAACTGCGTGTGCGGCGAGGGAAGCAGCAGGAAATGCGCTGTGAAAAGGCAGACGCCTGGAAGCATATCCTTCGTGCCGCCGGTTGCCGGGATGATAATTGCGGGCGAGGTAATCAAAGAGATAATAAAATAAAGTTTAAAAAACAAAACGGTAAACGAAAGGATGATATAAATGAAAAAAATATTTCTATTCAGCAGCAAGCTATGCCCTGACTGCCCACCTATGAAGGAGTTCCTGACTAAAAACAACATCAGTTTCATCGAAATGGACATAACGGAAAACCTGCTCTTCATGAAGATGTTCTTGAAGTACAGGGACAGGTATCCGGAATTCGACGAAATCAAGGAAAAGGGAAACATAGGGATACCATGCGTTGTCGTCAACGAGGGAGAAAACATCTACTTTGACAAGGAAACAATAAACATCGATGATCTGAAGTAAGAAGCATTTTGGAATAAGAGCTGTCAGGCATAATCTGAGAGCTCTTTAAGCAATTTTCGTTTAATAAACATTTCGGGAGTAGATTTCATGAAAAACATATTGGTAATAGAAGATGAAGAAAAAGTGTCCGAAGTTGTCAAAGCGTATCTGGAAAAAGACGGCTATAGGGTTTACTGCACCACAAAAGGGCTGGAAGGAATAGAGTTGTTTCAAAAGCATGACTTCAAACTGGTTATTTTGGATTTAATGCTTCCGGATGTCGACGGGGAGGAAGTATGCAATGCCCTAACAAGGATATCGGATGTCTATATATTCATGCTCACAGCTAAGGCAGCTTTAAGCGACAAGATAGAAGGTTTGAACATGGGAGCGGATGAATATTTGACCAAGCCCTTCAGCCCAAGGGAGCTGACTGCAAGAGTAGATGCCTTGTTCAGGCGAATCGATGAGAAGAACCACGTATTAAGCTTTGATAATGGAAAAATCAAGATTGATAAGGAGAGGAGAAGCTTAAAAGTTTGCGACAAGGAAATAGATTTTACCCCAAACGAATTCGATATTGTGTACGCATTAGCTTCTAATAGAGGTAACGTTTTGACAAGGGATCAGCTTATCGATAAAGTGTTCGGGCTTGATTTTGAAGGGTCAGAAAGAACTATAGATGTTCATGTGAAGAACATCCGCAAGAAAATCGAGGAAGACAGCCGCAAACCAAAATACATCCTGACTGTAACTAAATACGGCTATAAATTCGGCGAGGAGCAATAAATGAAAATTTTAAAAAATCAAAGCATCAGGGGAAGGTTAAGCCTGATATTGATCTCGTGTACAATAGCTGCCGTGTTGCTTTCTGCGATTTTCGTGAACATTGCAATGAACGCTACCTTCGGCAAATACATGAATGATGTTCAGATGCAAAGGGATGCAAGGATAGTCGAGTATTTTCAGCAGATTTATAAAAAAGACGGCAAGTGGGATCAAAATTCCGGTGAAGAACTGATGCATGAAGCGTATATGAGCAATTATTGCCTGACACTCCTGGATGAAAACAAGAATGTGATATGGGGAATGAACCCGAGCAACATCTACAGCGATCTGAGCATCCATGCCGGAATGGGAACAGATGCAGGTAAAGGAGTATACACATCAAAAACCTTTGACATCACTGTGGACGGAAGGATCGTCGGGTATGTTGATATAGGGCAGTACTATCCGGTGCTCCTTACGGAACAGGACATAAACTTCAAGAATTCAATAAACCAAGGGATAATATTCAGCGCGCTATACACCATCGTCATTACTGCTGTTTTAGGCCTTGTAATATCAAAACAGTTCTCGAGGCCGATCAAGAAGGCCTCAGATATGTCAGTCGAACTTTCGAAAGGGAATTATGGATTCCGTTCAGATATGAAGAGTAGCATAGCAGAAATAAACAGTTTGATCGAGAGCACCAATATGCTTGGAGAAAAGCTCAACAGCCAGGATTTGCTTCGAAAGAGGCTTGTAGCTGACATATCTCATGAGATAAGAACCCCGCTCAATATCCTTCAAAACAACATAGAGGCCATGATAGACGGGGTGCTTCCTGTAACGGAAGAAAGGCTGAACAGCCTGAATGACGAAGTTGTCAGATTCGGGAAGCTGCTCGGCAACCTGAATTCTTTAAAGCAATTCGATATTGAGGACAGTGAGTACCATTTTCAAAACCTGCAGCTGGACAAATTGGTTAAGGATGTTTGCGAGGATTTCAAGCCCTTCGCGAATGAGAAGGGGGTCGGCCTCATTTGCGATCAAAGCAGCGGACATTATGTTGAGGGCGATGAGGACAAGCTGAGGCAGGTATTTATAAATCTGCTTTCGAATGCCGTCAAGTTCAATAGAGACGGCGGATGCGTATGGGTCAGCGTTAGAGAAAACAGGGACAAGGTGCTCGTTGAGATAAAGGACAACGGCACAGGAATAAAAAGTGATGACTTGCCGTTTGTTTTCGAAAGGCTCTACAGGGGGGACAAGAGCAGACACCAGACAGCCGGCAGCGGTATAGGGCTTACCATAGTGAAAAATATTCTCAGCATGCATTCAGCATCAATAGGTGTTGAAAGTGAACTGAACAAAGGAAGCACTTTCACGGTATCCTTTGATAAGGCGACTGCTTCCTAAAAGTTAACCAGGCAGGACATTATAGCGGATACGCAAGAATGGGCAGAGCCCTCTTTACAGAGAGTCTGCCCAATTTTCATTTCACCCTTCTGGCTGTCAGGTAATCTGCTCTCCCGAGCTGAAATGTGAGAACCACCTGATGACTGTTCTGGCTATAAGGAATGCAAGAGGGAACAATAGCAGCAGCTGAAGCACGGGTAACAAGCCGATATTCGTGTCCAGGAAAAGCGGCATCGCATCTGAATATGACCATATGTGGGTATAAAGAGCGTTCGCTAACTGGTATTTCACCTATATTATCGCTAAATTTCAGTTTCTTGACAACAAAAGAAGGAGGCTTTCCGGATGAGTGCCTATGCCGGAAAGCTCCCCTCATATTCAGTTCACGTATTTCGCTCTGATTTTTTCTAAGTTTGCGGAATTAATGTCATCTACTGCTTCAATGATTCCTAGCAGGCTGTTATCTTTGATGAACATATAGGTCCCACGCTCAGGCAGCATAAAGTTGGCGTTCACAGAGCCCCTGACACCGTTGAATGAAACAATAGTTTTATTGGTGTTTAACTCTATGATTTCATATTTGCCGTAAGGGTTGTCGAAGGAATTTAGATCGATTGCCAGTGTGGTGTTCAGCTTGCTTTCCATTACTAAGACCATCGGCTCAAGCTCATAACCTACTCCTTTGGCTGAAATGGACTGGCGGATGCCTGCAACCTCCGCTTTCCTGACAAGCCTGCTGGTAGGGACGATGCTCAAGTCGCTCCCGTAAATGCTTGGCTTTTGATCAACCGCCGCGGTTGCCGAGGTGGTTGCGTCGGTTCCTGCTGCTTTTCCGGTGCAGCAAGGCATCCCACTGCTTGGAGCCGGAATGCTAGAGTCGGCTTTCGTGGTATCGACTGTGTCGAGGTTATCCGTGACCTTGATCACCCCTCTTATCATCCCCATCCAGCAGCTGAAGCTTATATCCTTGTTGTCCTTAGGAGTAAATTCTATAACGTTCTCGCCTGCATTGAGCGTCTTTTCCAGGTTGAGGGAAGGGACGGCGACTACGTTGTTGCAGGAATTCAAGGCGGTCCCTTTGATTATCCATTTCACCGGCACGCCTTTTTTGACATAAAATGCGTTAGGCGTGTAGCCGCTGCCGTCCGCAGTCATGACAATCTCCTGGTATCCGTCCTTCATGATAGCCTTTCCTATTCTTGCCTGGCCCAGCGAGCTGCCTGTGCCTGCTGCCAACGCACTGTTCAGGCTTGGAACCCAGAACCCTGCAAGGGAAAGCCCCCTGCTGCCCATGATGAGGCCTAGGATTATGACCATGTACCCGCTGAACTTCAGGATCTTCTTTGAGTAACCCTTGCTCAAAAGCCCGGTCAAGGCTCCGAAAGTTAGCATAAGAGGCACGGTCCCGAGGGAAAATACGAACATCGATGCAGCTCCGGCTAAGGCGCTGCCGGTTCCCAGGGCGTAAAGCTGCATGGTCTGAAGAGGACCGCAGGGCATGAGCCCGTTCAGAATCCCCACAAGGAACGGGGATTTGGGTTTCCTTTTTATGTAACAGGCTGACCAGGGAAGCTTGATGCTGAATTTTTTGAAAATGCTGAAACCTGCCATGTTCAATCCCATGATGACCATGAAAACGCCGGCGAATATCTGGATGCCTGCCTTTACACCAAGGGAAAGCGAGATCGCTGATCCCAGGGCCCCCACGATTCCTCCGATGACAGTATAGGAGATTACTCTTCCGGCATTGTACTGCGCTGCAGGCATGATCGTCTTAAGCCTCGTCGAATTGTCCTTCGATATGCTCTGTGACACCATTATTCCACCGCACATCCCCACGCAGTGGAGGGATGTGAGTACGCCAACTATAAACAGAATGAGGTAGGAAGCACCTTTCAGCTTTTCGTTCATGTCGAATCCGGCGGTAGAGCTTCCTAGAAGGATTATCGCGGCAGCGATTACCAGGATGCCTGCGAACCTGTACCCTTTTGAGGAATCCAGGCTGTAGCCCGAAGCCTTGATGCATCCCTTGATCTTTTCAGTATCACAGAGGTCAGAATTGTACTTCACAATCACTTCCTGTGCGCTGAAGCTCGCGCTGACATCATACACTCCAGACAGTTTCATCAATTCTCTTTTGATCTTCTTTTCGCAGGTAGTGCATGTCATGTCGTAAACTTTTATTCTTTCTTTTTTTATGCTCATCTTTTCCTCCAAACTAAAAAGCTAGGTCAGCAATTGCTACATGCCTGTCATTGCAGGCATGCTGCTTATTATCTCGGGATTCACCATTCCGAAAATCATCGCCACATGTGCTACCACGAGGAACCCTCCTACCAGTATGAAATGGATTCTCATCTTTTCGTCAGCTGACTTTTTCCTGAATATAAGTCCGAGTTCCATCAAAGCTATTGGAAGAAGGAACAGTGCTCCGCTCAAATAAAAGCCGACAGCTACGACATCAACCCAGGTGTGCCACCCTCCGGACTGGGTCAAAGGGACAACAGCGTTCAGGAAAAGATAGGCAAAGATGCCGGTGAAGTAAAAGCCGATGAATATCCCTATGGTTTTGTTGAAGGTTCTCAGCCCGCCGGATTTAAGCCTGTTGAAGACTATAAAGAATTCCGAGATGGTAAGCGCCTCCGCACATATCACCGGTACAGCCATGAATATTATCAGGTTCAAGGGCTGATTCGAAGCCAGTAAGGACATATAATGTGTCATGTTCATTTTGTTTGCCTCCCCAAATATAAGATTTTTAGTGCAATACAACAATAGCAACTTCATATGAAGAACATGTGTAGATGGGAATTTAGTTTGAATGCATTTCTACACATGTTCTTCACAAGTTCCTGATATGATCGATTTAAAAATAAGGCGTTGTTCTTGTTAGGAGGCGCCTCTCGAATCAAATACTAATCTTGGAGGTAATGAAGTGAAAAAGAAAATTGTTGTTGAAGGAATGAGCTGCGGACACTGCGTCAGCCGTGTCGAAGGGGCTCTGTATGAGCTGGAGGGGGTTGAAGCGGTAGCGGTGGATCTGGCATCAGAAACTGCCACAATAGACATTGAGGGTGACGTTAGGGATGAAGATATCAAGTTCGTGATAGAAGATGCAGGGTATGAAGTTCTCGGAATCGAAGTCGCATAGCGGAGGTGGGTGTAATGGTAAAGATGGACAGAAAGGCATTGGATTTTGTCAAAAGCAAAAATGCTTGTTATGTGACCAAGATCAAAAAGACATCCGTGGACTGCGACTGCGGCGGAGTGAGCTCAAACGTAGGAACCCTCAAGCTCAAAGTCCTCTTTGAGACTGAAGTGCATGACAAGTACCTGTACGATGTCTACGAATATCAGGGTGCAAAGGTATACGTTCTGAAGAACCTGAAAGTTGTCGGCGACATAGAAGTGTACCAAAAGGCCAAGCTTCCTTTCATGGAACCGGTTTTCGGCATAAAAGGGATAGCGACATTATAAAATAAATTCAAAAATCAGATTAATTTAAAAAAAGCACTTGAAATATCGAAAAGCCTGTAGTATTATAAACTTGTAAATCATATAAAACATATCGAATTAGTATGAATTGTGATGAAGAGAAGAGTACGCGGTAAGAAACTTTCAGAGAGAAATCCCCTTGGGTGTAAGGGATTTTAAGGATAAGACCGCCGAATTGCATCTCTGAACTCTGGATCGAGGTTAGTAGACTTCAGCGGGTACGCCCGTTATAGCGTTGAGGTATGATCGTACCAAAATTAATGAGTTTTTATGCGTCTGCGTTTCATCGCAGCGTGTATTAAACAGAGTGGAACCGCGGAAGATAACTTCTGCCTCTGTATAGGAGGCAGGAGTTTTTTTGTTTTTGGATCCGGAGCCAAAGGCAGCAAAGCGGCGCAAAGATAATATCAAGGGAGGATAAAAATGAGTTCTGTAAATTATTTTGATTCTATCGCCGATAAATGGAACGTCATAAGGGAGGAATACTTCGAAGAGAAGCTGAAGTACATCGCCCTCTCGCAGTTCAGCGTCAAGGACAAGATCTGTGCGGATCTCGGTAGCGGGACAGGCTTCATATCGCTGGCGCTCTCGAACGAGGCCAAACTGGTTTTTTCAATAGACAGCTCAAAGAACATGCTCAGGGTGCTGCACGGCACTGCAGCCAGCAGAGGGATAAGCAACATCTATCCGATAAAAGGCTCCGCCGAGGACCTGCCGCTGTTCGACAATTCCATAGACGCTGTATTCATGAACATGGCGCTTCACCACATATTCGATGCAAAAAAGGTCATAGAGGAAATTCACAGGGTGCTTAAGAAGGACGGGGTGATTGTCATCACGGACGTTGAGAAGCACAGCGGCGAATGGGCAAGGACCGAAATGCACGACGAGTGGCTCGGCTTCTCGCACAAGCAGATGAGGGAATGGTTCAAGGCTGCAGGCTTCAGGAGCATAAAGGTTAAAAGCACGGAGCTCAAGTGCAAAGGTTACTCCAGCGAGGGAGAGTACACCGAAACAGGCATCTTCGTTGCGACGGGAATAAAGAAGGAGGAGTAAAAGTTGAAAATAGAATCATTGTTAATACACGGCGGGATAGACGGAGACAGGCACACAGGGGCGGTGAACGTCCCTATATACCAGACATCGACATACAGGCAGTCCGAGCTCGGGGTGCACAGCGGCTACGAATATTCGAGGACGGGAAACCCAACGAGGGAAGCCCTCGAAAAGCTCATGGCCGACCTTGAGAAGGGACATGCAGGCTTCGCCTTCGCTTCGGGGATGGCAGCGATCACCGCAGTGCTCATGCTCTTCAAAAGCGGCGACAAGATACTCATATCAAACAACGTATACGGCGGAAGTTTCAGGGTTCTGGACAAGGTTTTCAGCAGCTACAACATGAAGTACGAGCTTGTCGACACGAGCGACATCGGCGAAGTCGAGAAGAGCATCTCCGAAGATGTCAAAGCGATATTCATAGAAACCCCGACGAACCCACTGATGACGATAACGGACATTGGGAAAATCGCAGAGACCGCCAAAAGGAACGGCCTGCTGACGATAGTGGACAACACGTTCATGACACCTTACCTTCAGAGGCCGATAGAGCACGGCGCGGACATAGTAGTGCACAGCGCCACAAAGTACCTGGGCGGCCACAGCGACCTTATAGCAGGCCTGGCAGTGGTGAACAGCCAGGAACTGGCCGAAAGGCTGCACTTCATCCAGAACTCGACAGGGGGAGTGCTCAATCCGTTCGATTCGTTCCTTCTCATCAGGGGGATAAAGACGCTTTCGGTTAGGATGGACAGGCACAACGAAAACACGAGGTACATCGCCGAGTTCCTGAAGAACCATCCAGGAGTGGAGAAGGTGTACTACCCGGGCTTCGCTGAGCACAAAGGCTACGAAGTCCAGGGGAAGCAGGCCGACGGGGCAGGAGGGATGATCTCCTTCGTGCTTAAGGAAAGCTTCGACATAAACGGATTCTTCAAGGCGCTCAAAGTGGTGACGCTGGCAGAAAGCCTCGGGGGTGTGGAATCTCTCATCAGCCATCCCGCATCCATGACGCATGCGTCGATTCCGTCAGAAATAAGGCAGAAGGTCGGAATCGAGGACAACCTTATAAGGCTTTCCGTAGGGATAGAAAACAGGCAGGACCTGACCGAGGATATCGACAATGCGCTTAAGGAGGCAAGGAGATGAAGATAGAAAGCTTTGAGCTGGACCACAGGACGGTGACAGCGCCGTACGTAAGAAAGGCAGGCCTGTACAGGGGAAGGCAGGGCGACACGATATCGAAATTCGATCTCAGGTTTATGCAGCCCAACAAGGGTGAGATGCCGACAGCGGCCATCCACACCCTAGAGCACTTGCTCGCAGGAAACCTGAGGGAGGAGCTGGATGACATAATCGATGTTTCGCCCATGGGCTGCAGGACCGGATTCTACATGACTGTATGGGGTGACAGGTCTGCCGGGGAAGTGAGAACGGCGCTTGTGAAGGCTCTGGTTAAAACTGCGGCCGCCAAAGAGGTGCCCGCGATAAACGAAATCCAGTGCGGAAACTACAGGGATCATTCCCTGTTCTCTGCAGCAGAATACGCAAAATTGGTATTTAAAGGGTTGGAAAGAATATGAATTATATAAATGATATCAGGGAACTTGTTGGGAACACGCCTCTGTTGAAAATAAACAACCTAAAGGTGAAGGAAGGGGTCAGCATCTTTGCAAAGCTGGAGCAGCTGAACCCCGGCGGAAGCGTAAAGGACAGGATAGGCGTCTACATGATAAAGAGGGCAGAGGAACAGGGCATCCTCAACCCCGGAGACACGATAGTCGAAGCGACCGCGGGAAACACGGGCCTGGGAGTTGCGCTCGGAGCCCTTAACAAAGGCTACAAGGTGATCTTCGTTGTCCCGGAAAAGTTCTCAATAGAGAAGCAGCTCCTCATGAAAGCCCTGGGAGCGGAGATAGTGAACACGCCAAGGGAGAAGGGGATGGCGGGGGCGATCGAGAAATCCCTTGAGCTCCTCGAGAACATCCCGAACTCGGTAACGCTAAAGCAGTTCGAAAATCCGGCAAACCCGATGATACATTACCTGACCACAGGGCCTGAGATCTACACGGCGCTGGAAGGTCAGGTTGACTACCTCGTGGCCGGAGCAGGGAGCGGAGGCACTTTCACTGGGATCGCCGGATACCTCAAGGGGAAGGACAACGGCATCAAAGCGGTGATCGCAGACCCTGAAGGCTCCACCATAGGGGGAGGGGCAGAGGGCTGCTACAACATCGAGGGTATAGGGAACAACTTCATACCTGTCACCCTGGACATGGACCTTGCCGACGACGTGATAAAGGTGAACGACGAGGAAGCTTTCGGCATGGTGAGGGAGCTTGCGGGGAAGGAAGGACTCATAGTGGGTTCATCTTCGGGAGCGGCAATGGCGGCAGCGCTCAAGCTGGCGGACAGGATAGACTCGGGAAACATAGTGGTGGTCCTCCCTGACAGAGGGGACAGATACTTCAGCAAGAACATTTACTAAAAAATAGAAGAGGAGAAATCGAAGAGGAAAGCCAAGTACCTGTTCACTGATGCATACGTGTACTCAGGAGCACAGCTCATGGTAAAGGCAGGAAACGAGTCAATCAAACTCTGGAGGACCTGAAGGGCAAGGTCATTTCTGAAGCAGATAGGATAAATGCAGGTGCGTTGAAGTTATTCAGCGCATCTGGATTTTTTTTATTGCCGTTATGCATCGAAATTAATGTTGACGCTGGACCCGCCATGTTATAATATCTATATAGCATATAGATATAGTATGAATTAAGAGGTGGAATAATAAATGACAAGAGCACTAGCAATGATTTCAGGCGGACTCGACAGCACACTGGCTGCAAAGCTTATAAAGGACCAGGGCATAGACGTGATAGGGGTCTGTTTCAAATCCTATTTCTTCGGGCCGAAGAACGCCGAGAAGATGACGAAGCAGATAGGGATACCCCTTGTCGTCGTGGACATCTCAAGGGAGCACCTTGAGATGGTTATGAACCCCAAGCACGGCTACGGGAAGAACATGAACCCGTGCATCGACTGCCACGCAATGATGATGAGCTACTCAGGCAGGATGCTGGAGGAGTACGGTGCTGATTTCATAATCACCGGGGAGGTCCTCAACCAGAGGCCTATGTCCCAGAACAAGGCGGCGCTTGACGTCGTCAGGAAGGAATCGGGCTACACCGACAAGATCCTGAGGCCTCTCTGCGCGCAGAACCTCGCGCCGACCAAAATGGAGCTCGAAAGGCTTGTGGACAGGGAAAAGCTCAGGAAGATATCAGGCAGGAGCAGGAAGATCCAGATGGAGCTGGCAGAGAAATGGGGAATAAAAGACTACCCGTCGCCGGCTGGAGGCTGCAAGCTGACCGACCCGAACTTCTCAAAAAGGCTCCAGGACCTCCTCAGGACGGGGGTTATGCCATCGGAGCAGGACATAGCCCTTCTGAAATACGGGCGCCACATGAGGGTTTCCGACAACGCCAAGATCATCTCCACGAGGAACGAGGACGAGGTCAAGGAGATCAAGCAGCACCTGAGGGACACGGACCTTGTGTTCTTCACGAAGGACTACACCGGCTCCATGGTAATCGTCACCGGGAACCCGGGCGAGGAGGACATAGCTTTCGCTGCAAGGGCTGCGGGCAGGTACAGCAAGGGAAGGGACCAGGCGGAGCTTGCTGTGAATTTCTGCAGGTACGGTCAGCCCTTTGAAAACAGCATAACCGCGGTCCCGGCAAAGGATGCGGACATAGACAGGTTCTTGATATAGATGCGGTTGCAACCCATAAAAACATATTGACTTACAGGGGATTCTTGTAATAGAATTTAGACGAAAGGTTTGGGTGAAGTTAATATGAAAATATCAACAAAGGGAAGATACGCATCCAGGGTGATGCTCGACCTGGCCATCAACTCCACGGGGGAACCGGTCAGGCTTAAAGATATAGCAAATCGTCAGGATATTTCCGAGAAATATCTCGAGCAGATAATATCGATATTGAACAGAGCAGGGTACGTGAAGAGCATCAGGGGAGCGCACGGAGGATACATGCTCGCCAGAAAGCCTGAGGAGTACACCATAGGCATGATCCTGAGGCTCACGGAAGGCAGTCTTGCGCCGGTGGAGTGCCTGGAGGAGAACGCTGTCCGCTGCGACAGGAAGACAGGATGCGCAACAAACTACGTCTGGGAGAAGCTGTACGAGGCCATAAACGAGGTTGTCGACAACATAACGATCGCCGACCTGGTGGAGATAGAAAAGAAGATGATGGTCTGCGACTACGTAATATAATGTAGAGCTGAGAAGCGGCATTTAAGGGCTCCTTAAAAGGGGCCCAAAAAAATAAAAACAAATTACATAAAACCTATTGACATACTATGAATTGCGGAGTATTATAATAACAAGCACAAGGAAGCAAACGAAAACTGAATAAAGATTCTCATGAAGAGAGGTTGAGGGACTGGCCCGATGACACCTCGGCAACCTGCAGATTCATTTACTGCAAGGTGCCAAATCCAACGCTTTATGCGAGAGATGAGAGACGCCGATCAATTTAATTTTATAATTGGTTTTATGGGCCTTTTTCATCTATGCATGAAAAAGGCCTTTATTTATTTCAAAAAAATATAGTTAAAATAAAAGGAGAGAGATAACATGAGCAAGAAAAATTTGAAATTCGACACACTTCAGCAGCACGCAGGATACGTTCCAGACCCAACGACCGGATCAAGGGCAGTGCCTATCTATCAGACGACGGCCTACGTGTTCAACGATTCGCAGCACGCTGCAGACCTGTTCGGCCTCAAAACAGCGGGCCCTATATACACAAGGATAGGTAACCCTACGGTGGACGTTTTCGAGCAGAGGGTGGCGGCACTGGAAGGCGGTGTGGGAGCCCTGGCAACCGCATCGGGAGCCGCGGCGGTCACATATTCGGTACTCAACATAGCAGGTGCAGGGGACGAGATAGTCTCGGCATCGACAGTGTACGGAGGAACCTTCAGTCTCTTCCAGCACACTCTTCCGAGGTACGGCATAAAGACGGTCTTTGTCGATCCGGACGATCCTGAAAACTTCAGGAAAGCGATAAACGAGAAGACGAAGGCGGTTTACATCGAGTCACTGGGTAACCCGGGGATAAACGTCATAGACATACAGGCTGTCGCCGACATTGCCCACGAGAACGGCATTCCGCTCATAATCGACAACACGTTCCCTTCACCGTACCTCCTGAGGCCTTTCGAGCACGGGGCCGACATAGTGGTCCACTCGGCATCGAAGTTCATAGGAGGGCACGGAAACACCCTCGCAGGAGTCATCGTCGACGGCGGCAAGTTCGACTGGGCGGCAAGCGGCAAGTTCCCTGGATTGACAACTCCGGACGAAAGTTATCACGGCCTCAACTACTTTGAAGCTCTGGGACCGCTCGCATACATCACGAAGGCAAGGACCGGACTTCTCAGAGACACGGGAGCAGCGCTCAGCCCGCTCAGCGCATTCCTCCTGATCCAGGGCATAGAGACGCTTTCCATAAGGGTGGAAAGGCATGTTGAGAACACAAGGAAGATAGTAAGCTTCCTCAAGAACCACCCGCAGGTGGCATGGGTCAACTACCCTGAGCTCGAGGAAAACAAATATAATGATCTCGCTAAGAAGTACTTCCCTAAGGGTGCAGGCTCCATATTCACCTTCGGAATCAAAGGCGGGGTCGAGGCAGGAAAGAAGTTCAGCGACGAGCTCGATATATTCTCCCTCCTCGCGAACGTGGGAGACACAAGGTCGCTTGTGATCCACCCGGCGAGCACAACCCACAGCCAGCTGACAGAAGCTGAGCTGATATCAGCGGGGGTGGAGCCGGACCTCATCAGGCTTTCCATAGGCCTTGAGGATGCCGATGACCTCATAGAGGATTTGGATCAGGCGCTGAAAAAATCCGGGACGGTTAACAACTAATTGCACTAAATCCCGGGACGGTTAACAACTGTTTGCTTTCAGCAAACAAATGTTAACCGTCCCGGGTGAAAGGAATACCCAGGCATGAATTACAATTTCGACGAAATTATTGAGCGCAGAGGCACAAATGCAATGAACACTGACGGCTTCAGGGAGTACATCTTCCATGCACCTCCAACAATGAAGTTCAACTTCGCGGATGATGAGTTTGTCCGCATGTGGGTGGCAGACATGGAGTTTGCTTCACCTCCGGAAGTCGTTCAGGCTATCAAGGACAGGGCCGACAAAAAGATATTCGGCTATTCAAAGGTCTTCGATCCTGAATACTACGAAGCTTTTTCAAGCTGGACAGAGCGACGTTACGGATGGAAATTTGAGAAAGAACATCTTGTGACATCTCCCGGCATAATTCCTGCCCTGTATGAACTCGTGGGGCACATTTGCAGACCGGGTGACAAAATACTGATCATGACACCTTCCTACGCATATTTCAAATACGCAGCGGATTTCAACAACATCGAGACGGTTTGCTCTGACTTGCAGGAGGATGCCGGCAGCTACACAATCGACTTTGAGGATTTCGAAAAAAAGCCAAAGATGAGAAAGTGACTTTGTGCATTTTCTGCAACCCGCACAACCCTACAGGAAGGGTTTGGGCTGAAGAGGAACTGAAGAAGGCAGGAAGGATATGCCTCGACAATGGCCTGTGGATCATATCGGACGAGATCCACTGCGACCTTCTAAGGACAGGCAGAAGCCACAAACCATTGGCAGCGCTTTTCCCGGAGACTGATCGGATCGTAACCTGTATGGCACCAAGCAAAACCTTCAACCTGGCAGGGCTCATGTTTTCCAATGTCATAATTCAGAGCGGCGAGCTGAGAGCCAGATGGAAGGCCAGGCACTACGATTTCGAAAATCCGCTGAGCATTGCAGCAGCAAAGGCAGCTTATGTCCACGGAGAAGAATGGCTTAAACAGCTAAAAGAATACCTGGATTCCAATTTCGAATTTACAAGGGAGTACCTGGAAGAGCATCTGCCGAAGGCGGTCTTCAGAATTCCGGAAGCAACCTACCTTGCATGGGTGAACATCGGCGCATATATATCGGACGATGTCAATCTGCCGCTTCATTTTGCCAACAACGCGGGAGTCCTGCTTGAAGGCGGCAACATGTTTGTGGCGAATTCCGACGGTTACATAAGGCTCAACCTTGCATGCCCGAGGGAGGTTCTAGAGGAAGGTCTGAGAAGGATCAGCGGCCTTTTAAATCAAAAAACCAAATAAATAAATTCTTATCAAGAGTGGTGGAGGGGCTGGCCCGATGAAACCCGACAACCGGCATCCTCATTTGGATGCAGCGGTGTCAATTCCAGCAGGCGCGGCCTGGCAGATGAGATGGAAAGAAGAATGTCTTTTTGCTCATGCCAGCGGAAAGACATTTTTTAATTGGGGACGGTTAACAACTGTTTGCTTTCAGCAAACAAATGTTAACCGTCCCGGGAGGTGATGTGGTTGGAAGCAGCAAAACCGAAAAGATCTGTGACCGAGGACCAGCTCAAAGTTCTGCTCAGCAGCATAGACTCGATAAGGTTCGGCTCGGTGACGCTCGTTATACAGGATGGAAGGGTGGTGCAGTTCGAGAAGAACGAGAAGATTAGGTTCGTCTAGACACTATCAAAAATATGAAAGGAGATAAAAATGGGTATAAGCAGTGTGATACAGGATTTTTTAAGCAACGGAGTGGAATGCTCCATCGTCGAAAACCTGGAAGCAGCAGACTGCAGGCAGTCTGAAACCCTGGCTTTCAGGGTCAGCGAAGGGAACATACTTATAGTGACAGACAAGCATAAGAGCATAAGCTTGTGCAAATTCATAGGGCGTTTCAATTCAAGCCCGAGGATGCTGAACAGAAATGAAACAAAGGAAGTGACAGGTTACCAGGCATGCTGCTTGTGCCCGTTCGGACTGAAAAACCGGCTCAAGGTCTATATCGACGTTTCATTGAAGGGTAATGAGTACATCACCGTTCCCGCAGGAATGAGGAATCTCGTGGTCCAGGTCAAGCCTGGCGACATGGAGAAGATAACCGGCGGCGAATGGGTGGATGTATGCAAAAATTGATAGTGGGGAGGTACGGCTATGACCGCGCTAATAATAGGAGGAGACAACCTCGGCAACATACCGGGGAAGCTCAGTAAGAAAGGATACGACACTATAGAGCACATCGACGGAAGGAAAGGCTGGGACAGGAGAGCGGGAATACCGCACAGAGTCGAAAAAGCGGACCTGGTGATCGTGTTCGTCGACTATCTGAGCCACAGCATTGCGAGAAGCACGAAAGAAAAACTGAGAAGCCTAAACGCCAACGCCATATACACAAAGCGCTCATGGGCGCACCTGGAAAACCAGTTCAAAAAAATAGAAATCAGCTGACCGGAAAAACCGGAGGCTGGTCCTGACAAACAGCATTGTTTGAAGGGCCAGTCTCCGGTTTTCTAAATTTACATACAGGAGGAGAAGGAAATGGCAATACTGACAAAGAGAGAGAGGATAGAGAACGCGCTGAACGGCAGGGAGGTTGACAGGGTCCCGATTGGCCTCTGGCTGCACCACCCGGACAGGGATCAGGACCCGAGGGCTCTGGCCGAAACGCAGGTGGCATTCGCAAAAAAATACGACATAGACTTCATAAAGCTCACGCCGTTCGGGCTGTACAGCGTACAGGACTGGGGCTGCAAGGTGAAATTCCTATGCACCAAGAACGACGTCGCCGAGATCGAGGACCACGGCATAAAGGACGTAGACGACTGGAACAGGCTCGGCGTTTTCCCTGGGTACTACGGCACATGGGGCAAGCAGGTGCAGCTCGCAGAGCAGGTTAAGAAGCTCCTGAAAGGAGAGGACATACCCTTCATACAGACGATCTTCAGCCCGCTCACCACGGCCTGGAAGCTTGCCGGAAACAGGCTGTTCAGCGACCTGAAGGAGAACCCTGCCGCAGTCCATAACGGCCTCAAGGTGATCACGGAGACGACCGTTAACTTCATCAGGGCGAACATAGACGCCGGTGTGAGCGGCTTCTTCTTCGCGACGCAGTGTGCTACGACGAACCTTCTGACGGAAGAGGAGTACGAGGAGTTCGGCGCACGCTACGACCTGCAGCTGTTCAGCGAATACAAGGACGAGACGTTCTTCAACGTAATCCATATACACGGCGAAAACATAATGTTCGAAAGGCTCGCAAAGTACCCTGGCAACTGCATCAACTGGCACGACAGAACAACGGGTCCGTCCCTGTGGGAGGCTAGGAAGATCACAGACAAATGCCTCCTGGGCGGCATCAGCGAGAACACGGTCCTGCTCAAAGGCAGCCACGACGATGTGCAGAAGCACATAAGGGAGGCGGTCGAGCTGGGCGGCACGAGCGGTCTCATAATTGGACCGGGTTGCGTTGCGGACCCGCGGACCCCGGCAGAAAACTACTTCGCAGCAAGGCTGGCCCTTGAAAACAACGTAGCGCTCGTGAGCGGCTTGTAGGGAGGTCAAGGCATTGGGATACAATTTCGACAGAATAGCGGGAAGGCGGAACCGGGACTCGGTGAAATGGGGCTGCAGCGAGGCATTCATCCCCATGGGCATCGCCGACATGGATTTCGACACTGTTCCGGTAGTCAGGGAGGCGATAATAGAAAGGGCGAAGAAGGACGTTTTCGGCTACACGGAGCTGCCAAAAGATTATAGGGAGGCTGTAACCGGCTGGTTCGAGAGGCGGCACGGCTGGAAGGCCGAGGAGGAGTGGATAGCAATAAGCCCCGGCGTGGTCACGGCCATAATCCTGGCGCTCAGGGCCTTAACACATCCAGGCGACAAGGTGCTGGTGCAGACGCCCGTCTACTACCCTTTCTTCAGCGCAGTAGCCAGGAGCGGCTGCGAGACCGTCAGCAGCCCGCTGGTCCTGGCTGACGGGAAATACCGAATGGATTTTGAAGACCTGGAAAGGAAGGCAGCGGACGAGAGGGTGAAGGTGCTCATACTATGCAACCCGCACAACCCCATGGGCAGGGTGTGGACCAGGGAAGAGCTGGGCAGGATAGGAGGCATATGCCTGAGGAACAACGTCCTGGTCATTGCCGACGAGATACACTCCGACCTCGTATACAGCGGCAGCAGGTACACCCCCTTCGCATCGGTCTGTGAGGAGTTTGCGAAGATCTCCATAACCTGCACGTCCCCAAGCAAAACGTTCAACCTTGCAGGGCTTCAGACATCCAACATAATAATACCAAACGACAAGCTGCGCAGGGAGTACAGCATTTCCCTGGAGAACATAGGCGTATCGAGGCTGAATCTCTTCGGGGGACTCGCCTGCAGTGCAGCCTACACACACGGCGAGCAGTGGCTTGAAGAGCTTCTTGAGTACCTGGAAGGGAACAGGGACTACGCTGTCAGGTACGTCAGGGAGAACATCCCAGAGCTAGAGGTGGTAGTGCCCGAGGGGACATACCTGCTTTGGCTCGACTTCCGCAGGCTGGGGCTGTCCGGACTCGAGCTTAAGAGGTTCCTGCAGCACGAGACGCGGATAATATTCAACGAGGGTTATGTCTTCGGCGAAGGCGGCGAAGGCTTCGAGAGGATGAACATCGCCTGCCCCAGGAGCATCCTGGATGAGGCGCTGTGCAGGATAGAGAAAGCGGTAAGAAAAATAAGGATTTAAGGAGTGAGGGTGATGCTGCCAGATGGCTGTCGCATAGATACAGATTTAGTTCACGGGTACAGGGGTTACGACGAGCATACGGGGGCGGTGAGCTTCCCGATATACCAGAGCGCCACGTTCAGGCATCCGGCTCTCTACGAGAGCACGGGGTATGATTACTGCAGGTCCCAGAACCCCACCCGAGAGGAGCTTGAGAACACGATTGCAAAACTGGAGGGAGGGACCGCAGGCTTCGCTTTCGGCTCCGGAATGGCCGCAATAGCGTCTATACTGGGAATATTCTTGCCGGGAGACCACATCCTGGTTTCGGACGACCTTTACGGAGGCACATACAGGCTCTTCGAGGAGGTGTACAAGAAATACGGGATCGAGGCGACCTATGCCGACACGACCGACCTTAAGAACGTCGCGGAAAACATGAGGGCAAACACCAAGGCGGTGTTCATCGAGACGCCCTCGAATCCGATGATGAAGGTCACCGACATCGGGAAAACGGCCGCACTGGCGAAGGAAAACGGGGCGCTGACCATAGTCGACAACACATTCCTGAGCCCATATTTCCAGAGGCCGCTTCTTCTGGGTGCTGACATAGTCGTCCACAGCGGCACAAAGTACCTGGGAGGACACAACGACACCCTGGCAGGCCTCGCGGCTGTAAAGGGGGAGGAGCTTGCCTCGCAGGTCAGGTTCCTTCAGAACTCCGTCGGAGGCGTCCTGGCACCCCTCGACAGCTGGCTCATACTCAGGGGGATAAAGACCCTGGCGGTGAGGCTGGACAGGCAGGAGAAGAACGCCTTGAGGATAGCGCAGTGGCTCAGCACCAGGGAGGAGGTCGGGAAGGTCTACTACGTCGGCCTTCCCGAGCACGAGGGCTACGAAATATCAAAAAAGCAGTCTGACGGCTTCGGGGCGATGATCTCCTTCACGGTGGGGAGCCCCGAAAAGGTCAAGAGCATACTCAGGAGCGTCAGGGTAGTGACGTTTGCAGAAAGCCTGGGCGGAGTGGAGAGCCTGATAACTTACCCTTACGTCCAGACCCATTCGGCCATCCCGCAGGAAATCAGGGACAGGCTCGGGGTCACCGACAGGCTCCTGAGGCTCTCGGTCGGCATAGAAAACGCGGAGGATATAATAAATGACCTTGAGCAGGCGTTTGAAGCACAGGAGGAGAAGGGATGGTAAGACTTGAAAACATACGGAAGAGCTTCAGCGGCAGCAGCATCCTGAAGGGGATAAGCCTAGGCGTAGAAAAGGGCGAGGTCCTGGTCATCATAGGGCCCAGCGGCTCGGGGAAAACAACACTGCTGAGGTGCCTCAACTACCTGGAGAGCCCTGACAGCGGAACGGTCACAATAGGAGGACATACCGTAAAAGCCGAACAGCACAGCAAAAAGGAAATCCTCGACCTGAGGAAAAAAAGCGCAATGATATTCCAGAATTATAACCTGTTCAAAAACAAGACTGCGCTGGGCAACGTCATGGAAGGGCTACTTGTATCAAAGAAGATCGGCAGGGAAGCAGCAGAGGAGATAAGCCTGCACTTCCTGGAGAAGGTGGGGCTATCCGACAAGAAGGACTTCTACCCGAGCCAGCTTTCAGGAGGGCAGCAGCAGAGGGTGGGCATCGCAAGGGCCCTGGCGCTGAACCCTGACGTTATACTCCTGGACGAGCCGACATCGGCGCTGGATCCGGAGCTTGTGGGGGAGGTCCTTGACGTGATAAAGAAGATCTCGAAGGAAGGAATAACGATGGTCATAGTCACACACGAGATGAAATTCGCCAGGGAGGTGGCCAGCAGGGTGGCGTTCATGGAGGGAGGAGCGGTCGTCGAGGAAGGTCCGCCGGAGGTGATGTTCTTCCAGCCCCGCGAGGAGCGGACAAGAAGATTCCTGAAAAACGTAATCAAAGAACCGGAATACTCAATTTAAACGAAACAAAAGGGGGAAAAAGTATTATGAGAAAAAAATTATTGGCACTCGTCCTGGGGGCGGCGGTGATTATAGGGGGAGTGACAGCCTACGCTCAGCAGGTAGGTTCAGCCCAGAAGACCAGCGACGGGAAGACGATCGTAAAGGTGGGTGTCAGCAACGACATAACGCCGCCGTTCTGGTATGCGGATTCAAACAACAATCCTGTGGGCTACGACATAGACTACCTGAACGCACTCGAGCAGAAGTTGCCGCAATACAAGTTCGTTTACGAATGGGGCGACGAGGAAGCGCAGCTGCTCGCAACGGATACAGGCAAGTACGCGTTTACCCTGGGATTCTTTTTCAAGACTCCAGAGAGGGCAGAAAAATTCCTTTATCCTGAGAATGCGTTCGGCTACTCTGTCACGGCCCTAGTTACGAAGACGGACAGGAGCGACATAAAGACGCTTGACGATATGGTGGGAAAGAAATTCCCGCCAATGTCAGCATCGGGCGGGCTAAGGAGCATACTCAACAACTACAACACCCAGCACCCTGACAGACAGCTAACTTTGGAGAGCATCGACAAGCCATCGACCTCTGACAACCTCAAGTCGGTGGCGGAGGGCAAAGCGGACGCCATATTCCTCAACGTCGTCACCTTCGAAAATGTCAACAAGAAGCTCACCCTGCCGCTCAAGATCTCAGGGGTAGTGTCGAAGGAACCGGTTTACCTCGTGTTCAACAAGAACCAGACCAAGCTCCAGCAGGACATAGACAAAGCAACAGCTGAGCTCATCGCAGACGGGACGCTTTCTCAGCTCTCTCAGAAATGGTTCAGCGTGGACTTCTTCAAGGACATAAACTTCTTGAACCAGGCGTACCAGTACAAAGCAAGCAACTAAGAAATTCATTTGCCTGCCGCTCTTACGGCAGGCAAAAATTTATCATGGAGGTAATCCGATGCAGGATTTCGCAAACATTTTCCTTCAGGTGCTGGACAAGCTGCCCGTAACGCTGCTGATGCTGGCTTTTTCACTTGTGTTCGGCCTGTTCATCGGCACGGCAGTGGCGATCGTAAGGATAAGGCGCGAACCGGTTTCGTACGCGATTGCAACGTTCTACATCTCGTTCACAAGGTGCACGCCTATCCTCATACAGCTTTTCCTCGTATACTTTGGCCTTCCAACCGTCATGTCCCTTCTGGGGATAAATATCAGCGGCTGGGACAAGCTGGTTTTCGTCATAATCACCTTCTCCTTCCATGCCGGAGCTGCCTTTTCAGAGATTATCAGGTCGGCGTATATTTCTCTGGGGGAAAGCCAGCTTGAAGCGGCCTACAGCGTGGGGATGACTTATTTCCAAGCGCTTGAAAGGATAATACTTCCGCAAGCTTTCGTCACGGCGCTGCCGAACATCGTCAACGAAGCCATAATGATGCTCAAGGACACTTCACTGGCGTTCACCATAGGGGTCGTGGACGTGATGGGGCAGGTGAGCATCATATCAGCCAACAACTACGGCATTGGGCTTCTGGAGATATATGCCGTCATCTCGATCATATATTGGACAGTGGGCATAGCCATGGAGGGAGCAATGTATTTAATAGAAGCAAATCTCACGAGAACAAAACTGATAGGGAGGTGAATCATGTGGGTATTTTCGACCCGGCATTCGCGCTGGAAAAGCTGCCTGAGGTGCTTGAAGCTGTACCTGCGACGATTCTCGTCGCAGCCGTCGGAATGGGATTCGGGCTCATCCTCGGATTCTTCGCTGCACTGGCCAGAGTATACAGAGTTCCTGTGCTCGGCAGGGTGGCAGCAGTTTATATATCATTCATAAGGGGCACCCCGATGCTCGTGCAGCTTTACCTGGTATTTTACGGGATCCCCGAGCTGCTGAACATCAACGCGGAACAGATATCCCCGTTCGCTTTCGCATTTGTGGCCTATTCCATCAATTCATCTGCATTCCAGGCAGAAGCCATACGCTCTGCATTCAACTCAATAGATGCGGGCCAGATGGAGGCGGCATATTCGGTCGGCATGACGACATTCCAGGGCATCAGGAGGATCATCGTGCCTCAGGCCCTCACAGCAGTCCTTCCAAACCTTGGCAACATATTCATAGGGCTCGTGAAAGGCACGTCACTGGCATTCGCAGTTAAGGTCGTGGAGATAATGGCTGTAGCGAAGACCATATCAGGGACGAACTACAGGTTCCTGGAGATGTACGTGGACGCTGCTGTGATCTACTGGGTTCTCTGCTTCGTTCTGGAAAGGATTTTCGCGGAGGCGGAGAAGCTGTCAAAAGGACCGGGACGGTTAACAACTGTTTGCTGAAAGC
>DBML01000019.1 GCA_002298915.1 Clostridium sp. UBA699
GCGCCCATGCCGGGCGCACAAAGCAGAAGGCTGGTCAGTAACCAGCCTTCTTAACATAGAAATCCTGTATGAACATGTCGCCGTTCACGAAGGTGTTCAGCTCAAGGTTGTCCCGGCTGTCCACGATGGACTTGACGATGCCCAGGCCGAGGCCCCTGCCTTCGCCTTTCGTTGAGAAGCCCTTATCGCTTATCCTGCCGAGGTCCAGGAGCTCCTTCCTGAAGGTGTTCCCAACTGTGATGTTCAGGCTGCCATCCAGCTGTTCCGCGAACACCTCGATTTTCTTACCCTCGGTTGCCTCTGCCTCCTCGACGGCGTTGTCCATTATTATGCCGAGGATCCTTGAGAAATCGACCTCCGAGATGTCGGCTGAGGCTATCTCACCCACCGTTATAAGGTCCATCTCAATCTCTTTCTTTATGCACAGCATGGTGTAGTGGGAAAGTATAAACTTGAGAGGCATGTATTTTATGTCCTTGATGTAGAAGAAAGCGTCATAGCTCTTCTTGCCGACAATCTCCTCCTTGAGCTTGCCGTAGAGCTCGTTAGAGTCCAGGTTGACGCTTGAGCTGCCTATCATCATGTTCTTTATGTCATGCTCGAACTCCTTGTACTTGCTGACGAGCCCCTCCACTGTCTCCGTGTACAGGGTGAGCTCCTCTATCCTCTTCTTCTTCTCCTCGAGCTCGAGTTCGGATTTGAGATTCTCCAGGTCCATCTTCCTGTTAGCCACGTAGAAGATGAGTATGAAAAGGTTTATTGAAACAAAAATTATAAGCTCTATCCCGTAGCTGGGCTTGTAGTCGTTGATGATCTTGAGCAGTACGTTGATGCCGATGATCAGGTATATGGCGCTGATGTTCCTTGACTTGCTTCCCTCGTCGGAAAAATCTATCGGGATGAACCTCCTCAGGATCCCGAAGCCTATGAGGAAGGTTGCGTTGCATATGATGTAGACAGTGCTCTGCCCCTGGGTTAGGATGTTGAAGTTCATAACATCCTCGGTCTTAAGGGAAGGGTTGATTGTGAGAGCCACCCCTGCTGCCATGAAGTACGCCATCAGGTTAATAAGCTCGATGAAGAACGCGAGCTCGAAGTTCCTCTTGAAGTTCCTGCCGGTAATCGCGTTCAGCATTATGAATATGCAGCACCAGACGAACATGAACACCGAGAGCGTATCCCTCAGCAGGACCATGCCGACGGGCTTTGCGGCGACCACCAGGGCGATCACCAGGAGGCTCCTGGTTGTGAACTTCACCTTCCTGTCAAGATACTGATATGCTACGAACAGATAGAGAAAGGTATTCAGGACTGTGTACAGCATGCGGCCACCTCTTTCTCCTTCCTTTTGGAGACTAGCTCCCTGACGTCGCCTGTGAGCACTGCGTACATGTCTTCTCCGGAATTCTCGAGCTTAACGATATGGTCCCTGTTGACTATAGTGCACCTGTGGATCTGGATGAACTGGCTGCCAAGCATCTCCTGGATTTCCCTCAGCGTCATGCTGACGCTTACGTCCTCCCTGAGCGTATGCACGATTATCTTCTTCTTCTGCTTGTCGGTCTCTATCCAGACGATGTCCGAAGGCTTCACCATGTAGACCTCAGCCCCGCTTTTGAATACCAGCGGCTCGTTCTCGAACTTCTCGAGATACAGCTTCAGGAATATCCCCAGGGCCTCCCTTAGGTCTTTCTCCAGGTTGAAGCCCTTGTCTATGAAGTCCAGGATCCTGAGCTTGTACTTGAACACCGTGTTCACCTGGTGGATATGGGCCGTGACGAAAACCATCTCCCCTTTGTACTCGTCGATGCTCCTTATCTCCCTGCCTAGCTGCAGGCCGTTCCTGTCCTGCTTCAGGTCGATGTCAAGGATGTAGAGGCAGTCGTCATATGACTTCAGGGACCTGATGTATTCCAGGGCAGCATCGTACTTCCTGAATGCTTCGACAGTATATTTTATGCCTGTTCCGCCCATGAAAGACTCTATTATCCTTGTGAGCTCGGTTATGATTTCGGCTTTGTCCTCGCAGATTACTATTTTCATATTGCCACCGCCTTATTGTGGAATTGTTGTGAACGAATTTAAGCTGACGGCGCATGCCGTCAGCCTAAATATATCACATTATTATCTGATTATAAAGATGAACCGCTTTTCAGCCACCTGTATGCGCACTGTGCGAAAACCGAAGCGCCGACCGGCAGCACGTCCTCATCGAACACTACCTTTGGATGATGGTGCGGGAATGCACCTCTTTCGCCTTCCGCCCTGCAGTTCAGCTGGAAGTGAGCTGAAGGAACCCTCTCCGCTATGAAAGCGAAATCCTCGGTCGGTGTAGCCCTGGAATCTTTTATAAAGGTGAGGTCATCGCCCATCTCCTTGATGTATCCAAGCATCTCGTCCAGCAGCTCAGGATTCGTGTACAGCGACGGAACATCCGAAAGCACCTCGTATTCGTATGTTGACCTGTATGCTTTGCACGTGAAATCGACCACTTCCCTGATCCTTTTCACCAGGTACTCGCGCAGCTCTTTGCTGTAGGTCCTCAGCGTCCCCTGAAGGACACAGGTGTCCGGTATTATGTTAGGCACAGCGCCAGCAGAGAACTGCCCTATGGTAAGCACGGCAGTTTCGAAGCCGGAGACTTCTCTTGCAATCAGCTCCTGAAGGCCAAGATATACATGCGCCGCTGTGTTTATAGGATCGACGCCCTTCTCAGGCATTGCCCCGTGGCAGCCTTTTCCCTTTACAGTTATCTTGAAGCCGTCCACGGACGACAAGGTGTATCCGTGCTGGTAGCCGATGGCTCCGACCGGTGCGTCCAGCATTACATGCACGGCAAGCGCGGCATCGACCTTTGGATTCTCGAGGACTCCGGCGTCTATCATCGCTTTTGCGCCGATGAAGTATTCCTCGCCAGGCTGAAACATCAGCTTTATCGTCCCTTCCAGCTCATCCTCATGTTCCTTGAGCATCTTGGCCGCCCCCAGCAGCATAGCTGCATGCATATCGTGGCCGCAGGTGTGTGCGTACTGTGTTTTTGAAGCGAATTCCAGGCCGCTGTCCTCTTTCATGTTGAGGCCGTCCATGTCGGCACGCAGGAGAATCGTTTTGCCAGGTTTCTTTCCGCCTATCAAAGCTACGAGGCCTGAACTGATTATTTCCTTAGGCTCCAGCCCCATCTCGATTAGCTTTTCCTTTACGAACTTTGTTGTAGCCGGAAGGTCGTTCATGATTTCCGGAGTTGAATGGAGCTCTCTTCTGATCGCTGTGATCTCATCCTTGAGTTCGTTTGCTCTATCCATGAATATATTCATAATTAGCCTCCAAATAGTACCCTTTATTTATGCTGACTTCTTGCTTAAGTATACATTTTTTGCATTTGTCTCAGCAGTGAAGAACGAAGCTGTTGTGCTTACGGCTACCAATACTATGAGAACGATGAACGCTTTCTGGTATCCGATCATAGGTGCAGCCTTGTATGCATCGAGGATGTTTCCCATTATTACCGGGATGATTGCTGCTCCTGCAAAGCCTATGCAGTTCACAACTCCTGTAGCTATACCAGAGTACCTCCTGTCGTTAACTTCATTGGACATGGTCCAGCACATCGTGAAACATGACATTACGAAGCCCATGATGAAGAGGAACGGCGTGAGCGCTGCGAGAGGCATCTTGACGAATATGAACACTACCCAGCATACCAGTGTTGCTATGCTCAAAGAAACAACGACGATCTTTCTCTTCTTGATCTTGTCAGAAATGTAGCCTACTATCAGTCCGCTTGCCATTGAACCAACCACCGCTGCGATTATGAGGTTTGCAGCCCCAACTTTTGCAAGTCCGTATGAAGTCATGAGGTAGGACACTCCGAACGTACCAAGGAGCACAACGTATCCTGTGTAGAGGCCTATATAGGATGCAGCTATTATCCAGGTTTTCTTGTTCGACATAACCGATCTCAAAGCTTCCTTAACCGAAATGCTTGCGGTTGCAGCAGGCCTTCCCTCCAGCTCATCCATGCCAGGAAGTCCCATGTCTGTAGGGTCATCCTTGACGAACAGGACAACAATCACTGCAAAAACCAGCATAGCTATTCCCATGTAGACGAAGGTGCTTCTCCAGCCGAATGTTTTGGCTGCGATAACGAGAGGCGTCTGGGCCAATATGGCTCCGAGGTTTGCTGCGACTCCTGCGAATCCGACCATCAAGGCAAAGTTCTTAGCGTAGAACCAGCGTGACTGGATTTTGATAAGGCAGATGAAGACAACCGAAACTCCTATACCAACCATGAACCTTCCGATGTAGGCCACCATGATGTTTGGAGCCATGCCGAAAACCACCGAGCCCAATGCCGCGAGAAGCGAGAAGGAAGCAACCGTCTTTTTCGGTCCGAGTTTGTCTGCAAGAATGCCGGAAGGTATCTGCATTATGAAGTAAGCGTAAAAGTACATTGACCCGATGTTCGCAAACTGAGCTGCTCCGATACTGAAGGCGTTCTGCAGGTCAGTCTTTACGACGCCTACCGCCATACGGTGAAACGTGACGAACACGTACATGGCTGCAAGAACAACCCAGACAACCCATCGGTAACTCTCGACATCTTTGATTTGTTTTTCTCTTTTTTCATTTACATTTGATTCCATTGATTTTACCCCCATCAATTTTTTATTTCTTGTAAACGTTATATGTATCATGCTGATGGTCATATACTACATCATTTTAAAAACCAATAAAATATACTTTCCCCCAACGTAGTCTTGGGGCCCTTCTTTTGTCGAAAACGATACGTTCGGGCAGTTTTTTTGACCGTTAACGTGAAAGGATATTGAATTGTATGACAATTGAAAATTTTGGTTAATTTCAAGCAAACGCATAAAAAGGCAGACGGCTCGATTATGCCGTCTGCCTTTTTTTCTCGCTTTAAGTGCCGCTAAACAATGCCTTTGTACGTTTGACCCTTTGTCTCCGTCCTGAATTCTTCCCAGGCCTTCTCCGCCAGGAAGCTGTCGTTGATTACATCGCTTGCTGCCATAGCCTTGACATATTCATCTAATGAACGTTGCCGCAGAGACCTCCACTTGGCGGGATACGGACGTTCGGGTGCTTTTTTTGCGCCCAGACGTAGAACTTTAAAGAATTGTGAGTGAATTGCAAAAAACAGCCCTTTGCCCACGCAAATTTTCTTGCGCCGCAAAGGGTTGTTATCAATCAGAACAGGTCCATCTGCTCTATCTCTTCCGTTATCCTGAAATTCGCTGAATCTATTAGCTCAGTCTCATCCTCCCCCTTGAGGTGCTCCCCTTTGAGGAACTGAAGTCCTCCCTTGAGCTTGGAAGAAACCAGGTTCAGCACGTATATGTTGTCGAACCTGTTGTATATGCTGTCTCCGCCGAGGCCTGAAAGGCATATGAGCTGGGTGTTGCTCTTCCTGGCTATCTCCATAAGAGGCTTCAGGAGATGCTCGGAGCTTGTCTGCGCAAAAGGGTTGTCCATAAGCAGAACCTTGCTGCTTTCCTTCTCAGCAAACACATCCGTGTCGTCCCTTCTCATGTAGGACAGGAGACTGGACAGGATGACGAATGCCGATAGGAAACCCTCTCCCCCGGAATTTTTTGCCACTTCGTCCCAGCTTATAGGGTACTCCTTCTCCTCCTCTATCTTATAGAGTTTTATCT
Organism: Clostridium sp. UBA699; assembly: GCA_002298915.1. Taxonomy (GTDB): domain Bacteria; phylum Bacillota; class Clostridia; order Clostridiales; family Clostridiaceae; genus UBA699. Next base: position 5,676 of record DBML01000019.1, read on the forward strand.
CTACGCTGCCTATGGAAACCACTTCGTTGTAGAGGTTCTTCGTCGTAACCGCCGTCGAGATTGCCTCCTCTGCGTTCTCGTTTTTATCGAGCCTGTCAAGCACGTTTTCTGTGAGCCTGTCGAGCATGTCGCTGAGCTTCAGCCTGTAAAGCGTCTTATTGTCCTGCCACTTCGGCGTCGTGATCTTCAGCATCTTTACAGAACGTCCCCTGATGTTTATGGTGGAGTTCCTATCTATCTTGCCGATGTTCTCGTGAACCTCGAACACATAGTCGAACAGGCTTTGCAAGACGTTCTCCTTTTCCCTGACTATGAGCTCAATGTCCGCATTCAGCTTCTCCACAAGGCTCTTATAGGAGCTAACAGTAATTTCAAGGTTCTCTAGAAGATATTCAGGATCACCGGAAAGCTCTTCAAGCTTTTCAAGAGGCTTCCTGAAGAAATCGTCCCCCCTAAAAACTTCCCTCCTGAGTACCCTTTCGATTTCCTTGTCGAGCCTCGCCTTGCTTTCGGCGGCCCTTTCAAGTGATTCCCTGTAGTCCCTTGCCAGCTCGCCCCTGTACCTGGTCATCTCTTCAAGTTCTACCTTGATATCTATTTCATCGGCTATCACGAATTCGCTGAATTCAGAAAGAGAGTCAAGGTTGCTCACGACTGTTCCTGTTTTCCTGACAGCATCAGCCTGGGCTTTTTCAAAATCCTTCTTCTCATACTCCTTCACCTTGATCCTTGCATCAAAATCTATCTCTTTTATCTCGTCCCTCGCCTTTGGGTTGTCCCGCTGATACTTCCGCTTCATCTCCAGCTTCTGGTTGGCTGTCGTTTGATCTGCGAGAGCTTTTTCTTTGTCAAGACGGCCGTATTTCTTCTCAAGTTCTGAAGCGTTTTTTTCAAGAATTTTGATTTCCTGCCTGAGCTGCCGCTCCTTGAACGAGTCGTATACCTCTTCCCTGAACTGCCGTTCCTCAATGCCGTACTCGGTTTCCTTTCCTTCAAGCTCGTCCTGCTTCTCCTTGAACCTTCTGTTGGCAGTAGCAAGCCTTTCCTCAAGGTTCTTTTCGTCCTCTGTTATGGTTTTGTTGAGACTTTCGAAGCGTGCCTCTATGTCTTCGATGTCCTTATCAACGAGCTCCCCTTCCCTATAGCTGACATACCTGCTTAAGTGCTCGGAAGCCTTTTCTTCCAGTTTCTCAAACTTCCTTCTTCTGTCAAGCCCAGTTTCCCTGTCGGCAGCGAGCTTTTTCATACCTGCCTCTTCGTCGCGTATGCTCCTGAGCAGCTTTTCCAGCTCAAGGTTGAACTGTTCCTTCATATCCCTGCTTGTGCAGTATTCCTCGTATTTTTCTTTCAGCTCGCCAAGCGCTGCGACGGCTCTTGCCAGGGTTACTTCCGAATTTTCGGAAGCTTTGAGCTCCTGATGTGCCTCCTCCAGCTTCACGGCGGTGTTCGCTAGCCCAGCCATTAGCTCCCGTAGCAGCCTGCCGGCTTCTTCCGCTTCTTCTGCGAGCGCATCCCTGAGCAATTTTGCCGTTTGATACTCCTTCTCTTCAACGATCGAATATACTACCCTGTTTTTCTTGTCTCTGTATAGAGCTGCTTCAGTTCTGAACTCTCCTATCCTTGCTTCCAGGGCTGCAATGCCTTTTTCCATTGATTCTGTGAGCTTGGCGAGCTCATCCTCATCCATGAGCCTGCTGTTGAAGGATATGAGGAACTTCACTTTGCCGAGGGATATGAGACTTCCTCCATCTGTAGTCACACAGCTTTCGAGCTCCTCCCTCCTTATTATGGGTACTGGGTAGTTCGTGAAGCTTTCTACGTTATCCGACTCGAGCCTCCTAATGTCATCCGCATTCATAATAAGTGAGTACGGAATAAACGGGTTGTTAGTCACCAGCTTTTCGTTCTCGCTTTGAGTATGGGAATTGTTCCTCAGCCATTTCATACCGTGCACTATATGAATATCCCTCTTCAGAAACTCTGCCTCCATTTCCTGGGAGAGCTCGGAGAGGGTTCCTGACTTGAGTTTTTTGAGTTCTTCCGTCTCCTTCCGGAGCTCAAGGCTGAGCCTCAGAACCTCCGCATCAGCTATATCAAGCTTCCTGTCGAACTCGCCTATGATGCCCTCCCTGTCGAAAAGCCTGTCCTCACCGAACTCTATATACCTGAGCATGCCCCTCAGCTCGTCGAGCTGCTCTTCATATTTCCTGAGCTTTTCCTCAACCTGACCTAATGCCGTTTCGGCTTTGGACCTTCGGACGATTGCATCCTTCTCATCCCTTGCCCTAGTCTTGTTCTCCTCTTCCTTCTCGTGGATGAAGCTTTTCAGCTCCGCAGTTTTCCTGGCCGCTACATCAAGACGCCTTCCATACTCTATCCCCGCTGCTGCAAACATGCCGCTGTCGTAGAGCCCTGTTATGTTCCTTGAGAAGTTCTCTCCGAACTCCCTGTTGAACCTTTCCTCTTCTTTGTCAAACGACTTGATATTTTCCTTAACAGCCCCCAGGTCAGCGCTGGTCCTGTTCAGCTTGGAGTTCAGTTCCCTCAAGTTCTTCTCGGAAAGAATTATCCGGTCCTCAAGCTCCAGTATGCTTTCTTCAATCGCTTTTGAAATGCTTCTGAGCTTCTCCAGCTGAGAGCTGTAGTGCAGCATCAGTGTATATCCTAAATTTTCTCTTTCAGGACCCAAATCTTGATTCTTTCTTTTCAGCACCTCTAGCTCGTTCTCAAGCTTCTGGACGTCTTTTGAAAAATCCTTGTATTCTCCGAATATCTTCGCGCACTCCATTATGTTACGTTTCTGCTCCAGGTCTGCTTTTTCGAGAGCGCCGCTTTCGATTTCCCCAGCTAGTTCGCCCAGAGCTTCTTCGAGCTTATCCGACCTGTCCATGCTGGTGTATATTTCCATGGAAAGCTTCTCGTACTGCACCTCCTCGATGGCGCCGGCAACCTCCGCAAGCTTACCCGCAAGCATCCTCTCAGTTTCCTCCAACTCCTCTTTCTTGCTCCTGAGGTGGGCCGCCAGGTTGGCGATGCTGTTCTTCATTGAGGAAACGCCCTCCCTGCGCCCCTTGAGTTCTTCCGCCTTCTGCTTTATACGGCCGCCTTCGACGAAGAATTCTTCGATAGCCTTCCTCTTTTCGATCTTCGTCTTGTTCTCCCTGTACTGTTTTGAATAGCTCATTACGATTTCCCTGAAGTTTTTTACCTTGTCTTCTTCTCTATTTAGCTTGTCCTCCACTGTCCTTATGAACCACTTTTCCACGAGCCCAGCTGCGTTCCTGCAGTCTGTGAACATTTCCGAAAGGCCAGATTCCTTCAAGTTCAGCTTCTTTATTATGGATTCCCATTCCCTGCTGTTTATCCCGTACTCCCTCAGCTTGGCGAAATAGCTGCTCCTCTGGTAGGGGCTTGCGGTGTCGTAGTAGTTGAAATCTACGCTTCGGTCCTTTTTCAGGTTCTCAAACAGCTGTTTCGAGTGGCCGTAGCTTTTCACCGTCTTCTTGCCGCCTTCAGTTTCCACCAAGGGAATGTTTTCTATGCCGTACCTGCTTGAACCTCTGTACTCGTGTATGAAGCTGATGGTCTCAAGGTCGTCTTTGGTATCTTCGTCAGATGAATATAACCTCTTCCTCACCATCATGCCTGTGAGCACAAAGTTGGCCGGACCGTCGAGCTGCCATTCCACCAGTATGTATGTGGGAATGCTCGATGTGAAGTAGCTTGAAAAAGGCCTGTGCTTCATGTTCCTTGCTCCGGGATTCATGAACGGCGCCATCATAATCTGCACAAGGACCGATTTGCCTCCTCCGTTCCTGAGCGAAAGCAGCGTGCTTTCACCGTTGAAGCGGAACGTTTCGTCGTCAACCTTCATTGAGTTGTTGTTGTAGTTCAGGTTTATTATCCTGATCGCGTTGATTTTACTCATCTTCCGCCTCCCCCAGCGCCTTTAGCACCCTGGAGTAGTTGCTCCTGTTGAGGAGATTCCAGTCCATGAGGCTGTCAAGCTTCTTTGTGGTCTTTATCATGTCGTCTGCCTCTATATAGTCTATGAGGCCCTGGCCGTCAAGGAACTTGAGTATCCCATACAGGAAGCCCTCCTTAGTGGTCTTGGACCTGCTGCTCCTGTCCCCGCTTTTAAGCGATTCGAACTTTTCCAGGATGTTGGTGAAGGCTATGCCATTTCTGTCCTGCTCTTCCTCTCCATTTTTCTCCGCGCCCTCCTTGAGCCTTGCGGAAATTATGTTCAGGAAATCCCCTCCCCTGAGGTAGTTCCTGGACTTGGAAGAACTCCCCCTGGAGCCGTACATCTCTACCAGAAGGGTGAGAATGGCGAACTGCGACAGGTAGTAGTCCTTGTCAGTGGCGTTGCTTTTGCAAAGCTCGTTCTTGAGCTCGCCTTTGGAGTACCCAAGGAAATCGTTGTCCTCCCAGGGTATGAGGTAGATAGTCCCTCCGTATTTTTCTATGCTGCATTCGCTCGCTTCGCCGATGTCCTTCACGAGGTTCATTATCCTTTCGTTTTCCGAATACGCCCTATAAAGTTCCTTATCCTTCTCCTCCATAAGCTCACCGTTCTTCAGCAGGTGGTAGAATATCCTGTGGCTCATCTTTATATCATCTATTTCGTATGACATTGCTATCTCCTTTTAACCTCAAATATTACATCTGAACAGGTAACTGTCCTCACAGACCCGTCTTCGCTCTTCAGCGCGCTGAACCTGACCTTTCCGCTCCCTTCAGCCTTTCGTGAGGCAACGCGGATTATTCCTGCCAGGCATTCATCCTCCTCGACCATATTCAGGATGCTTTCGTTAAGCTGGAACTGCGGTGCGATTTCATCTGTGAACTTCTCCTTCTCCTCTTTCAGCTCAGAGATGTCTATGCTCCTGTTTTTCAGGAGCTCAATGACGATTTCCCTGAATATCTCCACTGTAGGGACCAGCTGTTCCAGAATTGACCTGTCCTTCTCAGCAGCTTCTCCAATCTCCTTAAGTGATATACTCCCCTTCTCGGAAGCCATCTTCAAGATCACGCCGAGGGACCGCTTGTATTTGGAAAGCTTCTCCTTCCTCAGCTTCTGCTGTTCTACTTCCCACTCCTCCTCGTCGAAGGAAACCATCTCCTCGTCGCTATCGGCCTCCCCTTTCCTCAAGGGTTTCTGGTATTGAAGCGATTTGTTTATGTTGTAGGTCTTTCCGGCGCCCTTCTTGAAAAGAGGCTTGAGGAAGACGTGGAGGTTCTCAAGCTTTAAGGGGTCGGCCAGAACCTTGTCGTACAGCTCAGTCCTGAAGTTGAACCTTTTTATGAGCGACATCTGAGCAAGGTCCTCGAGTTCCCTTGCGTAAACGACTTTAAGGTCGAAATGCGCGAGCAGGATCTTCTGCTGCTCCGCTATGCTTCTGGCCAGGTAGGACTCTATCGTCCTTAGGAAACCCAGGTTGTCCTGCTCCTCCTGTCCAAGCTTCCTGATGTTTATGTCCTTCTCCTCGAACTCGAGTATCCTCTCCCTGACGTGGTTCTTGTAGTTGTCGAATTTGGTTTTCGTGCTTTCAAGCGACAGGATGTTTTCGTCCATGAGAGCCCTGTACTCAGCGACGGAATAGGACAAGGCGTTCTGCCTTATTCGAAGCATTGCTTCCTGCATCTTCTGCAACTGTCTCCTAAGTTCGCTGAAGATGTTCTTGACATCCTCGACGGCCTTGTCGTAGCTTTGCTTCTCCATGTGCATCTTGAATATGAACTCGTGTATGGTGAGGCGCATGTTGGCCTCCATCTCAAGGGTTGAGAGCAGCAGAGAATATCCGTCGTTTGACAGCTTGTAGCTTGTCCTCCTGACAGTATCGTCTAAAAATTTAATCTCGTTCAAAAGGAAACTTATGTTCAGCTCCCTGTAGCTTTTCTGAGAGAAGTCGTACCCGTTGAAATACATTGCATTGCCGTCGTCGCAAAGGACTGTGTTAACTATGAAATCGGCCAGCTCCTTGCACTCGTCATAGGAAAGCTGCTTCCTGAAAAAGCTCATGTTCAGGCTGTCTATAAAGCTTCCAATGTCATCGAGCGTGCAGGGCTCCTCCTTCAGTGACTGCTCCATTATGTAGAGCAGCGACGCGAAGATGAGGTTCGTCTGCTCGCCGAACTCGTCGAAGCCGTATTTTTTCCATGTAGTTTTCTGCATGCTGTTCCTGAAGAAAAGTGCATATGTGCCAACCCTCTTCATCCTTGTGTCGAAGTTCTTCAAAAAATCGTAATCCATTTAGAAATCTCCTATGTTCAGTATCTCCTGCGGTATGTATTCGTCCGCTCTAAGAACGGCTGATATGGTCTTTCTGCTGCTTTCATCGAATTCCTCAAGGAACTCTCCGGAAATGTTTCTGTTCTGCTTCTCTTTCGTTCCAGGAAGCTTCATCCCCAAGCGTGTGCACTTGTCCAGCATCGCCTTGTACCCTTCTGTGAAAAGCTTGATGCTGTATTTCTTTTCGAACGATCTTTTAAGCGATTCATATATTATTATCCCCTCATAGTCGATGTCCCCGAGGTAAAGGATGCTGTTCGAGGCGTCGGTGATGTAGGGTTCGATGCATACGTCGAAATCCTCGAAGCTCCTGTATATGTTCTTGCCTCCGCCGTAGACAAGGGTTCCTATCCTGGTGCCGAAAATGCTGCTGCCGCCCTCGAGCAGGTGCTTCCTCATGCTGTAGAACGTGTCCTTGTTTTCAAGGATGAGTACATTCTGCGGGGTCTCCTTGCTGTGGGAGTAGTACGCCAGCGGAACCGTTGTGTAGTAGTAATTGAGGTCTTCCTCTTCAAGCCCCAGGTTTCTTACTATTCTCAGCCCGCCCTCGGCTCCGAGGAACTTCTCCCGTCCCCATATCTCGAAGCTTCTCTCGTTTAGGGATATCCTGTTTTTGAGCTTCTCCTGTGAGTTAATCAGGTAAGAGCTGAGCATGAGGACTTGCCCCCTGTCCTCCCGGTATCTCTTGATGTTCTTCATGTAAAAGCTGGTGTCGAGGCGAGTGCAGAGTTCGTATTTGAGCTCGTGGATAAGCTCCGAGCTGTCCTCCTCATGCAGAGCTACCTTATAGGACAGGAACAGTGCCGGGGTCTTTCCGTTTGTGCCTCCGCTTTTAACCGGCTTCAGCACCTGCTCCAATATGAGTCCGAGCACGGTGCTGCGCAGGTCTTCATATTCATCTATGTCGTAGAAAATCTTTATTTCCTGCAGAGAGACCTTCTTCCTCCCCAGGCTCCTTATATCCTTAGCCACTATTTTTCCTCCAAGCGAATTCTTTAACAAATATATTATATCATTACTCACGTGATTCCGTCCGCCTTAAGTTCTGAATTGACTTTTGCTTGCAGCAAGGGCCGCGGAGATATCTCCGCGGC
>DBML01000007.1 GCA_002298915.1 Clostridium sp. UBA699
AGAGCGCATCCCTTGCATCTTTCTTCTCTGAATGTTACTTTTGGCATAATGACCCTCCTTAATACCACATTGTTTATCTATCTATATAATAATTTTTATTATATACCCTGTTTTCTCCAGATCGGCATCATGTAGATGTCTATCGGGAATATTTCTCCGTGGACCTTTCCCTTGATCTCGTCCACCATGTCCGCCCTGCAGACTGTGTACGCGTAAGGCAGCCCTGTCTTCTCAGACAGCTTCACCATCTCGGCGTCGCCCTTAAGTATGTCCTCCGCTTTAGTCTCGTAGGACAGGTTTGTGTTAGAAACAAGGTGCGTTACCTTAAGCCTCGAAACCCTCTGGATCGCTTCCATGTATTCCTCGGTCATCGCAGCATCCTCTGTGAAAGGCCTGTTGTTGTTGACCACGAAGTACATGTCATACTGCTCTTCCCTGAAGTACCTGTTGTACCTTCCAAGGACAACAGCCCCCTGGTCGTCTCCGCCGACGTCCATAACAACCTCGTAGCTCTTGTCGTTGAACACCGCCTGAACTTCGGCCGGAACCACCATCAGCTCCGCGTTCGAAAGGTTCGGATCTGCAGCTATGAGCTTGATGCCGTGGCTGTCCAGGATATCCTTAACATCCCTGGTGCAGAAGTAAGGGTTTACAATGTCGATGTCGACTATGGCAACCTTTTTTCCCTGCTTTGCAAGGTATATTGCATAGTTTATGGCGATCTCTGTCTTGCCGCTGCCGAAATGTCCTGCAAAAACTCTGATTCTACTCAAAATATTTCACCTCGTTTGCAGCTCCTGGCTGCAAAAATCATAAATCGTATTCCGTTTCCCGCATCGCGGGAAGCTCGTTCCGTTTTTCAATTATATTATACTACAATTTTTGAATATGTCATTCTTTTTTTGAAAATAATTGATTTATTTTTTGCATAAGATTGATGTATTTTTATGCGAAAATAAAACACCTCCGATTCGCATTGAATCCGGAGGTGTTTCCAACCCTTAGTAGTTGATCTTGCCTATCTTGTTTACGGTGTCGAGCAGCAGGCTGACCAGCTCCTTCTCCCTCTGATCGTTGAGCCTCATGCTCGGAACTGATATGCTGATGCCTGCAACGGCCCTGCCCTCCCTGTTCCTAATGGGAACGGCCAGGCAGGTGAGCCCCGGGATGTATTCCTCGTGCTCTATGATGTACCCGTTCTTCCTTATGAACTCAAGCTGCGACTTGAACTTTTCTGGGGAATCGACGGTGTTCTCTGTCATCTTCACGAAGTTTATCGAGCTTATGTCCAGGTCGTCCGTGAAAGCCAGAATTGCTTTTCCGATACCGGTGCTGTAGGCGCTAACCTTGTTGCCTATCTCCAGGTCAACCCTCAGAGGTTCGGATGTTACTATCTTGTCCACATAGATGAGGTTGTAGTTGTCCACAATCCCGAAGTTCACGGTTTCGTGGCACTTGCTGAATATCTCCTGCAGGTAGGGCCTTATTATTTTCTTTAGTGGCACCCTGTTGGCAGCCTTAGTGCCGAGCTGGAAAATCTTGAAGGTAGGATAGTATTTGCTGTTCGCCTTGTTCTGGTCCACGTAGCCCGTGTGCTTGAAAGTTATCAGTATGCGGTGAACTGTGCTTTTGCTCATGCCGGTAGCCTCCACGAGCTCAAGTATCCCCATCTCCCCGTTTTCTATCAAGTGCTCCAGAACCTTCAAGGATTTGATCAGTGAATTTATATAATCGTTTTTTTCTTCCATTTTCCCCTCCGGATGATTAAGATATATCAATCGACTAAATATTGTTTTATATTATAAACCTATTGCTGATTATTTTCCAGCACAAAAATACTTCAGCAGCATCACTATTTGGAAAATACTGCATTGGAAAAGGAGGCTGTAAAGCCCCCTGCGTCCACCTTGCCTTGTCCGTTTAGCAAGCTCGCTCACGTGATTCTCTGCAGTATGCGTATTTAACATTTTTCATAATAAAATCCTCTGCATGTACATCACAAAAAATACCCTTAGAGTGAACACCGGAAAGAAGTGTTCACTCCGAGGGTATTTAGCGAGCGTTATACATTATCAAAATTTTTTATCTCTCGTATTCGACTATTCCATCGATCATTGTTAAATCTACATCCAAGTTGTATATATCCATTGGGTCAATTGATAGAATATCTTTGGATAAGATAATCAGATCCGCTAATTTGCCTTCCTCGATGCTGCCCTTTATATTTTCTTCAAATGCCGCATAAGCCGCATTAACAGTAGAACATTTGATAGCTTCCAGGGCGCTTACCGCTTGAGTCCTGTCACATTGGACATTTTTATTTCGGTCATAACGATTAACAGCTCCATCGATAGCTTTCAATCCATAAGGGCCCGATGGCGCGTCGCTGTGTAAAGAACACATAACCCCCGCATCTAGCATACTCCTCAAGGCTCCAAAATATTTCGTTCTTTCTCCGTAGAACTTTTCATAATTTGCGCCGAAAGACGCGACTAATCCTGCATTTACGCTAGGGCAGATGTTCATCTTTGCCATTCGGTCAATCAAATTTTGATCAGTCAATGTGCAATGTTCGATTCTGTGTCTTAAATCTGGGCGAGATTTAGTTTCAAACGCCTTTTCATATCCTTCCACCATGAATTCTATCGCCATATCGCCGATTGCATGAGCGGAAGCCTGGCATTCAGCATCATTTATTGTTTTGATGTATGAAGCAACCTCTTCCCGCTCCCAGCCTCTTTCACCTTTCAATTCCGGATCATGACTGTACGGTTCCCTTGTAGCGCAGGAAGGTGCTCCGCTGCCGCCGTCGATCATGAATTTGCAGGTTCCGATCTTGAAATGTTCATCACCAAGACCTGACATCAATCCGAGTTCTATCCAGTGCGAATTTTGTTCCATGGAATACGGTTTCCCGAAAATGCTGTGGATCATCATATAGGAACGCACTTTAAAAGTTTTGTTACGCACTAGTTTCTGCATCGTGTGATACGAGGAGGGTCCGCATTCGCCGCAATCATGAATTGAAGTGATCCCTGCCTCCAAAAGCTGCTGATGAGAAATCATCGCTGCTCTGATTTGTGCTTCTTCTGTATACTCAACCTGCCCCCATAGCCAAAAATGTGTATGTCCTCTAACGAATCCGGTCAAATTTCCGTCCACAACTTCGACTTCACCTTCCGGATACTTTTTTGCATCTTCCGGTCCGTATACGCCCAGATATGCCAGCGCCTTGCTGTTGTATACGCAAACATGGCCGCCGACGTGCATGCAATGAACAGGATTGTCAGGAGCTGCTTCATCCAATTCTTCCAAAGTCGGATGGCGCTGTTCCACCAGATTCATCGGTTCATATCCCATCATGGATACCCACTGGCCCGGTTTTTTTATTTTGGTTGCCTGACGGATTACATCCACTATTTCTGCAATGGATTTGCAGGGGCGGGTGTCGATCATTGCTGCTTCCAGGTCGGGTTCCAAAAGCCCGTTAAGTATTGGATGGTAGTGGGAATCAATAATCCCTGGCATTAATGTTCTTCCCTTGAGATCTATGACTTTAGTGCTCGGATCGATAATTTTCTCCAAGCCCGCATCATCGCCTACATACACTATCTTGTTACCTTTCACTGCTACAGCTTCAACAATATCATCGTTATCGTTCACTGTGATAACTTTTCCGTTCTTGAAAGCATAGTCAGCATAGGAATAATCAAATGTCATTTATATCCCTCCAATATTTTATATTTATTGGTTAACTACTTCTAGTTCAACTTCTTTTTTGCCCTCTTTGAATGCCTTAGCCGGGAATGCGTATATCATAATAACCATGAATATTATCGAAACAATCATCCCTGTTGTCTGTGCATTTAGTATTCCAAACAGCTTAAACTTAGGGAACCCATAAGTTATTATCAAAGTAACTGCCACGCCCGTAATTGCCGAAACTGACGCTGCTGCAGCAGAAGGACGAGTTGAGAAAATCCCGAAAAGAAGTGGTGCTGTAAGCGATACTGACATAAGCGTATAGAATATTGTTAGTGCAGATATAATATTTGGAAGGAATAACGCCAATATTACTCCGGCAACTCCGCTAACTAAAGTAACTCCTCTGCTCATCTTAAGCATTCCGTCATCAGACAGATTCGGATTAAAGAATGTCTTGTATATATCATTTGTGAACGATCCATTTAACATATAAAGGACTGTATCTGCAGTACTAATCTCTGCAGCAAATACTGCTGCCAAGGCTATTGCTGATATTCCTACAGGCATCATTTTTACCATTGCAGTCGGCAGTGCCAAATCAGCAGTTTTTAAATCAGGGAACATTGCGAAAGCACTCATGCCTATTATTGCCGGAATAAAAGCAAATGTAAACTGAACAAGTGCATTCATCATGGTGCCTTTTCTTATCGCCGCTTTGTCTTTTGCTCCGTAAACTATCCCAATCAAACCCGGAGACACAAAGAATGAAGGTGTAAGCATGAATAAGTAGCCTATAATAATAGTAGCCCCCAGTCCGAAGAAACTAAAATATTTGTCTGTTGCCACAACACTTCCGAGATTAGCTGCAACCATTGTGTGCATTCCACTGAATCCGCCGACATTTGCCAATGCGAAAGGCACAGCAATGATAAATCCTGATAAGACCACTACCAATTTCAGTATTCCTACATAAGCTGAGGATACAAGACCGCCTAGTGAAAAGTATATGACAACTACTATGGCTCCTATGATTACTCCAGTAGTTTTAGGAACACCTGCAACTGCATTGAGTATGTATGAAACACCCATAAGCTGTGCTGCGAATAATGCTAATGTTCCAATAAACATCATCGAGGAAAATACGCCTTTGAATTGCTTTGAAAATCTTTTATCCAAGAAGTCCCCGCAGGTCATCAAATTATATTTAGTTGAAAGTTCCCATATCTTTGGTCCAACAATATATGCAAGTACAACGCTTCCCAAACCGGACATTATCATCCACCATACAGCAGATATACCATTTTTGTAAGCAAGTCCGCAGATACCAATTGTAGATCCTGCACCGATATTTCCTCCAATAAGCGTAGCAAAAATCAACCAGGAATTAAATTTTCTTCCGCCTACCATAAAGTCGCTGCCGCCTTTTACCTTTTTAGAAGCCCAATAGCTTACTGCAATTAATGCGAGAATGTAAATAACGATGGCTACGATATAAATATTCATAAGAAATCCCCCTAATTTTTTTAAAATTTAATCCACTAAATATTAATCAAATGAACCAGAATCAAGTGACGGGATAATTAATCTTCTCTTTTATGTTCTAATAAAGCTTGTCCAGCACCACCTCTTTGTTGAACGAGAATTCAGGTGACGGGAATGCTCCATCAAGAGTTTCCTTATGGAATTCGTTTAAAGCATCTACCATAACCTGTCTTACCTGGGCATACTGTTTGACAAATTTCGGTTTGAAATCGCCATACATCCCAAGCATATCCTGTGTGACAAGTACCTGGCAGTCAACGTAAGGGCCGGCGCCTATTCCGAGAACCGGAACCTTTACGGATTCTGTAAGAGCTTTTGCAACCCCGCTGGGAACACATTCCAGAACCATTGCAAATACTCCAGCCTTCTCAAGTGTCTTAGCATCTTCAATTAATTGAAGAGCGCTTTCAGGAGTTCCTCCCTGTACCTTGAATCCCCCCAGCTGGCTGCATGTTTGAGGAGTAAGCCCTATATGACCCATTACGGGTATTCCCGCCTTGGTTATCGCTTCGATTTTATCTGCCATCTCCACGCCGCCTTCAAGCTTGACGCAGTCGCATCCGGTTTCCTTCATAAGCCTGTTCGCGCTTTCGACTGCCTGCTGGCAGCTTATGTTATAGGATCCGAACGGCATATCCCCTACTATAAAAGTATTTGGCGCTCCCTTGACAACAGGACGTATATGGTGAATCATATCGCCCATAGTGACACCGGTTGTGCCCGAATACCCTAACATTACCATACCTAGCGAGTCGCCGACAAGTATTACTTCTGTTTCGCTGTCGTCAACAATCGAAGCTGTTGTGTAATCGTATGCAGTAACGTAAGTAAATTTTTTGCCCTCATTTTTGTACTTCTGAAAATCCAATACTGTCATTTTCTTTTTCATTATTCTCGCCTCCATAAAAATAAATTTGAATTTTGATACATTCTGCATTGTGGAATTGCATTCTGTTTTCTCGTTTATATAATTCAACACTCTTTTCTATTTTCCTTCTCAATTTTAAAAATTTTTAAAATATTTTTTTAAGTCAGAAAAATACATGCCATGGCCTTTTTTATAAGTGCCATGGCATGTATTTTATTCAACTCTGCCTATTCTGTTGACCGCTTCCTGCAGGAGCTTAATGAATTCCTCTTTTTTTTCATCATTAAGTCTGACATTTGGAACCGCAATGCTTATGGCTGCTACAGCTTTATTGCTTCTGTTTTTTATCGGCACAGCCAGGCAGGTAAGCCCGTCGATAAATTCTTCATTCTCGACAGCATATCCAGTTTTCCTGATGGTAGCCAACTGCTCCAGAAACTTGTCCGGGCAATCGACGGTCTTTTCGGTCATCTTCTTAAAATCAATTTTTGAAAGATCAACATTGTCTGTGAATGCAAGGATGGATTTCCCCAGTGCGCTGCAGTAGGCTGGAACTCTTCTTCCCACTTCAAGTTCAATTCTTAGCGGTTCTGCTGTTACAATCTTATCCACGAACACAACTTCATTATTATCGACAATTGCAAAGTTGACGGTCTCGTGGCATTTTTCAAAAATCTCCTCAAGGTGAGGTTTGATGATTTTTTTCATCGGTATCCTGTCGGCTGCTTTTGTGCCCAACTCGAAAATTTTGAGAGTAGGAAAATACTTGTTGTTATCCTTGTTCTGGTCGACATACCCCATGGTTTTAAAAGTTCCCAGTATACGGTGGATTGTGCTTTTTCCCATGCCCGATTGTTCTGCCAATTCAAGCAGGCTCATCTCCCCTTTTTGAATAAGCTGTTCAAGAATATTCATGGATTTTACCAAAGAATTAATGTTGTAATCATTTTTAGGTTCCATTTTTCCTCCTGCTTGTTTGCATTCATTTATATTAATATTAATATTTTCAGCCAATTTCATCAACATTAAATTGATGGTTTTTGCCTTGGCTTACTCGCTTTTTTCAAGAGCCTTTACAAGCTTGGTCAAAACCTCATTAACAGGTGTTTCGATTCCGTATTTTCGGCCTTCCCTCACTACAGCTCCGTTTATCATGTCAACTTCTGTCTTCCTCTTGTTCAGAATGTCCTGAAGCATGGATGATTTATTCTCGCCCGTGGAGAACGCCACGTCCATGACTTTTTTTGCCATCTTATCTCCGTCAAATTCGATCCCGGCGGCACCTGCAACTTTGACAGCTTCCAAAACAGCCATGTTGAGCAGATCCTTTGATTCATCGATCATCAAAATTTTCCCGTTTTTGAGTTTTAACAATGCAGTTAAAGCATTTATGCCGACATTGATGATAAGCTTTGACCATATGAGTTCCATCACATTGTCAGATACTGTTGTTTCAAAACCTGATTTGCGGAGCATGTCTGCAATGTAATTGATTTTTTCCTCTTCTTTGTTTTCGACCCAGCCTATGTGCGTTTCGCCAATTCCCGCATGCTTTATGTGGGCTGGCGATATCATCGTTGCCCCATGTGCGGTTGTTCCTGCAATTATATTCTCCATCTTGACGAACTTTGATATCTGTTCAACATTTCCATAGCCGTTTTGCAAGCTTAAAACAATTGTATCAGGACCTATCAATGAAATGTTTTTCTTAAGAGCGCTTTCGGTCATGATCGATTTAACAAATATGACTGCCAAGTCTACAGGTCCTACGTTTTCTGGATTGCTTTCGGCTTTAGGATAAACAACAACTTTCCCGTTTTTTTCTTCAACGCTGAGCCCTCCTGAATTTATCGAATCTATATGCTGCTGCCATACATCTATAAGATATACCTCTTTTGCAGCTTTCGAAAGGTATCCGCCATATAGGCTTCCCATCGCACCTGCTCCAATTATTGCTACTCGCATTTTTAACCCTCCTAAATTCTATAATACAGAATAGCATTCCACAATGCTTAATTAATATATTCAATAAAGTTTTTATTTTTCCTGCAAATCAAGAAGGAATTCTCAAACTTTTGTTGAAATATATTACTGAAAATAGAACGCCATTCTGTATTGTGGAATTCAGATTAGGGAGGATGATAATTAATGGTATTCAAAAGTGACATCGAAATCGCTCAGAAAGCGCAGCTCAAGGACATTAGGACGATAGCTTCCAAAATAGGCCTGTCCGAGGATGACATTGAACTATACGGAAAGTACAAGGCCAAGGTTGACTACAACCTTCTTAGCAGATCAAAAGGCAAAGATGCCAGTCTTATACTGGTGACCGCGATAAACCCTACGCCTGCCGGCGAAGGAAAAACCACAACCTCCATCGGGGTTGCCGACGGCCTTGCCAGGCTGGGCAAGAACACCATAGTCGCACTCAGGGAGCCTTCCCTGGGACCTGTGTTCGGAATCAAGGGCGGAGCCGCAGGCGGAGGTTACTCCCAGGTGGTGCCTATGGAGGACATAAACCTCCACTTCACTGGCGATTTCCATGCCATTGGAGCTGCAAACAACCTTCTTGCTGCGATGCTGGACAACCACATTTACCAGGGGAACTCCCTTGACATAGATTCCAGGAGGATTGTGTGGAGGCGCTGCGTTGACATGAACGACCGCCAGCTCAGGTTCGTGGTGGATGGCCTAGGCGGAAAGGTGAACGGAGTTCCCAGAGAGGACGGCTTCGACATAACCGTAGCTTCAGAGGTCATGGCGATATTCTGCCTGGCAAGCGACATAGACGACCTCAAGGAAAGGCTTGCAAGGATAGTGGTCGCATACAACAGAGCGGGCGAGCCCGTGACCGCAGGACAGCTCAACGCGCAGGGCGCCATGGCTGCGCTTCTTAAGGATGCGCTTAAGCCTAACCTTGTGCAGACCCTTGAAGGAACGCCTGCCTTCATACACGGCGGACCGTTTGCTAACATAGCCCACGGCTGCAACTCGATCATGGCAACGAAGATGGCCTGCCATTTCGCCGATTATGTTGTTACCGAAGCGGGCTTCGGCGCGGACCTCGGAGCTGAGAAATTCATTGACATAAAATGCAGGATGTCGGGCTTAAGGCCGAGCGCTGTGGTTATAGTGGCGACAGTAAGGGCCATGAAGTACAACGGAGGGGTGCCTAAGGCAGAGCTCAACTACGAGAACCTTGATGCGCTGGAGAAGGGACTCCCAAACCTTTTGAAGCATGTGGAGAACATAACCAAGGTGTTCAAGATCCCTGCCGTGGTAGCGGTGAACAGGTTCCCGACCGACACCGAGGCAGAGCTCAAGCTGATGGAGGACAAGTGCAGGGAGCTGGGCGTAAACATGAAGCTATCCGAAGTATGGGCAAAGGGCGGAGCCGGCGGAACGGACATCGCAGAGGAAGTCCTCAGGCTAATTGAAGGGAACAAGAGCGAGCTTGAATTCGCATACGACGAGAAGCTCCCTATAAAGGAGAAGATAAGGGCTATAACCCAGAAGATATACGGGGCAGAGGATGTCAACTTCACAGACCAGGCAAACAAGGAGATTGCGGAGCTTGAGAAATACGGCTTCGGAGGGACACCTGTCTGCATGGCAAAGACGCAATACAGCCTCACCGACGACCAGACCAAGCTTGGAAGGCCGACAGGCTTCAGAATAACCGTTAGGCAGGTCAACGTATCTGCAGGAGCGGGCTTCGTAGTCGCCGTAACAGGAAACATAATGAAGATGCCAGGACTGCCAAAGCTGCCTGCAGCCGAAAGGATAGACGTCGACAACACAGGTAAGATATCGGGCTTATTTTAAAATCTATTACGGGAGGGTTATTATGCTAAACAAAAACTGCACAGAATTTTTAGACCTGCTGAGCTCAAAGGAGCCTGTTCCGGGCGGCGGCGGAGCCTGCGCATTTGTTGGCGCAATGGGAATTGCCCTGGGCAGCATGGTTGGAAACCTCACTCTGGGAAAGAAGAAATACCAGGATGTGGAGGATGACATAAAGGAACTGCTGGTGACATCCGAAAACATAAAAAGACAGCTGACTGCTCTTGTGGAAAAGGATGCCGAGGCATTCTTTCCCCTCTCGCAGGCTTACGGCCTTCCCAAAAACACCGATGAGGAAAAGGCGGAGCGTGAAAGAGTGCTGCAAGCAGCTTTGACGGATGCGAGTGAAGTGCCCCTCAGCATAGCCAGATGCTGCGGCAAAGCTATAGACATTTTCGAAGAGTACGCTGCGAAGGGAACAAGGATTGCAATAAGCGACGTGGGCGTCGGGGCTCATTTCGTAAAGGCTGCCCTTCTTGGTGCACAACTCAATGTTCTCATAAACACAAACCTCATGAAGGATATGGAGCTTAAGAATAAAATCGAAACTGAACTTGACGGATTGGTAGAAAAGTATGCCGCAAAGGCTGACAAGATAAGCCTCTCTGTCGAAAACCAGGTGAAAGGAGAATAGCCATGGGACAAATAATTAAAGGCAAACAGGTGGCGGATGCCATCACATCAGACCTTTCCGGGAAAGTGGCGTCCTTGATGGAAAAAGGAATCCGCCCAAAGCTTTCTATAGTGAGAGTCGGCGCAAACCCAAGCGACCTCGCATACGAAAAAGGAGCCTTGAAAAGGTGCGAAACCATCGGGATTGAAACGGAAATCATTGAGCTTCCCGATTACATAACGCAGGAGCATTTCATAGAAGAGCTGGAAAAGGTGAACCGGGATGATTCTGTAAACGGAATACTCATATTCAGGCCGTTGCCGAAGCAGCTGAACGAGCAGAGCATAAAGTACGTAATAGCGCCCGAAAAGGACATAGACTGCTTCAGCCCTGTCAACGTTGCAAAAGTCATGGAGAATGACGAGACCGGTTTTGCTCCCTGCACTCCATCTGCAGTCATCGAGATGCTCAGGTACTACAACGTACCGATGAAGGGCCGGAAAGCAGCTGTCATAGGGAGATCCATGGTGGTAGGAAAACCTGTATCCCTTCTTCTCCTCAACGAAAACGCGACGGTGACCATATGCCATTCGAAGACCCGTGATATGGCAAATATCTGTTCGGAAGCCGACATACTTGTTGTAGGCATCGGCAAAGCAAAGCATATTGATTCCTCCTATGTCAAGGATGGCGCTGTTATCGTCGACGTTGGAATAAACGTCGATGATGACGGCAATCTTGCCGGAGACGTCGATATCGATGACGGCATTGAAAAAGCGCTTATGATAACACCGGTGCCTGGCGGAGTCGGATCGGTGACAACGTCGATACTAGCTAAACACGTAGTCAAAGCATGCATGCTTCAGAACAATAATTAGGAGGTGTTTTTATGGCTGGACAAAACTACCTGACTCCGCCGGAAATCGCACGGTATACTATCGAAGCAGGTGTGAAGAAGTCAAGGCTATCCGCTGCCAACATGCTTATACTGGGCATCCTTGCCGGTGCTTTCATAGCGTTCGCATCCGAAGGTTCTAACATGGCTGCTTACAACCTGTTTGCAAAGCCTGAAACCTACGGCCTCGGAAAAGTGCTGGCCGGGGCTATATTCGGCACGGGCCTCATGCTTGTCCTCATGGCCGGAGGGGAGCTTTTCACAGGCAACACAATGATGCTCGCAGGCCTGTTTGACAGGAAAATTACTCTGGTTGATATGCTCAGGAACTGGTTTTTCGTCTACCTGGGGAACTTCATCGGTTCGGCGCTGATAGCATATATGATGAACGCTTCCGGACTTTATGGGAGCAGCGCGGGACTTCTTGGAGGGATGACCATCAAGATAGCGGCCTATAAGGTGGGGCTTAGCTTTTCTCAGGCATTTTTTCTGGGAATAATGTGCAACTGGCTTGTATGCCTGGCTGTATGGCTCTGCTACGGTGCAAAGGACATGGCCGGAAAGCTTCTTGCGGTGTTCTTCCCAATATGGCTTTTCATAACCTCCGGTTTTGAACACTGCGTTGCAAACATGTATTATATTCCTGCCGGAATACTTGCAAAATCGGTTAAGTCATACTCCGATGCGGCTCTTACACTGGGTGTCACCCCTGAGAAGCTCGCTCACCTTAACTTGGAAACCTTTCTTATAAACAACCTGCTCCCGGTTACTCTCGGAAATATTGTCGGTGGAGGAGTCTTTGTGGGTATAGTTTACTGGTTCGTGTATGTTAAGGGTTCAGCCGCTCCAGTAATTGCAACCAAAAAAGATCAAAAAGCAGTATAGATAAATGCCCCTCAGGAAGGGGCATTTATTATCGCAATCACTATTGACAAAAAAACTGTAATTGCTAAAATATAATTAGCACTCGCCAAGGCAGAGTGCTAACAGGACAAGTTAACAGATGTGTTTGTAACCAATCATTGTCTGATTTTGAAATAACCGCTCCCGCAATGATGGGCGCGGTTTCTATATTTTTAATACATTTTTAGGGAAAGGAAAGGATAACATGACAAAAAAACAGTTCAAAGCAGAATCCAAGAGGCTGCTCGACCTAATGATCCACTCCATCTACACAAACAAGGAAATCTTTCTGAGGGAGCTCATCTCCAACGCCAGCGACGCGATAGACAAGAACTACTACCGCTCGCTCACGGATCCTAACGTTGTCTTCAACAAGGATGATTTCTTCATAGAGATAACTGCCGACAAGGACAGCAGGACCCTTAAGATCTCAGACAACGGCATAGGAATGACAAAGGAAGAGCTCGAGGAGAACCTGGGCACGATAGCTCAAAGCGGCTCCTTCGCCTTCAAGAATGAGGCCGAGGCCAAGGAAGGCGTCGACATCATAGGACAGTTCGGCGTAGGCTTCTATTCGGCCTTCATGGTTTCAGACCTGGTGACAGTGGTTAGCCGCTCGGTTAACTCCGGCAAGGCATACAGGTGGGTGTCCGGCGGAACGGAAGGCTACGAGATAGAGGAAACGGACAAGGCTGCCCCTGGAACAGAGATCCTCCTCAAGATCAAGGAGAACACCTCGGACGAGAAATACGACGACTTCCTTGAGGAGTACAGGCTGAGAGGGCTCGTCAAGAAGTATTCCGATTTCATCAAGTACCCTATCAGGATGCTTGTAAAGAAAAGAAAGCTGAAGGAAGGCACCGAGAGCGAGTACGAGGATTTCTACGAGTACGAGACACTGAACAGCATGGTCCCTATATGGAGGAAGAACAGGAGCGAGCTTAACCAGGAGGACTACGACAACTTCTATATGGAGAAGCACTTCGGCTTCGACAAGCCTCTGAAAACGGTGCATTCCAGCGTTGAAGGCGTGGTCAGCTACAACACCCTCCTCTTCATACCTTCGAAAAGGCCCTACAACTACTACACCAGGGAGTTCCAGAAGGGCCTGGAGCTTTACTCGAACGGCGTCCTGATAATGGAGAAGTGCGCCGACCTGCTTCCTGACTACTTCAGCTTTGTCCAGGGCTTAGTCGATTCGGCCGACCTTTCCCTGAACATATCCAGGGAGCTGCTGCAGCACGACAGGCAGCTCAAGTTCATAGCGAAGAAGATCAAGGACAAGATAAAGAGCGAGCTTCAGCTTATGCTCAAGAACGACAGGGAGAAGTACGACGAGTTCTTCAAGGAGTTCGGCAGCCAGCTCAAATATGGCGTCTACGCGGACTATGGCATGAACAAGGAGGAGCTCCAGGACCTGCTGCTCTTCTACTCCTCAACTGAGAAGAAGCTTGTCAGCCTTGACGAGTACATCGGCCGTATGAAGGAAGATCAGAAGTACATCTACTACGCAACGGGCGAGAGCGTAGAAAAGATCGCTAAGATGCCGCAGACCGAGATGCTGGAGGACAAGGGCTTCGAGATACTCTACTTCACAGATGAGATAGACGAGTTCGCCATTAAGATGCTGATGAGCTACAAGGAAAAAGAGTTCAAGTCGGTTTCCAGCGGCGACCTTGGACTTGAGGCGGATGAGAAGGAAAGCGAAAAGGAGAACGAGGGCAACAAGGCGCTTTTCGATGCAATGAAGGAGGCCCTGGTCGGCAAGGTTACGGAAGTACGCGCGTCGAAGCGCCTCAAGAACCACCCTGTATGCCTCACGAACGAGGGTGAGCTCTCCATAGAGATGGAGAGGGTTCTCAGCATGATGCCGGACAGCCCTGGTGTCAAGGCAGACAAGGTGCTCGAGATAAACACTAACCACGAGATATTCGGCACATTGAAGCAGGCTTTCGAGAATGACAAGGACAAGCTGAACATGCTAGCTAACCTGCTCTACAGCCAGGCGCTGCTGATAGAGGGTCTCACCATAGAAGACCCTGTACAGTTCGCAAACGACGTTTGCAGGCTGATAAAGTAATAATCGATAATAGGACAAAGAGGCCTTGGCTCCGCAATGAGGGAGCCAGGGCCTCTTTATCATCATCCTCTTCTTAGTTTCCTAAGACTTGCACTTCCACGTAGTGGTTGTACCCGTTGATGTTGCTTCCGTTGGAGTAGAACCTTACGTATCTCGCGCTTACCGCATTGAATTTTATCTTCTTACCCAGGCTTGTCTCGACGTACTCGGTGTCCTTGCCGATGCCGAAGCCCGCGCTGTTGTTGGTGTCGTTGTTGTAGACTGTCGTGTATGTCTTGAATGTCGGGTTGTCAGACAGCTGCACTATTACGTCGTGGTACTGCCTTGAGCCTCCGAAGTAGTGCCACAGGTCTATCTCGCTGACAGACTTGGTGTCCCCTAAGTCTATCTGAACCCACTGGAGTCCAGGCGCAAGCCCGTTGGCGTACCTGTCAACGTTCTTGTCTCCGTCGACGATGTAGCTGTTGTTCGTGAAAGCGGAAGATGCTGTTGCTATCTTACCTGC
>DBML01000024.1 GCA_002298915.1 Clostridium sp. UBA699
ATTACTTACCTCCTACTCGATTTGAATTCCAGTTTGTTCAGCTCGAGCATGAAGTTCTGGATTTCCTCCTTTTCGAGGAACACGGAACCCACCTCCATGCTGTGGGAGTGGTCTGTTTCGGCAATGCCGTGGAAATCCGAGCCCGCGGTGACCAGCTTCCTGTGCTCCGCCGCCATCCTCAGGTACCTGTCCGTCTCCTCTATGGAATTGGAGTAGTACCTGGACTCCATGCCGTCAAAGCCCATCTTCAGCAGGAGCTCCACGTTGCTCTTCTTTATCAGAGCGGGGTGAGCCAGCACCTTTAGCGCCCCTGCGGAGCTTAAAAGGTCCAGGCCCTCCTCTGTCGTCATCTTGACGCTGGGCACGTAAGCTGGGCTCTCCCTGTGGATTATGTTTTCGAAGATGTAGTTCCATTCGTAGTTGTAGCCTGCTTCTATGATCGCCTTTGCGAGATGCGGCCTCGCTATTACACCGCTGGTATCCTTCATGATCTTCTCAAGGCTTATCTTGATCGAGAAGGCTTTGTCCAGCCTGTCGACCATCTCCGCGGCTCGCTTGTACCTCTGCAGATGGATGTTCGAGAGGTGCTCCCTGAACTCGTTGCTTATCATGTTTTCATCCTTGAAGTAGCCAAGCACATGTATGCTTTCGCCCTCATGGGTGGTTGAAAGCTCTATCCCGGGTATGACCTTGATGTTGCTTTCCTCGCCAAGCCTGACAGCTTCCTCCACGCCGGCTACAGTGTCATGGTCCGTGATTGCGATCACATCCAGGCTGTTTTTCTTCGCGAAGTCTATAACCTCCCTCGGGGTGTATTTCCCGTCAGAGTATTTTGTGTGTATGTGGAAATCGCCCTTCATGTAAATCATGGAATCACCCCCTCGGCTCGAATTCCTTCCTGAAATGCTCTGCGTAAAGAGCGGCCTTCCTTTCTATGTTTTTAACCTTGAGTATAGCGCCTGGATCGTTTGCGGTCTCAGAGAACATCGCATACGGCGGCAGCCTGAAACCCTTATTTATGTTGAGCGCGCCGATCAGCTGCTTGCCCACGGAGTCGCTGCCGGAGTTACCGGAGACTACGACTCCGTACATGCACTTTTTGTGGAAGCTCTGCCTCTGGTACAGAACGGTCAGCCTGTTGATCGTCGCGGTAATGTTCGCGGCGAAGCTGTCGTTGTAGTTGGGGCAAAGCCAAACAACGCAGTCAGCCTCCTCAATGGCGGGGAGGACGTTCTCGACCATGAATCCGCCGTAGAAGCAGGTGTTCCTTTTCGAGTGATGCTGGCACAGTGTGTAGGAGCAGCCCCTGCAGTCTGCGACCGCCCCGTTCTCTATCTGGATCTCGTTAATATCGAAGCCCTTAAGGTTGCCAGCTATCATCCTCCACAGGTTGAGAGTGTTCGAGAACTTATGAGGGGAGGAGTAGATCACTGCTGTTTTAGGGTTTTCTACGGGCCCGTGCGTGTACGAAAGGAACCTGTCGCCCAGGCGTCCGCTGAGCTCGAGGGATATTTCCTCAAGCGAATAGTCCAGGGTCTTCTGCCAGGTCATGAAGTTCCTGAGGCTGCCTGTAGCCTCAACCATTGGATGGCCCATGAAAGCGCAGCCCATGCTGTTCGCCAGGAATATCACGTCCTGGGCAAAACGCTTCGTGCCCAGCTCAGTTCCGCTGTGGATGAGAACCGAGCCGGTGGAGCCAGCGAAAGCGTTGGGATCCTTCGCCCTTATTTTGAGGATGAACTGGAGCATGTCCACGTCGAAGCCGGCATCGCCCAGCTCCACGGCGAAGAGCAGCTTCCTGCCCCTTAGATCGCCAGCTTCGTCTGCATCCTTCAGAACAGTGAAGGAGCAGAAGTTTCTCCTGAAGGAAGCCACCATGTTGTCCAGCTGCATCGATATGTCCTTTTTTGGAAGTATAATATACAGGTTGTCCATTTCAGCCTCACCCCTGATCGTTATTTGTAGTCCTTAAGATAATTATAAGTTTCCTCGATTTTTTTGTAAAGCAGAGGCGGCATTGCGTAGGTTTCGAACTGAATTCCGTGCGGAAGCTCCCTGTTCCTGGAGCCCATGTACACGCCGCCTATGGAGTTCGTGCTGTAGTGCCATCCGCCTCTGACAGTAGCCAGTATTGAGAGGGAGCCGGAGGACAGTGCAGGAGCGATGTATGGCTTGAAGCCTGCAGACCTGACCTCCAGGTTAGAGGCGGCCGCCTTGGCGGTAAGGTAGTCTGAGGCCTCCTCACTGTAGTTCGATACGCTGTCCGCTATTATGAGCCCCTGGCCGTGCGGGCCGAAGGCGCGGCCCTCCTCGAGGAAGCTTTCGTGCCTGCCGAGGTCCTTCGAGTAGTGGGCCGCCCTCGCATACATTACGCCCAGGCCGTAACCCTTTATCTGTTCTGGAGCCAGGCCCTTGAAGTCCAGCTCTCCGCTTTCGTCCCTGTTGCTGGCAAGGAAGGCCTCCCTGCAGAGCATGTCCACGGGGTCCGAAACCACTGCGAAAAGCCCCTTGAAGCCGGCAGCCCTCGCCAGCCTTGCGTAGTGGGATATTATCCTGGAGTTGCCCCTGAGCTGGGCAAGCCTCACGTCCGTCTCCTCGTTTCCCACGCTCGGAACCCCGACGGATACGCAGAATACGAAAACGTCGCAGTTGAAGACGTCCTCCTCCGTAGTCCTTGATATATCAGGGTACCCTTGGTTGTCTTCCGGTGGCAGGATCGAGTTGCACTCGAGCTCCCACCTGAGAAGCTTGTTGGCGTCCATGTCGAATATCTTGATTCCTTCTATGCAGTCACTTCCAAGAAGCCTTAGGCCGGAGCAGAGTATCCCGCCAACGTCGCCGAGGCCTGCCAGGGAAACCGTAAGCTTTTTTGATGCCGGCTCTCTCGAAAGCACCTCCTGCCAGCCCGGCCAGGATGAGTTCAGGGAGAACACGCGACCGTCTTCCACGGCTCCCTGAAGCCAGCCTGGAAGAATTTTGTCCGAAGTCCTGTTTAAAAGCAGCTCAAGGGTCTCCTCCTCTAGGAAAAGCTGCGAAGGAGAAGTAACCTGGAAGCTCCTCCTGGACTTGACCGGCTCCATTTCCGTCAAGGCGAAAATGCTTCCGCTGCAGCCTTCCGCATATTCACGGCCGACCTCCTCCAGGAAGCCTTCGCTCCTTTCGGACAGGGATATGATCAGCTTTCCGTTGCAGCTGTAGTACTTCAGGTCCATTATTCTTCCCCCTTTATGAATGTCTCGAGCCTCAGAAGCAGTTCGAGGTCGTTCTTGAGATAGTGAGTCGCGTTAAGGTTGAGGTCGTACCTCATGTCTATCCCGTGGTCTGGGCACCTCGGAATGGTGAACACCTGGCCGAGGGAAGAAAGGTTGAGGTTCTTCTCGTTCACCTCGTGGAACTTTTCCTCTATCACGGTCAGGATGTCCATTGAGTTCTTTATGCACACCTTCGATAGGTTGAAGACGTCCTCGCTCTTTGTGTTCCTGATGAAAACAGGTGAAGTGTAAGGAAGTATAAGGTTGATGGATGGCAGCAGGTTTCGCTCCATGTACGCGCCCCTCCAGAGGGCGTCGCCGCCAATGAAAGGGTAGACCGAGGTCTCGTTGAACCAAAGGTTCAGCTTAGGTATGAAGTAAGCGCTTTCTACCTCCCTTCCCTGTATGTCCATGATATCCTTGCCTCGCCCCGACATGATCCCGCAGATTATCTTCTTGACATTAACTTCCTCTTTCTTGAAGATAGGGTCCAGTGCCCTTATCCTGTAGCCCTTGTGGAGTATGTTGTCAACCAGTAGGACAGGCTTCTTGAAAGCCTTTATGACCTTGACCTGGATGTCTAGAGGCAGGTGGTGCGGGAACTCGTTTATATTGAAACCCTTCATGTTCGCGTTGAACACTTTTTCAGTATGAAGGGCTTTAGTAATTGTGTTGGGTATTATGAACCTGTCAAGGATGTCTCCGTAAGGGACACATATGAGGTCGCCCAGCTTCCTCGGCTCTGTTATGAGGGTGCTGACTCCGTTTTCCCTGCAGACCTTCCTTATGATCGCCTGGTTCATGTAGTTTATGTCGAAGGAGAGGAGCAGCTTGCCTGGGTAGAGCCTTACGATCGATTCCTGAAGCCTCTTCCTGGCGTCGAGTATGGTCTGCTTGATTTCAGGGTTGTTCCTGAAAGGCTCCTTTATGATGTTCTCTATGTCGAGGTTCAGCACGCATGGGTGGCTCATGTCGGACACGTAGACCGGCTTCTGGGTTTCCGGAACGGCCGTGAAGCCAGTTAGCTTGAGCAGCTGGTAGAAGTTGTGGTCGGTAGAGAATTCCCCCTCATCGCTGATAAGCTCCCTGTAGACAGCGTATTCGAAGTCCTGCGCCACAGCGTTCGCGAATGTCTCGGTCACGATCAGCTGGTCCATGTCTATTGTCTTGTCGTAGCTGAGCACCTTCAGTGTGTCCACGAGAAGTATCCTTCCTACCCTGTTCTGCCTGATGTAGCTTGCAACCTTTGGGTCGTTGAACTCGCCGTAAAGGTTTGTGGATTCGATCCTGTGGAACAGCGAGAAGGCGAGTATGCTGTCGTTCCCAGTGTTCATGATTACCAGCAGATGCCCGTTTGGTTTGGCGTAAGTATCGGTGAGAAGGGCCAGCGTTTCCGGGTTCCTTGAGAAGTAGTCGTACCTTGAGAGGAACTCCTGGATGTCTGCATGTCTGATCACCCTGGTTTCCATCTGGATAGGCTTGAGTATCGCCTTGTCCTGAGCCTCCCTCTGGTAGAAGCCGTTCTCGTAGATGTACTGCTGGGCCATAGGGTCGACAAGGCTCGAGAAATCCTTGTCCTTGTCGATAAGGGACCTTATCTGGGTCGAGCTGACTTGCTTGTTCTTCGGTGAAAGCGAAAGAATGATCTTGTCTCCGTGTATGTTGCTGAGCCGGCTCTTGAGCTTCCTGTCCTTCGCTCTTTCGAACACGATGTGCGAGAAGGAGTGAATCGAATCAGGGGCTTCCTTGGCCTTGTAGGACGAGGCGTTGAGCACGACGTCGCTTCCCACCGCGATGTAGACCTCCGATCCGGAGAAGTTTTCCTTGAGCGTCTTCAGGTTCTCGGGGTTGGCGATGTTGGTTGGGTAAACGTCAGGGTATATATATATTCCCAGCTCGTCAGAAACTGACATGTTCATGATGTATCTCCTGAGGAGGCTCGGCAGAGTCTTCTTTGACCAGGAGAAGCCGTCCACTGAAAGGTAGACCTCGAAGCCCAGGTCCCTTATCGAGATAGCTATCTCCTTGTGCCCCACGGAGAATGGGTCGAACGTTCCCGGGAAGAAGGCTATCTTTTCCGGAACTGCGATCTCGACCCCGCCGTTGTTGAGCATGTAGTCCGACAGGAACCTGTATATGTGGTTGAAGCCGGCAGCCCTGGCGAAGAAGAGCAGCTCCTCGCGCTTGTTGTCTGTTATGAGCGTGAGCATCTTCTTGCTGATGAGCTTGTATATTTTTAGCTTGTCTGCCAGGCTCAAAAGAGGGCTGCCGAATATGTCCTTGCCTATGACGCTGAAGGCTGCCTGCTTTACTTTTGAGTCGTAGTTCCCAAGACCGTTCAGCAGGATCCCAAGAATCCTCACGAGCCTTCTGTCGTTCTCCTCGTCGGATATGTCGAACCTGGTCCTGTAGAAGGAATAGTTCGAAACTGCTGTTCCCATCGTCTTAAGGATGAGGGATTTCAGGTTGGAGTTGGATACCTTTATCCTGTAGGAGGCGTCCTCTATAATCGCGTCCAGCTCTTTTGGCTCAAGCCACAGCAGCACCTGACCAGCGTAGTAGGGGATGTATTCGGTGAACCTGTTTCCCTCTATCTCCAGCGCCCTCAGCAGCTCTATAGCAACCTCGTTCCTCTCGTCGACGGAAAGGAACGGCATGAGGGACAGTATCGATTTACCCGCACGTCTCCTCACTATCTCCACCTCGCTTACCTTAAGCAGGTTTGAGAAGTGGATGGAGGCGTGAAGGCCTCTCCTGGAAGGGCTCCTCATGGTGTAGTCGAGCAGCAGGTCGATCTGGTTCCTCTTGACTATCCAGTTTGTCTCGGTCTTCATGTTGCTCAGGAATATCTCGGTAGAGGTTGTTTTGGTAAGCTCGCTGGTGCCGTCGTAAGCCTTAGCCTTGTCCTGAAGGCCCAGGAACAGGAATATCTTGTAGAGAAGAAGCTTCTCGGTCGGGGTTTTCGGCTTGAAGTCGCTGTCCGCGAAATAATCCCTGTACATGTCGAGAGGGCCGTTGGCCTCCCTGTACTTGAAGATCATGTTCAGCGAAGCCTCGAGGGCCTGTAGCCTTATGCTCAGGTTCCTCTTTTCAAGCGCCGAGCTCACAAACCTGAACAGTGTGGAAGGGTATACGCACTTGATGTCCAGAGGGATGAAGCTTGCGGTCTCCAGAAGGAACACATGTATCTCCGGAGCCCTTGACTCGGGATCGCTGTAGTACGACATTACTATGTCGGTGTACTCCTCCCTGTCCTTCTCGCTGCAGTGGGAAAAGATGGACTTGACGAGTATGCTCATGCTGTACCTGACGTAGAACCTGTGGGCGGGAACGAGCTTGGGGCTAGGCATCAGAAGGAGCTCAAGGTAGTTCTTGAGAAGGTCACCGCTTGTGACCGCGAAAAGGTCGGCCTTGCCGGTTTCAGGGATCTCCTTCCTGTATTCCTCGTCGAATATGGCGATGAGGGTTCCCATGAGCTCTGCGCAGTGCCTTCTGATGTCATCTTCCGGGTGCACCAGGTTGTCGTAGAGGAAGTTCAGGGTCTGTATCTTCTGCTTTGGTGTAAGGTAGGCGGAGTACTCCTCGAGTATCCTTACGTACTCCCTGAGGTTCCTCCAGTCTTTCTCGCTGCGGGCGGTCTCGAGGATCTTCTCCAGCGAGTATTCGTCACGCAGCTCGTACATGAGGTTTATGTTGTGGCGAATGGCCGTGTACTTTGTGTTTTCGATTATCTCGCTTCCCTGCAGAAGTGCGAAATGGGTTTCGAGGGGATGGGATACGATGTCCGTTTTCGGTTCTGGATTTACCCCGAGGTGGACTATATAGTCCTCGAAATCCTTCAGCTTGGCGTAGACTTTCCTGTATCTTTTCGTCTTAGCGTCATCCACGTCCTCCAGCTTGTTCAGGATGACGTAGAAGGATTCCTCCAGGGAGTAGATTTTCATGGTCGGCCTGGAGGCGAGCGCATCGTTCTTGATCTTGAAGTCGCAGTATATGAGTATAAGCGATTCTATGGACAGGTTTTCAAGCTCGAGGTCCCAGGTCGAGTGGTTTATGGCGATGTGCCTGATGTAGTTTATGCCGTACCTTTTGAACCACTCGTCAGTGTAGTAGTAGTGGAGTCGCGGGACCCTCTTGACCTCCTCGCCTTTGCAGCCGTATTTTCCGATGTCGTGGCCGCCGGCCGAGCCGGATACCCTGCCAAGGTCCACTGAAACTCCGAGCTTGCTTAACTGCCTGCCCAGGGTGACCGCCAGCGAGTGGACGCCGCATATGTGGTCAAGGGTATTGTAACCCATAACCTCCTGGCTGAGCTTCATCATCTCGTAGGCGTAGGTGGCCTGGAATGCCTTCACGAACTTCTTGTATTCCTCCGGATGCTCGAGCTCGTCCTGCTCCTCCTGGGTCAGAAATTCGAGAGGGTAGATGCTCTGCCACGACCCGTTGTCGGAAACCTTCTCTACGTCTGATATCAGCCTGAGGAACCTCAGGTATACCTCGCATGCCAGGTCGAAGCGCGGGTCGAGCTTGACGGTAACAGCGTCCTCGAAGGATTTGTTGAGGGAGTACTGGTATAGATAAGCCAGCCAGTCCCCGGGGGTTTCTCCGGACGTGATCTGGAGCATAAGACGTTCAAGTATATCAAGGGACCTCCTGCAGGAATAGTCGCGGTCTGTAATCATGGCTTTCAGTGAAGCGGCGAACTGCTCGCTGCTTATGTAGCTGTCCATCAGCTCTCTTTCAAGGTTGTTTTTCTGAAGCCATTTGACCGCCGTCATCTTCCTGAACACTCTGCTGTATATCTCACCAAAATTTAATAAGCTCATATAACCCTCCTGCTTAAGTTTATTCTAATAAGATGATTATACTACAAAAGAACGCCTGAATCTTTAGAATTTTGCGTTTCCGTGCCGATTCTGCTTAAAAAGTAATATTTATTCATTTGTATATTTATTCGAAAATATGAAACATATGGAATAAATCTGGCGGATTTTAAAAGAAATTAGCTATTGACTTAAAATAAATATACTGTTATTATTTATATATATTCAGCGATATATCACAAAATGGGTTCCCCCCGTTTGTATATATACATAAAAGGCATCAAACAAAAAACATCAACCTGTCTCAGGCTGATGTTTTTTGTTTTTTGAATATCGCTTTGTTCAGGACCGCTGCGAGCCTGAAGGTGGAGGACACTACGAATATGCCGACAGCTATGAGGCCTGCGGTTATGAGAGTCGTGACACCGAGGCTTATGGCCGTGTCCGTGTTGCCCTTGAGCACCTCCAGCATGGTGTCTATCATCTTGAGTCCGGGCACCAGGGGGATTACGGAACCGATAACGAAAACGGTGACAGGAGCCTTCCTTATCCTTGCCATAGCTTCTGAGTAGACTCCCGCTGCAAGGGAGCCGATGAATACAGCGTATATGGTGAAGCCTTCGTTTCCCAATGCAAGGGAGTAGGCAAGCCAGGTTATGCCAGCGCCGAGGGCGGAGAAAAACAGGTTCCTTCCCTTTATGTTGAAGATCACCGACAGTCCGAGGGTGGCCAGGCATATGAGGAGGAAATTCCTGAACAAGAGAATGGTCATATCAGTGCACCTCCAAAAAACGCGCTCCAAAGCTTGAACACCACACCGCTGCCGGTGGCCACGCCTATGGCTATGAGGAAGGCTTCCATCGCTCGCATCATGCCAGACACAAGGTCTCCGGCTATGGTATCCCTGACCGCGTTCGTTATGGCCAGCCCGGGAACGAGAAGCGTAAGGGACCCTATGGTCGCAAGCTTAAGGTTGCCGATCAGGTTCAGGTTGAAGCAAAGGTGGCATATAAGAGTGCCTGCAAAGCCGCCGAATATGTTGATGAAGAACTCGTTTGCCTTCGCCTTCTCAAGGTAGTGCGACACGAATTTGATCAGCATACCTGCGGAGGCTGCTGCCAGGGCGTCCCTCCAGTCTCCGCCGAATACCACGGTGAAGCAGCCAGCGGCCAGTGCGCCGAAAAGTATGATGTAGCGGAGTTTGTACGGCTCCACTGCTTCGATCTCCTTAAGCTGGTTTTCTATGTTCTCAAGCGAGTAGCCCAGCCTGTTGATATTCCTCGAGAGGTCGTTTATCCTCGAAATCTTCTCCAGGTCGATAGTCCTCGCGTTCACTTGCTTCATTACAGTGAAGTTCTGCCCGTACTCCGAAGCTGCGGAGATTATAATAATGGAAGGCGTAGCGAAGGTTTCGAGCCTGTTCAGGCTGTAGGCGCTGCAAATCCTCGATATGGTCTCCTCGGCCCTGTATGTCTCGCCGCCGTTCTCAAGGATTATGCGACCGGCGTTCGATGCTATGTTTACAATCCTGTTGATGTCCATTGCTGATCCTCCTGAATCATATTTAGTAGCAATATTATAGCATAGCTTTATTAAAAATACTTTACGCAAAAACCTTTGAAAGAGGAATATTTTGTGCTATAATAAATGCGAATAATAAATAAAGTATCAAATAAAATGTTCGTAAATATATTGTCGAGGTGAAAGTTTATATGAATAATGTAAAAAGAATTTTTGTTGAAAAACTCCCTGGATTCGACGTAGAGGCTCAGGATCTGCTGCAGGACCTGAAGGAAAGCCTTCACATACCAGGGCTTGAATCGCTGAGGATCCTGAACAGGTACGACATTTCAGGGCTGAGCGACGCTGAGCTGGAAGGGACTTTATTCACCATTTTTTCAGAAAAGACCGTAGACAAGGTTTACCGTGAAGTGGTCGAGACAGCAGCGGATGAAAAAGCTTTTGCCATAGAGTACCTGCCCGGCCAGTACGACCAGAGGGCTGACTTTGCCGCACAGTGCTCGCAGATAATCACGCTAGGTGAAAAGCCGAACATTTTATCTTCAAAGATGTATATAGTTGGCGGGAAGGTGTCGGATGTCGAGCTCGGGAAAATTAAGGAATACTGCATAAACCCTGTAGATTCGAGGGAGGCTTCCCTGGATAAACCTGCAACTCTCGAGATGGAGGTTGAGGTGCCTGCAGACGTAGCTGTTCTGGACGGCTTCAACAAGCTGGACAGGGATGGGCTTGCCAAATTCATATCAGAGAACGGCCTTGCCATGAGCCTCGAGGACCTCGCTTTCTGCCAGAGCCATTTCGAGAAAGAGGGAAGGGACCCTTCCGTAACAGAGATAAAGGTGATAGATACATACTGGTCAGATCACTGCAGGCACACCACGTTCATGACCCAGATAGAAAACGTTGAAATAGAGGAATCCCATTTCTCAGCTCCTCTGAAGGAAGCGTACGAAAATTACGTGAGCAGCAGGGAATACGTGTACGGCGACAAAAAGAAAGAAATGTGCCTCATGGACATAGCTGTCATAGGCATGAAGGAGCTCAGGAAAAAGGGCATGCTCGACGACATGGACGTTTCAGACGAGATAAACGCCTGCAGCATAGTTGTTGAAGCGGATATTGACGGGGAGAAGGAAGAATGGCTCGTGATGTTCAAGAACGAGACACACAACCACCCTACGGAGATTGAGCCTTTCGGTGGAGCAGCCACCTGCCTCGGCGGAGCTATAAGAGACCCGCTCTCTGGAAGGTCCTACGTTTACCAGGCAATGAGGGTTACCGGCAGCGGCGACCCAAGGACAAGGATAGAAGACACACTCAAGGGAAAACTCCCGCAGAAGAAGATAACACAGGGAGCGGCTCACGGCTACAGCTCCTACGGAAACCAGATAGGACTTGCAACCGGACAGGTCGCTGAAATATACGACGAAGGCTACGTTGCTAAAAGGATGGAGGTAGGCGCGGTAATAGGCGCAGCTCCTAAGAAGAACGTAGTGAGGATAGCACCTGCTCCTACCGACGTCGTCATACTCGTTGGAGGAAGGACAGGAAGGGACGGCTGCGGCGGAGCTACAGGCTCGTCCAAGGAGCACACTGAGGAGTCGATACTCACATGCGGCTCAGAGGTGCAGAAGGGAAATGCCCCTACAGAAAGAAAGATCCAGAGGCTCTTCAGGAACCCTGCCGTCAGCACCATGATAAAGAAGTGCAACGACTTCGGCGCAGGCGGAGTGTCTGTCGCAATAGGAGAGCTTACAGAAGGGCTGAACATAGACCTTGACAAGGTCCCTAAGAAATACGAAGGGCTCGACGGAACAGAGCTTGCCATCTCGGAATCACAGGAGAGGATGGCTGTAGTAGTTGCTGCAGCGGATGCCGCCAAATTCATAGAGTTCGCAGGCGAGGAGAACCTGGAGGCAACCATAGTTGCGGAGGTTGTGGCAGAAGAGAGGCTCAGGATGACCTGGAGAGGAAAGACGATCGTCGATCTGAGCAGGGAGTTCCTCAACACGAACGGCGTAAGGCAGAGCACGAACGTTAAAGTCTCTGCTCCGGACAAGGACGGCTTCTTCTTCAAAGCTGCTGAAGGTGCAGCTGACATAGAAAAACAGTGGCTAGACACGCTCAAGGACCTGAACGTGTGCAGCCAGAAGGGCCTTGTGGAGAGGTTCGACGCCACGATCGGCACCGGAACAGTTCTTATGCCTTTCGGAGGGAAATATCAGGATACGCCGACTGAAGGTATGGTTGCAAAGCTTCCTGTCCTCAAGGGCGACACAACCACAGGAACCATCATGACATACGGCTTCAACCCTGACATAGCGAAATGGAGCCCGTTCCACGGAGCCCTCTACGCGGTGCTCGAATCGGTGGCAAAGATAGTCGCCTGCGGAGGAGACTACAGCAAAGTAAGGCTGACATTCCAGGAGTATTTTGAAAGGCTGGGCAAGGACAGCGAGAAATGGGGAAAACCATTCGCTGCACTTCTCGGAGGGCTGTACGCACAGCAGAAATTCGGCATAGCGGCGATAGGCGGAAAGGACAGCATGTCCGGAACCTTCAACGATATCAGCGTGCCTCCGACACTCATATCCTTCGCTGTTGACAGCGTTGACGTTAATAAAGTCATCTCGCCTGAATTCAAGGCTGCAGGCAACCACGTAATGCTGATCTCTGCTGAAAAAGACGAATACGGCATGCCAGATTTCGATGCGCTCAAGAAGGCTTACGCAGCTGTAACTGAGCTCATAAGAAGCGGCAAGGTGATATCGGCTATGACAGTCAAGAGGGGAGGACTATGCGAAGCTGTGAGCAAGATGGCCTTCGGAAACAGGATAGGCTTCAGGTTCTCAGCAGATATTGAGGCCAGCGAGCTGTTCTTCCCTGATTACGGTGCGATCGTCATCGAGATGAGCGCAGGCTCAGACCCTCTTGAGGAGCTTAAGGGGATAAGCTGCAAGGTTCTCGGAACAACGCAGAAGGAGGAAGCGATTTTCGTGAATGGAGCTGAGATCAAGCTCGGCAGCATGAAGGCTTCCTGGGATGCAACCCTTGAGAGCATATTCCCTTCGAAGAAGGACATAAAGAAGGATGACATGGTAAACATAACCTTCGCGGGCGAGTACAAGAGGCTCCCAGTTATAAAGATTCCAAAACCTAACGTGTTCATACCGGTGTTCCCTGGAACAAACTGCGAGTACGACTCGGCAAGGGCCTTCGAGAGGGCGGGAGCAAATGCTAAAACCCTCGTGTTCAGGAACCTGACAACCAGCGACATAAACTACTCTGTCGAGCAGATGATAAAGGCGATCAAAGCTTCGCAGATAGTGATGATACCTGGAGGCTTCAGCGCGGGAGACGAACCTGACGGTTCAGGCAAGTTCATAGCAGCGGTGTTCAGGAACCCTGGATTGAAGGATGCTGTCATGGACCTCATAAAGAACAGGGACGGACTTATGCTTGGGGTATGCAACGGCTTCCAGGCCATGATAAAGCTCGGACTCGTTCCTTACGGCGAGATAAGGGACATTGACGAAGACTGCCCAACGCTGACATACAACAAGATAGGAAGGCATATATCACATGTTGCAACTACAAAGGTTGTGTCGAAGCTTTCACCGTGGCTTGCCGACGTCGAGCTTGGAGATGTTCATTCCATACCTGTTTCCCACGGCGAAGGAAGGTTCGTTATAAGGGAAGAGCTTATGAAGGAGCTCGTAAAGAACGGGCAGGTCGCTACGCAGTATGTGGACCTCAACGGAAACCCTACCTACGATTCGATATACAATCTGAACGGCTCGGACTACGCTGTTGAAGGCATAACAAGCCCGGATGGAAGGATATTCGGAAAGATGGGCCACTCCGAAAGGCAGGGCAGGAACGTGCTCAAGAACATCCACGGAAACAAGGACCAGAAGATATTCGAGGCAGGAGTCAAGTACTTCAAATAATATGAATAATCAAGAGGAGCACAGCTTTCATTGAGGGAGTTGTGCTCCTCTTTATATATTTGACAGCGCCAATATTTGGTATTAAGCTATATTTATCAACTTCAGCGGAGGGATAACATTGTATAAGTTTAATGGAGTTCAAATCGAGGTTGCGGAAGCAGAGAGAATTCTAAGTGAATTCAAAAAGCTATATATAAACGACAGCTTTCCTGAAAGGATATTGTACATCAACCACCTGAAACAGCATGCCGAAGAAATTTCTTTCGACAGTATACATGGCATCGGCATACAAAAAGACAAGGTGCTATACATGTACCATGAAAGGCTGAAAACGCTATACAGCACTAACTTTGACGAGATATGCACGTACGTAGAACAGCTGGAACCATGGGAGTACATCGATTGCCTGGTTTTTGATGAAGAGATGAAATGGTTTTTGGCGCTGACTCATGATGAAAAGATATTGCGGTATAACATATAGTTTAATGAATAATGTTAGGAGTATTTTATGGCAGAAATGAATTTGGTAGTGGAAGAACTAAAAAAGATAGTTGGCCTGTCGCTTATAAGTGCCGGAAGGGCCTGCGATCTGATCTGGTTCGTATTCGGGGGAATGGTCAAAAGGGAAGATGAAAGACGGGGCTCATTTCAGGAAGCAGCTGAGTACTCGCTGCATGTTCAGTGCGCTTGGAGGTTGACGGATCCTGAAAAAATCATCGTGGGTTCAGCTGATAGATTCATCCCAAATAGCGCAAACAATTACAGCGATAATTTCGACTGGGATGTTCAGGGTGAAAACCGATGCGATGAACAGCTTAAAGCGCTGTTCTCAGGATTTGAGGATGGGTTCATCGTTAAGGATGTTTCTGCTGACAGGTTTGGCGGACTCAAAATACATCTAGCAGAAAGTCTTCTTCTTGAAGTTTTCACGGACAATTCAACCGATGATGAAGCGTGGAGATATTTCAGGAGTGGTTGGGATTTTCCACACTTAGTTGTCACTGGCACAGGAATCTGCTGGGAATAGAGGGGGTGAAAATTTGATTGGCTTAGATATCAGAGTAAAGAATTGTTATAGTAACTATCTCTGCAAGTTGCTGGAAGGTGTTATTTTATTTGATTATTTCTGGGAAATTGTTCATGAGGATTTTATTTACCTTCAGAATGGGAAGCTGAAAAGTGCGTTTTTCGGGAAACATGTTTTGAATTCTGGAGAATTCGCCGGTTGTATATCAAGAGATAACTATTATATGATATTTGCAGATATTAAAGCATACCCTATTAACAGTGACCTAATAGAGATAAGAACATTTGAAGATTTTATGAAAAGCTCATGCGAGATGGTCATATTGTGCACTGATACATCATACATAGAATTCTACAGTAAGGACAGGAAGATTTTAGACAGGGTATACAACAACTGCATAAAGTATAATTTTGAGAAAGCTGAGTACAGGTCTTTAGAAGATGTCTCTAATAGAAGTTTGGTTGCTTGGTAGAAGCCAGGTTTTCCGTGGAATAAATCCTATATATCCTATTTTGAAAACATGATATAATATTAAAAATACCTCGAGGGAGGGCATATATCATGAAGAAGGCATCCAAGATTCTAATACTATCTGCATTTGTTCTAGTGCTTTTCATCACAGGGTGCACAGCAGCGGCGGACAAGAAAGCTGCCCTTGACACCAAGATATACCAGGGTATATCAATAAGAAACATCAACGTAGGCGGCATGACAAAGGACGAAGCTAAGAAAGCCGTTCAGGATGTCCTTGACAAGGAGATAGACGCCATGGAGCTCAGGTTCACATACGGCGACTGGAACCTTTCGGTGAGCGGCAGGGAGCTTAACTCCAGGTTCAACGTTGACGAGGCGGTCCAGACCGCGTACGACTACGGAAAAACCGGCAACATAATAAAGAGGATGCTGAACATGAGGATGCTCGGCAAGGAAGGGTACAACATTCCTCTGACCTTCTCAGCAGACCTGGCGGTTGCCGAAGGCTACATCGGCAGGATAGCGGGGGACCTCAACAAGACCACTGCAGACGCGACCTTCAGGTACGAGGGGAACGGCGTTTTCACTGTGACCCCGGAGGTCAACGGCGTTAAGGTGGATGAGGCCCAGCTAAAAATGCTAATAGACGGATCGGTCAAGCCCGAAGGCGGCTTCAAAGCGATAGAGGTGCCGGCGTCCGTCGAGATGGCAAAAGTAACTGCCGACAAATGGTCGGGGATAAAGGAGAAGATTTCAGGTTTCAGCACCTCCTTCAACGCAGGGGATGTCAGCAGGAGCAGCAACATCAAGCTTGCGGCAGACACGATAAACGGAACCATTCTTTGGCCTGGAGAGGTTTTCTCCATGAACAAGGCTGTCGGCCCGAGGACTAAGGAGAACGGCTACAACGATGCGAAGATAATAGTGAACGGAGAGCTCGTGCCGGGTCTTGCCGGCGGCATATGCCAGGCCACCACAACGGTTTACAACGCAGCCCTTTTGGCAAACCTTGAAATAGTCGAGAGGCACCCTCATTCACTGAAGGTCGCATACATCGCTGCAAGCAGGGACGCTACGATATCCGGAAGCACCCTGGACCTTAAGTTCAGGAACACGACCAGCGCTCCTATATACATCGAAGCCTATACCCGGACAGGAACGATAACCGTAAACTTCTACGGGACCAACGACCATCCGGAGCAGACAGTGAAGATAGTATCGGAGGTGCTATACACTATACCGGCATCTACACAGTACATCTACGACTCATCGCTGGCGCAAGGCGTGGAGATATGGAAGACGAAGCCTTCCAGCGGCATGAAGTCCAGGGCATACAGGCAGATATACGTGAACGGGGAGCTGATCAGCAGCAAGCTCCTTTCAACTGACACCTACCAGCCTCAGACAGGCAAGCTCAGGATAGGCACCGCACAGTAAGAAAATCTATAAAAAAGGAGGATTCGAAACCGTTCTGGTTCCGCATCCTCCTTTTATCATTTCCTTATCTGGCCTTCGCCGTAAATCACGTACTTTATAGTTGTGAGCTCCCTGAGCCCCATAGGGCCTCTGGCGTGAAGCTTCTGGGTGCTTATGCCGATCTCGCCGCCGAAGCCGAACTGCTCGCCGTCGGTGAACCTGCTTGAAGCGTTCACGTAGACGGCAGCCGAATCCACCTCCCGCAGGAATTTCTGCGAGTTGAGGTAGTCGTTCGTAACGATGACCTCCGAATGCTTGGTGCTGTACCTGTAGATGTGGTCCATGGCCTCCTCAACCGAATCGACAACCTTGATGGCGATGATCAGGTCGAGGAACTCCGTCTCCCAGTCCTTTTCTGTCGCAGGCACGAGCGTGCCGCGTAGCTCAAGGCCTGCCTTCCTGACTGTTTTCACAACTGTCTCGTCGCCCCTGATCTCGACGTTTTTGTCGAAAAGCCTCTCCGCAATCTGCGGCAGGAACTCCTCGGCAGCGGCCCTGTGGACAAGGAGAGTCTCAGCTGCGTTGCACACGCCAGGCCTCTGTGTCTTGGCGTTTATCACTATTTCAGCCGCCATTTTGAGGTCGGCGCTCTCGTCAACGAATATGTGGCAGTTGCCTTCGCCTGTCTGGATAACCGGAACGGTAGCATTCTCTATCACGAAGTTTATGAGCCTTCCGCTTCCTCTTGGAATAATTACATCGACGTACCTGTTGAGCTTCAGGAGTATGTTGACCGCTTCGCGCTCCGCAGTGTCTATGAAGCTTATGCTGCCCTTTGGAAGGCCGGCCTCCTCGCATGCTTTGCTTATGACATGGACGATGGCCTTGTTGCTCTCCATAGCTTCGGAGCCGCCCTTCAGGATCACGGCGTTTCCGGATTTCAAGCACAGGGCTGTGGCATCGACTGTAACGTTTGGTCTCGCTTCATATATAATGCCAATTACTCCGAGAGGTACCCTCATCTGACCGATTGTGATCCCGTTCGGCCTCTTCCACATCCTGTCCACCTCTCCGATCGGGTCCTGGAGGGAAGCTATCTGCCTCAGGCCGTCAGCCATACCCTTGATTCTGGCTTCGTTCAGGGCGAGCCTGTCCAGAAGGGAAGCCGACATGCCCTTTTCCCTGCCGTTCGCAACGTCTATGCTGTTGGCGTCAAGGATGAAGTCCATGCTGTCTAAAAGCGCGTCAGCCATCCTCAGGAGCGCTGCGTTTTTGATCTCCGTGTCGGCGCTGCTAAGGGTTTTGAAGGCCTCCTTGGCTGCCGCTGCCTTTTCTACAATATACTTTTTCAGTTCATCCATCAAAATTCCTCCTCTATGGAACCATCGCCGGGAAAGCTATCCCTGTGTTCTCCTCCAGGCCGAAAAGGAGGTTCATGTTCTGTACGGCCTGTCCTGCAGCTCCCTTGATAAGGTTGTCTATCGCCGAAACAACGACGACCCTGCTGGTCCTCCTGTCGACCCTGAGGCTAATGTGGCACATGTTTGAGCCTTTTGTGTACCTTGTCTCAGGCGGAGCGTCCGTGATCTTTACGAAGTACTCGTCCTTGTAGAAATCCCTGTAAAGCTGGAGCAGTGTCTCCTCAGAGTATTCGTCGCTCAGTTTGCCGTAGCAGACTGAAAGTATTCCTCTGCTCATAGGTGTGAGGTGCGGCGTGAAGGTTAGGGTTATGTCCTTGCCGGACACATCGCCCAGAACCTGCTCGATCTCGGGGGTATGCCTGTGGGTGGTCAGCGCGTAGGCCTTTATTGAGTCGTTGACCTCGCAGTACAGGTTGTTGGTCACAGCGCTCCTTCCAGCTCCGGTGACTCCCGACTTGGCGTCGATGATTATGGAATCCGGGTCTATAAGGTCGTTCTTGACAAGCGGCGCGAGAGCGAGGATGCTCGCGGTAGGGTAGCAGCCTGGGTTTGCGACAAGGTTCGCTTTCCTTATCTCATCCCTGTTGAGCTCTGGAAGACCGTAAACAGCTTCCTTTAACAGATCTTCGGCGTTGTGGTCAACCTTGTACCACTGCTCGTACTCTGTT
This sequence comes from Clostridium sp. UBA699, assembly GCA_002298915.1. Classification (GTDB taxonomy): domain Bacteria; phylum Bacillota; class Clostridia; order Clostridiales; family Clostridiaceae; genus UBA699. The sequence continues at coordinate 18,552 of DBML01000024.1, forward strand.
ATGTCCTTCAGCCTGAAATCCGCTCCAAGGTCTATAACCTTCTTGCCCTTCGACACGGCGGCCTTGCTTATCTCGAAGGACTTGCCGTGCGGCATCGAAAGGAAGAGTACGTCTATCTCGTCGAGCCTGCTGAAGGCATCGTCCATGCTCACGCAGTCCATGTCGAGATGCCCGGAAAAGTTTCTGTATATGTGGGAGTAGTCATCGCCGACATAAGAATTCGAACAAAGAAAACTGATCTCTGCTTCCGGATGATTATGCAGGATCCATACCAGCTGCGCGCCTGCGTAGCCAGTGGCGCCTATTATGCCTGTTTTTATCATATTACCACCTCAAACTCTTTAAATTATGTACCTTTTATTATACAGCACGAAAAATGAGAATTCAATGCAGATAAAGAAAAATGGAAAAAACGTTGCATAATAATAACAAAAGAAGTATAATTATACTCAAGATTATTTTATAAGGTTGGTGTGGCTTATGTTCAGAGGGGAGCATTCAATCTCTATTGATGCACTGCCCTATCTTAGGAAGTATCACGGGAAGACATTCGTTATAAAATACGGCGGCAGCATAATGAAGGACACCAGCGCCACCAAAGCTTTCTACGAGGATGTATCCATGCTTAAGCTTTCGGGGGTCAACATAGTGGTCGTCCACGGCGGCGGACCTCTCATATCAAGGTGGATCAGAAAAACTGGAGCCTCAACCGAATTCGTCAATGGACTAAGGGTGACCGACTCTGATACAATGGATATAGCGGAGATGGTTTTGTCCGGTCATGTGAACAAGGAGCTTTCTGCCGGGCTGAGCATGCAGGGCATAAATGCCGTTGGACTAAGCGGAAGGGACAGCAACCTGATCAGGGCGAAGAAGAAGTACACCTGGATAAACGGAGAGAAAATAGACCTGGGCTTTGTCGGGGAGGTTGTCAACATAAACAGGAGCTTCCTGCTTAGCATCCTCGAGAGCGGAAGGGTCCCTGTCATATCACCTGTGGGCTGCGACCACAGCGGCAGCAAGTACAACATAAACGCCGACTACGTGGCGGCGGCTATTAGCTCCGCCTTAGGGGCTGAGAAGCTCTTGATAATGACTGACGTACAGGGTGTCTACAAGGATTTCAACGACAAATCGACGCTGATACCAAGCCTCTCGCCCGTCGAGATCAGGGAATACATCGAAGACGGAACGATAAGCGGCGGAATGATACCCAAGATGGAATGCTGCATCGAGGCGATCGAGAACGGAACAAGAAACGTCCACCTGCTTGACGGCAGCGTTAAGCACAGCCTTCTGCGCGAGATAATGTCGGGCTCGGGGACGAGAATATACGAGAAAAGGAGAAATGCCAAATGTCAACAAAGGGCAATATAATGAAAACTTACGGAAGATTCGATGTCATATTCGACAAGGGTGTGGGCTGCAGGCTCTACGACACGACCGGAAGGGAATACATGGACATGATTTCCGGCGTGGCTGTAAACTGCCTGGGGCACAGCAGCCCTGTCATAGCAAAAGCGCTTGAGGAGCAGGCAAAGAAGATCGTCCACATTTCAAACTACTTCTACAATTCGAACGCCGTAGAGCTTTCGGAGAAGCTCTGCGCCCATTCGGACCATGAGGCGGTGTTCTTCTGCAACTCGGGAACCGAGGCGATGGAAGCGGCCATCAAGGTCGGAAGGAAATACGGAAAGGTCAAGGGAGGGGAGTCCAAGAACGTAGTGCTCTACATGGAAAACTCTTTCCACGGAAGGACGCTGGGTGCGCTCTCTGTAACCGGCCAGTACAAATACCAGAAGGACTACATGCCTCTGCTTGGAGGCGTCCACAGCGTGAAGATAAACGATCTGGAAGACATCAAGAGTAAGATGAACGAGGATGTCTGCGCCGTAATAATCGAGCCGATACAGGGAGAGGGCGGGCTTGCAACAGCAAGCGCTGAGTACCTTCAGTGCCTCAGGGACCTCTGCTATGAATACGACGCTCTTCTCATATTCGACGAGGTGCAGTGCGGGATAGGCAGAACAGGAAGCCTGTTCGCTTACAAGAAGTTCAACGTTGTGCCTGACGTGATCGCCATGGCCAAGGGCCTTGGCGGCGGATTCCCTATCGGAGCGGTCATGACAAACGCCAGGGCTTCCGTTCTTGAGCCGGGCGACCACGGCAGCACCTTTGGGGGCAACCCTCTCGCTTGCGCGGTCTCGCTGGCGGTCATAAACGAGCTAATGGATGCAGGCATCGTCGCAGAAATAGATGCTAAGAGCAGCTACTTCAAGGCCAAACTCGAGAAGCTCAAGGCGAAGCATTCGTTCATAACAGAGGTTAAGGGCATGGGCCTGCTTCTGGGCATGGCTATGGACATAGATGTGAAGGACTTCAGCAAGAAATGCTTCGAGAACAAGCTTCTCGTTGCTACTGCGGGAAAGGACGTAATAAGGATACTCCCTCCGCTCAACATAACAAAGGGTGAGATAGACGAGGTCATATCGATGCTCGACGCCGTAATGGAGGAGTTCTCGAAGGAGCTTTCCGAGGAGACGAAAACGGGAATGTAGTCGGAGCAGAACAATTGAACAGAATGAAACCAATGCCGGGCAGATGCTCGGCATTTTTTAGAAAATTCTAAAATTAACATGGGAGCAGCAGGAAAAATATAGTATAATATATGGTAATTAATCGTTGCAATTGTGCCGATATCCTGTTAAAATATTAAATGTGACAAGTCAGTGCTTTAGCGTGGTAAATCGGTGAATTGATAAATCGGTGAATCGTTAAATTATGTTTGATGGGCTGAAAAGGAGATTTTTATGTTGAATTGGATGAGATATATACCGGAAGGAACAAAGGACCTGCTGTTTGATGAGTGCAGCGAAAAGATCAGGATAGAGGAACTCCTGAGGGACTCCTACAAGTCCTGCGGCTTCGTAGACATCATAACCCCTACCCTGGAGTTCTACGACGTCTTCAACGGGGACCACACCACTATAGCCCAGGAGAAGATGTACAAGCTCTTCGACAACCACGGAAGGATAATGGTCCTTAGGCCGGACGTGACTACACCCATAGCGAGGGTGACTGCGACAAAGCTTAACGAAGCGACGTTCCCCATAAGGTTCTGCTACACTTCCAACGTTTTCAGGGTGAACGAGAGCATGTTCGGCAAGGCTAACGAGATAACCCAGTCCGGTGTCGAGATCATAGGAGTCAACAGCGTAAAGGCTGATGCGGAGCTCATAATAACAGGGATAAACGCACTAAGGAACTGCGGCCTCGAGGACTTCAAGGTTGAGATAGGCCAGGCTGAATTCTTCAAATCCCTGGTGGAAGAGCTGAACGTGGATGACGAGTGCAGGGAAAGCATCAGGAGGTATGTCGAGGACAAGAACTTCATTACCCTGGAGCATTACCTGAGGGACAAGATAAAGGACTACTCAGAGTACAAGCTGAGGGCGCTGCGCGAGATACCTAAGCTTTTCGGCAAGATAGAGGTTGTGGAAAAGGCGCGAAAGCTGACGAGCAACCCTAAGGCTCTGGAAGCGCTGGACAACATAATGCAGGTTTACGGCCTCATAGAGATGGCCGGACTCGCTTCTTACGTATCCATAGACCTGGGCATGGTCCAGAACATGGACTACTACAGCGGCATAATCTTCAGGGCTTTCACCTTCGGCTCGGGGAGCTACATCCTCAGCGGAGGAAGGTACGACGAGCTCATAAAGACGTTCGGAAGGGACCTTCCGGCCATAGGCTTCGCCATAGACATAGACAGCCTAATGTCCGCTCTGCAGAGCAGGGGGCTTTCAAACTCCAGGAAGGTAAAGTACATCGTGCTCTTCTATACAGAGGAGCTTTCAAACAAGGCCTTCCAGCTCTCGAACTTCCTCAGGGAAAACGGCTACGTCTGCGAGATGAGCCTCTTCGACACCGAGGAGGAAACGATGGAGTACGCCGACAGCAAAAAGATTGAAACGGTCGTAAGCCTAATGGAGGAAAACCAGGTCAGGCTTTACAGGCACAGCAGGAAGTGGAACCACCGCGACTTCGATGCCGAATACCTCGATAAACTTTTTAAGGAGACTGAGAAAATAGATGAAGAATAAGAACACCGTAAGGATTGCCATAACAAAAGGAAGAGTTGAGAAAAACGCCATAAAGCTGTTCCAGGCCAGCGGGATAGACTGCGAGGAGCTGCTGAACAAGGGCAGAAAGCTGATATTCCACGACAAGATTAACAACATAGATTTCGTGCTCGCAAAAGGTCCTGATGTCCTGACCTACGTGGACCACGGCGTCGTGGACATGGGCATAGTCGGCAAGGACGTCATACTCGAGCAGAACAAGAACTACTACGAGGTCCTTGACCTGAAGACGGGCAGGTGCAGGTTCGCGGTCGCAGGGCTTCCGGACACGAACCTATACGAAGGCTACAGGAAGATCAAGATTGCGACAAAGTATCCAAACGTTGCAAGGAACCACTTCAGGAGCAAGGGCAAGGATGTGGAGATAATAAAGATAGAAGGTTCGGTGGAGCTAGCTCCCATACTGGGACTTTCAGACGCGATACTCGACATCGTGGAGACAGGCAACACCCTAAAGGAGAACGGGCTAGTAGTCCTTGAGGATGTATGCGACATAAGCACAAGGCTTGTGGTCAACATAACCAGCATGAAGCTGAAGAAGGAAGAGATACTGAACATCGTAACAATGCTCCAGAACGGCATGGCAGCCATGGAAAAGCAGATCGCAGGATAGAAGGGGGATTATCATGAAGCTTAACATGAGGATAGTAGACGTAAAGGCGGACCAGGGGAAGGCTTACCTGGAGCTCATCAAGAACAGGGAGGAAGCGGTCCAGGACGAAGTCAACGTCGTGGTCAAGGCGATACTCGACGACGTCAAGGCAAATGGGGACGAAGCCTTGGTCAAATATACCAACAAGTTCGACAGCGCAGCGGTTACGAAGGAAAACCTCAAGGTCACAAGGGCAGAGATAGAGGCAGCATACGGGAAGGTGGAAAAGGAATTCCTTGAAGCGCTTAAGGAAGCGGCAGTAAACATAGAGTTCTTCCACGAGAAGCAGAAGCAGAACACGTGGATGGTCACCAAGGGTCAGGGCATAATACTGGGCCAGTCGGTCAGGGCGCTGGAGACGGTAGGGATATACGTTCCAGGCGGGACAGCGGCATACCCTTCGTCTGTTCTAATGAACGCCATACCGGCAAAGGTGGCCGGGGTCGAGAACATAGTGATGGTGACGCCGCCAATGAAAAACGGCGAAATCAATCCGAACATCCTAGTCGCTGCTGACATTGCAGGTGTAGACACGATATTCAAGGCTGGCGGTGCGCAGTCTGTAGGAGCTCTTGCTTTCGGCACGGAATCGGTCCCGAAGGTCGACAAGATAGTGGGGCCCGGAAACATATATGTGGCCATCGCAAAGAAGCTGGTATACGGAAGCGTTGACATAGACATGATAGCGGGACCGAGCGAAATCCTTGTTATAGCAGACGAGTTCGCGGACCCTTCGTTCATAGCTGCAGACCTCATGTCTCAGGCTGAGCACGACAGGCTGGCCTCCTCGATACTCATAACCTACGACAAGGAACTGGCCGAAAAGGTGGTAGGGGAGCTCGAGAAGCAGGTCGACGGGCTCGACAGGAAGGACATAATAAAGGACTCCCTCGAAAATTTTGGCGCAATCCTGATTACCGACAGCATAAAGGAAGCGATAGCTCTCTCGAACAGGATCGCTCCGGAGCACCTCGAGCTGAGCGTCAGGGATCCGTTCATGTACCTTGGAGATATCAAGAACGCGGGCTCCATATTCCTCGGGGACTATGCCCCTGAACCGCTGGGGGACTACATGGCAGGTCCGAACCACGTGCTGCCAACAAGCGGAACCGCCAAGTTCTTCTCGGCGCTTTCCGTCGACAACTTCATTAAGAAGTCCAGCTTCCTGCACTACTCAGAGGAAGCGCTGCTTGCAATAGGCAAGAAGATTGTGAAGCTTGCAGAAACGGAAGGGCTGGACGCCCACGCAAACTCAATAAAAGTCAGGATGAGGTGATAGCATGGACAAAGCCAGGTACAGCGAGATAAAGAGAAAAACCTACGAGACCGACATCACGGTCAAACTGGATATTGACGGGAAAGGCAGCTCCGAAGTTGACACGGGAGTGGGCTTCCTTGACCACATGCTCACCCTTTTCGCTAAGCACGGCATACTGGACCTGGTGGTCAAGGCTGACGGAGACGTCTACATCGACGACCACCACACGGTGGAGGACATAGGCATAACCCTCGGAAAATGTCTAGCGGAAGCGCTCAGCGACAAGAACGGCCTCAAAAGGTACGGGACTTGCTTCCTGCCCATGGATGAGACCCTTGCCATGGTATGCGTGGACATAAGCGGAAGGCCTTTCCTGGTTTTCGACTGCGGCATCAAGACCCAGAAGGTCGGTGATTTCGACACCGAGCTTGTGGAGGAGTTCTTCAGGGCGGTTGCCTTCAACGCGGGCATAACCCTTCATATCAAGCTTATGTACGGTAGCAACTCACACCACATCATCGAAGCTGTCTTCAAAGCTTTCGGAAGGGCTCTCAGGGAAGCTGCGAGCAGGGATGAAAGGATCGAAGGCCCGATGACGACGAAAGGGGTTATATAATGATAGGGATAATAGATTACGGCATGGGCAACCTCAGGAGCGTGCAGAAAGCTCTGGAGCTCTTCGGCGAAAGTCCGGTCATAACAAGCGACTACGATACGCTGCTGAAATGCGACGGGATAATACTGCCGGGAGTGGGAGCATTCCCCGATGCAATAGACAACATAGTGTCGAAGAACCTTGACAGGCTCATAGGGGAGTTTGTCTCAGAAGGCAAGCCGCTCCTGGGCATATGCCTTGGGATGCAGCTCCTCTTCGAGGAAAGCGACGAGGTTAGGGTGTGCAAGGGCCTCGGTCTCCTAAAGGGAAGGGTTACGAGGATAACCGGAGACCTGAAGATACCTCACATGGGCTGGAACGACCTCACCATAAAGAAGCAGTGCAGGCTTCTGGAAGGCGTTAACGACGGGGAATACGCCTATTTCGTACACTCCTACCTCGCTGTAGGCATGGACCAGGAGGACATCAACGCCGTGGCGTTCTATGGCACAGAAATCCCGGCCGTAGTAAGCAGGGGCAACGTATACGGGACCCAGTTCCATCCTGAAAAGAGCGGAGAGCTCGGCATGAAAATACTGGCGAACTTTGTCAAGCTGACAAAGCAGCCTTAAGGAGAGAATAACCGATGATAATATTTCCGGCAATAGACATAAAGGACGGCCAGGCAGTCCGTCTTTACAAGGGCGAATTCTCGAAACAGGAAGTTGTCTCGAAGGACATAATACAGACCGCTAAGGACCTTCAGGCCGACGGCGCAGAGTTCCTGCATATGGTTGACCTTGACGGGGCTCTTAAAGGCGAACCGGGCAACCTCTCAACGATCTCAGAGATACTGAAGAACATAAGCATCCCGGTTCAGCTCGGAGGCGGTATAAGGAGCCTTGAGACGATAGACAAGCTCCTTGGAACAGGCATCAACAGGGTGATACTGGGAACCTCTGCGCTCAACAACAAGGAGCTTGTCGTTGAGGCGGTTAAGAAATACGGAAAGAGGATAGTTGTCGGCATCGACGCGAACGACAGGAAGGTTGCAGTCGAGGGCTGGGTTAAGGTTAGCAACGTGGACTACATCGAGTTCGCAAAGAACATGGAGCAGATTGGCGTTGGCACAATAATATTCACGGACATTAGCAGGGATGGGACGCTGACAGGACCAAACCTCGAACAGCTGGAGGAGATAAACAGCAGCGTTAGCTGCGACATCATCGCCTCGGGCGGCATAAAGAATGTACAGGATATAATAAACGTAAGGGAGCTGGGGGTATACGGAGCTATAACGGGCAAAGCCATATACTCAGGCTACCTTGACCTTAAAGAGGCCATAAGAGCCGGAAAGGAGGTCTAATATGCTGACAAAGAGAATAATACCTTGCCTTGACGTCAACATGGGCAGGGTCGTAAAGGGTGTCAATTTCGTCAACCTCAAGGACGTGGGGGATCCGGTTGAAATAGCCGAATTCTACAACAGGGAAGGAGCAGATGAGCTCGTTTTCCTAGACATCACCGCTTCCAACGAAGGAAGGAAGACTATGATAGATGTGGTAAAGAGGACCGCGGAGAAGGTGTTCATACCCCTCACCGTGGGCGGAGGAATATCCACCCTCGAGGATATCAAGAACATCCTGAGGGCTGGAGCAGACAAGGTTTCGCTCAACTCTGCAGCTATAAGGAACCCTCAGATAGTCAAAGAAGCCTCTGACAGGTACGGCGCTCAGTGCGTTGTCGTAGCGGTCGATGCCAAAATGAGGGAAGACAAATCGGGCTGGAACGTGTATATAAACGGAGGAAGGATCGACACGGGGCTTGACGCCATTGAGTGGGTCAAAAAAGCTGAGAGCCTGGGAGCGGGGGAGATCCTGCTCACAAGCATGGACGCGGACGGAACCAAGGCGGGCTACGACATAGCGCTTACGAACGCCGTTTCCTCGGCAGTCAACATACCGGTTATCGCTTCCGGCGGCTGCGGCAAGATAGAGGACTTCTTTGAGGTTTTCGACGAGAGCGGCGCAGACGCTGCCCTTGCAGCATCGATCTTCCACTACAGGGAGCTGAGCGTGAGGGAAGTCAAAGAGTACCTGAAGAAAAAAGGCGTTTCAGTCAGAATATGATCGGAGAATTTCAATGGAAAAATATACAGTTGTCAACTTCGGCGATCTGAAGCTCCAGGACGGTCTTATCCCTGTTATAGCGCAGGAATACGGGACCGGAGAGGTGCTCATGATGGCGTACATGAACGAGGAATCCTTCAAGAAAACCATAGAGACAGGTACGGCATGGTACTACAGCCGCTCCAGGAACGAGCTCTGGAACAAAGGGGCCACATCAGGCCATTTCCAGCATGTCAGGGAGATGCTCATAGACTGCGACAGGGACACCATGCTGATAAAGGTTGACCAGGTGGGGCCGGCGTGTCATACTGGTAATAAGAGCTGCTTCTATTCGGAAGTCACAAATTTCTGCAGGAAGAATGAGGAGGGTTAACATGGAAGAAAAGGGTCTTATCGAAAGACTGTATGAAGTTATCGAGGAGAGGAAAAAGGATCCGTTCGAAGGGTCCTACACCTGCTATCTTTTTGAAAAGGGAATGGACAAGATACTCAAGAAAATTGGCGAGGAGAGCGCCGAGGTCATAATCGGTGCAAAGAACAACGACAAGGCTGAGACCGTTGAGGAGATCTGCGACCTGGCTTACCACGTGCTCGTCCTCATGGTGGAGATGGGCATAGAACCTAAGGAGATAATGGATGTCCTTGAGAAAAGAAGGTTGAAGATATGCAACAAGAAGCCTGAGAGAAAGACGACACAGGGGATACACTAGCAACTAAAGTCCAGATGACTGCATGCGACAGGATGCAGTCATTTTTAATTCGCCTGATTTTGCACTTTATTTTTCACTTCATTAAGTGTAAAATCTTAGTGGAATGATTACAACGGAGGTGAGTATGACTATATGAAAGAAACGATTGTGAACCAGGTAATCATATTGTCGCTGATAATGTTAATTGGAATAATTGCAAGGAAGAAAAGCATCCTGAACGCAGAGGTGAACTCGAAGCTTTCCGACTTCCTTTTCAACGTCACGCTGCCCTGCCTGATCGTCACCTCCTTCAGCTACGAGTATTCGGCCGAGAAGATGAACAACATAAAGCTCATCTTCATGTACTCGCTGCTTATCCACACGCTGCTGATATTCATAAGCAAAATCTTTGCGATGAGGTTCGCCGACGACTCGAAGAAAGTAATTAGGTTTGTAACCGTGTTCTCCAACAGCGGGTTCATGGGTTTTCCTGTGCTTCAGGGGCTTTACGGCAACATAGGGGTGTTCTACGGTGCTGTTTTCAACGTGCCCTGGAACATATTCATGCTAAGCTTCGGCTCAATGCTCTTCACCGGCAAGAAGGACCTCAAGGCTCTCAGGGGAGCCCTTACTCACCCGGGAATAATAGCAACGGTCATTGGGATGACCATGTTCGTGTTCTCGCTGAGCCTTCCTGTGCCGCTTGGGAAAGCACTGGCCTCTGTAGGAAGCATGACAACCCCGCTTTCGATGATAATCGTCGGATCTATGCTCGCAGAGATAAGATTCAAGGAGGTATTCTCAGGCTTCGCCGTCTACTACGCCTCAGCCGTGAGGCTCATAGTCGTGCCTGTTCTCACACTGCTTCTCATGAGGCTGCTGCAGGCGGACCACCTGCTAACACAGGTTTGCGTAACCGTCGAAGCCATGCCGGCAGCTGTGATAGCTACCGTTCTCGCCAGCAAATTCGGAGGGGACACGAAGCTCGCATCGAGGTGCGTCTTCATTTCAACGATAATATCCATGGTCACGATACCGTTAATCGTGATGAACATATAGGAGGGAATAAAATGTACGATACCCACGTCCACACGGACTTTTCGACGGATTCGAAAATGAAGCTCGAGGAGGCAAAGGCAAAGGCCACGCTAGACAACAAACAGCTTATCCTTACAGAGCACATGGACCTTGACTACCCCAGAGCCGGCGAGTTCATCTTCGACGTCAACGAATATTTCAAACAGTACAGCCAGCACAGGAGCGACGACCTTCTTCTGGGTATAGAGCTGGGAATGACAGAGTCAACTCTGCAGGAAGGCAAGAAGATCATTGAGAGCCATCCTTTCGACTTCGTCCTGGGGTCGGTACACATGGTCGAAAACCTTGACCTTTATTACGAGACCTTCTACAAAGGGAAGGGGAAAAGCGAAGCCTACGGCAAGTACCTCGAGACGATGCTTGTATGCGTCAAGAACTTCCACTTCGTTGACAGCATGGGCCACATAGACTACATCGCAAGGTACGGCAGATACGAGGACAAGGAAATCTACTACCACGAACATGCTGAGATAATGGACGAGATATTCAGGATGCTCATAGCCAACGATACGAGCATAGAGCTTAACACTAGAAGGTTCGACAGGAAGGAAGTTATCGAAAAGCTGCTTCCTATCTACAAAAGGTACGCAGAGCTCGGAGGAAAGCACATCACTGTGGGTTCCGACGCCCACACTCCTGAAGCCATAGGGATGGGAGAGAAGCTTGCAAAGGAATTCGCTGAAGCTTCCAAGCTTAAGATCGTATACTACAAGGAAAGGAAGATGGAATATGAAAAAGTATAACGACATAGTGAAGGCGGGCATGTACCTTTTCCCGCTGTCTGCAGCTCTCTATCTTATCAACTACCTGATGTTCGGCGAGGCACACCAGCTTTTCGTTAAATTCGCTGAGGAAATAGCTTTCATGCCGATATACATCTTCATAATCCTGGTAGTGGCTGAAAGGGCACTGTCCAGCGTGGAGAAAAAGGAGATGGCAAGAAAGACCAACGCGCTTGTCGGCACTTTCTTTACCGAGGTGGGCTATGAGCTGATCAGGATAATGACAAAGTATGACAAGGACTGCGACAGGGTCAAAAACGAATTGAAAGAAATAGAGAACTGGGACGTAGCAAAGACAAAAGGGTTCCTCGAATCCGTGGATCAGCACAAATACTGCGCGCCGAAGGGAACTGTGGACCTGGTAATAATCAAGGAGCTTATGCTCCAGAAAAAGGACTTCATGCTTGAACTTATGTCAAACTCGAGCCTTATTGAGAAGGATGAATTCTCAGAGCTTCTCCTGGCGGTAAACCACATACTTGAGGAGTTCAGGACAAGGGGAGAGATATCGGGCTTCGATGAAGCAGCCGTCGGGCACCTCCACGTAGACGTGGAAAGGGCCTACAGGCATCTCATAAAGAGCTGGGTATTGTACATGATGCACCTGGAGAAGGAGTACCCTTATCTTCACAAGCTGGCGCTCAGGGTCAACCCTTTCGCTCAGCAATAAAAACGGAGGTGCGCAATGAAATTTGACAAGCCCCTTGCTGACAGGATAAGGCCTGAGAGGCTGGACGATGTCGCAGGGCAAAGCCATATAATCGGAAAGAACAAGATACTCAACAGGATACTGGAGTCCAAAGAGATACCTAACATGATATTCTTCGGGCCGCCGGGGGTAGGCAAGACGACGGTGGCAAACATAATAGCCAAGGCGACGGACAAGAAGTTCTACAAGCTCAACGCGACAAACGCTTCAGTGAGCGACATCAAGAACATCATAGGCAACCTGGACACACTGCTCACCCCGAACGGCGTCCTCCTGTACCTTGACGAGATCCAGAACTTCAACAAGAAACAGCAGCAGTCGCTGCTTGAATACACCGAGAACGGTAAGATAACCCTCATAGCCAGCACCACCGAGAACCCCTATTTCTACGTGTACAACGCTCTGCTCAGCAGATCCGCAGTCTTCGAGTTCAAGCTGCTTGAGACCGCAGACATAGTCAAGGGGCTGCAAAGGGCTCTCGACATAATAAGGAAGGACCATGAGGGTACCGAAATCGAATGCGATAATAAAGTTCTGGAATACATCGCCGAGTGCTGCACCGGGGACCTCAGGAGGGCTATCAACGTTCTGCAGCTGGCCATGGTTACGACGAACCTTGACCCGCAGGGCCGAATAGTCATAACAATGGATACGGCAAAGGAGTGCCTGCAGGGCAAGGCCCTCAACTACGACAAGATGGGCGACAACCACTACGACATACTGAGCGCTTTCCAGAAGTCCTTAAGGGGCAGTGACGCTGACGCGTCTCTCCACTACCTCGCGAGGCTTGTCAAGGCGGGGGACCTTATTTCCATCTGTAGGAGGCTGCTTGTTATCGCGGCAGAAGACATAGGACTCGCATATCCGCAGGCGATATCGATAGTCAAGTCCTGCGTCGACTCCGCTCTCCAGCTCGGGTTCCCGGAAGCTCGGATCCCTCTGGCGGAAGCGGTAATACTTCTGGCGAACTCGCCAAAATCAAACTCAGCGATAGTGGCTATCGATTCCGCAATGAGGGACATCGAAAGCATGGACATCGGCGACATCCCGCCATACCTGAAGGATGGGCATTATTCAGGGGCGGAGAAGCTGGGAAGGGCGCTGACATATGCATACCCGCACAGCTTCCCGAACAATTACGTTAAGCAGCAGTACCTCCCAGACAAGATAAGGGACAGGAAATACTACGTCCCAGGAAAGAACAAGAACGAACAGATATCCAAGGAATACTGGGAAAAGATAAAATGATAAAATCTATGGAAAAGAAAAACTTATATCCTTCTGCCTGGCAGACGAATATAAGTTTTTTTATTAAAGCTGCTTTTCTATTTCAGTTATCCTCTCGATGACCTTTCGGCTGTCCCTGGGCACCTTGAACCTCACGCTGTTCTTGGAGAGGCCTGTGAAATCTGCGCCCCTCTCTGTTGCAACGCCGTTCCTGTAGAAAATCTCGAACAGGTTGACGTCCGGATCGCTGCACATAAGCAGCATTATCGAAACCCTCGGGTCGGTCTTGGCAACCTTGAGTTTGGTCAGCGACTCCATGACCTCTTTCTTAACCTTGGCGACGTTCCCTATGGACTCCTTGACGAAGCCTTCATCCTTCAGGGCTGTCTGCGCCATGTAGGAGGCTAGATTGCTTATGGAGAAAGGCGCGTTTCCCTTAACGTAGAAGGAACCGAATTCCTCGCTCGAAACCAGGTAGCCAACCCTCATGCCCGCAAGCCCCAATCCTTTGGAGAAGGACCTCGTGACAACCAGGTTGTCGAATTCGTTTATCAAGGAAATGGAGCTTTCCTCCTTGCCTATGAAATCTGCGTATGCTTCGTCTACTATAACGCAGATGTCGTGCTCGGCAGCCGCCATCAGGATCCTGCGGATGTCGGACAGCGGCAGGACCTGGCCGGTCGGGTTGTTGGGATTGTCGAGGTACACTATCTTGTAGTCAGGTTTGATCGCTTTTATTATCTCGTCGGCATCGTACCTGTAGTTGTCCTCCTCCTTTAGCAGGACGTAGTCGAAAATGCCGCCCATCGCCTTTACGTCGCAGGCATAATCAGTGAACTGGGGGCAGCAGCCGAGGACCCTGGAGCCTGTTTCGACCAGCAGCCTGTTTATGTTAATCAGGATGTTTATCGAGCCGTTAGTGATCTGTATGTTCTTCCTGTTCAGGGAAGCAGAGCCGGACCAGTAGTCTACTATGGCATCCTTGAGCGCATTGTAGGGGTACTCGGGATAAAGGGAGATGTTCCTGAGCTGCTCAGGCTCTATGCGGTTGAGGAGGGCCGTGTGCCCGAAGGGGTTGGTCCCCAGGGCGCAGTCTATAACGCTGCTCACCTCCGTTATTATTTCAGTATCCTCGCTTACGTAGGATAATGCATTGTAATCGATTATCGATTGTTTGTACTTCAATGCCATATGTAACACCATCCTATCCAATAATTCTAAATATTATAACAATTAATACCATTATAATACAAAGCGGAGAAATTATGAAAAAATATTTTTGGAAAGGGTTTCATGATAGTTGACAAGATTAGTCGGGTTTGGTACTATATATTTGGAAAGTGTAGTAAAACACTCAACATTAAAGAGGTGGTTAAATGAAGCTGTCTACAAAAGGAAGATACGGCATAAAAGCCATGGTTGACCTGGCGATCCGCTACGGCGAGGAACCTGTGTCGATCAAGAGCATCGCTGAGAGGCAGAACATATCTGAATATTACCTGGAGCAGCTGTTTTCTCCTTTAAGGAAAGCAAACATAATTAAGAGCATAAGGGGAGCCCAGGGAGGCTACGTCCTGAGCCGCGAGCCAAAGGACATAACGATGGCTGAGATAATGGACGTTCTCGAAGGACCTGTAGAAATTTCAGACTGCCTGGAGGAGAACACCTGCAGCAACATAGAGTGCTGCGCAACAAGGGGGTTCTGGGCAAGGATCAAGGAGAGCATCGACAGCGTTCTCGAATCGACTACACTTCAGGATATGGTAGACGATTACTACAGTCTAAAGAAATAATTTTGAACAAATATATATTAATGTAAAGAGGTGTTATATCAATGTCAAAATTTGTTTACATGGATAATTCAGCAACAACATTTACAAAACCAGAAGTTCTGGAAGAAATGCTGCCTTACTTTACTGAGAAATTCGGAAATCCGTCTTCGATGTACAGATATTCGGACCTTTCGAGGAAAGCGATAGCTACAGCTAGGGAGCGTGTGGCAAAAGCTATAAATGCAGACCCAAAGGAAATATTCTTTACTGCAGGCGGTTCTGAAGGCGACAACTGGGCGCTCAAGGGCATCGCTTACGCAAACAGGAACAAGGGCAACCACATCATAACAAGCGAGATAGAGCATCACGCGATACTCCACACCGGCAAGTTCCTTGAAAAGGAAGGCTTCGAGGTAACATACCTTCCTGTTGACGACGAAGGCTTCGTAAAGCCGGAGGATGTAAGGGCTGCGATTACAGACAAGACGATCCTTGTCTCCATAATGTTCGCAAACAACGAGATCGGAACGATCATGCCTATAAAGGAAATAGCAGCAGTATGCAAGGAAAAGGGAGTATACTTCCACACAGATGCAGTTCAGGCGGTGGCTCACGTGCCGGTTGACGTCCAGGACCTTGGAGTGGACATGCTCTCGATGGCAGGACACAAATTCTACGGACCTAAAGGCGTTGGTGCTATGTACATCAGGAAGGGCGTCAAGATAGAGAACCTTATCCACGGCGGCGCCCAGGAAAAAGGCAAGAGGGCCAGCACCGAAAACACACCTGGGATAGTAGGGATAGGAAAGGCAATCGAGATTGCTGTCGCAGAGCTTTCAGAGGAAAGCGCAAGGCTTTCAAAGCTGAGGGACAAGCTTATAAGCGGGCTTATGGAAAGAATACCGCATGCAAAGCTTAACGGTCCTAAGGACGGAAGCAAGAGGAACCCTAACAACGTCAACATGAGCTTCATAGGGGTTGAGGGAGAGACTCTGCTCATGGACCTTGACGACAAAGGGATATGCGCTTCAACAGGAAGCGCCTGCGCATCAGGATCTCTGGATCCTTCACACGTTCTCCTTGCTATAGGCTGCAAGCACGAGGTAGCTCACGGCTCTCTTAGGCTTACGCTTGGTGCCGGGAACACAGAAGAGGATGTTGACTACGCACTTGAAGTGATACCTGAAATAGTAAAAAGAAGAAGAGAGATGTCGCCGCTTTGGGCTGACTTCCTGAAACAGAGAGGGGAAAAATAGAATGCAGTACAGCGAAACAGTAATGGACCATTTCAGAAACCCGAGAAATGTAGGAGAAATCGAAAATCCCGACGGAGTGGGAGAAGTAGGAAACGCTAAGTGTGGGGACATAATGAAGATATTTATAAAGGTTGAAGACAACAGGATCAAGGACATAAAGTTCCAGACCTTCGGCTGCGGCTCTGCAATTGCATCCTCCAGCATGGCTTCGGAGATGATAAAAGGGAAGACGATAGAGGAAGCCTGGAACCTTACAAACAAGGCGGTTGCAGACGCGCTTGAAGGACTTCCTCCGGTGAAAATGCACTGCTCTGTTCTTGCAGAGGAAGCGATACACAAGGCGATAAACGACTACAGGGTCAAGCAGGGCCTTGAGCCGTGGGAAACCAAGAACTACGACGACATCCACGACCACGTTCACGGGGAATAATACGCAAATCATGAAAGGTTCGGAAGCCTGAATGGCATTCCGAATCTTTCTTATTGCACAATATTGACAATATTGCGTTTGTTTCGTATAATCTTATATAACAATTGTATACAGACAATGATTGGAAGGAGTAAATATGTTGCCGCATATAGAGAGGAAGTGGATGGTGAAAACTTCTTGGGGAATATATCGAAGCAGTCCAGGAGTCATATTGCTTATAAGTGACACATGTTTCATGTGTAATTAGGGTGGTACCACGGAGTATTGACTTCCGTCCCTTCTCGGGATGGGAGTTTTTTTATTCCAAACAATTCGAACAAAAGGAGAGATATAACATGGAAAAAATGGGTTTGAACGAAATCAGGGAAGCATACCTTAGCTTCTTCGAGAGCAAGGGTCATCTGAGGCTGCCGAGCTTTTCGCTGGTGCCTAAAAACGACAAGAGCCTTCTAATTATCGGTGCGGGGATGGCACCGCTTAAGCCATACTTCACAGGCCTCCAGGAACCTCCTTGCAAGAGGATAACCACCAGCCAGAAATGCATAAGGACAGGCGATATAGAAAACGTGGGAAAGACAGCAAGGCACGGCACGTTTTTCGAGATGCTCGGGAACTTCTCCTTCGGAGACTATTTCAAAGCCGAGGCGATTCCCTGGGCATGGGAGTTCACCACAGAGGTCCTCAAGCTTCCA
Organism: Clostridium sp. UBA699; assembly: GCA_002298915.1. Lineage (GTDB taxonomy): Bacteria > Bacillota > Clostridia > Clostridiales > Clostridiaceae > UBA699. The sequence continues at coordinate 35,983 of DBML01000024.1, forward strand.
AAGGAGAAGCTATACGTAACAATATACGAGAACGACGACGAAGCCTTCAACCTTTGGGTGGAGAAGACAGACGTCGACCCGTCAAGGATATTCAGGCTGGGCAAGGATGACAACTTCTGGGAAGTCGGCCTTGGACCATGCGGACCTTGCTCGGAGATACACTACGACAAGACTCCTGAAAAAGGAGTGCTCAAAACTGCGGAGGAGTTCCTTGAAGCGGCTGACGCAGACAGGGTGATGGAGTTCTGGAACCTTGTTTTCACTCAGTTCGACCAGGATGAGAACGGAAACTACAACCCTCTTCCGAAGCCTAACATAGACACCGGGATGGGCCTTGAAAGGATAGCTTCCATAATGCAGGGAACCGACAGCATATTCGAGGTCGACACAATAAGGGCAGTCGTCGACGAGATAGTAAAAATATCAGGCGTTCAGTACGGCAAAGAAAGAAAATCCGACATCTCGATAAGGATAATCACGGACCACACAAGAAGCGCAACCTTTATGATCTCGGACGGGATACTACCTTCCAACGAGGGCAGGGGCTATGTCCTGAGAAGACTCCTCAGGAGAGCTGCGAAGAACGGTAAATCCCTGGGGGTTAAGGAGCCTTTCCTTTCAAAGGTTGCAGAAGTGGTTATAGACAACTCCTTCAAGGCATACCCGGAGCTGAAGGAAAAGGAGGACTACATCAAGAAGATCCTCACGCTTGAGGAGGAAAGATTCAACGAGACACTGGATTCGGGAATATCCATCCTTGAGGATTACATCGAGGAGATGAAGAAGAATGGCGAAACTCTCCTGAGCGGAGACAAGGCTTTCAAGCTTTACGACACCTACGGCTTCCCTATAGAGCTCACCCAGGAAGCTCTTGAAGATCTCGGGATGAAGGCTGACACAGAGCAGTTCAACATAGAGATGAAGGAGCAGAAGGAAAGGGCCAGGGCAGCGCGAGGCGAGTCCAACTTCATGGGCGCAGAGGACACGATCCTCAACAAGCTGCCGCTGGAGCTTGAGATAGAGTTCCTCGGATACCACACCCTGGAGGCGGAAGGCGAGATAACCCACATGGTTGTTGACGAGGAGTTCGTGTCAGACCTGGAAACTGGCGTCGATGCAGTCATAGTCACCGACAAAACGCCTTTCTACGCTGAGATGGGCGGCCAGGTAGGTGATACCGGCATCATCTTCAACGACAACTTCATAGCAGAGGTCGTAGACTGCAAGAAGAACGTTTCAGGAAAGACTCTGCATTTCGTCAAGGTCAAGGACGGAAGGGTTAACGTATCCGATACAGTAACCCTCAAGGTAAACAAGGAGAGAAGGGATGCGGTCAAGAGGAACCACACAGCAACGCACCTTCTCAACGCGGCGCTTATGGAGGTCCTTGGAGGGCACGTGCACCAGTCAGGCTCCTTCGTAGACGACGAGAGGCTCAGGTTCGACTTCAGCCACTTCGAGCCGGTATCAAAGGAAGCGCTGTTTACGATAGAGAAGCTGGTCAACGATGAAGTTCTTAAGGCTCATGCCATCGAGACGGTTGAGATGACCATAGATGAAGCTAAGGAGTGCGGAGCTGTGGCGCTGTTCGACGACAAGTACAAAGAGAACGTAAGGGTCGTTACAGCCGGTGACTTCAGCAAGGAGCTTTGCGGAGGAACCCATGCGGCAAACACCGGCCAGGTGGGCATGTTCAAAATCCTTTCCGAAGCAGGCGTTGCAGCAGGAATAAGAAGGATAGAAGCGATCACTGGCATGAACTCCTTCAATTACCTCAAGAGTAAAGAGGAGCTCATAGAGCAGCTCGAGGACGCTCTCAAATGCGCAGAGAAGGACATAGTCCACAAGCTGCAGCTGCAGGGTGCAGAGCTCAAGGAGAAAGACAAGGAGATCCTGGCCCTCAAATCAAAGATGTCCATGGGCTACGAGGATGAAATCCTTCAGAGCGTAAAAGAAGTCAAGGGAGTCAGGGTATACTCGGGTGTGCTTGCAGACGTTGACGGAGAAGCTTTGAGGGATCTGGCAGACAGGATCAGGGACAAAGTGCAGACAGGGCTTGTCGTGCTTGGAAGCACCGTAGAAGGCAAGGTCCAGTTTGTAGCTATGGCGGACAAGGAAAGCGTCAAGAAAGGCGTGCACTGCGGAAAGATAGTCAAGGACGTTGCAGCTGTAACCGGCGGTGGCGGCGGCGGAAGGCCGGACATGGCCCAGGCGGGAGGAAAAGACCCTGAAAAGCTGCAGGAAGCCATGGACAGCCTGCTATTGACTGTTGATAAATTGGTAAAATAGTGTATAATTAAGCTAGTGGGGTGATCTATATGGTTAATGATAACACTATACAGTTTGATCCTTTAAAGGACAAACAACAAGCTACAAAGGAAATACTTACACAAGTGTATAATTCTCTTATTGAGAAGGGCTACAATCCGGTGAACCAGTTGGTAGGGTACTTTATTTCAGGAGATCCCACATACATCACGAACTACAACGGTGCCAGAGCCTTGATCAGAAAGCTTGAGAGAGATGAGATACTCGAAGAAGTGCTGAAATTTTATCTGGAAATAAAATAAAAGTGCCCGAAAGGGCATTTTTATTTTGAAAATTTGTTTGAAGCAGGAGAGAAATATGAGAATTTTGGGATTGGATGTCGGAGAAAGAACTATAGGGGTTGCAATAAGCGATCCTTTAGGTTATACTGCACAAGGGATAACTACAATTAGAAGAAAAAATCTCGCAATAGATATAGCTGAAATTAAGAAGATATGCGACGAGTATTCGGTGGAAACTATACTGATGGGCCTCCCTAAGAACATGAACGGCACCATCGGGCCGAGCGGCGAGAAAGCCATTGAGCTTTCGAAGGTGCTCGAGGAGGAGCTGAAGCTGCCAGTGAAGCTTTGGGATGAAAGGCTCACAACGGTTGCTGCCCACAAGGCGATGCTTGAAGCGGATCTGTCAAGGGCAAAAAGAAAGAAGATAGTCGATAAAATAGCAGCGATTTACATCCTGCAGGGCTATCTTGACAGTCTTTCAAATAGATAAAAGGAGGAAGCAAAATGGACGATAAGGATTTTGGAACCATATTCCTGTACGACGAGAACGGAGACGAGGTGGAGTTTGAGGTAGTGACAAAGCTCGACATCGAGGGCAAGGAATACGTGATAGTGACGCCTATCGATGAGGATACTGACGATGCGATTGCGCTCAGGATCGATAAGGACGAGGAAGGCAATGAAGTGCTGGTAACTGTTGAAGACGACGCGGAATTTGAAATGATAGAAGAAGCATACGATACTCTCTTTGCTGAAGATCTTTTAAACTAGGCTTGATCAAACTGGCTGCCGAACACCTGTTGGATTGCATGCAGGTGTGCGACAGCCATAATTTTTCATTTCTTAGTTGGTTATCAATTGACAATGACTGAGAATAGTATTAAACTATAATAGGATTGTTGTCGATCAGGCAAATTTTTGTTAAGAGAGGTATTTTTATGTCAAGACTTTCCTCAGAAGAGATTGAAAAGCTCAAAAACAATCTTAAGGAGAACGGATACAAGCTCACGCCGCAAAGAAGGGCTATACTTAATGTTATAATAGATAATGAAGGAAACCACCTTACAACTGAGGAATTGTATGAACTTGTCAAAGCGGAATGCCCGGAAATCGGCCTTGCCACAGTCTACAGGACTGTTCAGCTGCTCGAATGCATAGGAGTGGTATGCAAGCTCGACCTGAACGACGGCTGCAACAGATATGAACTTGTCCACGAAGAGGAGAACCACCAGCACCACCACCTCATATGCACGGTATGCAACAACGTCATAGAGGTTAAGGGTGATTTGCTTGATACAATGGAACATGAAATTGAAGATGAATATAAATTTAAAGTGAAGAATCACAGCCTGAAATTCTACGGGATTTGCAGTGATTGTTTGCGGAAATCTTAAATATATATGAATAACTAAATAAGGAGGATTAATTTTTTTGCGAAAAGAAAAAGACAAAATCAAAATAATACCTCTCGGCGGCTTGAACGAGATAGGTAAGAACCTCACTGCGATAGAATACAAGAACGACATCGTAGTGATCGACTGCGGAATAAAATTCCCTGAAGAAGAAATGCTGGGAATAGACGCAGTAATACCGGACGTGACCTATCTGAGCAAGAACATCGACAAGGTAAAGGGTATATTTATAACCCACGGTCATGAGGACCACATAGGTGCGATCCCTTACGTTCTTAAGACTATGAACGTGCCGGTGTACGGAACCAGGCTCACGATAAGGATGCTTGAAACCAAGCTCAAGGAGCACAACCTGCTCAGCTCTTCGAAACTCAACATTGTCCAGTACAGGGACATGATAAAGCTGGACAATGTCTCTGTGGAATTCATAAAAATAACCCACAGCATAGCGGATGCATCCTCGATCGCTATCCACACGCCGCTGGGCGTTGTGCTTCACACGGGCGACTTCAAGATCGACTTCACGCCGATAGACGGACAGGTGCCTGACTTTGGCAGGTTCGCCGAACTCGGGAAAAAGGGAATAGTCTGCCTTCTGGCTGACAGCACAAACGTCGAGAGAGCGGGCTACACCATGTCTGAAAGCACTGTAGGAGGAACCTTCGAAAGGCTGTTCGGCAATGCTGAAGGAAGAATAATAGTTGCGACCTTCGCGTCCCACATCCACAGGATACAGCAGATCGTGGCAGCTGCCGAAATGTACGGAAGGAAAGTTGCCTTCTCGGGCAGGAGCATGGAGAACATCCTTGTCGTAGCAAAGGAGCTCGGATATGTGACTGAAGAGAGCACTACATTCATCAGCATAGACGAGATCAACAAATATCCGAACGAGAAAATAGTCATAATCACCACAGGAAGCCAGGGAGAGCCTATGTCGGCGCTGTCAAGGATGGCCGCTTCTGAGCACAGGAAGGTCAACATCATACCTGGCGACATGGTAGTAATCTCGGCAACACCGATACCTGGCAACGAAAAAGGCGTTTCAAAGGTAATCAACTCCCTGTTCAAGCTCGGAGCGAATGTCATCTACGAATCGCTTGAGGACATCCATGTTTCGGGACATGCATTCCAGGAGGAGCTGAAGCTGATGCACTGCCTCACAAAGCCGAAGTTCTTTGTGCCGGTTCACGGAGAATACAGGCACCTGGTGCAGCACAAGGACCTGGCTATGAGCCTGGGCATGCCTGACAACAACGTTGTCATCGCCGACATCGGAGAAGTGATAGAGGTCTCAAGGGACTCGATCAAAAAGAACGGCTCCGTAATCTCGGGGCAGGTGTTCATAGACGGACTGGGCGTCGGAGATGTAGGAAACATCGTAATAAGGGACAGGAAGCACCTTTCGCAGGACGGAATACTGACAGTCGTCGTGACCATGGAGAAGGCGACCGGAATGGTCATGGCCGGACCAGACATCATATCGAGAGGCTTCGTCTATGTCAGGGAATCAGAAGCTCTTATGGAAGAAGCCAGGAAAGTCGTCAAGAACTCCCTCGACGAATGCGAGAGGAAGAACGTCAAGGAATGGTCAGCGATAAAATCAAACATAAGGGATTCTCTGAGGATATTCCTGTATGAAAAAACAAAGAGAAAGCCTATGATACTCCCTATCATAATGGAGATATAATTCAAACCGGGAGGAGGAGCATCAATGAACGTTTACGATAAAACCCACGAGCTGGCAAGAGCACTCAAGGATTCACCTGAGGTTAAGGAGCTCAAGGAAGCCGGCAAAAAGATCGAAAGCAGCGAAATCAACAAAAAGATGATAGAGGATTTCAGGAAAATCCAGCTGGAAGCCTACACCGAGCAGATGAAGACCGGAAAGATGTCAAAGGAGCTCACAGAGAAGTTTCAGAATTTCGGAGCTGTTATCTCCATGAACCCGGATGTGGGCAGGTACCTGCAGGCGGAGCAGCGCTTCGCTGTGATCTGGGAGGATATAATGAAGATTCTGAACGATGCCGTGGGAGTCGACATGAGCTTTGGCCTCGGCAAGAAGTAGCATTTGGCGTTGACATTTGCCTCGCCTAAGACTAAAATAAGACTTGACTAACTTATCAGGATACTTTCAGGTATCCTGTTTTTTTGGGAAGAAAGAAACATTGGAGGATAATAATGAATTTATTTACAAGAGAAGATATCAGGAACATAGCAATAATAGCGCACGTTGACCACGGAAAGACCACCCTTGTGGATGCTCTTCTTAGGCAGAGCCATGTTTTCAGGGAAAACGAAAAGCTGCAGGAGAGGGTTATGGATTCCAACGACCTTGAAAAGGAAAGAGGAATCACTATACTTTCAAAGAACACTGCGGTCATGCACAACGGGATCAAGATCAACATAGTGGACACTCCGGGACATGCCGACTTCGGGGGAGAGGTTGAACGTGTGCTCAAGATGGTTGACAGCGTTCTCTTGGTTGTAGATGCTTATGAAGGCCCAATGCCTCAGACAAAGTTCGTCCTCAAGAAGGCTCTTGAGCTCGACCTCAAGCCGATTGTGGTAGTTAACAAGATCGACAGGCCGGATGCGAGGCCTGTGGACGTGCTGGACGAGGTTTTCGACCTGTTCGTGGAGCTCGGAGCAAGCGACGAGCAGCTTGACTTCCCTGTCGTGTACTGCTCTGCAAGAGGCGGATATGCCAAATACGAAGTCGAGGACGACAGCGAAAACATGGAGCCGCTTTTCGAGACAATAGTGAAGAACGTTAAGGCTCCTCAAGGACACCTGGAGATGCCTCTCCAGCTGCTTATCACGACAGTCGACTACAACGAATATGTAGGAAAGATAGGTATAGGAAAGATCGAAAGAGGAAGCATAAAGAAGAACCAGCAGGTTGCGCTGATAAGAAAAGAAGGAGAGATTGACAACGTAAAGGTTACAAACATTTATGTTTACAACGGACTTAAGAGGGAAGAGACTAATGAAGCTAAGATCGGAGACATAATAGCTGTTTCCGGAATAAGCGACATAAACATTGGCGAAACCGTAGCCGATATCACAAACCCTGAAGCGCTTCCGTTCGTGGACATAGACGAGCCTACTCTCAGCATGAACTTCATAGTAAACGACTCGCCTTTCGCAGGCCAGGACGGTGAATTCGTAACATCAAGGCATCTCAGGGACAGGCTCATGAAGGAACTCGAAACAAACGTCAGCCTCAGGGTAGAAGAGACAGAGACAGCTGATGCCTTCAAGGTCAGCGGAAGGGGAGAGCTCCACCTTTCAATACTCATAGAGACTATGAGGAGGGAAGGGTACGAATTCCAGGTATCAAAGCCTTCCGTCATCTTCAAGGAAAAGGACGGCGTCATGATGGAGCCTATCGAATACCTTACAGTAGACGTCCCTGAAGAGTTCATGGGAGTCGTAATGGAGAAGCTCGGACCAAGGAAGGCTGAGATGGTAAACATGACCTCGGCAATCAACGGCTACACAAGACTCGAGTTCAGGGTTCCTGCTAGAGGACTGATCGGATTCAGAAACGAGTTCATGACAGACACTAAAGGAAACGGAATCATGAACCACGTGCTTGACGAGTACGAAGAGTTCAGGGGAGCAATACCTGAAAGAAGCAGGGGATCGCTTGTTGTATTCGAAACCGGAACATCGATAACCTACGGACTTTTCAACGCACAGGAAAGAGGAACACTCTTCATAGTGCCGGGCACAGAGGTCTACCAGGGAATGATAGCCGGAGAGTGCTCGAGGGCTGACGATATAGAAGTCAACGTGTGCAAGAAGAAGCACCTTTCAAACACAAGATCATCAGGTTCGGATGATGCTCTCAAGCTTGTCCCTGTAAGAGAGATGACGCTGGAGCAGTGCCTTGAGTTCATAGCTTCCGACGAGCTGGTTGAAGTAACCCCCAAGACAGTCAGGATGAGAAAGAAGATTTTGAACCCTGAAATGAGAAAAAGAGCCGCAAGGAAAAAATAGAGAGGTTTTTTATGAAGAAGAAACACTTTATCACAGCTTCAATAATACTTCTTGTACTGCTGACAGCAGGTGCGTATTTTGTGCACCGAAGCACAAAAAATGTCATTAACGCTCCGCTGGCAGCTTCATCAGGAAAGGTTGATTTCGAGATAAAGTCTGGCGAGACACTTGCCGACGTAATCGAAGGGCTTAACAGCAGGGGCTTGATCAAGGATAAAAAGGTCGTTCTTGACTACATCCAGAAGAACGGCTTCGAAACAAAGGTCGTGCCGGGAAAATACAGCATGTCTGCGACAGTATCCCTTTACACACTTGTCTCCTACATGAACAAGGGGATTCTGGATGATGTTCCGGTCAAGGTGACCATACCTGAAGGGTACAGCGTAGAGGAGATTGCAGGTGTTCTGGAGAGCAAAGGGGTGATCAGCAAAGCCGATTTCCTGAAGAGCTGCAAGGAGTACAAGCTTCCGAGCTACATCAGGAACGACGCTAAACGAAGATACGCCCTCGAGGGATACCTGTTCCCGGACACCTACGAATTCTACAAAGGCTCCACCGGCTCGGCGATAATCGGAAAGATGACATCCGCATTCAAGCAGGTCATAGACGATATCTCGAAGAAAACAGGGAAAACCATAACAGATGATCAGCTCGACAAGTACGTCATCATGGCGTCCATAGTTGAAAAGGAAGCGAAGGTGCAGGCGGAAAGAGGCAAGATCGCGTCGGTGTTCTACAACAGGCTTAAGATCAACATGCAGCTGCAGTCCTGCGCAACGGTTATGTATGCGCTGGGCTACCACAAGGATGTGCTTTTGAACAGCGACCTTACTGTGAACTCGCCATACAACACTTACATGGTAAAGGGGCTGCCTCAGGGACCTATAGCGAACCCCGGGAGGGCATGCCTGGAAGCTGCAATTTCACCAGACAGCACCAGCTACCTTTATTTTGTGTCCAAGAACGACGGGACACACTTCTTCACGAACAACTACAATGATTTTTTGAAAGAAAAAGCAGTTACGCAGGGATTTTAGGAGGAAAGAATGAGTGCAATCGTTCATGACTACGTAGAAAATTATATAAGAGGACTTGTTAAGAGGGATGATGCCGCACTTCTTGAACTCGAAGAATACGCTACAGAAAACCGTGTTCCGATAATCCAGAAGGAAGCGGGTCAGCTTCTGGAGACTCTTGTCTACATGGCGAGGCCGCTTAGGATCCTGGAGCTCGGGACCGCAATTGGATACTCATCAATCCTGATGAGCAGATGCGCAGGCCCCGAGGCAAGGATAACCACCATCGAAAGATCAAAGGAGATGGTGGAAACTGCAAAGGGCAACATAAAGAAGTACGGTTATGATGACAGGATAGATGTTTTGGAGGGTGACTGCCTGGAGCTACTGGAAGGCCTCGAGGGAAAATACGATTTCATATTCATGGATGCTGGGAAAAGCCACTACAGCGACTTTTTCCCGCACTGCAAGAGGCTGCTCAGCAGCGGCGGCGTGATAGTATCCGACAACGTACTGTTCAGAGGGATGATAGCCTCCGATGAGCTAGTCGAGAAAAGGATGGCGACTATAGTCAAGAAGATGAGGCAGTACCTCGAAATGCTTTCCGCAAACGAGGAGTTCCACACATCAGTCATCCCGATCGGGGACGGAATAGCAATATCCACAAGGAGGAATAAGAATGAATAAACCTGAGCTGCTTGCACCGGCAGGAAACCTGGAGAAGCTGAGGACGGCAATAGATTTCGGTGCTGATGCCGTCTACCTCGGAGGAAGCAGGCTTAACCTTAGAGCTTTCGCTGACAACTTCACAAACGAGGACCTTGGCGAAGGTCTGAAATACGCCCACGACAGGGGTAGAAAAGTGTACGTTACCGTCAACGTATTCCCTCATAACGATGATCTAGTCGGCATAGAGGATTACCTGAAGGAGCTCCATTCACTGGGGGTGGATGCTATAATAGTGTCCGACCCGGGGATAATAAGCATTGCGAGGGAAAGCGTTCCAGAGCTCGAGCTTCACCTGAGCACCCAGGCCAACACTGTCAACTGGAAGACTGCCGAATTCTGGTACAAGCAGGGAGTCAAGAGGATTGTTCTCGCCAGGGAGATGACCATGGAGGAAGTCCGTGAAATAAAGAGCAGGGTTCCGTCAGGCTGCGAGATAGAGGCTTTCGTGCACGGCTCAATGTGCATGTCCTATTCAGGGCGATGCGTTATCTCCAACTACATGACCGGAAGGGATTCGAACAGGGGAGAATGCGCACAGCCTTGCAGGTACAAGTACTACATCACAGAGGAGAAAAGGCCGGGAGAGTACTTCCCTATAGTAGAGGACAGCAGAGGCACTTACCTAATGAACTCCAAGGACATGTGCATGATAGAGCACATACCGGACCTGGTGGAGAGCGGAATAGACTCCTTCAAGATCGAAGGCAGGATGAAGAGCTCCTTCTATGTTGCCTGCGTGGTGAAAGCCTACAGGCAGGCCATCGACTCGTATTTCGAAAACCCTGCTGATTACAAGGTCAGGCAGGAGTGGATCGACAACCTTATGATGGCAAGCCACAGGAAGTACTTCACCGGGTTCTATTACAACGAAGCCGACAGGCAGATTTTTGAGAACTCGTCTTATATACGCGACTACGATATTGTCGGCATAGTCAGAGGCTTTGATCCTTCCACCGGAACCGCCGTCGTGGAGCAGAGGAACAAGGTTTTCGAAGGAGACACCGTAAGCGTGCTTAGGCCAGCCGGAGACAGCTTCTCGGTAGCTGTAAAGGACCTGAGGAACGAGGAAGGAAGCAAGATAGATGCCGCTCCTGTGGCGCAGATGATTTACAGCTTCTCGTCGGAAAAAGAACTGATGAGCGGAGACATGCTCGTAAAAAAGAAAAAATAGATCATTTCAAAACCTGAGCCGTGATGCAAAGCTGTCCGGCTCAGGTTTTTTTCCTTCAAATATAGCAATATTCTATAAATAATGATAAAATATTACAAAGCCAGAAGAATATAGTCGTGAGGAGTTGGTAAAATGATGCTGAATGAATTGCTCGAGACCACCATTAGAAAAAAAGCATCTGATCTGCACTTGGTGACAGGAATACCGCCTGTTTTGAGGATTAACGGCAATCTCATAAGGATGGACGAGGCAAAGCTGTCTCCCCAGGACACTGAGAAATTTGCAAAGCAGATACTTGGAGATGATTTTGACTCCATAAACGAAAGAGGAGAGATGGACCTTTCCTACTCTGTTTCAGGCCTCGGAAGGTTCAGGGTGAATGCGTACAAGCAGAGGGGCACCGTTGCCCTGGCCATAAGGGTTGTTGGGGCAAGGATTCCTGAAATCGACGAGCTGGGGCTCCCGGAGGTCGTTAAGGAGCTTTCCCTGTCGAAGAGGGGGCTTATACTTGTTACGGGACCTGCAGGAAGCGGCAAGAGCACGACGCTCGCTGCAATGATAAACGAGATCAACAAAAACAAATCCTCACATATTATAACCCTTGAGGATCCCATTGAGTTCCTCCACAAGCACGACAAGTCTATCGTGGAGCAGAGGGAGATCGGCAAGGATACGAAGAACTTCAGAAGTGCGCTCAGGGCTGTGCTCAGGGAGGACCCCGACGTTATCCTGATAGGCGAGCTGAGGGACCTTGACACGATATCCGTTGCGTTAACAGCCGCAGAGACAGGTCACCTGGTGCTATCCACCCTTCACACTGTCGGAGCTGCAAAGACCATAAACCGGCTTGTGGACGTCTTCCCTCCTCATCAGCAGCAGCAGGTGAAGATCCAGCTTGCTTCAGTCCTGAACGGGATCGTTTCCCAGCAGCTGGTCCCTACGTCCGACGGCAAGAGCAGAGTATGCGCAGCTGAAACCATGATATCAACCACGGCCATACAGAACATGATCCGGGAAGGGAAGACTTACCAGATTGAATCTGCCCTTCAGACAGGATCCAAGTACGGGATGAAGACCATGGACATGTCGCTCGTTGAACTTTATAAGAAAAAATTAATAAGCTATGAAGATGCGTTGAGCCACGCTGTAGACAGAGAGATGCTTGTAAGGCTGTTGTCCTTATAAAAAAGACCCTTACAAGGGCCTTTTTTCTGTTAACACTGTTCACAGAATATTATTAAGTGGCTGTCATCAATATTATTTAATATTTTGCTAAATTATGATAAAATTATAGAGGAAAATTTGACTTTGTGTGGAATATAGTATGTTAAGGTTCTCTTGACAAGGGGGGAAATGCGATCAATGAGTGAATATATAGTAGGCTTAGACATTGGGTCTTCAAAGATATCGGCAGCCGCAGGCAAATTCGACAAATTAGGAGATCTGCAGATAATAGGCGTAACGACTGCAAAATGCATAGGCGTCAATAAAGGGATAGTAGTAGACATAGACAAGACTTCAGAGAGCATTAAGGGCTGCATTGACCAGCTGGAAAGAATGATCGACGGACGCATAGAGGAAGCTTACATCTCCTTTCCAGGAGTAATAAGCGAACTCGTGCCTAACAAAGGTGTAGTTGCTGTTTCGTCCGAGGATAAGGAAATAAAGGAAAATGACGTCAAGAGGGTCATCAGGGCGGCAAAGATCATCTCCATTTCTTCCGAGAGGGAGATCATCGATGTGATACCAAACCAGTACATCGTGGATGGAACTGCCAACATTATGGATCCCGAAGGAATGAGCGGAACAAGGCTTGAGCTCGATGCGCTGCTTGTAACTGCCCAGTCCACATTTGCGAGCAATATTATGAAAAGCGTCAACAAGGCCGGAATAAAGGTCAACGGAATCGTGTTCGAGCCACTGGCTGCTGCTTCAGCAGCACTTAGCAAGGAAGAGCTGGACATGGGAACAGCTCTGATCGATATCGGTGCCGAGACAACAAACATCTCGGTATTCAAGGACGGAAAAATCGTGTACAACGACCACGTAAACCTTGGCGGAAGCACCATAACCAGCGATATTGCTATCGTGCTCAAGATTCCGCAGTCGCAGGCTGAACAGCTGAAGATAAAATTCGGGATGAAGGGCCATGACGAAAACAACAATACGGTTATAAAGCTCAAGGCTGATTTCAACAATGAAATCAACGTCGATCTCCATATGGTAAAGCAGATAATTGAAGCGAGAATTGAGGAGATACTCATCCTTCTTAACAAGCAGATAATGCGCTCAGGCTTCAACAGCGCAATTGCCGGAATGGTGATCGTGGGCGGAGGGATTTCCCAGTTCGAAGGGATAGAGGAGTTCGGCAAGAGCATTCTCCTCATGCCTTTCAGGATCGCGGACCTCGGCTATGCAGGCGCATCAAACCCTGTATACGCAACCGCAGTGGGCGCAGTAAAGAACGTGTCCGAGCAGCTTAGGGTAAAGCCTTCAGCTCAAGCCGAAGGCAAAGCGGAGCGCAAGGGCAAGGCCCACAAAAAAGACGAGGATTACGACGATTACGACTACGAAGAATATGAATCAGAACGCGAGAGCGAAGGCATAATGGGCAAAATAAAAGGATTCTTTTCAGAATTTTTCTAAATAAGGAGGATATATAATGCTGGATTTTGATGTGGATATTGAACAGCTTGCTAAAATAAAAGTAATAGGTTGCGGTGGAAGCGGAAACAATGCCGTCAACAGGATGATTATGGAAGGCCTAAAGAATGTGGAGTTCATTGCAGTCAACACTGACAAGCAGGCGCTCATGCTTTCGAAGGCTTCTCAGAAAATACAGATAGGCGACAAGCTCACAAAAGGGCTCGGCGCAGGTGCAAATCCTGAGATCGGCCAGAAGGCTGCAGAGGAAAGCAAGGAAGAAATTGCCAATGCAATAAAGGGAGCCGAAATGGTGTTCGTCACTGCAGGAATGGGCGGCGGAACAGGAACAGGCGCAGCTCCAGTCATAGCGGAAATAGCAAAATCAATGGGCATTCTCACCGTTGGAGTAGTGACTAAGCCTTTCCCTTTTGAAGGGAAAAAGAGAATGCAGTTCGCTGAGGACGGCATCAAAAAGCTCAAGGAAAAAGTGGATACGCTTGTAACCATCCCTAACGAAAGGCTTCTCAGCATAGTCGACAAGAAGACTTCGCTTATGGATTCGTTCAAGATGGCTGACGACGTGCTCAGGCAGGGCGTACAGGGCATATCAGACCTTATTACAATCCCTGGTCTTGTAAACCTGGACTTCGCAGATGTTAGGACCATAATGACCGAGAAAGGCCTTGCACACATGGGCGTAGGCAGGGGAACCGGCGACAACAGAGCAAAGGAAGCTGCAAAGCAGGCTATCTCCAGCCCTCTTCTCGAAACATCCATAGCGGGAGCAACAGGCGTGCTTCTCAACATAACCGGCGGAGCGGACCTAGGACTCCTCGAGATCAACGAGGCAGCCGAGATAGTGCAGCAGTCAGCAGACCCTGATGCGCAGATAATATTCGGTGCTGTTATAGACGAAAACATAAAGGACGAGATAAGGATCACTGTAATAGCAACTGGCTTCGAGGGAGATAAAAACATCATTAAACAGGGCATTGCAGACAAGTACGCAACAAGTCAGGAGTTCGGAGTTATAACAACTGACAAGAATGCAGCCGAAGAAAAAGAGGAGACCGTTTCAGGAAGCGAAAACCTTGAGATACCTGCGTTCCTCAGAAGAGGCGGCAGATAAAAATGAAGTGCCCCTTTTGCGGATACGGCGACAGCAAGGTTGTGGATTCAAGATCCACCGACGATGATGTTTCAATTCGAAGGAGGAGGGAGTGCCTCAGCTGCGGCAAAAGGTATACAACCTACGAGAAAATAGAGGATATACCTATCCTTGTGATCAAAAGGAACATGAACAGGGAATATTTTGACCGCAAAAAAATCATTGGGGGTCTTCTCAAGGCTTGCCAGAAAAGACCTGTCTCAAGAAGCCAGATCGAGAACATCGCTGATGAAGTTGAGAAAAGGCTGACCAATGAGATGCTCACCGAAGTAAAATCTGAATATATAGGCGAACTCATTATGGAGCAGCTCAAGAAAATCGATGAGGTTGCCTACGTGCGGTTTGCATCGGTTTACAGGCAGTTCAAGGACGTTAATACCTTTTTGGAGGAGATTAAGAACCTGATGTCAGACAAATAGGCATAATTTCATTATGCCTATTTTTTTTAGAAAAATACTCAATTCCGGAGGATAATATGGAAAAAATAAAGATTGATAGCTACGAATTCATAACAGAAGACCTAGGGACCGCAGTGGCCGTTTTCTCGACGGCAAAGAACGGGCTGAACTTCTATTCGAGGTCGGGAGAAGGAGTTGAAAACCTGAACAGGCTCAAGCAGTGGTTCCCGGTTGACGATGTCGCCTACCTGAGGCAGATACACAGCGATGAAGTGCTTACTGAGGAATCCAGCGGCAGCGAAGGCGACGCAATAATAACGGACAAGCCCAGGCTGGCCGTCGGGGTGTTCACTGCGGACTGCGTCCCCGTGATCATCTACGATCCCGTCAGCAGGGCAGCTGCAGCAGTCCACAGCGGATGGAAGGGGACTTACAATCTCATTGTCAGCAAGACAATAGACAGGATGAAGGCAGCCTATGGATCAAAGCCTCAGGATATGAAGGTTCTGATAGGACCTAACATGAGGGAATGCTGCTATGAGGTAAGCGAGGAGCTTATTCAGAAGTTCAGGGAGAGCGATTCTTTCGGGCATGTCGATGCATACACCGGAAGGAAGCTCAGCATGGAGAAGTGCATCCTCAAACAGCTTGAGGACCAGGGTGTGCCCGCGGAAAACGTGGAGGTTATGGGCCTATGCACAAGCTGCAGCGAGGAAGAGCTATATTCCTACAGAGCCGGAGAAAAGGACAAGAGGCTTTTCTCTTTCATCTACATCAAATAGCGGGAGGGCAAACATGGCTGACAAAAAAATAATAATAGTTGATGATGAAGCGAACATAAGGGAGCTGATCGCTTTCAACCTGAAAAATGAAGGTTACAGAACACTGACCGCAGGCGACGGAATAACTGCTCTGAAAATGATCAAGGAGGAGAAGCCTTCGCTTATACTCCTGGACCTCATGCTGCCAGGTATGAACGGCTATGACGTGTGCAAGGAGGTAAGGAGGGAAAAGGAACTATCCACAACCCCTATCATAATGCTGAGCGCCAAGGATGCGGAGTTCGACAAGGTGCTGGGCCTTGAGCTTGGTGCCGACGATTACATGACAAAGCCTTTTTCTGTAAGGGAGCTGGTTGCCAGGGTGAAGGCTGTCCTCAGGAGGACTACACCGATAGCTGAAAGCAGCATATTTTCTGTAGGTAATATCGCTGTCGATTTTGAAAAGCATGAAGTGAAAAGAGATGGTGTAAAAGTCGACCTTACGCTGAAGGAGTTCGAGCTTTTGGAGATACTGATCAAGAACAAGGGCAGAGTGATGACGAGGGACTTTCTTCTCGATAAAATCTGGGGATACGAGTATCTTGGCGAGACAAGAACAGTGGATGTCCATATAAGGCATCTCAGGAAGAAGATCGAGGAGGACGACAAAAACCCGACACTCATAGAAACGATAAGAGGCGTCGGCTACAGGTTCAATAAGGAGGAATAGGGGTGATCCTATGAGAAGGAAGATACTTTTTTCAATGACAGCATCAGTCCTGTTTTCGCTTGTCATAACAGCAATCCTTGTGATACTTGTTTCGAATTACGAATACGAGGAAAATGTCAGGAAGAGCCTTAAGCTTAACAACGAACTGGTGATAAATGTTCTAAAAAATCAGGACGAAACCAAGTTGAAGGATTTTTTCTCCAAGAACATAAAGAATTCGGAAATGAGGGAAACCCTCATAGGAAAAGACGGAACGGTCCTCAGCGATTCTGAGGTAAACCCTGCGACAATGGACAACCACAACAGCAGGAAGGAAGTCATCGATGCCAGGGTGAACGGGACCGGCTACAGCATCAGGTACAGCAGCTCCACGAAAGCTGAAACTATGTACTTCGCAACTGTTTTCGAAGACGGCTATGTGGTCAGAAGCGCCATAACCATGGACAGAATCAGCAGCATCCTTTGGAGTTACGGAAAGATATACATATTCATTATGTTAGCTTCCCTCCTTGTTACACTCCTTTTCTCCTCAAGGCTTGCGAAAGTCCTCGTAAAACCTATCAAGGAACTTGAGGACACAACGCACAGGATATCTCAGGGGGACCTGCACGAGAGGGTGAAGGTTCACTCCGATGACGAGATCGGCGACCTTGCTGGCACATTCAACAGCATGGCGGACAGGCTCGAAAACTCGTTCAAGGACACGACGCAGAAACAGACGGAGCTCGAGGCGGTTATGAAAAGCATGGACAGCGGTGTCATCGCAGTTGACAGGGATTTCCGAGTAATGCTTATAAACCCTTATGCCAAGAAAATATTCGGCATTAACAGGGACATAATAGGCGAGAAGCTACTTAACAACATAAGGGATTTCGAACTTGAGGACATAATCAAGAACAAGGAATACCAGAGGGAGCTGACAATTTTCTGGCCTGTTAAGCGTGATCTGAGGATAAAGACTGCGGACATTATTTACGGCGGCGAGCACATGGGCACCGTCGCGGTCATCCATGACATAACAGACATAAAGAAGCTCGAGAACATGAGGTCGCAGTTCGTGGCAAACGTATCCCATGAGCTTAAGACGCCGCTCACATCCATTAAGGGCTTCGCAGAAACTCTCAGGTACGTGGAAGATGCAGATACAAGAGAGAAATTCCTTAACATAATTAACGACGAGGCGGAAAGGCTGTCCAGGCTCATAAGCGATATCCTTACGCTCTCGCAGATCGAGCAGACCAGAAAAATCAGGGATGATCTAGTCGACGTAGAAAGCACTGTTAGCCAGGTTGTCATGCTTGTGAAGAATGCAGCCGAAAAGAAAGGCATCAAGCTTACAGTGCGAGGAGATAAGATTGAAGGTCTTCACGGCGACGCAGACCTTCTGAAGCAGATGCTTATTAACCTGGTGGACAACGCAGTTAAGTACTCAGGTGAAGGTACGGAGGTTGTCATCTCGACGAGCATGCAGGATAATTCTGGAGTAATCAGCGTTACTGACAACGGCATCGGTATTCCTAAGGAGCACCTGGAGAGGCTGTTCGAAAGGTTCTACAGGGTCGATGCGGCAAGGTCCAGAGAGCAGGGCGGAACAGGCCTTGGACTTGCGATAGTCAAGCACATAGTTCTAAGGTTCAAGGGTTCGATCGAAGTCGACAGCGAACCGGGCCGGGGCAGCACATTCACAGTGAAGCTGCCGCTTAAAATCAAATAGTTTGTTTTATTTATAGCAATGTTAATTTTATTTAACATTGCTATAATATTTGGTTAACCTTCCTCATGTAATATATAAACTGTAGTGAACAGGAATTAACATTTAGGAGGATGGGTATGAAAAAAATTAGTATCAGATTAATGTTGGCTGCTCTGGCGGTAACAGCAGTTGCGGGAGCTTTCGCAGGCTGCGGAAGCAAGACAGATCAGGTTTCAGGAAATATCACATTGGCAGGATCAACTGCTTTGCAGCCGCTGGCTGAGCAGGCAGGAAAGAATTTCACAGATAAAAATCCAAATGTAAGTGTAACCGTTCAGGGCGGCGGAAGCGGAACAGGACTCAACCTGGTATCGGAGGGAACAGTCAATATCGGAAACTCCGACGTAGATGCTTCCAAGAAGCTCGATGCTGCAAAGGCGGCTGAACTGGTAGACCACAAGGTATGCGGAATCGGGTTTGCCGTAGTTGTTAGCAAGGACGTTCAGGTGAGCTCCCTGACAGCGCAGCAGGTTCAGGATATCTTCACAGGAAAAGTAACAAACTGGAAAGAAGTTGGCGGACAGGACCTTGCAATACAGGTTATCCACAGAGCAAAATCATCAGGAACAAGAGCAACATTTGTTGATACTGTAATGGGCGGAGTTGACGAAAACGACGCAATCGGAACAATGCAGGATTCAAGCGGATCGGTTGAGAAAGCTATAGCAAGCACACCTGGTTCGGTAAGCTACCTGGCACTTTCATACATCACCGATGCTGTTAAGGCAAACTTAACTCCAGTACAGATAGATGGCGTAGACGCTACAAAGGCAAACATCGTAGCTGGAACATACAAGTTCTGGTCATGGGAGCACATGTACACAAAGGGTGAAGCTACAGGCGCAACAAAAACATTCCTTGACTACATGGTATCAAGCGATAACGCAGAGCTAGTTAACAAGCTGGGCTACATCCCTGCGAGCGAACTGGGAAGCAAATAGTCAAGCGATAGCGTGAAAGAAGGACAGACTGGCTGCAAATGCGGCCGGTCTTGCTTCGCGCAAATAATCATATAGAGGTAAAGATATGAAAGACAAAACATTTATCACTAAGCTAAAAAATGAATACTTGGGCCGAACCTATGCGGTTGCTTGCGGGATGTTCATCATCGTTCTTACTTTGAGCATAATCTTCTTTATATTTTCAAAGGGCATCGCTTCCTTCACGAAGGATGGGCTTACACTTGCCGAATTTTTGTTTTCAACGATTTGGAGGCCTGACGCTGAACCAGCCAGGTTTGGTGCGCTGATTTTTATTGCCGGCTCCACTCTGGTTTCACTGGGCGCAGTAATTCTGAGCGCGCCCATAAGCATAGCACTGGCGATATTCATGCACTACATCTCGCCGAAATTCGGAGCAAAGGTGCTGCAGCCTGCGCTTGAACTTTTTGTAGGAATCCCCTCAGTTGTATACGGTTGGCTAGGCTTCAGCGTACTTCTGCCGCTTCTCAAGGGTTCCTTCGGGGGGATCGGATTCAGCCTGCTAGCAGGTGTTATCGTGCTCAGCATAATGATCCTTCCAACGATAGCAAGCATATCTGCTGATGCTGTCAAGGTTGTTCCAGGTAGTTATCTGGAAGCTTCCTACGGGCTGGGGGCCACAAGGTGGCAGACGATAAGCAAGGTGATTGTTCCTGCATCAAAGAGCGGCATCCTGACAGGCGTTGTACTCGGGCTTGCGAGGGCATTCGGAGAGGCGATGGCTGTTCAGATGGTAATTGGAAACGCGATAAAGTTTCCGGACGGACCTTTAAGCCCGACTTCAACGCTTACAAGCATACTCGCCATGGACATGGGCAACACTGTTTCGGGAACGCCTTGGAATGACGCTCTCTGGTCGATGGCACTGCTGCTTCTGATAATTTCGTTTGTGTTCATATTCGTGATCAGATTAATAGGAAAGAGAGGTGAATAACCAATGACATCTAAACAAAAGGATAAGTTATGGACCGGCATACTTTACGCGATTTCAATTTTCGTGGTTATTCTCCTGGTCGTACTGATTGGACTCATCTTCTATAAAGGAAGATTTGCCCTTTCCCCGGCGTTCCTATTCGGAAACCCAAAGATAGGGGAAGCAGGCGGCGGAATCGCTCCAATGCTTTTCAATTCCTTCTATATGCTGGTTGTCTCACTACTGATAACCATACCTCTAGGCGTGGGCGCAGGTATCTTCCTTGCTGAATACGCAAAGGAAGGCCGCATGGTTAATTTCATGAGGCTTTGCATAGAGACGCTCGCGTCGCTTCCATCTATAGTCGTGGGCCTTTTTGGACTACTTGTGTTTGTAAAGATGACCGGATGGGGATTTTCAGTCATGTCAGGAGCGCTGGCTGTAGCTGTGATCAACTTCCCTTCGCTTACAAGGGTAAGCGAGGACGCGATCAGGGCTGCTTCCTCGGGAGTAAAGGAAGCCAGCCTGGGGTTAGGTGCTACAAATTGGCAGACGATTGCGAAGGTAATACTGCCTACAGCGATGCCTCAGATACTGACAGGCGTCATACTGGCTTCGGGAAGGATTTTCGGAGAGTCAGCGGCTTTGCTGTTCACAGCAGGCATGAGCGCACCACCGCTAAATTTTCACTCAATAAGTCTTGACGGATCTTCAGCTTTCAGCCTTTTCAGACCAGCGGAAACACTTTCAGTTTATATATGGAAGCTAAATTCAGAAGGAATGGTGCCTGACGCTGCTGACATTGCAAACAAAGCGTCCGCGGTGCTTGTGATGATGGTCCTCATATTCAATGTTACTTCAAGGGTGCTTGGCAAAAAAATCCACGACAAATATTCAGGGAAAAACTAGGAGGCAAATATGGAAATTATTAGTACCAAGGATCTCAATCTGTACTATGGTGAAAACCACGCATTGAAGAATATAAATCTCGACATAAAAAAGAACTCTGTAACCGCTTTGATAGGGCCGTCGGGCTGCGGAAAATCTACGTTCCTGAGAACCATAAACAGAATGAACGATCTGATAGCAAACGTGAAAATAACAGGAAATATATACTATGAAGGAAAAGATATATATTCCGAATACGATGTCATAGATTTGAGGAAGAATATTGGGATGGTATTCCAGAAACCAAATCCGTTCCCTATGTCTATATACGACAATATCGCATACGGGCCGAGGGTTCATGGTATAAAAGACAAAAGAGCTCTCGACGAGATCGTTGAGAAAAGCCTTAAAGGAGCTGCGCTATGGGATGAGGTAAAAGATAGGCAGAAAAAAAGCGCTCTCGGACTTTCGGGCGGACAGCAGCAGAGGCTCTGCATAGCCAGGACCCTCGCTGTTGAACCTGAGGTAATCCTCATGGATGAGCCTACGTCTGCCCTTGACCCGATATCGACACTCAAAATCGAGGAGCTCATGGACGTGCTCAAGAAGCAGTACACTGTCATAATAGTAACTCACAACATGCAGCAGGCCGGAAGAATTGCTGACGAGACCGCTTTCTTCCTGGTGGGAGAGATTGTCGAAAGCGGCAAGACCGAGGACCTGTTTTACAAACCAAGGGACAAGAGGACAGAGGACTATATAACCGGAAGATTCGGCTAAAATCATGTGATGACAGAAGCTTAAACATAGATTATAATTATTAAAAATGATATATTGAGGTGAGCACATGACAAGATCAGGCTTTGATACTGCGTTGGAAAATTTGAATGCAGACCTTCTGAGGATGGGGAGCATGGTAGAAAAACAGGTACACCTGTGCATAGAAGCGTTGGTGAACAAGGATGAGGAACTAGCTGGACAGATTTATGCAAATGACGATTTGGTCGACAACATGCAGAGAGATATTGAGGACAAGTGCATAAGGCTAATTGCAAAGGAACAGCCGTTGGCGATTGATTTGAGAACAATTTTCACAATAAGCAAAATTGTGACAGACCTTGAGAGAATGGCAGACCATGCCGTGAACATTTCAAAAGCTGTGAAAAGGCTCAAACAGGAGACTTATATCAAGGAACTAGTGGATATACCAAAGATGTCTGTAATAGTCGAAAAGATGATCCAGAAGGCTCTGGACAGCTTCATCGCAAGGGACGTGGAGGCCATCAACGAAATCTGCAAGATGGACGACGAGGTTGACGCTCTGTACAAGAAGGTTTTCAACGATCTTCTGTCGATAATGGCTAAGGATAGCAGCGTTCTCAACCAGGGAACCCAGTTCATTCTTATAGCAAGCAAGCTCGAAAGGATAGGAGACCATGTGACAAACATATGCGAGTGGACAGGGTACCTTGTCACTGGGAAACATATGGATTTAAACGAATAGGATAAGCTGCAATAGAAGCTGTTGAGCTATGTCATCAACAGCTTCTATTTTCATTCGAAGCAAGAACACACTTTTAGCATTTTCCAATGTTATGTTTATGTTAAGAATGTTAACTTCCGTGTTTCATTTTTTTTCAATTTGTGTTATACTTTATTCGATTTACTAGATGAGCAATTTATAGGAGGGTTATATATAATGTTTAGTTTATCTCCAAAAGAGGACAAATTTTTTGAATTATTCCGTGCAACAGCAGAAATCGCTTGTGAGGCTGCCGAAAAGCTTATCGAATACATGAGCGAAGAAGGATTTTCAGAGGAGAAAAACAAGGAAATCAAGGAAATTGAGCACAAAGGTGACAAAATGCAGCATGAGATCATGAAGCAGCTGAACAAGAGCTTCATAACGCCTTTCGACAGAGAGGACATCTACGCTATAGCAAAAGGGCTTGACGACATCATCGACCACATCGAGTATACCTCCAGCAGGTTTATAATGCTCAACATCGACAAACCTACAGAGGAAGCAAGGGAACTCGGTAATCTCATACTGGAGTGCTGCTCCGAAGTCAAGAACGTTATGGAAGAGATGAAGAGCATGAAGAACAGCAAGGAGCTCGCAGCAAAGATAATTGAAGTTAACAGGCTTGAGGAAGTTGGAGACAGGCTCTCGAGGAAAGCTATAAAGGAATTGTTCAGGAGCGATAAGCCAGTACTCGATATAATCAAATGGAGAGAAATCTACGAAGCACTTGAAAACACCATGGACGCTTGCGAGGATGTTGCAAACGCCGTTGAAGGGGTTGTAATGAAAAATGCTTAGTTCTTCAATGATTTACTTGATAATAATAGTTTTTCTTGCGCTTGCCTTCGACTTCATCAACGGGTTTCACGATTGTGCCAATGCAATAGCCACGACTGTTTCCACAAGAGCCTTGACACTCAGGCAGGCGGTAATGATGTCTGCAGTTCTGAACTTCGTGGGCGCGTTCATGAGCGTTGCCGTTGCAAAGACAATAGGAAACGGGCTTGTAGCCCCGAAGCTCGTTACGTCAGAAGTTATAGTTGCAGCCCTTTTGGGAGCAATAATATGGAACCTTTTGACCTGGTGGCTGGCTATACCGAGCAGTTCCTCTCATGCCCTTATTGGAGGCCTTCTTGGAGCATCGATAGCTTTCACTGGATCGTTTGTAATAGTCAACTGGATTAACTTTTTCTGGAAAGTTGGTCTATGGATATTCCTCTCTCCTGCAATAGGCTTCGCGGTGGGCTACCTTCTGATGAACCTTTTGAACTTTGTTTTGAGAAAGACTAGACCTGCAGTAGTAACAGCGATCTTCTCCAAACTTCAGATAGTTTCAGCGATGGCCATGTCGCTGAACCACGGAGGAAACGACGCTCAGAAAGCTATGGGTATAATAACGATGGCTTTGGTTAGTAGCGGGATGATCACGCAGTTCGAGGTTCCTACCTGGGTTAAGGTCGCCTGCGCTCTTGCGATGGCCCTTGGTACAGGGGTAGGCGGAAAGAAGATAATCAAGACCATGGGAACGAACATGGCAAAGCTGGCGCCAGTGAACGGATTCGCTGCTCAGACCGGCGCTGCCGGAATAATATTCACTGCAACCATGTTCCATGCACCAGTCAGCACAACGCAGATCATATCAACTTCCATAATGGGAGTTGCAGCATCCAAGAGGGTCACAGCAGTCAAATGGGCTTTGGCCAAGGATATTGTAGTTGCATGGGTCATCACAATACCGCTCTGCGGAATTCTGTCTGCATTAATAATGATGTTATTCAAAATGTTTTAAGCAGAACCTCCTTTTCGGAGGTTTTTTCTTACGTTGACTATTTGACTGATATACTGTAATATTATTTGATGGGTAATGTTGCATTTGCATAGGAGTTGAAAATATGGGAAATGAAATCGCTGAAGTCATGGCGGGTAGCTTAGCGGAAGAGCTTGAGCTTGAGCCGGGTGACAAGCTTCTGAAAATAAACGGCCAGGAGGTCAAGGACATCCTGGACTACAGGTTCCTCATGTGCGACGAAGATGTGGTCCTGGAGATAGAGAAGAGCAGCGGAGAGATATGGGAGCTCGATGTTGAGAAGGATTACGACGAGAACCTTGGCGTTGTTTTCAAGGAATCCATCATGGACAAGGCATCCCGCTGCAGCAACAACTGCATATTCTGCTTCATAGACCAGCTTCCAAAGGGAATGAGGGAGACCCTATATTTCAAAGACGACGATTCGCGTCTTTCGTTCCTCCAGGGAAACTTTGTCACCCTAACAAACATGAGCGACGAGGATCTCGACAGGATAATCAAGTACAGGATCAGCCCTATAAACATATCGGTTCACACGACAAATCCTGAGCTCAGGGTCAAAATGCTGAGGAACAGGTTTGCCGGAAACATATACGAAAGACTCAAAAGAATGGCTGAAGCGGGCATAGAGATGAACTGCCAGGTGGTGTTGTGTCCGGGGATAAACGACGGCGAGGAGTTCAGGAGAACCTGCATGGACCTTTTCGCACTGTACCCCCAGGTTCAGAACATTGCCGCCGTTCCTATAGGCCTTACGAAGTTCAGGGAAGGCCTATTCGAGCTCAAGCTTTATGACAAGGCCTCAGCTGAAAGGCAGATAAATGAAGTCGATGAAATGCAGAAATGTTTCATCGATAAAGCAGGCGCAAGGTTTGTCAGGCTTTCGGACGAATTCTACGTAACAGCAGGCAGGGATGTGCCGGAAGCAGAGTTTTACGAAGGTTTCCATCAGCTCGAAGACGGCGTAGGCATCATAAGAAGCTTCAGGGACAACACGGAAGCATCGCTTGAGAAGCTGAGCAGGAGCTGTTCAGGCAGCTTCACGCTGGTAACCGGAGAGTCTGCTTACAGAGAGATCAGCGCCTTCGCAGAAAAGGTGATGCAAATCAACCCTAACATTGAAATAGACGCTGCAAAGATTGTGAACAACTTCTTTGGGGAAAGCATAACCGTGGCAGGCCTCATCACCGGAGCCGACATCGTCGATCAGCTTTCGAAAAGGATGACTGGTCAATATCTGATCATACCCGACACCATGCTGAGAAAGGGCTACGAGCCCGGCAGCGACGGAAGCAGGGTGCTCCTCGACGACATGACTGTCGGGGAAATAGAAGAAACACTGAACAGAAAAATAATAGTAACTGACTATACAGGTGAGGACATCGTAGATCAAATCAATCTGTATGGCAAGGAGGGAATATAATGGGAAAACCAATAGTTGCCATAGTGGGAAGGCCTAATGTAGGAAAATCCACGCTTTTCAACAAGCTAGCCGGCAGGAGGATTTCAATAGTAGAGGATACTCCCGGCGTAACAAGGGACAGGGTTTACGCCGAAGCGGAATGGCTCAAATACAACTTCACGATAATCGACACAGGGGGAATAGAGCCTGACAGCCAGGACATCATACTTTCACAGATGAGGAGGCAGGCCAACATCGCCATCGAGACTGCCGATGTCATCATATTCATCGTTGACGGAAAGGAAGGCATGACGCCTGCAGACCTGGAGGTTGCCCAGATGCTAAGGAAGAGCAAGAAGCCGGTCGTGCTCGTCGTCAACAAGATAGACAACTTCAGGGATGAGGACCACGCATATGAATTCTACAACCTCGGCATAGGTGACCCTATAGCAATCTCCGCCTCACAGGGACTCGGGCTTGGAGAAATGCTCGACGAAGTGGTGAAGAACTTCGAAACCGGTGCAGAAGAAGAGGAAGAAGAGGAAAACATAAAGATAGCATTCGTCGGAAAGCCAAACGTTGGCAAATCCTCGCTCATAAACAAGCTGCTCGGAGAAGAAAGGGTTATCGTGAGCGACATCCCCGGCACGACCAGGGACGCAATAGACAGCACTCTCGATACAGAGCTTGGCAAATTCACGCTCATCGACACGGCTGGACTCAGAAGGAAGAGCAAGGTCAAAGAGGAGATCGAAAGGTACAGCGTCATAAGGACGTATGCAGCAATAGAGCGTGCTGACGTATGCATTCTCATGCTCGATGCTACTGAAGGGATCAGCGACCAGGACGAGAAGATTATAGGTTACGCGCATGAGCTGAACAAGGCGATACTTGTCATTGTAAACAAATGGGACCTTATTGAAAAGGACACAAAGACAATGGACCAGTTCAAGGCAAAGCTGAAGGCTTCGCTTTCGTTCATGGCCTACGCTGAATACCTGTTCATCTCAGCACTCTCGGGACAGAGGGTTCACAAGGTGCTCGAGATGGTCAAGAAATGCTATGATAACTACAACAAGAAGATTAAGACGGGTGTGCTCAACGAAGTGGTAAGCAACGCAATCATGATGAAGGAGCCTCCAGTGGTGGGCCTCAAGAGGCTCAAGGTATACTATGTCACCCAGATAGGGACTAAGCCTCCTACTTTCGTATTCTTCGTAAACGACCCAGAGTGCATTCATTTCTCATACTTGAGATACCTTGAAAACAAGATAAGGGAGAGCTTTGATTTCTCAGGAACAGGAATAAAACTGGAACTCAGGGAAAGGAAGGAAAAATAATGAAAGCGGATATTGCATTTATTGGAGGCGGAAGCTTCGGCACTGCCCTAGCAGCAATGCTCGGCAGAAAAGGGCTTAAGGTAAACGTATGGGACAGGTGCTCTGAGGTTGTGGAAGAGATCAACACCCAGAGGACAAACCACAGATACCTGAACAACATATCGATTCCGGAAGGCGTTACAGCTTTGAACAGCCTCGAGGACGCCATCAGGGAAGCAAGGTACGTCGTTCTTGCAGTGCCTTCCCATGTGATAAGGCAAACCTGCAGGAACATAAAGGACATCATCCGCGATGATCAGGTGATTATAAGCATAGCAAAGGGCATAGAGCTCGAGACTAAGAAGAGACTGTCACAGGTTATCAAGGACGAGCTGCCGCACAACCCGATAGTCATTCTCTCCGGACCAAGCCATGCCGAAGAGGTTGCAATGTTTTTGCCAACTACCGTGGTAGTTACTTCGGAGCATATGAAGTATGCCGATGAAGTCCAGGACCTGTTCATGACAGCTGAATTCAGGGTATACACAAACGAAGACATAGTGGGCGTAGAGATTGGCGGAGCTGTAAAGAACATAATCGCCCTTGCAGCGGGCATCTCCGACGGCATCGGCTACGGCGACAACACTAAGGCCGCGCTGATGACGAGGGGCATGCACGAGATAACAAGGATAGGCACCAGGATGGGAGGAAGCAGCAGGACATTCTACGGCCTCACGGGAATGGGAGACCTGATCGTGACCTGTACAAGCAAGCACAGCAGGAACAGGTCGGCAGGCTACCTTATCGGGCAGGGTGCTACAAGGGAAGAAGCTGTAGAGAAAGTAGGCATGGTTGTTGAAGGGATTAAGGCCTGCAAGGCATTCTACGAGCTGAAGGAAGAGCTGAACGTATCGATGCCGATAACCGAGCAGCTGTACAAGGTGCTTTTCGAGGGAAAGAACCCTAAGGAAGCAGTAGTTAAACTTATGACAAGGGATAAGAAATCAGAGTAAAATCCTTTACATGGGGCGCAGATTTGCTGTGCTCCTATTTTTTTAAGTTGTTTAAATTGTCAGAATGTATTATAATAGTTTAAAGTTTTTTAATATTTGAAAATAAATTTAAGGAGTTGTTATAAATGCATTTCAGGCACATCAAAGATGAAGACCGCGAAGTATTCCAGGCCATCCAGAGCGAAATAAACCGTCAGCAGACGACCATAGAGCTCATCGCCTCTGAAAACTTCACCAGCAGGGCTGTTATGGAAGCGATGGGATCTCCTCTCACAAACAAGTACGCTGAAGGATATCCTTCGAAAAGATACTACGGCGGCTGCGAATTTGTAGACGTTGTAGAGAATATTGCAAGGGACAGGCTTAAGCAGCTTTTCGGTGCAGAGCACGCCAACGTGCAGCCCCACTCAGGCGCTCAGGCCAACATGGCGGTATACTTTGCCATGCTCAACACGGGAGACGCAGTGCTGGGGATGGACCTGTCACACGGCGGCCACCTCACCCACGGAAGCCCGGTCAACTTCTCAGGGAAGCTCTACAAGTTCTCATCCTACGGAGTAAGCAAGGAGACCGAAACTATCGATTATGACGAGGTTAGGAACACCGCGCTTAGCATCAAACCAAAGATGCTGGTTGCCGGTGCAAGCGCATATCCGAGGGTCATAGACTTCAAAAAACTCAGAGAGATATGCGATGAGGTCGGAGCGTACCTCATGGTCGACATGGCACATATAGCAGGGCTCGTAGCGACAGGTGCACACCCGTCTCCGGTGCCTTATGCCGATTTTGTCACAACCACGACACACAAAACGCTCAGAGGGCCAAGAGGCGGAGCTATACTATGCAAGGCCGAGTATGCCGCTCAAATCGACAAAGCTGTGTTCCCTGGCATGCAGGGCGGACCGCTCATGCACACGATCGCCGCCAAGGCTGTCTGCTTCGGCGAGGCTCTTCAGGAGGATTACAAGGATTACATAAATCAGGTCGTTATAAATGCAAAGGTGCTTGCAGAAGAGCTTAAGGGTTACGGCTTCAGGATTGTTTCCGGAGGAACTGACAACCATCTTATGCTCGTCGACCTCAGGAACAAAGGCATAACAGGCAAAGATGCCGAGAAGCTGCTCGACTCGGTAGGCATAACCTGCAACAAGAACACGATTCCTTTTGAGACTGAAAGTCCGTTTATCACAAGCGGCATAAGGCTCGGAACTCCTGCTTCGACAACCAGGGGATTCAAAGAGGAGGAAATGAGAAAGATAGCCGCCCTCATCAACGAGACAATCGAGAGAAGAGAAGGCGACCTGAGCGATATCGGGGAAAAGGTTGCAAAACTCTGTAAAAAATTCCCGCTGGATTATTAAAATATATCATTGACACGCAATTCTAAAAATGCTAAAGTATAAAACATATCATGAATGACTGAGACAGGGACAAGTAAACATGAGATTGATTCAAAGAGAGCGGGGCACGGTGGAAGCCCGCAATCAGACATGTTGAAACTCACCCTCGAGTTGCAGGCTGAAACAACAGAGTAAGCTGTGCCGGTGAAGAGCCGTTATCTTAATTGAGTTATAAAATTGGGTGGTACCGCGATCAGACTTTTCGCCCCAGGCGAAAGGTCTGTTTTTTTATTTCAAAAATCAATATGAAAAAGCTAAGACAGGATCAAGTAAATACGCAAGGCGTTTCAAAGAGAGCAGGGATGGTGGAAAACTGCATGCGCTGGTATCGAAACTCACCCTCGAGCTGCAGGCCGAACTTAAGTAAGCCCCGCCGGCATCATGCCGTTATTCCAATGAAGTTCAAATCTGGGTGGTACCGCGGCAGACTTTCGCCCCAGAGCGAGGGTCTGTTTTTTTTTACGCAAAAATGTTAAAAATATTCACTTGGCCAGTGGAAATTATTTATATCAAATCGAATATTCTGAGGAGGAAATGGAATGGCAAAAATGTATTACGAGAAGGACGCAAACTTGGATCTGTTGAAGGGAAAGAGGGTAGCAGTGATAGGCTACGGAAGCCAGGGGCACGCGCATGCGCTGAACCTGAAGGAAAGCGGGGTGGACGTTGTCGTGGGGCTCTA
>DBML01000015.1:0-6646 GCA_002298915.1 Clostridium sp. UBA699
TTAAATAAAATTGACGCCAGATTTAATCTGACTTGATTTTGTGCTGGTTTGTGTTTTTGTTAGCAGAATTGAGTAATTCTGCTATCCTCTGTTTAATTTTCAAAGACCATTTGTTTCGCCGCCTCACTTGGCGACTTGTATATCTTATCACCTTAGCAGCCTGACTGTCAACACTTTTTTTCAAATCTTTTTCAGATTTTACTTTTGCATCCAAGCCGCCGCTCTTGCGACAACGAAGATTAGTATATCACAGAAAGGAGAAGGCGAATCACTATACTGCACGAACAGAGCAATTTATTCTAATATTTCATTCTTTTTCAAGGTATTCCTCACTCGTTCTCCAACTGATACACCAGGATGGGTTTGCGCTTTGAATTTAAGTTTTTCGCATAAAGGATGTATTTTCACCTTGATCTGGGTTAAAATAAGCTGGGGGTGATAAGTATGCCGCAGTTAAAGATTAGAGGCGTTGAAGTAGAAAAAGTGTGTTCCTTCAGCAAAAATCTCATAGACGAGCTTGAGGAAATAATAAATTGTCCAAGAAGCTATTTCACAATCGAACATATGCCGTCAATATTCATAGCAGACGGTAATATAACAGAAGGCTATCCTTTTGTGGAAGTATTGTGGTTCGACAGAGGACAGGAAGTCCAGGACAGGACCGCCGTCGCCATAACAAAAGCGGTGCATGGCGCAGGCTACGAGAATGTGGACGTCATATTCACGGCTTTGAAGGAAAATGAATACTACGAAAACGGCAGCCATTTCTAAAAAAAGTTCCGGGAATCAAGTCTCCCGGAACTTTCTGCGTTCAATTACCTTTTCAATTTCCTCGAGGCCCTGAGCAATCTCCTCTCTTGAGAAATCGCCATTCCTCAGCTCCTCGTCCGTCTTCCCTTGCAGGAGCCCATAGAAATCCAGGGCTATGCTGTACATCTCCTCGGAGCTGTCCTCGTTCAGCTCCTTGAAAAGAAGGTTCTCCGCCTTGTTGTACTCGCCTTCGCTCACGAGCCTTTTCAGTATCCCTGGAAGAAGGTTTGCGCTGCTTATCTCATACAGGTTTACAACCTCGCTTTTTTTCTCTTCCTTATTAAGCAGGATCTTCGCCCCTGCCTTTCCGAGGTTTTTGAACAGTTCTTCAAGGTTCATCTTTATTCCCTTCCTCGACGAGTCCCAAAACGTATTCGACCAGAGGGCTGATGGAGCCCCTGTCAGAAAAATCGACCTTCTGCCCATAGGTTTCCAGCATCTGCTTGTCTTCGCCCGTCTTCTCCTCTTCCTTTTTCTTCTCCACCATCTTTTTTAGCATGGCCATCATGCCTTTATGGACCAAATTCAGCTCTCTGTAGTCGATCCCGCCCCTCAAATGGAAGAACTTTATGCCGCCCCTCATCTCTTCAGGGATGTTCTTCTCTATTATAGGTCTGTAGATGCTTGTATCCTCCGGCGATGCAAGCCCGACGGTGAAGACTATGAGGTTCTTTCCCTTTAGAGCTTCATAGTTTTTCGTTATCAAAGATATCCCGTTTATGCCGCTGGCATACAGGCCGCCGCCGAAGATTATCGTGCTGTAGCCCGCAAGCCCATTACCTCCGATGTCCGATTCCTCGTACAGGTCCGACCCCAAAGTCTCAGCTATCCATTCAGCGTACCTCTTTGTGCTGCCGTATCTTGACTTGTAAATGACTGCCGCATTTTTCATATGGTTGACACCCCTTTTCTATTTATATCCCTTTCGCTTGATGGACAAGTATCTTGCCACAGCAGCCAAGGCTCCTCCCGAAGTGTCTATCATGACATCCGTGAACCTTGCCGCCCTGCCTGGAACGAACAGCTGGTGGAGCTCGTCGGTGCAAGCATAGAGGAACACTGCTGCTACAGAGTACAACGCAGCTTTCCTCAGTTCGTATTTGCCGTATAGCAAATTGAACCACAAAAGGGAGAGTATGAAATATTCTGTGAAGTGTGCCGTCTTTCTGACTGCGAAATTTGCCAGCTCTCCAAGGAAAGAGTTAAGGTCCAGCCCAAGAAGCTGGAATATCTGTATCAGCAGCTTGCTCTCCTGGTCAGAAACCGATGCGGGCTTGCTGGAGAAATAGAAGATCACCAGCATCCAAAGTATAACCAGGATCAAACTGAAATATTTTTTCATAATGTGTACCCCTCAAAAATCTCTACCATATCATTATAATAAATGAAATGAAAAAAAGCACCCTTTTTCAAGGATGCTTGGTGGCTCACCGGGGAATCGAACCCCGGACAACATGATTAAAAGTCATGTGCTCTACCGACTGAGCTAGTGAACCAAAATCTATATCAAGCCTGCTCTGGGAGCAGGCAGCTTTTATATAATATCACCATTATTTTTCAGTGTCAACACAGATTCCAATTCACGAAATAGTCTGTCAAAGTTTTTCGTTTATGAGGGCAAAGTTCACGTGATCCCTCCACTTTCCGTCTATGAAAAGGTATTTCTCGCTCACCCCCACCTTCTTGAAGCCGCAGCCCAAGAGCACTCTCTGAGACTTGATATTGTCCAGCAGAGTCGAGGCTTCCATCCTGTGGAGTTCCATGAATTCAAAGGCATAACCGCAGGCAAGCTTGACCGCCTGCTTCATGTAACCTTTTCCCTGCTCCCTTTCATCGATGGAGTAGCCTATGAAGGCGTTCTTGAACACCCCGTATATGACGTTGGATATCCTGACCCTTCCTATCAACTGGTCGCCTTTGAAAATGCCGAAGCTCACCGCATCCCCGTTTAGGAACTGCCTATATTCCTCGGAAAGGAACCTCTTCTGAGCCTCGATCGTCAGGAAGTCGTTCTCCCTGTCCGGTTCGAAAGGCTTAAGGTACTCCTCATTCCTCACGTAATAATCGAGAAGCTTTTCCGCATGCTCCGGAGTCAGAACTTCCAGCTCAATTCCGTTACCCTTGAGCCTCATGATCCTGAGGCTGGTGTTGAACCTGTAACTGTCCTGCTCTATGCCGAAAACGTACTCGTCCCTCAGCTTCTTGTTCACTATAACGCTGCCGGCAATTACCCCCTCCAGCCCGAAGCCCAGCTCGACGAAAGGCTCCGTCGGTACGTCCTCGTCCGCAAGCACGTTGACCTTCCTAAGGTTTGATTTATTGAAAGCAGTTTCCAGGAACAGCTGTAGAGCATCCTTGAGGTACTGCTTGTTTTCCTTGTATAGTTTCAGCCTTATAAGGCCGAACCTGTTTGATGTTGAAAAATCGATCACGAATATCCTTCCGACGGTTATCCCCGATTTGTCTTTGATCATGAGCTCGCTGGCGTTGCCCGCCACGGCTGTTATCGATACCGATGTTTCCTTCTGCATCACCGACGCCCCCTGAATTTAAGAATCATATGAACATTATTATACCATATATAACCTCAACGAGTTGCTATTTTCCCAAGGTGCGTATATTATTAAAGTACCTCAAAATATTGTAATCGAAGGGGATATGAACAATGAACAAGCAGAACATCTCAAAGCTCCGCCTTTTCCTCATGGGGCTGACAAACAGGTTTGAAGAACACGCGCAGATTTTCAAGGGCATAAACGTCACCTTCAGCACAGGACTGAAGGATTTCAAGGGCACAGGAACCTTCGAAAACGGCGATATTAAATATAATTTCGGAGGGAGCACAAGGCTCCTCACCATAGGAAACCTTTTCGACAGCATCTGCAGCGAGGCTGAAAAATATGAAAGCCTCGTCCTGATCTACAGCGAGCGGGGAGTGGACATACAGATTGCCGCCGACAACAAGAACGTCAAGATGACCAACGTCGAGGTCAAGGAGGCCGAGCCTCAGAAGGGCCATGCCGCCCATGAGACCTCCACCCTGCTCAACAGGAACTACCTCATAAAACCTGAAGCCGCCGCGCCCCTCCTAAAGGAGATCGGCATCCTGACAAAGGACGGCAAGGTGAAGAACGACAAGATAAGGAAGTACAACCAGATAGACCACTACGTGGAGCTTTTCGCGGAGGTCATCGACAAGGTCAAAAGGCCAAAAAAGCTTGTGATACTCGACTGCGGCTGCGGAAAATCCTATCTTTCCTTCGTGCTCAACTATTACCTCACCGAGGTAAAAAAGATAAACTGCCACTTCATAGGGCTTGACTACAAGGAGAGCGTTATAGAGAACTCGAGGAAGATAGCGGAGAGGCTGGGCTACAGGAACATGGAGTTCCATGCCGTGGACATCCAGCAGTACAAACCTGCGACAAAAATAAACGTGGTGATGTCTCTGCACGCCTGCGACACTGCCACCGACATGGCCCTGGCCCTCGGGATCAAGGTCGATGCCGACGCCATCATAGCAGTCCCTTGCTGCCACAGGGAGATGCTCGGACAGTACTCCTTCGATACACTGAAGGGCATAACGAAGTACGGCGTGCTCAAGGCAAGGCTTGCGGATCTCCTCACGGACGGCATGAGAGCCCTCATGCTGGAAGCGAAGGGCTACAACGTCTCGGTGGTCGAGTACATCTCGCCTCTCGAAACGCCTAAAAACCTCATGATAAGGGCTGTCAAGGTCAAGGATCACGACGAGGATGCGATGGGCGAATATTTCAACCTCATGGCCCAGCTTGGAGTTTACCCTGCGCTGTATGGCTACCTTAACCAGGAATACACGGAAGAATAGAAAGTCAAAGGGAGCCTCGGGCCGTAAAGCCAGGGACTCCCTTCTTCATATATATTATTATGTTAGGGGGTGAACGAAAAGGCCGCTTCTTAGCTTAGGCTCGAACCAGGTTGACTTAGGCGGCATCACCTGTTTGGCGTCGGCTATGGCCATGAGGTCGTTTATAGTTGTAGGATGCATCGAGAAAGCAACACCTTCCCTGTTCCTGTGCACCCTTCTCTCCAGTTCCTTCATCCCCCTAATGCCTCCCACGAAGTCTATCCTCTTGTCCGTCCTCGGGTCCTCTATTCCGAGCACAGGCTTCAGGAGGTTGTTCTGAAGTATCGAAACATCTAGCCTTTCCACGGGATCAGTGTGGTCGAACGTTCCCTTCTTAGCCCTGAGCTTGTACCAGGTTCCCTCGTAGTACATTCCGTAGGTGTGCCTGTCATCAGGCTTGAATGCGTGGTTCTCTTCATGTATCTTCATTTCAAAGTTCTCTTTCACCAGTTCAATATACTCTTCTTTCGTTAGTTTGTTAACGTCGAAGACGACCCTGTTGTAGTCCATTATCTGCAGGTCAGCGTCTGGGAATGCCACCGCCAGGAAGTAGTTGAACTCCTCCTCACCGGTGTAGCCAGGGTTCTGCTGCCTCCTCTTGAGTCCCACCTTCACAGCCGAAGCTGCCCTGTGGTGCCCGTCTGCGATGTACAGGCTCTCGATCCCGCCGAAGATATTCCTGACCTTCTCTATGGTCCGGTCATCGTCTATTGTCCATACGGTATGCCCTACGCCGTCCTCCGCTACGAAGTCGTACACAGGCTCGTTCCTTGTCCACCTCTTGATTATGGCGTCTATCCTGTCGTTGTACCTGTAGGTGAGGAATATCGGTCCGGTATGGGCGTCGCAGGTGTCGACGTGGTTTATTCTGTCAGCCTCCTTGTCGGCCCTGGTGTGCTCGTGCTTCTTGATCACATCGTTCATATAGTCGTCTATCGAGGTGCATCCGACTATCCCAGTCTGAGCCCTGCCGTTCATAACAAGCCTGTATATGAATAGGTTCGCCCTCTCATCCTGAACCATTGCGCCTTCCTCGACAAGCTTTTCCAGGTTCTGCTTTGCCTTCTCGTACACCTTCCTGTCGTAGATGTTCACATCCTCGCCCAGGTCGATCTCCGCCTTGTCCACATGCAGGAATGAATAAGGGTTGTCCTTCGCCATCATCCTTGCTTCCTCGCTGTCCATAACGTCGTACGGCAAAGCCGCTATCTTGCACGCATATTCTTCCCTCGGTCTGATTGCTTTGAAAGGCCTTAATACTGCCATAATAAATCTCCTCCTTGTTAATAAAAAAGTATAAAAAAATGTCCCTCCAGTTAAACTGAAGGGACGATATCATCGCGTTGCCACCCTAATTGGTCACCCTGCCTAAGCTCAGGTAACCCTCTCGAACGTTTTATCGGTCTTGCCGTGCTGCTCTTCGCAGCATCCCTCTGAGGCGGATTCTCGGAAACCTTAGGTATCAGCTCTCACCGTCCGCTGACTCTCTTTACCTTCGTTTGCCGTTACTGTTCTCTTCATCGGAAATATTGGATTTTCTGTTCACTGACTTTCACTCGATCCCCATCAGGGTGCATTCGAACATGTCTCTCAGGCAGGTGCTGTTCTCGCAGTGCATGCAGTTCTTGCAGGTTTTGCACACCAGGTTCCCTTCGCAAAACAACATCCTCCCTGCAGCCTTCTCGTATCTCAAGCACCTTTCTGCCACTTGCATCATCTGTTCCATGTTATGCATTTCGTATCCTCCTCTAGCTTCAGCCAAATCTATGTGAGCACAAGTATGTCTTCGCGGTCTTTAGCGCAGCCGCCGCAGGTCTTTGCTATCCAAGAGGATATCATCCTGCCTCTTCTGTAGTTCTCCCTGTTTCCCATCATAACATCCTCCCTTTCAGAACTTTTGCAATAAAAAAAGCCAACCGATCCCCATCAAAGGGACGATTGACTCGCGTT
>DBML01000015.1:6668-16132 GCA_002298915.1 Clostridium sp. UBA699
GCATTCCTCCGAGGCGGATTCACGATACTGGCAGGTATCAGCTCTCACCGTCCGCTGACTCTCTTAACCTCATGCATCGCTACTGTTCTCTTCACAGGAAGTATATAATTTTTTGTAAAATAAAAAGCCAATCAATCCACAAAGGGACGATTGACTCGCGTTNNATTCCTCCGAGGCGGATTCACAACATTGCAGGTATCAGTTCTCACCGGCCACTGACTCTCTTAACCTTATCTGCTGCTACTGTTCTCTTCACAGGAAGTATTTTTGTTTATAGTGTATATATTAATTCGGTTTTCAGGGTTTGTCAACACACTTTTTAAAATATTTTCAATATTTTTTTATTTCCCTGAGCAAAACATTTTCCTCAGCCTCACTTCAGATCAAGGTGCCTGATTATCTCCTTCTGGGTCTGGTTGATCGCTTTCCCCTTGTAGGAGATCGCGTTCTCTGGGCAAAGGTGGATGCACCTCAGGCAGAGGATGCAGTTGCTGTGGATTATGGCTCGCCCTCCCTCGAAGGTGATGTTGCCTTTCGGGCAGTTCCTAAGGCAGAGCCCGCACTTAGTGCAGCTTCCGCCAGCTGTCAGGTTTTGAGATAGCTTGGGTATGGATTTCCTGAAGGACTTGCCCGCTAAGGCGCCTATTTTCTGCCTCAGGGCAAAGCTCCTGGAAACCTGAGCTTTACCGCTGCTGAAATCCCGTGCCAGCTTCCTCATCTTCCTCTCCGCGCCGACCAGCTCCCTGCGCACCTTTCTTTCGGAAGGCTCCTTGCCCAGGTAGAAATAGAAGTTGTTCGGCATCTCGACCATGGCTTCGCCGGCGATGTCGTACCCCCTCTTCGCGAGTTCTGCTGATATCCTCTTCACAGCCGAGCAGCTTCCTGCCCCCTGGGTCGAATAAACAATGCACCTCGTCCTCGTGTCGGTTACCGGCACCGTGTTTATGAAATCTTCAACAAGTTTAGGCTCTATTTCCGCATAGACCGGAGTTCCGACCACTAGGAAGGAATAGCCCCTTATATCTGCCCTTTTCTCCTCCTCGATGCTTTTGAGGTCGAGCTGGT
Organism: Clostridium sp. UBA699; assembly: GCA_002298915.1. Taxonomy (GTDB): domain Bacteria; phylum Bacillota; class Clostridia; order Clostridiales; family Clostridiaceae; genus UBA699. The sequence goes on from DBML01000015.1 coordinate 7,734, forward strand.
AGTCGTACCTTTCAAGAGCCTCCTTTAGCTTGTCGGCTGCCCACTTCGTATTGCCGGTTCCGCTGAAATAATACAAAACGCCTTTCATCCGCGTTCCTCCTATTCCTCTGCTTCCTCTCTGTAGATCCTTCTGTACTTGTTCATCAGATCGCTCTGTATGTCTGCCGCCGGCGGAGGCGTGAAAGTTATCGCGTTCGCTCCTGCCGCTATCGTCTCCCTTATCGACTCGACAGTAGGCCCGCCGGTTGCGATTATAGGGAAGAGCGGGTGCTTCTCCCTTATCATCCTCACTATCTGGGCGGTCTTCTTGGCCCCCGACACGTTCAGTATGGTGGCTCCCGCTTCTATCCTGGCGTCGATGTCCTCGAATTCGGAAACGACAGTAACTATTATCGGGATGTCTATCGTCTCCCTCATCTGTACAACAAGGTCGTTCGGGGTCGGGCTGTTCACAACAACCCCCATGGCTCCCTTGAACTCTGCGTCCAGAGCCAGGTTGACCACGCGCTTGCCAGTTGTTATACCCCCTCCCACGCCGCAGAACACCGGGATGTCCGCCGAGTTGATTATCGCCTCGGTTATGACCGGCTGGGGAGTGAACGGGTAAACGGCAATGACAGCATCGGCATTTGTGTTGCGGATCACTGCGACGTCGGTGCTGAACACGAGGGATTTTATCCTTTTGCCGAACACCCTTATGCCGCTGGACTCCCTTATTACCTCCGGCACCTCTATCATATGGCTTCTTAGAATTCCTTTTATTTCAGGCACATACTTGTTATTCATATTTCTCCTCCATCACATCTTCCCAATCCAGCTCCCTGATAACTTTTCTCACGATCCTCTTGCCTATCTCGTCCTCCTTCATCTCGTCGAGGGCGTGCTTGATGCTTATCCACTCAACATCGTCGACCTCGGAGGATTTCTTAAGCTCTCCGGACTCGTAATGAGCCATGAAAGTCAGCATTACAATTTCCTTTGACTCGAGGTAGTCGCTGCCAAGGTATTTCAGGTCCCTTATGCTGAGCCCCGACTCCTCCTTAACTTCCCTGTGGACGGCATCCTCTACCTTCTCGCCGCATCCCACGTATCCGGAAAGGAGCACCTTGGAATTTTCGTATATATAGTTCTGCTTCAGAAGCAGTATTTCTCGTTCCTTGATAATAGCAACTATTATGCACGGCTTCGGCGTATCGAAAAACATCATGTCGTCATTGGGACAGTACGGAACCGAGCCCTCATCCCAACTGTCCCTGGGCTGCAGCTTCATGCCGCATATCGGACAATAAACAAATTTCATAACATTTTACCCCTCGTCAATATTTTTACCATTAAGTACATTATAAATTTTTGCAGCCCGCAATACAACTATAATAAGATTGGAACTCTTTCGAGAAGCGTGATGTGGTCCTCCCCCACCTCGCAGTTGTACGCGTAAAGGTCTACCCCGTTCTCCGCCGCCTCTCTCAAGGCTTCGCCGAAGAGGCTGTCCCTTTCGTCGTGCGGCCTGAAGCAGTCGGCATCCTTCATCTGTATCAGGAAGAGCACCCCTGCGCCGCCCTCGCTCCTAACCGCCTCTATAAGCTCCTTAAGGTGCTTCCTGCCCCTTTCCGTCGGGGCGTCAGGGAACATCGCCACCCGTCCCTCCTCAAGGGTTACGCCCTTGACCTCGAGAAAATAACGGCTGTCGCTTTCATCGGTCAGCCTGAAGTCGAACCTGCTGGCTCCGAACGTTTTCTCCTGTTCTATCAAACCGTACCTCTCAAGGCCCGCTATCCTCCCAGCCGCCAGCGCCTCCGCCACGACCTTGTTGGGTATCTGCGAGTCTATGCTTATTATCTTATCCTGCTTGTAGCCCGCTATGAGGTCGTATTTGGTTTTCCTGCTCTCCCCGTTTTCCTCGCGCAGAACCACCGTGGTCCCGGGAATCAGTATCTCCCTGCACCTGCCGGTGTTCGGCACGTGCACCATGGTCTCCTCGCCGTCAATGTCGACGTATGCCTGGAACCTGTTAGGCCTGTGTATGAACCTGGCCCTGATCGTTTTCTTATCTATTTTCAATGCTGCACCCCTCTAGGAAAAATAAACGCAAAACACCATCACGATGACGCCCGGTATGCCGAAGATCCCTGCGGCAAGCGCAGTGAACCAGGTAATCGGAACGTAAAGGCTGAAATACTGTCCAGCCGCGTTGACCGCCAGAAGCAGCACCACTCCGACCGCCCCGTTAATTATCAGCCTTCCCAGTATCTTTATGGGCCATGCGAACAGCTTGACGGCGACCGAAAGCACCGCAGCTGCTATCATGAAATAGGCAACATACTCGATACCCATTGGCCACCTCCCTCAATATAAAAATTAAGAGTGAAAAGCATACACTAACATCTTACGCGTGCCCCCCACTCTTATCTTCTCTACAGCTCGGTCCTTCCCTCCAGCGCCTTCGCCAGAGTCACCTCGTCTGCATATTCCAGGTCTCCGCCCATCGGAATGCCGTGGGCTATCCTGCTGACCTTTACGCCGAAAGGCCTGAGTATTTTCGATATATACATTGCCGTGGCTTCCCCCTCAATGTTGGGGTTCGTAGCCACGATGACCTCCTTGAGGTCCCCGTTCACCCTTCTTATGAGCTCCTTGAGCTTTATGTCCTCGGGCCCCCTGCCCGCCATGGGCGATATAGTTCCGTGAAGCACATGGTACATCCCGTTGAACTCCTTCACCCTCTCCATGGCGATTATATCCTTCGGCTGCTCCACTACGCATATGACTGACTTGTCCCTGTTCGGGTTCCTGCATATCGCGCAGGGGTCGGTGTCCGTATAGTTTCCGCAAACGGAGCAGTACTTAATGGTCCCCTTGGCGTTTATGAGCGCCTCGGCGAACTCCCTTACCTCTTCCCCGGGCAGGTTCAGCACATGTATTGTGAGCCTTTGCGCCGTCTTGTAACCTATCCCAGGAAGCTTGGCAAATTCCTCTATGAGCCTTTCAATCGCCACCGGATAAAAATCCAAATCATTCACCTCTTGTTAGAATCCAGGCATGCCCATGCCGCCTGTCATTTTGCCCATTTCAGCCGCGCTGTCCGCCTCAGCCTTTGCAATAACCTCGTTCACAGCCGAGAGTATGAGGTCCTGCAGCATTTCAACGTCGTCCGGGTCTACAACCTCAGGCTTTATAGCTATGTCCAAAAGCTGCTTCTTTCCGTTTGCAGTAGCAACTACAGCTCCGCCGCCTACAGCCGCCTCGTATGTCCTTGCCTCAAGCTCCTTCTGCTTGTCCTCCATCTGCTTCTGCAGCTTCTGAGCCTGCTTTATCATATTATTCATGTTGGCTCCGCCACCGAAGCCGCCAAATCCGCCTTTTGCCATGTTTGTTTCCTCCTTAGAATTCCTTTTCGTTTATTCGATAACCATTATACCAAAATTGCAGTTTTTACTCCATAGCCTATTCTTCGATAATTTCCACAAAATCCTCGCCGAAAGCCTGCTTGATCAGGTCCTCCTTTGAAAAACCGGAGCTGCTGTCGTCTATCCTGTACCTTACCGACACCGGTTCGCCTAGGATCTCAGAGAACATGCCGTTGACGGCCTTCCTGTTCTCCTCTTTCTCAAGCCTTTCCTTGTTGAACTTGAAGCTCGCCTCGTACCTTATTGTTATCACGCCGTTTGTGCAGTCCGCAACCTCTCCCGTGGTTAGGGCTGCGAAAAGCACCATCATCCTCCTGGCCTTGAAAGCCTCAAGGATGTCCCTCCATTTTTTCCTCACGACCTCGAGGGTGAGCGTGGATTCCATGTTCTCGTCCATGACCGGCCTCACAGTCTCCTCTTTTTTTGCCCTCGGCTTGGCCGCAGACTTGGGTTCTGCCGAGCTTGGCTGCTCCCTGTCTATTATCCTCTCGCAGGACACCTTCATCTCGCCCTGCCTGAAGGACTCCTCGAGCCTGTTAAGCCTTGCGAGGACGACCTCCTTGGAGGTGTCGTACTCTATCTTGCACATCTTTATTACAGCCAGCTCCAGGTATATCCTGCTCTGCTTGATCCACTTCGTCTGCTCCTCAGTGTCCTGGAGTATCCTTATGTTCCTCATGACCTCCTCTACCCTTATGCCGGAAGCCTGGTCCCTGAGCAGGTCGATGTTCTCGTCCGACATGTCGAGTATGTCTGAGGCGTTCTGGCTCACCTTGACCACGAGCAGGTTCCTCATATGAGAGATCATGTCCCTTATGAAGTTGTATATGTCCCTTCCGCTGTAGACGACCTCGTCCACGACCTTCATTGCCCTGTCTATGTCCCTGCTTATGATGGCATCGGTCAGCCTGATTAGGTTCTCGTTCGTCACGAGCCCCAGCATGTCGAGCACGTTCTCGTACTGCACCTTGCCTTCGCCCATGGAGATAGCCTGGTCGAGTATGCTGAGAGCGTCCCTCATCGCACCGTCGGACATCCTTCCTATGAGGTGCAGGCTCTTGTCGTCTGCAAGGATCCCCTGCTCGTCGACTATCTTCCTGAGCCTCTCGAATATGTCCGAGGACTTGATCCTCCTGAAATCGAACTTCTGGCACCTGGACAGTATCGTCACGGGCAGCTTCTGAGGGTCAGTGGTTGCCAGGATGAATATAACGTTTCCCGGCGGCTCCTCAAGAGTCTTGAGGAAGGCGTTAACGGCCTCCGCCGTCAGCATGTGGACCTCGTCCATGATGTAGACCTTGTACCTGCCCTCCTGAGGCGGGTACTTGACGTTCTCTATGATATCCTTTATGTCCTCCAGCTTCCTCTTAGAAGCTGCGTCCATCTCTATGACATCTATAAGGATTCCCGCGTTTATCTTCCTGCACATCTCGCACCTGTTGCAAGGCTCGCCGTTCTGGATATCCAGGCAGTTGACGGCCTTGGCGAGTATCTTTGCAGTGGAGGTCTTTCCCGTCCCCCTGGTTCCGCAGAAGAGGTAGGCGTGGGCTATCCTGTTTTTAATTATCTGGTTTTTAAGGGTTACGGTTATGTGCTTCTGGCCGACGACATCGTCGAACGTGCCTGGCCTCCATTCCCGGTATAGTGCTGTGTAGGACAATAGCTTCACCTTCTCTTTTTGACTTGCACCTATATTATAATATATAAACAAAAAAGATACCATGTTGGTATCTTGATTTTGAATAAATGCCGCGCACCTTGCTTCGGCTGATAATCTATGAGCGTTACCTGTACAGTTGACTCAAACCAGGCTGCTCCACGGCACACGAAAAGGTTCACTTACCGCTGCTTCCTTCCGGACCTGACGGGGTTCATGAGATTCCGTTGCGTGGGACCCAGTTCTCAACGCCACTTTTACAGGCCAGACCCCACAGATTATAGTCTAGGCAAGGAGTTCAACCCTGCTGTAGCGGATTGCAGGTTACAGGGCACCGCTAGTTCCCCATCTAGCACGGCAAAGTCTTAATGGCGGAGAAAGGGGGATTCGAACCCCCGGTAGAGTTTCCCCTACACACGCTTTCCAGGCGTGCTCCTTAAACCTCTCGGACATCTCTCCACATAGATTTACTCATGAAATACTGTATTGTTTTTTTAGTATGCAACATTAAACATTATACTATGATTCGCCTTTTTGTTCAATAGTTTTATCCAAAATATTCTCAAGGGTGCCGAACACGCCGCTCCAGGACAGCTTCTTTATGCTCTCGTAGACGAACTCAAGGTCGGAGTTCTCGTGTTTCAGAAGCCTGCTGTACTGGCATTCTATGGCTTCCTTCAGCCTCTCCTCGAAGGCAGGCAAATCTTTCTCGCTCGGCTCGTCTACCCCAATCATCTCCGGCATTTCCACGTATTCTATTATCCCGCTGCCGTTGATATCCATGCCTATCCAGCCCTTAACGCCCGGAAGGTCTGTTGTGACAACCCTCAGCCCGCAGGCCATCGCCTCTATGAGCACGAGAGGAAGCCCCTCGAAGAAGGAAGGCAGGATGAATATGTCTGAGTCCCTGAAGATCCTGGACAGCCTGTCCTGGGGGACGTCCCCCGTGAACACAACCTCGTGCCTGCACTCCCTTGCTGCGGCGAATATGGCTTCAGCCTCCTCGCCTTTGCCCGAGCCGGCGACTGTTAGCCTTATCTTTTTCCCGTAGAAATCCAGCCTGTCCACAGCCCTAATGAGCTGAAGCACACCCTTTGCCCTGTTCAGCTTGCCGGCATATACCAGCTCCACGGAATGCTGGTTCACCTTGCAGTCCTCCCTGTGGAATATGAAGGCGTTGTAGCCGCTTCCAATGACGTGGACCCTGCTTGCTTCAATGCCGTACTCCTGGACTATCCTGTCCCTCTGGTATTCGTTCAGGGCGAAAGCAAGGTCAAGCCTGGAGCAGCCCTCACGCACATATGGAGCGAACCGGGCTGCCAGGACGAGCTGCCTGAGGTCCGTGCCGTGGCAGACAGCTGCGATTGTAATGTCCGGGAAAAGCTCCCTAACGTAGGCTGTCAGTATCCACAGGTGATGGCATATTATGGCATCTGGCCTGAACTCCTCCACAGCCTTTGAGATTACCTCATTGAAGGAATGCTTCCACCTTACCAGCATATCCTCAGTCATTTCACTGTACTTAGTGCTCTCATAGGGCATGATGTCTGTCATGCCTGCTATGTCGAAGGGGAGCTCAGGGGTCAGGAAATAGACAGGGTAGAAAGCTATCTCCCGGTCGCCTCTGAAGGCGAACTCCTCTCCCTGGTTCAGAGCTGCCACGAAAGCCTGGTCGTAGTCTTTTTTGTCTGCTTCCCTCATCATCGCCTGAAGGTAAGTCCCGCTTCCGGTCTTCTCAGGCCTCTGTGCCGTAATATGCAGCAGCCTCATCATGGCGCACCTCCCTCTTTCACGTCGTTTTAACCATTTTACAATAAATATCATCAAAATGAAAGCGGAACGCTCCATTGTTTTGGCCTGCGGTAAATGCTATATTTTTATTATAAGGAAATGGATTTCCAACGAACAAGGAGGTATTACAATGAAAAAAACTGAGCTTCAGACACCGGCTATCCTCGTTGATCTTGATGTCCTGGATAACAACATTAGACGCTATCAGGAACTTTGCGACAAGAGCGGCAAACGGCTCTGGCCTATGGTGAAGACCCACAAGAGCACTGAGATGATAGATATGCAGCTCGCAGCGGGCGCCGACGGCTTCCTCTGCGGAACTCTGGACGAATGCGAAGGTCTCTGCGCCCACGGTGTCAGGAACATAATGTATGCCTATCCAGTCGCCAGTGATGTCAACATCCGCAGGGTCATAGAGCTGGCAAAAAAATGCTTCTTCGTCATCAGGATCGACAGCTTTGAAGCTGCGGATCTTCTCAACGCAGCGGCGTTCAAGGCAGGCGTGAAGATAAACTACACAATCATAATCGACAGCGGACTGCACCGCTTCGGCATAGAACCAGGTAAGGCCGCTTCCTTCGCAGATTCGCTCAAAGGTCTCGATGCAATGGTTTTCAAGGGTATTTCCACCCACCCTGGCCATGTTTATTCCGCTGTAAGGCATGATGAGGTGCAGCGGTTTGTGGAGGATGAAAGGAACGCACTGGGAACAGCCGCCACCGAGCTTAGGGCTGCCGGCTACGAGCTGGAACTTATAACCACAGGCTCTACGCCTACTTTCTTCGGTTCCCTTGCAGACGAGAACATAAACGTTCTCCACCCGGGCAACTACGTTTTCAATGACTACATCCAGCTTTCCATAGAGGCAGCCAGGGAATCCGAGTGCTCGCTTTCCGTTTATGCCACAGTGATCTCACATCCGTCCCCGGAAGTTTTCATCTGCGATGCAGGCTCGAAATGCCTCGGGCTTGACAAGGGCGCCCACGGGAACACCTCGATAAAGGGACACGGTTACGTGAAAGGCCACCCTGAGCTTGTTGTCGACACTCTTTCCGAGGAGGTCGGAAAGCTTTATGTTCACGGCTCAACAACTCTCAAGATAGGGGACAAGATTGAGATAATTCCAAACCATGCCTGCTCATCGGCCAACCTAACTAAGTATCTCATAGGCTGCAGGGGTGATGAGGTGGAGAAGCTCATAGAAATCGACATGCGAGGCAACTCTACTTCAAAAAACTTCAGTTGAACCACGACGTAGAGAAACCGCCGGCAATCTTGCCGGCGGTTTCATTGATTTACTCTTCCTTCTTTTCTTCCTCGTCTTCAGGCCTCAAGTGCCTGTGAGGTGTCAGTGGCATATCAGGGTCACCGAAAGGTTTTAGCTCCCCAGCTTCCTTGACCTCTTTTTCAGCCCCTTCTTCAGCTTCGGCTCTGTGTCTGTGAGGTGTCAGCGGTACTTCAGGAGTTCCGAACGGCTTCAGGTCCTCGGCCCCATGGTGCTCATGCTCTTGAATGTGAGGAGTGAGAGGCATATCGGGATCCCC
>DBML01000015.1:16233-34588 GCA_002298915.1 Clostridium sp. UBA699
TGGCGCATGCCTGTGAGGTGTCAGAGGAACTTCCGCATCGCCGAACGGTTTCGGTTCACCGTGCTCTGCCGGCGCATGCCTGTGCGGAGTCAAAGGCACTTCTGGATCTCCGAATGGCTTGAGGTCTTCGGCTCCATGGTGCTCATGCTCTTGTATATGAGGCGTCAGCGGAACTTCAGGGTTTCCGAAGGGTTTTAGATCACCCACTTCTTTCTTTTCCTTTTCTTCGATGTGTGGTGTCAGTGGTAACTGTTCTTTTCCCATATCTTCTTTAGCCATGACTATACCTCCCTTTTATTGCGCTAATTCTGAATATTCGTATAATTAATTATACATTAAATGAAAATAAAAGTGAATAATATTTTTATATTTTTGGAGTTTTTTGGTTTACATCTTCCGAGTCTCTTCATTCAGCCCCGCCTGCATCCTTACTCTGTTCCTGATTTCTTCAACGAACACATCAGGCCCCAGCACCCTTATAGTCGGGCCAAAGGACAACACCCTAATTACAACCTCAGTTTCATCCATAGCGTTGTAGCGTATGGTGCAGATATACCTCCCGGTCTGCTCGACGCATTCAGTTCTTTTCTCAAAATGAGCGAAGTGAACCATGCAGCGTTCAAGCGCATTGCGTTCTTGGGTAATCTCAATGACAACTTCCCTGGATTTCCCATCTGAACCTTCAGCAGCGTTCGGTGGCTGGAATTCCATTGAACAGTCAGCCTCCTCAGCACAAGTAACCCTTCCCAGATTCAAAATGCAGTGCGCCTTCTTGAAACCAGCTCCCCGAAAGCAGTGCGCTCGGAATTTATCGTCTTTCTTGGAGTATTCCAGTTTATGTGGCCAAAATACGCCATTCACACGGCTGCCTTTTCCTCCTTCATAACTGACAGACAAGGCGGTTTTATGACGAACCGCCATTAGGAAGGCTCGAAAAACATCTCGGTAGTCCTTGTTCCCGTAACCGTCCCCGTCGCTCGCGCTGTCATACAAATAAAAGTCCTCTTGTTTGAAAAGGGGCTCAACATCGCCCAGAACTGAGAGCAAACCGTCCAGCTCTTCTTCGTCAAGGAACAGGCTCATCCTTGGGTCGTCTAATATTGATCTCAGCCAAGCCCTCTGCAGCGAGGTCAGCGGATTTTTTTCGGGAAGGGAATATTCGGTTGAATATCCGTCACCGGTCTTTTTTAGCAGCGGCCACTGGCGATTTTGCAGTTTAGGCAAAATATGAAATGCGCTCTCCGAAAAAGTGCCTTCAGAGAGTACTTTTTGTATTTCTCCTGCTGTCATAGGAGAGACCTCTGCAAGTCGGAGCATATTCTCCAAAGCACGGAAATAGGAACTGTATATTTCTGAAAACAACTCCATCTATTCATCTCCCCCATACAAGGCTGCCATTCGATCCATGTCGCGATAGAAATAATCAACGGCTTCCCTGTTTGTTCCCTCCAAAGAGAGTATTCGTCCTGTGAAGCTCTTTACCCAGGCCATCATTTCGGTCACATCATGAAGCTCTTTGGTGTAAAGATAAACATCTTTACCCACATGCTCGATCAGCCCCCCGCGCCCTTCGCGCCTGAGGCGTTCCAGCACGTAAGCCTCTTTTTCCTCATCGATGCGAAGTTTCATGCGCAGGATCTGTCTTCTCTCCGCATTTCCGAAAGAGACTCCCCAGCAGAAGGGTTTGATTTTCATGAGGTTGTCCTTAACCTCTTCATAATTTTGGCACGGCTCCAGCAGCTCCACTTTTTTGACGGAGTCAAGCCGGTAGTTGTGGAAACGTTTGTTCCGCTCTGAATAAACGCATACGTATCGGCGCCCGCTCTGCACGCTGACAAAAATCTGCAAAGGAACGCCGGATTGTCTTGTTTCTTTTTTACGCCTGGTGCTTTGATGTGTAAGACACACATTCCTCTTTTGCTTGATGGCATCCAGCAAGTCAAACACCACTCCGTCCTCAAGCGTGTGGACTATGTAGTGATGTTTGAAGCCAAAAATATGGTTTGCTTCTTTTTCCTGATCGAGAATCGTGCTTCCTACAAAGCCAAGCGGAGCGACTTCCTGAAAAAAGCGAACGGCATCTATCAGCTTTTCTTCCGGAACGGGAAGAGACATCAAAGTGTGCGGCGAAAGCGAGTAATAGTCTGTTTTGCCCTTCCGCATCCTGCAAAGGAGGCCCTCTTCAACATACTCGTTTGCCTTGATCCGCACCGTCTGGCTGTCAAAAGCCATTTCAGTCAGGGCGCAAACAGAGTCGGTCAGCTCTGCTATGCTCTTGCTTTCCTCCTTCAGAGAAGAGAGTATGGAAAAATGTAAGGTTATGTCGTTGTCTGTAAAGCTTTTTGCCTTCCACGCATTGTAAAGAGGGTTGCTTTCTATGCCCGATGCATCCAGGGAAACGTAAACACGCTTGCCTTTCTTGTCGTTTTCCCATCGCACATAGGGCGCCAGATAGCTTTCAATCCGGCGCTTTTCATTGTCATAGGTTCGGGCACTCTTGGCGGTGTAATTGTCGCGCGCCTTGAAGCCATTTATGTAGAAGTCCCGCATGTAGTCTCTTATCTTGTTGAAGTTTTTTATCAATTCAGTAAAGGCCACCTCATCGCCTCCTTTATTCAGATTTTACCAAAAATATTCATCTTCGCAAACTTTTTTAAATGATGGCGGAAACGAAAATTGGTATGATTTTGTCATAAGAAGGGATTACATCTCCTATGCTGCGGCGTTTCAGTGCCGCGCGGTGCCGGCGGCGATGCCTCACGGTATGCCGGAGAACACGGTCCCACCGCAAGTGCGAACTTGCCCACAATTACTGATATGTCGGGGGTTCGACTCCCTCTCCCCACAAGGGGTAGCTCAGCGGCAGAGCAATCAGCTAATGGCAAAGGTGTTTCCTTGGGGTTCGACTCCCCTCTGCTGACCTGTCACGTCAGACCAAAAATGCAATCACCCTGGAATGCCTGCGGCAGCTTGGAGAAGCTTTCTGAACCGCTGCAAACACAAAACTTTCGTTAATTCGAAGGATGCCGTTTCCTCACCGCTCTACCCATTTTCACTATGCAGGTCACTGACCTGTCTGAGTGAAACCCGGAAAAGCTTCTGTGGAAACTCAATTCGGATACGGAAGGGATGTGGGGCATTTCAGGGAAAATTGCAAATCAAAAAGGAGTGAAATTTATGAAGATGATTATCAATGACATTGAAAGGGCGTTCCTCTTCAAAAATGGTGTCTATCAAAAAATGCTGATGTCGGGCAAGCATCGTGTGTGGTCAGTCCTTGGTGAAACTGCTGTCAAGGTTGCAGCCGAAGGAAGGCTTGATTTCCCAGGCATGAACCTCCCTGTCCTGCGCAAGGATTCTGAGTTTGAAAAACACGTCACTGTAGTCGAAGTTCCTGATGAAAGGCTTGCAGTTCATTTTGTGGACGGACACATCGCTGACGTTTTGAAACCTGGTACATATGCTTTTTGGGATATCTTCAAGAAAAACAGCTTCACAATCATAGATGTCTCCGATCCTGAATCCGCTGGTAAGCTGCCTCTGCTTTACATGGCTTATATGCCCCAGAACTGCATTACAAAAATCGATGTCACCGACGGGGAGACCGGGCTTCTGTTCTACAACGGCGTATTTCAGCGAACACTCTCTGCAGGACAGTATTTCTTCTGGAACTTCAATACGAGAGTCACCTCTCAGATAGTTGATACAAGAATCCAACAGCTCGATATAACAGGACAGGAAGTCCTCACTGCAGACAAAGTCAGCCTGCGCATCAACTTCGTATGCTCTTTCCGGGTGACCGATCCTGTGAGCGTGATCACGAAGCTGAAGGACTACAAATCGCAGCTGTATGTGATCACACAGCTTATCTTGCGGGAGTTTGTCGGGAAGTACCGCTTCGACGATCTTCTGCGCCAGAAGGATAACATCGGCGGTTTCGTGCTTGAGAAGCTCAAGGAACGCGAAAAAGATTTCTATGTCATATTCTCAGATGCAGGTGTTAAGGACATCGTCCTGCCCGGTGAGATCCGCGATATTATGAACACGGTTCTGGTAGCTGAAAAATCCGCCCAGGCCAGCGTTATCACTCGCAGGGAGGAAACAGCTGCAACAAAAAGCTTACTGGACACAGCCAAGCTTATGGATGAAAACGCTACGCTGTTCAAGCTCAAAGAGCTTGAGTACCTGGAGCGAATCTGTGACAAAGTCGGCGGGATCTCAGTCGATGGAGGCGGCGGTATTCTGAAGGCTCTGAGGGAACTGGTGTCAGCCCACTGATGAAAATGATTTTTGAAATAAGCATATGTCACGACGCTAAAAAAGCCAGAAACCTTAGTTTGCTGGCTTTCTTTCTGCTATCTTAAGTTTTTTTCTTCGAATTTGAGCATCCTGTCCTCGTAGCCATCGAGTTTCCAGTCAAGCTTTGTAAGGACTTCGTTGAGCTCATTTATTTTCGCCACTATCTGCTCCCGCTGCTCAAGGAGGAGCTTCTTGCGCGCACCTATCGTCTCCGCTCCCTGATGGAAAAGCCTGACGTATTCTATGAGCGTTTCGACTGAGATTCCGGCAGAGCGCATGCACTTTATATATTCGACCCAGCGGCAATCCTCCTCGGAATAATCCCTGACACCACCGGGTGTGCGGTGCACATCCGGGAGCAGGCCTACACGCTCGTAATAGCGCAGGGTATCAGCGGTCAAACCATATTTTTTTGCGACTTCAGTGATTGTCATCGTGCCTCACACCTCCTTGAGTTGTTTTACTCTATTATACACTTGGCCGGAGGGCAGCTCAACTTCCGGCTGTGAAAACAGGGTTCTTTACTCTCTCTCCTTACAGGCACATCCTGTAGATATTCTCAACGTCTCCAGGCGTCAAAGGCCTGAAGCCTTGAAGCACACCATTTCCGCAGGCGTTCTTCGCCATTGCGCTGAAGTTCTTATCATCAATGCCTATCTCAGAGAGTGTCCTCTGCAGGCCAAGGGTCTCGAAAAGGAAGCTGCTCAGGCATTCGATTGCCTTTTTCGCCCCTTCCATGTCGGATAGCGAAGGATCGACTCCGAATACATTGACGCCGAATTTCTTGATCTGCGGCGCTGTGGAATCATCCAGGATATACTCCATCCAGCGCGGCGTGACAATTGCCAGGCCTAAGCCGTGGGTAATGTCGTAGTATGCTGAAAGCTCGTGCTCTATGGCATGGCAGCTGGCAGCCTGGAAAGCGCCTGTTTGGAGGAATCCATTTAGTGCCCACGAGGAAGCCCACATCAGGTTTGCCCGGGCTTCATAGTTGTCGGGCTCCTTTAACGCAACCGGGGCATACTTGACGACAGTTTTTATCACTTCCTCCATGACGCGGTCTATCATGTCCATCTTCTCTGCACTTGTGAAATAGAAGACGTCGAAAACGTGCGAAATGATGTCCGCGCCGCCGCAGGCCGTCTGGAAGGAGCTTACTGAAAAAGTGTTGGCCGGCTCGAGGAAGGATGCCTTAGGCTGAAGCAGCGGATGCAGCAGGCCGTACTTTTCGTTTGTGTCCAGGTTACTGATAACGCCTCCCGAGTCCATCTCAGAGCCGGTAGCTGCCAGCGTAAGAACCGAAAGAACCGGAAGAGCTTTTTCAACTGGTGCCTTGTGCGTAACCAGGTCCCAGCTATCCCCATCGTAGTACGCAGCTGCGGCAATAACCTTGGTGCAGTCTATGGTCGAGCCTCCTCCCACGGCAAGCAGCACATCTATACCTTCCCTTTTGCAGATTTCTGCTCCCTTGTTCACGGTTGTGTGGCGGGGATTCGGCTCAATGCCGGACAGTTCGAATACTGTCACTCCGGCTCTCTTGAGCTCCTCATACACTTTATCATAGAGGCCGATTCTTTTGATGGAACCGCCGCCGTAGGTCAGGAGCACGCGGCTGCCGTACTGCTTAAGCTCCTCACCCAAGTGCTTAAGCTGGTTTTCGCCGAAGTAAATCTTTGTTGTGTTCTGAAAAATAAAATTGTACATTTTGTTTCCTCTTTTCAAATTATTTTTTGCTCAGCCTCCTGAAAGGATTCAGTGAAAGCTGCTTTATTGCAACTGCTTCAACGGACCATAGTAGTAGGAAGCGGTAGCACCGCCGTCGATCAAAAAGTCCGCACCAGTAATAAATGCGCCCTGAGGGTTCATAAGCAGCTCAGCAACATTTGCAACCTCATCTGCTGTCCCGGGACGGCCTGCAGGGCTCTTTGCAAACATGGTTTTATAAAAACCTCCTCTCGGGCCATTAAATTCATCAACAGCAAGAGGCGTCACGATAATTCCGGGGGAAATTGAGTTGATGCGTGCGCCCCTTTGCCCCCATTTGACTGCTTCTGCCATCACACGCTTCACGTTGCAGCGCTTTGCCATCTGATAAGCGTGAAGCGCGTCCCTGATATTCTTTGACTGAAGCAGCTCCAGGGCGAGAAGTTCCTCTGCAGGGGTTGAAGCAAGCTGCTCATCGGCTTCAGGGCTGAGAGCAGGCATCCGATAGCTGGACTGGCTGGAAATTGTCACACCAGCCCCGCCTTCTCTTATAACCTTTCCGACTTCCTCCAGCAAGACGGCCGTGCCGTAAAGATCCACTTTCAAGATGGCATCGATGGGTGCCTGGCTGGGCGAAACTCCGGCCGAGTTGACTAGCATGGAGATTTCACCGTATTTCTGCGCCTCTGAAATTAAGTTCAGGATGGACCCCCTTTCTGAAAGGTCCATCTCCAAAGGCACCGCATCGAATCCGGCATCATTCATGATTTTTGCGACAGCCTTTGAATTATCGAGGTTCTTATCACCTATCACAACCTTTTTCCCATAGCCCATTCTTCTGGCAATTGCCATTCCGATTTGCCCGGCACCAGTCAAAATCATTACATCCTTCATTCGAATTTCTCCTTTTACCTCAGCTTCAGGTATGCATCGTCATCCACTGTTTCCAGCCATTCGACAGTTGCTCCCTCGGCCGGGATCTCCACTGCGAGATGGGCGAACCAGCTGTCCTTAGCCGCGCCATGCCAATGCTTGACCTCTGGAGGGATGTTCACCACGTCGCCGGGGTTAAGCTCCTGAGGCTCTTCTCCCCATGCCTGGTACCAGCCGCGTCCTTCGGTGCAAAGCAAAATCTGCCCGCCTTCATGGTGGATGTGCCAGTTGTTGCGGCAGCCCGGCTCGAAAGTCACATTGGCTGTTGGCCCCCCCTTGTCGGTCAGCGGCTGAAGATATGCCTGACCGATGAAGTATCTGGAAAAGATTTCGGGCAGCGGCCCCCCTGTACTGAAAAGTTCATTTCTTTCTTTGTTCATTGCCAGGTCCTCCTCCATCACAAAAGGCCGTTCTTCTTCAGCCACGCTTCTATTTCCCTGTCAGCGCTTTTCACAGATCCGCCCCTGACAGCCAATCCCTTCTGCAGCTCTGCATCCGGGCACAGCTTTTTGATGTCGCGCTCGCTGCTGCCCATCCCGCTGCCCTCGTGGGTGCATAACGGAAGGATCGCCTTCCCGCTGAAGTCGCAGCTTTCAAGGAATGTCCAGACCGGCATCGGCATAGTGCCCCACCAGTTCGGATAGGCCAGCACAACAGTCTCGAAGCCGTCGATGCTGCCCGGCTGCTCTGCGAGTTCCGGCCGGGCATTTGTTCGAAGTTCTCGCTGCGCCTCTTCTGTGCAGGTGTTGTAGTCCTCGGAGTACTTGTTCGCCGGGTCGATTTTAAAGAGCTCACCACCCGTCATCTCCTGAATTTTTCTTGCCGCGGCTTCGGTATTCCCTACGGGAAGATTGTCAATCCTTCCGTTCACATAGTTGTTTCCCGGCCTGGAAAAGTATGCAATCAAAATATGCTTTTTCATGATATTGCCTCCCACCTTTATATGGCTTATGTGTTTATAACTGTAGCCTAACACTTGGAGTTAACTCCAAGTCAATGCTTTTCTGAAATTTATTATTGAAATAAAAAAAACCACCCATTGATAGAATCATTTCTACCAATGGGTGGCAATTCTTGATTTCCAGTAATCCAGTCCATATGCATTTTTGCTGCTTCATTAAAATCATTTACATTTTACGGCTACTATGCAGATACCGATTAATATCTCCTTGTTTTAGGCATGCAAAGAGCCCTCGCCGGTTTAGCCCGCGAGGGCTCTTGATAAAGCTCTCGATACTATTATTATATATTGTTCTTAAACAAACACTCCCTCAGAATTCCCTAATCTTTATGAGTGCTTTCTGCAGTAAGCTTCAACCTTCTCTGCAAAGGCTCCAGGAATTTTCTCCTGCCAATAGGGAACTGACGCCATCAGGGACTTAAGTGCCTTATGATATTTGCTTTCGCCAAGTTCGGTCTTTATTTTCCCCATCAGATATTCAAGGTCTTTAAATTTTAGGACGCGGGTGTTAGGATCACCTTTGACAAGATTATCGAGCACAGTCAAATATATAAACGCACTGCCTCGGTTCATGCCTGTCTTAACCGACACCTCTGTGCTTAGCGGATTGACTTCACCGGATCCTTCAAGATGCCTTAAGAAGGCAAGCCAAACTTCGTCAACCATCGCCGTGGTAATTCTGCTGTTACTGCGAGTCGAGGATTTTGAACCCTCTTCAAAGGAGTCCTCAAAATCCTCTGATATTTTTGGTTCTGGTCGCTTAGCCACTGTTCCGGTCATAGTCATCGGCAGCCCTTTCTCTAAAGCTATCCTTCTTAGATAAATGCTCACGGCTATCGTTACATCCATTCCCAGTGAGTGAAGAACCTTTTCGGCTTCGTACAAGATTCCGTCGTCAATTTGGATTTCTATCTTTGCCATATTAAACACCTCCACAAAATACTATTACATTTCTTAAATTTACTATATCGCTTATCCGCTTTCTTGTCAATAGTATTTTATAGTATTTTCATTTTCTTCGTATATAAAGTTATAGTATTTGTTTCACTAGCAGCACAAAAGGCTCCGAAGATGATTTAGAGCGTTTGACCGGAGGCGTTAAATATGGCTTTCACTATAGCTGAGTTCGCTCAGCAAAGAAAAACCACCTGCTGATAATTAATTTTATCAGCAGGTGGTTTTCTTTTGGCGGAGACGGTGGGATTCGAACCCACGTGCCCGTGAGGACAAAACGATTTCGAGTCGTTCTCGTTATGACCACTTCGATACGTCTCCAAGTGATTACCTACACATTATACTAGATTTTTTTCAACAAATCAAATTTATTGCGCAAATACTTAATAATTGTTATGATTTTCTTATATCGGAGGGATGATTATGAAACTTGAATTCTATACTCTGTCCAGGTACCTGTTCCTTAAAATTGAAAGGGAGTACGCTAACCTTGTCGAAAAGTCAGGCGTAACTCTTCCCCAGCTTAGGATACTTTGGATAATAAGCGCTTTTCCTGGAGCCAATTCAACTATGATATCCAATATCGGCTGCTGGACCCCGCCTACCGTGTCAAGGATGATCAAAATCCTGCTCGAGAAGAACCTCATCGACCGCGATGCATCCGGGAGCAAATCAAAGGGCATCCACCTTACAGCGAAGGGCCTGGCCACAATTCAGGAAAACAGGCAGCTTCACGGGAGCGCCTTCCCGCTGTTCAAGCTGATGGACGCTACCGAAAAAGACGAGCTTGACAGCCTCATAAGCGTATACAAGTATACGGCTGTTGAATCGGGCAACGACTTAATAATGGACTACATCGACAAGGTTAACGATCTTTCGCTTAAGATCGACTACTCGACTTTCCCCGAGGCCGATCAGGCAAGGCTTAGGAAGCTGGTGGAGCTCTACAACCTGCTCAGGGTGTTCGTGCTCTCAGTGGAGAACTCTCACAGCCTCCTGCTGAACAAGCTTGGCCTTACCTACCCGCAGATGAGAGCCCTAACTGTGATAAAGGCCTACAGCGGGCTTACCTCCTCCCAGCTTGCCGAGATAGCCCTGTGGTCACCGTCCTCGGCAAACCTGGTCGTCAAGAACCTTCTTTCGAAAAACCTCATCTACAGGAAAAAGGGAGTCGTGAAGAATTCTCTTCACATGTACGTCACTGACAAGGCAGTGGAAGTTCTCAATGAGGATTCCAAAGAGAACGAAAATAAAATCGGCACGTTGAACCTGCTGGACGATGTGCCCAAAGAGAAGCTGCGCGAGCTCAACGTACTCCTTCATACCCTGAACAAGTCGGTGAACAACGACATGGTGGTCGACTTCATAGACAGGGTGCTATACCCTGTCAAGAAGCTTTAGAAGCCCATAGATAAGCGCCTGCGGCGATGGCGGGCACCCCGGAACCGTCAGGTCAACAGGCATTATTTCCTCAAGCCTGCTTACCACACCGTAGCTGTCCTTGAAGATGCCCCCGTCATGGGCGCATGCTCCAGCGGCTATGACGATCCTCGGTTCGGCCATTGCCTCGTAGGACTTTATCAGGGCTTCCTTCATGTTGATCGTTACAGGCCCTGTCACCACTATGCCGTCAGCGTGCCTAGGGGATGCCGCGAACTCGATCCCGTATCTGGAAAGGGAATAGTAGTTGTTGGACATAGCCGAGAGCTCGAGCATGCAGGCGTTGCAGGAACCTGTGTCCACAGACCTCAGAACGAGTGACCTGCTGAACCTTTTATAGATTTTACGCCTTAGCTCATCCCCTGCCAGCTCAAGCTCAGCCAGCCTGAACTCGTGGCTGTCGGAGAGCGCGCCCTGCCCGCAGGCTTCGATGCAACGTCCGCAGTATATGCAGCTTCTGTGGTCGATGGCAGCTTTCCCGTTTTCAACCTGTACTGCCCCGACGATGCACTCCGAGGAGCATTCCCCGCAGCCGGTACAGCTGTCCTTAACTTCAATCTTTCCGTATGAATAAACGTTGGCGCAAAGGGGATCCTTTGCCGCATCCTTTCCGTTCATCATCCTGTCATATATAAATTTCATGGCAATCCCTACCTATCATTCTCAGAATAAGACATATTGAGGCTCTTGTTGCACAGAGGAAAGTCCGGAACAATCTCCCCCATGACGGCGTATGTCAGCCCCCTCCAGTTGGCGAAGGATGGCGTCTTCATGTAAATCCTTTCAAACCTGTTGCCCCTGCCCGCCATGCCGTAGATGATGAGGTCGCCCTTCACCGTCTCAACGGACACTATCGCTTCCTGTCCCTGCATGAGGGTGAAAGGGTTCCGCTGTTTGGGGACGGTTCTTCCTCCGATGCATTCCAGTGCACCCCTGATGTAGTCGAAGGCATTCCTTACCTCCTCAACCTTCAGCTTGTACCTCTCGAAAACGCCCCCGATGCTCTCGGTGAGCACAGGCTTCTTAAGCTTCGGGTAGAGCTCGTAGCCGAAGCTGTTCCTCACGTCGTAGACGATCCCGCTTGCCCTGCCGGAGACCCCGGTCATGCAGAGCTTCACTGCATTGTCGTTCCTAATGATCCCCGTGTTCTCCACCCTATCCAGGAACGAAACCGAGCTCAGGGTCATTCCTACAATCCTGTTGAACCTTCCACAGAAGGATTCGAGTGTATCCACAATATCCACAGCCTTTGCGCTGCTGAATTCGATGCCGCTGCCGCAAGGGATTATCGAGTTCCTGAGGAACCTGCTTCCAGTAACCCTCTCGCAAAGCTGGCGGACTATCTCGGAAAAGTAGCTGTACTTCTTCGCAGGGTAGCTGAAGCCTATGTCGACGCATATGCCTGCAATATCCTCGAGGAAGTTGCACGCCCTTTCAAGCTCCAGGAGAACTACCCTCAGTGCCTTCAAATCGTCGGGTGCGGACCACCCAACAAGGCTCTCAACCAGATGGGCATACCCTTCAGCGTATGCGGCTGTCGACTCGCCTGAGACTCGCTCGAACACCATGCCCAGCTTGTCAGCGTCCACATTTTCCATCAGCTTCTCGATCCCCCTGTGCTTGTACATGAGCCTCAGCTCAAGGTTTTCGATCGACTCGCCTATCGCGCTGAACCTGAAGTGTCCGGGTTCGATGATGCCCGCATGGACGGGGCCAACTGCTATCTGGTAGCCGCCCTCGCCAGCGAGACCCTTGTATTCGTATATCCCGGTCTCGCTGGTCTCCCTGACCTTGACTCCGTGAGGAAAGTCCTTCCGAAGAGGGAAAACGTCCTTTTCCCAAGGCTCATGCTTGACCAGGTGCCTCCTGTCTGCTCCCCCTTCTATCTCTAGGCCGTACAGGTCGGCCATCTCCCTCTCGAAAAGGTGGGCCTGGAACACCAGGTTCTGGATGGACATGACGCTGCTGTCGGTCTTGTACCTTATGACTACGTAGTAGTTGTGCTTCCTGCTGATGAAGAGGATGCTGACAAGAAAGCCCTCCGCACCGGTTTCCTGCTGGCAATACTCAGCCGCGAAATTCAGCTTGTGGGCGGAATACAGAAGTGTCGCAACCTCCGCGGCTTCCGACTTTGGCACGCTGACGTATAGCTCGTTACCGTTTTTTATTACTGTGCTGTATTTTAAATTCTCCAGCTTTTCCTGGAGCTGATCAATCTTCATGTTTCACTTCCTAACCGCAGATTATAGCGACTGCGCTGTTTATCAATGGGTTCATAAGGTTGCCGAAAGTGGCGCTTATGAATATGATCATAGCCAGTGCTGCAAAAAGGGGGACGATGTTCTCCCTGTCCTTTTCGAGCCTGACGAGCTCCTCCGTGCCGTCATCCAGGAATATAATCTTCACGAAGGGCACTATGAACCCGGCGAAGGCTATCAGCAGGCTCAGTGCCAGCACCGACGACGACAGGTATTCACCGTTGTTGAAGCCGTTCTGAAGTATCTTAAGCTCGCTGAAGAACGAAGCGGCAGGCGGGGTCCCGGTTATGACAAGGATGCCGATTATCAGGAATACAGAGTTGACAGGCATCGTCTTTATCAGGCACTTGATCTTTCCTATCCTCTTCGTCTTGTAAGCGCTGAGTATATTCCCGGAAACCAGAAAAAGAAGGCTCTTCCCGTAGGCATGGATGACCGAGTGCAGAAGAGCGCCGTACACACCCAGAAGCCCTCCGAAGCCGAATCCCAGGCTCATTATGCCTATGTTTTCCACAGAGGAAAATGCCAGAAGCCTCTTGTAGTTTGTCTGCTTCAGTATGCTGAAGGTCGATATAACGAGCGACAGGCATCCGAACACGATGAAGAGGTACCTCATGTTCTGCAGGCCATCAGCCATCCTGACTATGACGTAGAACCTCACGATGACGTATAGCGCCAGGTTGATGAGGATTCCCGACATCATCGCGCTGATGGGAGACGGCGCCTCGCTGTGTCCGTCGGACAGCCAGGTGTGCATGGGCGCTATGCCCGCTTTGGTGCCTATTCCCACGAAGATAAAGGTGAAGGCCGCCATTAGCACGGTCCTGTTGAAACCCTTGTCCCACCCCAGCAGATAGGTCCACTGCAGCATGGAGGTGTTGATTTCGGCATTCAGGGAATAGATGAACAGTATGATTCCCACAAGCCCCATTGCGAGGCCAACCGAGCATATTATAATATACTTCCAGGCCGCCTCGAGGGAGAGCTTGCTGTTGTTGAAGCCGATCAGGAAAGCGGTCGCAAGCGTTGTCGCCTCCAGCCCTATCCACATGCCCATTATGTTGTTGCTCACGGCAAGGAATATCATAGAGAACACGAACACCTGGAAAAGCATGAAGTAAGCCTTAGCCTTCCTCAGGCTTATGGCTTTCTCTTCATATTCGCATAAGATGTACCTGTGTGAGTATATAGCCGTGACTGCGCTTACTGTCGTTATGATGATGAGCTGTATCTCGCTGAGGCTGTCTATGTATACTGCGCTTCCGAAATGGTACAAGTGCCCGCCTGCAGCCACTTCAAAACCTGTCATTACAGAGAGGATCAGAAGTAGAACTGTCCCCAGGATGTTGACTATAGAAATTGCCTCAATTTTTTTCAAGATTGCCGACGCCGATATTGCCGCTGCGAATACCGCGATCATTAGATTAATTTGCATTTTTCCACCTGCTATTCCTTTAGATTCGAAAGATAGTCCGTATTCAGCGTGTCGAAGGTCTTGTTTATGTTGAAGATCATTATCCCCATTATCATCGCAAGTATGAGCACCTCGAACACTATACCGAACTCTATGACGGACCCCATCTTGACCATGGATATTTCAAAAAGGACGACCCCGTTCTCCATAGTGAGCAGCCCTATCATCTGAGTGATGGCCTTTCTCCTCCCCATCATAAGCAGCGCGCCAGTGATTATGAGGATGCACCCAACCTTGAAAAGGTAGTCCGAGAAGTTACCCAGGAAGATGAAGCTAAGCGCAACGGCCGCTCCGGTTACGATGTACGACCAGGAGCCGCTTAGTATGAGGTCTGTCTCCCTCTCCAGCTTGGCGTGCATGATCGACTTGCTGATTATCATAGGTATTATGACGACCTTTGTTATTATTGTCAGGAAAAACAGGATGTAGTAGTGGTATTCACCCGCGGTGTAGCCCTTGGCAAGGCACAGAAGCGCTATCGCAAGGGACTGCATGGCGAACCCCCTGTTGAGCAGCGAGGCCCGCCTGAAGCCGGACATGGCTACTGCGGATATCAGTATCAAAGAGATCAGAATTTCAATCATTCGCATACAGCTCCTCTAGAAAAAATTGATTACTATGGCGACGAGGCTCAGCGAGAACGCAGCCGAAAGCAGCTCGGGAACCCTGAAGAGCCTGAATTTTGCCATGGAGCATTCCACAAGCGAAATCGCCCCCAGCACCACCAGAACCTTCGCCATATATGATATGAAGGAGAGAACAACGGGAACGAGTGCAAAGGTCCCCGTCATTCCCATTGGGAAGAAGCAGTTTATGAATAAAGTCACGAAAACCATGAGCTTAACGTATGACGCCAGCTCCATCATTGCAAGGTCCCTGCCCGACGTATCCAGTATCATGGCCTCATGGACCATTGTGAGCTCCAGGTGCGTCTCCGGGTTGTCCACAGGAATCCTTGCATTCTCTGCAACGATGAGGACCGCAAATCCGATCGCAGCAATCAGGTTGGCTATGCCGTATCCGGTCGCGCCTGCCACTGCCTCGCTTATGCCGAACACGTTCATGGAACTTGTCTCCATGTAGAGGAACGCAACCGTCAGGAACATGACAGGTTCGGCAAGCATTGATATGAAAAGCTCCCTGCTGCTGCCCATGCCCCCGAAGGCGCTGGCCGAATCAAGCCCCGTAAGTGTCATGAAAAACTTAACAACCCCGAGAAGGAATATGATCACGAACATGTTCCCGGCAAACTGGTTCCCGTCGTTGAAGAAAACCGGCACCATGAATGCCGCGGTAATGCAGGCGCAGAGGCTAAGCCCCGGAGCAACAAGTGTCACGAAAGAACTGCTCGACGAAAGCACCCTGCCCTTCCCTAACAGCTTTGCTATGTTGTAGTAAGGCTGCAGAACAGGGCAGGCTTTGCTGCCCCTTATCGACGCCTTTAGATTCTTTATTATCCCCATGAAAAACGGGGTCAGCATGAGAAGCATCAGGCTCTGTATGATGTAAAATGCGTATTTCACGGCTTTCCCCTCCTAAACCAATTTGAGCACAAGCACGAGCGAAACGATGAGCGAAACGAATATATATGAAACGTATATCTGTATTTTTCCGTAGTGGATTTTTATGATCCTGGAAGCAATGTAATCGACAGCGCTTACAACCCTGACATATATGCTGTGCTCGATGACATCCCTGACCCTTGCCCTGGTGTGGACAGCCCCGTCCACCTTGACCTCTTTCCTGTAGCCGGCCGCGCTGCCGAATATCCTCATTCCGGGCTGCACGAAACCGTCCGGAGTGTACTCCATGTAAGGCCTGAAATAATTGAACCCGCAGGCCCACGTTCCACCTACAGAATCCGGTCCGTTCTTTGCGAGTTTCTTTGCCGAAAAATACACCGCAGCCGCTGTAAGCAGACCCACGCCCGACACAATTGTTATCTCCCAGCTTACAGCGCTAACCGATGAGCTTCCGTAAGCCCAGCCGTATATCAGGTTGATTATGAACGGCGAGAACACCCCGAACAGCACAGAGCACGCAGCCAGCGCAGCCATTCCCGCCTTCATGGTTCCAGGCAGCTCATGGGCTTGCTCCGCCTTCAGCGACCTTGGCTCGCCAAGGTATGTCATGCCGAAGCTCTTAACCGAAGCCCAGATTACCCCGCCGCCGGTGAGTGCGAGTACGATGCCGCAGAGCAGGATAGACATTGCGATCCACGGGATCTCAACCTGAGACATTGCCTGAATGAAGCTGCCGTAGATCAGTATCTCTCCTGCGAAGCCGTTCAGCGGCGGAACCGCAGCTACCGCAGCTGTCCCTATGAGCGCACATGCTGATGCGAATTTCATCTTCCTTGCAAGTCCGCCCAGCTCGTTCATGTTCTTCGTAGATGTGGCAAAAAGAACGCTGCCGGCGCTCATGAAGAGCAGGCTCTTGAACACCCCATGGTTGAGCATGTGGAACATCGCCGCAGCAAGTGCCAATGAGCTCAAGGCATGAAGGCCAATGCTCCTAAGAATCAGGGCGAGCCCCAGCACAGCGAACACCATCCCCATGTTCTCAGAGCTGGAATAAGCCAGAAGCTTTTTGATGTCGTTCTGGGCCAGCGAGTTGATTACTGCGTAAATTGCGGTCACCGTGCCGATCAGCATGACTGCAAAACCGAAATATGCCGAAACGTCCTGCACGAATAGGAATGCAACCCTTATGAACCCGTAGGCCGCAATCTTGAGCATTATGCCGGACATCATTGCCGAAACGTTGGACGGCGCAGCCGGATGCGCCTTTGGCAGCCAGGCGTGGAGCGGCACAAGGCCAGCCTTTGATCCGAAACCAGCCAACGCAAGTATGAGCACAACCAACCGCTGCTGCCCGGATATACCTGCAGTCCCCTCAGAAATGATGCTGAAGTCGTATGTACCTGTAAATTTTGCAAGCATTATGAACATCGCCAGTACTAGAAGCCCGCTGATATGGGTCATGATGAAGTACATGATTCCGGACTTTATGTTTTCGCTTTTTTTATGTTCGAAAATGACCAGGAAGAATGACGATACCGACATAAGCTCCCAGAAAATCATGAAGCTTAAGCTGTTGCCAGAAAGCACCACCCCCGCCATCGATGCGACGAAGAGGGCTGTCATTCCCCAGAGGTACCTCGTTGAGTATTCGTTACTGTACTCCCTGACATACCCCAAGGAATATACTATGTTCGGAAGCGCGGTCACCAGGATCAGCACTATGAAATAAATCGATAAAAAATCACGCATATACAACTCAATCTCCCAATCATCAAGAATTTATTAATTAGCATTCGAATATTATTTGTTAGCATTCGAATGTTATGACGCACAAACACCACCATGGTAACATAAATCAAATGCTAAAACAAGGCGCAAATCACCTTTTGCCTGAGAATAAAAAAACTAGTACAATTACGACTAAAATTACTGTAATTGCGGAAATTATTGCGGTCATTATTGTTAAGGATTCGATCATAATTACACACCCGCCCTTTTTCTTTTGAAATAGTTGGTCAGAATTTCGCCGCATTCTTCATCGTAAAGCCAGACTACCTCAGTCCATTTGTTCAACGCATCGTTCTGGAGCACGTTTATTACCGAACCGCAGGCTCCTGCCGTCGGGTCGAAGGTGCCGATAAAAACCTTACTTATCCTCGCACTAAGTATCGCCCCTGCGCACATGGCGCATGGTTCCAGCGTTACATAGAGGTCGCAGTCTGAAAGCCTCCAGGAATCAAGCTTGCGGGATGCCTCCCGTATTGCCATTATTTCGGCATGGGCGGTGCAGTCCTTCATAGATTCTTTCAGGTTGTGTCCGCGGGCTATTATTTCATTGTTTCTAACGATTACCGCCCCTACCGGGACTTCATCGAGGCTCTCTGAAATCATTGCTTCATTTATAGCTTCCTTCAGGAATACATTCTGACCCATGACTGTTTTTAACCTCCCGCTTATTATAATGTTCTTGTTCTCTCTACGTTCTCTGTCAATATTAACATATTTCTTTCTTTGTTTTAACAACTTATTTTCTGAAAGAGTTTTTCTCAATTTAATACTCCTCTTCAATCTATTGTGATTTTCTTCATTTTCTTCAACACATATTAATGTATGTTTTTTTGTTTTTTAATTTTTTGTTGCTAATTTAACTATGTATGTGTATAATTTTTTTAGAATATGTAGATAGATAGAATTATTCTCATTCTCCTAGATTTGCCGCAACAGCGGCGTTTTTTTTGCCCAAAATCGGGGACGGTTAATCATCGGCTTAACTCAGAGGATTGAAGCAATCCAAGAATAGCCGCCCTTT
>DBML01000017.1 GCA_002298915.1 Clostridium sp. UBA699
GCAGTTTCTAAGCGAAATATACAGAGAACCTCATGATGGCGAGGTACAACATATCAGACCCAAGGTACGGGAAACCCTTCAGCTGGATAACCGTCCCCATAACGGTGGATGGGAAAATAAAAGCCTACTTCGTGGTCCTTGAGGCTGTGGACAAGATAGACTATTTCGACCAGTTCGCCCTGAGGACCGGCTTCCTGCTCATACAGGAGCTTTACGAGCAGCTCCTCGTAGCCCGAAGCGCCGTGGACTCGGACTTCGAGAAGTTCGTGAAGAACCTGTTGGAAGGCAGGCTGGACAGGGAGGAAAACATAACCTCCGCGGCAAACGAGATCAGCATCAAGGTGAACGAGAAATACTACGTCCTTGTCATGGAGCAGTCAAACGAGAGCATAATACTGGCAGGCCTCTACGACCTGCTGAAAAACAGCATACGCGGCGAGTTCTTCCACAACTACTGCAGGGTATCCTACCTTGGAAACAACAAGTGCCTTTTCCTGGTAAGGATGGACGAAACCCTTTCGGAAAAGCAGAACGCGGACTCCATAAAGGAGAAATGCCTCAACCTGAAGAAGCGCCTGGAGCTGAAGGTGCCGGGCATCAGGCTTGCCTTCGGGCTGTCGGACAAGCGTGACTTCGTCTACGGTATGAAGAGGAACCACCACAGGGCTGAGCAGGCCATCAGAATAGGCAGGCTTCTTTATCCGAAGGAAGAAATATGGACTTATTCGCAGCTCGGAGCTTTCGGCTGGCTGGACATTAAGGACGACGAGATAAGCCTGATGCTAAGGAGCATAAACCTGATCACGGAAAGCGAGGAGCACAAGGAGCTCGTCAGAACGCTCAAGGCCTACCTCGAATGCAAAATGAACTACAGCCTTACAGCACAGAAGCTGTTCGTCCACATCAACACAGTAAGGAAGAGGATCGAGGAGATCACCGGAATGCTGAACCTGGACCTGGACGACCCGATGAACAGGCTTAAGGTGGAAATACTGCTCGAGCTGTTCTTTTAGAAAATATTTTTAATTTCCTCCTGGAAAAATGAAAAAAATTTCATAGCTACATCATACAAAAAATAAACGAAAGTTTTTTTGTAGAGAGCCTCCCTTGCAAATGTTATCATGAGCTCAATGAAATAACATTGTAAATTTGGGGAGGCTTTTTCAATGGAAGTAAAAAAATCAAAAACAGAGCAGTATCAGGGCAACGACAGGCTGCTTCTGGGAATGGTCATGGGCGTCATCACTTTCTGGCTTTTTGCGCAGACAACCCTCAACATCGCGCCGACTATGCGCGCTGACCTTGGGCTCGACAAGAACACGATCAACATCGCTGTCAGCATAACAGCTCTTTTCTCAGGCATATTCATCGTCGTAATCGGAGGGCTTGGAGACAGGTTCGGACGAGTGAAAACGACAAAACTCGGACTTATACTGAGCATGATAGGCTCACTTCTCATCGCACTTTCACCGCAGGGAACTGCTGCGTTCCTCATGGCAGGACGAATAGTCCAGGGAATCTCGGCGGCATGCATCATGCCGAGCACTCTTGCGCTCATAAAGGCTTACTACAAGGATGCTGCGCGCCAGAGGGCTGTCAGCTTCTGGTCAATAGGCTCCTGGGGCGGTTCAGGATTCTGCTCGCTTTTCGGAGGAATACTCGCATCCACCATCGGCTGGAGATGGATATTCTGGATATCCATAGCTGTAGCTGTGCTTAGCTTCTTCCTCATCAGCGGGACGCCTGAAAGCAAGAACCCTCCTTCAGACGAAAACAAAGGCTTCGACTACATCGGAATCCTTACCTTCATGACAGGAATGGTCGCCCTTAACATCGTCATCGGACAGGGCGCGAGGATAGGCTGGACAAGCCCAGTAATACTCGGACTGGCAGTGCTCGCGGTCGCAGCGCTCGCTGTGTTCTACAGGTTTGAAAAAGGCAACGCGAACGGGTTCATCGACTTCGAGCTGTTCGGAAACACCACCTACAGGGGCGCAACGATATCCAACTTCCTGCTCAACGGAGCAGCAGGCACGCTCATGGTAACACTTACGCTTGTT
This sequence comes from Clostridium sp. UBA699, assembly GCA_002298915.1. Classification (GTDB taxonomy): domain Bacteria; phylum Bacillota; class Clostridia; order Clostridiales; family Clostridiaceae; genus UBA699. The sequence goes on from DBML01000017.1 coordinate 2,061, forward strand.
CAGCTCGGAGCAGGTAAGACATCCTTCCAGGCAGGCCTTCTTACACTCGGATACCTTGTTGCAATACTCCTTACAATCAGGGTAGGAGAAAAGCTCCTCCAGAAATGGGGAGCGAGAAAGCCAATGATCATTGGCTGCATAATCACAGGGACGGGAATACTCATGACATCCCTGACCTTCGTGATGGCCAGCCAGTACATGGTTATAGCGACCGTCGGCTTCACGCTCTTCGGCATAGGCCTGGGCTTCTACGCCACACCGTCCACCGACGCAGCGCTGTCAACAGTGCCTGCAGAAAAAGCAGGCTCGGCTTCAGGCATATACAAGATGGCATCATCGCTAGGAGCAGCCTTCGGCGTGGCGATATCCGCAGCGATATTCACAGCGCTGAGCAACGGCTCAGCAGGCTTCCTCGGAAGCATGTTCTGGGGCAGGACTGACAACGTGGCGATCCGCTACGCTGCGTGCATAGCACTATTGTTCAACCTTCTGATGGTCATGGTTGCAATCACTTCAATACTGATTACGATCCCTGCAAGCAAGCAGGAGGACAAGGAAGAGCTGAGGAGGAAATCCGCGTGAACAAAAAGGATTTATCAATGTACCTGGAACAGAATGCTGACGAAGTTTTCTCGATAGCTCAGGGGCTTTACGACAACCCCGAGGTCTCGGAGCATGAAGCTAACTCGACCGAAATGCTGAAAAAAGCTCTCAGGGACAACGGGTTCAGGATACACGAGTTCCCGCAGGAGGAGCTGAAGCACGCTTTCTATGCCGAGTACGGCAGCGGCCACCCTGTGGTCGCCATGCTAGGCGAATACGATGCTCTCCCTGGGCTCTCCCAGGAGGGCGGCAGCAGGGAGAAAAAGGCTGTTGAAAAAGGCGCTCCTGGCCATGCCTGCGGACACAACCTGATAGGAGCCTGCGCTTTCGGCGGAGCAATAGCAGCCAAAAGGTACCTTGAGGAAAGCGGACAGAGCGGCACGGTAAGGTTCTACGGTTGCCCTCAGGAAGAGCTGCTTAACGGAAAGGTGCTCATGGCTAAACACAACGCTTTCGAAGGGTGCGACACAGCTTTCAGCTTCCATCCCTGGGGAGCGAACATACCGGTAGCCAGCGGGTTCCTTGCCATGAACAACATGAAATTCCGCTTCACTGGGATATCCTCGCATGCAGGGCAGGCGCCGGAGCAGGGGCGAAGCGCGCTCGATGCCGTGCAGCTCTCCAACATGGGAGTGGACGTCATGCGCGAGCACGTCATAAGCTCTGCCAGGATACACTACATCATAACGAACGGAGGCCAGGCGCCGAACATCGTGCCGAAGGAAGCTTCCTCCTGGTATTACGTCAGGGCTCCTCATAGAAGCGACGTTGTAGACATAACAAACCGAGTAATAGACTGCCAGAGAGGCGGTGCGCTTATGACGGGCACAACCCTCGATTACGAAATATCCGGCGGCTGCTATGAGATACTTCCAAACGAAGAGCTATGCTGCCTGGCAAGGAAAAACTACGAGGAGATGGACATGTGCCAGTACACGGAAGAGGAGAAGGAGCTGGCTAGAGCCCTTTCCGGATCGCTTCCTAAGGAGCAGCTGGAAAAGGAGATGGCAAACCTGGGATTGAGCGGCGAAGAAGGCTGCATACACACCGGAGTCATCCCGAAAGACCTGGCAAGGTTCTACTCCATCACTGGCTCCTCCGACATAGGAGATGTAAGCTGGCTGATGCCTTTCAGCACAATATTCACTGCAGCGTGGCCAATCGGGGTCAACGCACACACCTGGCAGGCTGCATCGGCGTCAGGAAGCACCCTGGGGCAGAAAGGCATGCTGTACGCGTCGAAAATAATGGCCGGCATGTTCTATGACCTCGTTAACGACTCCAGCATACTTGAGAAAGCGAAAGCTGAGTTCATCAGGCGCACGGAAGGCAAACCTTACGACTGCCCAATAAAATAATGCTACCCCCCAATCTTCATATATTGCGGGCGGATCACCAATGCCGGTGAATCCGCCCGCCTTAATGCGCGCGGGGATGCCACACTAAATCATAAAACAAAGGAAGGTAAAAACAATGGAATTTATTTCAATCGTAGAGATGATTGGCACCGTGGCCTTCGCCGTATCAGGTGCTTTGACTGCTATTGAAAAGAAGCTGGACTATTACGGCATCATAGTTTTCGCGATAATAACTTCGGTGGGAGGCGGGATCGTGAGGGACGTCCTGATCGACAGGGCCCTGCCGTCCGCACTCAACAACCCCATATACATGCTCATCAGCATCGTCTCGGCAGTGCTGGTCATAGCGTTCTACAACAGGTTCATAAGGCTCTCGAAGGTACTGCAGCTTTTCGACGCCATCGGTCTGGGAGCGTTCACCGCCATAGGGGCGGAGGTGGCCATCGCGAATGGACTGCACCAGCCCTTCATCATCATCACCCTTGCTGTCCTGACAGGGACAGGCGGGGGTGTGATAAGGGACGTGTTCGCAAAGAGGGTGCCGTTCGTATTCCGCGAGGAGGTCTACGCGGTGGCATCAGTCTTGGGCGCTGTCATATTCATGGGCATTTACAAGCTTGCAGGCAACGAAACGGCCGTTTACGCATGCTTCGCGATCACCTTTTCCATAAGGCTGCTCTGCATGAAGATGAACATACACCTGAACAAGGTCGACAAACTGTACAGGGTGTACAGAGCTGCATGATCAGCGGCATAAACAAATATTAACGGAGGGGAACAAAAATATGGTAAAAAAAGCGGATTTTACTCCGGAAAAACTGAAGAATATCTTGACCGACTTGCAGGCATCATCGAAGCACGTTTCATTGTCCGGCACGAGCGGGATAATCAGGGTGAAGAAGAGATGATAGTGACCTCGGGGGCTAGTGTTTCAGACTAGCTTCCGAGGTCCTTTTCAATAGAAACTAATCGCGCTGATTTTTAAAAAATATGTTATAATTAAATAAAAATAACAAAAGGTGGCGATTCTGTGGCAGATAACAAATCATTTGATCCAAATCAATACTCTGGAGAATATTCAGAAAAGAATTTGTTTGATAAGGTTTTAAATGTTGCTAAGAAAGCAGGCATAAAAGTAATATATGCAGCACTGGTATTATTTTACACCCTGCAAAAACCTACACTTCCAGGCTGGGCAAAAGCCACAATCATCGGTGCGCTGGGTTACTTCATATCCCCGCTGGACGCTATACTGGATGTCGTACCTATAGCAGGGTACACTGATGATTTAGGCGTTTTGCTGGTTGCTCTTGCTGCAGTTGCCATGTTCATTGACGACGATGTGAAACAGAAAGCTAAGAATAAGCTATCCGATTGGTTTGGGGATTTTGGCAAGGATGAACTGGAAAGCATCAATGAAAAAATTAGAATCAGCAAAAACAGGGATAGTCAAAATAAAAAATGCGCTGCTTGCGGAGCGACAAATGAGAAAAACGCTAGATTTTGCAACGCATGCGGAACGAATTTGGATAGAGACCATGAATCATAAGGCTAAACAAAAGCAAAAAACCTGGTGTATTTGCACCTGGTTTTTTGCTTTTTAATGACAAAACTTCTGTATAGGAGTCGAGGCTCTATTGTTAAATATGAACCCTCTTCAGCAGGGTGATCTGCCCGTGAACCCGCCGCATCATTTTCAGGCGGCGGCCTTCGCCCTGCATCTTTTTCCCGACTACTATCCCCAGCAGCAGATGAGCTTCAACCCTTCTGAGGAACTTCAGGAAGGGTTTTTTCCAGTTCTCCCACAAATGCCTGCCCGCAAGGTAGTCCCTGAGGATGCCTGCAGCCTTAAGGTAGTCGTCTACATGCTTCTCGCTGAACTTCCCTGTAAGGCTCTGCTTGTGCCTCAGGTAGTAGTAGAGAGGCTTCCTGGTGGACGCGACTGCCTTGGCGTTGAGCATCAGCATGCATACTGTTACTGCGTCCTCGTAGTAGCACGAAGGGAACCTGATGCCGTTTTCGGTGAAAAGCTCGCGCAGGTACAGCTTGTTCCATACGACGCCCGGGAGGTTAAGCATGCTCAGCGTCTTCCTCGCGCCCTCGCCGCCGGTCATCCTTCGGGTGAAGGTGGAAAAAGGGTAGGTGAAGCGGAGGCCGTTCGGCAGCAGCACATAGAAGCTGCAGACGGCGATCTCTGATCGGCTCTCCTCGGCAAGCACGTACAGGGTTTCGACGAAATCCGGAGCTGCGAAATCGTCGGCATCGACGAAGCCCAGATACTTACCGCGGCTTGCGTCTATCCCTGTGTTTCTTGCCTCGCCCGGGCCGCTGTTGGCCTGCCTTATGCATCTGAACCAGGGGTGTTTTTGGGCATAGCTTTCAACAACTGCAGGGGTACCGTCTGTCGAACCGTCGTCGACCACGATGACCTCTATAGAGCTGAAAGTCTGGGCTGCTATGGATTCAAGGCAGCGAGCCACGTGCCTCTCGGCATTGTAGACAGGGATGATTATGGTGACAAGAGGCTCAATCATGCCTTTTCACCTTCCTTCCCCTGTTCTGAAGCGGAACTGCGCCTGATGTACTGGGAGGGTGTCATCCCGGTCACCTTCTTGAAAACCCTGCCGAAATAGTTGAGGTCGTTGTAGCCTACCATAAGCGCGACCTCAGTGACTGTTGCGCTCATGCTCTCCAGGTAAATCTTTGCCTCTTCTACCCTCCTCAGGTTGATATAGTCCACTATGGTCATTCCGGTTTCGCTCTTGAACTTCCTTGAGAGGTGTGCCGGATTGGCGTGCACCTCGTCGGCTATCTCCTTGATGGTAAGCTGCCGGTAGATGCTGAGGTCGATATAGTCTGCCGCCTTCTTCACCAGGGCGCTGTATCTCAGGCCTGACACCGCCCTTACGAGGCTGCAGTACTCGTCGACCATTGAATGGCTAAGCTCCTTGAGGCTCGGAAGGTTTGGAGCTCGCTCTATCATAATGGCGAACTTCTCCGATATGCTGTGAAGGTAGACTGGCTGCACGCCGCCTCTCTCTGCGGAGATCCTGCACAGGGTGTTAAGCACGAAGGAGATGTTCTTAAGGGATCTGATCGTGCTATCGGCTCTCCCCGGGAAGCTCAGGAGGGCGTCGTTTTCGTCAAGCAGCTTGACTGCTCTTGCCTTGTCGCCTTTTGAAATGGCGCTCATCATTTCTTTTTCGAAGTCGTACCTGGCGTTTATTATGCTCCTCGCGTCTACGGCATCCGACTTGATATCCCTTCGTGTGGTCGGAATCGGCTCCAGGGCCCCGGAAACAAGCCTCGGGACAGTGTAGGGCTTTGAGAATAGGTTAACCATGAGGGCTGCCAGGTCGCCGGCATATCTCATCCCGGCTACGGTAAGCGATTCATAGAACTCCTTGAGCGGCTGCCGTTCGATTATCGGCAGACCACAGCCCTGTATAACGGAGCTGATGAAATCCGAATCGGGCACCGAGGAAAGGAAAGGTCCGGCAGCGGCAAAACCTGCATATTCATCCCCGTTCCTCAAGCCGCAAGCTGCGTATTCCAGTCCGCAGACGTTCGTGTGGTAGCAGTAGCTTTCTGGTGAACCATTCCTCAGGACACCGTCAATCTGAGCCCAGTCATCGACGCAGGCGATGAACTGCGGTATCCTGTGGCTGACCATCTCGAAAACAGGCTCACCCTTCCCGTCGAAAAGCCTCACGTCAAGCTTCGTTATCCTGCTGATTATGCCGCATATCCTTATGAGGTCATTTGTCCTTTGACTGTTTTCTTCGCCCACGGCTTTCACCTCCCGCTGATCGTTAGCATAATTATATCAGTTTGCTGAGAAATCTGCAATTATCGTGCGAATATAGTCATAATAGAACGATTACAATGCGGATGGTTGTAATATAATGTTCTCATAAAGATTATTTGAGCGAAGAGGGGAAAAAGCATGAGGAAAACGATAAACATCAACAAGGGCTGGAGGTTCATAAGGAAAGACGAGGAAAGGGCGGCAAAGGCGGGACACCTTGACGGGCACTGGGAGAAGGTCAGCGTCCCTCACACCTGGAACGCCATAGACGGCGCCAACGGCTTCGATTTCTACAAGGGCGCCTGCTGGTACAGGAAGGAGCTGTCAATTGACCGCTCGGAGCAGGGGAACAGGGTGTTCCTTGAGTTCAACGGCTCCAACAGCGTTACCGACGTGTACCTGAACGCCGAGCACCTGGGGCAGCACAGGGGAGGCTACTCAACCTTCAGGTTCGACATAACGGACAAGGTCAGGTTCGGGGAGAGAAACCTTCTGGCGGTAAAGGTCGACAACACGGTTTTCGACGACGTATACCCGCAGGTGGCGGACTTCACCTTCTACGGCGGCATCTACAGGGACGTAAACCTGGTGATCACAGGCAGCACGCACTTCGACCTCATGGACCACGGCTCAAAGGGAATATACATCGTCCAGGAGGCGGTCAGCGAGGAAAAGGCAGCTCTCAGCATCAGGGCAAGGCTCGTTAACGACAGCGCAGATGACTCGAAGGTGAGGCTCTGGGCGGACATATTCGACGCCGACGGCAACGCTGCGGCCTACTCCGCCAGGGAGGTCCTCCTCCCTGCAGGGGAGGCAAGGGTGGTTGAAATGCCGGTCTCGATCGAGGAACCGGTTCTCTGGAACGGCATAAAGAACCCTCACATGTACGAAGCCAGGATTTCCCTAACAAGCTTCAACGACACAGTAGACGAAATCGCTATCCCCTTCGGCGTGAGGTACTTCGAGGTCGACCCAGAGAAGGGCTTCATCCTCAACGGGCAGCCCCTCAGGCTGAACGGCGTTTCAAGGCACCAGGACAGGAAGGACATGGGCTGGGCCATAACAAGGAAGGAACACGACCAGGACATGGAGCTCATCAAGGAGGTGGGAGCCACCTCCATAAGGCTGGCCCACTACCAGCACGACCAGTACTTCTACGACCTTTGCGACAGGGAGGGGATGGTGGTATGGGCTGAAATACCGTTCATATCTGTGATGTCGAAGACCGAGCTTGAGGGGACAAACCCGAAGCAGCAGATGGTGGAGCTCATAAGGCAGAACTTCAACCACCCTTCGATCATGTTCTGGGGAGTTCAGAACGAGATCCAGATCGGAGGCGACAGCCCTGATACCAGGAGGCTCGTGAGGGAGCTCAACGAGCTCACGAAGAGGGAGGACCCGACAAGGCTGACGACGCTGGCCAACGTCCTGTTCGTTCCTAACGAAGACGAGTACAACTTCATGACGGACATAGTCGGCTACAACAAGTACTACGGCTGGTACGTGGGCAAGTCTGAGGACTTCGGACCGTGGATGGACGCCTTCCACAGCACGAACCCTGGCAGGGGGCTCTGCATATCCGAGTACGGCGCCGAAGGGATAATCCAGTACCATTCCGACGAACCGAAAGTCAAGGACTACACCGAGGAGTACCACGCGCTGTACCACGAGACCGTCTGGAAGCAGTTCGAAGCCCGCAGGTACCTCTGGGCCACCTACGTGTGGAACATGTTCGACTTCGGAGCGAACATAAGGGACGAGGGCGGAGTGAGGGGCAGGAACAACAAGGGGCTGATAACCTACGACAGGAAGATAAAGAAGGACGCCTTCTACATGTACAAGGCCCACTGGTCTGACGAGAAGTTCGTCCACATAACAGGCAAGCGCTACGTAGACAGGCCGGGCGACTCCATGGCCGTCAAGGTATACTCAAACTGCTCAGAGGTTACTCTATTCGCTAACGGCAGAGAGCTCGGGACAAAGAAGGGCGACAGGGTGTTCTTGTTCGAAGGCGTGGAACTCATCGAAGGGACAAACGACATCAGGGTGGAAGCCAAGGAGGAAGGGACAGTCTTCAGGGACAGGGCAATGTTCGCAAGGGTGTCCGAGTCGAATCCAAGCTACAGGGCTCCGGAAGCCGAGAGCGGCGGAATCGTATCTAACTGGTTCAAGATGCCTGAGCTTGACGACTCTGCTGAAGATGACGGCGACTTCCAGATCACCGACGACGTTTACTCCACGCGCTGCACTTTCAGCGCTCTGGTTGAGAATCCGGAAACAAGGTCAATACTCATAAAGTACCTCGGCGACTTCACTGACAATCCCGGCATAGCTATGGCCATGGGCATGCCTGTGGACGTTGTAGCCGAGATGGGAGAGGAAATCTTCACGGAAAAGCTTATGAAGAGGCTTAACAAGGAACTCACAAGGATAAAGAAGTAGATTTCAAAATGCGCAGGAAAGCAAGATAATTGCCTCCCGCGCATTTTCTTTTTCACTGAAAAAGCTTAGAATTATAATATATACAGCTGAAAAAGGAGTGGAATGATATGTACGATTTCGAGACGGTTGTAAACAGAGCGAACACCGGCTCTTCAAAATGGGAGCAGATGAAAAGATGGAACCCCGATGTCAAGGCGGATACTGTGCCTTTTTCTGTCGCCGACATGGAGCTCAAGAATCCGCCCGAGATAATAGAGGGCCTGAAAGAATATCTAAACACTGCAGTGCTTGGCTACACCGTGCCGACCAGTGATTACTTCGATGCCGTCTGCGGCTGGATGAAGGGAAGGCACGGCTGGGAAGTGAAGCCCGAATGGATCGTCAACTCTCCGGGGGTGGTGGCAGCGTTCCACTCGGCAATCAGGGCTCTCACCCAACCGGGGGAGGGTGTCATTGTAATGACGCCGGTATATTACCCGTTCTATGACGCCATCGAGAAAAATGGAAGGAAGGTTGTCAGGAACCCTCTGATCAACGCAGGCAGGACATATCTGGTCGACTTCGCTGATCTTGAGAGAAAAGCTGCTGACCCTCGGAACAAGCTGCTACTTTTCTGCAGCCCCCACAACCCAGTTGGAAGGGTCTGGAGCAGGGAGGAGCTTGAACGCATCGGGGAGATCTGCCTAAGGAACAACGTCCTCATAATATCTGACGAGATACACTTTGACATAGTGATGCCAGGGCACAGACATACCGTGTTCGCGAAAATCTCCGAGGAGCTAGCGGACAGCATGGTCATATGCACTGCCCCGAGCAAGACTTTCAACCTGGCGGGGATGCAGACTTCAAACATCATAATACCGAACAGGAAAATCAGGGACGCCTACGTTAACGAAGTGGAAGCTCAGGGATTCTTCACGCTGAACATAATGGGCTTCAGGGCTTGCGAGATAGCGTACACAAGATGCGGGGCATGGCTCGATGAGTTTCTGCAGCTCGTGCACAAAAACCACCTGCAGCTCAGGAAATACCTTGAGGAGAACATCCCCGAGATAAAGGTGTACGGAATGGAGGGCACTTACCTTCAGTGGATGGATTTCAACGGCCTCGGTCTCGGAAGGTACGAGCTGGAAAAGCTCATGCACGAGTCCGAACTTTTCTTTGACGAGGGTTACATTTTCGGCGATGAAGGGGACGGGTTCGAAAGGATGAACCTGGCCTGCCCCACTCCCGTAATGATGAAAGCGCTTGAGAGGCTTGCCGAGACGGTCAGGAAATTGAGGCCGCATTAATTATTGCGGTTCCATGAACAATAACAATTCGAACAAAAATAGTTTGCATTATGCAGAGAACCGTGTTATGCTTAGCAAGAACTTAAATTAGTAGTGAATAGTAACACAAAATATATTTGAATCAGTGCCTAGTAACATAGAATACTGAAATCGAAATTTTTTAGTGGATTATTACAATCAGTTTAAGAAATAAAAAATTTCGGAGGTACACATTTATGAATGGTACAGTAAAATGGTTTAACGCAGAAAAAGGATTTGGATTTATTACAGGAGAAGACGGAAACGATGCTTTCGCTCACTTCAAGCAGATAAAGTCAGACGGCTTCAAGTCACTCGAAGAAGGACAGAAGGTTTCCTACGACGTTGTCAAAGGACCAAAAGGACTTCAGGCAGAAAATATTACAGTCATCAGATAATTGATATTTTGACCCTTGAGTAGCAGCCTATTCAAGGGTTTTTTAATGCTCAGAATTATTTTCAAACAAAGGAGAAAAAGGTTGTTTAATAATCTTAAAATAATAGAACCAATAATGAAAGCACTCAAGGAAGAAGGCTACATAAAACCTACCCCGATACAGGAGAGGGCCATACCGGCAATCCTTGAAGGAAGGGATCTAGAAGGGTGTGCACAGACCGGAACCGGAAAAACTGCGGCCTTCGCGGTGCCAATGCTCCAGCTCCTCTACAGCGGCAGGAAGGCTGGCAATGGAGCAAGAAGGACTGCGGGAAGAGTAAGCGCACTCGTACTGGCACCTACAAGGGAGCTTGCCATACAGATAGGGGACAGCTTCACTGCATACGGCAGGCACACAGGCCTAAAGAACACTGTCATTTTCGGGGGCGTCTCACAGAAACCTCAGACTGACGCGTTGAGGTCCGGTGTGGACATCCTGGTTGCGACTCCGGGAAGGCTGCTTGACCTTATGCAGCAGAACTTCATAAGCCTCCAGGACGTAAGGTACTTCGTCCTTGACGAGGCCGACAGGATGCTGGACATGGGCCTTGGGAGGGATGTCAAAAGGATAATCTCCAAGCTTCCAAAGGAGAAGCAGACCATGCTTTTCTCTGCAACAAAGTCAGAGGAGATTTCGAAGCTCATGGATTCGCTGCTTGTCAACCCGGTCAAGGTGGCCGTCACACCGGTTTCGTCTGCAAAAGAAATCATAAACCAGGAAGTGTACATGGTCGACAAGAAGAGCAAGAAACCTCTGCTCGTAGACCTTCTCAAGAGCAATACGGCAGAATCGGTCCTGGTATTTTCGAGGACGAAGCACGGGGCCAACAAGATAACAAGCGATCTTGTTAAATCAGGCATAGAGGCCCAGGCGATACACGGCAACAAGTCCCAGAATGCCAGGCAGCTGGCGCTCAACAACTTCAAGGAAAAGAAGATAAGGGTCCTTGTCGCCACAGACATCGCCGCCAGGGGGATCGACATTGAGGAGCTTCCGCTCGTGATAAACTACGACCTGCCGGACGTTCCGGAGACCTATGTCCACAGGATAGGACGTACAGGAAGGGCAGGCGCTGAAGGCTCAGCCATATCCTTCTGCGAAGAGGATGAGAAGGATATGCTGAGGGACATCCAGAAGATGATATCAAAGGGCATACCTGTGGTGGACGATCACCCGTACAAGGCATCGAAGCAGTCCGCCGCGGCAGGCAGCGCAGGAATCCCCAAATCCGTGGGCTTCAGCGATAAAAGCACAGACGTAAGAAGAAACAAAAGGAACAACAACAGAACGAAAAGATAGAGTATCAGATCCTGCAGCAGGACCTTCCCGGAATAGGGGAGGTTTTTGTTTTTGACATTCAGGCCGCAAGGCGTGATAATAAAGGTATGGAAGCACGCTTTAATCGGTACCTTAGCCGAAGGGAGGGAAGCCAATGAGAATACTCATCGCGAACATACACATGAAGCCGGGCGGGAACAGGTCCTCCCTGCTCAACCTGCTTTCGAACCTGGATCTGGAGAGCAACCAGGTTGACCTGTTCCTCTTCGTTCACGACGAGAAAACAAGGGAGGACATATCGAAAATAAAAGGCGTAAGGCTTCTAGAAGAATCCCTTCCGCTTAGCATGTTCTACACTCCCTTAAAAACTTACTCGGAGAATAAGGACCTGCCGAAGATGGCCATGAAGAAGGCGGTATCTTTCGCCGCGAGGGCTTTCGGCACAAGGCGCACACTGCTTTTCCTTATGCTCTTTCAGGAGAAGCTCCGCGGGTACGACGCCGCGATATCCTTCGCCCACGACAAGTGGGTCGGGGGCTTCTACGGCGGCTCAAACGACTTCGTCAGAAGGAAGGTCGAGGCTGGAAGGAAAATCGGCTGGGTGCACAACGATCCCTACAGGCTTGCCTTCACAAGGGAGATATGCGAGAGGACGTACAGAAGCTTCGACTGCATCGTCCATGTGTCGAACGCCTGCAAAGAGAAGTTCGACGAGATCTGCCCCAAATACAGGGAAAGGTCGATGGTGGTCTACAACACGTTCAACTCAGAGGAAATAAGGAGGCTTGCGGAGGAAAAGGACCCGTATGACGATAAGGGCTTCAGGATAGTCACCGTCGCCAGGATGTTCAATCTCCAGAAGCGCATCGACAGGATCATCGAATGCTGCAGGAGGCTCAGAGCTGAAGGTATCAAGGATTTCAGATGGCACGTTGTCGGGGACGGACCCGACATGGCGCGGCTGATACAGAAGGCGGAATCTGAAAGCCTGGGAGAAATCCTCGTATTCGAAGGCCACAAGGACAACCCTTATCCTTACATGAGGCATGCCGACGTGTTTGTCCTGACATCAAGGTACGAGGCACAGGGCATGGTCGTAACCGAATCACTCATCACAGGAACGCCTGTCATAGTGACGGATTACGAAGAGGCCTTCGAGTTCGTTGACAACGGCAGGAACGGAATAATAACTATGAACAGCACCGACGGCGTCCATGCTGCAGTAAGGGATGTCCTGCTTAACAGGGAAAAGCTGGAGTCCATGAGGAAGTACATCTCGCGGCAGAGCTTCGACAACTCCAAGGCTGTCAAGCAGTTCTGGAGCGCTTTGCAGGCAAACCAGCAATAAATGAAATAATCATAGATTAAAGGGGTTAACACATGAAGAAAAAAGACATACTCGAACTGAAAAAGCGATTGAAAAAGGACCGCTGCACCTTCACCAAGATGTGCGGCTGCTACATAAACGGGGAGAAGGAGATCATTCTGAGATTCAGGGAAACCTTTCTTAACCTGGAGGAGGACGATTACTTCAAGTTTATGGAAATCGCCAAGAAAGTGCTTTCCGGAACCGTCGGGAACAATATCCTTGAGCTGAATTTCCCGCTGAATGATGACCTAACAAACGAGAGGCAGATTTCCCTCCTGCAGCTTAAGGGCAGCCAGCTGAAGGATGACGCATTGCTGGACGATTTCTACAGAGCTGTAATCGACAACTATGATTACACTGGCAACCTCCTGATACTCCTTTTCCACGACGCCTACGATGTCATCGCAAAGGCAACCGACAATTCGAAGCTGGACGAATCCGAGGAGGTATTCGAGTACGTGCTTTGCGCAATATGCCCTGTCTCGCTTCTGGATCCCGGCCTCAGGTACTTCGAGGAGGAGAACAGGATAAAATCGCGCACAAGGGACTGGGTTGTAGAGGCACCTACCAACGGCTTCGTGTTCCCCGCTTTCATCGACCGGAGCTCGGACGTCAACACGGTAATGTACTACACCAGGAATCCAAAGGACACACATCCTGAGCTGATGGAAAACGCCCTGGGCTGCAAACCGAAACAGACCACGGCTATACAGAAGGAGACGTTTCAGTCTGTCATCAAGGATACCTTCGGCGCCGACGAGGAAAAAGCTGAAAAGGTGTTCCTTGAGATACAGGACAACCTGAGCACAATGATAGAGGAGCACAACTCTGTCTACGGGGATACTGACAGCGAACCTATAGCCCTGACGAAGAACGATGTGCAGGAACTTCTTATCGAAAGCGGTGTACCGGAGGAAGTCACAGCGAAGATTGAAAAGAACTATGAGGATAGCTTCGGTGAAGACCTACCGCTGGCGGAAAACCTTATAGACCCGAAGGCGATGAAGGCAAACGCTCAGAAGAGGAGAGAGGAGGACCTTAAAAGGCAGGTGGAGATACTTGAAACCAGGCTGGAGCGGATGAAGCAGGAGTCTCTAGTGGAAGCCGGTTCAGAAGAAAACCAGGATTCAGAAATCGAAGACAAGAAGGAGGAGGCTTCATACGACATCATCCTTCAGGTGAAGCCTGAAAAGGTGCCTCAGATAAGATCTCAGATTGTCGACGGACAGAGGTGCATAGTCATACCGATCGGCGAGGATGAGCAGGCGGCGGTGAACGGCTTGGAGGGCGTGGTATAAAGCAGACAATCTAATGATCCCTTCGGTGCTGAAGCAGGCGCCGAGGGGTTTTTTTAAAATATTAAAATTGTTCTTTTCGGAGCTTCAAATTACCTTGAAACTATGTTATAATATTAACAATATAATCGGTTAACCATGGTTCGGCAAGATGTTGTTGATTGGCAAATGTTGATTTAAGGCTGATGCTGGTTTTTGAAAATAGTTAAATGTTTAACAATAATTCGCCGATGGGCTGAAGTTTTTGGAGGGATGAAGATGAGGAAAAGGGTGGTTCTGGGAGCAGCCGCACTGGCAGCGGTGCTCACGCTATGCTGGAGCGTGTATGCAGCAGGCAACGACAAACGCTCGGAAGGCGGGGTAAAGCTCGCTATCCACGAGTACATCAGCGGCAACGCAAATACGAAGGACTGCATGCAGAGAAGCATGCAGCTGCTCGAGGAAATGTACTCCGGGAAAAGGAGCTATTCGGAAGCAGCCATAAATTCACAGCTCGAAACCCTCATGTCCTGCAGGAGCAGCATAAGCACCGATAATGAGCAGCTGCTGGAACTCGAGAACCTGTATCTTCAGGAATTCACGGTTGTGAAGAGCGCACTCTGCTATGCGCAGTTCAACTCCGAGAGGACTATCAGCCAGGGCGACAGGGACTGCATAAGAAGGCTGGCTGAACAGGCTTACAACCTGGAAAAAAAGGAGAACAGCGCCTACATAAGCCTGTTCCAGAAAGCCGGGATGGAGTACAGCACAAACCAGGACGGAAGGATAAGCTATGAATACAGCAACTGAACAGAATTCGAAGTCTGCGGCACTGTCGCAGGCTTTTTCTTTTGCAGGTCATGGCAAAATTATGGTAAACTGACATCAGGGAAAAATCTGAAACATGATATTTTGAGGTGCAAGCAATGGGCAACAAGAAAAAAAGGATCAATACTGAGCTCCTCACTGCGGTGGAAGTATACAAGCTTGTTCTTTCCGGTGAACTCAAAGCATTTCCGGCTTATTTCTGGTCGGAAACGGACGGCAAGGACAATTCGAGGGAAGTCACCAGGTATCTCTTCGAGGAAATTCTCAGCTGGTCTCCGGAAGACATAAAAAAGAAATTCAAACATGAAGTCATGAAGAGGTATAAGCTGGACGGGATGTATTTGAATTGCTATGGCCAGGATCTTTTCCAGGTTGTTGACAATGCTTATCCGGGGATTTTCAGACCCTGGGAAATGGCAAAAAAGCCACATGATTTCTGGACGGACGAGAACTGCCGTTTAGCGATGAAGTGGCTCTTTGAAGAGAAACTGGAGATTGACACCAGCAACCCTATGAGGAAAATAGAATCTGATGATTTCAAAGACAACGGGCTATCAGGAATGCTGAATATGAGGTTCAAGAACCAGCCCTTTAAAGCTGTGGAATTCATGTACCCAGGAAAGTTCAGGGAGTGGGAGATCACAAAAACCGTTAAAGGATTCTGGACTTTGGAAAATGCAGCATCTGCAACCCGCTGGCTTTTTGAAGAGAAACTGAAATGGTCGGATCAGGAAATCATGAGCAGAGTCACAAGCCATACATTCAGCGAAAATGGACTGAAGGGCATGATGGCTGCAGTTTTTGAAGGGAGTCCTTTTTATGCGCTTGAGAATGCATATCCTGGCAGGTTCAAGGAGACAGACCTTCCATACTTGCCGAGCGGGTATTGGACTAAAGAGCGCTGCATAGAAGCTGTGAGAGATTTGTTCGAAAACAAGCTGCGTTGGACACGAGAAGATATCATCAATAATTTCAGCAATAAAGTATTCAATGACAACGGTCTCTTCTCAGTATTGCGCGTCTACAGAAGAGGTGTAGAGGCAGTGCTGGATGCCTATCCCGGGGAATTCAGGGAATGGGAATTCCTGAGCTCCAAGAACGTTAAATGGACAAGAGGAAAAGCTGTCGAGGCTGTCAAGTGGCTGATAGAAGAGAGACTGAAGTGGAATGATGATGACGTTAAAAAGATTAACAGGAAAGTATTTCTTGAAAACAATCTTTACGGCGCATTGATCCACTTCAGGTCAAGCCCGGTGACTGCAGTTATGGAAGCATATCCTGGGAGATACAAGGCATGGGAGTTTATGAGGGTACCTCGCGGATTCTGGAACAGGGAGAAAGGCATCGAAGCGACAAGGTGGCTCGCAGAGGAAAAGCTCAAACTTAGCAAGGATGAAATCCTGAATGGAATGAAGCAGAGTGACTTTCAAAAATATAAACTCCTCGGGATGCTGCTGCAATGTTTTGAAGGAAGCAAAACGGAGGCTCTGAAGGCTACGTATCCGGATCTTTTCAAATAATGTTAAGGGAGGGACAAATATGTCAGACTACATACTGACTCACTCTAAAACGAAATTCTATCCTCTGGAACCATCGGAGGAGGACATAAGCATAGAGGACATCGCCCACGCCCTTTCCATGATGACAAGGGGGAACGGGCACCTCAAGCATTTCTACTCGGTAGCCCAGCACTCGGTTAACTGCTTCAGGGAGGCGCAAACCCGAGGCTGCCCGGGCAGGATCCAGCTGGCATGCCTGCTCCACGATGCCAGCGAAAGCTACATTTCTGACCTTACGAGGCCTGTGAAGAGGAACATGACAGAATACCTTCCTATAGAGGAAAGGCTGCAGAAAGCCATATATTCAAGGTTCGGGCTCCCGGACCTGAGCGATGAGGAGCTGGGGACTGTAGCCGAGATCGACGACACCATGCTCCACCACGAGTTCGTTGAGCTCATGGGTGTGCCGATCTTCGAGAAGGAGCCTGAGCTTTTAGCGGAGCATGACTTCAGCGAGAGAAGCATGTCAAGCGTCAGGGAAGAGTTCCTTTACGCCTTCAAGAAACTCACATGGAAGGGAGAAGGCCGCAGCTTCTTAGGCATAGACGGCTGCAAGGGCAAGTGGGTTGCCGTTCGAATCTCTGATTCGGACATCGAAGTCGGGAAGTTCGACACCATAGGCGAAATCTGCAGCAGCTACCCGGACTGCGAAAGCTACCTGATCGACATACCTGTCGGACTTCCCGAATACAGCGAACACCTCAGGCCGGACGCTGCGGTGCGAAAAGCCCTGGGAAGGAAGGGTTCGACCATATTCGGCGTTCCCTGCAGGCAGGCCGTCTACGCGGAAAGCCATGAGGCTGCGAAGGCGCTGAACAAAGAGGTTCTTGGGAAAAGCCTCTCCTTCCAAAGCCTTGGGATCACAAGGGCAATAAGGCAGGTGGACGAGTTCCTCGAAGGTAGCCCGGAATGGAAGAACAGGCTTCTTGAGAGCCATCCAGAGTTCTGCTTCCTCAAGCTTTCGGGCATCGGAACGGAGCTCGGAGACAAGAAGACGGATGAAGGGAAGAAGAGGAGGCTCGAGCTCCTTGAAAAACGCTTCCCCGGAGCAGAGGCTGCGGTGGACAGGTTCCTGGCCCAGGTTCCGGGAAGGAAGAAGGCTGACGACGCTGTCGACGCACTTTGCCTTGCGGTTATGGGCAGGGAGATGGCGATTAGGGGAAAGAAGACCGTCCCGGAGAAACCCATGGAGGACGGCAGGGGGCTTCTCATGCAGATGGTCTACACGGAAATCTTATATTCTGAATGACAGGCAAACAAATCAGTTGCAAATAGAGGGATTCGCTGGGTCCCTGCAGAATAATGTAAGACACGAAAAGGATGAATTGGCGATGCACATAGTATACGTAACCTTCGATGTCAAGCCCGAATGCATAGAGCGTTTCAAGGAAATTTCTTCCGAAAACGCTTTAAACAGCCTCAAGGAGGAGGGCGTCATAGCCTTCGACGTCATACAGCAGTACGAGGACACCTCAAAGTTCGCTTTCCACGAGGTCTACCTAATGCCGGAGGACCACATTAAGCACCGCGAAACGGCTCACTTCAGGAAGTGGAAAGGCGAGATCGACTCGCTTACCAGGGAGCCGTACAAAGCGGTTAAATATCACACACTGTAAAGGAGGAATTGGAAATGATAACTGAACCTTACATAGGGAAGCACTACTCGGAGCTGCCGACGCCGTGCCTTCTTCTGGACCTCGACGCCGTCGACCACAACGTAAAGACTATGCAGGACTACGCGAACGAAAACGGCGTGAAGCTTCGCCCACACACAAAGACGCACAAATGTCCTACTCTGGCGCACCTCCAGGTCAGGGCCGGAGCGGTGGGCGTCACCTGCGCAAAGCTCGGGGAAGCCGTCGTCATGGCGCACTCGGGCATAAAGAGCATCCTGATTGCCAACCAGGTCATAGGGGACAGCAAGATAAGGGTGCTGGCGGGCCTCAACAGGTACGCAGAGGTAATGCCAGCCGTGGACAGCAAGGAGAACGCGGACAGGATATCCTACTGGGCTAAGAAGTTCGGCGTACATATTCCGCTCTTCCTCGAAGTGGACATCGGCATCAACAGGTGCGGCGTAAGGACAATACCCGAAGCGGTTGAGCTCGCCGAGCACATCAGGAGCCTGGACAACGTCAGCCTTAAGGGCATACAGGCCTACGAGAACAGGGGAGACGAATGCGAGACGGACGACGACAAGGTCTTGTTCGTAACCCAGAGGGTAGGCTTCGCCGCTAAGGTTAAGAAGGCCCTGGAGGAGAAGGGGCACCATGTGGAGATAATGAGCAGCGGCAGCACCGGAACAGTCAAGTTCACTGCAGTCTACCCAGGAGTAACCGAGGTGCAGCCTGGAAGCTACGTGCAGATGGAGGGAGCTTACCACTCGGAGAAGATAGGCCTTCCTTTCAGGCAGGCAGTGTATGTCCTCGCAACCGTCTGCAGCGTGTACGGTGAGAGGATCGTCCTCACGGCAGGCGAGAAATGCGTCACGATAGATCAGGGACAGCCTATCCTCGTGGACGACCCGCAGGCGAGGACGACCTGCAACGAGGAGCATTGCCTGGTGGACATGACTGAAAAGCTGAGGCACTACAAGGCTGGAGATCCTGTTCTAATGAAGCCTGCACACTGTTGCACAACTGTCAACCAGCACGACTTTTATTTCTGCATAAGGAACGGCATCGTCGAGGACGTTTGGCCTATAGCCGCAAGGGGGAGATACGACTGATGAAGAATATTTTTACAAGATCAATTTCTCAGATTTTCACGGGAGCCGCAAAGGCCTTCAGGACGTTCCCGGCTTCAATAGCCTGCGCCCTGGGCTTCGCGGTCGTCACAATGATAAGGATCCAGCTGGACTGGCCTCAGCAGGCACCCTACAACTTCCTGTTCAACTGCCTGCACTGGTCCTTCGCGCTGGGCGCAGTTTTCAGCCTGGCAGCCATAACCTATGCCAGGAGCAGATACGAGGGCGATAAAGCCTTCAAGCTGGCAAACGCAGCGGGAGCTGCCGTTGTTGCAGTCACGTTACTCCTGCTGTACATGTTCTCGGCCAGCCACACTAACATGTACGACACAACCTACGTCACAGTTTCGGGGATCGCGGCATCGAGGGTGAGCGTGGCCATGCTTGTCAGCATGATCGCTTTCATAATTTTCGCGTCCAGACCCAAGGAGCAGTCTGATTTCGAGAGATCCCTCTTCATGACTCAGAAAGCCTTCTTCATAGCTGCCATATACAGCCTTGTAATAATGGCAGGAACCTCTGCTGTAGCAAGGGCTTTCCAGGCTCTGATCTACCAGGACATGAGCTACAAGGTTTATCAGTATATCGGGACCATAGTTGGGTTCCTGGCTTTCACGATCTTCGCGGGCTACTTTCCTGACTTCACCAAAGGCACGGCGGACGAGAAGAGGGAGGCGGCGCAGAAGCAGCCGCGGTTCGTGGAGATCCTTTTCGAGTTCATAATGGTTCCGATAATGCTGGCGCTGACCGTCGTGCTTTTCCTTTGGGTGGGAAGGACGCTTCTAACCGGCGAGAGGGTGCCTTTCGAAGAGGTTGCAGGCATATCGACGACCTTCGCAGTCTTCGGAATCTGGCTCCATTTGATGGTCACCAGGCTGGAATCGGGGCTGGCGAAATTTTACAAGAGGTTCTATCCCTTTGCGGCCATCCTGATACTAGCTTTCGAGGCCTGGGCGCTGGTGGTGCAGCTCGGCAAATACGGGATGAAGGACACAGAATACTTCTTCATGCTGCTCTGGATCGTAGGGATTGCAGCTGCAGTGCTGCTTATAGCAATGAAATCCAAGTCGCATATTGTAATTGCGCTTATCACATGCGCACTGGCTATTTTCTCAGTGCTGCCGCTGACCGGCTACAACGAGCTGCCGGTGGCATCCCAGGTTAGCAGGCTCGAGAAGCTCCTTGTGAGCCAGAACATGCTTCAGGACGGAAAGCTGGCGCCGGCTGCATCGGAGCCCGACAAAGCTGTCAGGGAAGCAATCACCGATGCTGTCAGCTACCTGGCATACGCTCAGGACGCGAAGCTGCCTTCCTGGTTCGACAAGAAGCTTGCCGAGGGAGACACCTTCAAGAAGGAGCTGGGCTTCGAGCAGACCTGGCCCGAGACGCAGTACCCAGGCAAGGGCGAATATTCAGGGACATATCTGAACTTGCCAAGCGCGGCTCTGGACATAAGCGGGTACAGATGGGCCGTCAACGTGAACAACGAAGGCAAAGGGGATGCGACGTCTACGGTGAAAGGAAACAGGGGAACGTACACCATCCGCTGGAACATGAGCCAGGAGAACGGCATGCCTACCCTGAAGGTTGAGCTTGACGGCAAAGTTATCCTGGAGAAGAGCATGAAGGAGTATGCGGACAGGATAACCGCTAAGTATCCTCCTGGAAAGCAGACCGGCGAAACCGGAACGCTCGAGGATATGACGCTTAAGCTCGAGACACCGGAAGCGGACCTGCTCCTGGTGTTCAAAAACGTGGAGATCAACGTCGACACTCAGCAGGACAAGATAACATATTTCATGAACCTTGGACAGATATACATGAACGAAAAATAGCAGAAGCAGCAAGGGCCGCGGAGATA
>DBML01000001.1 GCA_002298915.1 Clostridium sp. UBA699
ATTAAGCGAAGTTAAAAAGGTAATGTTATAAGACTCACGAGATGGGGGTTATCTATTTTTGTATAATACTACTTATGATGTTCCGCATATACAGATTACTATTTTGAATCTTAGAGGAAGCATAAGAAATCTGCATATCAGACTATAATATTATACAGTATGATTGGATTAGTATTAATGAAGCCAATAGCGGATTGTCAGCATGATATTATTTCTCCAGTAAGGATTAAAGGAAGAGAATTTGGAAAACCGCAGAGGGGATTTATGAAAAACTTGGCAAATGGGTTGAATACATATTCTAAAATAGTTATTTCGGAATCTTCAAAAATGGTTCACTTAACGAAGAACAATAGAACATTACGTATAAATCTGATAGGTAGGGAAATTGATGAGAGAAGAAACTGTTTTGCGGTCGATATTACTTTGGTTTTCTTTGAACTATGTAATTGCATATTTCAAGGCTAAAAGTGAAGAACACTTAGTTAAAGTGCCAAAGTATATTTCCATATTATTTGGCGCACCCGTTGGAATAGGGATTATGCCTGAATTTTATATTTTATTTAATAGCGCCAATTTTATTAGCCTCATAATCGGAATTCTGGTTTATTTTTTTATTGATAAGACACTTGGTGGTATTACTTATGCAATTGCTTTTGTAACATTGTCTTTGATAGCAGCTTTATACGACGCAATTAAATACAAAGATTAAGTAATACTGAATATTCTTATAAGACGTCCCAGTAGTATTTTATCAACTATGGATTATCAAAAGAATGGGAATAGAAGGTGAGCATATGATTTCATCAATCTCAAAAGATAAAATACCTAACGATTTTTCATTTGTGCTTAAAACATCAATATTAGAAAAAATACTTACAGATAATAAAATTGAGACCGATGTAACGTTAATATATACAAAACCGGACTTATTAGGGTCAATTTTTAAAGTGTTTTTCTGGTTGCCAAATGAGAATGTAAATTATCATCGATTGTATATCACAGCAGGAGCGCTTGTTAATAAAGATGCTCAGATTGCAAGAGAAGGGCTGTTAAATGAAGTTCTTCCCCAATTTGTGAAGTGGATAAAAAGTATCGAACAATTAGAAAAATCATCTTCCAAATACAAGGAAAGATATTTTAATGCAACCTATAAGAATAATACTATAATTATTGAAAAAGATTAAAAGCATGGAGTTATTAGACAAAATGATAGTGAGTATCTTTCTTATAAAACGTTTCAGTAGGATATTATTAATCAATTAAAAATGGCAACTTTAATAAAAAAAGAAATATTCGGAGGAAACTATGGATAACAAGCTCTCTCGAGAAGAAATAATTTTACATTTTAAACCATTATTAAAAGGTGAGGGTTTTAGAAAAACAAGGTCAACATGGCATAAATCAACTGAGGATTTGATATTTGTTTTTAATGTTCAAGGTTCTTTGTACAGTGAGGAATACTATATTAACGTCGCCATATATATCAAAGCTTTAGGGGACGAAACTAATCCTCCTGAATACAGATGTCATTTAAAATCTAGAATAGATGGTACTAAATCGTATTTAGAAATATTTCAAGATGCAATAAAATGGTTTGAAGTGCATAACAGTATTGAAAAATTAACGGATTTGAATTGCAAAAAGAAACTGCCACCAACAACAGCGATAAATGCTACTGATTATCTATCAAGCTTAAAAAAATAATTTTCAAAGTCATAGCACACTAAAAAGATTCATTAAGCAATTTAATGATAGTGAAGATTAGTAGTTAAATGCGAATAAATAGAAAGGGAAATGAAAGAAGTATATGCAAGTTGAGATGTTTAAATTAGTTATTAAGGTGTTTTTTATAATATCTTCAATGATTACTGCCACAGGTTTTATTTTATTTATTTCAATCTTAAAAAGAAAAAAATATGCTAACATGACTGTAAGAGAACACCTTTGCTAAAATATTTAGAAATCATAAGTGCAGGGTTTACAGTAATTCTCACTTGTAGTTTATTAACAATCTTTATTGGTTACTAATAATGATTTATGATTTAAATAATTCGTCTCGTTCTTTTAAGACGTCTCAGTAGATTATGACAAGCTATCAAAGAAATATCAATAAAGTTTAAATGAAAGGAAACCTAAACATGAGTAATGAAATTGATTTGGAAATAAATGCACAAAAAAGATACGATACATTTGTTGATAGAATAATTGAAAATGAATCTGTATGGGGGTTAAAAATTAAGAATGAGGACGGCTGGGCGGTAGCACCATCAAATGAGTATGAAGATACAGATGTTATGGTGTTTTGGTCCGATAAGGCATATGCTCAAAGGTGTGTGAAAGAAGAATGGGTTGAGTATGAGCCGACGTCAATCCCATTAGATCTCTTTGTAAAGAATTGGCTTACTGGTTTAACAGAGGATAATCTGTTGGTCGGCACAAACTGGAATGGCGATCTAATTGGATTAGAAGTTGAACCTATTGATTTATTAAACGATATTATTGAAAAAATCAATCAACTATAACAATGGAGGTAACTCAATGAACGCAGCAGTAATTGGAGTTCTACTTTCTATGGTTATATTGCCATTGTTTATGGGATATATAAGAACATCTTCGTTTGATGATGGAAGCAATGTGGAGAGATACTTTAATGAAAATGAATATTTTGTAATCAAGTATAGTAAGAAATATAATATTGTTGGTATTATGGCCATAATAGCATCGGTTATATGCGTTGTCGTACAACTGATAGGTATTGGGAAAATTAATGATTCGGAAAGTGCGGTAGCGTTTTTTTCTTTAGTTTCAAGTTTGTTTCTTTTAGGAGTTACAATTTTTCTCATAGTTCATAATACGAAAATTGAACTATTTGACGATAGAATAGTATATTCGAATATGTTTAATTTAAGCAAAAAAATCTACTGGCAAGATATTAAGAAAGTTGAGTATAGTAATGATTTGTCATACATAATAATTAAAACTGATGAATCTAAAATTAAAGTAAGCACAGAAATGCCTGATTATGAGGCTGTGATAGTACGAATGGGAAAAAAGATTGATAGGAAAAGTATAATGAATTTTTAAAATAGATAAATATTTTTTAAATACAATTAATGTTATCCAGCCTTTTTAAGCTTATTTAAATGTAATGTGGATGGGGGTGTATCTTGGCTACTGCAGATATTAATAAAAAATATTTTCTATTAAGCTTTAGATTTAACAAAAGAACCCCAGATGACTTCGGATTAGTTCAATCAGAAGAAGATGCGGATATACTCATTGATAAAGTCGATAGTTCTCAATGGGTATTCCAACAATCATACGATTTTGGCTGGGGGAATGAAAACGGCTTTATGAGGATGCCGGAATTGGATTTCGAACAGTTGTGGTACATTCTCATCAACTTAGCAATTGAAGATAATATTTATGGCTGTGCACACAAGGTAATGGAAAAATACCCTGATAATTTACTCGAAGTACTTACAGGTATTTTTAGTTGAATAACAACATTGATGAGAGGCTAAAGGAAGTTTTAAAAATTCTCAAAATGCAAGATGCAAGGAATAGAAGCGAAATTCTTGGGAAATCTTTTGTTGAGATAGAAGAAGACTTCAAAAAATGGAAAGACATTAGCGATGTGGTAAGGGATGCTATTGAAGAGCAATGACAGTATTCGTGTTACCTACAGGATGCCATTTCCCTTAGGATGAGCATGCCAACTTTTATGATTTTTGATAAGTATTGATAAGAGAGGATGATCTATTATGTCGCCTAAAGAAGAATGCGAAGCGTTAATGAATGAGCTGATTATTGTTGGTATAAACTTGCTAAAAAAGCAAGGCGAATTTTATCCTTATGCTGCAGTTATGAACATTGATGGAACTACGAAGTTTGTGGAGTATTATGATGGCAATGAATTTCCTGAATCGGAAGCTTTGATTAATAACCTAAGAGAGACATGCAAACAATTCGCGTGTGACAAGGAGATAAAGGCAAGCGGTATCGTTTGGAACGCATCGGTAAGCCTGCCGTCAGGAAAAGAAGACGCGATTTTGGTTAGTTTAGAGCATAAAGATGATTATTGCGTTAAAGTAGCTTTGCCATATAAGCTAGGATTTTTCAGGAAGGTTAAAACGGGCAATCTTTTAGCTCTTGAAGGAGATAACGAGATATTCATAAACACAACCTGTTAATGCTGATTTATTGATTTCCTTTTGATTGGATTTGTTAACAGGGTAATGAATTCGAGGTGAGAAGCTGTGGAAAAATTCAAGGAAGAAGAACTGGAAGAAGCGCTGCGGGTTGTAGATTCAACTATTAGCAAATGCGAAAAAATGCAGCCAAAATTTGCTGAAGGGACTTCTCAGCACACGCTGCTAAAGAGCAGGCTGAAAGCACTGTATATTTCAAAATCGTTGATAGCAGGTGGAAGCTCTGCGAACAAATATTCAAATGAAGAATTGAAGGAAACGCTTAGGCCAATATCCTCAATCATCAGCAAATGTGAAAAAGCGCAGCTGAAATTCGAGGAGGGCACCGCTCACCACAGCCGCTTCGAGAAGATGATAAAAGCAATGCACATTTCGAGAGCGTCGATAGAAGACGAAATCAAGAAATCCATGTTTGCGGATGTTGAGACAAAACTGAAGAAAAGGAACGAGATACTGTTTTCCCGTGACAGCCAGTGCCTGCAGGAGCTGATAAAGCTGATCCAGCTGCAGAAGCACCGCACAATGGTTATGTGGGCGCTGGACTGCGCTAAGATGCCTTTGAAGCAGTTCGAAGAAAAGTACCCTCAAGAGCGCAGGCCAAGAACCTGCCTTGAAGTCAGCGAGGAATGGGCTAGGGGAAAAGTCAAAATGCCAGCCGCAAAGAAAGCTATACTGGATGCGCATGCGGTTGCAAAGGAGATCAATGACAGGGAGTACGGGGCGCTGTGCCATGCAATCGGCCATGCCGGAGGAACGGTGCACGTGGAAACGCATGCTTTGGGACTGGTCTTTTACGAGCTGACTGCGATGGTCTTGAGATACGGAAAGGAAAGTTTCCGGGAGCCGGTCACAGAAAAGATAGAGTACTACACAAACCGTTTGCTGTACTGGCAGGAGAACACTGATAAGCTGGACCGAGAATGGGCTGGCTTTCTGCTGGATGACAGCAGGCCCAACAAGGAAAAGCTGCTGAACGAAAAGAGGATGGCAAAGGAGAAAAGCAGGCATTGATATATGCTGTGAAGGAGGAGGTCGCCATGATCGAAGTAGCACTTCTCGGCACCGGCGGCGGAATGCCGATGCCAGAAAGGAACCTTTCCGCGCTGCTCATAAGATATAAGGGGCGAAAGATCCTTGTGGACTGCGGCGAGGGCACCCAGGTGTCCATGAGGATGCTTGGCTGGGGTTTCAAGTCCCTGGACATCATCTGCATAACACACGGCCACGGCGACCACACCGTCGGGCTGCCCGGGCTGCTCACAACGCTTGGCAACAGCGGGAGGACGGAGCCGATAACCGTAATAGGGCCCTCCGGCATAACGGATATAGTAAACGGGCTGAGGGTGATCGCGCCCTTCCTGCCCTATGAGATTAAGATAGTCGAGGCGCCGCAGTCTTCTCTTGGCTTTTCAAAGCTATACGGAGGACTGGAGCTTTCTTATGAAATTCCTGACATAACGATATCAACACTCGACCTCGACCACACTTGGCCCTGCATTGGCTACAGCTTCTGCGTGCACAGGAGGCCCGAGTTCGACCCGATGAAGGCGTTGGAAAACGGAGTCCCGAAGGAGCTATGGAACAGGCTCCAGGGAGGCGAATCGCCCATCGAATACCAGGGGAGCGCCTACAGCGGTTACATGGTGCAGGGAGAGGAGAGGAAGGGCATAAAGATCAGCTTCATCACCGACACCAGGCCCACCGAAGCGATCCCTGGCTTCATCGAAGGCAGCGACCTTTTTATATGCGAAGGCGTATACGGAGACGACGATAACCTAGACAAAGCGCTTGCGAGCAAGCACATGACCTTCCGCGAGGCTGCGCAGCTTGCGAAGGACGGCAGTGTTAAGGAGCTTCTGCTTACTCATTTCAGCCCTTCCATGGGCGACCCGGAAAAGTATCTGGGAAACGCCTTGGAGGTTTTTGGGAACACGACGCTGGGAACGGACAGGATGGTCAGGGAGCTCAATTTTGGATAATTTTGCGATTGACAGGCCCTGTGGTTAAGAATATATTAAGATGAGTAGAAAAGGAAAATTGACTTAAGGGGCGTTATATCATGAGAGAACTTGACTTCAGAACCGTTTATGCGATAGCAGTATTCCTGGCCCTGGCCTGTTTTGACTTTATGATACTGGGACTTTTCCCTCCGCTTTTCCACAGCATTTCTGTGGATCTTAACGTGCACATATCGAGCCTCGGCTTCGTTCTCGCACTGAACATATTCGTGACTTCCGTCTCGGCGGTAGCCTGGGGATACCTTGCTGGCAAATACAACAGGAAGCTGCTTATAATGGCAGGCACCATATTCTGGTCAGTCTCCGTGTTCCTGACATCAATGGCAGGCAGCTACTGGCAGCTTGTCGCTTTCCAGGTCATAACGGGTATTGGTCTGGGCTGCATATCTTCGATAGGGTACAGCATGCTGTCGGACCTTGTGCCGCACAGGATGAGGGGTACAATACTCAGCCTATGGGGCATATCCCAGGGCTTCGGCTCCATAGCGGGCGCACTACTCGCGTCAATAGTTTCAACCTCCTCAAACAACTGGAGGACGCCGTTCGAGATAGTCAGCATAGTCGGCATGGTTCTCATAGCGCTTTACGTTTTCATCAAGGAGCCCAACAAGGGGGCATCTGATCCTGAGCTCCACCAGGTGTTCGAGATCGGCTGCGAGTACGACTACACGATGAAGCTTGAAAACGTGAAGAAGCTGTTCAAGAAGCAGAGCAACATCTACCTCTTCCTCGAAGCGTTCTTCTACAACATCCCGACTGGAACGCTGATATGGCTGCCTACCCTTTACCTTTCGAAGATAATGCAGCAGGGGTACAGCGCGGGCACTGCGGTCATCGCATCCGGCTACTTCTACGCCCTTTTCCAGATAGGCGGACTCACCGCCACATTCATAGGCTACTACGGGGACAAGCTGCAGAAGGAATCCCTCAGGGCCAGGGCCAGGTTCGCCTCGATCTTCATGTTCCTCGCGATACCTGCCTACATAGCCATGTACTTCATCCCTATGAAAAACCTGCAGCTTCCGACCGACGGCAACTCGATATCCATTCTGTTCGGCATGCTGCATCAGATATTCCTCAATCCGTGGGTAGGCGGGATATTCCTGCTATCAATAATAGCCTGCCAGGCCCTGTCGTCCAACGGGGCGAA
This sequence comes from Clostridium sp. UBA699, assembly GCA_002298915.1. Classification (GTDB taxonomy): domain Bacteria; phylum Bacillota; class Clostridia; order Clostridiales; family Clostridiaceae; genus UBA699. Next base: position 7,380 of record DBML01000001.1, read on the forward strand.
CTGGATTGCGCTCATCACAGACGTGAACCTTCCCGAGGATAGGGCAACGGCCTACAGCCTGGGCAACCTGGCAAACGGCATCGGAAGGACCATAGGAAACGCCGCCTTCAGCTTCATGCTGGCGGGCATCTCGGTCTTTGCGCCAAGTCCCCTCAACTACGAGTGGACGCTCACCATATTCCAGCTGTTCTTCCTTCCGGCGGGCTTCCTGTACCTCTGGATGGCAAGCCACAACAAGCGCGACATAACGAGCGTCAAGTCCACGCTGAGGCTGCGCGCCAAGAAGTTTATGGAGGCGCCCAAAAACTAAAACTCGGCAAAGGCTTCGTTTGTGGTATAATTGACGGGAAACGCGATATTTGGAGGTGTATTACTTGGAGAAAGAAAAATTATTGGTGCTAGATGGAAACAGCTTGATGAACAGGGCTTTCTACGCTCTGCCTCCGCTAACTAATACCGAAGGACTAAACACTAACGCAGTATACGGCTTTGTAACCATGCTCTTCAAGATGAGAGAGGAAATAAAGCCTGACTATATAGTAGCAACGTTCGACAAAAAGGCCCCGACTTTCAGACACGAGAATTTCAAGGACTACAAGGCCGGCAGGAAAAAGATGCCCCCGGAGCTCGAGGAGCAGTTCCCGGTCCTAAAGGACCTGCTGAAGCTGCTTGCCATAGACATATACGAGGTGGAAGGCTTCGAGGCTGACGACCTCATAGGCACGCTTGCCGTCACTGCTGAGGGCAAGGACATAGACGTCTACATAGTGACAGGGGACAAGGACGCACTCCAGCTGGCCACTGACAGGACGAAAGTCGTCATAACGAAAAAGGGCATAACCGAGAAAGAGATGTACGACAGGAAAAGGATGATCGAGGAATGCGGCGTAACGCCCGACCAGTTCATCGACGTAAAGGGCCTCATGGGGGACACCTCCGACAACATACCGGGAGTGCCGGGAGTCGGCGAGAAGACAGCCTTCAAGCTCATAAAGGAGTACGGGAGCGTCGAGGATGTCCTGCGCAACATAGACAGCATAAGCGGAAAGAAGCTCAAGGAGAACCTGCACGAGTACAGCGAGCAGGCTATATTCAGCAAGAAGCTGGCCACGATAATGAAGGATGTGCCTATACACATAGACATGGACTCCATAAAGTCCAAGGAAACCTACGACTATGACGGCGTCAGGAGCCTTTTCATGAAGCTCCAGTTCAAGTCCCTGCTGGACAAGATACCGGAGCACAGGACGGCCCAGGAAAAGCCGGTTGTGCTCGAGAAGCTCGACTTCGAGCAGGTAACGGACATAAAGGGCCTCAAGGTACTGGCAGACACAATCCTGGAGAACGGGGAGGAGTCCGTCTTCATTCTTTTCGACGAGGTCGACTACCGCGTGTTCTCAAAGAGCTCCGTCGGGAAGGTGTTCGTGAACTTCAAGGGCATCAACTACTCAATGAGGCCTCAGCACCTCTTAGAGGAGGACGAAAAGAAGGCCGTGGAGCTCATGAACGAAATAATGAAGGCTGAAGATGTTAAGAAGGTGAGCTACGACGTCAAGGCTCCCCACGCCATCCTACACAGGGCGGGGGTTGATTTCCGCGGCGTAATCTTCGACATAAAGATAGCGGCGTACCTGATAGAATCCTCGGTTGGCGACTACGAGCTCGACTCCGTTATCCACGAGTACCTGGGGCTCGACCTGAAGGAGACGGGCGACGAGCTCAGGGTGAGGCAGGTATCCCTCTTCCCGCAGCTGCATCAGAAGATGAGCGCAAGGATAAGCGAGCTAGGCATGGAAAAGCTGCTTTACGAGGTCGAGCAGCCGCTGGAGGACGTCCTCGCAGCCATGGAGACTGAGGGCTTCAGGGTCGACGGTTCGAAGCTGAACGAGCTCGGGGAAAAATTCAGGAGCGAGCTCGACAAGGTCCAGAAGGAGATATTCGAGATGTCTGGCGAGGAGTTCAACGTTAATTCTCCGAAGCAGCTCGGCAAGATACTCTTCGAGAAGCTTGACCTGCCGGTAATAAAGAGGACAAAGACAGGGTATTCGACAAACGCGGAGGTTCTTGAGGAGCTCAGCGACAAGCACCCGATAATAGACAGGATAACGTACTTCAGGCAGCTCTCAAAGCTTTTCTCCACATACGTGGAAGGCCTCAGGGCAGTGATAGATGAGGACAGCAGGATACATTCAAACTTCAATCAGACCGTCACGACAACCGGCAGGCTTTCGAGCACGGAGCCGAACCTGCAGAACATACCGATAAAGTATGAGCTGGGCAGGGAGATTAGGAAGGTCTTCATACCTGAAAACGACGACTGCGTTATACTTTCTGCGGACTACTCGCAGATAGAGCTTAGAGTGCTGGCCCACATATCAGGGGACAGCAAGTTCATAGATGCCTTCAACAACAACCTGGACATACACACTAAGACTGCATCCGAAGTGTTCAAGGTGCCGCTCGAAGAGGTCACCCCTCTTATGAGAAGCAACGCGAAGGCCGTGAACTTCGGCATCGTGTACGGGATAGGCGATTTCAGCCTCAGCAGGAACCTCAAGATAAGCAGGAAGGAAGCCAAGAGCTACATCAACACGTACTTCGAGAGGTATCCCGGCGTCAAGAAATACCTGGATGACATAGTGGACTTCGCAAAGGAGAACCATTACGTGACAACTATCCTCAACAGGAGGAGGTCCCTGCCGGAGATAAAATCCTCGAACAAGGTCGTTCAGGCTTTCGGCGAAAGGCTGGCGATGAACACCCCTATACAGGGCAGCGCTGCGGACATAATCAAGCTTGCCATGGTTGACGTATACGGGGAGCTCGAGAAGAGGAAGCTCAGGAGCAGGCTCATACTGCAGGTCCACGACGAACTAATCCTCAACGTATACAAGGATGAGCTGGACGAGGTGAGGAAAATAGTCAGGAACAAGATGGAGAACGTGATCGAGTTCAAGGTTCCGCTCGAGGTCGACATCAACGTCGGCGGCAGCTGGTACGAAGCGAAGTAGGTGGCGATATGTACAGGATTGGGCTTACAGGCGGAATAGGCAGCGGGAAAAGCACGATCTCGGCGTATTTGAGGGAGCTCGGGTACCAGGTGGTCGACGCGGACCAGGTTGCGAGGGAGGTCATCGACATCTACCCGGAGATACTGGAATTCATCAGGAGTGAGTTCGGGCAGGGATTCTTCGGCGAAGATGGAAAGCTGAACAGGAGAAAGCTGGGGGACTACCTTTTCCGGAACAGGGACAAGCTGGCGGAATACGAGGCGGTCATCCTCCCGCTCATCAAAAAAGAGACATTCGACAGGATGGACAGGCTAGAGAAAGGCGGGGCAAGCGTTTGCTTCCTCGACGCGCCGACGCTGATCGAGGCGGGGATGCACAAGCTCATGGACGCCAACATACTCGTCTGGGTGGACAGGGAGACCCAGATCAGGAGGGTTGCAAAAAGGGACAGCATGGAGCTTGGACAGATCATGGGCAGGATAAGCTGCCAGATGGACCTTGACAAGAAGAAGGAAATGGTGGATTTCGTTGTGGACAACTCAAAGGGGTTAGACGAAGCAAAAAGAGAAGTGCGCGAAATCCTGGCCAAATTAGGAATAGCAAAAGGAGCAGTTTGATTTGAAGTTTATAAGGAATATGGTGATACTCGGGCTCATTGCTTTCGCAGTTTTGAACATCAACACGATTAAGGAGGCGGTAATGCCTTTCAGGTACGACAGCTACATAGCGGAATATTCGGAGAAATACGGCCTTGACCCCGTGCTTGTCTCGGCGGTGATCAAGACTGAAAGCAACTTCGAGGCAGATGCTGTATCTTCAAAGAACGCCTACGGCCTGATGCAGATCACCAAGGAGACGGCGCACTGGGCTGCAGGAAAGATGGGGCTCAAGGACTTCACCACAGAAATGCTCAAGGACCCGGAGACTAACATAATGATAGGCTGCTGGTACATGAGGAACCTGGAGGAGGAGTTCGGCAGCACGGAGCTTGTGCTGGCCGCGTACAACGCGGGAAGGGGCAACGTGAGGGAATGGCTGGACGATCCCCAGCACTCCTCGGACGGGAAAACACTCACCGACATACCGTTCCCCGAGACTGCCAGCTACGTCAAAAAGGTGGAGCTCTTTTACAAAATATATCAATTTCTTTACTTTTAGAAATAGTCAAAAAAATATACAATATTTAAAAAATATCATTGACAGCAAAAATGCATTCTGGTATGATACTAACAATACAAAAAAGAACTGCATTGAAGAGGAAGAGTAAAAGATGGACTGTTCCAAGAGAGGGATACCCAGTGGCTGAAAGGTTTCCCGTACAAGCATCCTTGAAAACCACCTCGGAGCTGAACACTGAAGCATCAGTAAGTGTATCCGCGTGATCGGCGTTACAGATTTTAGAGATAATGGACAGGTTTGTTCGTCCATTAACTTGGGTGGAATCGCGATAATACTCGCCCCAGGATTTGGGGCGGGTTTTTTTATTACAAAAAAACGGCATTGAAGAGGAAGAGTAGACGATGGACTGCATCAAGAGAGGGGAACCCGGCGGCTGAAAGGTACCCTGTGCAAGCATCTTCGAAAACCACCTCCGAGCTGAGTACTGAAACAGAAGTAGGTATATCCGCATGATCAGCGTTAAAGGATTTTGAGTGACAGTGCAGGAGCTGCATTGTAATTTGGGTGGAACCACGGTAACATTCGTCCCATGTACGGGATGAGTGTTTTTTTATAAGCAAAATTAGAAGAGGAGTGAACTTTATGGAAACGGATGGCACCGGCATCATCGTTGGCAGAGAAAAAAAGTTGAGGAGGAAAAGAAATGGCAAAGATAGCAATGTTAGGTTATGGAACTGTTGGAAGCGGCGTAGTTGAACTGGTAAGCAGCAACAAGGACAGGTTTGTTAAGGGAATGAACGAGGGCTTGAAGCTCTCAAAGATACTTGTAAGGGACGTAGAGAAATACAGCGAAAGCAAATACAGAGCAAAGATCACTGACAGCTTCGACGATGTCATGAAGGAAGACATCGACATAGTGGTCGAGGCGATGGGGGGAGTTTACCCGTCCTACGACTACGTGAAAAGGGCGCTTGAATCAAAGAAGCATGTGGTCACTGCAAACAAGGACCTCATAGCGGAGCATGGAGCGAAGCTCCTGGACATCGCCAGCTCAAACGGCGTGGAGCTCAGATTCGAAGCTAGCGTTGGAGGAGGAATCCCGATACTGAAATCCATCAGCGACTGCCTCATAGGCAACAACATAAGCAGCGTGAAGGCTATCCTTAACGGGACAACAAATTTCATCCTCTCCAAGATGAACGACGAAGGGATGCAGTACGAGGAAGCTCTCAAAGAGGCGCAGCAGCTTGGGTTTGCGGAAGCTGACCCGTCGAGCGACGTGCTGGGGCTGGACGCAGCCAGAAAGCTTTCCATACTTTCAACAATGGCATTCCAGAAAAAAGTGGATTGGAAATCAATTGATGCGAAAGGCATAAATGAAATAGATAGCGATGACTTCAGGTTCGCCAAAGGCATGGGCTGCAGCATAAAGCTGCTTGCCATAAGCAAGGTCGTGGAAGGATGCGTGTATGCATCCGTGGCCCCGGTAATGGTGAAGAAGGAATCGCAGCTTGGCAGGATACACAACGAGTACAACGCCGTTCTCGTTGAAGGCGACGCGGTGGGAGATGTGATGTTCTCTGGAAAGGGAGCAGGCATGATGCCTACAGCAAGCGCAATGTTCGGGGACATAGCCGACATAATCCAGAACAGGAAGGAAAACCCCATGATGTTCGACTACGAGGTTGCAGAGATGCAGAACCAGTGGGAGAAGGAAAGCAGCTGGCTCCTGAGGGTGAAATCCCGCAGCAGGATAGAGGTAATGAAGAAGCTGGGCGAGGACTTCTCAAACTGCAGGATACTTGCAGGAGAGTTCGGAGCAGAGGGGGACGAGGTTTCGGCATTCGTAAAGGCAAAGGACGAGGCTCAGGTGGAGAGGTTCATTGGCAGCCTCAGGGAAAGCGGCCTGCTCAAGGGCTTCAAAAAGATCATGGTGCTAGAGGATTAAGGGAGTAAAGGAGATATGGAAATGGTTAAAGTGAGGATACCTGCAACTACTGCAAACATGGGACCTGGATACGACGTGCTCGGGATGGCGCTCAATCTCTACAACGACATAGCGGTCGAGGAGAAGAAGGGCGAAACACTCGTATACAACGACGGCGAGCTGAGCAGCGATGACTACAGGGAAAACATGATATACACAAGCCTTGTCAAGGCGCTCGACAAGTACAACTACGACTACGAAGGCTTCGAGATCCGCGTAAAAAGGTGCGACATCCCGATCAGCAGGGGGCTGGGAAGCAGCTCTGCCTGCATAGTTGGCGGCATATGCGCCGCAAACGAGCTTATGGGGAACGTAATGAGCAAGGCCGACATAATTGATATGGCGACTGAGATCGAAGGGCACCCGGACAACGTCGTCCCTGCAGCCTTGGGGGGCATGGTGGCATCCATGACTGTGGAAGGCAAGGTGATCTACTCCAAGGTGAACGTGCCTAAGAGGCTGAGGTTCGTGACAATGATACCTTCCTTCCAGGTAAGCACGGCAATGGCTAGGAAGGTCGTGCCCTCTAGCTACAGCAAGGAGGATGTCATATTCAACATTTCCAGGGTGGCGATGCTCATCAACGTTATGAACAACGGGGAGCTCGACAAGCTCAGGGTGTGCCTCAGCGACAGGGTTCACGAGCCGTACAGGAAGACGCTGATAGAAAACGCAGATCTCATTTTCGCAAAAGCGAAGGAGCTTGGGGCTCTCGGGGAGTTCGTAAGCGGATCAGGCTCCACTCTTATGGCCGTGGTCGACGAAGAAGACGCAGAGAGTTTCAGGGAGGACATAGAGGAGTTCCTCTCGAAACTTGACGGAGGCTGGAGAGCTGTGGTGCTTGAGCCGGATTTTGAAGGAGTTAGGGTAATATAGAAATAATCAAATGGATGGAGGAAAAGAGATGAAAAAGGTTAGAATTGCATTGCTTGGCTTGGGAAACGTGGGCAAGGGAGTATGGAACATCCTGCAGAGAAACGGCGAGGAGATAGCGCAGAGGTCAGGCTACGACATAGAGATTGCCAAGATACTTGTAAGGGACGTAAACAAGGACAGGGGGGTCAAGGTTCCAAAGGAGCTTCTCACTACGGATGCTGACTCGATAATAAACGACGAAAGCATCGAGATAATTGTGGAGGTTATGGGAGGAATAGAGCCGGCCATGGACTACATACTGAGGGCCGTAAGAAACAAGAAGAACGTGGTGACTGCTAACAAGATGCTCATAGCGACCCACGGCAGGGAAATATTCAGGGAAGTGGAAGCAAACGGGGTGAGCATAAACTTCGAAGCCAGCGTGGCAGGCGGAATACCTGTAATAAACGGAATCAACGAGAACCTTGCTGCCAACAAGATAGAAGGGATAAAGGGCATAATAAACGGAACGACAAACTACATCCTGACGAAGATGACTCAGGAAGGGATGGCCTTCGAGGATGCCCTGGGAGAGGCGCAGGAAAAGGGCTACGCTGAAGCAGACCCGACCTCAGACGTTGAAGGTTACGATCCGGCGTACAAGCTGGCCATACTGGCCTCGCTTGCTTTCGAAACGGAGGTGGACATAAAGGACGTCTACTCTGAAGGCATAACAAAGATCAAGCCCATAGACATAAGCTACGCCAAGCAGATGGGCTACGTGATAAAGCTGCTCGCAATAGCAAACGACAAAAACGGCAAAATAGAGCTCAGGGTGCATCCGGCAATGATACCGGCCATACATCCTCTGGCAAACGTCAACGATGCCTTCAACGCAGTGTTCATCAAAGGAAACGCCGTCGGAGAGCTCATGCTTTACGGAAAGGGCGCGGGAGAGCTCCCGACTGGAAGCGCCGTTGTCGGAGACATAATATCGGTCCTCAGGAGCGAGAGGGAGGGAACGAACATCAACCTTAGCCACTACACTGAGAAGAAGGTAAAATCTATAAACGAAATCGAGGCGGAATACTTCATCAGGATGACGCTGATAGACAAACCGGGAATGCTGGGCAAAATCGCAACAAAACTCGGCGAGAACAACGTCAGCATCCTGTCCTTCATACAGGAGCCGGTAAAGGGCGAATTCGCCACGGTAGTGTTCGTAACACACAAAAATCTTGAGGGCAACGTAAGAAAAGCGCTAAAGGAGATTCAGGAGATGGACATGATAAACAAGGTGGAGAATGTGATAAGAATCGAGGAATAGCAAGGGTTTGAGAGGTTTTTTTCCGGGCCCGGAGAGCGGGTCCGGGAAAAAAGCAAATAAATACAAAAAAATATTGAAAACACAGTTGACATTTCTGTGAAAGAGAGTATAATAGTAAAAGTAATGCGGATTACGGATTACGAATGCGAGAGTGGCGGAATGGCAGACGCGCACGTTTGAGGGGCGTGTGGGAGACCGTACGGGTTCAAGTCCCGTCTCTCGCACCATAATTGAATACTTTCTGGAATACTCGTTGAGCTCTTATCTTGAACCTACATTTTAAGAAAGGGAGCTTCAACATAAAGAAATGGAAATGTACCTTCTGTGAGACCCTCTGGGCATTAAGGCGATAGAAAAATCTTTGAGAGCACCCACCTATCTCACGATAGGTGTCAATGAAAGGGCAGCGGTATTTTGGATTTTAATTAAGAATCAGAGAGGTTAACCTCTCTTTTTTGTTTTATCGAAAACAAATAATCAATGAAATGGGGTATTCAAATTGTTATATAAGAGCACTAGGGGAAAAGGGGAACTTGTAACCGCATCGCAGGCCATTGTAAGGGGGATCGCCCAGGACGGAGGGCTGTACGTCCCTCAGGAGATTCCAACGCTGGACAGGACGCTTGAATCCCTGGGAGGGATGAATTACAGGGAGCTTGCATTCTATATAATGAAGAAGTTCTTCGACGACTTCAGCGACGAGGAGCTAAGGCTTTGCGTTGACAGCGCATACGACGAGAAATTCGAAGATCCTCAGATAGCGCCTTTGAACTACAAGGCCGGGGTCCACTTCCTCGAGCTTTACCACGGCAAGACCCTTGCGTTCAAGGACATGGCCCTCAGCATACTGCCGTACCTCATGAAAACAGCGGCCAGAAAATTGGGCATATCCAAGGAGATAGTGATCCTGACGGCAACCTCGGGAGACACGGGAAAGGCTGCCCTGGAGGGCTTCGACAGCGTCGAGGGCACCAGGATAATAGTCTTCTATCCCAAGGACGGGGTGAGCGAGATACAGCGCCGCCAGATGACTGTTCAGGAAGGGGAGAACACGTTCGTTGTAGGCATAGACGGGAACTTCGACGACGCCCAGAGCGGGGTCAAGGAGATCTTCGCAGACGAGGAGTTCAACAGGCTGCTAGGCGAGAAAGGCTTCATGTTCTCATCGGCAAACTCCATAAACATAGGCAGGCTGGTGCCGCAGATAGTGTACTACGTCTATACTTACGCGCAGCTTCTCAAGGAGGGAAGGATATCCGCTGGAGAAAGCATTAACATAGTTGTGCCAACGGGTAACTTCGGGAACATACTTGCGGCCTACTATGCCAAGTGCATGGGGATACCTGTTGGTCAGCTGATATGCGCTTCCAACAAGAACAACGTCCTCGCGGACTTCATGAAGACAGGGGTCTACGACAGGAGGAGGGAGTTCTTCGTAACAAACTCGCCTTCGATGGACATACTTATCTCGAGCAATCTGGAGAGGTTCCTGTTCGAGATAAGCGGCAGGGATGCCTCTATCGTTTCAGGCCTCATGGACAGGCTCAGGAGGGAAGGTGTTTACGAGATAAACGCCGACATGAAGGAAAACCTCAAGGTCATATACGGTGGCTTTGCGGACGAGGCAGAGACCCTCGAGGCCATCAAGAAAGTTTTCGAGATATCTGGCTACGTGATCGACACTCATACGGCGGTAGCGTACGCGGTGTATGAAAGGTATAAGGAAGAGACTGGAGATATAAGGGCGGCGGTGATAGCTTCTACGGCGAGTCCTTTCAAGTTTCCAAAGAGCATAAACGAGGCTCTTCATTTCTCGGACAGCGGAGCCACAGAGTTCGAGATGGTCAAGCAGCTCTCGGAGAAGATGGACCTCAGGATACCGAAGGGCATCCAGGGCCTCGACGAAAAAGAGGTTAGGCACAAGACAACCTGCGCCAAGGAAGAGATGCGTGATGTCATCATGGGTTTTTTGGGTATATAGCTATAATTGCTCATAGGTCCGGTGCCTCTGCAGCTTCAAAAGGTTACAAAGTGGAGGGGGTGGCAGCCTCTCCTTTTTCATCTGCTAATATCGATCGGAAGGAGTCATGCGAATGGAAATGTTTATTATAATACTAATCATGCTTGCTGCGATAGGCATATCCAACATAATAAACCACATGCTGCCGTTTATACCTGTGCCGCTTATCCAGATTGCGATTGGGATTGTGATAGCGATGGTGCCCTGGGGATTCGACATAAGACTCGAGCCTGAACTTTTTTTCGTCCTTTTCATTGCACCGCTGCTTTTCAATGATGGGAAAAGGGTTTCAAGAAGGGTGCTCTGGAACCTCCGAGGGCAGATACTTCTGCTGGCTCTTGGACTTGTCTTCTTGACAGTGCTGGTCATCGGATACATAACCCACTGTCTGATACCATCAATACCGCTCTCGGCCGCTTTTGCCTTGGCTGCAATTCTTTCGCCTACCGACATCGTGGCGGTTGGAGCCATGTCAAGCAGAATAAGCATTCCTGAAAGGGTAATGAACATCCTTGAAGGGGAGGGACTCATGAACGACGCGTCGGGGCTTGTTGCCTTCAACTTCGCTGTAGCTGCAACGGTAACAGGGGCTTTTTCCATAGCGGAAGCAAGCCTGACCTTTATCAAGATAGCCTTAGGCGGCTTCGCTTCCGGAGCGCTGCTCGCATTCCTCATTATAAGGCTGAGAATGCTAATAAGGCGGCTTGGCATGGAGGACGTGACCTTTCATATGCTGATACAGATACTAACGCCCTTCGTGATATTCATAGCTGCTGAGCATTTTCACCTCTCCGGCATATTGGCCGTGGTTGCGGCAGGTATTGTTCATGCTGTTGAGCACGATCATGATGAATCGCCCAATATTGAACTGCAGGTCGTATCGCGAAGCACTTGGAACGTGCTGCTTTATGTGCTGAATGGCCTTGTTTTTATTCTTCTGGGACTTCAGATTCCCGATATATTGAATGAAATATTCATGGATCCGAATTTTAACAATCCAAGAGTTGTTGGGTACACTTTAGTTATAACAGCTGCGCTGTTCGCAATCCGTTTCGGTTGGATGCTTGCTTCAGGATGGATAAGCTGGAAATTCGGGAAATCAGAAGAAGACAGACCTGGCCTCAGATCTGCGGCCATAGCCACGATGTCTGGTGTCCGGGGAGCTGTTACGCTCGCAGGTGCATTCTCGATACCTTTCGTGCTTGACGACGGAGCGGTTTTCCCTGAAAGATCCTTGATCATATTCATAGCGGCAGGTGTAATCCTTGTAACGCTTGCAGCAGCCAGCATTATCCTTCCTGTCATAACAAGCTCTAAGGATGAGAATGAGGAAGACTACAGAAACCGCATGGAGAGGAATGCCTTGATTTGGACTCATGAGGCGGCCATACGCTCTGTCAGGGAAGGTATGGATGACGGCAATCGCGAAGCAGCCATGTCTGTTATGTCAAACTACAACCGGACACTGCAGGTTTTGAACACAGAAAAAAGTAATGCGAGTTCAAAGCAGAACAAGGAAATTGAAACTGCTTTAAGGCTGAGCGCTCTTGAGGCTCAGCATGAATACGTTGAAAGGCTTGTCGGAGAAAAAAAGATCGATAAAGAGACTGCGCTGACAGCCCAGTCGCATATAAGACGAATGGAGGCGGCTGTAACAAATCGTCCTAAATTCAGGCTGCTTGTCGCATGGCTTCTGATCAAAAATTTCTTTTACCATGCAACGCATGTCTTTATGCCTGAGAATATTGAAAGAGCCAAATGGTTGAGCAACAAAAACAAGAAACTCATCCGCATCAAGCTGAAGCTAGGAAGAGAGGCGATTGGGGTTCTTAAAAGCGGAATCACACCCGAAAACAAAGATGTATCCTATATAATCATAGGTGAGTACAATGACCTGATTACCAAGATAAAGTCAGGAAGGGATGAAGATTACTCACAGGCATTCACCAGGTTGGAGAGGGAGCTTCAGGAGCAGGCATTTCAGGCGGAGCGCGACGAGTTGCAGAGGCTTTACAAAAACGGAAAGATTACTAAGGAAGTTACGCGGAAAATCCGGAGTAAGATCAATATTCGGGAAGCGTATTTCATGGAAGAGAATCCGCTTTAACATTAATTATTGAAATCTGGGGAGCCATATAATATAGTATATAGGTCAGGCAACCCTGAAATAACAGCTGAAAACGGAGGAAATACATTATGCCAGAAATGCCGAATTGCCCTAAGTGCAATTCCGAGTACACCTACGAGGACAGGGGGCTCTTCGTATGCCCTGAATGCGGACATGAGTGGAGCGCTGACGCAGCAGCAAGCTCCGAAGAAGGCCTCGTGGTCAAGGATGCGAACGGGAATCTGCTTAGCGACGGGGACACAGTCACTGTCATAAAGGACCTGAAAGTGAAGGGCAGCTCCTCTTCCATCAAGATGGGCACCAAGGTCAAAAACATCAGGCTGGTTGAGGGAGACCACAACATCGACTGCAAGATTGACGGCTTCGGTGCAATGAAGCTTAAATCCGAATTCGTAAAAAAAGCATAAGGAAACCGAGGGCGCATTGGGAACCGGAAACCGGTTTCGGGGCGTCCTTTTTCTCTGCCTCCCTGCAAAAGATCAGCAACACTTAATTCGAACATTCCCTGAGAGCCCCAGCATGGATAATCTGCATCGGCTGCGCAAAAATTTGTTCGATTAAAAAAGGAAAATCACCACTCCATGTAGAATTTACCCTTGAGGTGTTTTTATGTTGGAGGCAAGTTTTGATTTTGATGATATAGAAATAACGAATATACTGAGGGAGGACCTTCCGTCAATCGCCAGGAAAGCTGAAGAGGACAAGCATTTCAGCATCGCACGGCTGGACGAGAGATTCCTGGAAAGCTATCTGAGCGAATGCGAGTACTTTCTCAAGATCCTAAAGGGAGGTTCCCTGATAGGGCTTGTCAAGGGTAGGGTGGAGTTCAAAAACCCTAATGAGGCGTGGATATGGTTCTACTATATTGAAGAACGGTTTGACGGTTCGGGGCTCGCTGCCGAAATAGCCCGGCAGCTCTTGGGATACATGAAGGAGGAGTACCTGGTTAAGGACTTCTACATCAGGGTTCCTATGGATGACCTCAAGGCCATAAAGTTCTGGAAAGGCATGGGCTTCAAAACCCTGAGAGCTGTAAAGGACTTCTACTTCATAGACGGGCAGAACATCGACATGCTCATCCTGGAAAACAAAAACGTGAAATCCGTTGCAAAAAGAAAAACCCTATAGAGCAGCCTTTCGGAGGCTGGTCTATAGGGTTTTTTTATTATGCCGCGTCCTGTTTAAGCTGAAGCCTCGACTTTATGAAGAAGAAGCCTATTATCAGTATCGTGACTACAGGAGACACAAACTCGGGCACCGATATGTGGAAGCCTTCCAGGAGCATCACGGTTCCGAGCACCAGAACGGAATACATTGCACCGTTCTTGAGGTAGACGTATTTCTTGATCTTCTCTATGCTTCCCATGGTGAGCTGCCTCACCACGATCGCTCCAAGGCCGTTGCCCAGTATGATCAGCGGTATGGAGGTGGTGAAGGCGAACGCTCCGAGGACGCCGTCTATGGAGAAGGTAGTGTCGATTATTTCCAGGTAAAGTATCTTGCTGACATCCGACAGGCCTCCGGGGTTGCTCAGAAGCCTGGCTTCGTTCTGGGCAGCGTTCTGCTTGAAGCCGTCGGTGATGAAGAAGGCGGAGGAGCCGATGACAGCCGAAAGTGCCAGCAGCGGGTCGGAATCAAGCGAAAACTTCACGATGACCGCTATCAGTATGGAAGATATGGCGTAGAACCATACGCCGTTCTTAAGGAAGAAGCCTTCGCCGGGCAGGCCGAGGTGCTTGTCCTCCATGAAGAGCCAATGCAGGAAAAGCAGCACAAGGAACACGCCGCCTCCGAGCATGAGCATAGGGGTCGACCTCTCTATCGAAGCGATGACGCCGGGGTCGTTAGAGAATGTTGCGGTGAGTGCTCCCAGAGGCCCGAGGGACGGATTGGTGGCCCAGATGATAGCCCATGGCAGCAGCCCCCTCACGACGAAAACAGCGAATATGATTCCGTAAAGCAGGAACCACTTCCTCGCTTTTTCCGACATGGTGGAAAGAACTTCCGCGTTTATAACAGCGTTGTCGATGCTGGAGACTACTTCGAAAACGCACAGGCCGATAACGGCTAGTATCATAGTCAAAATCATTTTAGCATTTCTCCTTTCGTATACAGTATTAATTACTGCATAATATATTATACATTATTCTGGGCGCAAATCAAGGATTTTATTTATTTTGCTAAATGTTATATACTAGAAGTAAGTATATATAATCGGAGAAAAGGGGTGTAGATGTTGGAAAATGCTCTGAAAATGATAAAGGAAAACAATTTTTGCGTTCTTTCGACCAGCAGAGACAATCGGCCGAACAGTTCCCTGATGCAGTACGTGAGCAGCGAAACAGGGGCGGAAATATACATGCTGACCATGAAGGGCAGCACGAAATACGGCAATATCTTGAACAACCCTCATGTAAGCCTGCTCGTTGACACAAGGGCGGAAGCCCCAGGGGAAAACCGGGATATCAAGGCGCTGACTGCCTATGGCCGAGCAGGGATCGTTACAGATAAATATGAAGAGGAAATGCTGAAAGAAAGGCTTGTCAAGTTGAATCCTGGCCTGTCGGTGATTTCCGAAAGCCCGGAATCCTGCGTAGTCAGGGTTGAGGTTGAGAGCTTCCTCCTGCTTGAAGGGGTGAATGAAAGCATATACGGCAAAATATAGCTCTGTTTGAGGGGGAAATATGGACAAACATGAATTTGAAAAATTCCTGCACGAAAAAATACCGGCGACAAAAGCCATGAAGGTGAAGGTCGCAGAGTTCGGCCCTTCAAAGGTTAGGCTTGAGGCTGAGCTGGAGCCGAACGTGAACGACAAGGGCACCGCCTTCGGGGGGAGCATCAGCAGCCTCATGACTCTCTGCGGCTGGTCCATGATGTTCAGCCTCATGGCAGGAAGGGATCCGGGCGCACAGATAGTAGTCAGCAGAAGCTCAATGAGGTACATCGCGCCCATAAAGGGGGACTTCGCGGCGGTGTGCAGCCTTCCGGAGGACAGGGACGTTTCGGCGTTCCTGGAGGCATACAAAGACAGGAAAAAAGCCAGGCTCAGCCTCAAGGTTCGCTGCTTTTCTGAAGGAGAACTTGCAGCCGATTACGATGGGCAGTACGTCGCATACGCAGTTTCCTGATATATTAAAATTTTATAAACAGACCCATATTCACTTGTCTATGAATATTTTAAATGTTAAACTATATAGGATGTAATGTTAAGGTGGGGATATATTGTGAAGGTCTCGGCAAATGGGAAAGGCTTCATGTGGTTCATCATAATATTGGGCGCTGTCAGTGGGAGCATCATCGGCGAAATTGCCGGGAACAGCATCAGCTGGTTGTCCATCCTGAAGGCCTCCTATTCAATAGGTACCCAGGCACCTCTGGTACTTGACCTTAAGGTGCTGGTGCTTACATTAGGTCTGAATTTAAAAATAAATATTATGGCTATAATCGGGACGGTTCTGGCAATAATATTATACAAGAGATACTAGGAGTGATTCGGTGAATGTCGTTTTAGCCTCAGCTTCAGCCAGAAGGCAGGAACTGCTCAGAAGGCTGGTTGAGGAATTCAAGATAATAGTGAGTGATTTCGACGAGAACTCAGTCCGGTTCGGCGGCGACTGCCCGTCCTATGTCATGGAGATAGCCCTGGGCAAAGCCAGGGACGTAGCCTGCAGCCTGGATGAAGAATCTCTTGTGATAGGTTGCGACACAATAGTGGCCTACGAAGGCACAGTGCTTGGAAAGCCTGTAGACAGGGAAGACGCTTTTTCCATGCTCAGTATGCTGAGCGGAAAGCGGCATCAGGTGTACTCGGGCATCGCACTGATAGACACAGCCACCGGCAGGGTAGGGACAGACTTCGCAGTAACGGAGGTCAAGTTCGAACACTTGACAGAGGCTGAAATCTGGAAGTACATCGACAGCGGGGAGCCTATGGACAAGGCTGGAGCATACGGCATACAGGGGCACGGCGGGGTTTTCGTAGAGGAGATCTGCGGCTGCTACTACAACGTCGTAGGGCTTCCGCTAAACAAGCTTAACAAGTTGATAAAGGGGATAGGGGTAAATCTTTAAAGAGGTGATGCAAATGGAAAAATCACTGACAATTATGGATTTGCCTGAAAATGAAAGGCCAAGGGAGAGGCTGTTCAGGTACGGCGCAGACACGCTGTCGAACGCGGAGCTCCTGGCGATAATACTCAGAACGGGGACAAAACAGGAGAACATAGTGACCCTGAGCAACAACCTTATAAAGGAAAGCGGAGGGCTTAACGGACTTCTCAGTATGACGCTAGACGAGTTCATGAACCTTCACGGCATAGGAAGGGCTAAGGCGGCTCAACTTGTTGCGCTTTCTGAACTATCCAAGAGGTTCCGCTCGTTCAGGTCAGGCGATACCTTCAAAATAACGCAGCCAAGGGATGCTGCGGATTTTGTCATGGAAGACATGAGGAATCTGAGCGTGGAGCACCTCCGGGTTATCATGCTCAACACGAAGAACGTCGTGATATCAACAAGCGATGTTTCGGTGGGAAGCCTCAACTCCTCAATTGTCCATCCAAGGGAAGTGTTCTGCGAAGCAATAAAGAAGCGCAGCGCTTCGATCATAATTTGCCATAATCACCCATCCGGCGATCCTACTCCCAGCGGCGAGGATATTAGCATAACCAAACGGCTGAAGGAGTGCGGAAAGATTATAGGGATAGAAATGCTTGACCACCTTATAATAGGGGACGGTGTGTTCATAAGCCTTAAGGAAAAAGGGATTTTGTAATATCGAAAGGAGAAAAAGATGAGATTATTCGGAATGTCAAAAGATTTGGGAATCGATTTGGGAACAGCTAACACGTTGATATATGTAAAGGGAGAGGGCATAGTGCTGAGGGAGCCTTCAGTCGTTGCCATCAACAGCGATACAAAGAAAGTGCTTGCAGTAGGAACTGAAGCGAAGGAGATGATAGGAAGAACTCCTGGAAACATAGTAGCTATCAGACCGCTCAAGGACGGAGTCATAGCGGACTTCGACGTTACCCAGACAATGTTGAAGAAATTCATCGAAAAGGTGAGCCACAAAGGTTCATTCACAAGCCCTAGGATTGTTGTATGCTATCCTTCAGGGATAACCGAAGTTGAAAAAAGGGCCATCGATGAAGCTACAAAGCAGGCCGGAGCGAGGGATGTCCTTCTCCTCGAGGAGCCTATGGCAGCTGCAATCGGATCGGGACTGCCGGTCAACGAGCCTACAGGAAGCATGATAGTAGACATCGGGGGAGGAACAACGGAGGTCGCCATAATATCCCTCGGCGGAATAGTTACTGCCAAGTCACTCAGGGTGGCCGGCGACGATTTCGACCAGGCGATAATATCATACATTAAGAAGGAATACAGCCTCATGGTCGGAGAGAGAACAGCCGAGAAAGTTAAGCTCGAGCTTGGATCAGCATACGACCTCGGCGAAGAGAACACCATGGAGATCAGAGGCAGGGACCTGATAACAGGACTGCCAAAGGTAGTATTGATCAAAGAGAGCGAAATCAGGGAAGCCCTTAGAGAACCTGTAAACGCAATAATCGAAGCCATAAAGACGACCCTTGAGAAGACTCCGCCTGAGCTTGCATCCGACATAATCGACAAAGGGATAACCCTTGCAGGAGGAGGAGCGATGCTGAGGGGGCTCGACAAGCTGATAACAGCGGAGACCCACATGCCTGTCCACATAGCAGAGTCACCTCTTGACTGCGTGGCTTTGGGAGCAGGAAAAGCCCTTGATACCCTTGAAAAAGTGGTTTCAAAGCCTAAAAGGAAATAAGCCATGAAATTC
This sequence comes from Clostridium sp. UBA699, assembly GCA_002298915.1. Classification (GTDB taxonomy): domain Bacteria; phylum Bacillota; class Clostridia; order Clostridiales; family Clostridiaceae; genus UBA699. Next base: position 25,648 of record DBML01000001.1, read on the forward strand.
AAGATTTTTAAAAATAAACTGACGGTAGCCATCGTACTGCTGTCAGTTACATTTTTAATATTGATTAGCCGCAGCGTAGGCAGGGGCAGCGCGACAGCGGTCGAAAACGGCGTCGGATCAGGTTTCAATGTTGTACAGGGGGCTTTGTACAGCGTAACAAACGGCATTAAAAATTCCGTAGGGTTTATTTTCAACTTTGCAGATGTCAAAAAAGAAAACGACCAACTGAAAGCAAGGAACGCCGAGCTCGAAAAGCAGCTAGTTGATTACAATGCAATAAAAAGCGAGAACACCAGGCTGAGCAGCATGGTGAACTTCAAAAATTCAAATGCAAACTATGACTACGTCGGATGCAACGTCGTCGGTGCAAGCGGAAGCGGGTACCTCGACCAGTTCATAATAGACAGGGGCAGCAACGACGGAATCGCTAAAAACATGGTAGCACTCACCGGAGAAGGTCTGGTGGGGCAGGTGACCTTTGTCAGCAAGAACTACAGCATAGTTCAGACTCTCTCGAACGGAAACCTTGCAGTGAGCGCCATGATCGAGAGCACAAGCGAAAGCAGCGGCATACTCAAAGGCGAAAAGGAGTCGGGTGGCTCACAGATCGCAAAGCTCTACTACCTGCCAATAGACTCCACTATCAAGGCAGGAGACGTCATACTCACATCTGGTCTGGGCGGACTTTACCCAAAGGGGATAAGGATCGGCACTGTTCTTAGCGTTGAGGAGGACAAGGGCAAGGTCATGAAGACCGCGCTGGTCAAGCCTTATGTTGAGCTTGATAAAATTCAGGAGCTCTTCATAGTGGTTCCTAAAAACAAAATTGACGTAACTTATTAAGGTGATTAGATGAAAAAAGTGCTTGTATTATTGGTCCTTTCAATATTGTTTTTTGTAGTAGACAACTTCTTCATGCCGTTCATGGCTATAGGGGGCGTCTACCCAAGCATTTTGCTTGTCTTCTGCATTCTCTACTCTATCCAGAACGGAAAATGGGAAGGCATGTGGCTTGGCGTGTTCTGCGGACTTCTTCAGGATCTTTTCTTCACGCATGTCTTCGGAATAAACGTTATTACAAATATGATGGTATGTCTGCTGGCAGGCATAATAGGAACGAACATCTTCAAGGAAAAGAAGCTCATTCCTGTTGTGTCCTGCTTTGCTCTGTCTTTTTTGAAGGGTGCGGTAATATTCGCCATACTATACATAGTAGACATCAAAATGAGCTTTTCAAGGGTTCTCTTTGTTAGCTTGTACGATATGGTTGTAGCCTTCTTCATGTTCAGGAGGGTATACGACCTCTGCCAGGAAGACTACATGCAGATTCAGTGGAAGTTTTAAAGAGGTATTCGAATGAGAAAGATTAAAATCAAGGTTCCAAACATTTCAAGGTTCTCGGCTCTTGCCCTGATAATGGTCGCTATCCTTTTTGCGATAATCATAAGGCTGATTTTTCTTCAGATTGTCAATGGCGAGCAGTATCTGGAAAAGGCGAACAACAAATCCATAAAGGAAATATCCGTTACCGCTCCGCGCGGGAACATAACAGACGTGAACGGCAAGGTTCTTGCAACCAGCGTACAGAGCTATACACTTGTCTTCAACCCCACTGACGAAAGCGACAAAAAGTTTTTCGAAACCATGCAGAAGGTTTTCAAGATACTGGATGCCAACGGGGAAAAGATCACCGACGACTTCGAGCTTAAGGTCAGCCCTTACAGGTTCGAATTCCTCAGCGACGACTCCGCAACGAAGCGTGCTCTTGAGCTAAGGTTCAAGAAGGACAGGGGCATGGATGAAGCCATAAAGAAAAAGCTCTACAACAACAAGACGAACCTCACTGCAGCTGAACAGGCAAAGGTTAATGAGGAGCTCCTCAACATATCCGCGGAGGAGACGTTCAACTACCTTGTTAAGCAGTACGACATTGACACAAGCATGAGCCTTGCAGACCAGAGGCGATACATGATAATGAAGGATACCGAGAAGATGCAGAGCTTCTCAGGCTACAAGGCTGTTACCATCGCAAGCAACATGAAGCAGCAGACTGCTTTCATATTCCTGCAGCAGCTCAACGACCTCCCAGGGATAGACGTAACCGTGGAGCCTATAAGGACTTATCCGAACAAGGAGCTTGGGTCAGCTTTCCTCGGCTACATTTCAAAGGTCAGCTCGAACCAGGACAACTACTCCGAGCAGGGCTACGATGTAGCCTCCGACCTGGTGGGAGTAACAGGCATAGAGGCGGCCTTCGAGGACAGGCTCAAGGGCTCCAAGGGTGCGAAGATCGTGAAGCTGAACACTTCCGGAAGAATAATCGAAACTCTTGGCGAGAGGGAGGTAAGCGCCGGACAGAACATCCAGCTGACAATAGACAGCAGCGTCCAGGCAGCGGCCGAAAACTCGCTCGACCAGATCATGGCCCAGCTGCAGGCGAGCCCGAACAGGGGAGATGTAAACACCGCCAATGCGACAAGGGGAGCTGCCGTAGCGATAAACGTCAAGACGGGAGCGATAGTGGCCCTTGCCAGCAGGCCAGGCTACGATCCTAACATATTCTCAGTTCCTGGAGCCCTTACGACGGAGCTTTACCAGAAGTACTTCAACCCGGACCTGGCTTCTTTCGGCAAGAACTATATACTAAGCCACAGCGTGCTGTCCAACTATCCGGGGAAATCCCTGGACCAGGTTCTGAACATACTGTTCCCGATCGACACGAGCATAGAAGGAAACACCACGATCAGGAAGGACACCTACGACATATATCCCAAACCTTTCTACAACTACGCCACGCAGTCGCTTGTCCCTCCTGGGTCAACCTTCAAGCCGATGACAGCCATAGCCGGACTTGAGGAAAGTGTAATAACGCCGTCCTTCACTGTCAACGATACGGGAACCTTCGACAAAGGAGAAGGCAATATCAAGGACATAACGACGTTCGATGAAGGTCCAAACGGGGTGGTTAACCTGTCAAAGGCCCTGGAGGTTTCCAGCAACCCTTATTTCATGACAGTGGGCAAGCTCCTCAGCACAAAATCAGGGAACGACATCCTTGCAAAATACGCATGGAAGTTCGGGCTCGGCGTGCCGACGAACACGGAGGTCAAAGCAGCTACAGGCATAGAGATATCGGAAAACTTCGGACAGGTGTACAACACCACATCGCAGAAGAAGATTTTCTCGACCACCGGGCTGTGGCAGATCATGGCATACCTCAGGGATGGAAAATACATTTCCCTGACATTCCCTTCGATAGACGTCTATGACAAGGACACGGATTCGGAACAGGTTAAATCGCTGAAGAAGGATATAAAATCCGAGATACAGAAATGCATAACCGGCGGGAAATCGAGCTACGATGGCGCGAAGTTCAGGAGCCTGATCAAATCCCTCGTTGCGGCAGATCCGAAATACAACGGCAAGACTTTGACAGAGAAGGAACTGCAAAACATCACCGAGGCCATATACGGACCGTCCATGTCGGTATACAACGAAATCACAGGAAAAGCCGGAATATACAACGCTTCCATAGGGCAGGGCATAAGCACCTTCACCCCTCTGCAGATGGCGAACTATATCGCTACCATTGCGAACGGGGGAACAAGGTACAAGCTTCATCTTGTGGACAAGATCACTGACGCTGACGGCAACCTCATAGAACAGGTTGAACCAGAGGTCCTCGAGGAAACCGGTGTGAGCAAGGAGACGATAGACTCTGTTAAGTACGGCTTGTCCCTCGTTACAGGAGGAGAGGACGGTACCGCTGCAGCGGCATTCGCGGGATTCCCGATAAAAACGGCTGGTAAGACGGGTTCGGCTACCTTCAGCAACTCGCAGAAAGACTACGGCAGAACCGCCTACGCGGTATACGTGGGCTACGCTCCGTACGACAACCCTGAGATAGCAGTATGCGTATTGGTGTTCGACGGGGGTCACGGGGGATATGTAGCATCTGTCGCCAGGTCCATATACGAGGCGTACTTCAAGACGAACCAGGCAACTGCGACGACCTCGATAAATGCGGCAGCAACAACACAATAAAAGGGGGCTATAATATTGGAGGACAATCTCATAATCAAAGGCACCAAAGACGGGATAAACGCTGTCATCAACATGGACAAGTTCAAGGACTTCGAAGAGATGATGGGTGTGCTCGTAGAGAAGCTCTCAAAAGGAAAGTCGTTCTACAAGGGGGCTTCCCTCAAGATAACAACAGACCTTAAGAAAATCAACAGCAGGGATTTCGGAAAGCTTAAGGAGGTCCTGTTCGACGAGTTCGACATAAACGACTGCACCCTGGTGGACAAAATTGAAAAGGAAGATACTGCCGGAAAATTGGTTTTCACCGGAATACACGAGGGCAGGACGAAGTTCCTCAGAAGGACCGTCAGGAGCGGGGAGGTCATTAATTACCCGGGAAATATTGTAATTGTTGGTGATGTAAATGCAGGCTCGCAAATTTCCGCCGGAGGTAATATAATAGTATTAGGAGCAATGAGAGGCTCAGCCCACGCTGGAAACGGAGGGAACCCTGAAGCCATCGTGGCCGCATTCAGCATGCAGCCCGAAATACTTCAGATAGCGGACCTCATGACAAGGGCGCCGGAAGAAACAAACAAGCCGGCCTACCCTGAAGTAGCAAAGATAAAAGACGGGACGATACTCGTTGAGCCATATTTGCCAAAAAAATTCTTATAATACTATACTTTAGGGGGATGAAAATATGGGAGAAGCAATCGTAATCACATCTGGTAAAGGCGGAGTGGGGAAGACCACAACCACCGCAAACATCGGAACAGCACTTGCAGCGTTGGGGAAAAGCGTAGTGGTTGTAGATGGAGATACAGGACTTAGGAACCTTGATGTGCTCATGGGCCTTGAGAACAGGATAGTGTTCACGCTCATGGATGTAATCGAAGGGAAGTGCAGGCTAAGGCAGGCCACAATAAAGGACAAGAGATTCCCTAACCTATATCTGCTGCCGACAGCTCAGACAAGGGACAAGGACGACATATCTTCAGAACAGATGGAGAAGCTTATAAAGGACCTTAAAGCCGAATTTGATTACGTGCTTATCGACTGCCCGGCTGGCATAGAGTCAGGCTTTGAAAATGCAGTTATAGCCGCAGACAGGGCTCTCGTGGTGGTAAACCCAGAGCTTACATCCGTAAGGGATGCTGACAGGGTTATTGGAAAGCTCGATGCGAAAGGCCTTGAGAACCACCAGCTCATAGTGAACAGGCTCAACTACAAGATGACCCAGGCAGGCGACATGCTTGATGTCGACGACATACTGGACAGCCTTGCGATAGAGCTCATTGGTGTAGTTCCTGATGACAGGGCTATAACAGTGTCAACAAACAAGGGAGAGCCAATAGTTCTGGATGAAAAAGCAGAAGCCGGCCAGGCCTTCCGGGATATTGCAAGAAGAATCATAGGCGAGGAAGTGGCGTTCATGGATCTGGCTCCGCAAGAAACTGGGCTGATTTCCTCTATCAAGAAATTGTTTGGGATGAAGTAAAGGGGGTAGCTGAAATGGGTTTTAATCTTTTTAAATTCTTTAGTAACACACAGCCAAGTTCAAAAGATACAGCAAAAGACAGGTTGAAACTTATACTGATCAACGACAGGTCGAGCATTTCACCTGAAACTCTCAACAAGATAAAGGAAGAAATACTGCAGGTCATTTCAAAATATGTAGACATCGACAGCAGCGAGATAGATGTCAGGATGACCAAGACTGACGACGAGGACGGAAATTCGCCTGCACTGGTTGCGAGCATTCCTATAAAACACGTAAAATAATAACAGTTTGTAAAATAAAAAGCTATGTGGAGTTTTGACATAGCTTTTTTGCAAGTATGTGCTATAATCATACTTGTATTGGAGGAGTTTTGATGATATCTAACATTTTGGAGCTACTAACCCTTGATAGGAAGGTTCTCAGGGAGCTGGACGTCAGGGCGCTGATGGCTATCATTGCTATTGTGCTTTTCGGCACCGTTAACATATACAGTGCGACACACCTTAAATCGGGGACACACTATGCGAAGGCGCAGATCGTCTGGCTGGTGATCGGCCTGGCAGTGACATACGTAATACTCTGCTTCGACTACATCCTGCTGGAGAACTACGCGCAGATCTTCTACTGGGCATCGATAGTTCTTCTTCTGATAAACGACACGATATTCAAGAACTCGGTCGTAAACGGAGCGGCATCATGGATAAGGATTGGATCGGTCGGAATACAGCCTTCGGAGTTCGCGAAGCTGGCCATGATAATAATGCTCTCCAAAAAGCTGAGCGACATGAATCTGGAGATAAACAACATGAAGAACTTCCTGACGCTGGCGGGCTATGCTGCGCTGCCTATGGCTCTCATAGTCATACAGCCTGACATGGGCATGACGATGGTATGCTTCTTCATTGTCCTCGGTATGTTCTTTGTTGCAGGACTGGACCTTAAGGTCATCGGCGGAGGGTTCGCCGGGGTGGCGGCTTTCATAGCCATCATCTGGAACCTTTCCATCATGCCGACATACTGGAAAAACAGACTCATATCCTTCATAAACCCTGATGCGGACGAGCTGGGTTCGGGCCTTCAGCTCCTGCAGTCCAAAATCGGCATCGGCTCCGGGGAGCTGTTAGGGAAGGGCTTCACGAAAGGCACCCAGGTATCCGGAGGATTCATTCCGGAAGCTCACACAGACTTCATCTTTGCTGTCGTAGGCGAAGAGTGGGGTTTCTTGGGTGCATTGATCCTTGTTCTTGTTTACGGGTACATCATATACAAGTTCATAATAATAGCAAGGACTTCAAAGGATATTTTCGGCTCAATGCTAACCGTAGGCATAGTCTCAAGCCTTCTCTTCTCACTGCTCCAGAACATAGGGATGACGATAGGCCTGATGCCGATAACGGGAATCACGCTGCCCTTCATGAGCTACGGCGGAAGCTCCATGCTCACGAACTTCATGGCGGTAGCAATCGTGCTGAACATCGGCATGAGGAGAAAGAAAATAAACTTCTAGTAGGGGGTAATAACATATGAGAATAGCATTTATTGCACATGACAAAAAGAAGGACGACCTTATTGATTTCGTGAAGAGGTATAAGGAGGTGTTCGAAGAGCATGAGCTTTACGCAACTGGGACCACAGGAAAGCTCATCATGGACACCGTAGGCCTTAAGGTTACCAGATTCCTTTCGGGACCGCTGGGAGGCGACCAGCAGATCGGCGCCAAGCTCGCAACCGGAGAACTCGACATCGTAATATTTCTGAGAGATCCGCTTACAGCACAGCCTCACGAACCTGACGTTTCGGCGCTGCTCAGGCTTTGCGACGTGCACAATACTCCGCTTGCAACAAACCTCGGATCTGCCGAGATATTCGTCAAGGCGCTGAAATCGGACAGAACTTAATACTTGTGGCTGGGAGGGCGAAGTGCCCTCTTTTGATTTGATATCATATTTTGGAGGTATTTAAATTGGTTAATTTTTTGATAGACTTCGTTTTACATATCGATAAGCATCTTCCCCTGATAATTCAAAGCTACGGAATTTGGACGTATGTGATATTCTTTGCAATAGTTTTTTGCGAGACCGGACTCGTTGTTGTTCCGTTTCTGCCGGGCGATTCTCTACTGTTCGCAACGGGAACTTTCGCAGCATTGGGAGCTTTGAAAGTATCATGGGTTTTCATAGTGTTTTTAAGTGCCGCGATACTAGGAAACCAGGTTAATTACCACATAGGAAGATTAATTGGTCCCAAGATTTTTGAAATGGAGGACAAATGGTTCTTAAAGAAGGATCACTTGATGAGAACTCACGCTTATTATGAAAAACATGGAATGCTTGCAATAATCGTGACAAGATTCATGCCTATAATAAGAACATTTTCACCTTTTGTAGCAGGTGCCTGCAAAATGACCTACACGCATTTTACCTTGTTAAACATAATTGGCGGAACGCTGTGGGTCAGTTTGTTTATATTCACAGGATATTTCTTTGGAAACATACCATTTATTAAGAGCAATTTCACTATGATCATTTATGCGATAGTCATCGTATCATTACTACCCGCTGTCTTTGGGATGATAAAAACCATGAGGAAAAAATAGTTTTATATGTAAAGCGCCCCATGCCGGAGAACAATATTTCTTGTCTACGCATTGGGGCTTTTCTTTTGTCACAGGCGGGAGCAATCCTTCCTTTAAGGCGTGCATGCATTTGTCCATCCCCAAGTTTTACACAAAGTTTTGTGGATTAAAGACAGATACTGTGATAAAATTATATGTTGTTAGTAAACAAAGGAGGTACAATATGAACAGGATTTCTGATGACATATTGAGCAAGGTCGAAAAGCCGGCCAGATATACGGGCGGCGAGTTTAATTCATATATTAAAGACAAGAGCAAGGTACAGATAAGGTACGCATTCTGCTTCCCTGACGTATACGAGGTAGGCATGTCCCACCTCGGGATGAAGATACTCTACTACATGCTTAACGAGAGGGAGGACACCTACTGCGAGAGGGTTTTCGCCCCTTGGCCGGACATGGAGAAGCTTATGAGGGAGAACGAAATACCGCTCTACGCGCTCGAGACGAAGGATCCGCTGGACCAGTTCGACTTCCTGGGCTTCACTCTCCAGTACGAGATGAGCTACACGAACATCCTGAACATGCTCGACATGGCGGGCCTCAAGGTCAGGGCATCTCAGAGGGCTGAGGAGGACCCCATCGTCATCTGCGGAGGCCCTTGCGCATATAACCCAGAGCCCCTTTACGACATCGCGGACTTGTTCGTAATCGGAGAAGGAGAAGAGGTTAGCTACGAGCTGCTGGACCTCTACAAACAGGTCAAGGCCGAAGGTAAGGGCAAGAAGGAATTCCTCAGGAAGGCAAGCGCGATCCAGGGGGTCTACGTGCCGAGCCTCTACGAAGTGGAGTACAACGCGGACGGCACCATAAAAAGGTTCTTCCCAAGGGAGAACGGAGTCCCGGAAAAGATTACTAAGAGGATCATAAAGAACTTCAACGACGTCAAATATCCGGATAGGATCATCGTCCCATACAACGAGATAGTTCACGACAGGGTGGTCGTCGAAACTTTCAGGGGCTGCACCAGGGGCTGCAGGTTCTGCCAGGCAGGCATGATCTACAGGCCTGTAAGGGAGAAATGCACCGCCAAGATTATAGAGAACACCGACAAGCTACTCAAGAGCACAGGCTATGAGGAGGTATCGCTGACGTCGCTCAGCATCTGCGACTACTCCGACATCCAGAACCTGGTGTTCTCGATGGTGCAGAAATACGAGAAGGACAAGATCGGCGTGTCCCTGCCTTCACTGAGGATAGACTCCTTTTCCGTAGACCTCATAAAGCAGATACAGAAGGTCAGGAAGACGGGCCTCACATTCGCTCCGGAGGCAGGAACCCAGAGGATGAGGGATATCATAAACAAGGGAGTCACTGAGGAGAACCTCATTGAATCTGCCAGGAGCGCGTTCAGCTCCGGCTGGTCCACGATAAAGCTCTACTTCATGATCGGCCTTCCTTACGAAACCGACGAAGACATCGAAGGTATAGCCGACCTCGGCCAGAAGGTCGTGGGCGAATACTTCAAGGTCCCTAAGGAGGTCAGGAAGAAAGGTCTCAGGGTCAACCTTAGCACGGCAATATTCGTGCCAAAGCCTTTCACACCGTTCCAGTGGGAGCCTCAGATAAGGATGGAGGACGTGGAAGCCAAGATAAAGGTCCTAAGGTCCGCGATAAAGAGCAAGGCCATATCCTACAGCTGGCATGAAACGCCGGTGAGCTACCTGGAGGCGGTCTTCGCAAGGGGAGACAGGAGGGTGTGCGACGTGCTTGTCAAAGCCTTCGAAAAGGGGGCGAAGTTCGACGGCTGGTCAGAGCACTTCAACTTCGAGATCTGGATGGAGGCCCTCAGGGAGAGCGGAGTCGACGGAGATTTCTACGCCCACAGGAAGAGGGAATACAGCGAAATCCTTCCTTGGGACTTCATAGACATTGGCGTTAACAAAGCTTATTTAATAGAAGAGAACGAAAAGGCCAGGATGGCCGTCGTGACTCCGGACTGCAGGCTCGGCTGCACGAACTGCGGGGTCAACATCAACTTGAAGGGAGAGTGCTTCGAAGGTGCGGTATCTAATTAAGTTTACAAAGGAAAGCGAAATCAAATTCGTCGGCCACCTAGACCTCATGAGGACGATCCAGAGGATGATGAAGAGGTCGGGTCTGCCTGTGGAATACTCCCAGGGCTTCAACCCGCACATCAACCTTTCAATAGCCCAGCCCCTTTCAGTAGGCGTTTACTCAGGAGGGGACTACTTCGATGCCCCGCTCATGGAGGACATAGACGAGGATGCAGTAAAGGCTGCCCTCAACAGCGTTGCCCCTCCCGGCATAAAGATACTTGAGGTGTCGAAGATAAAGGACGAGCCTAACAAGAAGGTGTTCAAGTCCATGGCAGCGATAGACGCGGCAAGCTACAGGATCAGGATGAGGTACACTGACGCGGGTCAGCTCGAAAAGGAGATGGACGCACTGCTTAAAAAGAATGACTGGACGATTCTAAAGAAAAGCAAGAGCGGCGAAAAGGAGGTCGACATCAAGCCGATGGTCAGGAACATCGACTACAGGATAACCGACAACTTCCTCATATTAGAGGCGACCGTCAACTGCGGGAGCAAGGAGAACCTTTCTCCTGAGCTGCTTTCAGAGCTTGTCAGGGTAAACACATCGAATGTGGATGAGGATGCCTTCGTGGACATCAGGAGGAACGAGATGTACGCAGACGTGAAGGGGAAGCTCATTCCGCTTTACAAATATATCAAAACTGTTTAATGGGGTGAGGTCGCTGAAAGAGATTTTTATAGAGAGGCAGGAGGGTATCCTCAGGATCGCCATCAAGGAAAATTCAAAGCTCAGGGAGTGCTTCATAGAGGAAGAGAGCGACGAGGTGTTCGCAGGTCAGATATACAAGGGCATCGTAAAGAACATCGTGCCAGCAATCAAAAGCGCCTTCGTCGACATAGGGCTGAAGAAGAACGCATACATGTACCTGGACACGAAGTTCAAGAACATGGGCACGAAGAAAGGCGACGAGGTCCTGGTGGAGGTTGTGAAGGAGGAGATTGGCAGCAAGGGCGCCAAGGTAACAAACGCCCTAAGCCTGCCGGGCAGGTACTCCGTGCTCCAGACACTCACCAGGGAGCTCACCTTTTCAAGGAAGATTGAAAACCCGGAGTTCAAGGAAGCCGTCAGCAGGGGCATCGTGAAGCCAAGGGACGTGGGCGTAATGATCAGGACGAACGCCGTCAATGTGGGGATCGACGTGCTGAACGAGGAGATATGCAGGCTGAACGCCAAGTACCGCGAGCTTGTTAAGAAGGCGGAATTCTCCAACAAGCCAGGGCTCATATTCGACTACGGCGGCATCCTCGGAAGGGTGCTCAGGGACAAGGTGGACGAGGACACCTCCCGCATCTACGTTGACAGCAGGGAGGACTACGAATACATCGGAAGCTTCCTCGCAGAAAACACCGACGTAAGGGCCGAAAGGGTGTACCACGAGGACGAGAGGACACTTCTCGACTACTACGGCATCGAGAAGGAGATTATGGGGCTCAGGCACCGCAAGGTTTATCTCAGCTGCGGCGGCCACATAGTCATCGACAGGACGGAGGCAATGTACGTTATCGACGTCAACTCGGGCAAGAATGTCAAGGGGACCTCCATCGAAAAGACGGTACACCAGACCAACGTGCAGGCTGCTGCAGAGATAGCAAGGCAGATAAGGCTCAGGAACCTGAGCGGCATCATTGTCGTGGACTTCATCGACATGGACAACAGCCAGCACAGGCAGGAAGTCCTGGACACGCTAAGCAGCGGCTTCGCCGGAGACAAGAGCAAGACCACCGTATACGGTTTTACCGAGCTTAACCTTGTGCAGATAGCCAGGAGGAGGACGGGAAAACCGATTAGCGACTACATCGAGGAGCCCTGCGGCCAGTGCTCCGGCAGCGGCAGCAGGCTAAAGTTCTCCTATATCTGCCTGCTCATGAGGAACGAGCTCCTGAGGATAAGCGGCCAGAGGGACTTGGGCCACATCCACATAACTGTCAGCGGAATGTACGAGAAGGACATAAGGGGAGACATGCTGGGCTTTGTCAGGAGCATAGGGGCCCTTGACAAAAAGGTGTACCTGACGGTGTCAAAGTCAGAAGGCTTCAAGGTCGAGCCGCTTATATTCGACAGCCAGGTGCAGAGTCTGGAGCAATTCAGGGTTTTCGGATAATTTCCTGTTTACAAAGAAAATGCTATGTGTTACAATGTCATTTGTAGACCGCTCAAGCTGGGTTTTTTGCAAACATGACTATTGTCGTGTACCCAATATGGCGAGATCCTAATAGAGGAGGTGTATTTAATGTACGCAGTATTAGTTACTGGTGGAAAGCAGTACAAGGTTTCAGAGGGAGACGTTCTATACGTTGAAAAACTGAACGCCGAGGTTGATTCAACTGTTGATTTCGACAACATACTTATGGTTAGCAAAGAAGACGGTGAATTGGTAGTAGGAAAGCCTGTTGTAGAAGGCGCAAACGTAAGCGCTAAAGTTCTTGCTCAGGGAAAAGCTAAGAAGATTCTTGTCTTCAAGTATAAGAGAAAGAAAGACTACAGAAAAAGACAGGGCCACAGACAGCCTTTCACAAAGATACAGATCGAAAAAATCAACGCATAATAATGGTTGAGGTTTTATTTACAAGGGACTCTGGCAAACTGGTTTCATTCAGGGCCAGCGGTCATGCCGGATCGGTTGATGACGGGTATGACATGGTATGCAGTGCGATTTCGGCTTCTTCCATAATGATAGCGAACGGGATCACAGAGGTGCTTAACCTGAAGCCATCCATCACCGTAGAGGATGGGTTTCTGCATATGGACCTGCGCGGCCTAGCTCCCGAGGATATCGAAAAGAGCCAGGTGCTGATGGAAACGCTGCTGCTGGGAGTCAAATCAATTGAACAGAATTACGGTGAATATATCAAGGTTAAGATTAAGGAGGTGTAGTATATGTTGCTAATGAACCTTCAGTTATTTGCTCACAAAAAAGGAGTAGGTAGCTCAAGAAACGGTAGAGACAGTGAATCAAAGAGACTCGGCACTAAGTGTGCAGACGGCCAGTTCGTTTTGGCTGGAAACATCTTAGTAAGACAGAGAGGAACTAAGATTCACCCAGGAACAAACGTAGGTAGAGGATCAGATGACACTCTGTTTGCAACTATAGATGGTGTTGTCAGATACGAAAGACTCGGAAGAGACAAGAAAAAAGCAAGCGTATATCCTTTAGATATTGAAATAATAGAAGAAGTTGTAGCTGCTGAATAGTCACTTGTTAGGCACCCTTGTTTGGGTGCCTTTTTTAAAATCGGAAAGAAAGAGGAGTGAATGTTAATGTTTATAGATACTGCCAAAATATTTATAAAATCCGGAGACGGAGGAGACGGCGCGATATCCTTCAGAAGAGAAAAATACGTTCCCCTTGGCGGCCCTGACGGAGGCGACGGAGGACACGGCGGCGACGTCATTATTGAGGTGGATCCAAACATGACGACATTGCTGGACTTCACCTACAAGAGAAAGTACAAGGCTGAAAGAGGAACGAACGGAGCCGGCTCAAAATGCTACGGCAAAGCCGGAGAAGACATGATAATCAAGGTGCCTATGGGCACGGTGGTCAGGGACTGGGAAAGCAACAAGATAATGGCCGACCTGTCACACCCTGCAGACAAATTCGTTGTTGCAAGGGGCGGAAAAGGCGGCAAGGGAAACGTGAAGTTCTGCACGCCGACAAGGCAGGCGCCAGACTTTGCAGAGCCTGGGATGCCGGGCGAGGAGAGATGGATAAAGCTTGAGCTCAAGCTTCTTGCAGACGTGGGCCTGGTAGGCTTCCCTAACGTTGGAAAGTCGACGCTGCTCTCGGTAGTGTCAAAAGCGAGGCCGAAGATAGCTAACTACCACTTCACAACGCTGAGCCCTAACCTGGGCGTGGTTGCCGTGCCTGGGATGAACAGCTTCGTCATGGCAGACATACCGGGAATAATCGAAGGTGCTGCGGAAGGCGTTGGCCTGGGACTGGAGTTCCTTAGGCACATAGAGAGGACGAGGGTGCTTATACACGTCGTCGACATATCGGGAATAGAAGACAGAGATCCATACGAGGATTTTTTGAAGATAAATGAAGAACTCAAGAAATACAGCGTCAAGCTCTGGGACAGGCCGATGATAGTGGCTGCAAACAAGGCTGACATGTTGGAGGACGAGAGCGTTTACGAGGAGTTCAAGAAGAAGGTCAACGCACTCGGCTACGACAAGGTGTTCAAGATCTCGGCTGCGACAAGCCAGGGAGTTGAAGAGCTCATGAAGGAAGCGGGAAGGCTCCTTTCAACGATCCCTGTAACTGAGATAGAGATTTCCGAAGAGGAGAAATTCATCCCTGAGGAGAAGAGGTTCACCTACGCCATCAGGAAAGAGGGCAACACCTACTACGTTGAGGGAAGCTTCGTAGACAGGCTTCTTGCCAGCGTAAACGTGAACGACCCTAACGAGCTCAGGTACTTCCACAAGGTCCTCAAGAACAAAGGCGTATTCGACGAGCTTAAGGAAATGGGAATCCAGGATGGCGACTTCGTGAACCTGAACGGATTCGAATTCGAGTACCTAGTATAGTATAATGGAGGAGAGCATATGAACAGCAAACAGAGAAGTTATCTCAGGTCGATTGCCAACACGATGAGCCCGATATTCAACATTGGCAAGGAAGGCATAACCGACGCGTTCCTGAAGCAGGTAAGCGATGCCCTGGAGGCGAGGGAGCTCATAAAGATATCGGTCCTCAACACGAGCGGCTACACAGCAAGGGAGGCATCCGACGAGCTTTGCGAGAGCCTTGGCTGCGAAGGGGTGCAGGCCATAGGAAGCAAGATCGTCATATACAGAAGGTCTGAAAAGAATCCAAAGATTGAACTGCCAAACGCATAACAAAGAAGGTGTTCATAGATGGCGAAGAAAGCTATTTTCGGAGGGACCTTTGATCCCATCCACATAGCGCACCTCCACGTGGCTCACAAAGCCAAGGAGGACCTGGGGCTGGATGCTGTCATATTCATGCCCAGCGCAAACCCGCCCCACAAGCAGGGGAAGAAGGTCACGGACCCTTACCTGCGCTACGAGATGGTCAAGATGGCCATCAGGGGCGAGGAGGGCTTCCAGATAAGCGACTACGAGCTAAACAGCAGCGGACTCAGTTATACCTACAAGACGCTTCAGCACTTCAACGGGCTGGAGCCTGACACCGAGTGGCATTTCATTGCAGGTCTTGACAGCCTGGCTGACGTCCACATATGGCAGAATCCGGATGAAATATTTGAATTATGCCGTTTTGTCGTATATAATAGGACTGGATACGGAATTAACGAAATGAAGGAAAACAAGTACTTCAGGAAGTCAGTCATCCTTGAAATGCCGATACTGGACATATCGTCGACCCGGATTAGGGAAGACATAAGGGCGGGCAGGGACGTAAGCAGCCTTCTGCCGGCTCCCGTTGACAGCTTCATCAGGGAACTGGACATCTACAGGCAGGGCAACAGCTAGTATTTTTTAGGAGGCAAGGCGTATGTGGAGCCAGGAAAAGATAGTTGAATATCTAAAGAACAACCTAAGATACAAGCGATTTGAGCATTCCCTAAGCGTAAGGGACACTGCGGTGGAAATAGCAAGGTTCTACCGTGCAGACGAGGAGAAGGCCAGGCTTGCAGGACTCGTGCACGACTGCGCAAAGGACAAGAGCGGGGAAGAGCTTCTCGGCATAGTCTCGGGCGCCGGGCACAGCATAGACGAGGTTTGTCTGGACAGCCCCAAGCTCCTGCACGGCGTGGCCGGAGCAATAATCGCGAGGGAAGTCATGGGCATAGAGGATGAAGAGGTCCTCAATGCCGTTACATACCACACCACCGGAAGGAAGGGCATGAGCATTCTGGAAAAGATCATATACATTGCCGACTACGTGGAGCCCCTGAGGGAATTCCCCGGGGTGGACAAGATGAGGAGAGACGTCTATTCGAATCTCGACGAGGCCATGATATATGCTTTTGATTCGACGATAAAATATGTGATCGAGCGCGGTCAGATGATACACCCTTATTCTGTAGAGGGAAGAAACCACGTGATCATGGAAAGCCGAAGGTGATTAATTTGGACAAGAGACCACAGCAGGAAACAATGAATAACAAAGCGAGAAGGAAAAAGAAAAAAAGGTTCAGGCCTTTAATAATCCTTTCATCGTTGCTTGCGCTAGCTCTCTGCCTTACCGCTCTTGGATACACTTACCTCATGAAGCTTAACCAGCCTGCAGAGACGGGAACGGGCAGCGACGTAACGAGCGCTGTCAAGGCTGACGGGATAGTCAACATCCTGGTGTCCGGAGTGGACATAGGGGATCCGAAAGCCAACCTGAGCGATGACCAGAAAAGGACAGACACGATCATCCTCGTAAACTACAACCCGAAGACAGGCGCGCTGAACCTTGTATCGATACCTAGGGATACCCTGATCAAGATCAAGGGGCACAACCAGAAGATAAACGCCTCCAACGTGCTGGGAGGGGATGGTTACCTCACAAAGGCCGTCGAGGACCTGCTGGATATAGACGTCAACTACACTGCCAGGATAAACTACGAGGGCTTCAGGAAGCTCATAGATGCAATCGGCGGAGTGGACATGTACATCACCAGGAACATGTACTACGACGATGCGAGCCAGAACCTTCACATATACTTCAAGAAGGGCACGACAGTCCATCTGGACGGGGACAAGGCCGAGGAGTTCTTCAGGTGGCGCGAGAACAACGACGGCACCGGGCTTGCTGACGGAGACATCGGAAGGATAAACAACCAGCACCTTTTCATCCAAAAGGTCATAGAGAAGGTCAAGACGCCGGCGATACTGGCAAGAATACCTTCTATAATGAGCATAGTTCCCCAGTACGTGTCGACCTCGATGAAGCCTGAGGAGATGCTGAAGTACGCTGTCACGTTCGCCAACCTGGACAAGTCCAAGATCGCAATGTCGACGCTCAAGGGGACCACTCCGATGATAGGCGGGGTTTCCTACTTCGTATACGACGAGAAGCAAAACGCCGAGCTCCTTGCTTCAATCAAGGGCACGGGCAGCGGAAGCGCGGATGCAGCTGAGCTCGACAAATCAGCCGTGAAGATAGAGGTGCTCAATGGCACCACAAGGACAGGCCTTGCTGCAAATTACGCTGCAAAGCTCAAGGAAAGCGGCTTCACCAGCAGCATAAGCACCGGCAACGGAACGAAGTCTGCCAAGTCGAAAATCATACTGTACGGGGTGGACGAATCTCTGGTTTCGCAGATAAAAAAGGAATTTGCCATACAAAATGTTGAAACACATGACCAAAAGACTGGGAATTTTGATATAATAGTATTGCTTGGCGATGACTACAGCTCATCAAGCCAATAAAATAAAAAAATATGTACAATGTTTTAGGAGGGTTTTTTAACATGGAAAAGAAAGTAGTAAGCACACCGAAAGCACCGGCAGCAATAGGCCCATATTCACAGGCTATAATCGCAGGAGGCTTCCTCTTCACATCAGGACAGGTTCCTTTCGTGCCAGAAACAGGAGAGCTTGTAACAAGCGATATAACAGCAGCAGCTGAAAGAGTATTCCAGAACCTTAAGGCTATACTTGATGAAGCAGGAACAAGCTTCGACAAGGTTGTAAAGACAACTTGCTTCCTTGCTGACATGAACGACTTCGCAGCTGTAAACGCAGTCTACACGAAGTACTTCACAAAGGACATGCCTGCAAGATCAGCAGTGCAGGTTGCAAAGCTTCCTAAGGATGCTTTGGTAGAAATAGAATTAATAGCTGCACTATAATCTGCAGACAGAAAATGAGGAGTCTTAAGGCTCTTCATTTTTTATTAATCTTGGAATGGGGATAAAGCATTGAACAAAGTAACTTTGATTGTGGATGAAAAGGACAAAGGCAGGAAGCTCAGGGACTACCTCAAGAACGAGGCGGAGTTCTCCAGCAGGCTCATCAGGGGTGCTGCAAGGGACGGCAGGATAAGCGTCAACGGCAAGGTTGTAACCCTAAGGTACATGGTGATGCCAGGGGACAGGATAGAGTTCGACGTGTCCAAGCAGGAAAGCCAGGACATAGAACCGGAAAACATACCTCTGGATATAGTCTACGAGGATGCCGACATAATAGTTGTAAACAAAAGGCCTTTCATGGTGGTGCACCCGACGAAGAGCTACCAGTCGGGAACCCTTGCCAACGGGCTCCTCTACTACTTCCAGGAGAAGGGTGAGGATTGCATAGTGAGGCTCGTCAGCAGGCTTGACATGAACACCTCGGGCCTCATACTCGTGGCAAAGAACCAGTTCGCCCACATGGCGCTGGCGAGAGACATGCACAGGGAAGGGTTCGAGAAGATATACTACGCCATCGTCCACGGCAACATGGAGAATAGCCAGGGCGTCATAGACGAACCAATATACAAGCCAGACGAGGCAGGTATCAAGAGGGTGATCGACGAGAAGGGACAGAGGAGCGTGACGCACTACAGGGTGCTGGAGAGCTGCCGGGAAGGTGATCTGGTCGAGCTCGAGCTCGAGACCGGAAGGACACACCAGATAAGGGTCCACCTCGCTCATACGGGGCATCCGCTATTCGGCGACTCGCTTTATCACGGTGAGGAGTTCGGGAACAAAGACGAGGAATACATAGGAAGGCAGGCGCTACACGCCTGCAGGCTGAAATTCCCTCACCCAAGGACGGGCGAGATGATGTCCCTGGAGGCTGGTATGCCGGAGGATATGGAAAAGCTTATGGAGAAATTGAGAAGCCGATAACTTTGAAGTTATCGGCTTTTTATATCGTTGCATCTGCTTCGGTTCTTCATTATGACCTTCTTCTTGGCCCTTCGCCTGTTCTTCCTTCGCCTTGCCGAGGCTGCCATTATAAGCAGCAGGAGGATGATTACTCCGAACGCGCCGCCAACTGCAGGGAGGTAGCCGTTCTCGGTTATGACGTTGATAAGGCTGTGGTCTGCTCCGCTGGTCAGCTTGATCGAGCCTATGACCGTTCCGTTCGCAACCACCTCGGCAGTCGCAAGCTCCTCGCCCTTCGAGAATATTTTCTTGCAGAGGTCCACATCTGCTAGCTTGAGCTCGTATTTTGGTTCGGATCCCGCTTCGGCATAGTAATAGAAGTTGTCGGATGCCATAAGGGGGATCGAGGTTTTGCCCGAGGTGTATGTGGTGACAAGGTCCCCCTTGGAATAGACGGTGACCTTTTCGAAGTTGTTGTAGCCGTAGTTGAAGAGGTTGATCGCATCCTTGAAGAATGTCTTCTGCGTGTCATGCACCAGGGCAACCACTAGCCTTCGTCCGTCCTTCTCTGCTACTGAAACGTAGGAATGCTGGGACTGGATCGTGTAGCCTGTCTTTCCGCCTATGCAGTACTTGTAGTAGTAGGGCGAATACTGCTGTATTAGCTTGTTTTCGTTCCAGAGAGGCCTCTCAAGGGTGCTTTTGTTTGTGGCTCTTATCCTGAATGCAAGAGTGGTCGCTATTTCCTTGTATTCAGGATGCTTCGACAGCTCCGCCATAATCAGAGCCAGGTCCCCTGCAGAGGTCTTGTGGTTCTCGTTGTAGAGCCCGCTCGGGTTAACGAAGTTCGTGTTCTTGCAGCCGAGCTCCTTGGCCCTTTTGTTCATCATCGCTGCGAATCCGTCGATCGAGCCGCCGATGTGCTCGGCAAGAGCTTCGGCGCAGTCGTTCGCAGAAGGGAGAAGCATGCCGTAAAGGAGTTCCTTTACCGTGAGCTGCTCGCCCTCGTATATGTAAATCTTGCTGCCGTCCGCGAGCGGCGGATTCTTGCCTACAGTGACTTCGTCGGTCAGCTTGCAGTTCTCCAGCGTGAGAAGGGCTGTCATGACCTTTGTTGTTGAAGCCGGCGGGTAAGCCGTATCTATATTTTTCGAATAGAGTATTTCACCGGTATCTGCATCCATCAGTATTGCGCTGTCTGCTGAAGGAGAAGGTGCTGCGGATGCTGCGCTTGCTTTGAATGAGGGGATAGTCAATGCTATTGTCAGTGCTAGTAAAAATGCTGTGATTCTCTTCATGATTACCTCCATTTAATCTACTCAAAGTCAATTATAGCAAAAAATCCACACCCGTGCGACTTAAATTTGCGTTTAATGGCAATAATTTAGGGATAAAGGAGTTTGGAGGTATCGTTATGAAGTGGAAAAAGAAATTGGTGGGTTCGATGGTTATATTTGCGGTGTTTGCTTTCTGCCTCGCTGTAGGATACTTCACGACAAGGCCAGCAGAAAACGTCGGGGAGGACGAGATATTCGCAGCGGAGCCTGCCGCCGTGAGCCAGGAGGTCAAGACGATAACGGTGTACGTGAACGGAGAGGTGGTAAGGCCCGGCGTTTATACCCTTGCGGAGGGTAGCAGGATAAAGGACGCTGTTGAGGCATCGGGAGGGTTTGCGGCTTCAGCGGATACGAGGAGGGTGAACCTGGCGAAGAAGCTCAGGGATGAGGACTACGTCTTCATAGATTCGCAGGGAGCTTCGCAGGGCTCGGGTGCAGTTTCCCAGGGTGGGACTGGCAGTGACGGAATCATAAACATAAACACCGCGACGAAGGAGGAGCTCATGAGCCTTCCCGGAGTGGGTGAGGTAACCGCACAGAAGATCATAGACTACAGGGAGAAGAACGGCGACTTCGGCAAGGTGGAGGACCTCACAAAGGTAGACAGGATAGGGGAGAAGACGCTGGCCAAGTTCAAGGACAAGATTGAAGCAAGGTAAGCTTTGGTATATAATGATAGTGTTACTTTTTAGACGAAATGGGGGAACAGATATGGCAAAGAGACTTACAGAGCTCTCGAGAACATCGGGATGAGCTGCAAAAATAGGGCCGGAGACCCTTTCAAAGATATTGGACAAGCTGCCAAAAATGAATGACGAGAACCTGCTTGTCGGGATAGAGACATCGGACGACGCAGCAGTATACAAGATAAACGAGGATACCGCGATTATCCAGACGCTGGACTTCTTCACGCCTGTCGTGGACGACCCGTACACCTTCGGGCAGATAGCCGCAGCCAATTCCCTGAGCGACATATACGCTATGGGAGGGAAGCCTACCGTTGCGATGAACATAGTCTGCTTCCCAAACTGCCTGCCGATCGAGGTGCTTGGCGAGATACTGAAGGGCGGGGCTGACAAGGTGCTGGAGGCCGGCGCGGTGGTGGTAGGCGGGCATTCGGTTCAGGACGAGGAGCCTAAGTTCGGGCTCTCGGTAATGGGCATGGTGCACCCTGAAAAGGTGCTTAAGAACCATGGCTGCAGGCCGGGTGACGTTGCGATCATAACGAAGCCTTTGGGCACAGGAATAATAAACACTGCTATTAAAGGAGAGGTGGCGTCGAGGGAAGCCTACGAAACAGCCGTAAAGGTGATGACGACCCTCAACAAATACGCCGGCGAGATAGTAGCCAGGCACGAAATAAGCGCCTGCACGGACATAACGGGCTTCGGCCTGATGGGTCATGCCTACGAGATGGCCAGCGCATCGGATGTCACGATAAAGCTTTTCAAGGACAAGCTGCCTTGCATCAAGGAGTCCAGGGAATATGCCGAGATGGGCCTGGTGCCTGAGGGCTCCTACAACAACAGGGCATACCTTGAAGGGAAATACGAGCTCGTAAGCGTAGAGGATTGGCAGGCCGACATCCTCTTCGACCCGCAGACCTCTGGAGGGCTGCTGGTAACCTGCAGTCCGGAGGAGTCCGTGAAGCTGCTGGAGGAGCTAAACAGGCTTGAGCTCAAATCCTCTGTCATAGGAAGGGCAGAGAAGTATTCAGGAAAACACATTATCGTAAGTTAGGAGCGAAGTTGCTAATGGACAAGAGTGAATTGTTAAGGAAATTGCCTAAGATAGATGAGCTGCTCAAGGAGGAGACGGTGGACAGCTACATTCAGAGCTCCATAAGGGCAGAGGTCATATCCGTCCTCAGGGAGACCATAGACGGGCTCAGGGGAGACATTCTCGAGGGGAGGACGGTGTCCCTGGAGAAGGAGGACCTCATGGAGAGGTTCGTAAGGAACATGGAGGAGAAGAAGAAGCCCAAGCTGAGGAAGGTGATAAACGCGACTGGCGTCGTCATCCACACCAATCTTGGAAGGTCCCTTCTAAACGAGGAGGCCGTCAGATGCGTGGCCGACATATCCATGAACTACAACAACCTGGAGTACGACATAAAAGCAGGGAAAAGGGGATCAAGATACAGCCACGTCGAAGAGATCATAACTAAGGTGACGGGCGCGGAGGCTGCGATGGTGGTCAACAACAACGCGGCTGCAGTTATGCTGGTACTTAACACCCTTTGCAGGGGAAAGGAAGCCATCGTTTCCAGGGGGCAGCTCGTGGAGATAGGAGGCTCATTCAGGGTGCCCGACGTTATGGCCTTCAGCGGCGCGAAGCTCGTGGAGGTAGGCACGACCAACAGGACGCACCTTTACGACTACGAGAACAACATAAACGAGAACACAGGCGTGCTCCTCAAGGTGCACACATCGAACTTCAAGATATTGGGCTTCACCGAGGAGGTTTCCGTTGAGGAGCTCGTGGAGCTGGCAAAGGGTCATGACCTGCCAGTCTACGAGGACATCGGAAGCGGAACCCTAGTCGATTTTCAGAAGTACGGCTTTACCTACGAGCCTACAGTTCAGGAGAGCCTGAGGAAGGGCGCTGACGTCGTTTCCTTCAGCGGCGACAAGATGCTCGGCGGACCGCAGGCCGGAATCATCGTGGGCAAGAAGAAGTACATCGACAGGATGAAGAAGAACCAGCTCACGAGGGCTCTCAGGATTGACAAGATGACGCTGGCAGCTCTTGAGGGAACACTGAGGCTTTACCAGGATGAGAAGACTGCAGTGGAGAAGATACCTACTCTTAACATGATTCTTAGCAGAAAGGAAGCCCACCTCTCCAGGGCCGAGAAGCTTTCAGAGAAGCTCAGGGCTGCTGCGGACGGCTTCTCCTTCGAGATAGGGGAGGACCATTCAATGGTCGGCGGAGGCTCCATGCCAGAGGAAAGGATACCGACATACGTTATAAAAGCGAAATCGGAGAAGCTGGGTCCTGACATGGTTGAGAAGAAGCTCAGGCTTTACGACACCGCTATAATAGTCAGGGTAAGCAACGACGAGGTCATAATGGACCTGAGGACAATCTTTGACAGGGATTTTGACATCATCGCGGATGCCTTCGGGGCGATAGCAGCAGATATTGAGGTGAAGTAGCATGAAGCACATTATTATCGGAACAGCGGGTCACATAGACCATGGAAAGACGAGCCTTATCAAGGCTTTGACAGGAAGAGAGACCGACACCTTAAAGGAGGAGAAGGACAGGGGTATTTCGATAAACCTGGGCTTCACCTTCTTCGACCTGCCGTCGGGAAGAAGGGCTGGAATAATAGACGTTCCGGGCCACGAGAAGTTCGTCAAGAACATGCTTGCAGGAGTTAGCGGGGTTGATCTGGTGCTCCTGGTCATCGCGGCCGATGAAGGCATAATGCCGCAGACAAGGGAGCACTTCGAGATACTGCAGCTCCTGAACGTGAAGAGAGGGATAATAGTCCTCACCAAGTCTGATATGGTCGACAGCGAATGGCTGGAGATGGTAAAAGAGGAAGTCAAGGAGGAGTTCAAGGGCACCTTCCTTGAGAAAGCGCCGATACATGCCGTATCCTCAAAGACTAAGGAGGGCCTTGGCGACCTTATAAAGGACATAGACATCCTCACAGGCGAGATAGACACGAAGGATGTGGGAGGCCACTTCAGGCTCCCTGTCGACAGGGTTTTCTCAATCAGCGGATTCGGAACCGTAATAACCGGCACGGTTATCAGCGGGATGATAGAGGAAGGACAGTGGGTCGAAATCTACCCGTCCAAGGTTAAGGCAAAGGTGAGGGGAATCGAGGTCCACGACAGCCATGTGAAGATTGCCGAGGCAGGTCAGAGGACCGCTATAAACCTCTCCAACGTCAAGACATCAGACGTGAGGAGGGGTGACGTGGTCGCCAGCGAGGACATCATGGAGCCTTCGCTAATGGTGGACTGCAGCCTCTACTACCTCAAAAGTGCGCCAAAGCCCCTTGAAAACAGGCAGAGGGTTAGGCTCTACCACGGCACCAGCGAGATACTCTGCAGGGTGGTCATCATAGACAAGGAGGAGGTTCAGCCTGGAGAGCACGCATACGTACAGCTCAGGCTTGAGAAGCCGCTCACCGCTCAGAGGAACGATAGGTTCGTAATAAGGAACTACTCTCCTATGTTCACCATAGGCGGAGGCGCGATAATCGAGCCTCTAGCGAAAAAGGCTAAGAGGTTCGACCAGGACTACATCGAGGAGCTCAAGATAAAGGAAAGCGGCGAGACGGGCAGCATACTGGAAAACACAGTCAAGAACCTCAGCGGAGAGTTCCCCAAGGCTGCGGACATACTCAAGGCCCTCGGCAAGAACGAGGAAGGCCTCGAGGAGAAGCTGGACAAGCTGGCTGAGGAGGGCAGGATAATAAAGCTTTCTGGGATGGACAAGCCAGTGTACATCCACTCCGACTTCGTGAAGAAGAAGATCGAGGCGATGCAGGATATTCTGGACAAGTACCACAGGGAGAACCCTTTAAGGTGGGGCGTCTCCAAGGAGGAGATGAAGAACAAGGTCTTCGGCAAGGCGCTCAAGCAGAAGCTTTACGACGAGCTCCTTCTCATACTGGAGGAAAGGCACAGGATAAAACTCCACGGCAAGTTCATAGCCCTCTACGGCTTCGAGATAGCCTACTCGGAGCAGCAGCTTCAGATGAAGGACAGCATAATGAAGCTGCTTGGGGAGAACGAGTTCGCGCCTCCTAGGTACACTGACATGGAAGCCAGGGAGAAGGTGCCTAAGGAATTCAAGATGGTCTTCGAATCTCTGCTCGACGAAGGAGTCATCGTTAAGATTAACGAGGAATGCTACTTGCTGAAGGAAGCCTACGAGAAGTCAAAGGAGATGACCGCGCAGTACATCAGGGACAACGGCAGCATAAACGTTGCTCAGCTCAGGGACCTCCTGGACACAAGCAGGAAGTACTCGCTGGCCATAATGGAGCACTTCGACTCGATCAAGCTGACAAAGAGGGTGGGCGACGACAGGGTCCTTTTCTAGAGTATATTCCGTTTCGTGATAACACGATTGACAACTATTACTAAATGTTGTATTATAGACAAGGAATATCAAGGGAGTAGATAAGTGCTGGTGTGCTTGCCAGTCTTCAAAACTGTGTTGCCGTGCTAAGACCACGGTTGGTGGGTTCGATTCCCACATACTCCCGCCAAATTAGATATATCAAGGTGTTTAGCTGTTTTGATAAACGGTTAAGCGCCTTTTTTCATTGTGTGAAAGAAATATATGCAGTTAGCTAAGAACTCAAGCTGAGTTTGCCTTGTTTACGTTGGTTTCGACCAGTTTCGTGATGATTCATAATATATTGGAAAGTTGTCGGAATATTATGTATAATTATAGTGATGGGACCGTAATATTTTTGTGCATTCGCTCTATAAACAAAGGGGGTAGAGTATGTATAAAATGCATTTTCGGAGGTTAAATGATTTCTTGGGTAGAAGGCCTGGCTGCGGATGCCTCATGACGTTATTGTTTGCAATTTTCCTTATATTTTTGGTATTGTTTATACTATTAATGTACATAGGATATACATTGCCTTATAAATAATGTGTGTAGCGATGTATCAATTATTAATAAAAAATATGAAATTTAGAGGTGGAAAAAAATGAGCCTGCATATTAATGCTAAAGAAGGCCAGATAGCGGAAAGTATACTACTGCCTGGTGATCCGCTTAGGGCAAAGTTCATTGCTGAGAACTTTTTGCAAGAGGTGATTTGCTATAATGAAGTGAGGGGCATGTACGGATTCACCGGAACATACAAAGGGAAGAGGGTTTCTGTTCAGGGTACCGGCATGGGTATGCCATCAATATCGATTTATGCAAATGAACTTATACAAAGCTATGGTGTAAAGAACTTGATAAGGGTTGGAACCTGCGGCGCGTATCAGGAGGAAATAAAAATCAAAGACTTGGTTATTGCAATGTCTGCGTCTACGGATTCCAATATCAACAACTTAAGATTCAGGGGTTCAAACTTTGCGCCAACAGCAAGCTTCAAACTCTTGAAGAAATCCTATGACGTTGCGTTGGAGAAAGGCCTTCAGCCTAAAGTAGGCAATGTATTCAGTTCTGATACTTTCTACGATGATGATCCTGATGCATGGAGGTTATGGGCTAAATTCGGCTGTTTGGCAGTTGAAATGGAAGCAGCCGCGTTGTATACAATTGCGGCGAAATTCGGCGTGGACGCATTGGCAATATTGACTGTCAGCGATCATTTCATTTCCAGGGAAGTCACAACATCTGCTGAAAGGGAAAAAACTTTTACAAAAATGATTGAAGTTGCACTCGATACAATTTATCAGCTTTGAAAAGAGCAAACTTTTTATTATCAATTCTTTGCAGGAAAGCTAGATTTGGTATGGAATAATGAAAATATGTCAATAATTATTATTAGAAAGGTGGTTTTTTACATGAATGAAAAAAATAACATTTTTCTCTCGGATAATGAACTGATGCTTCTTCAAGGAGTCATTTGGAACGGCATATACGATCTGGAAGAGATTATTAAACAAAAAGATTTCAAACCTGATAAAGGATCCCTTTTGACCGAAAAGCAGGTAGAGGAAATGATAAGAGAAGACAAAAAGGATTTGGAAGAACTTTATAAAAAGATTACGGATGTAAGGGATGCTGAACAGTAATATATAAACAGATTTGCCGGCCTGCAAAGGTCGGTTTTTACGTCCATCAGAGTTGATTACATCAATATAAAATGGAAGCCTCGCTCAGATATTTTTTGAGCGAGGCTTTCTTAGAAGAGACAATACTAACGAGGAAATACCATCTTCAGTCCCTTTGGTATGATCTCAAAGGAAGCTTCCCTGACCCTGGAAATTTCGCCGTCAATGTTCAGCAGGAAGTCTTGTTCGGAGCTGATATTGACTTTGGTTGATCTTGAATAGCTGACCTCCCTGACCGTTCCGTGGATTCCCTTGATTAGCTTTGGGAACAGCAGAATAATCTTGAAAGGATTCATCTTGTCAACGTGATAAATATCAAGTTGACCATCGCTGATGTCTGCCAGGGGAGCGATTTTCATCCCTCCGCCGTAGTACTTTCCGTTAGCAACGGCAAACAGGAGAGTCTCTTTATTCTGACAGCTGTTTCCGATGGTAACATTGGAATCAAAGCTTTTGTATTTGAAAACCGTATAAAAAACTCCTGCAGCATACGCTGCCATGCCGTTGAACAGAGGCAATTTCTTGAACCTGTCTGCATTATACGCAACCTCGGCGTCTATGCCGGCAGATGCCACGTTGAGGAAGTAGCGGCCGTTTACCTTGCCTATGTCAACGTGCTTTTCCACTCCATTTATGGTCCTGCATAGCATGCTTTCTCCGGCTTCATCGTCCATGTTTCTATAGAAGTCGTTTCCGCTTCCCGAAGCTATCACGGCAAGGCTGCTGTAGCTGTTAACCATGCCGTTCAAAACTTCGTTTAGGGTCCCGTCGCCGCCCACAGAATATACCCTGTAGTCGCCGGCAGAAACGTACCTCTTTACTATCTGGGTGGCATCTCCTGGTCCTTGCGTTAACTCGATAAAATACTGGTCTTCTCTGCCTTTAAAGAGTTTTTTTATGAGCTCGATATATTTAAGACCTTTCCCTTTGCCGGCCTGCGGATTTATTATGAATAAGTGGTTCATTATTCGTGTTCCCCTCAATCTTAAGCGATATATTCAATTATATAATAATTTATGATGAGAAAAATTGAAAGGCCTCATCCTGAATATATTGAAGCAGGAGGCTGCTTTTTAATTTCTAAGGATGAACTTGTCCACAACATGGGCGACGCCGCTCTGATCATTGCTGAGGGTCACATAGTCGGCGGAAGCTTTTATGTTGTCGTAAGCGTTGCCCATTGCCACGCCCAGCCCAGCGTATTCGATCATCTGCTTGTCGTTTTCCGAGTCGCCTATGCATATTATTTCTTCTCTTTTTATGCCAAGCTTTTCGGCAAGAAGCTTGACTGAACTGCCCTTGCTGGTATCCCTTCTCGTTAGGTCAAAAGTATACTTGGTTGTCTTCATGACATTGAACCTGGAATCAAGCTTTTTCGATATCCTGTCCGAGTCCAGAAGGGAATCCGGAACGGCAGGCCTTGTGTATATGGCCGGATCGATCGGGATATCAACATCAGAAAAGCATTGTTTGAAATATGCAGCCACAGCCTCATCCTCTGTAAAAAGGTTCATCTTGGCTATGTCGTCCGTAGCAACATCAGAAAAATCGATGCGGACCTTCTTCAGGGAATTTAGGTGCCCGTCAAGTTCGTTATAGTAGCATTCCTCCTGCACAAGCAGGGAGTCCCTTGTGTAGGCGTTCAGATAGAAACCTGATTTTTCTGCTGCCGAACAAATCAGGCTGATATCTTCCTGGGTAAGGAAAGCACCGTGAAGCAGCTTTGAGTTGGTGTTGTTTGCAATTATCGCACCCGAGCAGCTTATGGTGTATTCGTCCTCCCTTATCAAATCCAGTTCCTTAAGGTAACCCGTGATACCGGAAAGTGAACGGCCCGTAGAAATAACGACTTTGACTCCAGCAGCTATCGCTTTTCTTATTGCAGCCTTGTTCCGGCAGGTTATCAGCTTTTGGGAATCCAGAAGTGTCCCGTCAACGTCAAGCACCAGCATTTTATACATCTAATCAGCTCCTAATCCTAATAAGTGGTTTTAAAGCAGTAAAGCAAAGAATATTGCTTTGTATTTGTTTTTATTGTTGTTTATCGTTTGTTCTTATTATACAATGCAATGGGAATATGTTCAATAAGAAACGATATAATCCGAAGCATGGAACCGAAAAAAGGTGCCGGAAATCCCTCCGGCACCTTGGTTTATGTTAGATTATTTCAACGCTGAACTCGTCAAGGATCGCCCTGATTTCGTCTGCAGGCATTTCGTCTGTGATGATGCAGTCTATGTCATCTACGGCTGCGAATTTGTAATTTCCGTCGGAATAGAACTTCCTGCTCTCCATGACAATGTAATTCTTCTTGCCGGATTCCATGGCGGCTTTCTTGGTGATGCCGTCCTCGATTTCAAAAGTCGTGATGCTCCTGTCATAAACATCCACACCGCAGCTTCCGATATAGGTCCTGTCGAATTTGTACTTCGAGATGAACTCGATTGCTGAAATTCCGGTGAAGCCTTCCAGGGATTTGTTCAGTATCCCGCCGGGAGAGATAACCGTTATGTTGTTCTCTTTAGAAAGTATGTTGATTATCTCCAGCATGTTCGTCACTACTGTAAGCCTTTTTTTGCTTTTGGCGAGGAGCTTCGAAAGCAGGATGTTTGTGGTTGAGATGTCGAGAAAAATAGTTTCCCAGTCCTGTATGATGTCAAATGCTTTCATCGCTATGATGTTCTTTTTCGATGTATCGACGTTCTTTCTGACAAGAACATCGTGCTCGAGGGCGGATTCCCTAATCTGGACAGCCCCTCCGTAGGTCCTTTTCAGGTGTCCCTGCTTTTCGAGAACCCTGAGGTCCTTCCTTATGCAGTCTTCCGTAACGTCGAATTTATTGCTGAGATCCTTTACCTTCAGTTTGCCTTCGGCTCTTAGAATCTTCAAAATCTCCTGGAGTCTTTCTTCTGCAAACATGGTTCATCCTCCTGATTGTTATGCCTTCAACTCTATTCTATATTGATAGTAAACAATAAGCAACAATACGAATGAATAATTCTGCGTATGCGGCTGCAAAAAAGAATCTCAAGATTCTTTTTTCAGATTTTTTATGTTTTAGGCATCTAATGGTATAATATAAGTTAATAAAAAGAGGGGGATCATTGAAATTGAGGAACGAAAACGATAAATTACGCTTATACGGATTTAACAATTTGACTAAAGTGCTTAGCTTCAATATCTACGACATTTGCTATGCCAAAAGTAAAGAGGATAAGGAGAAGTACATTGAGTATATAGATGAGCAGTATAACTCTGACAGGCTTACGGAAATCCTTAAAAAGGTGACTGAAATCATCGGAGCAAACGTTTTGAATATAGCGAAGCAGGACTATGACCCGCAGGGAGCCAGCGTTACACTGCTTATTTCAGAGGAAGAAGTGCCGCTGTACCTTCTCGACAAATCCTGCAACCAGGGAATCCTCACTCCGGTGAGGGAAAACATAGTTGCGCATCTGGATAAGAGCCATGTTACAGTTCACACTTATCCGGAGAGCCATCCGCAGAATGACTTGGCTACATTCAGGGTTGATATAGACGTGGCCACCTGCGGACAGATATCTCCGCTTAAGGCTTTGAACTATCTGATAGAAAGCTTCGATTCGGATGTCATAACCATCGACTACAGGGTCAGGGGATTTACCCGCGACATCAATGGAAAGAAACACTTCATAGATCACAGGATAAACTCTATACAGAACTTCATAAACAAAGAAAATATCGAAAGATACAACTGCATAGATATGAACATATACCAGTCGAACATATTCCACACCAAGATGAGGATCAACAACATGGACCTCGACAATTACCTGTTCGGACTGAGCGAAGAAAACATGCCGGAAAACGACAAGAAAAGGATCAGGGCGAAGCTGGAAGAGGAAACAAACGAAATATTTTACGGAATCAACATATAGAAAAAAGCACCTCAAAGGTGCTTTTTTATGTTCGCTACTTGTTTTCGTTGATCTCGAACCTGAAGATCTCAGGTCGGTTGTAGTGGCCTACGGGATCCCAGTCGAATTTTGACTGTACGATCTGGTCCAGGTCGATCTCGGCGGTCAGGATGCCTGCTTTGTCGAAAAGCGGTCCTGCAATGTATTCTCCGTATGGGTTGATTATGCAGCTGCCTCCCCTGCACATGACCTCAGGCTGGCTTTCCAGGTCGCCGTAATATTTCAGGTCAGTCGGATACATTGACTTTTCAACGTACTGGTTGCTCATGATTACGAAGCAGCGTCCTTCGAAGGCTATGTGCTTCAGAGTGCACTGATACACGTCCCGCTGGTCAGCCGTCGGAACTATGTACAGGTTCACACCCTTCATGTACAGCGCCATCCTTGCAAGCGGCATGTAGTTCTCCCAGCAAATCAGCGAGCCCATCTTGCCGTAAGGCGTGTCGACCACCGTTATCGTCGAACCGTCGTCTTCGCCCCAGATCACCCTTTCTGCAGCTGTTGGCTTAAGCTTGCGGTGCCTCCCTAGGTACCCTTCAGGTCCGAAGAACAGGTTGCAGCAGTGAAGGGAGCCGTCCAGCCCATGGCCGTTCTTCTCCGTGATGCCGATAGAAAGGTATATGCCAAGCTCCTTTGTGAGCTCCGCAAGCCTGTCCACCTCAGGACCGGGCACAGCCACGGAATTCTCGTAATACCTCTGGTAGTCCTCCCTGCCTTCCTGGGTCCTGCTCCCTATCACCATGCCGAAGGTAAGCCCTCTAGGGTAGCAGGGTATGAAGCTTTCGGGGAACACGACGAGCTTTGAGCCATTTGCGGCTGCTTCTCTTGTGAGCTTGACGGTTTTCTCCATAGTCTTTTCCAGATCAAACAGAACAGGAGCATCCTGGATGACAGATACCTTTAGTTTCTTTTCCATTTTTCCACACCTTTCTTATGCAAGACTGCGTTTATCTTTCATATATATTATAGTATAATTGTGCTGTGATTTGTGATACGACTTTTGAAGGGTGGTGGAGAATATGGAAATAGAAGTGAAGTGCACGTGCTGTTCAAAGGGCTGTATGCTGAAAGTTGATGCTGAAAACTCGACCGTGACCGGTAACAGCTGCCCGAGGGGGCTTGAATACGGTATGAACGAGATCGAGCTTCTGATCAGTAGAGATAGAAAGCCCGGCAAGGGCATAGGTGAACCAGGGGGTGAGAATCTTGGCTAAAGAACCGTTTTTCGAGATGGACAACGAAACAGAGTTTGCTCTGAAAAAGCTGTACGTAACCTGCAATGAAATCGAGCTGGGGAACGTTGGTTTCAAGTATTACGACCTGGAAGAATACGGCGATGTGAACTTCAAAATCATCGAACGCAAAAAGTTTTGGGAAGCAGCCGTCTATTTCAGGAAGGACGGAAAGCGCTACCTCGACATTTACAGGATAGATGACAAGGGCCTCTATTACGTTAAATCCGAAACTAAGCAGCTGAAAAAGCGCGAATAGCATAAACAATCCTATCAAGAATCGAAGGTGTATCTAAAGTGGAAATTCAGCAGTTGAAATATTTTCTGGAGATTGTTAAGAGGGGCAGCTTCACCGCGGCTGCGGCGGAGCTCAACTTATCGCAGTCCTCCTTGTCAAAGCACTTAAAGGCTTTGGAGGAGGAGCTGGGGGTAAGGCTTCTTGACAGAAGCACCCGCAGCTTCAGGGTTACTGGCGCAGGTGAGGAATTCTACGAATTCGCCTCCCGGACAATCGAGGAGTACAATGAGCTTCAGTCTAAAATGGACTCGCATAGGGACAAGAGCAAAAGGACTCTGACGATAGGGACAATACCGGTCATGAGCCAGTACGGGATAACCTCCCTCATCGCTAGCTTCATAAAGCAGCAGGGGGACATAGACGTCGGCATAATTGAAGGCAGGAGCCACGAGATACTTGAGTTGCTGGATTCCAGGAAAATTGACCTGGCATTCATCCGCACGGTTTCGCTGCCGGGGAGTGGCTACAAGGTTAGGCCGCTCGTCGACGATGAGCTGGTGCTCGTGGTTCCAAAGGAGCACCCTCTGGCTGGGAGAGAAAGCGCGGACCTTTCAGCTGCAGCGAATGAAAGCTTCATCCTGCTGGATTCAGGCCCCGGCATACATGACCTTTGCCTTGAGGCCTGCAGGGAAGCGGGGTTCGAGCCGCTTATCCTCCACGAATACACAAGGATAGAGACGATAATCGGAGCTGTGAGAGAAGGCATGGGTGTTTCGCTGCTTATGAGAAAGGTGGTAGAGCACTTCGAGAGCAAGGATATTAGCATTGTTGGACTGCGAAGGGAGTACGCTACGACGGTTGCGCTAGTTTCCCTGACAGGCAAAAAGCCTTCGGGAATAATGAAGGAGTTTTGCTCGTATACTGAGGACTGGTTCGTAACACAGGGATGAATAAACCTCCGGCAGTGCAATCTTATCGATTGCTGTACCGGAGGTTTAGCTTTGCCTATATACCGAGGCAGATGCCTATGCTGATGGCGTCCTTCAACAGAGGGTTGTCGAGCTCTATGAGCCTCTTTCTGCCGGCGGTTTCGCTCACGTTCCTCAGCACGATGCTGTTGCCGTCCAGCGCAACCATGTTGCCGAATTTGCCGTCGAGGAAAGCCCTCGCGGCCTCGCAGCCGTACCTGGTGGCGAGTATCCTGTCATAGCAGGTCGGGGTGCCGCCGCGCTGCAGGTAGCCCAGTACCGTGGCCCTGGTCTCGAAGCCTGTGAGCCTCTCTATTTCGTCGGCCAGCTTCATGCCTATGCCTCCGAGCTTGATCCTGTCGTAGATGTTCTTCTTGTTCTCCTTGCCGAATACCTCGCCGCCAATCGGCTTGGCGCCTTCCGAGACAACCATTATACTGAACTTCTTGCCGCTGTCGTATCGTTCCTTCAGCTTCTTGACTATTGCCTCCATGCTGTAAGGAATCTCTGGGAGCAGTATTATGTCGCCGCCTCCGGCGATGCCTGAATGTAGCGCGATCCAACCCGCATCCCTGCCCATGGTTTCCACTATCATGACCCTGTGGTGGCTCTCGGCGGTGGAATGGATTCTGTCGATGGCGTCAGTCGCGAGCTGGACTGCCGTGTTGAAGCCGAAAGTCATGTCTGTGCCGTACAGGTCGTTGTCTATCGTCTTCGGGACTCCTACATACCGTATGCCCTTCTGGGAAAGCTTGTCGGCGATGAACATGGACCCCTCTCCGCCGATTGCAATGATGCCTTCGAGGCCGAGGGAGTTGTACGTCTCCATTATTCTGTCCGAATAGTCCACGAATTCGATGGAGCCGTCCGCGCGTTCTACAGGGTATTGCAGCGGATTGCCCTTGTTAGAAGTGCCAAGAATAGTTCCGCCCTTAGCAAGTATGCCCCTGGTCATTTCGGGTGTTATCTCTTCGAAGTTGTTGTATATCAGCCCGTCGTATCCGTCGCGGATCCCTATGATCTTGCAGTCGCAGCTGTCCTTCAGTGTCTTGTAGGCCGCCCTTATGACTGCGTTGAGCCCGGGGCAGTCCCCGCCGCCGGTCAGCATTCCGATTTTCCTCATAACCATCCCTCCAATCCGAAATTTATTCAATTATATCATATATGCGCACAAAATTAATATAATGTGGTAGCGCTTTTCATGGCTACCATTTATAATTAGTAATGAATATATTTTACAGAATGTGAGGCATGGATAATGATAGAGACAATACTCTTGGCGCTGCTCTTTGCAAAGCTCAAAGGCTTCGAAATCAAACCTCTCTTTAAGGACTGGCCTATATATATTGTGCTGTTCTTCGCCCTTGTTTATGTAGGGCTGGAGATAGCCGTGTTCAGCGGGAACTACAGCGTGGTCAAGTTCTCGACACCGTTCAAGGTGCTATACCTTTCGGCTTTCATCGTCATGATAGTCAGGTACGGCATCTACAAAGGGGCTGTGGTCGGCTCGGTTTTTGTGCTTCTAGGAGGCGCGATGAATGATGTCGCGATAGCTGCGAACAACGGCAAGATGCCTGTTTTTCCCACTCTCTCTTACATCACAGGGTATGCCAGCCCGGACGCTTTTTCAAAGGTGAAGGACATCCACATCCTGGGCACATCGGCGGTCAACCTCAAATTCCTGACCGATTTCATCGACCTTGGCTACAGCATTCTGAGCATAGGTGATGTTTTCATAAGGGCGCTTCCGTTCATAGTTGTGTTCTACGCTGTAAAAAGTTGCAATGCAAAAACTTTAAAATATATTTAATGCAATTGTAAATTTGATTAAAAATATATTTTAAATCATCATTTAAAATATTCGATGTTTATGCTATCATATATAATATATATACATAATATCCAGGTTCGTACTAATATATGCAGTAAGGGGAGAAATTGAGATGCTGAAAATTTCCATGTTTGAATTCCTGTTGCGCGGACTTCCGGAGGCTTTCCTGTTTGTTTTTGCAGCCTTCGCCCTGTCAAAGACTAAGCTGGAGCTGAAAAAGTACATAATGGCCAGCATGACTCTGGCTGCAGTAGCCTACATTGTGAGGTTTCTGCCAATACAGTACGGTGTAAACACCATCCTGAACCTTTTCGTCATCATAGTGCTGATGAACGTGGTCAACAAGCTCGATATGATAGCTGCCATAAGGACAGGCATAATTATCATAATAATTGAATTCATTTGTGAGGCATTGAATGTCCTGCTTATTCAGGTGATACTGAAGATCGATATGAACTACGTGTTCAGCAATGCCGATCTTAAGGTGCTTTACGGGTTGCCTTCACTGGCCATTTTCGGCCTGATTATATTTACATACTACTACAAGCTGAGAAGCGGGAACAAGCTGAGGTCTATTGCCGATGGAGAAGTATAGCAGAGCCGTTGCGGAAAAATTAGCCTCTGACCTTGGTTACGACGATGAGAAAAGGGAAGTCATGGCATACGGCGCGTTTGCATTGTTTCAGATGTTAATATCAGTTGGACTGGTCCTTGGCTTCGGAATCGTATTTCATGTTGCTGTCGAAGCTCTCATCATATCCTTCGCCGCAAGCATACTGAGGAAATATTCGGGAGGCGTCCATGCGAGCTCGCCTAACACCTGCACCTTACTTGGGATTGTCGTATGCATCGGATTCGCAATGGCAATTAAGTTTGTGCTGGCTCCTGTTACAGGCATCGGGGGATTTCTTGCTGCAGGCGTGCCGGCATTTGCATGGGCCTTCTACACGGTATACAAGCTTGCCCCTGTTGACACTCCTAACAAGCCGATAAGGAGCGAGGCGAAGAGGAGGAGGATGAGAAAAGGATCATTCACACTTCTGGGCTTCTATCTCGTTTTGACTGCGGTGAGCCTGATGTTATACATGATTGTGAAGTGGGATAATTTCTTTGTTTATTCCATGTGCTTAACCTTCGGTGTTCTTTGGCAGGTTTTCACGCTTACAAGAGGAGGGCACCTGGTTATTGTAAAGCTGGACCTATTTCTACATAAAGTCTAAATAATTAAGGAGGTACTATTATGAAGAGAATGTCCAAATTATTTGCGGTTGCTCTTACAGTTATCGCAGCTGCCATGGCATCATCTGCTTGCTTCTGGTTTATTTATCAGCCAGAAGAGCCAGCTTGCCTGAGAGAAGAGTAGGAAACGAGGCCGGTATATCCGGCCTGTTTCTATTATTTGCATTATTTACAAAATATTAGAGGGGTAATTGATGAGCAAAATTCGCAGCAATAAACAGAAACAAATCAACGACATTGTATCAGTAGTCAAACTTTGCTCACTGCTGTTTTCTGGTTTCGTCTTTTTCAAGTACTACTTCAAAGGGAGCAGCGGAGAATACGGATTCAATTATTTGTTTTCAATAAACCTTATAGTAATACTTACGCTTCTGCTGTCCGTGATATACCTTATGTGGTCCTTCACCACCATAAAGAAATTCCAGGATCACAGGTATATCAACATCATACAGAATTTTGAGAATTTCGTATTCATCCTGATTTTTATCGGGATAGTGCTCATATCGGGCAAGAACCTTAGCCAGTACAAGTTCGTCTTCCTTTTTATTATCCTGACATCATCAATACAGTCCGGGATGAAGCAGGGGATGTCCATATCCATCATATCTTCGGCTGTCATCCTTGCGATTGACATGATATATGCACCAGGTGCATCCGTCAACCAGTATTTCGAGAACGACCTCATCCTGTCTGGGGTTTTCCTTCTGACAGCGTGGCCTCTCGGCTTCTACGTGAAAATTGAAAAGGAGCATATAGAAAAGCTCGAGGGCATAGTCAACATCGACGGGCTGACGGAGGTTTTCAACCACAGGTATTTCCATGAAGCGATGAAGGAGAAGATATCAATCGGGGAGCAGGCAGGAAGCCCTGTCGCCCTTGTTTTCATAGACATAGACTACTTCAAATACTACAACGACCTCTACGGTCATCTGATGGGCGACGAGGTGCTGAAGAAGATAGGAGCAATCCTCAAAAGAAACGCGAGGAGCGGAGACATAGTGGCCAGGTACGGGGGAGAGGAGTTCGCCGTCATAATGCCGGACACGCAGGAGGAGGAAGCTCTGGCGGCTGCCGAAAGGATAAGGCTTGAAATAGAGAGGGAATATTTCGATGGCGAGGAGAACCAGCCGAACGGCAAGCTCACTGCATCGATAGGCATATCAGTATACCCGGACAAGGCGAAAAACTATCTTGAGCTTATAAACAGCGCCGACGATGCTCTTTACAGGGCGAAGTTCTTCAACAAAAACAGGGTCGAGGCTTACACGTCAATCCTGGACGACCTGAAGAAGGACATCGACGAGGAGCACATAGACCTGGTTACGTCCATAAAGACGCTTATAAGTGTCATAAACGCCAAGGACAGGTACACCTACTCCCATGTAGAAAGGGTTGTAATCTACTGCAGGCTCATGGCTGATAAGCTAGGCATGTGCGAGGAGGACAAGAAGAAGCTGATATTCGGCGCCTACATGCACGACATCGGGAAGATCAACATAGCCAGGGAGATACTGAACAAGAGAATGCCGCCTACAAATGAGGAGTGGGAGGTCTTGAAGCAGCACCCCTCAAACGGCGCAGAGATAATAGAGCCCGTCGAATCTCTCAGGGTCATTGTGCCCCTCATACTGCACCATCATGAGAGGTATGACGGCAAAGGATATCCGGCCGGCCTGTCTGGTGAGGACATACCTTACCTTGCCAGAGTGCTGACCGTGGCTGACAGCTTTGATGCTATGACCTCCAAGAGATCCTACACAAACGTGAGAAAGACGTACAAGGAGGCTGTAATCGAGCTCAGGGCCTGTGCGGGCAGCCAGTTCGACCCTTCCTTGACAGAAACTTTCATAGAGTTGATAGAAAGCAATGACGGTTTCAGCGAATATTAAACTGACAGCAAAAAGAAAAGGCCCTTCTGGGGCCTTTCTTTTTTTCTTCAGTTTTTCTAAAACGAAGGAGGGGTGACTGCGAATATGACCTTTACATCTTTATCGTAGTCGTTGATCCACTTGTGTTTCATACCCCTCGGTATCCTTATGCTGTCACCCGTATCCATGGTTATGATGCTGCTTTCCAGCATTAGGTTCACTTTACCTTCCATAACGAATGCAACTTCTTCCCCTTCATGTTCAAGCAGATCCTCAGAGGAATCACTGCTTGGGATAAGCTCCATGAGGGCCATTTCGATAGATCCGCTTAAGTCGGGCGAGAGAAGTTCGTACAGAATGTTCTCCCTTTCGGGCAGGATCATTTTCTTTCGTTTGTCAGCCTTTACCACGAGCTCCTTTGTGTTGGCCGACGTTGTGAAAAAAGAAAACAGTGGAACTTCGAGAACCTTCGCTATCGCGTTTAGCGTGTTCAGAGAAGGGTTCGCGAGGCCTCTCTCGATCTGGCTGAGCAGCGATGGGGTTACTCCTGTCAGGCTTGCCAGGTCTTTTATATTAAGTTTTTTTGATTTTCGGTATTCGGATATCTTCTCGCCTATATTAATATCATCCATGAGTAATCTTCCTTTCATTTGCAGCGTTTCTCCATCCATATTAGATACAATTATAACACAACCGGCATTCCGTTCCAAACAAACTTGATTAAATTAAATTTAAATAATTAAATATGATTGACATGAAAGAGGAGTTTTGTTAAACTGTATTTAAGTAAATTAATCAAATTTAATTTACTTGTTTTTTAATAACCGTGAAAACGTTTTACGGCAACCTTGAAAGGAAAGTGAGAATTAGATGGAAAACAGGATCATTGAAGGTAAAACTATAAGGGAGTGGGAACAGGAATACCCGCTCATGAGCAGGATAATATCGACGGAGGAGGTCTTCTGGACAAATCCCAGGCACGGCAAATTCGAAGACGCGATAAAAGAAGTTTCGCTAACAGAAGAGGACGTTAAGGATGCCGAGATGAGGCTTGAGAGGTTCGCGCCGTATATAGCAAAGGTTTTTCCGGAAACCATGAAAAGCAAAGGTATAATAGAATCGCCGACAGTAAGGATACCGCACATGAAGGAAAAGCTTGAGGAGATGTTCGGGGAAGAAATACAGGGGGATTTGCTTCTTAAATGCGACAGCCACCTGGCCATATCGGGATCTATCAAAGCCAGGGGAGGCATTTACGAGGTGCTCAAGCATGCGGAAGACCTTGCAATCGAAAACAGCATGCTCACGCCTCAGGATGACTACTCGGTCCTGGACAGCGGCAGGTTCAGGGATTTCTTCTCAGGATACTCTATTGCGGTAGGCTCAACCGGAAACCTGGGGCTAAGCATAGGGATAATGAGCGCACAGCTGGGTTTCAAGGTTTACGTGCACATGTCGGCTGACGCAAAGAAATGGAAAAAGGACCTCCTGAGGAGCAAAGGAGTGCAGGTCATAGAGTACGCATCTGACTACAGCAAAGCTGTTGAAGAAGGAAGGAAGCAGGCTGAAGCTGATCCGAACATGTACTTTGTAGACGATGAGAACTCAAAGAATCTGTTTTTGGGATACGCAGTTGCTGCATCGAGGCTGAAAAAACAGCTCGAGGAAATGGCTGTGGAGGTTGACGGAGACCACCCGCTGTTTGTCTACCTCCCATGCGGAGTAGGGGGAGGTCCCGGGGGAGTCGCATTCGGACTTAAGCTGATGTTCGGGGACAACGTCCACTGCTTCTTTGCTGAACCGACACATTCACCCTGCATGCTGATAGGTATGATGACAGGACTTCATGACAAAGTTTGCGTTCAGGATTTCGGAATAGACAACATCACGGATGCCGATGGCCTTGCGGTAGGGAGAGCTTCAGGTTTCGTAGGCAAAACACTTGAAAAAATGATGAGCGGCTCATATACTGTCAAAGACGAAAACCTGTACGTCATGCTTAGCGCCCTGGCCGATTCCGAAGGCATCCGACTTGAACCTTCAGCACTCGCAGGCATGCCTGGAGCTATAAAGCTTTTCAGTAATGCTGCAGGTCAGGAGTACATTGTGAAAAACAATCTGGAAGATAAAATGAAAAATGCTTCCCATATAGCGTGGGCAACAGGAGGGAGCATGGTTCCTAAAGATATCATGGAAGTATACTATTCGAAAGGCAAAAATTCACACCTTGTCTAAAATAAAAAACAAAAAAATTTATTTAGTAAAAGGAATATCTCCCGCTGTGTAGAATAATAATATAAACTACTAGGGGGTGGATTACATGGAAAAGTATCAAGTATTTCTTAAGGCACTCAAAGAAAAAGCAGTCGTTAAGGTTGTTTTCGAGACTGAAAACAAGAAGCAGCTTATAAGACGAACCTGTATACCTCTCGATTTCGGGCCAAGCGCCGAATACAGCGACAGGATTGAGAGATACCGTTTCTACGACATCGACAGCCCGTCAGGTGCTCACGACCTATATCTGCTGCCAAAACAGGTGATCGAAATCACGCTAACCGATAAAATATTCAACCCTGGAGATTACTTCGATGAGAAACAGAAGTGGTACACCAAGAGGGATTGGGGTCAATATTCCTGAACAGGACAATAATACGCTAAGGAAGAGCTCGAAATCGGGCTCTTTTGCTTTTGCCCGAAAATTTAGGAGCTGCCGCAAACAAAAATTTGGGCAGCTCCATTTATGCTAGAAAGCTCGTTTCCTTAATATTGTCTTTCCGAACATCCCTGTCGTTATGTAGACCCCCGCGAACACGAGAAGCCCGCCCAAAACCTGCACTGCTGTGATCCGCTGGCCCAGCAGCCAGCTTATGGACGCTGTGAAGACAGGGTTCAGGTTAAGGAATATCCCAGCTTTGCTGGCGCCTATCTCCCTAACCCCAAGGTTCCAGAATATGAAGGAGCATACGGAAGGGAAAATCGCGATGTACGCCACCCCTGTCATGGCAACAGGGCTCAAGCTTGCAAGGTCCAGTCCCTGGGATAAAGCGAAGGGGGCCATGATCAAAGCCGCGATAACCCCTGATAGGGCTGTCGAGGTGATTGGAGGCACCGATGTGAGCTTTTTGCCAATCATCGAATATACTGTCCAGGATATGACCGCAAGGATCATGAGCACGTCCCCGGAGTTGTAGTTCATGGTGAACACCTTCAGAAGGTTTCCGTTGGTCATGATGGACAGGACACCCAGGAAGGACACAAGGATGCCGAAAACCTGCATGCGAGAAACCTTCTCCCTCAGGTAGACGGCCGAAACCACTGCTATGAGGCCAGGGTTGAAGGAGTTGACCAGCGATGCGTTTGTGGGGGAGGTGAAATGCAGAGCGTAGTATAGAAGCAGATTGTAGCCCATCAGACCGAAGACAGCCAGGCCTATCAGGGAAGGCCAGTCCTTAAGCACTTTGGACCATTCCGGCTTTTCCCAGAAGTGAGCTGTCACCATC
This sequence comes from Clostridium sp. UBA699, assembly GCA_002298915.1. Lineage (GTDB taxonomy): Bacteria > Bacillota > Clostridia > Clostridiales > Clostridiaceae > UBA699. Next base: position 67,540 of record DBML01000001.1, read on the forward strand.
AGTATAACCGAGGCGAACAGCCAGCGCGTGAAGGTTAAGCCTAAGGGCGTCATCTCCGATACCACGAACTTTCCGAAAACATAGTTGCCCGCCCAGAACAGGTTGCAAAGGACAAGAAGAAGCCAAACTCTGTATTTGCTCATTTATAGTAACTCCTAATGAAAATTTTTTTGACAATCGAAATCCGCGGTAATATAATATATTACGTATGCGAAATAATTTGATACGAAATAATTCGATGCAAAATTTGTGCATTACAATTATATCATAAAAAGAGGTGTTTAGATGGAGGAAATGGAGAAAAACATAGCCGTCGCGAAGCTTCTCGGCAAGGTTGTCCACAGAATGAAGCACAACATGATGAAGGGCTTCGAAAGCTCGGGCATGACCGCGCCGCAGGGGATGATCATCGGCCTCATAGGGAAAAACGGAAGGATGAAGATCAGCGACATAAGCGAGAAGATGGGCCTTTCCAACAGCACGGTTTCGGGCATAATCGACAGGCTGGAGCAGAGGGACGTGGTCAAAAGGGTGAGGAGCGAGGAAGACAGGAGGGTCGTCTACGTTTTCCTTTCAGACAACGCCGAGGAGCTGTTCAAGACCTTCACCAAGCAGAGCAGCGAAAACCTGGCAAAGATGATGAAGAAGGCAACAGAGGAGGACAGGGAGAAAATCGAAGAGGCACTTCACATACTTCAGAAGCTTCTGGACGACGACAACATAAAGGAATAAACAGAAAGGATGTTATTATGCTTAAGCTATACAGATACTTAAAACCCTATACTTTGTTCGTTATAGGCGTTGTTGGTTTCGTGTTCCTGCAGACGATCGCGGACCTTTACCTGCCGACGCTGATGGCGGACATGATCAACGACGGAGTAATGCAGGGCGATACGAACAAGATACTCCAGATCGGTGGGCTTATGCTCCTTGTTGCCGGAGGCGGAACGCTGTGCTCCATCGTGGCCAGCTTCCTGTCTTCCAAGTCATCGGTGGGGCTCGGCACTATACTGAGGAACGAGATATTCAGAAAAGTCGAGAGCTTCTCGCTTCATGAATTCGACAGCCTGGGCACCGCGACTCTGATAACCAGATCCACCAACGACGTCAACCAGATCCAGCAGGTCACGATGCTGATAATGCGAATGATGATCTCGGCGCCGATGATGGCGATCGGAGGGATATTCCTTGCCATGAGGCAGGACAGGGAGCTGACTGTGGTTCTTGCTGTTGCAATGCCGGTTCTGGCAGGGGTTATAATTTTCATAGCATCCAAGATGATGCCGCTTTTCAAGAAGATACAGGTCAAGATAGACAGGATAAACCTTGTCATGCGAGAAAAACTTACGGGAATCAGGGTAATACGAGCGTTCAACACCATCGGACGCGAAAGCAAAAGGTTCGAGGAGGCCAACTTCGACCTAACCGACAACTACATCAAGGTTAACAGGATAATGGCTTTCATGATGCCTTCGATAATGCTGATAATGAACCTCACGACACTGGCAATAATTTGGTTCGGAGGCATCTACATCAGCAGGGGCGAGATGGACCTGGGCGCCCTGAGCGCGTTCATGCAGTACGGCATGCAGATAATGATGTCTATGCTCATGCTTGCCATGATGTTCATCATGGTCCCAAGAGCCCAGGCGGCTGCGGTCAGGATCAACGAGGTGCTCGACACTGTGCCTGAGATAACCGACCCCGCACAGCCGAAGGAAAATTTCGTCGGCAAAGGCCACATAGAATTTAGGGATGTAACGTTCAGCTTCCACGGAGCTGAAGAGCCTTCGCTGAAGAACATCTCATTCACTGCCCACCCAGGCGAAGTCACTGCCATCATCGGCAGTACCGGTTCCGGAAAGTCAACGCTGCTCAACCTCATACCGAGGTTCTGCGAAGTAGACAGCGGAAGCATACTTATCGACGGAGTGGACGTAAGGGATATTACCCAGGAGAACCTCAGGGAGAAGATAGGCATGGTGCCTCAGAAGGCATTCCTTTTCTCGGGTACAATCGCCGAGAACATAAGGTTCGGAAAGGATGACGCAACCGACGAGGAGATAGAGCGTGCCGCCAGGATTGCGCAGGCTGAGGAGTTCATAAAGGGCATGGAAGGCGGTTACCAGCACGAGATAGCTCAGGGCGGGCTTAACGTGTCAGGAGGACAGAAGCAGAGACTTTCCATAGCCAGGGCACTCGTAAGGAAGCCTGAAGTATACCTCTTCGACGACAGCTTCTCCGCCCTCGACTTCAAGACCGACGCTAGGCTCAGGGCCGCGCTTAAGAATGAGATCGGAGAGTCGACAGAGATAATCGTGGCCCAGAGGGTTGGAACGGTTATGGATGCGGACAGGATAATAGTCCTCGACGAGGGAAGGATCGCTGGGATCGGAACCCACAGGGAATTACTAAGCACATGTGAAGTGTACAGAGAAATCGTGACCTCACAGCTTTCGGAGGAGGAAATAGCTTGAGCAAGGACAACTTCAAACAGAATCAGCAGGAGCGCAGGGGCATGATGGGAGGCCCTATGGGCCGAATGGGCATGCCGACACAGAAAGCGAAGAACTTCAAAGCATCCTTCGGAAGGCTCCTGAGATACCTCAAACCCCACAGGGTCAACCTTATCGTCGTGCTCGTGTTCGCAATAGCAAGCACGGCGTTCACCATAGTCGCACCAAAGGTCAGCAGCCTTGCAATGAACAAGCTGCAGGACGCGTACATGTCAAGGAAGGTCATCGAAAAGATGAACGAGGCTCAGTACAAGGCCGAGAAGGACATGTCTGCAGAGATGGCGAAGGCTCAGGTCAAGGCCATCGAGCAGATAGACTCAAAGATGGCCGAAGCTCAGAACACCGCCGTCGACCAGATAGCGTCAAAGATGTCAGACGCGCAGACTGAAGCAGTCGACGGCATCGTATCTGGATTCTACACAGGTATGGTGACAGGACAGAAGACCGCCGTAAACCAGGTAGTTACGCAGATGGGCTCAGCGCAGAAAAGCATGGTCGAGCAGATAAACGCCATGATGCAGCAGGCACAGACAGACCCGAACGCAGCGCAGCCTATGGACCCTGCCCTCGTGGCAAGCATCCAGAAGCTTCTCGCGCTCCCGGAGATCGATTCGCTGGACAGCACAGATGAGAAGGTCGAGACAGCGATTGAATTCATAAGCATCCTCCAGGACATGCCTGCGATTCCGGGACAGACAGCCGCGATAGACCAGGCTCAGCTGGAGCAGGCGAAGTCGCTCCTAGAGCTACCAATGATCGACAGCATAAAGAGCTCAACGGAAAAGGTCAACACGATCAAGGAATTCGTGAGCCTGACCGGAGCGCCTCTGCCTTTCGACCAGGAGTCCATGAACGTTATATATTCTAGGATTTCGAAGGTCAAAGCGTCATCAGGCAGCAGTTCAGGTTCTTCCATGGGCACCATGGACTCCAGCGCGATAAATGCTGTTGAGGACCTTCTGAAGCTGCCTATGATAAGCACGATTTCGGACCCGGCCAAGAAGAACGAAGCTCTGATCAAACTGGTCGACGCGTTCAGCAAGATGCCGGCGTCATCCTCCAGCGGGATGGACACAACATCCTTCGACAGCATAAAGAAGCTTCTTGCGCTGCCAAGGATAGACACGATAACCGATGCCGCAAAGAAGAACGAGGCTGTGATACAGCTTATAGATGTTTTCAAAACCATGCCGGACATATCGACTGGAGCTGATACGGGCACATCAGGCACGACTATCGACAAGAGCTCTCTGGACACGGTAAAGGAGCTTCTCAGCCTTCCTCTTATTGATTCCATTGCGGACGAGAAGCAGAAGACAGACACCATAACCCAGATGCTCGACATATTCGAGAAAATGCCTTCCGACATGGGAGCAACGTCAGACTCCTCAACGAAATTCGACAAGGACAGCGTCGTAGCCTTCAAGCAGTTCATCAACCTGCCGAAGCTCGACACGCTTACTGACCCGGTCCAGAAATCGGATGTCGTCAAGCAGATAATGGACCTTGGCAAGAAGATGCAGAGCTCCTCCAGCGCAGTCTCTACAGGAGCTGACACGAGCGTCAAATACACAGACGCCCAGGTGGAGCAGATACTGACTGCTATCAAGGAGACCAACGGGGTGTACGATTTCAAGTACATCGGGATGATAGCTCTAATACTCATAGCAATGTACATCATCAGCTCTCTCTTCAGCGTCATCATGGGACTTGTGATGTCTGGAGTTGCCCAGAAGACAAGCCGGGACCTGAGGAGGGAAGTAGACGACAAGCTCAACAGGCTGCCGCTTAAGTACTACGACGGACATCCCCACGGGGACATACTGAGCCGTGTGACGAACGACATAGACACGATCGCCAACACGCTTCAGCAGAGCTTGACTCAGATAATAACTTCAGTGATATCGATCATAGGCTACATCATCATGATGCTGACGATCAGCCCTATACTTACGCTTATCGTCATAGCGACGCTGCCGCTATACATCGTAGCCACTGCAGGCATAGCCAAGAAATCCCAGAAATTCTTCGCCAAGCAGCAGAAGGAGATCGGTCTTCTCAGCGGCCACGTCGAGGAGATGTACGCCGGTCACAAGATAGTCAAGGCATTCGGCAAGGAGAAGGACTCCATAGAGGAGTTCGAGACCATAAACGAGAGGCTCCAGAACGCGGGCTGGAAGGCACAGTTCGTCTCTGGGATAATGTTCCCGTGCATGAACTTCGTGAGCAACCTTGGATATGTTGGAATAAGCATAGTGGGAAGTTTGTGGATAACAAAAGGCCTTTTGGGTCTGGGAGACATCCTCGCGTTCATCCAGTACTCGAGATCGTTCACGATGCCTATCGTCCAGACGGCAAACATCGCGAACATAATACAGTCTACTGTAGCCTGCGCCGAGCGTGTGTTCGAGGTGCTTGACGAGGACGAGGAGATCCCGGACAAGGCGGACGCCGCGTCACTGCCTCAGCCGAGAGGCGAGGTGAGGTTCGAGCACGTCAACTTCAGCTACAAGCCTGAAGAGCCTCTCATGGAGGACATGAACCTTGTAGCGGAGCCGGGCCATACGGTAGCGATAGTAGGGCCAACCGGAGCCGGAAAGACAACCCTCATCAACCTCCTGATGCGTTTCTACGAGATAAACAGCGGAAGGATAAGCATCGACGGGGTCGACATAAGGGACCTGAAGAGAAGCGAGCTGAGGAAGATGTTCGGCATGGTCCTCCAGGATACATGGCTTTTCAACGGAACCATAAAGGAAAACATAGCCTACGGCAGGGAAGGGGCTACCATGGAGGAGATCGTCGAAGCTGCGAAGGCAGCACATGCCGACCACTTCATACGTACCCTTCCTGAAGGCTACAACACCGTCCTGAACGAGGAAGCGACCAACATATCCCAGGGACAGAAACAGCTGCTCACAATCGCTCGAGCGATTCTGGCTGACCCTACGATCCTCATACTGGACGAGGCGACAAGCAGCGTCGACACAAGGACAGAGGTCATGATTCAGAAAGCCATGGCCAACCTGATGCAGGGAAGGACAAGCTTCGTAATAGCACACAGGCTTTCGACAATAAGAGACGCTGAGCTAATCCTTGTAATGAACAAGGGAAGCGTCATCGAGATGGGCAACCACCAGCAGCTGCTCGAGCAGGGAGGCTTCTATGCAGACCTGTACAACAGCCAGTTCAGCGGAGCTGACCTCGGCGGAGAAGCGGTATAATACAAACAAGAAGAGAGGCAATATCGCTATGATATACGCCTCTCTTTTCCTATTCCCCATACGTCTTCAGAACCTCCTGCAGAGGTATCCTGCCGATCTTCCTCCTGCTTACATAGGTGCCCATAAAGAATATCACAACCAGTATCGCAAGACCGCTCAGCATGTACTCCGGCTTGAACTGAAGCGGTATGATAACATCGTACTCCTCCAGGAACAGCTTCACCATCCAGTCAAGTATAGCTATGGCTATAGGTATGCTCATGAAATATGAGAGCAGAGCATAGACGAAATAGCTGTTAAGTATCATCGAGTTGACCTCCCTGCGCTTGTAGCCAAGAACTTTAAGCAGGGATATAGCATAGTAGTTTTTCTCAACGGTGAACGATGTCAGTACGAAGAGTATGCTCGCAGCGATGACCGCCGATCCTCCAATGAGGATGTTTATCATGAAGTTCATGTAGTTCGACATCGCCTTGGACAGCTCTATAAGCCCGTCCTTGCTTATTATCATGCTGTAGTACTCATCGGAAGGCTTTGAGGTGGAGTAGATTCCGCTGAAAAGCCTTGATGTTTTGTTGTCCGATATTATGTTGCTCAGCTTGCTTATGTTGATGTAGACCTGATCGGAGGTGTATTCGTCGGTCACCCCCATAACAGCAAAATTGTAGTAGTCTTCATTGACCTTTATTTTGACCGTATCGCCTACCTTTATGCCAAGCTTCAGGCTCAGCTGCTTCGTTATCACCGCATCGTTTCTGATGTAGCTTGTGAGGTTTCTTCCCGAGTCGTCTATCAGGTTGTACAGATTGTTGTCAGGCGAAAGGCCTTCAAGCGAGACAACCTTATCCTCTATATAAGCATAGGGGTAGATCAAAAACTTTTCTTCGCCGCTTTTAGGTTCGGGTATGGTCTTTGTGAAATCCGCGTAGGACTGGTAGTTGTAGCTTACCTTGTTCAGGTAGCCTACAGTCATCTTGTCGAACATGTCCGTCATCATGAACGAGAAGGTGATGAGCAGCGTCGAGAACATTATGCCGAGGAAGAATATGACGAAGCTCCCAGTGCTTCTTATTGCATGGAGGTACTTGAACTTCGTTTTGCCCTTAGCCCTTGCCAGGATCCTGCTCATGTACTTGCTGAGCCTGCTCAGGGATGCCGTCTCATGAGGCTTTAGGAGCTGGAGCGGACGTTCGCCCAGCATCCTGTAGATTATCACCCCTGAGAAAAGCGCGAAGAAGAAGAGCGGGACAAATATCGCGGTTGCGAAGACCGTCAAGCTCTGGCCTATCTTAACCTCAGGGAGAAGGTAGAAATCAAGGTACAGCCTTTTGAGCGGCTCCGAGTAGTAGTAGCCTAAGGCATAGCCAACGATTAGCATTATAAAAGCCAGGGTGACCACCGAGATGAAGTAGGGCATCGCTATCTCAAGACGCCTGTAGCCCATTGCTTTCAGGATTCCGATCTGGCCCCTTTCCGAATGAAGGAGGTTTGACATCATGATCGAGACTATGATAACAGCTATCGAGGCTACGAATATGCTCAGGCCAAGGGAGGACACCCTGCCCTGGGTTAGCTCGTCATATACCGCACCGCTCCTCATGCTGGTGGCCGTCTTTATTATCTGGTTTACAAAGGGAAGCTTGTCCTTATCGTAAGCCGTGTCGATTCCTTCCTCTGTAAGGTTCTTCCCTGCAAGCCTGAAGTATTCCTTGGCATCAAGGTGCTCGTATTCTTTATCAGTCAACAGCACCAGTGCCTGAAGGCCGGTGTCTATGTTGAAAGTGTTGTCGAAGGTAGGAAGGGTGTAGTCAGGAAAGAGCACGAAGCCAGTCACCTTGTACTTCTTGCCCTTCAGCAGGAAGGAATCTCCGATCTTGATATTGTTCTTATCTGCGTATATCTTGTTAATAGCTATCTCGTTGTCCTTGGATGGCTTTGCACCTTCCTCAATGTAGGAGAGGTTTATCCTCTCGGCATCCTTCGCAACGAGCGCCTTGTTGACCTTGCCTCGGTAGTCGAAATCAAATGTTTTATACTCCCTCAGCTCCAGAGAAAAGTCAGGGTAAACCTTCTCGAAGGATCTGATCCTGCTGTCCATGAGCTTCTTGAAGGTGGCAGGCTCGCTTTTCTTTATGTCGCTAAGTGTGTATATGCCCTTCTCCATCAGGTTGCTGACAATGGGGAACTGGGACTCTTCGGCTGTTACCATGCTGAGCATTTCAACAGAAAAATCTTCCTGGACGCTTTCCTTAAGATAGTTCAGTGTTGGCTCTGATATGCCGCTCATCCCGTAGAACATCATAGTGTAGATGAAGGAGCTGGAGACTATGATTATACCTATTGCGGTGAGCTGCATCCATTTTTTCTGCAGCGTCTTCAATACGTTTTTCAGAAGCATGATTCACACTCCTAACCCCATTTGATATCCTGGGCTTTAATCTTGACCTCGTTGTGTATGACTTCGACAATCCTGCCGGAATTCATCTTTATCACCTTGTCGGCCATTTCGGCTATGCCGGTATTGTGGGTGATAACCACGACTGTCTTTTTGTATTCTACGTTAAGCTCCTGAAGGACCTTCAGCACCTGCTTCGAGTTCTGCTCGTCGAGGGATCCTGTTGGTTCGTCGCAGAATATTATGTCAGGGTTCTTGGCCAGGCTCCTGGCAACCGAGACCCTCTGCTGCTCTCCTCCTGACAACTGGTGTGGATACTTGTCCCTTGCAGGCGTTAAGCCCACCTTCCCTAGAAGCTCGTCTATGTTCAGTGGGTTCTTTCCAATGTCGGAGCCTATCTGGACGTTCTCGTATACCGTAAGGTTCTGGAGCAGGTTGTACTGCTGGAATATGAAGCCCAGGTGCTCGCGCCTGAACTGCGTCATCTCGTCCTCGGACAGGGCTGTCAGTTCATGGTCCCTGAAGGTTATAGTGCCGGATGTCACCGTGTCGAGGCCGCTTATGACGTTGAGAAGTGTGCTTTTACCGCTGCCGCTGGGTCCGAGTATGACGACGAACTCGCCGTCCTCTATGGTGAGGTTTATATTCTTAAGGGCTGCTGTTTCGACTTCACCGCTCCTGTATATTTTGGAAACATCGATAAGGGTTATCATTTTGAATCACCTCCGCAGACGTTGTTAATTTGATTATATCATGCCTCAATAGACTTGTTGACTATTTTTGGATTTGAGTTAGAATTAATATAAGGAAAACTCTGAATTATTTGAAATATTAAAACCTGGAGGGGATAGCTATGGCTAACATATTAAAGACTGTCTTCAAATCGAAAAGATCGAAAATCGTGGCCGCTGTTGTCGCAGTTGCGGTTGTAGCTGTGGGTGCGATGCTGTACATAAGGGCGCAGAACGCAAAGATTCTGGCTGTGACTCTTACTAATGTCACAAAAGGGGAGCTGATGAAATCCGTAACCATAACGGGGGATATCAAAACAAGCACTGACAACGTCATATCTCTTTCCCCTGCAGCCAAGGTGGTGAGCGTCAACGCTAGTTCGGGCCAGAGCGTTAAGAAAGGGGACATACTTGCCGTGCTGGACACGACTGATTATCAGAGCCAGCTCAAGCAGGCTCAGATCAACCTTTCCGCTGCGAAATCGACTCTGGCATACATGACAGGAGCCAGCTCAAAGGCAGACAGGACATCGACTCAGAACGCCGTAAGCCAGGCGGAGATAGCCCTCGAGAACGCGGAGTCAAACTACGATGCGGCAGAGAGGAACCTGGAAAGCATCCAGCAGGTTGATGAGAATGCTATAAGCCAGGCAGAGATTGCACTGGACAATGCAGAAGCAAATTACCGCGCGGCAAAGAAAAACCTGGACAACCTGGAGGGACAGCTGAGTGATGCGAACAATGCAGTCATAAACGCTCAGAATGCATATAATATTGCAAAAACAAATTTCGATACTGTTAAGCTGAGCTATGCAGAAGGTACTCCTCAATATATTGCTGCTGAAGAAACATTCAATGATGCAGCATCAGCTCTTACAGCTGCGCAGACAGCCAAGGTAGCTGCGCAGACAGCATATGACTCTGGCATCGTGGCAGCAAGACAGGCGGTTACAAACGCCGAGAACGCCGTGCGAAGTGCGGAGATCACCTTGGACAACGCTCAGGCAAAAGCCGATTCAGACTATTCTGCAGCTGAAAAAGCTGTATCTGATGCAGAAAACGCTGTCAGGAGCGCTGAGATAGCACTTTCGAACGCCAGGAACACCGCAAGCTTCACAGCAAGCAGCGACAGCGAAAAGATAGCTAACCAGAAAGCTCAGATATCGCTTCTAAGCGCTCAGATAGACAGTCTCAACAGCAAGGTGGAGCAGGGCAACCTGAGAGCAAACATCGACGGAACCGTTACAAAAATTGATGCGGTTGCAGGGCAGTATCCGTCTACCGGGGATCAGATCGTTGTGAGCGGTACGGCTCAGTATGTAGTAGAGCTTCAGGCAAGCCAGTACGACAGCGTCAACATAAAGCTGGGTCAGAAGGCCAGCATAACCGTTCATGGGGTAAATAAACAGTACGAAGGAACGGTAATAGAGATGGGGCAGCTGGCAGAAAAATCCCTAACCTCAACAGACACCGATCCTAAGGTGAATATAAAGATATCAATAACAAATCCTGATGCGAACGTGGTCGTGGGTTACCAGGCTGATGCCGATATCATACTCAATGAAAAGAAGGACGCCCTGCAGGTCAGCTTCGAAGCCATACAGACTGAAGCGGGCACAGGTAAGAAGTACGTTTACGTTGTAGACAGCGGCAACATTGTCAGGAAGACATATGTTGAAACCGGTATTGAGACAGACTACAACGTGGAGGTCCTGAGCGGGCTGACGGAAGGTCAGAAATGCATATCCAACCCGGACAAGTCCATAAAAGACGGTATCAAAGTGAGGGCCAGCTGATGGTTATCAAAATCGAGGATCTGGTGAAGGTCTATACGACCGGCGCCATCTCCCTTACTGCGCTGAAAGGGGTCAACCTGGAGGTTATGGAGGGTGAGTTTGTTGCAATCATGGGTTCATCAGGATCCGGAAAATCGACCCTCATGAACATAATAGGCTGCCTGGACAGGGCAACCTCAGGCAAATTTTTTCTTGAGGGAAGGGATGTCGACGAGTATGACGACGACGGCCTCGCGGAGATAAGGAACAGGAAGATAGGGTTCGTGTTCCAATCCTACAACCTTCTTCCTAAGATGGACGCAATTAAAAACGTCGAGCTCCCTCTTTTCTACAGCAAGATAAGCGCCGAAGAAAGGGACATGAGGGCAAAGGAAGCACTCAAAAAGGTGGGGCTGGAGGACAGGATGTACCACAAGCCTCCCGAGATGTCAGGAGGCCAGAAGCAGAGGGTGGCCATAGCCAGAGCGCTCGTGAACAACCCTTCGCTCCTCCTTGCCGATGAACCCACTGGAAACCTGGACACTGCGTCCGGCGACGAGATAATGGGGATATTCCAGAAGCTGAACGATGAAGGCGTCACGATAGTGATGGTAACTCATGAGCCGGAGATAGCAGCCTGCACCAAAAGGAACATCATCTTCAGGGACGGAAACATAGTCTCGGATGAGCCTGTCAGGAACAGGATCATAATAGGGGGGCAGAAATGAAATGTATATCTTTGAGGTGTTTAATTCAGCATTACAAAGCATAAGAGCCAACAAGCTGAGATCCTTCCTTACGATGCTTGGTATAATAATAGGCATATCTTCGGTCATAACTATAGCTTCCATAGGAGGGGCTATCAAGCAGTATATAACGGGCGAGTTTGCGGGGATGGGCACCAACGTCATAAATCTGCAGATGAAAGCATCCTCATCAATAGGAAAAAGGGATTTCTTCACGCTCAACGATGCGGACCTCATAAATGAGAAGGTTCCAGGCGTAACAGCCGTTGTCCCCATGGCGCAAAGCATAGGGACGGTGGAGTTGCAGGACAAGACCAAGAGGGCTTCGGTGATTGCCCTGAACCAGCATTACGCGGAGATCTACAGCATGAACTTTGAGGCGGGAAGGTTCCTGAACGAGCATGATGTGGCAACGAAAAAATATGTAGCCGTAATAGACGACCTGACTGCAAAGAAGTTTTTTCTTACTGCCGAAGCTGCCCTGGGCCAGAGGATAAGCGTCAACATAAACGGAAGGTACAGCGAAATGACGGTTATCGGGGTAACGAAAAGCGAGGGAATACTTTCCTCCTTCGGTGAAAACGTGCCAGCAGTCGTCTACTTTCCGATAACCATATACCAGCAGGTTCTCGGGGACGTGAACATCAACAACATGTCGGTCCTTGTCTCGGACATGTCGAAGGCGAACGAGCTGAGCGCCGAGATGATCAGGATCATAGAGAACAGGCACAACAACTCTGACAAGTACACAGCGTCCCAGGGGTTCACTGCTCTTGAGACCGTCAACAATGTTCTGAACATGCTGACAATAGCCCTCAGCGCCATAGCTGCGATATCCCTTGTCGTCGGAGGGATAGGGGTAATGAACATAATGCTTGTTTCCGTAACTGAAAGGACAAGGGAGATAGGCATAAGAAAGGCTGTAGGAGCCAAAACCAGGGACATAAGGATACAGTTCCTTTCAGAATCGGTCATCCTCTGCCTCATAGGCGGCGCGATAGGCATACTGGCGGGATTTGCGTTCTGCAGCATTATAGGTATCTCGCTTAACGTAAGCGTTCCTGTATCGCTGGCAACGGTGGTCATTGCGTTCATATTCTCTTCGGCGGTCGGCATATTCTTCGGGCTTTACCCGGCGAGCAAGGCTGCCAAAATGGATCCGATCGAAGCTCTGAGGCACGAATAAAAAAGAAAAGGTCTCCGGATTGAGGCAGGATAATGCCCTGTCCGGAGACCTTGCATTTACAAAGAAGTCAAGGGGGGTAACGTTATGGCGGTTGATCTGGCACTGCTTTTTGTGCTCATAACCATAAACGCGTTTTTTGCAGCATCCGAGGCTGCGCTCATATCGCTGAACGATTACAGGATTAGGCTGCTGGCGGAGGAAGGCAACAGAAAGGCAGAAAAAGTCATCACGCTTCTTGACGAACCCAGCGAATTCCTGGCGGTCATTCAGACAGGCATCACGCTGGCCGGCTTCCTGGCCAGCGCGTTTGCAGCCCACAACTTTTCGAGCGTGGTAGCCGGCTTCATAAAATTCCTGGGGATAAACCTGCCTCAGAAGCTGGCAAACAACATTTCCGTCCTCATCGTCACGATGATCCTCGCATACTTCACGCTCCTCTTCGGTGAGCTTGTCCCCAAACGGCTGGCCATAAGCAGGGCAGAAGCAATTTCCATGAGGGTAGCCGGAACGCTCAACATTATCCTGAAGGCTGCACTTCCGGTGGTAAAGCTTCTCACCGTATCGACGAATTTCGTAGTGAAGCTTCTGGGGGTTGACCCGGAAAAGGACGAGGAGAAAGTAACCGAGGAGGAAATCAGGATTCTTGTTAACGTGGGCGAGGAGCTTGGGGCTATACATGAAACCGAAAGAAGGCTGATAGACAACGTCTTCGAGTTCAACGACAAGGTAGCAAGCGACATAATGACGAGCAGATCAGACATCCTTGCCCTGCAGGCAGATGAAGGGCTTGAACGGGTGGTCTCTGAAATCAGCAGGACAAGGTTCTCCAGGATACCCGTTTACGAAGGCAGCATAGACAACATCGTGGGAGTCGTCTGCTCCTGGGACGTGTTTGAATGCCTTGCAGGCGGCTGCTCCGCAGATGAATTCAAGCTCAGCAAAATAATGAAGCCTCCTTATTTTGTGCCTGAATCCAAGAAGATTGACCAGCTAATAACGGAGCTGATCGCTAACAAGCGTCATCTCGCTGTTGCTGTTGACGAGTTCGGGGGGACTGCAGGAATTGTCACGGTTGAGGACCTCATAGAAGAGATAGTTGGTGATGTCTACGACGAGAATCCTGTCAGGAAAGGCTTCGAAGCTCTTGGTGAAAACGAGTTTATTATAGCCGGCTCACAGAGCCTGTCCTCTGTCGAGAGTTTCCTCGGCGCAGACATACCTAAGGGTGAATACGGAACCATCGGTGGTTTCATAGCTGACGAGCTGGGCAGGATTCCAAGGAAAGGGGACAGGGTTATCCTGGAGCCTCAGAAACTCGTTTTCGAGGTAGAGGAGGTCGATGGCAACAGGGTGAAAAGCGTGAAGAGCAGCATGCCCGGAGGAAAAGAAAAAAGGCCGTGAGGCCTTTTTTCTTTGCTTTGCTAAAGATCCAGCTTGCTGCTTATGCCATTGATAACATAGTAAGCAGCGTTGTCTTCGGGCTTTATGTAGATCTCCAGGGATTCTATATCGGATTTCTTGTTTCCTTCCGAAACGAATGCATCCTTGACTTTCGCGAGGATGTCCTTTGTGGAGACTTCTCTTCCCTGATACTGGAAGAACACTTCCTCGGTCTTCTTCCTTCTGGCGTTTTTAGGGGCTGCAGGTGCCTTCTTTTCAGTCGATTTCCTTGATTTTGCTGTCTTTGTTACAGATTTCTTTTCCATATTGTTCCTCCCTTGTCAGATTAATACCTATATTATATACATAAGTTAGGAGAAAATTCAAATTTTTCAAATCTGGAAGGAATGGAACTGCCACATGTCTTCTTCTGAAAGGTTGAACCCGTCAAATCCCCGGTAGAGGTCCACCCTGTTCATTAGAGGATCCCAGTTCACTGCGCCCTCTATCATCGGGCCAAGGTACTTCCTTGCAAAGGACAGGATCTCCTCGTGCGGAAGGTTGTCAGGGAGGTTGACGCCTTCCCTCGGGTGCCGGAGCATCCAGCGGGTTGCGCCGATGACGGAGCAGGCGACCTGTAGGGTAGTCGCGTTCTGGTGGGGTACAAGCTCCCTGGCCTCGTGTATGTCCAGCATGCTTCCGACCCACCAGGCTTTGAAATCATGCCCCATTAAGAGCACCCCGAGCTCGTCCTTGCCGTCTATGATCTCGTCAGTCATGTTACGCTGTTCCTCCTGCAGGCTGAACTGCCTCATCTCCAGCTCGTGGATGGAGTTCACCGCCGCGTCGCAGGGGCAGTAGGCGTAGTGAACGGTGGGTCTGTAGACGGGCTTTCCGTCCTCCCAGACCGTAAGGTAGTCGGACAGGGAAAACGCTTCGCCGTGCCTTATAACCATCCCCGTGATCTCTCCTCCAGGAACCCAGGACCTGACCCAGGTCTTTATGCCCATCTGGGCAAGGCATATCTGGTTGCCAGGCCCGTGGCTGTGTACAAGCGCACGGTTTGGCAGCCTCCTCTCGTGGGTGCCCCAGCCCATCTCGGCAGGGGCTATCCCTTCCTCATAGAAGCCCATTATGCTCCAGGTGTTAACGAATTCGTTGACCTTCTTGGGGACATCGGTTATCTGGGTGTCGCGCTCGCTGACGTGTATGACCTTAACGCCTGAAAGCTGTGCAAGCTTAGCGTAGTCCCTTTCCTCAAGGGCCTTTGCCAGGCGCCCGACCCTTTCATCGCAAGGTTTTTCGATTATTATCTTTTCTGCGATGCCCTCCAGGCCTGACTTCGCGAAGTGCGATACAAGCCCCGGGTTGGCCCCGTGGTCCAGGACCGCTGTGGGGCCCTTTTTGTCCTCCCAGCCTGAAACAAGCTTCCTTATGCTCATCTGGCGTTCGTAAAGGGTCCTTTCCGCAGGGCTTTCCAGTTCGCCTATGGTGAAAGGATCCCAGTCCTCGACAGAGGTGTTGACGTATAGGACATCGTTGTAATGGCACCAGTTCAGGAGGTCAAGGCAGCCGATGTTGGTGGAGAGGTCTATTATCAGGTCGCCGCCGGACACGTATTTCCCCAGGACCACGCCAAGGTTTTCCTTCGTCACCGTTTCAACCTTGTATTTCACGCCCTTGTCCAGGGCCTTCCTTATGAATTCCCGCTTGTCCTCCTTGTCCAGGACCGTGACGTTCTCCGCAGGAACGTCTATGTGACGAAGAAGCAGAGGTATGGCGCACCTCGCAACATAGCCGCAGCCCAGAACCAGTACTCTTCCCTCGAACCTCATGCCATCATCCCCCTTATGGAACTTTCGGAAAATTTCTTCCTGGATATTATATTCGACGATGACCCTCTTTAAACCTTCCTGTTCCATAAGCTGTCGCATTTCCGCAGGAACAGCGCCAAAGCCAGCAGGTCGGCACAGCCTCCAGGACTCAAGTTTTTTCGGATGAAAGCGAGGTCCATCTGCCTGGCAAGCCAGGGGCGGAGTGCTTCAGGGAAGCCCAGGACGAATTTCGCCCAGCTTTGTGCATACCTCAACCCCCTCATACCTCCGCGGTACAGGAGGTTGGTGTCAGGGCATTCAGCTATGAGGTTCAGAAGGGTGGACAGCTTATCGCCCTCGGATTGTTTCAGAAACAGGTACGCTTTTTTAGCGGTAGGCAGCCCTGCCTCCGCCTCCTCTCTGGCGCCTCTTATGCCGTATTTCTGGAAGACTTCCCTCCCGTGCGTCTTCGACTCTGAAACCGCAGCTGACCTGGCGAGCCGCCCTGCCTGGAGGAAAATGTCTTCACCGCGCACAAGGTAGTTGCCCAGTGACGCCAATATCAGCCCGAAAGAGTAGATTGCCCCTTTGTGGGTGTTGACGCCTCCGGTCACCTCCAGCATTCGGCGTTCGGCAGCGATTCCGGCCTTCTGAAGCTTTTTCATGCAGTCCTTCTCTTCGGCTCCCAGCAAAAAGGCTTCTGCAAAATAGGGGCGCAGGGAATCGGCGCTGCGTTCGAACATGGCAGCATCCATGTCGGTGTGCGAGCCTTGGTTCCTCAGATCGACCAGCCCCGGCTTCGGCGTGAAGCGCACCTCCTCCTTCAAGGCCTCAACAGCCAAGGCTTCGAAATGCTTTGCCGCAAACTGAAGAAGGATATGCTCGGTGCGTGCAAGGACCGCTTCAAGGCCGTGCGCCCTGCTGCGGGAACATGGGGCCGCAGGTCCGCCGCACACAAGGCAGGTCCTGGGTTCCTGCCTGGAAAGTTTAGAGCCGTCATTATCGATAACGTCCATATCGAAAAGACGGCCTACCTGGCTGCTTGATTCTATTTTCATGCAGGCTTGCTTGATTTCTTGGGCGGCTTTATCGTAGACGAAAAAAGCTTCGCAGCCTGCAGGTTTCCTAATGACCGACCTGTGCACAGGAGTCCCGAGGAGGGCTTCGATCGACTGCAAGCCGTGGTCGAACGCAAGCTCGATAAGCGGCGAAATTTTACGCTCTCCGGCGATGTTCATGGTGAAGCTAAGCACCGGCAGCTGGTATTCTGACAGCAGCCGCTGCTGGGCTTCATGCCGCTGCTCCCTGGCGTCCAGGACCTGCTGGAGGGTAACGGTTACGGAATCAGAACCCATATGGATGCTCTACCTTGCTCATCTTGGCAACGTTCAGCTTTGTTACGTTCCGCAGGTTCTCTTCGGAGTCTTCGCCGATGCAGCCCACGATGAGGTAGCGTTTGTTTTCGCTGTCGTATATCAAGTATTTGAGAAGCCTGAAGCCGATGATTTCCCCGGTGCTTGATACGTGGGTCCTTGGCCCGGTGCAGGCGTGAGGCTTGCCGCCTATAGTCACATGGCCCTCATCCAGGTAGCAAACAGGAACCTTCTGGGCGATCAGCTCGTTTGCTTTCCTCTCCAGCTCCTCCAGGTCGACCTTCGGAGCCCTGTCCTTGAAGGAAAGTATGAAGCCGTGGTTTATGTCGTCATGCTCCGCGCGCTTCATGTCCTCGTAGGACAGAAAGTGTTCGATGAGGTCTTCGGCGGTATGCGCCATGAGCCTGTAAGGGAGGGACTTGTGGACTATATCGTATATCTCGCTCGGCTCCGGCCCGAACAGGTTGGGACGGGTTACAAGGATCTCCTCGCCCACCCCTATGAGGAGGTTGGCGTTCCTGTTAAGAAAAGGTACGATCATGTCGAAGTGCTCGACGATGACGCGCTTCCCGCGGTGAACAGCCTTCAGGATTGCTTCGGCCAGAACGGGAGCCGATGTGAAGCCCATCTCGAAGCGTATGTCCAGATGGTAGGTGTGGGGCGAGAAAAAGCCAGTCTCTTCGTCCTGCTCCAGCAGCGGCAGCGGGCGGACATTCACTCCGTCGTCGTCGTTTGTAAGTTCGAGACCGGGGAACATCCCTTTTATCAGGGCGCTCTTGCCCGAGCCGGCTTCGCCGACAACCCCGATGATCTGGTCGAACGGGCTAAGGTAAAGCTGGGCTATCTGCATGCCCAGCTCGTATATTCTCTTCCTCCCGCGGGGAGCGTAGAATGTGCTGAACATATGGCTTTTTTGCATTTTGTGTGAAAAAGGCATGTTGGTTCCTCCTTATTTCTTATAGGTATCCAGCAGGTGCTCGTAGGTGGCAGGCGGAACAAGGGTTTTCAAGCCCTCGAAATCTCCCTTTTCCAGCGCAGCGCGCACAGCGCTGGCGCTGATGGGCACTCCTGAAACCTCAAGCCTTGGGATCTCCAGGACCTGTATTCCGCTTTTCGGCAGCTCCTGCTTCAGCTGCTGGTTGTATGCGTTTGTGACCGGTGACAGAGGCTCGGTTCCGATGTAGCGCCTTGAGATGTTGAGAGCCGGTGCGAAATGCTTGCTGAATATCTCGATATCGAGCTGGCACTGGATGTTGCCCGTGCTGTTCTTGTCCTTGATGAAATATCTCGGGAATGTAGCGTAGGAGATCAGATAGTCACCCGTCTGATGAACTGTAACATTAGGCAGGTCACTTGTTGATTTCCGGACAAGCTCCAGCCTTGTTTCGGCAGAGAATTCGCTCCTGTCCTCCGACAGGATGAAAACGTGAAGCCAGTCGCATTGGCTGGCAGCGGTTTCTATAAGATACCTGTGGCCGAGCGTGAACGGATTGCAGTTAGCCACGATCGCGCCTATCACGCCATCCCTTGTAGGGGAGTCAAGAGCTGCAACGAAGTTCTTTATGCCGTCCTTCTCGTTCTCCATAAGCAGCGCATCGGCGGTCTGGGCCACGGGATAGAAGAACAGCGACTCGAACATGGTTTGGTTGGAAGGCTTGGTGTATAAAAAAAGATGGCGCAGGTCCCTGAAGAAGGCCTCTTTCTGAAGCTCCGTTAGGATCGTCGCGGTGAGCCCTTCGCCCTGATGGTCCTCGGACACAGCGATGCACTTCAATATGTTGCAGTCAAGCGAGCCTGTAGCGATGATCTCATCGTCCTGAAGGATGTTTACGGTGAACTGCACAGCTGGTTCATAATCAAGCCCGGCTTTGCTGAGGAAAGCCTGCAGTGCGCTTAGCTTCCTCCCGGAAAAGGGGCGGCCGTATTCTATTTCCATCATTGCACCTCCTTGAATCTATGTAACAAGTATACTTCATGGCATATGATTTGAAAAGATAAAAAACAGAAAATTGATTGAAAAAATCCTGATTGTATTATATAATTTTGGTGAATTGATATAGTACTTATGCGATGGGCGAACGAGGAGGAGTCATTGATGACAAAAATAGTTAAAAGAGCCTATGCCGGAACGATAGAATCAAGCGACGTCTACGTGGAGCTGGAGCCGAACGACAGCGGCATCGATATCCAGATAGAATCGGTGGTGCTTAAGCAGTTCGGCGATGCGATCCGCGGGGTCGTGGTCGAGATGCTGCAGCAGTTTGAGGTTGAGGATGCCAAGGTGAAGATAGTCGACCGGGGAGCTCTCGACTGTGTCATAAGGGCGCGCGTTGAAGCCGCCATAAAACGAGGGGAGGGGAAAGGGATATGAAACGTTCCATGCTTTTCTTGCCAGGCAACACTCCGAATATCATAATAAACGGCGATGAGCTCGGTGCTGATGCCGTCATACTTGACCTGGAGGACGCGGTATCGCCTGCTGAGAAGGATGCCGCGCGCATCCTGGTTCGCAACGCTATAAAGCTGATGAAGTTCGAGAACTGCGAGGTGGTCGTAAGGATCAACTCCCTGGACTCGGACTACTGGAGGGCGGACCTTGAGGAGATCGTGCCGCTCAAACCGGACATGATAATGCCTCCGAAAATGAGCAGCGCTGCGGATGTGCAGACCCTCGACTCGTACATCTCGGAGCTTGAGGGCAGGTCCGGCATCGAAAACAACGCTGTCAAGCTTATCCCTCTGATCGAGACTTCGCTCGGGGTTGAAAACGCGTTTAAGATCGCGGAGGCGTCAAGGCGTGTTTCGGCGCTGTTCCTGGGAGGCGAGGATTTAACCGCGGACCTTCGCTGCAAGAGGACCAGGGAGGGGAACGAGATCGACTACGCCAGAAAGAGGCTTGTCTGCGCGGCCCGCGCTGCAGGAATCGATGTATACGACACCCCTTTCACCGACGTTAACGACGACGAGGGCATCTACGAGGACGCTGAGTATGCAAAAAGCCTCGGGTTCACAGGGAAATCAGCGATATCCCCAAGGCACGTTGCCGCAATAAACGAGGTTTTCAGCCCTTCCCGCAAGGACATAGAATACGCGTACGAGGTTATGGAGGCGATCCGCATGGCCGAAGAGCAGGGCAGAGGGGCGATAGCGCTCAGGGGCAAAATGATAGATGCGCCTATAGTGGCCCGCGCCAAGCAGACCATTGCCATGGCGGAAGAATTATTTTTGACGGGGGGGCGGCAGAGATGAGTAACAAGGTTGTGAGAACGCTTCGGGAGGCGATTGCGCTATCGGGGCTAAAGGACGGCATGACGGTTTCCTTCCACCACCACCTCAGGAACGGCGACTACGTTCTGAACATGGTGATGGAAGAGGTTGCTGCGATGAACATAAAGGGGCTGACGGTCAACGCGAGCTCCCTCTTCGACACGCACCTTCCGCTGATAGATCATGCCAGAAACAATGTCGTCAGAAAAATACAGACGGATTACATGTCAGGCGCCATAGGACGTTTCATTTCCCATGGCGTAATGGAGGAGCTCGTCGAATTCAGGACCCACGGCGGCCGGCCGAGAGACATCGAGCTGGGCATAACCCCTGTCGACGTGGCCTTTATTGCCGCTCCGGCCTCGGATCCCATGGGCAACTGCACGGGCAAATACGGCAAATCCGCCTGCGGCAGCCTGGGCTATGCGTTCCCGGACGCCATGAACGCGAAAAAGGTGGTCGTGATCACGGACACCCTGATGCCGTACCCTCTTGCCGGCTGGTCCATCCCGGAAACCTACGTGGACTACGTGGTGGAGGTGGACGTCATAGGCGATCCGAACGGAATCGTCTCGGGGACCACCAAAATAACCCGCGATCCAGTAGGGCTGGTTATGGCTGCGTCCGCGGCGCGCGTCATCCAGCATTCAGGCCTTCTCAAGGACGGTTTTTCCTTCCAGACGGGAGCGGGCGGCGCATCCCTTGCTGCTGCCAAATTCCTGAAGGACATAATGCTTAAGGAGAACATAAAGGGGAGCTTCGGCCTGGGAGGCATCACGGGCTACATGGTGGACATGCTGAAAGCGGGCTGCTTCCAGACTCTGCTGGACGTGCAGTGCTTTGACCTGGATGCGGTGGAGTCGATCCGCACCAACCCTAACCATCAGGAAATCTCCGCAGCGCATTACGCAAGCCCGAGCGCCCGAAGCGCTGTCGTGGACAGCCTCGACGTTGTGATACTCGGGGCAACGGAAATCGACACGGACTTCAACGTTAACGTCCACACAGACTCGAACGGATACATAATGGGCGGTTCGGGAGGACACAGCGACACGGCTGCCGGAGCGAAGCTGTCAATGATAATCGCCCCGCTATCGAGAGCGAGGCTGCCCATCGTTACAGACAGGGTGACCTGCGTGTCCACACCGGGGAAGGACATCGATGTGCTGGTCACGCAGAAGGGCATCGCTGTGAACCCCAGGAACGGGGAGCTGGGCGAAAAACTCAAGAAGGCCGGCCTTCCTGTGGTCGACATACATGAGCTAAAGAGAACAGCAGAGCGCATAACAGGAGTGCCTAGGAAGCTGGAAAAGGGCGACCGCGCCGTGGCCAAGGTAATCTACCGCGACGGAACGCTTCTGGACACCATATACAGCGTGGCTGATTACAGATAAGCTGCCTTGACAAATTTGAACCAACTCCCCATAATTGAATTAGAACAATTATGGGGAGTTGAATTATTTGAATCTATATAGAGTTAATCCAGAAAGCGACGTGCCGATTTATCAGCAGCTGGCCGATGCGATCTATGCGGATATAAAAAGCGGGAAGCTTCCTGCGGGCACAAAGCTGGCTACCGTACGCGAAATGGCTGACCAGCTGAAGATTGCCCACGGCACAGTGAAGAGGGCTTATGACGAGCTGGAAAAAATGGGCGCGGTTGAGATGACCCAGGGGCGCGGCACGTACATCCGCTACCGTCCGGAGACCTCTGAGAGCAAAAAAGAGAGGGCCATGGACGCCATAGAGAAAATGCTTAACCAGCTGGAAAGCCTTGATATCTCGCCGATGGAGGCGAAGATATTCATAGACTTGAAGCTGCGTGAAAGAGCCCACCTCAACAAGGGGATAAGCCTTGCGCTCATCGAGTGCAGCCCCGAGGTGCTTTATCAGCTCGATGAAAAAATGCACAAGTTCAGCAATGTGGAAACGTACAAGTACCTCTATGATGAAATACTGAAATACCCCTATAAGATAGGCGAGGAGATGGACATAATAGTCACTTCCGCCACCCATGCGAAAGCCTTGGAAAACGTGATCGCTGAAAGAGAAAAGATCGTCAAGGTAGCTCTCAACCTGGTTCCGAGGACAATCATGCAGCTCGCGCTGCTGGGAAAAGGCCAGAAAGTCGGGATCCTCTGCCAGAGCGAGCGTTTTGCCGAGCTTTTAAAGGGCGTTGTCCGTTCGTACGCTGAACAGACAAACGTTTCCCAGCCATGGCTTTTCGACCGGGAGAGGGACTGCGGTGCGTACGTCAAGGGCGTGGAAGCGCTGCTGGTTCCGGAAGGGTATGCGAAATTCTGCAGCCGCAGGGACGCCGAGCTTATACAGAAATTCGGAAGCAAGCATATGGTGATCGAGTGCGCATACCAGATAGACCAGGGGTCTTTCATCTACCTGGATGAACGCATTAGCGAGCTGGAGGAAAAGAGAAAAATAAGCCAGTACAGATAGGAATGCCTTCGCAGGCGAGCTGCGGGGCATTCCTGCTTTTTTATAGTGAATTTGCTTGACTTTTTACCGCAAGCGATATAATATATAGTTATATTCCAATACGTTGAATTGATATATAACAATAGTAAAAAAGAGAAAATGCTATGAGGTGAGAACGATGAAAAAGAAAGTTATAATCCTTGGGGTCATCGGCGCGGATGTTCATGCGGTCGGAAACAAGATACTCTACCATGCATTCACGGATGCAGGTTTTGAAGTGATCAACCTGGGAGTTATGGTTTCTCAGGAAGAATTTATTGCAGCTGCTATAGAGTCAAACGCGGATGCGATTGTGGTTTCCTCCCTTTACGGTCAGGGGGAGCTGGACTGCCGAGGGATGCGTGAAAAATGCGAAGAAGCAGGATTGAAGGATATACCGCTTCTCGTAGGCGGAAACATTGTCATAGGGAAGCAGGTTTTCGAAGAGGTTGAAAAGCGCTTCAAGGATATGGGCTTCAACGCAGCGTTCCCGCCGGGAACAAAACCAGAAACGGGCATCGAGGCGCTAAAGGAAATTCTCCATATGGAAAACTAACTGGAGGTGGAAGCATGAAGCCCGTTTTACTGATTGACTTTGGCAGCACCTATACAAAGGTTACAGCAGTGGACCTGGACAGCGAGCAGCTGCTGGGCACGGCGTCAGCATACACCACTGTCCAAACCGACATAAACATTGGGCTCGACAACGCGATCAAGCTTTTGGAAGAGAAAACAGGCAGGCTGGATTTCACGGAACGCTTCGCTTGCTCCTCAGCTGCAGGCGGGCTGAGGATGATCACAAGCGGTCTTGTTCCGGAGCTGACGGCCGAAGCTGCAAAGGTGGCAAGCTTGGGCGCGGGAGCAAAGATCGTCAAGGTTTTCAGCTTTCAGCTTACAGAGGACGACATAGAGTACATCCGCAAGGAAAACCCTGACATCTTCCTTCTGGTTGGCGGCACCGACGGGGGGAATTCGGAATGCATCATACATAATGCGAAAATGCTGGCGGCAATACCTAGCGATTTTCCAATCGTGATCGCAGGGAACAGGTCGGCGGCAAAGGAGTGCCAGCGCATCCTTGAAGGACGGCAGGTGTACGTATGCGAAAACGTGATGCCGAAATTCGGAGTGCTGAACGCAGAGCCGGCTCAGAAGCAGATCAGGGAGATTTTTCTTCACCGGATCATCCAGGCGAAAGGCATAACGAAGGCGGCTTCGCTGATATCGGGAATACTGATGCCGACGCCTTCCGCGGTGATGAAAGCGATGAAGCTTCTGGCGGAAGGCTTCGAGGGAGAGAAGGGGATAGGTGATCTGATCGGCGTAGATGTGGGCGGAGCGACAACCGATGTCTATTCCATAGCGGACGGCATGCCGGACAGCGCAAGCACTGTCTACAGGGGCTTGCCGGAACCCTACGCCAAGCGAACGGTGGAGGGCGATATCGGGATGAGATACAGCATCGCCGGAATCGTTGAGGCTGCAGGCGTAAAGCGCATAAGCCAGCTATCCGGACTTTCCGCTGAGAGGGCGGGGGAGCTGATAGACTACCTTGCGGTGAACACGGAAGTGCTGCCAAACGGAGATCTCGAACTGGAGATGCTGGATTACGCGCTTGCATCCCTTGCCATAGAGACGGCGGTAACGAGGCATGCCGGAACCATAGAGGAAGCGTACACCATGATGGGCGTGACCTACGTGCAGACAGGCAAGGACCTCACCGGTGTAAAACAGATTATTGCTACAGGCGGCAGCCTGATCCATACAAAACGGACAGCTTCCATAGCTGCCCATGCCATGTACGACGAGAGGAACCCGATGTCACTGAGGCCAAAGGCTGCAGAGATATGGATCGACAGAAGCTACATCCTGGCAGCAATGGGGCTGCTATCGGAACATCATCCGCAAATCGCGTTACGAATAATGAAGAAGGAGCTGAAGAAAGATGGATATTAAGAATATAAAGATCCCTGAAGGAGAGTTTGAACAACTCAGAAAAGAAGTGTTGACTCAGTGGCCGACAGGAAAGGATGTAAACCTTGAGGAAGCGGTTGCATACCACAAGTCCATGCCTGAGCACAAGGACTTTTCCAAGAAGCTGATCAAGGCGAAAAACGAAAAAAGGACACTCATCGAACCTCGAGCAGGCGTTCCTGTTATAGACGAACACATAAAGCTTTTAAAATACCTCCAGGACAACGGCGAGGCAGACCTGCTGCCGACCACCATCGACAGCTACACCCGTCAGAACCGCTATCCCGAGGCTGAGAACGGCATAAGCGAATCCATAAAGCTAAACAGAGCAATGCTCAACGGCTTCCCTGCAGTAAACCACGGCGTGGCCGGCTGCCGCAGGATAATAGACAGCCTTGACACTCCGGTTCAGGTTAGGCACGGCACTCCCGATGCCAGGCTGCTTACGGAGATAACGTACGCGGGAGGCTTCACAAGCTACGAAGGCGGCGGTATTTCCTACAACCTTCCTTACTGCAAGAACGTGCCTATGGAAAAGACCATTCGCGACTGGCAGTACGTTGACCGACTGACAGGCCTGTACGAGGAGATGGGAATATCTATCAACAGAGAACCTTACGGTCCGCTCACAGGAACTCTTGTTCCGCCGTTTGTATCCCATGCGGCGGCAATCATAGAAGCGCTGCTCGCTGCAGAGCAGGGCGTTAAGAACATCACTGTAGGCTACGGACAGTGCGGCAACCTGATCCAGGACATCGCGGCCATCCGAACCCTCGAGGAGCTCACAGACGAATATCTTCAGAAATACGGCTATAACGATGTTGTGGTCACAACGGTTCTCCACCAGTGGATGGGCGGTTTCCCTGCCGACGAGGCAAAAGCTTTCGGCGTAATCTCACTGGGCAGCACAATAGCAGCCCTTGCAAAGGCTACCAAGGTCATAGTCAAGACACCGCACGAAGCGGTCGGCATACCTACCATGGAAGCTAACGCTGCAGGTCTCCGCTGCACGAAGCAGGTCGTAAACATGCTTTCAGACCAGAATTTCCAGAACAACGAGCTGGAGATCGAGAAGGAAGTCATAAGGCAGGAAACACGCTGCATAGTGGACAAGTGTTTCGAGCTGGGAGAGGGCGACATAGCGGTCGGCGTATGCAGAGGCGTTGAAGCCGGCGTGCTTGACGTGCCGTTTGCGCCATGCCGTGCGAACGCCGGGCTCATGCTTCCGGCCAGGGACAACAACGGCGCAGTCCGAGTCCTCAACATGGGCAACATTCCTTTCAGCAAGGAGCTGAAGGATTTCCACAAGTCAAAGATCGAGGAACGCGCAAAGGCTGAAAAACGCGAGGTTTCGTTCCAGATGGTAATAGATGACGTATATGCGATAGGCAAGGGCCGCCTTGTAGGACGACCTAGATATTAATTGGTAAAGGAGAACGTGCTATGAAAATTGTTGATGTTGTTTGTTCGGAAGGACGTACCGGCTTTTATTTCGATGACCAGCGCGCCATCAAGAAGGGTGCCGGCCACGACGGTGTTTTCTATATAGGCAAGCCTGTTACGGAGGGCTTTACTTCCGTAAGGCAGGCGGGTGAGTCGATCTCCGTCATGCTCATCCTGGAAGACGGCCAGGTCGCTTACGGCGACTGCGCTGCGGTCCAGTACAGCGGAGCCGGCGGACGCGACCCGCTTTTCCTGGCTAAGGACTTCATACCGCTCATAGACAAGCATATCAAGCCGGAGCTTGTCGGAAAGGAAGCTGATTCCTTCCGTGGCCTCTGCGAGATGATGGAGGCTATCCAGATTGGCGGGAAGCGCCTGCACACTGCGATCCGCTATGGAGTCTCACAGGCCATCCTTGATGCTGTTGCGAAAGCAAGCGGCCGACTCATGTGCGAAGTCGTTGCCGACGAATACGGCTGCACCGTGTCGGAAACCCCGGTTCCGATTTTCACGCAGTCCGGCGATGACCGCTACGACAACGCAGACAAGATGATCATCAAGGGAGCCCAGGTGCTGCCTCACGCTCTGATAAACAACGTTGAAACGAAGCTTGGCAGGAACGGCGAAAAGCTCGCCGAGTACGTTGTCTGGCTCCGCGAAAGAATACTCAACAACCGCTTGAGCGAAGACTACAATCCTGTCCTTCACATAGACGTGTACGGCACAATAGGGGTTGCCTTCGGCGACAACAACTACAAGGCCATGGCCGACTACCTTGCAAAGCTTGAGGAGCTGGCAAAGCCTTTCAAGCTGAGGATAGAGGGCCCTATGGATTGCGACACGGACAGGGAAACGCAGATGATCGCTCTGGCGGGACTAACCAAGGAGCTCGATTCCAGAGGAATCAACGTTGAGCTCGTAGCCGACGAATGGTGTAACACGCTCGAGGATATAAAATATTTTGCAGACAACAAGGCCGGACACATGGTCCAGATAAAGACACCTGACCTTGGAGGAATCAACAATACGATCGAGGCGGTCCTTTACTGCAAGGAAAAAGGTATAGGCGCATACCAGGGCGGTACCTGCAACGAAACCGAGCGAAGCGCTCAGGTCTGCGTAAACTGCGCAATGGCCACCAAGCCTGACCAGATACTTGCTAAGCCTGGCATGGGCGTCGATGAAGGCTTCATGATAGTTTTCAACGAAATGCAGCGCATACTCGCATTGCGCAAGGCAAAGCAAAACAGAAAATAGCAATCAGGATGGGGTTGTTGCAAAACTAAGTAATTAGTTTTGCAACGGCCCTTTTTTCATGGTTCAAAACCTGAAATGTGGGCATAATGAGACGGGAGGTGGGATATCATATGGGAAGGCCCCTCGTTTTCAACGCGGTGTCGGTGTTCATGGGAGCTCTCGCCGCCCTTGTCTCTGCAGAAAGCCTGCCAGCCGGAGCGCTGCTCTCTGCCTGCTTTCTGTGCCTGCTTTTCTTCACGGCGGACAAGAGGATATTCCTGATCGCAGCGCTTTTCTATAGCCTCGGTCTGCTCAGCTTCATGGTCTACTTTTCGGCAGCGCCGGGCAGCAGCGCGGAGCTTAGGGTGACGGGGAAGAAATACTACTATTATATCGGCGACTACAGGGGGAGGAAGGTTACGCTCAAGGGGAACACCGAGGGCCTTGTCCCGGGGGAAAAGATCAAGGCGGCAGGCAGCTTCGACAGGGAGCCTGTCCTTAGCAAGGGCATAGTAGGGACGTACGACCTGGAGAGCTGGGAAAAGGCTGAAGGCGGCATCGTAGAGTTCTTCTACAGGGTGAAGGGCGACATGCACGGGAAGTTCAGCGAGAGGCTGGGCGAGGAGGACTCCTCCGTGCTCATGGCCCTCTGCTTCGGCGACACAGGATACCTCACGAAGGGGCAGATGGAAGACTTCAACAGGATGGGCGTTATCCATGCCATCAGCGTATCGGGATTCCACATGGCGGTGATATACGGAATACTGGAAAAGCTGCTCGGGGCAAGGGCCGCCCTCGCCGTCTCCTTCTTCTACGCTGCGTTCACGGGTATGCAGGCGGCAACCCTTAGGGCATTCCTCATGATCTTCATATCTAAGATGTCGAGGTTCGCTCTTAGGAACTACGACAGCATATCCTCCCTGGCCATGGCGGCGATCTGCCTGCTCGTCATGAACCCCTGGTACACAGGCGACATAGGCTTCATGCTGTCCTTCCTTTCCACTCTGGGGATAATAATGTACTACAGGAAGTTCGCGCTGTTCTTCTGGAGGCTTCCAAAGGCGGTAGGGGAGGCGGTGAGCATCTGCCTAAGCGCGCAGCTGTTTTCGCTGCCGTACATAGCGTTCACGCTGGAGCAGTTCAGCCCGGGGTTCATCCTGGGCAACCTGCTGCTGATGCCGTTCTACTCGGTGCTTGTTGTCCTCGGGAACATAGCGCTGCTTTTCGTGGCTTCGGCGTCTCTCCTTGACATTGTCTGCGGCGTAATCGGCGTCTTCACGGCGGCGCTGGGGGGTGCGGAGAACATCCTTCTTCGGATCTGCCCAGCCGTGACCCGCTTCAGCTACATATACGGCGCCTCGCTGCTGCTGATATACCTTAGCTTTATCCTGTACAGGAAAGGCCAAAAGCAGATGCTGCTATACCCCGCATTCGTGATCCTCTTCCTTGCGTTGAGCAGCTGGAGCTTTGTGCCGGAGATCAGTTTCAGGAAGCTTGAGAAGGGGGCCTGCGCCTTCGTCGAATACGGGGTCGGGTGCGTGATGGTCTGCAACTACGAGCATTCGTCGGCCTGGGAGATATACAGGCTGAAGGAGGAGTTCGGCGTGACAAAGGTCGTATCAAACGCCAGGATCGCCACGTGGCTTGAGCTAGGTGGAGGAGCCGTCCTCACGGTGCAGCCTGCACAAGGCAGGACGGAGTTCAGCGACATCGAGATAAGCCTGGCGGGGAGGGACTACCGCCTGGACAAAAAAACCTTTCGCGGCGACTCCTGTTTGTATGTTATAATCTTTGGTAGGCTACTGCGCATAGGTTAAGCGCATTTGGAGGTTTGGAATTTGGGTAAGGAACTAAAGGGCAGCTACATATTCTACGGGATAGACGAGCGTCTCATTATGGAAGAAGTCAACGATATAATAAAGAACGCCCTGGACGACAGCTTCAGGGATCTCAACCTGGTGAAGTTCGACGGGAGCACAATGGCCAGCTTTGACGATGTGGTCAACGCCTGCCAGACACTGCCCTTCATGAGCGACAGGAAGGTTGTGCTTATTAGCAGGGCCAATTTCCTTGAGGACAGCAAGAGCGAGCACAGCAAGGCTGCAGACGAGAAGCAGTTCAAGAGGTTGCAGGAGTACATTGACAAGGTGCCTGAACACTGCATCCTCGTTATGTACTTCGTGTTCAAAAGCAAGAGGGACAAGGGTAGCGACAGGATAAAGAAGCTTGAGAAGAAGGCCAAGGTCATAAAGGTCGAGAAAGCAACCGGCGCCAAGCTTGAAGCCAAGGTGAGCGAGCTTTTCAAAGCAAGGGGTGTGGATATAGGGAGGATAGAGCTTAAAGCCTTCCTAGACAAGATGCAGGACAACAGCCTCACGGTTATAAACAACGAGGTCGAGAAGCTTTGCTGCTACGCCATGGACAGGGATATAACCAGGGCTGACATAAACTATCTGTTCACAGAGGCAAGCGATGACGACATCTTCGACCTGATCAACCCTCTCTCGCAGAAAAAGACGAAGGAAGCACTAAGGGTACTGGACGAGCTCCTTTTCAAGGGAGGCAAGGTGACCTACATCCTCAACATGGTGGAGAGGCATTTCAGCCTTCTGCTGAAGGTTAAGCTGTGCCTTGAGGGAGGCAGGAATTCCGACTACATCTCCAAGGAGTTCAAGCTTTTCGGATACAGGCTGGAGATGACGCTGAAACAGTGCGGCAGATATACTGACAGGCAGCTCAAGAAGATACTGGACCTTTGCCTTGAGTCTGAGAGGAAGATCAAGACTTCGCCTGTGGACGACAAGACGGAGCTGGAGCTCCTCCTGATAAACATCACGGCGGTATAATTTCAGGGCAATAAGAAAGGGCTTGCGAAAGCCCTTTCTTATTTTGGCTTTGTTTAAGAAAGTTTTTGAAAATGATATAATTTTTATATTAGTAAAATTATTTTTTATATCGTAAATGATATATTACCAGGAGAAAGTATTTATGAAGATAAACATGAAATCTATATTAGCATTTCTTATACCGAGTTGTTTCATTTTGGTTTTAGGATATTGGATGATAATTACTGGAAATAAAGCACGATTTGTTGCAAGTGAATTATTCAGATAGGGATAATAATATTGAGATGATCCTGTCATTATGAAAAATTGTAATTATGAAGATTTCTATAGCATTCTAAGTGATTGTATTGATTATGCAAA
The DNA here is from genome assembly GCA_002298915.1 of Clostridium sp. UBA699. Lineage (GTDB taxonomy): Bacteria > Bacillota > Clostridia > Clostridiales > Clostridiaceae > UBA699. Next base: position 98,278 of record DBML01000001.1, read on the forward strand.
TAGACTTTAATGCATGCTTATTATGTATTGCGTCTTTGTAGACTACACAGAATGAAAAAATTCCATACATAAATTTTATTTTGAAGAAAGAAAACCAAGTGCATCCTAGTTAAAAAGTGGTTTGTCAGAGGAGGGAAAAAGTATGTTTAAAACTCGCAGTAATGTGAATGGTGAAGGTTTAATAATCGGATTAATTGCCAATTTTTTAATGATTATTCTTGCTGGGTTTTATATGGACATTTGTTTTATGATGGGATACACTTCTCCTGCTGGTGTTTTTGGTGCGTCAATTGTTATTTCAACTTTGCTATCGTATATAATTAATCCGATTACATTTAAATGGGTGTTAGTTGAAGGGGTTATTTGGTTTTTGCTTCCAATTCTCTTGCTTGGATTTTCAATTCCTGAGTCTTTAATTCTGGCAATATCATCTATTTCAATTCCAACATTTATAGGTGCATTATTAGGATATAGAATTAGAATATTACAAAAGAAGAATAGAATTGAAGCGACTGAACAGAATCAAATAAAGGGAAAATGGTACTCCAATTGGAAAGGTAAAGGATGGAAATAGGAGTTAATTATAATTCAATTTAATTTGATGTGCTTATTTCACACTTTTCATATATTACAAATAAAAAGAGGTCGCTACGACCTCTTTTTATTATCTTATTAGATCAAAACTGTTCTTAAACATAGCATTTATTTAATGTTTTTACGGCATGTACTGCTGCACCACGCTGGTGATGTAATCGCCCTCTATCTCCAGGTTGAAGAGCTTGTATCCGTCTTGAAGCTTGTCCAGGAGCCCCTGGAAATCTGTTTTTTCAAGCTCGGAGGAGCCTCCTTTCAGGATGTAGAAGGAAGCGTCTGCTGCCAGCGTTTTAGTCCTTATTAGTGTCGATTCGTTTTTGACTGAATATCCGTCCTCTGTTTCGACTATGCCGCTCGTAAGGTCGTAGCTTATTCTCCGACTGTCCTGGTCGATGCTTGTTATATAGACAAGCTGGTCTGCCCTGGATACCTCAGCCTTCTGTATGAGCGCGACGTTCTTCTGCTCGTAGGAGTTCAGGTCCGCGACATCGCCGCTGAAATCAGGGTTTGGGACATACCAGCTTTTTGAGCTGAAGTAGTCCTTGTACTTCTGGCTGGTGAAGACGTAGCCGTGCCTAGCGAATATCTCGTTCCTTGCAAGGGCAAGCTGCTCCTTTGAAAGGGAAGCTATATCGCTGTCCGTGAGGTACCTGGTGCTGCTGTCGGGCAGGATGTAGGTGCTGTCGCCCTGGCTCTTGGCTTCGTACTTCTGAAGGAGCTGCACGTTGTACACCTCGTACTGGTTCAGTTCGCTGAAATCGCCTTTGAAGGATGGATTGGGAACATACCAGCTCTTAGAGCTGAAGTAGTCCTTGTACTTCTGGCTGGTGAAGACGTAGCCGTGCCTTGCGAAAATCTCGTTCCTTGCTAGGGCGAGCTGGTCGGCGTCCAGTGAAGCGGCTTCCTGGTCAGAAAGGTATCTCGTGCTGCTTTCTGGAAGCACATAGGAGTCGGATTTCGGTGTAAGGAACGTCTTTTCGGTTCCGTCCGTCCTGATCCTGCAGTACTGGCTGGACGTGTCGTCGTAATAGTAGATCCAATCCCCGACTACGTTCGGGAAGCTCGATGCGCCGCTGTCGAGCGACTTCTTTTCTGAGCCGTCCGTCTTCATCTTGTAGAGCGCAGAGTTGTCGTCGGCGTTGATGTAGTAAATCCAGCTCCCGGCAACGTTGACATGCCTTGACAGCCCGCTGCTGACCGCTGCCTTTCCAGACCCGTCTGTCTTAACCTTCATAAGCTTTCCGCTGTACTCCGAATACTCCGTAAAGTATATCCACTCCCCGGAAACGTTGATGTCTCCGACAACGTTGTAGTAGGAGGTGTCCTCGGTCAGCTTTACTTTGCCTGAGCCGTCGGCCTTCACCTTGAACAACGCGCTGCCGGAGCTGTAGTAGACCCAGCCGCCTGTCACGTTGATGCAGTTCGAGACCGTGTCGCTCAGCAGTGCCTTGCCAGTGCCGTCGGTCTTCAGCCTGTAGATATTGCCCGAGTTTTCAACGGCGTCCGAATAATCGGTGTAGTAGATCCAGTCACCCGCGACATGTACGGAGTACATCCTTTCGTCGCTGAGCTTTGCCGCGCCCGTGCCGTCAGCCTTGATTTTGTAAAGCTTGTAGCCGTCGCTGCCGTTGGCGTAGTATACCCATTCGCCGGCAGCGTTGATCCACCAGCTGGTGTCGCCGTTGAGTTTTACGGAGCCCGTGCCGTCTGTCTTCACCTTGTACAGGCCGGCACCGGAATTGTAGAATATCCAGCCGTCCCTCAGGGAGGCGAGGCCGGAGTTGTTTATGTTGCCGTTCGTATTGCCTGCTGAAAGTGTTGGGACGTTATCGCTGCCGCCGTTCTGGGTGCTGCCGCCCGTATCGTTGGATGTGTTGTTGGATGTGTTGTTGGATGTGTTGTTCGGGCCGCAGCCTGAGAAGGCTGCTGTGACGAGGAAAACCGTGATCAAAAGGCCTGTTAGCCTTAAACGTTTCATTCTGCATTCCCCCTTCCTTATAAGAATATAATAGTTCAATTATTCAAAATATTCAATCAACAAAAAGGCCAAAAAAATAAATAAGGCTTTACCCGTGAGAGTCGGTAAAGCCTTTTTATTATGCGTTTATCGCATTAAATTTCGCAGCCAGTCTTGACTTTGTTCTAGCAGCCTTGTTCTTGTGTATGATTCCTTTTGATGCTGCCATGTCTAATGCCTTAGTAGCGGCAACGAAAGTAGCCTTGCTAGTTTCAGCGTTTCCTTCAGCGATTGCTGCTTCAAACTTCTTTATAGTAGTTTTCAAAGCAGATTTAACAATCTTGTTTCTGAGAGTCTTAGCCTCAGTAACTTTTATTCTCTTCTTTGCTGATTTTATGTTTGCCATGTTTTCACCCCCTTGTAATTTTATAAAGGTCTCAGCAGTTTTGGGGAAATCTGCGTGATTATTTCTTTTTAACACAAGCAATTATAACACTAAAGCAGAGCCACTTCAAGTGCAATATTAAAATTTACTTTCATCGCATTATTTGATATGCTATAATTTACTATGGCAAATTGTGAAGTATATTTTACGGAGGAAAGCGATGCAAAGCGAAAGACAAAAACATATCAGGAATTTTTCCATTATTGCACATATAGATCACGGCAAGTCTACTCTGGCAGACAGGCTGCTCGAAATGACTGGAACCCTCACCAAGAGGGAGATGGAGGACCAGGTCCTTGACAACATGGAGCTGGAGAGGGAGAGAGGCATAACTATAAAATCCCAGGCAGCCAGGCTCGTATACAAGGCAGACAACGGGCAGGAGTACATCCTGAACCTAATAGACACCCCGGGGCATGTGGACTTCAACTACGAAGTTTCCAGGAGCCTTGCAGCCTGCGAGGGCGCCGTGCTGGTGGTGGACGCGACCCAGGGCATCCAGGCCCAGACGCTTGCGAACACTTACCTTGCGGTTGACAACAACCTTGAGATCGTACCAGTCATAAACAAGGTCGACCTCCCGAGCGCAAGGCCGGAAGAGGTCAAGAAGGAGATAGAGGACATCATCGGCATAGATGCAAGCTACGCCCCTCTCATCTCGGCAAAGACCGGGCTCAACATTAAGGATGTACTCGAGGCCGTGATAGAGCACGTGCCTGCTCCCGAAGGAGACGAGAACGCGTCCCTAAAAGCTCTCATATTCGACTCCTACTACGACAACTACAAGGGGGTCGTCAGCTACATCAGGGTCAAGGAAGGAAGCATAAAGCAGGGTACCGCAATAAAGTTCATGGCCACCGGAAAGGTCTACGAGGTCACCGAGGTTGGGGTCTTCGTACCTCAGTTCATGCCTGTGGATGAACTCAAGGCCGGGGATGTGGGCTATTTCACCGCTTCGATAAAGGTCGTCAGGGATGCCCGCGTGGGAGATACAATAACTGACGCCAAGAACCCGACCAAGGAAGCGCTTCCTGGCTACAGGCCGGCCATTTCCATGGTTTACAGCGGAATCTACCCGGTGGACGGAGCTAAGTACGGCGAGCTCAAGGACTCGCTGGAGAAGCTCCAGGTCAACGACGCGGCTCTCCACTTCGAGCCCGAGACTTCCATAGCCCTGGGCTTCGGCTTCAGGTGCGGGTTCCTTGGACTGCTCCACATGGAGATAATCCAGGAAAGGCTCGAGCGGGAGTTCAACCTCGACATAATAACGACGGCACCTTCGGTTATATACAAGATAACCAAAACCGACGACACTCTGGTGGAGCTCACCAACCCTACTAACCTGCCTAAGCCTACAGAGATAAAGACCATGGAGGAGCCGATAGTCAAGGCTTCCATCATAACGCCTTCGGAATACGTCGGCGCGGTCATGGATCTGGCGCAGAACAGGCGAGGTACCTTCAAGGACATGCAGTACATCGAGGAGACAAGGGTCGTCCTGAACTACGAGATACCTCTCAACGAGATAATATACAACTTCTTCGACGTGCTCAAGTCAAGGACTAAGGGCTACGCGTCGCTGGACTACGAGATGAAGGGCTACAGGCCTGCCAAGCTCGTCAAGCTCGACATACTCCTGAACGGGGACATAGTGGACGCGCTTTCCATGATAGTGCCTGAAGAGAGGGCATACGACAGGGGAAGGGTCATGGCTGAGAAGCTCAAGGAGATAATCCCTAGGCAGCAGTTCGAGATCCCTATCCAGGCCGCTGTGAGCGGGAAGGTAATCGCCCGCGAGACTGTAAGAGCCCTCAGGAAGGACGTCCTGGCGAAATGCTACGGCGGAGACATAACGAGGAAGAAGAAGCTCCTCGAGAAGCAGAAGGAAGGAAAGAAGAGGATGAGGCAGGTTGGAAGCGTCGAGGTTCCTCAGGAAGCGTTCATGGCGGTCCTCAAGACGGAAGACTAGCATGGACAGGGGGCTTTACATCCACATACCTTTCTGCAAGAGCAAATGCCTATACTGCGACTTCAACTCCTACAGCGGCAAGACAGGGCTTATGGCCGGCTATGCACAGGCGCTTGCCGGGGAGATAAGGGAAACGGCAGCGGGCGGAATAAAGAGCGTATTCATAGGTGGGGGGACCCCCACCTATTTGCCTTTGGAGGGCTGGAGGCTGCTGGCTGACGCCCTTCAGGGCCTCGACCTGAGGCAAGGAGCCGAGTTCACCGTTGAGGCAAACCCCGGGACCTTCGACGAGGAGAAGCTCAGGTTCCTCAGGGAGTTGGGGGTCAACAGGCTGAGCATAGGCCTGCAGGCCGTCCAGGACAGCCACCTCAGGGCTATAGGAAGGATACACAGCTACGGGGAGTTCCTGGAAGGCTTCAGGAAGGCAAGGGCGCTGGGCTTTTGCAACATAAACGTGGACCTCATGTTCGGTCTTCCCGGGCAGACGCTGGAGGACTGGAAGGAATCCCTTGAGACGATAGCGGCCCTGGAGCCCGAGCACATATCCTGCTACAGCCTTATTATAGAGGAAGGAACGGAGTTCTGGAGACTCCATGAGGCGGGAAAACTTCAGCTGCCAGAGGAGGAGACGGAGAGGGAGATGTACAGGCACGCGCTTGAGTTCCTTGAAGGCCAGGGGTACCGCCAGTACGAGATATCGAACTTCGCAAAGCCGGGCAGGGAGTGCAGGCACAACCTGATCTACTGGGAACTCGGGGAGTACTACGGCTGCGGCGCGGGCGCGCATTCCTTCGTTGACGGTGTCCGCAGGAGCAACCCTGAAGCTATAGAGGACTACATATCCTTCAGGTCGGGCGGGTGCCGAGCGGACGGGGAGGTGCACAGGAACACCTTGGAGGACAGCATCGAGGAGTTCATGTTCATGGGCCTCAGGAAGACGAGCGGCGTGGAGCTTGCGGACTTCAGGGAGAGGTTCGGAAGGGACATGCTTGAAGTCTACGGGGACACTATAAGGAAGTTCGAAAGCAGGGACCTCCTCAGGCTTAAGGATGGCAGGCTCGTGCTTACCAGGAAGGGCATCGAGCTTTCGAACAGCGTCATGTGCGAGTTCATACTGTGACGCTGCAAAAAGGAGAGATATCGGGAGAAATAAAGGGCTATTTCCATGCAATCATGGGAATAGCCCTTTTATTGCAAATAACGATAAATTCATCAAAGTTGACAATAAAAATCAGGAGTGATAACATTTTAGACAGGTGATTAGCACTCACCATTGACGAGTGCTAACAGAGAGAGGTGATATTATGGAAATGGATGTAAGAAAGATAAAGATACTCAGGGCCATCATAAACGATTATATAAACACCGGTGAACCTGTCGGATCCAGGACCATAGCTAAGAAGTACGACCTCGGAGTGAGCCCTGCCACGATAAGGAACGAGATGTCCGACCTGGAGGAGATGGGGTACCTTGAGCACCTCCACACTTCCTCGGGAAGAAAGCCTTCGGACAAAGGCTACAGGCTTTACGTGGACAAGCTCATGAACCAGCACCAGCTCACCTCTGAGGAGGAGCTGATCATAAAGTCGAAGCTTCTTGACACCGCACTGTTCGAGATGGACAGGATGCTTAAGCAGGCGACTCTTCTCGTGTCCGAGCTCACAAAGCTCACCTGCATAGTGAATCCTCCGTCGGTCACCCACAGCGCCATAAAATCTCTGCAGCTTATGAGCCTCGACGAGAACCAGATGCTGCTGCTGGTTATCACCGACAACGGCATAATAAAGAACAACATAATCAAGGTGCAGCACAGCCCTCAGGACATGAACGTCATAATAAGGCTTAACAACATAATTAACATCAGGCTCAGGGGCCTTAACGTGGAGGAGATAAACCTCACCGTAATAAACAACCTCAGGAACGACCTGGCCGGTTATGAAGACATCTTCAACGCGGTACTGCCGGTGCTCTACGAGAGCCTCGCAAAGGCAAGCTCTGCCGAGGCATACGTGGAGGGAGCCGAAAACATATTCAACTACCCAGAGTACAACGACATTGAAAAGGCCAAGGAGTTCCTTACGCTCCTGGGCAACAAGAGCAAGCTCCAGGGGCTTCTAAGGGGCAGCGCAAACATAAACATAAGCATAGGCAACGAGAACGCGCTGGACGACGCCCGCGAATGCAGCGTTGTTACAGCCGTCTACAGGCTCCACGACAAGCCTATAGGCTCCATCGGCGTCATAGGCCCTACGAGGATACAGTACTCGAAGGTCGTTACGGTGCTGGACAAGATAGTAAGGGAGATAAACGAGAGCATAACCCACAATTATTTGGATGATAGATAAGAAAATACTAGATTGGAGGAACTTATCAATGTGTGAAAACCAGGAAGTCAACCAGGAGATGGACCAGGCGGCCGATCAGACGGTTGAACAGGAAATGGTTCAGGAGGAGCCTGCAGGGGATCTGAAGAAGCAGCTTGAAGAAGCGAAGCTTGAGATCGTCAAGCAGTCCGACGAGGCGACAAAGTTCAGGAACGAGCTGGAGACCCTTAAGGACCGGTTCGCAAGGACTATGGCGGAGTACGAGAACTACAGGAAGAGGACCTCAAAGGAGAAGGAAGGCATATACACTTCCGCCTGCGAGGACATCCTGAAGGCGGTCCTGCCTGTGCTGGACAACCTAGAGAGGGCGGCGGCCGTCGAGGGCAGCGTGGAGGACCTCAAGAAAGGCATAGACATGACGGTCAAGCAGTTCAGGGACGCCCTGGAGAAGCTGCAGGTGGAGGAGATCCCGACAGACAGCGGCTTCGACCCGAACTTCCACGAGGCAGTGATGCACGTGGTGGACGAGAGCCTGGAGCAGAACGTCATCACAGACGTGTTCCAGAAGGGGTACAAGAGGGGCGACAAGGTGCTCAGGGCCAGCATGGTCAAGGTAGCTAATTAACTATTAATATATAAGGAAATATCAAGCTAAATTTTAGGAGGTAATTTCAAATGGCAAAAGTAATCGGTATTGATTTAGGTACAACAAACTCATGCTTCGCGGTAATGGAAGGCGGAGACCCGGTGGTCATTACAAACTCGGAAGGAGCAAGAACAACACCTTCAGTAGTTTCTTTCCAGGCTAACGGCGAAAGGCTTGTGGGACAGGTTGCCAAGAGGCAGGCTATCACAAACCCTGACAGGACCATATCCTCGATAAAGAGGCACATGGGAACAGGCTACAAGGTCAACATAGATGGAAAAGAGTACTCCCCTCAGGAAATATCAGCTATGATCCTCCAGAAGATCAAAGCTGACGCTGAAGCATACCTCGGCGAGAAGGTGACACAGGCCGTAATCACGGTCCCTGCATACTTCAACGACAGCCAGAGACAGGCTACAAAGGACGCAGGAAGGATTGCAGGACTCGAAGTCCTCAGGATCATAAACGAGCCGACTGCAGCTGCGCTTGCATACGGTCTCGACAAGATGGAGCACAACCACAAGATACTCGTATACGACCTGGGCGGCGGTACGTTCGACGTTTCAATACTCGAGCTCGGCGACGGCGTGTTCGAAGTTAAGTCAACAAACGGAAACACAAAGCTCGGCGGAGACGACTTCGACAACAAGGTTATGGACTACATCGCAAGCACGTTCAAGTCGGAGTCGGGCATAGACCTCAGGAACGACAAGATGGCCATGCAGAGGCTTAAGGAAGCAGCTGAAAAGGCGAAGATAGAGCTTTCATCATCGATGCAGACAAGCATAAACCTTCCGTTCATAACTGCAGATGCAACAGGCCCTAAGCACATTGACATGACTCTCACAAGAGCCAAGTTCAACGAGCTTACACACGACCTGGTTGACGCAACTATAGAGCCTATGAGAAAAGCCCTTGCAGACGCTGGACTTTCACTCAGCGACATAGACAAGGTAATCCTCGTTGGTGGATCCACAAGAACGCCTGCAGTCCAGGATGCTGTAAAGAACTTCACAGGAAAAGAGCCATCAAAGGGAGTAAACCCTGACGAGTGCGTTGCTGTGGGAGCTGCCATCCAGGCAGGAGTCCTCACAGGAGACGTCAAGGACGTTCTTCTTCTCGACGTAACTCCGCTCACGCTCGGAATCGAAACATTCGGAGGAATCGCAACTCCTCTCATAGAGAGAAACACAACTATACCTACAAAGAAGAGCCAGGTGTTCTCAACCGCAGCAGACGGACAGACATCTGTTGAAATCCACGTAGTTCAGGGCGAAAGGCAGATGGCTGCAGACAACAAGACCCTCGGAAGGTTCACCCTTTCAGGAATAGCCCCTGCTCCAAGAGGAATCCCTCAGATAGAAGTAACGTTCGACATAGACGCAAACGGCATAGTCAACGTTTCAGCAAAGGACAAGGGGACAGGAAAAGAGGCAAACATCACGATAACCGCTTCAACAAACCTGAGCGACGACGAGATCGAAAAGGCTGTTAAGGATGCAGAGATGTTCGCAGAAGAGGACAAGAAGAAGAAGGAAGCTATCGAGACAAAGAACAACGCTGACCAGGCAGTATACCAGTGCGAGAAGACCCTCAAGGACCTCGGAGACAAGGTTTCAGCAGAGGACAAGTCGAACATCGAAGCTAAGATAGCTGCAGTTAACGCTGTCAAGGAAGGAAGCGACCTTGAGGCTATAAAGAAAGCTACAGAGGAGCTCACAGAAGCCTTCTACGCTGTGTCATCAAAGATATACCAGGCGGAAGCTGCGCAGGGACAGGGTGCCGAGGCGCAGGGAGCCCAGGGAGCAGAAGGCGGCTACGCTGAGAGAGACAACGTCGTAGACGCTGACTACAAGGTAGAGGACGATAAATAATTTACAAAGCTGCTCAAAATAGTGTATAATATAGTGCTGTGACAATTAAGGGATGAGTATAATGCTCCTCCCTTAATTTAAGTAAATGAGAGTCAGTTATTAATTTTAGGTGGTGAAACTGCAAAATGGCGAAAAAAGATTTCTATGAGGTGCTTGGCCTCCAGAAGGGTGCCAGCGATGATGAAATTAAAAAAGCCTTCAGGAAATTAGCGATAAAATACCATCCCGACAAAAATCAGGGAGACAAGGAAGCCGAGGAGAAGTTCAAGGAGATCAACGAGGCTTACCAGGTGCTTTCGGATCCTGAGAAGAAAGCAAGATATGACCAGTACGGGGATGCGGACTTCGGCGCGGGCGGCTACGGCGGCTACGGAGCGGAAGGCTTCGACTTCTCGGACTTCGGAGGCTTCGGAGACATATTCGATTCGTTCTTCGGCGGTGGCGGCGGAGGAAGAAGGAAAAAGGGCGGCCCTGAAAGGGGAGCGGACCTGGAGTACACGATCACCCTCACCTTCGAGGAGGCTGTTGCGGGAGCTGAGAAGGAAATCTCGATCACAAGGAACGAGAAGTGCGAAACCTGCGGCGGTACGGGAGCCAAGGAAGGAACCCAGCCCAAGACCTGCGACAAATGCGGCGGAACAGGGCAGATCAGGGTCCAGAGGAACACACCTCTCGGAAGCTTCATGAGCACCAGCACCTGCGACAAGTGCGGCGGAAAAGGGACAATAATAACCGACCCTTGCCAGGACTGCAAAGGCTTGGGAAAGATAAGGAAGAACAGGAAGATAACTGTGAACATACCTGCCGGAGTGGACACCGGCAACGTTATACCTCTCAGGGGACAGGGAGACCATGGTGCGAACGGAGGACCTGCAGGGGACCTTTACGTGAACATAAGGGTCATGCCTCACAAGCTTTTCAAGAGGAAGGGCTACGACATATTCATGGATTCCCACATCAGCTTCTCAAAGGCTGCAATGGGAGTTGAGCTCAAGGTTCCGACCATAGATGGCGACGTGAAGTACAGCGTGCCAGCCGGAACGCAGCCTGGAACGGTGTTCAGGCTCAAGGGCAAGGGTGTGCCTAAGGTTAACGGACACGGCAGGGGAGACCAGTACGTCAACGTAGTAGTTGACATACCTAAGACCCTCAACGCCAAGCAGAAGGAAGCGCTGCTGATGTACATGGAAGCAAGCGGAGAAATTTCAGAGGAAGATGGCAGCAAGAAATCCTTCATGGACAAGCTGAAGGACAGTTTCAAGTAGGACGGCTCTGCTTCTCGACAGGAGAAGCAGGGTCTTTTTCAGATTAATAGAGGATAGGGAGATGAGATGATGGACAAGGAAAAGGACTGGCTCGAGGTAACCATAATCACAAGCAGCGAAGCCATAGAAGCGGTTTACGGGATACTCTACAACACGGACGTCCAGGGTGTTTCCATAGAGGACCCTGAGGATGTGGAGTTCAAGAAAAAGAACCCGGGGGACTGGGACTACTTCGACGAGACCCTGCTAGAGGTCAAGGAGGGCGCTATTATCAAGGCTTACTTCAAGGAGGACGAGAACTTCGAGGACCACATAAAATACATAAGGGAGTCCTTCGACAAGATCGGCGACTACGGCATCGACAAGGGGAAAGGCATAGTAACGGTGACGAAGGTCAACGAAGAGGACTGGGAGAACAACTGGAAGAAGTACTACAAGCCAGCGAAGGTCGGTGACAGGATAGTCATCAAGCCTGTATGGGAAGAGTACGAAGGCGAAGAAGGGGACATCATCGTGGAGCTCGACCCCGGCATGGCCTTCGGCACAGGGACCCACGAGACCACCAGGATGTGCATAAAGGCCCTGGAGAAGTACGTGAGCAAGGACTCTACCGTGTTCGACATAGGCACCGGCTCGGGCATACTGGCTATAGTGGCTGCAAAGCTTCAGGCCGCTAAGGTCATAGGCGTGGACCTAGACCCTGTGGCAGTTAAATCCGCACAGGAGAACGTGAAGCTGAACAAGCTTGACAACATAGAGATACTCCACGGAAACCTGCTGGACGTGGTCGAGGGCAAGGCCGACATAGTGGTGGCGAACATCATAGCCGACATCATCCTTATACTGATGGACGACGTGAAGAAGTGCATAAACAAGGGCGGATGGTTCATATCCTCGGGCATCCTAAAGGACAGGAAGGAAGAGGTTGCGGAAAAGCTCACGGGCGCCGGTTTCGAGGTTGCAGAGGCAAACGTTGAGGGCGAATGGGCCTGCATAGTTGCAAGATACAGCGGGGAGAGAGCATAATGCATAAGTTCTTTATACCACAGGAAAACATCAACGGTGAAACTGCGGTAATAGACGGAGAGGACGTCAAGCACATATACAAGGTGCTCAGGCTCGAGGAGGGCGACCAGGTCAGCCTGAACGACTGCCAGGGCGCGGAATACCTTGCGGAGATAACTGACGTCAGTAAGAAAGAGGTAACGCTTAAGATAATAAAGAAGCTTGAGACGAACAACGAGAGCCCGGTGGGCATCTACCTCTACCAGGGTATCCCTAAGTCGCAGAAGATGGACCTAATAGCGCAGAAGGCGACGGAGCTTGGGGTAATGGAGATAACGCCGGTTATAACAGAGAGGGTTGTCGTCAAGAGCGAACTTGGTGAATACCGGAAGCTTGACAGGTGGAACAGGATAGCGCTCGAGGCCTGCAAGCAGAGCAAGAGGACACTCATACCGAAGATAAACCAGCCATTGGAGTTCGAGGACATGCTGAAGGCACTGTCGGCTGCGGACCTAATACTTGTCCCCTACGAGAACCAGGAAGGCAAGGGACTGAGGAAGGTCTGCCGGGATATCGACAGGGCTAAGGTTAAAAGCGTTGCGATCGTCATAGGTCCTGAGGGGGGCTTCGAGCCTTCAGAGATAGATGAGCTGGAACGCATAGGAGCTCACATAATAACGCTGGGGCCTAGGATACTCAGGACCGAGACGGCGGGGTTCGTGTGCTCTGCGCTCGTGCTGTACGAGCTGGGAGATTTGGGAGGAGAATTATAGATGAAGGCAGCATTTGCTACTTTGGGCTGCAGGACAAACCAGTACGAAACTGAAGCCATGATAGAGAAATTCAAAAGGGACGGCTACGAGATCGTGGATTTCGACGAGTTCGCGGACGTCTACGTTATAAACACCTGCACGGTCACCAACATGGGAGACAAGAAATCGAGGCAGATGATAAGCAGGGCCAGGAAGGAGAACGGGGATGCTGTGATCGCCGTCGTTGGCTGCTATTCGCAGATAAAACCCGAGGAGGTCTCCCACATCGAAGGCGTCGACGTGGTCCTTGGCACAAGGAACAAGGGAGACGTTGTGTACTGGGTAAACAGGGCCAGGGAGGAACGCGAGAAGATCGTGGAGGTCTCCGACGTCATGAAGGACACAGAGTTCGAGGAGCTGGACGTAGAGGAGTACAGGGACAGGACGAGGGCTTTCGTGAAGGTCCAGGACGGCTGCAACCGTTTCTGCTCCTACTGCCTCATACCTTACGCCAGGGGTGCTGTCTGCAGCAAGGATCCGGAGAAGGCGCTGGCAGAGGTCAGAAAGCTGGCAGAGCACGGCTTCAAGGAGGTCGTACTCACGGGCATACACATCGCCTCCTACGGCGCGGACCTCGAGGGCGGCTGGAACCTCTTGAAGCTCCTTCAGGAGATAGACAAGGTCGAAGGGATAGAGAGGGTCGGGATAGGCTCCATAGACCCGCAGTTCTTCACTGACGAGGCGATCGAGGCTACCGCGAAGCTGAAAAAGCTTCTTCCTCATTTCCATCTGTCGCTCCAGAGCGGCTGCAACGAAACCCTGAAAAGGATGAACAGGAAGTACACCACCCAGGAATACAGGCGCATAGTTGACCTTTTGAGGGAAAAGAACGGGGACGTGTCCATAACCACGGACATAATCGTGGGCTTCCCGGGGGAGACTGAGGAGGAGTTCGAGGAGACCTTCGGGTTCCTCGAGAGCATCGAGCTTTCGAAGATGCATATCTTCAAGTTCAGCCCAAGGGAAGGCACGAAGGCCGCAACCATGAAGGGGCAGGTGGACGGAGTCAGGAAGGACGAGAGGAGCAAGAGGCTCATCGCGCTTGACGAGCAGCTTGAAAAGAAGTTCAGGGCAAGGTTCCTGGGCAGGGAGATGCCCGTCCTCTACGAGCAGAAGCTTGGAAAAGAGGGGAACCTTTACGAAGGCTACACCGACAACTACATCAAGGTCGTGGCGGAATCTGACAGGGACATCTCCGGCGAGATAATAAATACGAGAACATTCGAAGAACAGGATGGATTTTTGAGAGGCAATTTGTTAAAATAGTAATAATATAGAAAAATATATTACTCACTAATTCAAGGGAGGTGAAACGAATGGATGATTGTTTATTCTGCAAAATAATAAAAGGAGAAATACCTAGCACCAAGGTTTACGAAGACGACAAGGTATTCTGCTTTAAGGATATCGCTCCTGAAGCTCCAGTTCATGTTTTAACTGTACCTAAGAAACACATATCGACGCTCAACGAGCTGACAGAGGAAGACTCGGCGCTGGTTGCCCACGCTTTCATGGTGATGCAGAAGCTTGCAAAGGAATTCGGCATGGACGAATCAGGCTACAGGATCGTATCAAACTGCAACAAGGACGGAGGACAGACCGTCTTCCACATCCACTTCCATCTGCTCGGAGGAAGAGCGATGGCATGGCCTCCGGGCTAACAATAAGGCGCCGCTGCCTCAACTATGCTGTTGACAGTGGGTTGATTATTATTGTATAATAGACTATGTGCTAAATGACCCACATTGGCTGCGTTTAATTTTTTTAAATTAAAGTGAGCTAGCGGAGGGAGGGATAAATATGTCAGAGATAAAAGTTGGAGAAAACGAAACCTTAGAAAGTGCACTGAGAAGGTTCAAGAGAAAGTGTGCGAGAGCTGGTGTTCTATCAGAAGTTAGAAAGAGAGAGCACTATGAAAAGCCAAGCGTAAAGAAAAAGAAAAAATCAGAAGCTGCTAGAAAGAGAAAGTTTAAATAATATTCTTTGAAAGAAGGTACCAATATGACTCTTAAGGAAAGATTGCAAGAGGATTGGAAAACCGCTTTAAAAGCAAAGGATAAATTTAAAGCGAATGCTATCAGCATGGCCAAGTCAGCTGTACTTGTCGCTGAAAAGAAAGACGGCGTGGAGCTAGATGACGCGCAGATCGTCGAAGTTTTGGCAAAGGAAGTAAAGCAAAGGCGTGATGCGATGCTGGAGTTTGAAAAGGGCAATAGGCAAGATTTAGTCGAGCAGACTAAAGCTGAGATTGAAATTTTGTTAAATTACCTTCCTCAGCAATTAAGTGAAAGTGAAATTTCCGATATTGTTCGTCAAGCAGTTGATGAAGTGGGAGCAGCTAGCATGAAAGACATGAAGGCTGTCATGGCGATTGTAACACCTAAAACAAAGGGACGCGCTGATGGCAAGCTGGTAAGTCAGATAGTCAGAGATTCTTTGAATAAATAATTCTTTGAATAACGAAAGATTGGGTTTGTGCCCAATCTTTTTTGTTTTGCAGCCAATGGTTTTTGTGGCGAAATAGAGCTGTGTTCACCTTCGGGAATTTTATTATTAATATGTAGACAATCCATGTGTTTGTGTGATATAATAATAAAGTTGCATAAGAACGCGCCTTGTGGCGCAAAACAATTTTATCCATAAATTAAGATATTATTTGGCTCTTGTGATTTTAATTGCAAGAGCTTTTTGTTTTTGTGGCAAAAGAAATTAGGAGGAAAAATGGAAATTTTTATAGTATTTTTACTGAAACTGCTCGACAACACTCTAGGTACAATGAAGAACATATATCTGGCCCGTGAAAAGTTCTTGTTTTCGAGCTTGCTGGCAGCGATGTCTACAACTGTCTACATGATCGCTGTTGTTAGGATGGCAAAGTCAGATGGCGTATTCAGCATCATTGCGATATGTGCCGCAACATTCATAGGGACTTTGATTCCAGGGCTTTTAGTCAAAAAGTCTGAGAAGGAGAAGCTTTACATCTTTGATATCACGGCAGACAGCATGAACAGCGGCAAGGAGTTTGCAGATATTTTAAGAATCGCGAACATCCCCACAAAAACCAGCGTTGTCTATGACAAGATGATGATAAAGACTCTGTCCATAAAGGCATACTGCGCCAATAGGGAAGAAAGCAAAATGGTGAATGAAGCCTTATACCCTGCTTTCAAATACAATGTTTATACGCCAATGATTTTGGATTAAGCTAAGCCGGGACTCGTTCGACGCACGGGTCGATCCGGCCTTCAATAATTGGCAATCAACCGTTTATATCAGGAGCCAACACTCATGGCGTTGGCTCCTTTATATCGCTTCAAAACAAAAGAATAAATTTACGCATTCTACAATTAAAACGCCTGAAAATGTGATAAAATAAAGGGTAACAAGCACTTCGACAAGATAGCAAGGGGACTATTATGGTAACTAGGATATCAGGTTTGATGAAAAACAAGGAAAATCTGAGGCGGCTGGGAATATTCCTGCTGACCTTTCTGTTCATGTTCATTGTGCTGGCTACTTCGCTGGTCACAACTAAGTACAGCCTCAAGGAAGGCGACATAGCAAAGGTCGACATCAAGGCCCAGAGGGAAGTTGAGGATGCTGCTGCCACTGAGGAAAGAAGGCAGCAGGCCGGCAGCGCGGTGCCGCTTCAGTACAACAAGAGGACAGAGGTCATGACCGAAGCCGTCGACAGCCTTAACGGCCTTTTCGCCAAAAGGGCGGAAGAGGCCCAAACGGAGCTGTCTGCAGAAAAAATAAGCGCGCTGCAGAACCAGTCGGACCTTGTGCTGTCGGAAACGCAGGCCCGGTATTTCCTCGGACTGTCCGAGGAGGACGCTGCAGCCATGCAGAACCTGCTGGTTTCAACCTTGACTGAGCTTTACGAGAGCAGCAACATAAGCGACAGCACCCAGAGCGGCTACCAGGCAGACCTGAGCACAGCACAGGAGTTCGTAAAAGCAAGGATAGCTGCCGCAGCCCTTTCAGGCTCCTCAGGAGAGATAGCGCTGCAGCTGGCATTAAACGAGATAAAGCCGAATTTCTACTATGACCAGGACAAGACAGAAGAGTTGAAGGCGCAGGCTGCAGAAAGGGTCTCCCCGGTCATAATCAAAAAAGGGCAGATAATAGTAAAGGAAGGGGAGCCGGTTACGGCGCGCCAGATAGAAATCCTCAAGGATCTGGGGCTGCTCAACAGCCAGAGCGGATCCCCTCCTTACCTGTACGCGGTACTGGGGATACTGGTGCTGCTCGTGCTGGGCATACAATGGTACTACCTGTGCAGGCTGCAGCCCGAAGTCTTCTACGATCCGGGCAAGCTGATAATGATAAACCTTCTGAGCTTCACAGCTGTATTCCTGGCAAGGACAACGGCGGCCGCGTCGATGTTCTTCATACCGCTAGCGTTCATCCCCATGGTGCTGACCATTTCTCTGGGGCAAAGGATATCAATGGCCACAAGCATCCTGAACTGCATCCTCATAAGCGGAGCTGTGAATTTTGACATTGAGATAACCATACTTGCAGTCGCCAACGCACTGATCGGCTCGCTGGCAACCAGGAGGCTCCAGCAGAGGAACGAGATACTCAGAGCCTCCGCAGCCGTCGCGGCGATCAACGCGGCGATGGCCTTCTCCATCGGGCTCCTGCTGAGCAACAACGTGGGCGACGTCGGTCAGAAGGTCGTCCAGGTTTTCGCCGCGAGCCTGATCTCGGGGATGCTCGCAATAGGCTTCCTGCCTTTCCTTGAGCATATGTTCGGCATAGTCACTACCACGAAGCTGCTCGAGCTTTCCAACCCGAACAGCCCGCTGCTGAAGAGGCTCCTTATGGAGGCTCCCGGAACCTACCACCACAGCGTGATGGTGGGGAACCTGGCGGAGCACGCGGCGGAAGCGGTCGGAGGAAGCCCGCTCTTCGTAAGGGTGTGCGCGTACTACCACGATGTAGGGAAGCTCAAAAGGCCTTATTTCTTCAAGGAGAACCAGCTGGAGAACGACAATCCCCATGACAGGATATCGCCGAAGCTTAGCACCCAGATAGTAATATCCCACGTCAGGGACGGTGCCGACCTCGCCAGGGAGCACAGGCTGCCGAAGGACATAGTCAGCGCCATAGAGCAGCATCACGGCACCTCGCTCGCCAAGTACTTCTACATCACCGTCAGGAACAGCAGCGACAAGCCTTCCGAGATAAACGAGACAGACTACAGGTACAAGGGGCCGCTGCCGGAAACTAAGGAAGCGGGCATACTGATGCTGGCTGATGCCGTGGAGGCTGCGGTCAGGTCGCTGAGCGAACCTTCAAGCGATAAGATAGAGGCCATGGTCGACAGCATAATAAAGTCCAGGCTCGAAGACGGCCAGTTCGACAGCTGCGACCTCACCTTCAGGGACATGGAAAAGATTAAGGATGCTTTCCTCGCGGTTTTCAACGGCATATACCACAGCCGCATCGAATACCCCGAGGACAAATGGGCATAGAGGAGGTATGGAAATGATACTTTGGGACGACGATCAGGACAAGGTTGTTGTTGACGAAAAATTCTACAGCCTGATGGAGGACATAGTCAAATACGCCCTCGGGGAGGAGGGTGTGAGCATCCCCTGGGAGCTCAGCATCACACTGGTGGACAACGAAGCCATACGGCACATAAACAACGAGTTCAGGCAGATAGACAAGGTGACGGACGTCCTGTCCTTCCCTATGCTCAGCTACCCCGAGGGGCTCGTCTTCAGCGAGTTCTACGCCGGGAAAAGGTTCAGGGACGAGGATCTGGACGGCGACCAGCTGGTGCTCGGAGACATAGTCCTTTCACTTGAAAAGGCGAAGGAGCAGAGCGAGGAATTCAGCCACAGCTTCCTCAGGGAGGCATGCTATCTGACCGTGCACTCTATCCTCCACCTCCTCGGCTACGACCACATGAACCCGGACGACAAGAAGAGGATGAGGAAAAGGGAAGAGGAGATACTCAGGAACTTCGATATGACGAGAGGCGACATATGAATGTAAGGAAAATGCTGGACAGCTTTAACTACGCCATAGACGGGATAATCCACACCGTCAGGACGCAGAGGAACATGAGGATACACATGCTAGCAGCACTGGTCGTACTTACCGCGTGCTTTTTCTACAACCTGAGCAGGGTTGAGCTGCTGGCCATAATAGTTTCGATCTGCATGGTCCTCATGGCAGAGCTGCTTAACACGGCCATCGAGTTCACGATAGACCTGACGGCAAACTACTACCATCCGCTAGCCAAGCAAGCTAAGAACGCCGCAGCGGGAGGGGTGCTAGTCGCGGCAATCAACGCACTGGTTGTAGGGTTCATAATCTTCTGGGACAAGCTCTGGGTCATTGACTTCTCGCTGATAAACAAGGTCAGGAGCTCGAGCCCCTACGCCATATTCCTGATGCTTGTCATAGTTATCATAGCAGTCGTCATCGCCAAAGCGCACTTCGGGGAGGGCACCCCCCTCAAGGGAGGGATGCCGAGCGGGCACAGCGCCATCTCCTTCTCCCTGGCGACGCTGTTGACTCTTTACACCGGACAGCCGCTTGTCTTCGTGATAAGCTTCATAATGGCTTTCATTGCGGCCCAGAGCAGGGTCGACGCCGAGGTCCACTCGGTGCTCGAGGTGGTCGCAGGCGCCGTCCTCGGAATACTGCTAACCATCCTGCTCTACACCATATTCGTTAAAAGATAAAAGAGGGGAGTGTGTTTGATGAAGATTGAGGATTTGATCTCCATGGCAGCAGAGGCAAGGAGGAACGCCTATGTTCCCTACTCGAAATTCCGTGTGGGTGCTGCCCTCCTGATGGAAGACGGCAGCGTGTACACTGGCTGCAACGTTGAAAACGCATCCTACGGTGCTACGAACTGCGCGGAAAGGACGGCCATATTCAAGGCTGTGTCCGAAGGGCACAGGAAGATCAGGGCCATTTGCATAATGGGCAGCAAGGAAGGCAGCTACGCTTTCCCCTGCGGAATCTGCAGGCAGGTCATCTCGGAGTTTTCAGACGACGACACAAAAATAATAGTCGCCCAGGACGAGGAGAACTACCTGGTGAGGACAGTCGGTGAGCTTCTCCCTGAAGCGTTCACCACAAAGGACCTATAATATTTTAAGGAGAATCATATATGTTTAAATCAGGATTTATTACCATAATCGGAAGGCCCAACGTGGGCAAGTCCACTCTGACAAACGAGATTGTGGGGGAAAAGCTCTCCATAGTTTCCAGCAAGCCGCAGACGACCAGGACGAACATCCAGAGCATACTCAACTCGGAAGACTACCAGTTCGTGTTCGTCGACACGCCGGGCATGCACAAGCCGAAGCACAAGCTCGGCGAGCACATGGTCAAGCTAGCAAAGGACTCGCTCAAGGAGGTCGACCTGATAATATTCATGACGACGCCGGACGTTGAGGTCGGAAAGGGAGACAAGTTCATCCTGGACCAGCTCAGGGAGACGGGGGTGCCTGTGTTCCTGGTGCTCAACAAGATCGACGAGACGACCCCTGAGAGGGTGGCCGAAACCCTGAAGAACTACTCAGCTGAGTTCGACTTTGCCGAGATAATACCGATCGCAGCCATAAAGGGAAAGAACGTTGACAGGCTCAAGGAGCTGATGGTGAAATACATGCCTGAGGGTCCGAAGTACTACCCTGAGGACATGATAACCGACTCGGAGGAGAGGTTCATAGTCTCCGAGACGATAAGGGAGAAGGCTCTCAGGCTCCTGTCAGAGGAGGTTCCGCACGGCATAGCCGTAGACGTGACCTCGATGAAGAAGGATGAAAAGGGCATATGGCACATATCCGCCGACATCCTCTGCGAGAAGGACTCGCACAAGGGCATAATAATAGGAAAGAAGGGCGCGATGCTCAAGAAGATATCCACCTACGCGAGGCAGGACATAGAGAAGTTCCTCGGCGAGAAGGTTTTCCTTGAGCTCTGGGTCAAGGTAAGAAAGGACTGGAGGGACAGCTCGAACCTCCTTAAAGAGCTCGGCTACAAATAGCGGGGCCGAATTTTGAAAATTTTAAATTATTTGTGGAAAATTGATTGGGAAAGGTTATAATATTATCATATCCTTTTGATGGGGGGATTCTTTCTGTCTATTTTTAAAACCCGCGCGATGGTAATAAGGACGCAGGACATAAACGAAAACGACAAGCTCCTGTGGCTGTTCACGGAAAAGCTGGGCAAGGTTTCGGCCGTTGCAAGGGGAGCAAAAAAGGGCAAGAGCAGGTTCATGGCCGCAAGCCAGCTGTTCTGCTACGGTGAGTACGTGCTGTACAAGGGCAGAAGCCTCTACACCATAAACGAGGCCCAGGTTACGGAGTCCTTCCAGGGGCTGCTCAAGGACCTGGAGCACATAACCTACGCCTCCTACCTGTGCGAGCTCATCCAGATAAGCATGCAGGACGAGGAGAGCAACAGAGGGCTCTTCGTGCACCTGATCTCCGCCTTCTACTTCATGAAGGACGAGATAGTCGACCTGGAGATACTGGCCAGGGCTTTCGAGATAAAGCTCCTGGAGTCTACAGGCTTCAGCTTCGACCTTGAAAGGTGCGTAGGCTGCGGCACGAAAATAAGCACCTCGGACTATCTTAGCCTGCAGTACGGAGGAGGCGTATGCCAAAACTGCGCAAGGGCCAACGGCATGAGGGTCAGCTTCGCAGCGTTCAACGCGCTCAGGGCTCTTTCCAGGATGTCCTTTCAAAACATATATAGAGTTACTCTTTCGCCAGAAGTGAAGGAGGAGCTATATAAAATATTATCCACGGCTATATCCCAGAACTACTTCAAGAAACCTAAAAGCTTGGAAACACTAAACTATTTAAAAGGAGTGATAATCAATGAGTGAAATTACTTTAGAGAAAATTGATATCATCAGGGAGAGAACCGGAGCCAGCTATTCAGAGGCCAAGGAAGCGCTGGAAGCCTGCGACGGAAACGTTGTGGACGCGCTTATCTATATCGAGGAGCAGAAGAAGGAACCGGCTGCAGAGAACATGTTTGCTTCAAAGGAAGAGTTCTTCGACTGGCTCAGGGATATCATAAATAAAGGCAACGTGAACAGGATAAGGGTCAAGAAGGACGACAAGGTCCTCATAGACGTCCCTGTTACGGCAGGAGCCGCTGCCATGCTCACAGCGCTTATATGGCCGCCTATCCTTGCTGTTGGCCTTGTTACTGCAGTTGTCACACAGGTAACTATCGAGATAACCAAATCCGACGGAACAGTCGAGGTTATCAACACAGCCTTCAAGAACACAATGGATGACATAAAGGAAAAGTTCAAGGGCAAGGGCAAAGACGAAAGCAAGGACGATAACGTGTACCAGTACACAGTGAAGTTCGATGACATGGAAGAGGAAGCTAAAAAGGAGCCTGAAGAAGGGGAGCCAAAAGAGGATAAATAATCCGTCAAAAGCATTGTCGGCAGGCAAAAAGCCTGCCGATTTTGAATTATGCTGTATAATTGCATTTAAGTGTTGTGTTATTTAGCCATAAGTGCTATACTACTTAGTATTGAGACATAATATATGCGTACAATATAGTGCACAAATGGGGCAATACATAACACAATATGATGAAGGAAGGTGAATGCCATTAAACTAACGCCCAGACAAGAACACATAATCGAGCTTGTGAAAGAAAAGCAGCCGATAACCAGCGAGCAGCTGGCAGAAAAACTCAACGTGACAAGGGCTACACTGAGGACAGACCTGTCTATCCTTACTATGACAGGGATACTCGAAGCCAAGCCAAAGGTAGGGTATGTTTTTGCGCAGAAGCCGTCTTACAGCCCTTTGCACGAATATGTCAGAAACATCAAGGTTGAAGCTATTATGTCCAAGCCGGTCGTTGTCGAAGAGAGCTCCACCGTCTACGATGCGATCGTGAACCTGTTCCTCAACGACGTTGGCACGATGTTCGTCGTGAACAAGGGAGCCTTCGTGGGAGCGGTTTCAAGGAAGGACTTCCTCAAGATGGCCATTGGAGGCATGGACATGCACAAGGTGCCTGTCGGAATGCTCATGACCAGGATGCCCAACATAATATATGTTACAAAGGACGAGAACGCTTACGCCGCGGCCCGCAAGATAATAGAGCACGAGGTGGACTGCCTGCCTGTGCTTGAAAAAGCAGTGGTGGAGTCCAAGGAAGCGTACGTTATCGTGGGGAAGGTTTCTAAAACGAACATCACCAAGCTGTTCGT
This sequence comes from Clostridium sp. UBA699, assembly GCA_002298915.1. GTDB lineage: Bacteria > Bacillota > Clostridia > Clostridiales > Clostridiaceae > UBA699. The sequence continues at coordinate 121,400 of DBML01000001.1, forward strand.
AGCCATGGGAGAAAATAATTTTACTGACAAAAGTGAAAAAAATCACAATAAAGAAGGGATGTAGATTATGGAGAACAAGAAGTATGTTTACCTTTTCAACGAAGGAAACGCAGGAATGAAGAATTTGTTGGGAGGTAAGGGAGCAAACCTTGCAGAGATGACCAATCTCGGAATGCCGGTTCCTCAGGGATTCACAGTATCCACTGAAGCCTGCACTCAGTATTATGAAGATGGCCAGAAGCTTAATGAAACGATTGTAAGCCAGATCAACATGGCGCTGGCTGAGCTTGAAAACAAGACAGGCAAGAAATTCGGGAGCAACGTCAACCCTCTGCTCGTATCCGTAAGGTCGGGTGCAAGGGCATCCATGCCTGGAATGATGGACACTATACTCAACCTGGGACTCAACGACCAGACCGTGGAAGTGATCGCAAAGCTCACGAACAACGAAAGGTTTGCTTACGACTCATACAGAAGGTTCATCCAGATGTTCTCGGACGTCGTCATGGATCTCGAAAAGAGGAAGTTTGAAGACATACTCGACGACGAGAAGGAACTCAGAGGAGCGAAATTTGACACAGACCTTACAGCTGCTGACCTCAAGGACCTGGTTGTAAAATTCAAGGCCCTTTACTTGAAGGAGCTCGGACACGAATTCCCTCAGGACCCTAAGGAGCAGCTGATGGAAGCTATAACAGCGGTGTTCAGGTCATGGAACAACGCAAGAGCAGTGGTTTACAGAAGGCTGAACGATATACCGAGCAGCTGGGGTACTGCAGTCAACGTGCAGTCTATGGTTTTCGGAAACATGGGAGACACCTCAGGCACAGGCGTTGCCTTCACAAGAAACCCTGCAACCGGAGAGAAGCTGATATTCGGAGAATACCTCATAAACGCACAGGGAGAGGACGTGGTTGCCGGAATAAGGACACCTCAGCCTATATCAAAGCTGAAAGAGGACCTTCCTGAATGCTACGATGAGTTCATGAACATAGCTGCAAACCTCGAGAAGCACTACAAGGACATGCAGGACATGGAATTCACGATAGAACAGGGCAAGCTCTACTTCCTCCAGACAAGGAACGGAAAGAGGACTGCAGATGCAGGCCTCAAGATAGCCGTCGAGATGGTTGCGGAAGGCCTCATAACAAAGGAAGAGGCACTGCTAAAGGTTGACCCTAAGCAGCTCGACTCGCTCCTCCATCCTGCCTTCGACCAGGACGAGCTAAATAAAGCAGTCGTAATTGCAAGGGGACTCCCTGCTTCACCAGGAGCAGCCTGCGGAAAGATATACTTCACAGCTGCCGACTGCAAGCAGCACCATGAGAAAGGCGAGAAGGTAATACTCGTCAGGCTCGAAACCTCACCTGAGGACATCGAGGGAATGGTAGCTGCACAGGGAATACTCACCGCAAGGGGAGGAATGACTTCACACGCTGCGGTTGTTGCCAGAGGAATGGGAACATGCTGCGTTGCAGGCTGCGGCGAGCTCAGGATCAACGAGACAAAAGGCAAATTTGAAGTCGGCGGAAAGACATACCACGAGGGAGACTACATATCTCTTGATGGAAGCACAGGAAACGTTTATTCAGGAGCAATAAAGACAGTTGAGCCTGAGATAAGCGGCTACTTCGGAACATACATGAGCTGGGCCGACGAGGTAAGATACCTCAAGGTAAGGACCAACGCAGACACCCCTAGGGACGCAATACAGGCTGTAAAGTTCGGAGCCGAGGGAATAGGCCTCTGCAGGACGGAGCACATGTTCTTCGCTGAAGAGAGAATCGCTGCAGTCAGGGAGATGATACTTTCAGAGACAGAGGAACAGAGAAGAAGAGCCCTTGCAAAGCTGCTTCCTATGCAGAAGCAGGACTTCATAGGCATCTACGAGGCTATGGAATACAGACCGGTCACCATAAGGTTCCTGGATCCGCCTCTTCACGAGTTCCTTCCAACAGAGGACGACGACATACATGCACTTGCAGATGACATGGGAGTGACTTTCGAGCACCTGAAGACAACAGTTGCATCGCTCCACGAGTTCAACCCTATGATGGGACACAGGGGCTGCCGTCTGACGGTTTCCTATCCGGAAATAGCTGAGATGCAGACAACGGCTGTAATCGAAGCTGCGCTGGAGGTCAAGAAGAACAAGGGCTGGGACATAGTTCCTGAGATAATGATACCGCTGGTAGGAGAGCTGAAGGAGCTCAAGTACGTGAAGGACGTTGTTGTCAGGGTCGCAGATGAGATAATCGCAAGATCGGGAATAGACATGGAGTACATGGTCGGTACCATGATAGAGATACCAAGGGCTGCGCTCACTGCAGACGAGATAGCAGAAGAAGCTGAATTCTTCTCCTTCGGAACGAACGACCTCACTCAGATGACCTTCGGCTTCTCGAGGGATGACGCAGGCAAGTTCCTTGCAGACTACTACGACAAGAAGATATACGACTTCGATCCGTTCGTCAAGCTTGATCAGGACGGTGTAGGCAAGCTTGTCAAGATGGCTGTTGAGCTAGGAAAGCAGACAAGGCCGGACATAAAGCTCGGAGTGTGCGGAGAGCACGGCGGAGACCCTTCTTCGGTCGAATTCTTCCACAACACAGGACTTGCATACGTTTCATGCTCGCCGTTCAGGGTTCCTGTCGCAAGGCTCTCAGCAGCTCAGGCGCAGATAAGAAACAGAAGATAGCTACAATAATATACATCCAAGGCAAGCAGAAAAGCCGGTACAAAACGTACCGGTTTTTTCCTGCTGGTCAGTAAAAAAAGGACATTTGCGCTGCGGCATAGAATAATTAAGATGGGTGATGCGAATTGTTGATAAGGGAAAAAATCGAAAACAAAGAATTGCTTATTCTCGACAGGAGCGCCGCATTCTCCTCAAAAAGCAGGGGTAGGGCGGCAGAGGAGAAGAAGGACGACATAAGGACCTGCTACATGGTGGACAGGGACAGGATAATACACAGCAAGTCCTTCAGGAGGCTGAAGCACAAGACACAGGTGTACATCCGGACCTTCGGCGACCACTACAGGACAAGGCTGACCCATACGCTTGAGGTCTCGCAGATCGCGAGGACCATCGGCAAGGGTATAGGGCTCAACGAGGACCTCATCGAAGCCATTGCGCTCGGGCACGACATAGGACATGTAGCCTTCGCCCACAACGGCGAGGATGTTCTGAACTCGCTGCTTCCGGGAGGCTTCAGGCACAACGTAAACAGCGTAAGGGTGCTCACAAGGCTAGAAAAGCAGGGGCGCGGGCTCAATCTTAGCGAGGAGGTGCTGGACGGCATACTTCACCACAGCGGCTTCTCGAAGGAAGGGCAGAGGGCCTTCACGTTGGAAGGTCAGGTGGTAAGGTACAGCGACAAGATTGCCTACGTCAACCACGACATAGACGATTCCATAAGGGCTGGCCTGCTTAAGGAAGCCGACCTGCCGGAGAACTCCTTCGAAAAGCTGGGAAGCAGCCACAGCGAGAGGATAAACACGCTGGTCACCAGCTGCATCCACTCGACCCTGGACAGCCTGGCGAAAGGAGAATTCAAGGTGACCCTTGACCACGAGATCGAGGAATCCCTGTCAAGGCTCAGGTCCTTCCTGTTCAAGAACGTGTACAACGGCGATGTGCTGAAGGAGGAAAGGGACAAAGCCAAGTTCGTGCTGGAGCAGGTGTTCAACTACTTCTACAAGCATCCTGAAAAGATGCCTGACATATATAGGGCTATAGTCGAGGAGGAAGGGCGCTACCAGGGTGTGGCGGACTACATCTCCGGCATGAGCGACGACTACTGCCTGTCGCTTTTCAGCAGCATATACGTACCGAAAATAGTCATCTACTAATGAAGGGCGATATATTTGTGCAAAAAAATAAATTTTTTTTGAAGGAAATTTTACATTTGTAAAGAATATAGTATAATAGTTTGGTGACAAAAAAACAAATCAAAAAAAATAGGTGTGATTATTTATTGATATCGGATGAGGTAATCCAGAAGATTAAAGACGAAAACGACATCGTGGACATAATATCTGAAACTGTAAAACTGAAGAAAGCCGGAAGAAATTATGTTGGGCTGTGTCCGTTCCACCATGAGAAAACCCCATCCTTTAGTGTTTCCCAGGAAAAACAGATATACAAGTGTTTTGGATGCGGCGAGGCAGGAAACGTCATAACATTTCTTATGAAGACAAGAAAGCTGACATTCCTGGATTCGCTGAAGCTGCTCGGCGAAAGGGTGAATATAAGTATCGATACTCAAGACGAGAGATCGCCTGCCAGAGAGAGATACGACAAGTTGTATTCTCTCAACGTAGAGGCAGCTAAATTTTTCCGCAGGAACCTCCTGGAAAACAAGACGGCCATGGAATATTTCCTCAACAGGGGGATAACAAAAAAGCTGATAGCAAACTTCGGGCTCGGCTACGCGCCCGACAGCTGGAACTCCCTGCTGAAGCACCTTAAGGCAAAAGGCTATACCGAGCTCGACCTGCTGAACGCCGGACTGATCATAAAAAGTCCCAAAGGAACCTACTACGACAGGTTCAGGAACAGGGTCACGTTCCCGGTTTTCGACTACAGGGGCAAGGTAATAGGGTTTGGCGGCAGAGTCATGGATGACACGAAACCAAAATACCTGAATTCGCCGGAGACGGCCCTTTTCAAGAAGGGGATAAACCTCTACGGCATGAATTTCACCATAAAGGACCTCAAGGAAGATTACATGATAATCGTTGAAGGCTACATGGACTGCATCGCGCTGCACCAGTACGGCATAACGAACGCCGTCGCTTCGCTGGGAACCGCGCTCACTATCAACCAGGCTAAGCTCATAAAAAGGTATGTTGACAAGGTTATAATAGCCTACGACGCAGACCTGGCTGGCCAGGCGGCCACCCTAAGGGGTCTAGAAATACTTAAGCAGGCGGGGCTCGATGTAAGGGTTCTGACCGTGCCCGAAGGCAAGGATCCGGATGAATTCATAAGGAACAACGGAAAGGACGCCTTCGCAAAGCTGCTATCCAAAGCCCTACCTCTCATCGACTACAGGATTTCCAAGGTGAGGGAAGGGGTCGACATGAAGAACCCGGACAATCTCATACATTATGTTGAGAAGGTTATTCAGATCCTGACGGACCTCGATCCCGTAGAGAGGGATGTATACATCAAGAAGATTTCCGAGGAGACGAATATCAAGGACCAGGCCATTTATGACATGCTTAGCAGGAAAATGCAGAACAGCGAGAAGCGGGAGGAGGCTTTGTCCGACATCCCGGATTTCAGCCGGAAGCTCTATCTGGAGCCGGCATACCTCAAGGCGGAAAGGACACTTCTCAAGCTTATGCTGGAGGAGCCCGACGCCCTTGAACGCGCGCAAACGCACATGGAAAAGGAGGATTTCGCACTGGAAAGCCACAGGAAGCTTTTTGAGCAGATACTGGGCATGAAGTCTTCCGAACAGGAAGCAAGGAAGAAGGCCATCGAGCTGAAGCTCACCGATCAGGAGAGCATAAGCGAATGGGTGAACATCCTTGAGTATGAAACAGTTTATGATGAAGACAACATAGACAGCTATGTCGATGACTGCATAAAGGAAATCAAAAAATACAAGCTAGAGGAGTCGAAAAAAGAAATAATGCTTAAGATAAAGCAATTTGAAGCAGAGGGAAAGCTGCAGGAATCAATGGAGCTGGCCAAAGAGTTTATAAGGATACAGAAAAAAGGGGGTATGAGGTAGATGGCAGAAGGAGAAATCGTAAAGGATAAAGACTCGAAGACATCTGTTGTCAAGAGGATCCTTGAAAAGGGAAAAGCAACAGGGAGCCTGACTTACAAAGAGATTATGGACGAGCTTGAAGAAGTTGAATTATCCCCTGAACAGATCGAAAAAATCTACGAGGTTCTGGAATCTACAGGCATCGAAGTTATTGGGGATATGACCGACATAGAGGTTCCGGAGGAGGATCTTGACCTGTCCGTTCCGGAGGGAATAGCTATAGACGACCCGGTCAGGATGTACCTGAAGGAAATAGGAAAGGTGCCTCTTTTGACGCCAGAGGAAGAGATAGAGTACGCAAAGAGGATCGAGGAAAACGATCCTGTAGCCAAGAAGAAGCTTGCAGAGGCAAACCTCAGGCTTGTCGTCAGCATAGCAAAGAGGTACGTTGGAAGGGGGATGCTTTTCCTCGACCTCATACAGGAAGGAAACCTTGGCCTTATAAAGGCTGTTGAGAAGTTCGACTACAGGAAAGGGTTCAAGTTCAGCACCTACGCCACCTGGTGGATAAGGCAGGCCATAACAAGAGCCATAGCCGACCAGGCCAGGACGATCAGGATACCTGTCCACATGGTCGAAACTATTAACAAGCTCATCAGGGAGTCGAGAAGGCTTCTCCAGGAGCTCGGAAGGGAGCCGTCGCCTGAAGAGATAGCGAAGGTCATGGACATGCCTGTGGACAAGGTGAGGGAGATCATGAAGATAGCCCAGGAGCCTGTATCCCTCGAAACTCCGATAGGAGAAGAGGAGGACAGCCATCTCGGCGACTTCATACCAGATGACGACGCTCTTGCACCGGCAGAGGCAGCTGCTTTCACTATGCTGAAGGAGCAGCTGATCAACGTGCTGGACACGCTGACGCCGAGGGAGGAAAAGGTTCTTAGGCTCAGGTTCGGGCTTGATGACGGAAGGGCAAGGACCCTCGAGGAAGTAGGCAAGGAGTTCAACGTCACCAGGGAAAGAATAAGGCAGATAGAAGCAAAGGCTCTCAGAAAGCTGAGACATCCAAGCAGAAGCAAGAAACTGAAGGACTATCTGGATTAGCAGTCTTCGGGCACCTCACCACAGGTGCCCTTATTTTGAGCATATTTCAAAAGGAAGTGATTTTGTGCTGAAGTATTCACCACGGCGCGGAAACGGAAGGCTTCATCTGTTTTTGTTCATCGTTGCCTTCAACGCTGCGCTAATCGCACTAATATACATAGTTGATTCCTACACGATATCGGTTTTGCTAAAAGCGTCCCTGGCGGTTCTCAACCTATACCAGCTGTACTACCTGGCCACCGTAATCACTCTGGGCTACGCATTAGGGGACGGGAAGCTGGAGATATCAAGCCTTTTCGGGCTAAAGAAGGTTGAACTGCCCTTCGAGCAGATCAGAGGCTACAAGAGGTTTTCGGGCAGCATAAGAGGGGTAAGGCTTTCAGGCTACGGAAAAAGCAACGCAGCCATTGGCAGGGCAGTTATAGAAAAGATAGGTACAACCTACATGTACGTGACCTCGTCCAAGGACATGCTGTACATAAAGGCCGACGACATGAACTACGGGCTTTCCCCTGAGGATGCAGAGGGGTTTGTAAGAGAGCTCAACAGCCACGGTGTGCATGAGATAGCGATGGACTACAGGCCTTCTAAGAGCGTGAGCCTGTTCAAGGACAAGGTGTTCACGGCTATATTCGCCGCGGCAGCCGTCATAATCATGGCCATGACGGTGAATCCAATAATCCTGTACCTTTCAGACAGGCTGCCTGCGATGATGCCGCTGAGCTTCAACGCTGCCTACCATCCGGTCCAGTTCGGAACTGGGAAGCAGTTCGCTGTGAGCCAGATGATGTGCGGGTTCCTAAACATGGCCGTGCTGCTCTGCATGTACTACGCGGCGTACTTCATCTCGAGGTATGACAGGAAATCGGCATACAAGTTCATCTGCGTTCCGCTGGTCGTGTCGGCCATCTTCTTCGCGATGCAGCTGCAGACATTTTTCAGTTTCAGATGATAAGGAAGGATTCATGCTATGGAATTAAGCGTTAGAATGGAAAAAACGGCGTCGCTGGTCGAGCCCTGCAGGTGCGTGGCAGACATAGGGACGGACCATGCGTACATACCCATATACCTCGTCAAGAAGGGGATATGCGGAAGGGCGATAGCCTCGGACATAAACAAGGGGCCCATCAGGAAGGCGGAGAGGAACATAGGCCTCCACGGGCTCTCGGACAAAATTGAGTGCAGGATAGGCCCGGGGCTCAACACCCTGAAGAGCGGGGATGCCGATGTGGCGATTATCGCCGGCATGGGAGGCAACCTCATAAGGGACATAATAGAGGAGAGGCTGGACCTGTTCAGGGAGTTCAGCTACGTCATACTTCAGCCGGTGCAGAACCCAGAGGTGCTGAGGGAATATATATATAGAAAGGGCTACGAAATCATCGGCGAGGAACTCTGTATTGACGAAAACAAATATTATGAGATAATAAAAATAAGGTTTGGTGAAAAAAAATACGAAGTCGACGATATCTTCTTCGAGATAAGCGAGAAGCTGTTCAGGGAGAAGCATCCAATGATCAAGGATTTCATCTTGCACAAGCATGAGAAATACAGCAAGATAATGGGCAAGATCCAGGACGAAACCGAACTGGCGCTTGAGAGGAAAAAAGAGCTTGAGAAGAAACTGAGGAAGCTGGAGGAGATGCTGGGATGCCTTTAAAGGTTAAAGACGTTCACGACATCCTTGAGGAGCGTGCGCCTTCAAGGTTAATGGAAAGCTACGACAATGTGGGGCTAATGGTAGGGGATATGGAGCAGGAGGTATCCTCTGTTCTTGTTGCCCTCGACTGCACCCTCGAAGTCATAATGGAGGCAAAGGAGAAGGGCTGCAGCCTCATATTCTGCCACCACCCTCTCATATTCCAGAAGCCGTCATCGATAACAACAGACAAGCTTCTGGGCAGGAAGATCATAGAGCTGATCTCGAGCGGTATTAGCGTATACTCAAGCCACACGAACCTTGACTCAGTGCAGGGAGGGCTAAACGACATCCTCATGAGCCTGATCGGGGTGAAGGAATCCAGCGTGCTGGATGCAGCCGAAGGCGAAGCAGGTTCGGGCATAGGGAGGTTTGCGTCCCTCGATAAGCCTGTAAAGCTGTCCGAGCTTGTCGACAGCGTGAAGGAAGCGCTCGGCCTGGAGTTCGCAAGGTATTCCGGAGACGATGGCAAGGCTGTCTCGAAAATAGCCGTGATAAGCGGCAGCGGACAGAGCTTCTTCGGCGCTGCGGTAAAGGCAGGTGCAGAATGCATAATAACCGGGGACACTACTTACCACCATGTGAGCGATCTCAGGGAGGAAGGCGTAGCAGTGATAGACGCGGGACACTTCGGCACGGAGTGGCCTGCCCTTAAAGTGTTCTCAAAATGGCTTGAAAGCAAGATGAAAGAAATGGGCTTCGAAAATTCAGTCGTTCTGGCTGAATCTAACAGCTGTCCTTATAAATGCAGGTAGGAATAGGTGCGCCTATTCCTACTTTTTTACTTTAATTCGCAATATTGGAAGAATCACGGGAGGTAGAAATGGAAAAATTTGAGATGCTGCTGGAGCTGCAGAAAAACTACGATATTATAAGGGAGAACTCTAAGGAGCTTAAGAACGGATCCTTCATCTATCTCCTTAAGAAGCTGAAGGATGATTTCGAAGCTGCCAGGACAACGCTGAAAGACAGGGAAAACGAGCTCGCAAGCCTTAAGAAAAGGTATAAGGAGATAAACGAGCGGATAAACGGCTACAAGAAGGAAATAGAAAAAAACGAATTCAAGCTCTACAACAGCGCGGGAAGCGACCTGAAGCTGATAGATGGGCTCACTAAAAAGGTCGCAGACATGAAGCAGGCCATGGCCGACCTCGACAGCCAGTCGCTGGAGCTCCTGGAACATGAGGACAAGCTGAGCTTCGAGAGAGACAAGCTCAAGCTCAAGCTTACCGACCTTAAGAAGGAGTTCGAGAGCGTAAAGGATACAGGAAGCAGGAAGATAAACACCGCGAAGGAAGAGATAAGCAAGGCCCAGGAAAGGGTGGCAGAGATGGAGAAGCTTCTCCCGGAAAAGACTGTGAAGAGCTTCAACGATCTCAGGGAGGCCAAGGGCTCGGCAGTGGCCAGGTCGGACCACGGCGTGTGCCAGGGCTGCAAGATGAAGATATCGGCTATGACCATGGACAAGATAGCGAAGGACTACAGCGTGGTGTTCTGCGACAACTGCGGCAGGATACTGCACTGCAGCGACAAGGAATCAAGGCTCTAGAAGATTTGCATTTTCGCCCGTAATGTGATATTATTTACTAGCGACTAAGCCAGACAATCGCTGCTGATTCATTTCAGGAGAGGAAAGTCCGAGCTCCACAGGGCAGGGTGCTGGGTAATACCCAGTCAGGGTGACTTGAAGGAAAGTGCAACAGAGATATACCGCTCCCGTTTTCGCGGGAGTAAGGGTGGAAAGGCGAGGTAAGAGCTCACCAGCGCATTGGCGACTTTGCGGCTATGTAAACCCCATCTGGAGCAAGATCGAATAGGGGAGCAACCTGCAGCGAAAGCTGACAGGAAAGGACGGCCCGTCCCGCTTCCGGGTAGTATCGCTTGAGCCTGCAGGTAACTGCCGGCCTAGATAGATGATTGTCTAAAACAGAACTCGGCTTATAGACTTAGTCGTACCAAAGGATGAAAACACTGGCTTGATGCTGGTGTTTTTTTATTTTGCCACCGGTTTGCCACCCAAAATGCCATTCAATTTTTAGGTGGCATTTTTCTGCATCTCTTTATTTAATTGGCATAGATATTTAAATTGTGTTATATAAATAAATTTTCTTCATAATATCTACATCACTTTTGATTATAATCAAAATATAATTTATTGGGAGGTGTTGAAATGGTAGGTCAAGCTTTAGCTCAATGCATTCATATGTGTGGCATGTATGGACAAGATTTAGCAAATTGTATTTCAATTATGTTAGGTATAAAATAAAACCAAAATCTAATATAGAACTCGGAAAAAAACTTAGCAGTACCAATGGATGGAAACACCACGCATGCGCGTGGTGTTTTTTCTTAAAGCATGTTCAGCAGAGCCTCTGAAATCTCAACAAACCTTTCATCGGTTATCCCGAGCTTGTTCCTGAATCTTTCATCCTCCAGCCGGACAACTATTACCCTATCTGGGGATATCTCCCTGATGATGTCTTTTATCTTGCCTATCGATTCCTCATCCTCGTTGCAGCCCCTTATAATTGTGATTTCGAAGATGAACTTGCCGCGGTACTGTTTGCTGAAGCATACCATGTTTGAAACGTAATCCGCCAGAGTGTACCCCTCGATAGGCCTCTGCAGTTTCTGGAAGTCGTCTTCCTTAACAGTCTTGATCTCCCCAACAACTTCATCGCACTTGTTTGCGGTACCGATATATTCATCCCTGCCCAGCAGATATCCGTTGGTCAGGAGCCTTACGGGCAGGCCCTTGCCGTGGATGAAATCGACGATTTCATCAAGCTTGTCGTTGACAAAGGCTTCACCCATGGAGTTGATGAAGATCAGCTCAGCACCGGTATCCTCCATCCTTTGACCAAGCTCCATCAAAGAACTGTCCAGATTTCCGAATGACTTCCGGGTATCAATTTTATTGTGAGACCTGCCGATAGGACAGAATATGCAGTCGAAGTTACAGTGTTTTTCTGGCAGTATGTTGACCTCCAGGATCCTCATGCCTTCCTTGATATAAATGTCCTTATAAGTAAATCCGTTCATCCTTAATTCCTCCTGAATCTCATATTGTTATTTTCAAACCAATGATTCCGCTTACTACCAACATTATGCATGCCAAGCGCATGAATCCAACGGGCTCTGCAAACAAAACAATGCCAAACAGAACCGTTCCGACGGTCCCTATGCCAGTCCAAACCGCATACGCAGTGCCTATAGGCAAGCTTTTCAAGGACAGCGAAAGAAAATAAAAGCTTGCCGCCATTCCCAAAACTGTCATAAGGCTGGGCAGAGGTTTGGTGAAGCCCTGCGAATACTTCAGACCGATCGCCCAGAACACCTCCAAAAACCCTGCTATAGCCAGATAAAACCATTCCATTACTTTTCACCTCCCCAAATCTTTCTTCAACCATTGGGATATTTCAAACAATCTCCTTAAAAAACAAAATAAAAAAAGCCAGAGGAAATATTTTAAAATATCTCCCAGGCTTTTATCCTTCCGTGTACACAGAATGCTGTGCGTCTTCTCTCGGACCAGCCAGTAAAACTGCGGAACCCTAGAAAACTAAACTGTATAAAGTTTTATGGCTTTCAAGCTTCAGCTTGCAGGTTCAGTGTAGCACAGCTTGAGTAGCAAATCAACCCAATTATCTGGAAAACAAGCTGATAGATTAAAGTGAAACATTCTCACATGCGAGATGAATTAGATGAGCTTTACTAACCGGTGAAGAGGATATATATTTAAATCAAGTGAGCGCTCATATTATAGTAAAATGGAATTAAGTTCTGGAAAGGAAGGAAAAAATGAAAACAAAGAATTTGTCATTCAACGCAAGGGCGATACACGCAGGGAGCGAACCTGATTCAAGCACCGGAGCGCATGTTGCTCCGATCTACAGAACTTCGACCTACGTAATGGAGAACGTAGAGAAAGCGATCATAGCAGGCTACGGTGATGTGGAGGGGATATACGCATACACGAGATACTCTAATCCGACGGTGGATGCTGTGCAGCGCAAGATAGCGGCGCTGGAAAACGCTGAAGCCTGCTTGATGGCCGCATCGGGTATGTGCGCCATAACCACAGCGCTGCTTGCGGTTCTGAATGCGGGCGATCACCTTGTTGCCGGAAACACCATATATGGAGGGACTTTCGCCTTTGTCAAAAACATAATACCTCGTTTTGGAATTGAAGCAACCACTGTTTCAATAACCGGAGAAGGCGTTGAAAATATCAGGAAGGCTATGAAACCGAATACAAAGGTCGTTTATATCGAAACGCCTTGCAATCCTACTCTGGGAATAACGGATATCAAAAGGGCAGCTGAAATAGCGCACGAAGCCGGAGCGCTGCTGTTTGTTGACAATACTTTTGCGACGCCGTACCTCCAGAACCCGCTTTCGCTGGGGGCTGACATTGTTCTCCATTCAACAACAAAATACCTGAACGGGCATGGGGATGTTCTGGGTGGTGCGATTGTGGGCAGCAAGGAATTGGTGCATAAGATAGATGCAGACTTTATGAAATACATGGGCGGAATAATGTCCCCAGCAGATGCTTCTGAGCTTTCAAAAGGGATCAAGACTTTGGGAGCAAGGATGGACAGGCACTGCGAAAATGCCAGGAAAGTGGCAGAATTCCTGGATGCGCACGACATGGTGGAAAAGGTTCTTTATCCGGGGCTTGAGTCGCATCCCGGCTATGAGATTGCAAAGCGGCAGATGAAAGACTTCGGAGGCATGATGAGCTTCAACGTCCGAGGCGGGTTCGAAGCTGGAAAGAAGCTGATGGACAGCGTGCGGATGATCAGCCTGGCTACTTCGCTGGGCAATGTAGATTCCCTGATCCAGCACTCAGCGTCGATGAGCCACGCTTCGATGAGCATGGAGGAGCGGGAAGCTGTAGGGATTGCTGATGGGCAGGTGAGGCTTTCGGTTGGTATCGAGGAAGCGGAAGACATAATCAGGGACCTTGACCAGGCACTGAACAATGTCAAAAAGGAATTGAAATTATAGGTCTGTGGACCCCCTCAAGGAAAGAGATGGCATCGTAAAAAATGCCATCTCGTCAATTTTCAGCTCAAATGTTCATCAGATTGTTGCTTTTGATATAGGAAACTATATGATCGAACATCTTCAATGTTGCCGGAGACATGAACTGTTTTTTCTGTGTCACAAGACCGATGGTGCGGAACTCGTTTGGCTCTATCGGATATACGCTGACATCGCAGCTGGATTTGTTGAGAATCAGTTCAGGAACTATGCTTATGCCGAGTCCGCTCTCCACTATCGCTATGATGGACTGGTCGTCATCTATAAAGAACTGCGAACGTACTGACAAATCGTATTTTTTGATGAACGCCATCGTGTCGGTGCTGTAGCCTTCTCGCTGCAGTATAAATGGTTCCTCTTTGATGTCATCGACGGTGATATAGTCAGAGTGGGCCGGTTTGAAAGTGTGAGGAGTTATGCACAGAAGGCGGTCCTTGTGAAGGGGAGTTGAAAGAAGGTCATCCCTGACAGGAAGCGTGGCAAAGCCGATATCCACGGCACCTGCTTTAGTCCATGAAAGGACATCTTCATAGTCGCCCTGCATGATGTTGATGTTTATGTTCGGATAAAGCATTCGAAAAGATTTCACGATATCCGGTATCCAGTTGATGCAGACGCTGCTGAAGGTTCCTATAGATACGGTTCCTTTTTCCAGTCCGTTTATCTGAGCAGCTTCCTGCTGCAGTTGTTCTTCGCTGTTCAGGATAGAACGGACATGTACGAGGAGCGAGTGTCCTTCGTTTGTCAGCTTCACCCCCGTTCTGCTACGTATGAAGAGGGGGAATCCCAGCTTGTTTTCCAGCGATGACATTGAATGGCTTACTGCCGACGGAGTCAGGTTCATTTCTTCGGCTGCCCTTAAAAAGCTTTGCTGCTTTGCGACGGCATTGAAAATTTGATATGAAAATAATGACATAAACATCCTCCTAAGGTGAAGATACTTCATGTTTTGATATTACAGCTAAAGGGCAGAGGGCGTCAACAGAAAATCTACCTGCATCAACCAGTTTTTATATGCTTTCCCTGCAGGATATTGGATTTTTGTGGAGAATAACATAAATAGCTGTTTGATGAACGGAGGGGTCATATGATTAAGGCACTGGTGCTATACGAAAGCCGATATGGATCAACCGAGAGGGCTGCAAAGGAGCTTGCGCGGATAATAGGGCCTGCGAAGGCGTGCAGGCTGACGGAATTCGAAGGGGATATTGGAGCGTACGATTTCATTGTCCTATGCAGCCCGGTCTATTCAGAAGCCATAGATGACTGCCTGCTCGGCTTTGCCACAGAGAACTCTGAGGTGCTCAGGCAGAAAAAGGTGGTGCTCCTTTGCGTCTGCATGGCTGAAGGAAGCTCTGACCTATACCTTGAGCCGCTAAGCGAACTGCTTGGGGATTCCGTTGTTCTTAAAGCCGCGGTGGAAGGGGAAATATGCTTGTCTAAGCTGGATGGAACTGACAGAGCGCTTGTCGAAGGTTTTTGCAGAACGACAGGATTCACTTCGGACAAATCCGGCGAGGCTTATGAGGAGAGGTTTGTTGAGCTTGCTCTGAAAATAAAGGCGTTAAAGGATAAGCCGGGCAAAGCCGTGGAACGAAGCGTTCTCAAGAAGAACGTGGAGGAATTCCTCCGCAGCCACAACACCTGCGTACTGGCAACAGGCGCCGGAAGCAGGGTTAGGGCGACTCCGATAGAATACATGTATCTGGACGGCAGCATCTATATGCTCAGCGAAGGAGGCGAGAAGTTTGCCAACATGCTCGTCAACCCGAGCGTATCAATAGGCATTTGCGATCCTTACAGAAGCATGTCTGAGCTGGGCGGCATGCAGATTTCCGGAACAGCCGGGATAGTTGAATTGGGGTGCGAGGAATACAGGCAAGTCCTTAAGCACAGGGGGCTGGACTACGAAAAAATATCGGCGATGCCGATCGCGCTTAACATGCTTAAGATAAGGATAAACAAGACCGAGTTCCTGTGGTCGGGCTTCGGCAGGCTGGGCTGCGATGCAAGACAAGTAATGGTAGAAGAAGGGGGAGAAGCATGATAAAAACAGCGGTACTTACTATGAGTGACAAAGGCTCCAGGGGCGAGAGGGAGGACCTTACAGGGCCAGCGATCATGGAGATGATACGTGACAGCGGTTTCGAGGTCGTGAACTACAAGGTCATACCCGACGACTTCGACAGGATAGTCAGCGAGCTCATATACCTTTGCGATGAGCTGGAGGTCGAGCTTGTACTGACAAACGGAGGCACAGGCTTCTCAAGGAGGGATGTCACACCGGAGGCCACAATGAAGGTCGTTGAGAGGAACGTGCCCGGGATTCCGGAAGCCATGAGGCTCAAATCCCTTCAGATAACGCCTAAGGCGATGCTTTCGAGGGCAGCCGCAGGGATCAGGGGAGGGACTCTCATAGTGAACCTTCCTGGGAGCCCAAAGGCTGCAAAGGAGAACCTGGAATTCATACTGCCGGCGCTTCCGCACGGCATAGACATACTCACTGGCAGAGACGCGGAATGCGCAAGAAAATAATACGGGAGGATATAGCGATGGAATTTACACATATGAACGAAGAGGGAAGAGCCAAGATGGTAGACGTGAGCGAAAAGGAGGATACTGTCAGAACGGCAGTAGCCTGCGGAAGCATATATATGAAGAAAGAGACATTGGACAAGATAAAGGATGGCCACATAAAGAAAGGTGACGTTCTGGCGGTTGCGCAGGTGGGAGGCATAATGGGCTCAAAATCGACGCCTGGCATAATACCGATGTGCCACCCTATCATGCTTTCAGGCTGCGACATAAGCTTCAGCATGGATTTCAAGAACTGCAAGATAGACATAGAAGCGACAGCAAGGTGCACTGGAAAAACTGGGGTAGAGATGGAGGCCCTTACTGCGGTATCCATAGCGGCGCTCACCATCTACGACATGTGCAAGGCTATAGACAAAGGAATGGTCATAAAGGACATAATGCTTATGAGGAAGACCGGCGGGAAATCAGGGATCTACGAGAGGGAAAACTAAATATACGCCCATATAGAAATAAATATGAAGCAAAGCAAAAATACACCTTGTCTCAAGGTGTATTTCTATTTACATTCTGAAGAGCTTCCACTTGTGTGAGCTCTGATCAAACTTTAGGTTGCAGAAGGAAATTGTGTTTCCGTGTTCGTAGTGGCAGTTGTAAAGAATGCCTTCGCTTCTGGTAACGCTTTCCTTTGTTACCGTGAGCAGCTTCTTCTCTACCATGGGATCGCAGAAGTCATCGTCGAGAGAAATCCTGAACTGCAGAGGTGTCATGTCTTCCCCCCTGCTGAAAAGTGTAATGACATCTACTGATTTTTTCGTTTTCATCTCCATAACCTCCGATCGTTTTCTATGATTTGATTATAACAGAACATATGTTCGGTGTAAATACATATTTTATTTTTTTGTTTTGCGGAGAAAATGTTATTGCCGATTTGTGAGAATTATAATACAATTGTTATTATTGCATAATAATTAACAAGAAAATTCAAAGAAAAAAAGACAAAAAAGAAGGGGAAAGAATATGGATGCCATACAAATCATTTCTGCTATACTCATAGCGCTGACATTGTACTTCGCAGTAGTATTTCTCAAGGACTACATGAAGACGGTCAAGGAAAACAAGCTGGAACCCGGCAACTTTTTTGTGTTCGGCCTTATAGGTTTGGTCGTGAATTTCTTCGACACTTTGGGGCTCGGTAGCTTCGCGCCTTCAACAGCAATCTTCAAATTCACAAAGCTTGTAGATGACAGGATCATCCCGGGAACGCTGAACGTTGCAAACTGCGTGCCGGTAGTTGCGGAAGCGCTCGTATTCATGACGGTAATCAAAGTTGATATAGTCACCTTGATAGCGATGATAATATCTGCGACGCTGGGAGCATATTTCGGAGCCGGCTTCATATCCAAACTCCCAAAGAGGAAAGTTCAGATCGGCATGGGTACCGCACTGATAATCGTGGCGCTCTTCATATTGGCAGGACTCCTCAAGATAATGCCTCTCGGAGGAGAAGCTACAGGCCTGACCGGAATAAAGCTCGTCATAGGGGTAGTCGGAAACTTCATCCTCGGAGCGCTGATGACGCTGGGAATAGGAATATACGCACCTTGCATGGCGCTTGTATTCGCTCTCGGAATGTCGCCTAAGGTAGCATTCCCTATCATGATGGGTTCCTGCGCATTCCTGCAGCCAGTTGCGGCAGCGAAATTCGTAAAGGAAGGTGCCTACAACAGAAAGGCCGCGCTCCCTATAAACCTTTTCGGAGTTGTGGGAGTGCTAATAGCAGCCTTCATTGTAAAGGAACTTCCGCTCAGCACGCTTAAATGGCTCATTGTATTCGTGATACTGTTCGCATCTGCAATGATGTTCAGGTCAGCGATGACTGAAAAGAAAGCATAAAGACAGAAAAAGCCTGGCTGCAAATAATGCAGCCAGGCTTTCAAGTTATCAGTAGAGGTAATCTTCGAGTGCAGGTATGTCGAGCAGTGTAACCTTGTTCTTGTCAAAGTCTATGAGCCCCTCGTCCTTCATGTTGATGAACTCCCTTGACAGCGAAGGTCTCTGGACTCCCAGGGCTTCGGCCATCTCCTTCCTGGACATCGGCAGGAGGATGACAGTCTTCTTCTGCCTGCGGTATTCATCCATGAGGTAGTTGCATATTTTCTCCCTGAGGGTGTCGAAGGACAGCAGCGTTATCTTCCTGTTGAGCATGAGGATCTTGTTCGAGAGAAGCTCCATGAAGTTCTTTAGTATGGTCTGGTCCGCCGAGCACATCCGGACTATGTCGTCCCTGCTTATGTACAGGACCACGGAGGGGGAGGAGGAGACGATCGTGGAAGGGTACCTCCTCATGTTGGAGAAGACAATAACCTCACCGAAGGTGTCGCCTGGCGCCAGCGAGTTAACTGTAAGCGTCTTTCCGCTAAGGAATATCTTCTGGATCTCTATATGACCTTCGAGAAGTATGCCGATGCTCGTGCATTCGTCACCTTCGAAGGCTATGGTCTGGTTCTTGGAGTAGCTGGTCAGCCTCGCGCTTACGCCGTTGAGGGTGTCCATAAGGACATCGTTTTCGACTTCCTTGAAGACGGCGCACCTTTTGAGCGCATCGGCATATTTGTCCATGCAGCTTGCGGATTCCGTGCACCACCTGCAGGCCAGCCTGTTTTCTGACATAGATTTATTCATAAAAACTCACCCCGTTTGTCAAAGTGCGTAACTTATGTTACAGTCGTATTGCTTAAATGATACTATAATAGAATCAAGAAATCAATATTCGGGAGGAATAGAAATGATAAGAAGGATTGTTGAAATAAACGAAGACAAATGCAACGGCTGCGGACTCTGTGCCAGTGCATGCCACGAAGGGGCTATAAAGATGGTGAACGGAAAGGCTAAGCTCATCAGCGACGAGTACTGCGACGGCCTAGGCGACTGCCTTCCAGCCTGCCCTGTTGACGCGATCAAAATCGTGGAAAGGGAAGCCATGGAGTACAACGAGGAACTGGTAAAGGAAAACATGGAGAAGGCAAAGAAAGCTAAGGCAACCATGCCGTGCGGATGCCCCGGAACAGCCGAAAGGAAGATAGAGCGAGCACCTGTGGCTGCGAAGAAGGTTGAAAAGGCTGATGAAGCTTACGAGGAGCATGCATCAGAGCTCAGGCAGTGGCCGGTTCAGCTCAAGCTTGTCAACACCAAGGCGAGCTTCTGGGACAATGCGGACGTTCTCGTTGCTGCCGACTGCACAGCCTACGCATATGCTGGCTTCCACAAAGATTTTATAAAGGACCGCGTGACGGTAATAGGCTGCCCTAAGCTTGACGACGCAAAGTTCTATGAAGAAAAGCTTGCAGAGATACTCAAGAGCAACAGGATCAAGAGCCTCACTGTCGTGAGGATGGAGGTGCCTTGCTGCGGAGGGATAGTAAGCGCGGTCAAGAACGCGATGCTCAGCGCGCAGGTCATAGTCCCTTACAGGGAAGTCACAATATCAACCGACGGGCGTGTAATATCATAAATAAAATGCTATAATACTAATGTTATCTCAAAGCAAAGGAAGTGGACCAATGGATCCGGTAGCATTCAACATATTCGGTCTCGACATAATGTGGTACGGCGTTTTGATAGCATTAGGTGTCGTTGCGGCGATGGCGCTGTCATCGTATATAAGCAGGATAAACGGGATGGATTTCGAGCAGATCCTCGACATATTCCTATTCGCCTTCCCGGCTGCAATAGTTGGGGCCAGGCTATACTACGTGGCGTTCGAGTTCGATTACTACAGAAACAACCTCCAGGATATATTCAATATAAGGCAGGGGGGACTTGCCTTTCACGGAGGGCTCATCGCAGCCCTTCTTGTGACGTTCATTTACACCAGGGTGAAGAAGCTCAGCTTCCTCAGGGTGACCGACACGGTAGCCCCCGGCATAGTCCTGGCACAGTCAATAGGGCGCTGGGGGAACTTCTTCAACAGCGAGGCCCACGGCGGCCCGGTGACGAAGCAGTTCATACAGATGTTCCCGGAATTCATACAGAAGGGGATGTACATCGGCGGGACTTTCTACCATCCGACGTTCCTGTACGAATCCATATGGAACCTGTGCGTATGCGTTTTCCTGGTGTTCCTGTCCAGGAAGAAGCCGCGCAAGGGAACGGTTATAGCGTCCTACATCGGGCTCTATTCCCTGGGCAGGTTCTTCATAGAGGGCCTCAGGACCGACAGCCTGATGCTGGGAGGACTCATAAGGATTGCCCAGCTGGTTAGCGTCGCAGGAATGCTGATCTGCATCGCAGGACTTTTTGCAATATACAGGGACAAGCTGGTAAAGACCCGCAAGGATTGACATTGAACCCGTGATTATGTAACATAGTAAATAGTATATGAAATAAAAAAACAGGGGAGCTTAAGCGGCTGAGAGGGAGCGATCGTTCCGACCCTTAACCTGAACTGGGTAATTCCAGCGTAGGGAGTGGAAATTTTGCAGCACTGGAGATTCGGCTTCCTATCCATTCGGGTGGGGAGCTTCTTTGTATTCAAAGGGGGAAATTGGCATGGCAAACATAAACTTGAGCCTGCAGGTGTTGCCTGTGGTGCCGGACGCAGACATCTATAAGGTAGTAGACAAGGTGATAGAGCACATCAAAAGCACCGGGGTTAAATACGAGGTGGGTCCTATGGAGACCACTATGGAGGGTGAGCTCGATGAGCTTTTCGGCATCGTGAAGAAAGCCCAGGAGATATGCGTTGAGGAAGGGGCCGAAAGGGTCGTCTCCATCGTGAAGATAGACTACAAACCCGAGGGCGTGACAATTGATGAAAAAATATATAAATACAGAAAGTAAGCTCATACCGGCAGCGTTCCAGGTGTTGCTGATAATGCTGTGGCAGTTCCTGGCTGACAGCGGCAGCATACCAAAGTACATCCTGCCGTCGCCCAAGGACATCGTGGTTACGCTTTTCAATATACTGCCGAGCATAAGAGGTCACCTGTACACGACGCTGCAGGAAGCTTTGATAGGCTTCGCAATAGCAGTGGCTTTATCCGTAGTCATAGCGGTGCTCATGGACAACTACAGCATCATCAGGAAGAGCCTCTATCCCATGCTGGTCGTCTCGCAGACGATACCGGTCATTGCCTTGGCGCCGCTGTTCATGGTATGGTTCGGCTTCGGCATAACACCTAAGATAGTTGCAGTCGTGCTGGTCTGCTTCTTCCCGGTTGCCGTGAGCCTTCTTGACGGCCTTGAATCCGTGGACAGGGACATGATCAACCTTCTGAAGTCCATGGGGGCTTCAAAGTTCCAGATATTCCGATACGTCAAGTTCCCTGGTGCGCTGACCGGATTCTTTTCAGGGCTCAGGATAGCTGCAACCTACAGCATAATGGGAGCGATAATCGGCGAATGGCTAGGGGGCGAAAAGGGGCTAGGAGTATACATGATAAGGGTGAAGCACTCCTTTGCCCTGGACAAGATGTTCGCTGCCATCCTGATCATAGTGCTTCTCAGCATGGCGCTATTCGGGTTGATATACATCATCCAGAGGCTTGTCACGCCTTGGGATGTTAAAGACAAATTTAAGGGGGAAACAGAATAATGAAAAAAAGGATACTGGCGCTGCTCGCGGCAACTGTCATGGCTATAGGCCTGCTTGCCGGCTGCGGCCCGAAGGAAGCAAAGAAAATAACGGTCGTGCTCGACTGGGTTCCAAACACCAACCATACCGGCCTTTACGTGGCCAAGGAAAAGGGATACTACGCGGCTGAAGGGCTTGATGTGGAGATAATACAGCCTTCGGAAGGAGGAACCGCAAGCCTCATAGCAGCAGGACAGGGGCAGTTCGGCGTGAGCTACCAGGAGGAGGTAACCATGGCAAGGACTGCTGAGAACCCGCTGCCGATAAAGGCTATCGCTGCCGTCATACAGCATAACACGTCGGGCTTCGCATCGCCTGCCGACAAGAACATAACAAGGCCTAAGGACTTCGAAGGGAAGACCTACGGAGGATGGGGCTCGCCATCAGAGGAAGCCATACTGAAGGCGATAATGGAAAAGGACGGAGGAGACTTCTCCAAGCTCAAGATCGTCAACGTTGGGACAGAGGACTTCTTTGCGGCAACCAAGGGCGAGATAGATTTCGAATGGATATTCGAGGGATGGACCGGGATACAGGCAAAGCTGAGCAACGTCCCGCTGAACTATATAGAGCTCAGGAAGGTTGATCCTAGCCTCGACTACTACACACCTGTCATAATTGCCAACGACTCCTACCTTAAGGAGAATCCAGAGATAGCCAAGGCGTTCCTGAGGGCGACTACGAAAGGCTACGAATACGCCATGAGCAACCCGGAGGAATCGGCTAAGATACTCGTGAAGTATGCGCCTGAAACGGACGAGAAGCTTGCGATCGCAAGCCAGGAGTACCTGAAGGACCAGTACAAGGCTGAAGCGGCCAGATGGGGCGAGATGAAGACCTCTGTCTGGGACAACTACACCAGGTTCCTGCTGGACAACAAGCTTATCCCTAAGAACCTTGATTCGAGCGAGGCGTTCACGAATGAGTACCTCCCTCAATAGCACCTGCAAGCTCAGGACCGAAAAGATATTCAAGAACTACGAGGGCATGCCTATACTGGACAACATTTCCATAGAGCTTTACGAGAACGAGTTCGTGAGCATACTCGGACCAAGCGGCTGCGGCAAAAGCACGCTCTTCAACATAATAGCCGGGCTGGACACTCCCGAATCCGGAACCTACTATATAGACGGGGAGGAGAGCTCAGGAAAGCTCGGCAAGGTTAGCTACATGCACCAGAAGGACCTGCTGCTCCCCTGGAAGAAGATAATAGACAACCTCGCCATGCCTCTGGTCATAAAGGGCATGAAGAAGAAAGAGGCGAGGGAGGAGGCGGCTAAGTACCTGGAGACCTTCGGGCTTGAGGGCTTCGGGAACAAATACCCGAGGCAGCTTTCTGGAGGGATGAGGCAGAGGGCGGCTCTTTTAAGGGCCTACCTGTTCTCAAGGAACATCATGCTCCTGGACGAGCCCTTCGGGGCTCTGGACGCTATAACCAGGTCCAGGATACACTGCTGGCTGCTCAACGTGGTGAAGAAGCTGAACACGTCCATCCTTTTCATCACCCACGACATTGAGGAGGCTATACTCCTCTCTGACAGGATCTACGTTCTTTCCGAAAGGCCCGCCAGGGTCAAGGACGAGATAGTGGTGGACCTCAAGGGGGAGAGGGACAAGGCCATAGTGACAACTGCGGAATTCAACGCGATCAAAAAGAGGATAATGGACAACCTGTAGAAGGTTCTTAAAACCCATTGCGCTGACAAAAGTCGGCGGAATGGGTTTT
Source organism: Clostridium sp. UBA699 (assembly GCA_002298915.1). Lineage (GTDB taxonomy): Bacteria > Bacillota > Clostridia > Clostridiales > Clostridiaceae > UBA699. Next base: position 144,871 of record DBML01000001.1, read on the forward strand.
TCTGCTCCTTGTATCGCGATTCTTTTTTTCGAATCCTCTGATTTTTACCGATTAAGTGGTTCAATCTTTTCCATATTTGTGAGATAATTAATTTATGATATTCAGAAAAAGCACTTGCCAAACAATAATAATTATTATATAATAACAATTGTAAAGAAATTAACCAAATAATAAATTACATAAGCGAAGGAGAAGATAAAATGAAAAAGTTTGTTTGTACAGTATGCGGATATGTTTACGAGGGAGATGCGGCACCAGAGTTCTGCCCAATGTGCAAAGCTCCTGCAGATAAATTCATAGAAAAAAGCGAAGGCGCCATGGAGTGGGCTGACGAGCACAAGATCGGAGTTGCTAAGGATGTAGATCCTCAGGTTCTTGAGGGCCTCAGAATGAACTTCATGGGAGAATGCACAGAGGTAGGCATGTACCTGGCGATGAGCAGGCAGGCTGACAGAGAAGGCTTCCCAGAGGTTGCAGAGGCTTACAAGAGGATAGCGTTCGAGGAAGCTGAGCATGCAGCGAAATTCGCAGAACTACTTGGGGAATGCGTAGCTGCAGACACAAAAGCAAACCTGCAGGCAAGGGTAGACGCAGAGCACGGCGCATGCCAGGGCAAGAAGGAGCTCGCTACACTCGCTAAGAAGCTCAACTACGATGCAATCCACGACACAGTTCACGAGATGTGCAAAGATGAGGCAAGACACGGATCAGCGTTCAAGGGGATGCTGGACAGGTACTTCAAATAGAATATATAGAAACAGGAGGCGGTACCACGTACCGTCTTTTGTGCATTATCTAATAGGGTGGTGTTGGGTTTGAGGGAATGCGGGGATTTTGACAGCGTTAAGCTTGCAGCAGAGCTGAGAGTGATATTCAGTGAGCTCTGCAGGGAATGCTCGGAGCAGGAGGCCTACAGGTACATAGTCAATCACATGATATCGAGGATATCAGAGGACACGGGAATGCAGCTCGAATACAGCATTCCTGAGATCAGCTGCAGAAGGGAGACTCTGGAGGGTCTAAGCCGCACCCTGGACAGGGAGAGGTGCGACTTCGGAGCAGCTGCGGGAGAAGGTCTGCTCGGAGAGATCTACGAGAGCTTCCTGGACAGGCGAACGAGAAAGCGGCTGGGGCTCTTCTATACTCCCGGACATGTAATCGGATTCTTACTGGAGAAGACGCTGGAAGGTGCAGACCTGGTTGAAAATCCGTACATAAGGGTGCTTGACCCCGCTTGCGGCAGCGGGTATTTCCTTCTTCAGGCCTACGACCTGCTGAGGAAAAAGTTCGAGGAGAACGAAGCTTCGCTGGTTAAAAAATACGGAAACTCCTTCTGCAGAAGCAACATCCACAGGCATATCCTGGAGAACTGTTTGTTCGGAGCTGACATAGACGAGTTCGGAGCGCTGCTTACAAGGACAGCACTTTCGCTGAAGGATATGGAAGGCAGCGGCAGCTCACCAAACATAGCTGTTTGCGACAGCCTCGTAAGGTGGGAGGAAGGAGCGAATCCCGAGCTTGCCTCATTTTGGGGAAGGGGCTTCGACTTCATAGTCGGGAATCCGCCCTGGATTTCCCTTTCGAGGAAGCATCGAGAGGAGCTGCCTAAGGAAAAGCTTGAGTACTACAAGATGAACTACACCGGCAACAGCTACCTGCCCAACATGTACGAGTATTTCCTGCAAAGGAGCCTGGAGCTCCTGAAGGAGGGCGGCTCCCTGGGGTTTCTCATCCCTGACAGGTTCGCAAAGAACAAGCAGTTCGCCGGATTCCGTAAAAGGATACTCCAAGACTTCAGCCTGAAGACAATTATGTTCGGCGTAAGCATGGAAGGAGTTTTGGCTGACTCCATGGCCATCGTGATAGGGAAAGAAGCGTTGGGAGAAAACGTAACAGAGGTGCGTAAAGCAGGTGAAATTTTCGGGAACTCCCAGAAGATCATGCTGGAGAACAAGGACTGCAAGTTCGCATCATATCCGCTGGAGGGATACGGGCAGGATTCAGAGGGGATGGAGAACGATTCGGTTGCGCTGGGCCTGGTTGCCGAAAGCTTCACGGGATTTATAGGCATTAAAGAGATGATGACCTTGTGCAGAAGCTCGAAAAGCCAGTCGGCGGCAGTGAAGGGTGAAGACATAGGAAGATATGGGGTTTCTGGGGTCAGGTACTACGACATATCGCAGGAAAACGTAATAGGCGGAACCAAGCTGCACCGCAAGCTTCTCGCCAAAGAGAAGCTGCTGGTTAGGAAGACCGGCAAAAGGATAGTCGCCGCGCTGGACCGGACCGGGCTCGCCCCCGAGCAGTCACTGTACGGATTAATAATTACGAGCGCTGAGTTCATGCCGGAATACGTGCTGGCAGTTCTGAATTCAAAGCTTATGGAGGAGTACTACGAAAAATTCCTTGTGACTAACGCGAACTCTACTCCTCAGCTGAAGAAGATGGATCTTGACAGAATACCGATAAAGAGGTGTTCTATGGAGAAACAGAGGGAGATAGCTGAAATCGTGGAGAGGCTCGCTGATAATTACGATCCGCTGCTTCAGGAGCAAGTTGACAGGTTCATATTTGCAATCTACAGAGAGTAAACAAACGCCCGTGCCTTTGCAGGCCCAGGCGTTTTTGCAAATAATCAGATAATTATATGGTTAAAGGTGCAGACCGGAGAGTATAATGTAAATAGACAGCAGAGATGTCTATAATTTTTCAAGCATTGTATGCGCTTCTTCGGCCATCAGCTCATGGCCGAGCTTCCTGGGGTGGAGCCCGTCCAGGTAGAGCTCGTTCGCGCTCGCGGCTTTGAGCTTCCCCTCGAAAAGCCCATAGAAGTCCAAGCACAAGATGTTGTTCTCGCCACACCAGGAAAGCAGCCATTCCCTCAGCAGCCTGCTGTTCTCTGCAGCATAGCCGTAGTCGGCGTCCCAGCTCCATTTGCGCTTCGCCATGTCAGGTATTATTGGCGGTTCAATCCCCAGGATGGGCACGATGCCGTTTGCTTTCGCCTCCTCCGCCATGAGCCTGAGGTTGGCGCAGATGTTCTTCAATTCCCTGCCGGACATGAGGTCGTTGCCGCCGCCCATTATCATCGCGTGTGTCGCGCCTGACTGCACAACGTCATCGTGAAACCTGTCCAGCATGCCGGCTGTCGTATCTCCGTTCACGCCCCTGTTGACGATTTCCAATCCGTATCGTATCCTCAGTATTTCGGTCCAGCCCTCGCTTCTGAAAACCCCAAATCCAGTCGTCAGGCTGTCGCCAATGCATACCAGTTTCATCGTTCCGCACCTCCGAATGTTATGTTGCCTAAATTATACCACAAACCTTGGTTGTGATATAATGTTCGTGGCATTACGAACGTTGCGTTTTCTAAAAAAGCCATTAAAGGCTAAAAACCGAATAATGACGAATAAATGCGATAAAATGTATTGAATTATGCACCTTGGTGTGCTAATATTTAGATAGTATGGTTAAAAGGTTTATAAGGAGGATATGTTTTATGAAAGTTGCGATAATATTCGGCAGCAAATCAGACACAGACAAGATGAAGGGTGCAGCTAACGCCCTCAAGGAATTCGGCGTTGACTACAAGGCGTTCGTGCTTTCTGCTCACAGGGTTCCGGAGAAGCTTGCAGAAACCCTCAAGGAATGCGAGGCACAGGGGTGCAGCGTTATAATAGCCGGAGCGGGCATGGCTGCCCATCTTCCTGGAGTTATAGCTTCACACACGGTCCTTCCGGTAATAGGGGTTCCGATTAGCGCCAAGCTTGACGGCATGGATGCACTGCTTTCAATAGTACAGATGCCAAAGTCGATACCGGTCGCAACGGTCGGGATAGACAACAGCTACAACGCAGGGATGCTTGCTGTCCAGATGCTTTCTCTGAAGTATCCTGAGATAAAGGAAAAGCTTATAAACTACAGAGTTGAAATGAAAGAGAAGTTCATAAAAGATAACGAAGAGGGAGTGGAAATATAACATGGAAAAAAGAGAAATGATGTATGAAGGAAAAGCTAAGAAGGTCTACGCTACAGACGATGCAGACAGGGTTGTAATATACTACAAGGACGATGCGACTGCGTTCAACGGAGAAAAGAAGGGACAGATCGAGGACAAGGGAGTTCTCAACAACTCAATAACCTCAGCACTTTTCACACTTCTCGAAAAGAACGGCGTAAAGACGCACTTTGAAAAGAAGCTCAGCGACAGGGAGCAGCTAACCAAGAAGGTCGAGATAGTGCCTCTCGAAGTAATAGTAAGAAACGTGGCAGCCGGCAGCATGGCAAAGAGATACGGCGTTGCAGAAGGAACAGAGCTTCTGGTGCCAGTACTGGAGCTCAGCTACAAGAACGACGACCTGGGAGACCCTCTCATGAACGACTACCACGCTGTGGCACTCGGACTCACAACCTTCGAGGAGCTCACTACAATCTACGAAATGGCTTCAAAGGTGAACGAAGTCCTTTCAAAGTTCTTCCTCGGCCACGGCATCAAGCTTATCGACTTCAAGCTCGAGTTCGGCAGATTCCACGGCGAAATACTCCTTGCAGACGAAATCTCGCCTGACACCTGCAGGCTCTGGGATGCAAAGACAAACGAGAAGCTCGACAAGGACAGGTTCAGAAGAGACATGGGAAATGTTAAGGAAGCTTATATAGAGATACTCAAAAGAATTGAAGAACAGTAAAAGAGGTTATAGATTATGAAAGATTGTTTCTGCATGAATTTAGAAGGCGACAAGTTCAAGGACGAATGCGGAGTTTTCGGGATATATTCACCGGACGGCTATGACGTAGCTTCTATCACCTACTTCGGGCTGTACGCACTGCAGCACAGGGGACAGGAAAGCGCCGGGATAGCGGTTTCGGACGGAAAGACAATAAAATACCACAAGGACATGGGACTTGTTTCAGACGTTTTCAATGAAAAGATTCTGGCAGAAATGAAGGGAATATCGGCCATCGGCCACGTTAGATACTCGACTTCCGGATCCAGCACAGTTGCGAACGCGCATCCTATAGTGGCGCAGTACAAGCTCGGCCAGCTGGCGATAGCCCACAACGGCAACCTTGTCAACGCCGACGTCATAAGGGAGCTCCTGGAGGACGGAGGGACAGTCTTCCAGACCTCCAGCGACACGGAGGTAATACTCCACCTCATAGGAAGGGCGGCAAAGAAGGGCATTGAGAAGGCGGTCGTGGACGCGATACAGGCAGTCAAGGGCTCCTACGCCATAGTGATACAGGCGGGGGACAAGCTCATCGGCGTAAGGGACCCTCAGGGCATCAGGCCTCTCTGCCTCGGCAAGATGGGCAACAGCTACATCCTGAGCTCTGAAAGCTGCGCGCTCGACACCGTAGGCGCAGAATACGTAAGGGACATAGACGCCGGCGAGATAGTCATGATAGACAGCGAGGGCATCAAATCCATAAATTTCGGAGAAAAGACAAGGGGACAGGTATGCGCCTTCGAATACATCTACTTCGCAAGGCCTGACAGCACCATAGACGGTATAAACGTCTACGAGACAAGGGTCAAGGCAGGAAAAAGGCTATTCGAGGAGCATCCTGTGGAAGCTGACGTGGTCATAGGGGTTCCGGATTCGGGCATACCTGCCGCCATAGGCTTCGCAAACGCATCGGGCATACCTTTCGGCATAGGCTTCATAAAGAACAGGTACGTGGGAAGGACGTTCATCACCCCGTCACAGGAGATGAGGGAGAGGGCAGTATCGATAAAGCTCAACCCGCTTAAGGTCAACGTTGCTGGGAAGAGAGTCGTCGTGATAGACGACTCCATAGTAAGGGGAACAACAAGCAGGAAGCTTGTGGAGACGCTAAGGAGAGCGGGAGCCACCGAGGTGCACTTCAGGATATCCTCTCCTGTGGTAAAATTCCCTTGCTACTTCGGAATAGACACTCCGTACAGGAGCGAGCTCATAGGCGCAAGGATGACGGTTGAGGAAATGAACGAAGAGATCGGTTCGGACAGCCTCGGCTTCCTGAGCCAGTCGGGCCTCGTAGAAACAATATCTCAGGGAAAAGGGTTCTGCCTCGGCTGCTTCAGCGGAGTCTACCCTGTAGCAGCACCTATGGAAACGCCAAAAGAGAGAATGGAATAAATAGGGGGAGTTTGAGTATGAGCAAGATAACTTATAAAGATTCTGGAGTAAACATAGAAGAAGGATACGAATCAGTAAAGCTTATAAAGGAGCATGCGAAGAGGACATACATCCCTGGGGTCATCAGCGACCTTGGAAGCTTCGCAGGGATGTTCGAGCTCGGAAAATACAACAATCCAGTCCTGGTTTCAGGGACTGACGGAGTAGGAACAAAGCTCGAGATCGCCTTCAAGACAAGGAAATATGACACTGTCGGAATAGACTGCGTCGCAATGTGCGTCAACGACATACTCTGCCATGGCGCAAAGCCGATATTCTTCTTAGACTACATGGCCTGCGGAAAGCTCGAAGCCGAGGTAGCTGCAGACATAGTCAAAGGGGTTTCCGACGGCTGCGTCCAGTCGGGCTGCGCGCTCATTGGCGGAGAAACTGCGGAAATGCCGGGCTTCTACAAGGAAGGCGAGTACGACCTTGCAGGTTTCGCTGTAGGAGTTGCGGAGAAGGACGCCATTATAGACGGAAGCAAGATTGAAGAGGGAGACACTCTTGTGGGAATAGCATCATCAGGCCCGCACAGCAACGGCTACTCCCTCATAAGAAAGCTCATAACAGACCTTGACCAGGAATTCGAAGGCAAAAAGATGGGAGAGGTACTCCTCACCCCTACGAAGATATACGTCAAGCCGGTTCTTGCACTCATGGAGAAGTTCGAGATAAGGGGAATGGCCCACATAACAGGCGGCGGCTTCTACGAGAACATCCCTAGGATGTTCAAGGAAGACTTCACGGCCGTCATAAACAAGGGAAGCTACGACGTCCCTGCAATATTCAAGCACATAATCGGCCTCGGAGTAGAAGAGGACCACATGTACAACACCTACAACATGGGAATAGGCTTCGTGCTCTGCGTTAAGCCTGCCGATGCTGATGCTGTCGTCGCAGAGCTCAAAGCCCTGGGCGAAAAGGCGTTCATCATCGGAAGCGTCAAAAATGGAGAAAAAGCGGTAGAAATAAAATAAATATTGATTCTGGAGGAAACGAGATGTTTAAGATTGCTGTACTAGTTTCCGGAGGCGGAACGGACCTGCAGTCTATTATCGATGCTGTGGAAAGCGGCTACCTCAACGTGGATATCGAAGCTGTCATAAGCGACAGGGAAGGCATCTACGGGCTTGAGAGGGCGAAGAAGCACGGTATAAAGACTTACACCTTTGACAGGAAGATTTACAAGGGGACCGTCTCTGATGAGATTCTCAACGTCACCTACGGCAAAGTTGATCTGATCGTTCTTGCAGGATGGCTTTCAATACTGAAGGGTGAGCTTATTAATAAGTTTGAGAACAGAATTATTAATATTCACCCTTCCCTCATCCCAGCCTTCTGCGGAAACGGGATGTACGGGCTGAAAGTCCACGAGAGCGCTGTAGATTACGGGGTCAAGGTTTCCGGCTGCACCGTACACTTTGTTGACGGGGGCACAGACTCGGGCCCTATCATAATGCAGAAAGCCGTGCCTGTATACCACGACGACACTGCCGAGACCCTTCAGAGGAGGGTCCTTGAGCAGGAGCACATAATCCTTCCGGAGTCCGTCAAGCTGATCTCGGAAGGCAAGGTCAGGGTAGAAGGCAGGAAAGTAAAAATATTATAATAAACGGAGGTATATTTTATGTTAACTCGAGCATTGATAAGTGTTTTTGACAAGACCGGAGTCCTTGAGCTTGCCCAGTTCCTGGTGAGCAAGGATGTCGAGATCCTTTCCACAGGCGGTACGTTCAAGTACCTCAAGGAAAACGGTGTGCCTGTCACAGAGGTTTCAGACGTTACAGGCTTCGAAGAGATACTCGACGGAAGGGTAAAGACGCTTCATCCGATAATCCACAGCGGGATACTTGCTGTTAGAGGCGACAAGAAGCACATGGATACCCTCGAAAGAAAGGGGATCAAGACGATCGACATGGTTGTCGTAAACCTCTATCCGTTCTTCGAGAAGGTTAAGGAAGACCTTACATTCGAAGAGAAGGTCGAATTCATAGACATCGGCGGACCTACAATGCTCAGAGCAGCATCAAAGAACTTCCAGGACGTAATAGTCCTTTCAGACGTTAAGGATTACAGCAACGTGATAGATCAGCTGAAGAACACGGGAGAAGTTGACTACGCGACTAAGAAGAGACTTGCTGGAAAGGTGTTCAACCTCATGTCTGCATACGACGCAGCCATAAGCAACTTCCTGCTTGCAGACGAGCCATACCCTGAATACCTTGCGCTTTCCTACAAGAAAGACATGGACCTCAGGTACGGAGAGAACCCTCACCAGTCAGCAGCCTACTACACATCGACGGTAGAAGCTGGATCCATGAAGGATTTCGAGCAGCTCAACGGCAAGGAGCTCTCCTACAACAACCTTAAAGACCTGGACATAGCCCTCAAGGTCGTCGCTGAATTCGAAGAGACAGCCTGCTGCGCTCTTAAGCACAACACACCATGCGGAGCTGCGATAGCTGATACCGTGTACGACGCCTACATGAAGACATACGAATGCGACAAGACCTCCATATTCGGTGGGATCGTGGCCTTCAACAGGAAGGTAGACAAGAAGACTGCCGAGGAGATGTCAGCCATATTCCTCGAGATAGTTGCTGCGCCGGATTTCGACGAGGATGCGCTTGAGGTCCTAAGGTCAAAGAAGAACCTGAGGGTAATAAAGCAGACGGTTAAGCCTCAGAGCAAGCAGGAGCTCGTGAAGATAGACGGAGGGATACTTGTCCAGAGCGCGGACGACAAGCTCATAGAAGAGATGAAGGTCGTAACAGAAAAAGCTCCGGACGCAGCTATGGAGAAGGACATGATCTTCGGAATGAAGGTGGTTAAATACGTCAAGTCAAACGCGATAGTCGTGGTCAAGGACGGACAGGCAATCGGCATAGGCGGTGGGCAGGTCAACAGGATCTGGCCAACGATCCACGCGCTGAACCTGGCTGCAGGCAGGGGTGTGGTCCTCGCATCGGACGCTTTCTTCCCGTTCTCGGACGTTGTTGACGAAGCGGCCAAAGCTGGCATAAAGGGTATAATCCAGCCGGGCGGATCAGTCAGGGACCAGGATTCCATAGATGAATGCAACAAGCAGGGCATCGCCATGGTTTTCACTGGCATAAGGCACTTCAAACACTAAAATAAATTACGGTGGTGAAAGATATGAAGGTAATGATAATCGGCAGCGGCGGCAGGGAGCACGCCATAGCCATAAAGGTGTCAGAGAACAGCGGCGTTGAGAAGATATTCTGCGCTCCGGGAAACGGCGGTACGGCGTCCATGGAGAAATGCGAGAACATCAATGTCAAGGGCAACAAGAGCCTTGCGGACTTCGCTGAGGAGAACGGCGTTGACCTCACGATAGTCGGGCCGGAGGTTCCGCTCACAGAGGGGCTCGTGGACGAGTTCAAGTCAAGAGGCCTGAGGGCGTTCGGACCTTCAAAAGCGGGTGCCCAGCTCGAGGGAAGCAAGGTTTACTCAAAGGCTTTCATGAAGAAGTACGGCATTAAGACAGCTGCGTACGAGGCATTCAACGACAAGGACTCGGCTCTCGAGTACCTTAAGTGGTGCGAGTACCCTATCGTTATAAAGGCTGACGGCCTTGCAGCGGGCAAAGGAGTCGTGATCTGCGAGGACTACGACATGGCGGAGAAGACCATAATCGAGTTCATGGTTGAGGACATATTCCAAGGCTCAGGTCAGAAGATCATAATCGAGGAATTCCTCGTTGGACCTGAGGCTTCAATACTATCCATCTGCGACGGCGAGGTCATACTTCCTTTCATTTCCGCAAAGGACCACAAGCAGATATTCGACGACAACAAGGGCCCCAACACAGGCGGAATGGGAGCTATAGCGCCGAATCCTTGCTACACTGACGAGGTGAAGGAAGACTTCGAAAAGAACATCATGGCTCCTACCCTCAGGGGAATCAGGGAGGAGAACCTGGACTTCACAGGGGTGATCTTCTTCGGCGTGATGATAACCAAGAAGGGCGCATACCTCCTGGAGTACAACGTGAGGCTGGGAGACCCTGAAACAGAGGCGGTCCTCCCAATGCTGAAGAGCGATTTCGTAGACCTTGTGAACGCTGCAATGGACAAGAAGCTGAACAGCTTCGACCTCCAGTGGCATGAGGGAGCATCCTGCTGCGTGGTTGCAGCATCAGGCGGATACCCTGGAAAGTACGAGAAGGGCTTCGAGATAACCGGAGTCGATGAGGTAGAGAACACCGTCATGGCTGCAGGGATGAAGTACGAGGATGGCAAGTTCTACACCGACGGCGGAAGGGTTCTCTGCACCCAGGCCAACGGCAGCACGCTTGACGAAGCCATAGACAAGGCATATGCTGACATGGCGAAGATCAAGTTCGACGGGATCTACTACAGAAAAGATATCGGAAGAGCAAAATAGAAATTGTTGTTTAAAAGGCGCCTTGATGGCGCCTTTTTGCTCCCTCCGTGTTATAATATATATAATTTCAGAGGAAGGGGGAGGCTTACATGGCAGGTATGGACACGATGCTCGTGATCATGATTGTAATAGCACTCATATTCACGCTTACGAACGGCCTGCACGACGCCAGCTCCGTCGTCGCAACGCTCATAGCCTGCAGGGCGGCAACGCCAAAGCAGGCGGTGCTTCTTGCCTCAGTATCTGGACTTATGGGAGTCCTGTTCAGCGGAAACCTGGTGGCGGACACCGTATCTAAAATAATCGAGGTTCCCCCTGGAAGCAACCTGATCCATGTGCTTACAGCTGCAGTGCTGGGGGCAGTCATATGGAACATTTTCACCTGGAGGCTGGGTCTTCCTTCCAGCTCCACGCATGCTCTGATAGGCGGGCTTATAGGAGCAGCTTGGATATACAGCGGTCCGGGAATCGTACTTTGGGGCTTCAACGAGCTCTTCTCCACCGGCAGGCTGGAGGGTATTGCAAAGGTCATAGCTGCACTCGTCTTTTCGCCTGTTCTGGGTTTTGCCATAGCCTATGCGGTACAGAAGGCTGCGAACCTCCTGCTGAGGAACGCCAGGTTCAGCATAAACAAAAGCATAAACAGCCTACAATTGCCCGTTGCGGCAGCTCTGGCATTCAGCCACGGAGCAAATGACTCCCAGAAGATAACAGGGCTTATATCGCTGGCGCTAATCTCCCAGGGGCTAGCAAGCACGGAGGCGGTGCCTGTATACATCAAGCTCATGGTGGGGGCTGTCATGTTTCTGGGTACTGCCTTTGGCGGCTGGAGAATTATGAAGACGCTTGGCTACAGGATATACAACATGAGACCAATACACAGCCTGGATTCCATGCTTTCCTCCGGTACGTCCATACTCCTTGCAACCTTCACAGGAGCGCCTGTCTCGACGACTCACGTCGTTGTAGGCGGGATCATGGGAGTAGGTGCTGCCGACGAATACAGGATGGTCAACTGGAACATAGGCAAGGAGATAGTGACGGCATGGTTCATAACAATGCCTTGCTCGGCCGTCTTTGCGGCGGTCACATACTTTATCATCAACTGGAGGGTTCTGTGATGAAAGCAAACAACATGCTGGATAAAATATTCCCCAAGAAATATGATTTCTTTGCAATGCTGCTGGAGCAGAGCAGGACAAACTACAAGGCAATACACGCCCTTGAAAAATGGATAAAGGACAGGGATGAGGCCGACTTCAGCGACGTCCTGGTAAAAAAGAACGAGGCTGACAGGATAAGGTTCAAGCTTGAGAGCGACCTCGTTGAAGCCTTCGCCACTCCCTTCGACAGGCAGGACATCTATTCCATATCCGTCGAGATGAACAAGATAATAGAATGCTGCAAGTCTGTGCTTAAGACGATAAGAGCCCTGCGCATAGAACCCGACGCAACGATAATTGGCATGTCAAGCCTTCTTTGCCAGGCTGCGCTGGAGCTCACTGAGGCCATATCCGTACTGGAGACGGCGCCTGCTCAGTCGCAGAGCAAGATAGAGAGCATAAGGCTTTCCCAGAATTCCATGGAGGAGATATACATCTCTGGTCTCTCGGGGCTTTTTGAGAACAAAGACGCCATAACTATACTGAAGTACAGGGAGGTATACAACTACCTCAAGGAAGCTGCCATGTTCCTGGGTTATACCGTGGACATATACCACAGGATATTCGTGCGGATGATTTAAATTTGTGCTATAATTCTCTTAGCTTGAAAATTTGGAGGTAACATAATGGATACAGTAATATTGCTCCTGGGCGTCATAGGGCTTGCTGCAGCTCTTCTAATGAAGTACAGCAAGAAGGTCAGGAAGGCCGCGGGGCTTGATAATCCGGCTGTAAACCAGAGGTATGCGAACTACAAGGCGAACTTCATCATAGCCGTATGCCTGATACTAATAGCATACGAAGCGATAGGGATGTTCAACCCTTCCATTAAGGGAAAGTACGACTTCGCCCTTTCTGTGGTGCTCATCGGAGCCATCCTCGTGGACATGCTCATGAAGCAGAAAATGAAGAGAGAAATAAAAAAATGATGTCCGTTTCGGACATCATTTTTTTATCTTGAAACCAAAGCTGTTAGCTTTTCTTTTATGAAATCGTTCAGCGCAAGCTCTCCAACCTTAAGGCTGCCTTCGGCATCCGGCATTATCCTGAAGAAGTTGACTATGAGCTTGTTTCCGGCCTCGTAAGAGTCCTCAAGGTGAAGCGGTGAGAAGAACACTTCAACTTCCTCGAGCTTCCCCGAAGGCACTGCCTTGTTTACCTCATCGACCAGGTGGTCCAGGTTCAGCTTCTTGAGCGGCTGGATTATGCTGTCTGTGTATGCCAAATCCTCCAGCATCCACATGTTGTTGTTCCAGAACCTGCTTTCCTTCTTTATCTTAGATGCGAAAGGCTCGCGGTTCGTGATGGCACTGAGGACCTTTCTAACCGACTCGGCATTGAACTCATCGTCATAAGTAAGCGCAAGCCCGGGCATCACTGCCAGGTCGTTGAGATACTTTTCCGACACCTTGTCTTTTTCGCTGGTAGCCTGCCAGTAGTAAAGCATGGCTTCCATAACATCCATATTAACCTTGATTCTCTGGAGCATATATACACCTCACTAAACTTTGATTTGTCACAGTTATATTATATATCAATTAATGACTTTCAACAAATTATGTTTGAGGATAGTGTCGGAGTAGTTTAGTCTTGTTACGACGTCAGCCTTCTGGTCCAGCAGCTCGGTAGTTGGCTGAATTGCCTTCTCCGTCTTAAGGTCATAATAGATATTCTTAAGGGAGTTGTAGTATGCAGTGTTTGTTATGAAGGAACCATTCCTGAAAATGATCTTGTCAGGGGTCGAGTTGAGTATATCCTGACCCATTACGTTTTCAGCATTGATACCCATGAGGTTAGATATAGTAGGGTAGAAGTCTATCTGGCCGGACAATGTGTGGTTGACGCCTTTGAGCGATTCGTCAGGAACATGTATTATGAGCGGAACCTTCTGCGTTTCTATATAGTCTACATCGGTCGGGTCCGTAATGCCCAGCAGATCATAAAGCTGGTCAGAGCCGTCCTTAGGTATCGCGTAGTGGTCGCCGTACATGACTATGATAGCATCCTTGGTTATGCCCTGCCTCTCCATCTCCTCAAGGAACACACCGAGCTGTTCGTCTTCGTAGTGGATTGCCTGCAGGTATCTGCCTAGAAGCGTCCCCTTATACTCGCCCGGGTCGAAATCTCCGTATTTATATATATCGTCGAAAGGGAAGTGGCTGCTGAGCGTGATTATGAAGGAGTAGTAAGGTTCTTTCATAACCTTCATCTTGTCTAAGCTCTGGAGCAGGAATGAACGGTCGTTCAGGCCAAGCCCTACTGAATAATTGAATTCGTAGCTTTTCTGGCTGAAAAAATCGTCGAAGCCCAGGGCTTTGTACATGACGTTCCTGTTCCAGAAGCTTTCCTTATATGCATGAAGGGCTGCGGTGTAGTACCCGTTGTCGTGCATCTCATTGGAAAGCGAGGTGAACTTGTTTCCAGCATACAGGTAGTAAGCTGATCCGGCATCAGCCGGGTAAAGCGAGTTGTTCGATACGAATTCCGCATCCGAAGTCATGCCGGAGGAAACCTGGGTATAGTAATTGTCGAAGTACATGCTTCGGCTGATCCATTTGTTCAGGTTCGGAGTAATCTCCTCGCCGTTATAGGACCTGCCTATTACGAACTGCTGAAGCGCTTCTACCTGTATCACTATAACGTTTTTGCCTTTGTATTTTCCATAATATTTGGCGGATACAGAGTTGTTCGACTGGAGTGCCGTTTTTATCTCAGCCTGCTTTGCCTGAGAAACAGGGACAATTCTGGCCATGGAGGATTTCACGGTGCTGTAAGCGTCAAGATAATGGTAGTCAAGGTCTCCGAGCTTCGTTGCAACGTTGACCCTGCTGTAAAGCGTCGTCAGTGTGTCGATAGGATATAGCTGCATTTTATAGATGTAAGCAGCGTTTATGGCGAAAGATACTGCCAGAACGCAGGTGAAGGAGATGACTCTCCTTTTAAGGGTGTAAGGAGCTTTATAAGTCTTCATCAGAAGCATTTTTAAAACCATTGCAAATGGATACACAGTCACGAGGTCTATTCCGTATCTGAGGCTGTATTTGTCGAAAACAGTACCGACGCTGGTGTTAACAGCTCCCAGCTGCAGACCGTTTACGAGAACCGGAATGGAGATCATGTCCTTGAAGTAATTGTAGTAAGTAAGGTCGCAGATCAGGACGAATGTCAAAACAAGGTTGGACACGAACAGGAACCTTGACCTGGACCGCGAACGCTTGAAAAGCATGGAAATAGCCAGCAGAAGCAGGACTGATGCCAGTGCCGGAACCAAAACCTGTGCAAATGGGAAGGCTGCCGGATCAGCAACGTCTGCGAACTCCAGGTTGTAAATTTGCTGACTGAACTTGGTTAGCTTTAGCGGAACCAGAATAGCAAAGATCATGATATCTATGTACTCCAGCAAAAAATCTTTTAACTTCTTTAGAATTGACAACTGAATACCACCTCGAATTAAAATCACATAATGAAAAAAACAATCACATTAAAATTATACCGTAAAAAACGATATTCGCAAGATAATGTGGTGCTTTCACACAAACAAAATATTTACACGGGAAGCATTGTGTAGCATAATAATGTAGTACGCGATGACGGGAGGGATATTAATGTCTGAAAAGAAGAAAAAGGAAAAAGCTAAAAGAGAGATTTCCATCGGCAGGGCGCTCCTAGCTAACGTCATAGACATGCTCATAATCCTTGTTAGTTCGGTTATCATACTCCTTTTAGGGGATGTTCTGATGACGGTCACACTTGGACTTTTTGTTGCTGATCTTATAGGGATGCTTCTGCTCATTATAATAATAGTAACGATAGCATACAACACGCTGCTCCACTCGTCCAGAAAGAAGAGCACTTTCGGGCAGAGGGTCAGCAAATTAATAATAGAAAATGGGGATAAGAAAATTGAGAAAAGGTAACGAGTACGAATTTATAATAGAAAAGACTGAGTTTGCCGGATACGGCATCGCCCACAATGAAGGCTTGAAGGTTTATGTCAAGGGTGCGTTCCCTGGACAGACCGTCCTGGCAAGGGTGACAAAGAAAAGGAAGGAATACGCAGAGGCCAAGCTTCTCAGCATCATTAAGGATGCTGAGTATGCTGTTGATGCCCCATGCCCTCATTTCGGAAACTGCGGCGGCTGCTTCTCGCAGAATGTCAATTACGAAAAGCAGCTCGAGTTCAAGAAGGAGCAGGTTATTGAGCTCCTTACTAAGGCTGGTATTACCGGCTTCGAGTTCCTGGGCATACAGGGAAGCCCTGAGGTGTACGAGTATAGGAACAAGATGGAGTTCTCCTTCGGCGACATCAGGAAGGGCGGGGAGCTGACACTGGGCATGCATGCGAAGGGAATGAGCTTCGGCATAGTCAACACCGACCAGTGCAGGATTGTTGACGGCGACTTCAGGATAATACACCAGACGGTAGGGGACTACTTCAGGGAAAAAAATCTGCCACACTACAAGATAATGAAGAGGGAAGGCTACCTTAGAAACCTTGTTGTCAGGAAGGGAAAGAACACTGGCGAGATACTCATAAACATTGTGACGACATCTCAGATGGACTTCGACTTAGCCGAGATGACTGAGCTGCTCAAAGGCCTAGAATATGATGGAAAGCTTACTAGCATACTGCACACTATAAATGACAGCTTTTCCGATGCGATAAGGGTGGACAGCTGCGAGGTGCTATTCGGCAGGGACTATATAATTGAAAGCCTCTTCGGCCTGGAGTTCATAATAAGGCAGGAGTCCTTCTTCCAGACGAACTCGAAGGGCGCCGAAGTGCTTTACGGCATGGTGAAGGACTTCCTTGGAGATACGGACTCCAAGGTTGTATTCGACCTCTACTGCGGCACAGGAACAATAGGACAGATAGTGGCGCCGAACGCCGAAAAGGTTATAGGGATAGAGCTGGTTGAAGAAGCTGTTGAATCAGCAAACGCCAACGCGAAGAGGAACGGCCTGGAAAACTGCTGCTTCATAGCAGGAGACGTTGCAGAGGTTATTAAGACTATACAGGAGAAGCCTGACTTGATCATACTGGATCCGCCAAGGCCTGGCGTGCACCCTAAGGCGCTTCAGCATGTAATAGATTTCGATGCTAAAGACATAATATACGTATCATGCAACCCTAAGACCCTGGCCAACGACCTGAAAGTTCTGGTGGATAACGGATACCAGGTAAGGGCAGTCAAGGTCATGGACATGTTCCCGCACACGCCGCACGTTGAGACGGTCGTGTTGATAGAGCGCAAATAGCTTGATATCAGGGCTTTCAGCGATTTTGATGTTATAATAACAATTAGATTTTATGTTCCCTCATACTGGTTCTAGGGGGCGTTTGAGGGGGGCACCTTTTGAGGAAATATTCAAATTCACGAATATTACGGGGAGTTTTACGTAAATGTATAGCATATTTTGTATAAATAGTTCCCTAATGTTCGTGTATTCAAAAAGTAATCTGTAAGTATAAGCTAAGAAATTTTCAGAAAGTAATATTGAGTTTTTTTGTAGTTAAATACAAGATTAATAATTTGTGTATTTTATTGGATGAATTATTAAATTTTAAGTATGATAGTTGTGAAAAAAACTATGTAAGTGTAAAAATAGTACAAGAAGTAAGAAAATTATTTATTTAAGAAAAAGTTCAATGTATTTATTTTCCTAAAGTGGGACAGTGAAGATTCTAAATTTCGCATGCAACGAGTTAACTTATTTTAGAATAACTGATATTGATGTCAATTAATAATACATTTTCATTTTAATCATGTATTAAAAATCTGAGAGAATTATTATATTAATTTTTAGGGAATAAAAAAGTAGATAAAAATAACTAATATGATTATTAGCAAAAGGGAGACTTATCATATGTATGTGCAGGAAGAATTGTCAATTAAAGCAATGACAATCAGTCAAATTTATTCTTTATATATCAATGATAAATTAATAGTTAACCGAAAATATCAGAGAAAATTGTGCTGGAGTATAGAAGAAAAAAGAAATTTTTTAGATACAATAATAAAAGGATTACCAGTTCCAATGTTCTTATTTGCAATAACTGAATCAGGTCAATATGAAATAATTGATGGGATGCAGAGGTTGGATTCGATATGTTCATTTATCGCACAGAAATATAATATTAAAGATGGTAATTTTAACTTAGAGTCAATGCCAGATACAATTGAACAAATACGAAATAACAGAATTCAACAGAAAGGGCCAGTGCTCTCATCGACAATTTGTAAAGGGATTGCTAACTATCCATTACCCATTTCAGTTTTTCCGGCTTCTAATGATGATGATGTTGAAGAAGTTTTCAAGCGAATTAATTCAACTGGAAAGCACCTATCATTACAAGAACTAAGACAAGTTGGAATTGGAACTCAATTTGCTACTATGGTTCGCCAATTAGCTTCAGAAATACGTGGAGATATTTCAGAAGATAAACTGCTATTAAAAGACATGTCCAATATAAGCCTAAGCAATTATCGCCTTCCATATTCTATTTATATGAAAGATATATTTTGGGTAAAGAATGGAATTATTAACGAGCCGGAAATGAGACAATCTAGAGATGAAGAGGCAATTGCATATATTCTTTCAAATATGATTCTATCTGAAAATGAAAGAAAGCTATTTAGTAACCAAATGTTGAATAAATTCTACGGATATTCACCAAATCCACTTGATGATTCGATTCCTTTAGAGATGACACAAATTAACAATGCAATAGATCGCATTGGGTTTGAGACAGTAAAAAAACAGTTCAGAATTGTAATGTCTTGTTTTGAAGAAATGATTAACGCAGCAGGGAAAAGTTTCAGACAAATTACCAATGCTCCAACAAATATATCGGATTTAATTATTTCATTTCAAATTGTTTTTATGGCAATTCACAAGTTGGTGATAAAGCAAGGGAAAACGGACGTTAATTATTCATTATTCGCAAAGAAACTTGATGGTCACTGTGGCAATATAATAAATACGCCTTTGAGAAAAATCTCATATATAGAGAATGCTATTAATGCTATTAGTGGATTGATTCAGGATGCTTTTTCACAGGGAGTAAGTGAGGATCCTGCTCTTGATGATTGGACAATGGAATTTACAAATATTTTGAATAAATCGAGAACAGAGCAAAATTTGTATGACTTTAAATTGGGATTTGTTCCATTATATGGCAATGAGATTGATTATGGAGTAGTTGATCAAGTTATAAAAACATTGACAGCAATTAACAATATTGGTCCTAATCGCACAGGATATGTTATTATGGGGGTGGGTGACAAGGAATCAGATGCGATTAAATGTAAAGAAAAGTATAGTAGTGATTATATTATGATTAATGAAATCCCATTATGTGGTATTGAACATGATGCTATTGCAATTTCTCAAAGCATTGATAGATACACTCACACAGTAAAAGAATACATCAGAAATTGCACAGATGTTTCAGAAGCATATAGATTGCATCTATTAACTCAGATGAAAACTCCAATGTTTTATGGAAAACATACGATTGTTTTTAAAACATGTTATTCAGAACCGGTGCCTTTCGGAAATATGTATTATATTAGAGAATTTTCTGATGTACATAAGTTAGATCCTAATCAAATACCATCTATGTTTCAAAATTATTATAAAAAGTATTAATTACAAAATGTGAATTATGCATGAATTAGTTTTTAATAAGTGTATATATCCTACAAGAAATCATGATATCATACTCACATCATTTTTAGATACAGGAAGTAAGTAGCTACTTTGGGATTTTTGTACAAATGTATGGGGCTCAAGCAATTAATCATAGTGAAGTCTGACTGCAGTGAGGTTACTGCAAAGATAGTGGTCTTAATAGAGGTATCGAACCCTTTATTGGTAGGCGAATATAGAGTTCAAGCTCATCAGACGAAGATTGCTGAGGCAGATGCACAAAATTACTTGATATCAGGGCTTTCAGCAGTTTTAATATTACGCTCTGTTAAAGAATGATGTTGATATTGGCACGAAACGAACATATGTGCCATAATGAGAGTAGCTAGAGAAATTCATGAATAAATGTCATAAAGATTATTGGAACAGTGACAAGGTAACAAATAATGGATATTTATCCTATAATACATTGAACAAATTTGAATCATTAAAAAGGGATAACTTAATTACTCAACAGTTGAAGAAATTAAAGCAAATCAAAAAAAAGAACCTTATCCAAGGTTCTTTTTTATCCGATAAGTATCTTGTCGGCAATGATTAATAACCATTGAAATCCCATCGCTGCACATACCAATTCCATATATTAGCGGTGGACAGGGAAGTCCTTTGCATTGACTTGCCCTTCAATTTGAATTTCTCCGGAGCGGGTAAATACAGCTTGGATTCCTCCTGTATGCCACAAAAGCACGGCTTCGTTTTTAGAGAATCTGCCCTTTCGAATCATGTCTATCAAGGCTCCCATTGCCTTTCCGTTGTATACAGGGTCGAGAAGGATACCTTCGCACTTTCCTGTGAGGTACATAGCTTCTTTTTCTAGAGGACTTATTACCCCATGACCTTCGCCTAAGTAACTGTAGTCCATCTCGAAATCTGCTGCCGAGTATCTCTTGAAATACCCGATTCTTTCTGCGGCATCATTTGCGATCTTGGCCATATATTTTTCGTATTCTCCTGACTGGTCGTTGTCAATTCCAATGCCCAGTATCCTTGCGCCTAGGCTGAACAGGTCATTGCCGAGCAGTATGCCTGCATGGGTGCCTCCTGAGCTTGAAGGGGTAACGATGTAATCCAACTTTGCCCCGCATAACTCAAGCTGATCCCTTATTTCCAGTATAGCCGTGGCAAAACCAAGCACTCCCGTTGAATTGGATCCACCATACGGGATAATATAAGGTTTGAGCCCTTTTGCCCTAAGCTCGGCTGCAATATCCGGGACCAATTCGCCGTTAACATAGTTTCCGCACCAGTGGATTTCCGCACCGAAAATACAATCTAGCAGCAGGTTGCCTTCAGCCGCTGAGGGTATTTCACCACTTAGTGCCAAATGGCATTTGAGCCCTGTGGCAGCGGCTGCCGCAGCAGCTTGCCTGCAGCAGTTGGATTGGACATCGCCGTGCATTATGATTGCATCACAGCATTGAGCTATGGCTTCACCTATAAGATACTCGAGCTTCCTTGTCTTATTTCCGCCAAGGCCGAGTCCGGTCAGATCATCCCTTTTAAGATATATTGCAGGTCCACCCAGATACTCAGATAATCTGGTTAGTTTAGAAATAGGTGTCGGCAGATTAAGGAAGCTCGCTCGTGGAACGTTTTCGAAATAATCATTCATGATTAGCCTCTCCTTTGCTAAATATTTTATCAACAGCTTTTCCAAGTCTCCGAATGCCTTCCGGTATTGAAATTTCATTTAATGCAGAAATGGAAAGCCTGAAAAAGACAGAGTCGGTATCAGTGTAAAAATACCTGTCTCCCATGGCAACCCGCACGCCATATTGCTCAACAATCTTCTCCAAATCTTTAAAACTGCACTCTCCCCTAAGTTTAATCCATATAAGGTATCCTCCTGAAGGTTCATGCCAGTAGGCCAAGTTTTTGTCCATGTATTTGTTCAGGGAATCGATAGCTATCTTCATTCTTTTTTTGTAAGTCCTGTTTAGCCGGCTTAAATGACGATCATAATAGCCTTTGCTGCAGAAATTGTATAATCCAGCCTGGAGTATCATGCTTGGAGATATTTCACTGAAATGGCGCAGGGACGCAAGTCTTTTTATACATTGACTATCTGCCGCTATCCACCCGACTCTGATACCTGGGAAAAGCACTTTTGAAAAAGAGCTGCAGTAAATAACAGTCTTGTGTTTGTCCATTGACTTTACAGGAAGTGCAGTCTTGCCAAAATATTTCATCTCTTCCTGGAAACCATCTTCAATCATAGGAATCCCATATTTTTCGGATATGCTGATCAATCTTTCCCTGTGTTCCTGGCTAGTGCTTATGCCTGTCGGATTCTGAAAATTCGGCATGGTGTATATGAGAACCGGCTTTTCAGAAAGAATCTTTTCTTCAAGTATATCTAAATCCATGCCGTTTTCGTTAACTGGGATCTCAACTGGTACAAGCTTGTATAAATCCAGCAAAGGAAATATTTCTTTGTATGTCGGCGATTCGATGACAATTTTTTTGCCGGGAATGGCAATCATTTTCAAAACCAGGTCAATTGCTTGTTGGGTGCCGTTGGTCATCATTATTTCTTCGGGCAATGCGGAAATTCCATGGCTTTCGAGGTGCTTGCAAATGTATTCTCTTAAAGGATAATATCCCAGTGGATCACCGTATTCGAAAAGTTCACCGCCTATTTTGTATATGGCTTCATTAAGACAGCACCTGAAGCTTTCGAAGGGAAGCACCGAGATATCTATATTCATAGTGCTGAAATCGATCAGACTGGAATTATGGTCTGATTGCATGCGGCTGAATCTACCATTAATATTGTCCCAGGAAGATATCTCCGGCCATCGGATTGCGCCTTCTACATCTGAAGAAGTCCTGCCAGTAATTTCTTTTCTTTCTCTGACCAACGGACAGGAGTTGGGCTTCAGGTCTACATATCCAAGGGACCAAAGCTCCTGATAAGCAAGTGCTGCTGTCGATCGGTGCACACCGGTCATCTGTGCAAGATTTCTAGTAGACGGAAGCTTATCGCCTGCAGTAAGAGCCCTTCTGTTGATTTTTTCGATTATCTGCTGAATAATTTGCTTATACTTGGGTTCTCGTGATTTTTCATCAAGATTTATTATCAGCATAAATTCCTCCAAAATTCCTCTTTTAATATAAGCATAACATTAATTTGGCTGATTAAAAGGGACAGTTTACGCCTTTTTTAAACAGACCAGTTGCTGCAAACCAACTTTGTCAATTTGGAATGCGTTGATAAAGCTATTTTTTTCCTGATACTTGAAGGAAATTGCATCAACTATGAAGAAATAAAAAATATTGGGAATATTGCCAACCTTAAGAACGGTCAGATGTCTCAATTTTTTGTTGAAGAAATTCGAACGATCGACAAAAAATTAAATTTTGCAGAAAAAATTTGATGTACAGGCTATATGTTTAAATAAATGCAGGTATTGATTAATAATACTTGACTTAGAGGGAGGTTTAATTGAATTATGAAAGTTCTTGTGAGATCAGAAAGGTGCAAACAGTGCGGTTACTGTGTTGCCAATTGTCCCCGAAAAGCGATTTCATTTCAGGAGGAGATAAGTGCAACAGGCTACAGACCTGTATCGATCGATGATGAAAAGTGCATAGGCTGCGGTATATGCTATACAATGTGCCCGGACTGGGTGTTCGAGGTTTTGGGCGAAAAAGGAGGAGATAAATAATGGGTGACATGATGAAAGGCAACATTGCCATTGCTGAAGCAGCGGTTAGAGCCGGAGCACGATTATATGCGGGATATCCGATAACCCCTTCGACTGAGATTATGGAATATCTTTCAGAGCGAATGCCAGAAGTTGGAGGAGTGTTTATCCAGGCTGAAAGCGAGGTTGCAGGAATAAATATGGTTCTGGGAGGAGCAGTATGCGGAGTGAGATCCTTGACTGCCTCATCAGGTCCAGGAATGAGCTTGAAACAGGAGGGTATTTCCTGTGCATCCGACGAAGAGCTTCCTTTGGTAATAGTCAACGTAGTGAGGTATGGAATCGGTCTTGGAACACTTGACTCAGGCCAGTCAGACTACCACAGGGAAACGCGCGGAGGCGGTAATGGCGACTACCGATGCATAGTGCTGAGCCCATACAGCGTTCAGGAAGCGGTTGAGCTGGTAGGCTTGGCCTTCGAGCTGGCTGAAAAATACAAGATGGTTGCTGAGATAATGACTGAAGCCGCATTAGGTCAGATGATGGAACCTTGCGACCTTCCAGAATTTAAAGATGCAGCAAGGATGCCTGGATTCATAGATGGAAAGCACACCAATCCAAGGACCTCCCCTCTATATAAGAACAGGATAAGGGAAGCCGGCGAGATCAAGGCAAAGTATGAAGCGGTTAAGGCAAATGAGCAGAGATGGGAGGAAGGCTATCTTGAGGACGCCGATTATGTGTTCGTTGCTTTCGGAATACCTGGCAGATCAGCTATGGGCGCTGTAGAGCAATTGAGGGCCGAAGGACACAAGGTAGGCTTCATAAGGCCTATTACCCTGTGGCCTTTCCCTGAGAAAGCCTTTGAAAAGGTTAATCCGAACCTAAAAGGGTACATAACGGTAGAGACAAACGCATTGGGGCAGATGGTGGACGATGTTGCTTTGGCCGTAAAGAGACAGAAGAGATCCGAAACACCTGTATATTGCTTGCCTTATGTTCTTGGGGTACCTGCAGTGCAGAAGATCCACGATGATTACCTGACGATCGAGGCAGGGGAAATGAAGGAGGTATATTAACATGGCAAAAGCAAAGAAAACACCTTCAATACTGACAAATCAGATGATGTTCTGCCCGGGCTGCGGCCACGGCTTGGTTTTAAGGCTTATTGCTGAATGCCTTGAAGAATTGGGACAGGATAAGAACGTAATATTCGGTATTGGAGTTGGATGTATCGGATTAGCGGGGATAGGGCTTGATGTAGACAAATTCGATGCACTTCATGGAAGAAGCGCCGCTGTCTGTACAGCCATGAAGAGGGTAAACCCTGATACAATGATAATATCCTATCAGGGTGACGGCGATGCATACAGCATAGGAATAGCTGAAACTATGAATGCCGCCTACAGGAACGAGAATTTCACGGTAATAGCTGTCAACAATACAAACTACGGCATGACAGGCGGACAGATGAGCACCACAACGATGCCCGGTCAAAAAACGGCAACCAGCCCTCGCGGAAGAGACTGTGAAACAACCGGAATGCCTCTAAAATTCCCTGAACTTGTAGCAAGCCAGTTCCCTAACGTTGCTTATGTTGCAAGGGGAACCATGACAACACCAGCCAATGTAAACAAACTGAAAGGTTATATTAAGAATGCATTGGAAGCACAAATTAACCACGAAGGATATTCAATTGTTGAGATTCTTTCACCGTGTCCAACAAACTGGGGAATGACTCCTTTGCAGGCAATAGACAGAATTGAGAAGGAACTTATTCCTTACTATCCAATAGGTGAGTTCAAAACAAGGGAGGCGAAATAATTATGAAAGAAATAGTGTTCGCCGGATCGGGAGGACAAGGCATATTGACATCTGGTCTGGTAATTTCCCAGATTGCAGTATACAAAGGACTGAACGCAACCTGGATGCCATCCTATGGTGCTGCAATGAGAGGCGGTACCGCAAACTGCACAGTCAAGTATGGCGAAGGGATGATTTACAACCCTGCTCAGGAAAAACCCAATGTGCTGCTAGCTATGAATAATCCTTCCTTCCTTAAGTTCATAAAAATTGTAGCTCCAGGAGGCATCGTGGTTATTGACAAAGATATGGTTACCTGCGATACAGCTATAAGGGATGACGTGAGGGTCATATCTGTTCCTAGTGCCGCCATGTCAATGGAAATTGGGCACAGGCAGGGTGCCAACATAATAATGGCCGGCGTGATAGCAAAAGCTACAGGTGACTTCACTGAAGAGGAAGGCATAAAGGGAATGAACGACATGTTCAGGAAAAAAGGAAAAGAAAAATATGAGGAAATAAACACCAAGGCATTCAAGCTAGGATACAATTTCATATAAAATAGCAGCTTTTGCAGAAAATATCTGCAGAAGCTCATTTTTTTAAATATGATATGAAAATTAGTCTGGAATATATCAGTTAGCAATGTTATATTATTGTTAGAATATTCTAATATTAAAATCTGCAGCAAATTGAAAGAAGGTGGAAATATGCCAGAAACGCATCTGCTTCAAAGCCGTCAGACTGTCAAACTAGGGTTGATCGTATTGATCAAAGAGCTTTTTCCAGAAGAATCTTTAAAAATAGCATATACAATAGGGGAGGGAGTATTCTGCAGGTTTAAGGATACCGGGATTTCGGTGAGAGAAGTCCGCCAGATCGAATTGAAGCTGAAAGAATGGATTCTGAGCGACCCTAAAATTGAGTTTTTAAAGGAGGAGGGTGGCTATTACCATTACCTTGTAGAGGGCAACGATATTAAAATGATTTATCCCTGTGAAACCAGCGTGAAAAAGATTGAAGCTTTCACGATAATTCCCTACCAAGATGGATTCATTGTAAACTTTAAAGAACCTGATAAAGAAAGCGGTCTATGGGTTCCGCCCGACAAACTCTCCGCCACTTATGATAAGACGCAAAAATGGCTTAAAAACATTAAATTGGAACTTCTACGTGACATCAACAACTATATCGCAAGTGGTGCAACAATGAAGCTGATCGGGATGACGGAAGCTCTCCATGAGAAGGAAATATCGGATATTGCAGATATGATTCTTCAGCGGAAGAACATACTCAGGGTTCTTCTGATTTCTGGTGCGTCTTCTTCCGGCAAGACTTCCTTTGCTCAAAGATTATCGACGCAGCTCATCGTAAACGGATTTAATCCGGTCACGCTTTCTTTGGATGATTATTTTGTGGACAGAGAAAAAACCCCGCTGGATGCAAAGGGCAATTACGACTTCGACTGTCTGGAAGCATTGGATCTTCCGTTTCTTAATCAGCAGCTTTCAGATTTGATTGATGGAAAAACCGTGGATACTCCAATTTTTGATTTTGTAACCGGCCACCGTTCCACAAAAACAAGGAAATTGCATGTCGGTCAAGATGAGATACTTGTTGTGGAAGGTATCCATGCGTTGAATCCTGCCTTGTTCACAAATGTCAACAGAAATGTCTTGTTTAAAGTATACATCACTGCGCTTTATGAATTAAACATCGATTTGACAAACAGGATACCGAGCACTGAAGTTAGAATGATAAGAAGAATTGTCAGAGGTGACCGATTCCGTGGAACTCATCCGGAGGAAACGCTAAAGCAGTGGGAAAACGTTAGACTTGGTGAGTACAATAATGTGTTTAAGTTCCAGGAAGAATCCGACGTCATGTTCAATTCCAGCCTCCTTTATGAAATTAATGCGCTGAGACCTTTTGCAATAGAGGCCCTGAACAAAATCGAGGATGACAGCCCATATGCGGAGACAAAGGAACGTCTGCTGAGGCTGATAGCTTTCTGTGAGCCGATGGATACCTCGAAGATTCCTTTCAATTCAATCATGCGTGAGTTCATCGGAGGAAGTATCTATTTTGATTAATTAGGATGAATACCTGCTCTAACAAAAGAATATATGCCAGGAGGTGTACCATGAGTATCGAAGATAAATCAATAAAAACAAAATCCCTTTCAGACCTCGAGAATGCAACATTTGCTGTTCTAGAAGGTTTTATATTTGAAGATTGGATTCTAAGCGCACTGCCTAATGCGCGTATCGAATATTTCAAAACGATAATGGACTGCATCATAGCGCTAAAAAATGATGAAGTGGATGCTTTTCCTTATGATGATGTAATACTAAGGTACTTTTTAAAAAATCTGGATGAATCATTCATAATTATTAACGATGATAAGCTAAAAGGTAGTGATTACGGATTTGCCGTGAACTTTGACAGAGGAGATTTGAAAAAAGCAATAGATGATACCATAGCTGAGCTGAAAGCTAATGGCATTTTTGAAGAGATGACAAAAAGGTGGTTCCCTGAAGTCGGAACGGTAGGGATAATGCCTAAAATTGAACTGACAGGGAAAAATGGGAAAATAATACTTGGCACGAGCACCTTGGAAAGGCCATTTACATTTACCGTTGGAGATAATGTAACTACCGGTTTCGATATCGAGTTAGCAAAGCGCATATGCCAAAAATTAGAAATGGATCTGGAGATTGTCGTTATCCGTCCTTTTTCAGAGTTGATACCAACACTTGTTTCTCGGAAAGTGGACATGATCGGCGGTGCTATTATAATATCAGAAGAGAGGGCTAAGAAGGTTCTCTTTTCGGTACCTTATTTTCCGGTGAAAACGGGAATTTTAGTAAAGAAATGAACCTGTGAAGTTGGATTGACATAAGGTTCAAACTCCAAAAGTACGACATCCTTTACAGTTTTAAGGGGTCGTACTTTTGCGTGAAAAAAGGTTTGCTCTTAAGAGCCATTTTGTTTGCCGAAATGAACGTTGAGGTGTGCATGCATACTGAGATTGAAAAATATTGTTCAATTTGCCTGCGTCGGCAAACGAACCACGGGAACCGAGGCTGGAACCTATCTCATCAGAGGTCCCGGATGGGAAGGGGAAGTGCCGCTGGGAGCTTCACAGATTTCTTCACCAAATAAGAATAAGATACCAACATTGAAAGTGATATTGACCGCAATAGCACTTTTATTGAATGTTTAGATTGTTCAGAAGCAAACTAAGGAGAATGATTACATGAAAAAGGAACTTCAGCAGATAATAGGTTATATAATCGGTGGTTTACTAGTATTGATAATTATCCCGTATGGAATATATAGTGCATCTGAGTACTTTGATCCAATGATTGGTGTAAAGTTATTTCCGGTAGAACAATTTAGAACGGCTTTTGCTGTTGTATTGTTTTCAATTGGTTTTGCATTTGGGATTTGGTCGATTGTTGTACAAAACACAGTGGGGAAGGGCGGACCTCTGCAAATTGGCAATATTGAGATAAGCCCTAAAACGCAGAACCTTGTTGTGACAGGACCATATAAGTACACAAGAAATCCTATGCTGTTCGGTGCTTGCCTAATGTATTTTGCATTCGCAGTATATCTGAACTCAGTGGCAGCAGCGATAGTTGTAATTTTATTTATGATTTTCATGTTGGTTTTTGTGAAATTATCAGAGGAGAAAAGGCTTGAAAAGGATTTTGGAAAATCATATGAAGAATACAGGAAGAGCGTTTCGATGTTCATCCCGTGGGTTCCCAAAAGAAAAGTGCGCTAAAAAAAAGCATTTGCAGATTTGTATCTGAATGGGCTGAAGAGTAAAATCTTTGGCCTTTTTACGTGGTTTAAGACAAAAGGCATTTTACAAAATGTAATATATAATTGACATTATGCAATGTAAGATATATGATGTAAGTAAGGAGATGATGCTCTTGAAAAACAAAAAAATGAAAATCGCCAGAATAGAATCTGAAGTATCGCAGGAGCAATTAGCTGATATTGTCGGAGTCACGAGACAGACGATAAATTTGATTGAGTCCGGCAACTACAATCCTAGCCTTAAGTTATGTATTGAGATATGCAAGGCACTCAATAAGACTTTGAACGATTTATTTTGGGAGGAATGATTTATGAACACTGAGAAAATTTTAAAAGAAACTAAAGTGATCATGATAGCAACTCTGGTTGTTGGTTTGGTTCTCCTGGTAACAGGGATATGCTTTGATTTGCTGGACATCCATATAATAAAAAACAACAGGGCGATTGTAGGATTGTCATTTATCCCTCTGAGCGTAGCTTTCGTTTACTACCT
This sequence comes from Clostridium sp. UBA699, assembly GCA_002298915.1. GTDB lineage: Bacteria > Bacillota > Clostridia > Clostridiales > Clostridiaceae > UBA699. The sequence goes on from DBML01000001.1 coordinate 174,095, forward strand.
TAAGCTCACGCGAATAAAAAAATCTCCACAAAGTATGCGAGAAATTCTTGTGCATGAAAATGATGAAAGGCTCGTTGCATTAAAGAATGAAGCAGATGCAAAAGCATTCAAAATTACTCAGGGTGCATTATTCTTGGCCTATTTCGGATATACATTAATGGTTCCGGAGGTCATATTTGAGTCGGTTGGATGGTGGATCCTGTTGGTTCTGCTCTTTGTTTCCTTTATATCGCAGGGGCTGATTCACACGAGAGTTACGGGGAAAGACAAATCTGAGGAGAATGAATTATAGCAAACCATTAAGCTGTTGAAATATAGGCATCGGCGTAAACGCTTTGGAAGGGAAGATGAGTTTCTGATAACTTGAAGCATAAAATGAATAATCGAGAAAAGTTCTGACCAGCTTAAAACAGCTGAGTTAGGACTTTTGTTTTTTCATCGAAATTTCCTATGACAGCCGTTACGGCAGCTGCAGAATCCTTAAACGATTATATACAGAATCTTCTGAAAACGTTATAATAAATGTAATAAATCTATTGGAAAGAAGGTATTGGTATGGGTAAAGCAACTCGAGATTTAAGGACAGAGCATGATGCTACCTTGAAGGTCCTAAGGATTCTAGACAAAATGCTGATAACTGTCGGGATGGATGATACGGTGAAGCTCAGATATTACGGTGAAATTGTAGATTTTCTTCAAATTTTCGTTGACAAATGTCACCATGGGAAGGAAGAGAAATTTCTCTTTGCAGAGCTGGAGAATCGCGGTGTAAAAAATGAAGGCGGTCCGATTGGTGATTTGCTAGATGAACATGACCAGGGAAGGAGATATATTGCGTCAATGGCCGCAGCTGTAGAATCCAAGGATTTAGAGGGATTCGAAACTGCTGCTGGCGGTTATAGGGATCTTATGAGAAGGCACATCGAGAAAGAAAACAATAGCCTTTTCGAAACGGCTGATAAGCTGATGGGCGAAGCAGAGCAGGAGGAACTGTTCATTAAATTCGAGCAGCATGAGGAAAGCGTAATAGGGCATGGTATCCACGAAAAACTGCACTCAATGATACATAGATGGTCAGAAGACTTTGATGTTGAGTAAACCTTTTGAATGCTCAGCGAAAGGCTGCTTAAAAAATAATTGTCTTGAATACCTCAGACAGGAGAAGTACAGGCAGAAAAGCGATGTGATCAGGCTGACGATGTCAAGGAAAGAGCTTGCGCAAAGGCTCGGAATTCCCGGGTCATCCCTGGACCATCACCTTGAAAACCTAGCAGGGGCAGCCGCAAGATTTCAGCTGCCCCTGCTTTTTTGCATCTAAACTCTAAGCAACCCGCGGAAACCCCTGGCAGCGTAGAAGGACGGCGCGCTGTTGTGGTAAACGAACACGTGGTTGTAGCGGCGGTCGGCGAAGATCGCTCCGCCAAGCTTCCTTATGTCAGGAGGCGTTTTAAGCCAGCTGGAGGTCTTGGTGTCGAAGCTGCCGAGCTTTTGGAGCTCTCGGTACTGTTCCTCGTTCAGGAGCTCGATCCCCATGGAGGCAGCCATCCCTACGGCGTTGCCTTCAGGGTGGACCCCTTTCTTCTCCCTCTCCTCCTGGCCTTCGAAGTCGTAGCAGACATTCCTACGCCCATTAGGAGTTTCGGGAGAGCAGTCGCAGAAAATGTACTCGCCAGTAGCTTCATCGAAGCCTATAACGTCCGGTTCGCCTCCGGTCCGCTCCATCTCGCCAAGCGGCTGGAGTTTTTCCGGGCTGGCCTCCAGCCTTGCCTGCACCTTTTCCCACTCCAGGACCTCGTGCCGGCCCATGTTCTTCTCGAAACGGTCTTTCAGCGTAATCATCAGCTCTTCTTTTTTCATGGCTTGTTTCCCCCTTTTCGTTTTAAACCTATTATAATTTTACTACAACAGGAATGTTTTTTGAATCGCTCTCGTGTATGCTATAATTAAGAATAAGAGTGAGAACAAAAAATCAAATAGGATGAGAGGGAGGCACACTGTTTATGGAATTCAGAAACGCAACGGCAGAAGACTTTGACATAGCCTTTGATTACATCGAAAAGCTTTGGACTTACAACACCTACGACAAAGAGGTAATTAGGAAGGTGTATAACGATGTCCTGGCAAACGACAACGATTTTGCCTTTTTCCTTTTCGATGACGGCAAGCCTAAAGGTTTCTGCCATGGAACTTTCTTCAACACTTTCTGGCTATCAGGCCAAACCTGCTACTTATCAAGCATAATAACAAACCAGGGGGAGAGAAAAAAGGGCTACGGAGCAAAGATGATGGACCGCGTCAAGGAAATGGCAAAGGATAGGGGCTGCCACGCAATAGTGCTGGATTCCGGAATGCCAAGGACTGAAGCACACAGTTTCTACGAAACCTACGGGTTCGACAAGTGCGCGTACTGCTTTGAATTGAAACTAGACTGACAGAAGGGGAGAGTTGATGATGGCAGACGCAAAAGCTAAAAGGATTCCGCCTTCAATGGACGAGTGGCTGAAGGAGGCAAAAGCCGTCCCGGATGCTTCGAAGGTCGGGATGTTCCTGGTTCACAACGGCGTTGTTCGGCAAACGCCCAAAGCAAAGGTGCGACAGGGGATTGACGACGGTTCCCTGGTAACGGGTATGGAATTTGCCTATGACGCAGCGAAGGTCGATGCAGCTGTTGCAGAAACCTATGCGCTGGACGGGATATTCCATGTCAGGGTCTGGCTGAACGAAGGTCAGCTTGAGCTCGGCGACGACATAATGTACGTGCTGATAGGCGGTGACATCAGGCCGCATGTAATCGATGCGCTGCAGTACCTGGTAGGAAAGATCAAGAACGAATGCGTTGTCGAGATTGAACAAAAATAACCATACAGAAAATCCGTCACAAAAGTGGCGGATTTTTACGTCCGCAGTTTTTTGAAAGCTTGATTTTGGTAAAGGTCATCTAAGCAGATGTATGATCTTTTCCAGGACATGCACAGTGAACCTCGACTTAGCCCTTCAAGTGATGTATAATGTCAAGCAGAAAGACTGGTTTAAATGAGAAGGAGCCATAGATATATGAATTTTTATTTCGCACCTCTTGAAGGCGTGACCGGGCACATCTACAGGAACGCCCATAGCGCTTTTTTTGACAACATAGACAAGTATTTTGCGCCGTTCATCGTGGCGAACCGGAGTGAAAGCTTCACAACGCGCGAGCTCAACGACCTTCTGCCGGAGCACAATGAAGGCATTGTTCTTGTACCACAGATACTTACCAACAATGCGGAGGATTTCATACACACATCTAAAAAGCTCGAAAGGCTGGGTTATTCTGAGATCAACCTCAACCTTGGATGCCCTTCAGGAACAGTCGTCTCAAAAAACAGGGGATCTGGCTTCCTCGCGAAAAAGGAGGAGCTCGATGCTTTTCTGGAAGAGATATTTTCCCGGTCCTCGGCCAAAATCTCGGTCAAGACTAGGATAGGAAAAGAGCAGCCGGAGGAGTTCTATGAGCTGATCCGGATATTCAACAAGTACCCAATGGAAGAACTGATCATCCACCCAAGGGTGCAGAAGGATTATTACAAAAACAAACCGGATTTAAAGATGTTCGGGGAAGCGCTGGGCATAAGCAGGAACAAAGTCTGCTACAACGGCGACATATTCACTGTCAAGGACTATCAGGAGTTTGCCGCAGCTTTTCCAGGTGTGGAGAACATTATGCTCGGCAGGGGGCTGATAACCAATCCTGCATTGGCGAGCTGCATCAAAAACGGTACGAAGCCCGACAAACAGGTGCTCAAGGAGTTCCACGACAGGATCTACGAAGGCTACAGGAAGACTCTCTTCGGGGAAAGGAACGTGCTTTTCAAAATGAAGGAAGTATGGTTTTACATGATCTGCATGTTTTCAGACAATGCGAGATACGCCAAAAAGATCAGGAAATCAGAAAGGCTGTTCGACTACGAGGCTGCTGTGTCCAGCCTCTTCAGGGAGCAGGAGGTTTTGGACGGATCGGGCTACGAATATTAATTTTTCATAGATCAGGAGGATGATGGGAATGAAAATAATGGTGATTACTTCCAGCCCCAACAAGGACGGCTTGACAGCAGCCTGCGGGGCAGAAGCTAAAAAGGGCGCAGAGCTGGGCTCTGCGCAGGTAGAGCTGGTCGACCTCAACGAGCTGAACATGCCCCGCTGCCAGGCCTGCGGCAACGGCTGGGGCACTTGCCGAGACAAGCATTTTTGCCAGGTGGAGGACGATTTTCAAAACCTTCATTCGAAGATTGCGGCAGCGGACGGATATGTTTTCATAACGCCTGTTACTGGCATGACATGAGCGAATCGCTAAAGGCTTTCATCGACAGGCTCAGAAGGTGCGAAGCCTTCAGCGATAAAAATGTTCTGGCTGGGAAGCCCTTCATATGCGTTGCTGCTCCAGGAGGCAGCGGAAACGGCGCAGTTTCCTGCCTGGCCTCTTTCGAAAGGTTCGTGGACCATGTCAAAGGCGTGAAATACGATTTCATAAGCATAACGAGAAGAAGCAGGGAGTACAAGCTTGCGACCATAAGGGAAGCTGCGAAAAGCATGGCGGAAAACCGTCTGTAAGGGCCCTTTACCTTGAGGTCGCTATCAGCAATATGCCTGCGAAGATGAATAAGGTGCCCAGGATCTTCTTCTCAGCAAACTTTTCCTTAAGGTAAACCGTGCCTATTATGCTACCGAACACGATAGACACCTCCCTGACCGCAGCAGTGTAGCTAACCTGGCTCTGCGACATGGCGATGAGTACGAGGAAGTATGCGGAGGACAGCAGAAGGGCGACAATGAATACATTTCGCCTGTTCGATCTCCACTCCGCAGCGATAGCTTCGCGTTTCCTTGAAAGCATGAACGGGAGAAGAAGCAGAGCTGCTGTTAGAAATTTTACGTAGATCAGCATGGTGCTGTCTACATATGCAAGGGCGAGCTTGTCTATGTTCGAGTAAAGCCCGGTCGTGACACCTGTCAGGATTGCGTACTTTGAAGCAGGCTCCTTAAGATATGTGAAGGGCTCAAGCAGCCCTTTTGGCCCGAAGTTCCTTATATGTATGACATATATGCCTATTACGATGGCCATGATCCCCAGTACACCCTTTGCGGTGACCACCTCTCCCAGGAAAATCGTGGTTATCAGGGCTACAATAACAGGCGCCAATCCCCTGGACAAAGGGTAGACCAGGGACAAGTCTCCATGCTTATAAGCGCTTGCAAGCAGGAAGAAGTAGCCTGCTTCGCAGCAGCCGGACAGCACCATCAACATCCAGCCGTAGCTTGACACTGGCTGGTACACGAAGCAGAAAGGCACGAAAAACAGGACTGAAAATGCGGTTAGCGCCATCCAGTTGAAGACCTGCTTATCGAGGCTTTTTTTGACGATTGTATTCCAGGTGCTGTGGAACAGGGCTGCAACCGATAGGATAAGAATTGTGCCAAGACCCATGACTATTCCTCCGATCAAAGGCAGAAGCCGTCAAAAGGCTCCCGTTTCGTTGATTTCATTATATACAACAGCAGTGGCCATAACAATGGAATATTTACAGTATTCTGAAAAAAAGTGTTGACAAACAACGCCATAGTATAATATCATGAGTTCTATACAAAAAAACATAAGCTTCCAATGAAGAGAACAGTAGCAGCAGATAGAGGGAAAGAGAGTCAGTGGCGGTGAAAACTGATGCCGACTAATGCTGTGAATCCGCCTCGGAGGAATACTGCGACGAGCAGTACGGTGAAACCGATAAATTGTTTGAGAGGATCGCCAGATATTCATCTGGAGGTCAATTAGGGTGGCAACGCGAGTCAATCGTCCCTTTATAGGGATTGATCGGCTTTTTTTATTACAAAAAATTAAATAGTTTCCAGTGAAGAGAACAGTAACAGCAGATAGAGGGAAAGAGAGTCAGTGGCAGGTGAAAACTGATGCCGACTAATGCTGTGAATCCGCCTCGGAGGAATGCTGCGACGAGCAGCACGGCGAAACCGATAAATTGATTGAGAGGACCACGGGCAAAGTGCCTGCTGGTCAATTAGGGTGGCAACGCGAGTCAATCGTCCCTTCACAGGGATTGATTGGCTTTTTATATTAAAAATACAAAAATATTACATAAACAGGAGGAGATTTCAATGTACAAAAAATTATTTATCCCAGGTCCGGTGGACGTAGCGGAGGATGTGCTTCAGAAGATGGCTACTCCCATGATTGGACACAGAAGCAAGGATGCTTCAGCGCTTCAGAGAGGCATAAGCGACAAGCTCAGGAAGGTATTCAACACGAAGGAGGAGATCCTACTTTCAACCTCATCGGGAACAGGCCTTATGGAAGGGGCGATACGCTCATGCACCGCAAAAAGAGCCGCTGTCTTCTCAGTAGGAGCTTTCGGGAAAAGGTGGTACGAGATGGCTCTTTTCAACAACGTGCCTGCTGACCTGTTCGAAGTTGAATGGGGCAAAGCTGTAACCGCCCGTATGGTGGACGAGGCTCTGGCAACAGGCAAATATGACCTCGTAACCATAACCCACAACGAAACCTCGACTGGGATCATGAACCCGGTGGCCGAGATTGCAGAAGTGATGAAGAAATACCCTGAGGTTGTTTACTGCCTTGACACCGTAAGCTCGATGGGCGGAACGAGGATAGACGTGGACGCTCTCGGAGTTGACATATGCATAACCTCGACCCAGAAAGCGCTTGCCCTTCCACCGGGAATGGCGGTATGCTCTTTCTCGCAGAAGGCGGTCGAGAGGGCCAAGACGGTCCCCTACAGAGGATTGTATTTCGACTTGCTCTCGCTCTACGACTACATCCAGAAAAAGGATTACCAGTATCCTTCAACCCCGTCGCTCTCGCACATGTTCGCGATGGACTATCAGCTCGACAAGATGCTGGCAGAAGGGCTGGACAACAGGTACAGGAGGCATGCGGAGTGCGCGCAGATCGTGAGGGACTGGGCCAGGAAACACTTCGAAATCTTCACCGACGAGAGGTACCTTTCGGACACGCTTACCGTCATAAACAACACCAGGGGGATAAACGTAGGCGACCTGAACAAGGAGCTTGGCAATAGGGGCTTCCAGATATCGAACGGCTACGGCAGCATGAAGGAAAAGACATTCAGGATAGCCCACATGGCGGAATGCACTAAGGAAGGCATCGAGGTGCTTTTGAGAAACATCGAAGACATACTTGGATTGGAGGGCTAATAGATGATAAGGGTACTTGCATCAGACGGAATGGATAAGGCGGCGGCAGCAAAGCTCCGCGATATGGGCTTCGAGGTTGTCGAACAGTTCTATGAACCTGAACAGCTGGGAGAGGAGCTGAAAGACTACGACGTTCTCGTGGTTAGGTCAGCAACAAAAGTAAGGAAGCCGATCATCGATGCAGCAGCAGGCGGAAGGCTTAAGCTCATAATCCGCGCAGGGGTGGGCATCGACAACATCGACGCAGACTATGCTGCTGAAAAAGGAATAAAGGTCACAAACACTCCGAACTCAAGCAGCGCATCGGTCGCAGAGCTTGCGATCGGCCACATGTTCGCGCTGGCAAGGTTCATCGCAGCTGCCAACGTCACCATGAGGGAAGGGAAATGGGAGAAGAAAAAATACAAAGGGATCGAACTAGCAGGGAAGACGCTTGGACTTGTGGGCTTCGGCAGGATATCGAGGGAGGTCGCAAGGATTGCACAAGCTCTCGGCATGACAGTGCTTTACACCGACATCATAGGTGAAGCGGAGAACTGCACCTGCGAGTACTGCCGCTTCGCAGATGTTCTCAAAAGATCCGATTTCGTTTCGCTTCACATACCTTTCCTTAAGGAAAACGGTCCGACCATAGGCGCCGGCGAGATAGCGATGATGAAGGACGGAGCATATCTGATAAACTGCGCCAGGGGCGGGGTCGTGTCTGAGGAAGCCCTGCTGGACGCGCTCAACACAGGGAAGCTCGCAGGAGCGGGGATCGATGTTTTCGAGGAGGAACCTACCAAGAACCTGGAACTGGTAAACCATCCTAACGTCTCGGTGACGCCGCACATTGGAGCATCTACAGCCGAGGCCCAGAAAAGGATAGGCGGCGAGACAGTTGCAGTGATAACCGAATTCTTCGGCAGGTAGCAAAAAGCTGAATAGTCCTCCGGATTTCTCCGGAGGACTATTCAGCTCTCAGCCAGAACTCATTCAGAGAGCTCTCAAGCTCCCTTATGGTCCTGACTCTTTTATGCGGGAACCAGTTGCCGGGGAAAAGCTGCTGGTAGCTCCTGCTGCCGAACCTTTCGTCGATGAGCAGTATGGCGCCCCTGTCGGTTTCGGTTCGTATGACCCTTCCGGCAGCCTGCAGCACCTTGTTCATCCCCGGATACACGTAGGAGTAGTCGTATCCCTGGCCGTTCTTTTTGTTGAAGTAGTCCTTTATCACGTCCCTTTCAAAGCAGACCTGAGGCAGCCCGACCCCTACGATCACGGCGCCGATCAGCTCGTCGTGCTTCAGGTCCACCCCCTCGGAGAAAACCCCGCCAAGCACGCAGAAGCCAAGGAGCCCTCCAGCGTTTTTACTGTGGAATTCACTGAGGAAGCTGTCCCTGTCCTCCTCGGTCATGCCGCTGGACTGGACCAGTGTGCGTATTCCGGGGTTCCTGTCCGAAAACAAAGAATGAACCTCATTCATATACCTGTAGGACGGGAAGTACGCGATGTAGTTGCCGCGTTTCTGGCCTATGAAGGCCCTTATGCTCTCAGCCACCGAAGCGTACGTCCTCTCCCTGTTCCTGAATTTCGTGGAAATATTGTCGGCGATCAGCAGCTCCCTGTTCTTCACATCGAATGGTGAGGGGAGGCTAAGCCTGTAGCTTCCGTCTCCTCCTCCAAGAATCCCGGTGTAATAATCCATGGGCGTCAGCGTCGCGGAGAACAAAACCGATGACCTGCCTCTCTTCTGCGCTTCGCTGAGCAGGTGCGAAGGGTCCAGGCAGAAAAGCTTAAGCCTGGTTTCGTTCATGCTGTTGTCGACGCAGGTGATGTAGCGCTCATCGTAGAACTCAGCTGTCCTCATGAACCCCAGCGCTCCGAAGTAAAGCTCGAGAAGGCCTTCATGGAGCTCGCTTTCCTCGTTCTTTGACAGCCATTCCTCAGATTCGCTCATGAATTTCATAAGCAGCGGGTAAATATCCTTCGGCTCGCCTTCCTGCACGAAGTGCCCGTCGACCTCTGCAAGCTTCCGCATGGACACCATGAAGGAATTCAGTTTGTTTAGAGCTTTGGCTATGCCCGGCTCTTTGCCCTGGAATTTCTTCTTCAGCTCCAGGATGGGCTTCTTGCTCAGCTCGGCAGAGAACATGTCCCTGGCCCTGTCTACAAGGTTGTGGGCTTCGTCTATGAGGAAAGCGTAGTCGCCCGGTGCGTCAGAGAAAAGCCTCCTCAGGTATACCCGCGGATCGAAAACGTAGTTGTAGTCGCAGATCACGCAGTCAGCCCAGAGGGTCAGGTCGAGAGAAAGCTCGAAAGGGCATACCCTATGCCTCCTTGCGTACTCTTCTATGACCGGCCTGGTGAAGCTGTTCTCAAGGCGAAGCATCTCAAGCAGCGCGTCGTTAGCCCTGTCGAAGTGGCCCTTTGCGTACTCGCAGTGGTCCGGGTTGCAGACTGACTTTTCCTTGAAGCATATCTTGTCCTTGGCGGTAAGCGTCACCGCTTTCAGCTCCAGGCCGCAGCCCTTCATCTTTGCAAGGGCCTCCTCGGCCACCCCCCTGACTATCGTTTTCGCGGTCAGGTAGAATATCTTAGCAACATGCCCTTCGCCCATGGCTTTAACAGCGGGGAAAAGCGTCGATATGGTTTTCCCCGTACCGGTCGGGGCCTGGACGAATATCTTCTTGTTTTCGGCGATGGTCCTGTAAACCGAAACAGCCAGCTCCCTTTGGCCCTTCCTGTAGCTCTCGAAGGGGAAATCCAGCTGCCGTATGGAAGAGTCGCGGAGCGCGACCCAGTCCCTGGTGAGGGCGGCCCAAACCAGGTACCTGTCCAGCAGGTCGAAAAAGAATTCCTCCAGCTCTGTAAGCGTGAGCTGCCTCCTCAACCTTTTTATCTCACCGGTCTCCAGCTGGCAGTACGTGAGCTGGACGCCTATGCTTTCGAGGCTGTTCTGGACGCAGTAAATATAGGCATAGCACTTGGCCTGTGCCCAATGTGTTTCGCTCCCTTGATCATCTATATGCTCAAGGGGTCTGCTGGTCGACTTGATCTCATCTATGAAAAGCAGCTCTTCGTCACTGATTATGCCGTCTGCACGGCCTTCGACCGAAAAGTTGAATCCCTTGAACGATATCTCGTGCTTCAGCGTTACCTCCGGGAGGTAGCTTTTGTAATCGTTGTTCTTCTGGACCTTCTGATGAGCCTTGGTCCCCTCCAGAGCCCTCGAGTTGCTCATGAACTGGGAGTCTATGTCCCCGGAACGGAAAATGAACTCCACCAGGTTCCGGACGGATATCCTTATCTCTTTACTTGCCACTAAATCACCTTCGACTTCATTGTTCGGATATTGCTGCACTACCTTGTATTATAGACAAACTGCCCTCGCATAACAAGAGTACTGCAGGAAGTAGGCTTGTATAAAATACTGCCGGAGTTTGATATAATATAATCAAGAATATAATATATCCGGGAGGAAGTGCGATATGAAAAACTTTCTTGAAAATTGGGATTACAAGAAGCACGCAGCCGCAGTGACAGCCTTCTACGTGGGCACAGCCATCGTGGGAAACGCGATACTGGGAAAGAAGGATGCGGCCTGCTGCAGCATGACAAAGGAACAGAAGATATTCAACGGCATTATGGCAGGCTTCTACTGTTTCGACATGAGCGGAACATACCTGATCCTGGACAAGTTCAAAAAGAAAAACAAATAGCAATAGAACTAAGACATCCCCCAGGCTGATTATCAGTCAGGGGGATGCTTCATTTCGTATATTTTCCCAAGAAGTTTTTCCCTGGTGTTGATTTCAGGGTTATCGATGACCATTTCCAGTAGCTTACGCAGGACAATTCCAACATCGGCGCCTTTCTCCACTCCAGAGGCCATGACATCGCTTCCGCTTACAGCCAGATCCTTCAGCGTGAGGCAGGCTTTTTCGGCGACCACCTCTTCGAAGATCTTCTCAAGGGCTTCAAGCCCTTCAAGGCGTGATGCAGCCTTGCCCGCTGCCTGTGCAAGAACGTCCGCCCGCCTTGCCTGCAGGTACCTTCTGAACTGATCAGGCCTGCCGCCCAGCTTCGAGAGCATTCTCCTGACGCTTTTCTTCGCCGGGGCAACATCAGTGTCGTGTAGTTCTATAAGCTCAGCCACATCCTCAAGCATTCCCTTGTCTATGCCTTCCGCGGCGGTGAACCTCAGCCTCCTGAAAATTTCTTCAGCCATTCTGGCCGAAACCTCCGCATGACCGTAGAAATGGCCCACTCCGGAATCGTCGACGGAATAACACCGTGGCTTTCCGATATCATGGAAGAACATCGCCAGCCTGACGGAAAGGTCATCCGAACTGCATGCCGCCAGCACCGTGTGGGTCCAGACGTCATGGGGGTGATAAGCGTTTTTCTGGTCGAACCCTATCGTTGCTTTCATTTCTGGTATCACGAAGGCTATTATGTCGGCAAATCCGCACATGACGCTGCAGTTCTTCCCTGAAAGCATCTTGATGAACTCCGAAGATACCCTTTCGCAGGAAACTTTGCTCAGCAGAGTAGTATTTCTGAACATGGCTTCCCTGGTGGAGCTTTCTATGGAGAAGCCGAGCACGGAGGAGAACCTTATGGCCCTGAGTATCCTTAGAGGATCTTCGCGGAACCTGTCATCAGCAGCTTCAACGCAGCGGATAGTCCTCCCTTCTATGTCAGCCGCTCCGTTGAAGGGGTCCACTATGCCGCAGCTGTCGTTGTAGAAGATGGCGTTCATGGTGAAATCACGGCGGTTCAGGTCCTCGGCAAGAGACTTAGTAAATGCGCCGCCGATGCTGAACGTGGAGATCTCGATGTTTTCACCGTTTATGACCACGGTAACCGTGCCGTGCTTCAGCCCGGTTTCTATGATCCTGAAGCCTGAAAAAACCTCAAGCACTTCACCGGGTTCCGCTGAAGTGCATATGTCCCAGTCGCTTGGCTCAAGCCCCAGCAGCGCGTCGCGAACGCAGCCGCCTACAACTCCGGCTTCGAAGCCAGCGTCCAAGAGCCTGCCAACGGCTATGGAAGGGTTTTCTGCGATGACGATTTTTTTCATTGGCGGCTCCTTTCCCGTTTAGAAATAATTGGTTTGTACCACAAATTATACAGGCTGCAGAACAAATTTTCAAACATCGGTCCTGCAGGATATCTCAAAAAAACAAAACCTTACCGCTATCCCCAGCGGCAAGGTTTTGTTTTTTTGCTAAAAGCGGTATTCCTGGTTTTCAACATATCTCTCGTATATAGCTTCTGTAACCCCGTTCGCAGCTATTACTTCTGAGTAGAAGCGGCCCGAGTTTTTAACAGTCCGCTTCTGCGTTTCGTAATCAACGTGCACCAGGCCAAACCGCGCTTTCTCTCCGTCAAGCCATTCGAAGTTGTCGCAGAAGCACCAGTGGTAGTACCTCTCGACGGGGAGGCCCGATCCGCAGAGGGCCTTAAGGTGGTCGTAAATGAAGCGGTTGCGGAAGGAGTCGCTGTTGTCGCAGGTGCCGTTCTCTGTGATGTAGACTGGGCGTTCGACGATGCGGAGAAGCTTCTCAGCGCAGCGTACGATGCCTTCCGGATATATCTCCCAGCCCAGGTCGTTTTTAGGGACACCTTCACGCACGCCTAAATTAGAACCGGCTACGGTAGACCGCGAATAGTAGTTCAGCGCCAGGAAGTCGCAGTATGTGCCACGCTTGGTTCGCAAAGGCGCTCTGAGAGGGAACTTGAACTTGCCGAAGCAGAGCGCCTCAGTTATCGAACCCTGGAAGAAGCGGTCCAGCAGCGCTGCGCTAATCCTTTGGCGGAGGCTCCCGGGGTTAGCCGGCTCGAATATCCTGACGGCGTTTGCAAAGCTCACCCTAGTGTCTGCGTATCCCATCTCGCGACGCACATTGTGGATAAGTTCGTATGACTGGATGTGGCAGGCGGCCATCACAGACATTACCTTGAGCATTTTCCTTAGGGACCTTTCGCCAGGAGGCCATGTCCCGAGATAATACGATGAAGCGGCATATATGTTGGGTTCGTTTATCGTGATGTACTCGGAGACGAGGTCGCCGAAGGAGCGTACGGCGAGCTCGACAAAATTAATGAAGTATTTGGCGTTCCCGGCTTCGGTGAAGCCCCCTTTATCCTCGAACCACATCGGGTTCGTGAAATGATGGATTGTCATCAGAAGGGAGATGCCCTTAGCCTTAAGATAGGAAAGCTCTTCCCTGTAATGAGCGACAGCCGACTCGTCCACCTCGTTCTCGGAGGGGCATAAGCGGGCCCACTCAACCCCGAAGCGGTAAGCTTTTATTCCCAGCCCTGACATCAGATCGGCATCCTCGCGCCAGCGGGCGTAGTGGTCGTCCGCCCGGGCGGGGCTGCTTCCGCTGGGTATATTCCCTTTTCGGTACCAGTCGTTCCAGCTGTGATCTAGCTCCCCGCCCTCGATCTGCGTTGCAGAAGAGGCGACGCCCAGCATAAAATCTTTTTCCAGTTTGAAAGTCAAGTGGCATCACCTCCTTCAAAACTATTTCTTATGCCTATTATATAATTATTTTCCAGCCGTATCAAATGATTGGGTGCGGAAGCAAGCTCCAACAATATATTTACATGAAGAGCAATGTGATATATAGTAACATAAAGCAAACTTTTCAGAACGTTCAGGAAACTGCGCAGAAAGGATGGGGATAACTTTGGGCCATTTGACAATGAATAACTACCGCAATCTTCAGAGAAGGATGGACAGGTCTATACCTGGCATCTACGATTCGAATACACTGTATGAGCTCTTGAGCATTCTTTTCACGGACGAGGAGGCGCGCTTGTGCTCAGTGATGCCGCTCACCTATTTCACCAAGGGTGAAATAGCGAATATATGGAACAAAACTGAGGAGGAAGCCGAAGCCGTACTGCAGAACCTGGCAAGCAAAGGGCTGGTTTTCTACGCAGAGCAGGAAGGGGAAAAGGCATATCTCCTTTCACCGCCGGTGCTGGGTTTCTTCGAATTCTCCCTGATGAGGACCGACGGCAAGTTCGACAGGAAAAGGCTGTCTGAGCTCTATCATCGGTACATAAACCTTGAGGAGGGCTTCATCACTCAGTTTTCGAACATCAATCCTCCAATGACACGCGTTTTTGTTCAGGAGGATGCCATAAAGGATATAGAATCTGAGGTCCTGTCCTATGAAAGGGCAAGCGAGGGGATCGACCAGGCAACCTTCATCACGGTGGGGACCTGCTTCTGCAGGCACAAGATGGAGCACATGGGCATGGCCTGCGACAACCCCCAGGATGTCTGCCTCACGTTCAACGACATAGCGAAGGAGCTGGCAGAACAGGGTATTGCCAGGGAAATATCTAAAAGGGAAGCGCACGACATACTTGAGCTCTGCATAGAAAAAGGGCTGGTCCAAATAGGGGACAACAGGAAAGGCGGGCTGGCCATAATCTGCAACTGCTGCGGCTGCTGCTGCGACATACTGCTAGCATATAAACGCCTTGGCTCCACAAGCCTCATAAATCCAACTAACTACATCGCTGCAGTGGAGGGAGAAGCATGCTCAGGCTGCGGTATTTGCTCAGGGAGATGCCCTGTAGATGCCATCTCGATTGTCGATGGAAAGGCCGCTGTGAACCGCGAGGTATGCCTGGGCTGCGGCGTGTGCACGAGATTCTGCCCAACGGGTGCCTGCAGGCTGCAAAACAGGCCCGAAAAGGTGTACGTTCCTGACAATATATTTGAGAAGATTGCGCTTCAGGCGATAGATCAGGGCAAGATAGGGAACTTCCTGTTCGAGGACCAGACCAGCGTGCTGCATAAATTCTCAAGGGAGGTGCTGAACGGCTTCGTCAGGATACCTGCTGTCAAAAATTTCCTTATGAAAGAGAAGGTGCACTCGCAGATATTCGGATTCTTGTCAAAACAGGAAAGATTCAAAGGTGTTTCAAGGAAGGACTGAGGGAGGGAAGGATAATTGCACTTTTGCGCCTGTCAGCGACACGAGGAAATACTGATATGCGAAAATTGCATTATTGTCACTTTCAATTGCACAAAGGTCACTTGTGTGGTCCCAAGGGCTGTGCGGCTATTGTACGTCAAAAGAAATGAAAGTAAAATGAGAAAAAGACATGCAATAGGTTGGTGATTTCTGTGAATTTTGATCCTGAAGTTTTTATTGAAGAGATCGACAGTAAGTACGGGAAACTGAGCGTTGACGACATGGAGAAGCACATACTTGCTGTTGTAAAAAAGGCTGCCTCCCGTTACGGGGAGGACAGCACGGGCTTTGCCGCGCTATTAAACGAGCTGGCGGGCTTCTACCGAAGCACGAGCCGGTACAAAAAGGCTGAGGAAGCATTCGGCAAGGCTTTGGTTATAATAGAAAAAGCTGAAGGCAGGAACAACTCGAACTACGCCACGACACTGAACAACCTGGCAGGGGTATTCCGCATGGCGGGAGACCATGCAAAGGCAGAGCAGATGTTCCTTGAAGCGATCGAGCTTTACAAGAACGCATCCATGGAAGGGAGCCTGGCGTACTCCAGCGCGCTAAACAACCTGGGGCTGCTTTACATGGAGACAAGGGATTACGGGAAGGCCGCAGTGCTGTTCGGGGAAGCAAACGCCATCGCGAAAAAGGAGGGAAAAGACCCTGCAGTATATGCCACAGGGCTCGGAAACCTTGCCGCCGCATACATAGGCCTGGGCTGGACCGAGGAAGCAGGGAGGCTGCTGTCGGAGGCGGTCGAGCTATACAGGGACAACGGGCTCGAAGACAATTTCCATTACCCGTCAGCCATAAGCACCCTGGGCTTGTTCCATTTCTCCACCGGCAACTATCCTGAAGCCGAGAAGCTTTTCATCCAGGCGCTTGAGCTTAGGGAGAAAGACTTCGGAAGGAAAAACCACGAGTTCGCAAAGGCATGCGACAACCTCAGCGTGCTTTACGAGAAAACCGGGGATTACGCCAGGGCTGAAAAATACGCCAGGCAGTCGCTCGAGTCGTTGCTCAGCGTGTTCGGTGAAGGGCATCCCAACTGCAAAAAAAGCGCCGAGGCGCTGGAGAGTCTTCAGGAGAGATTGAAAGAGGGAAGCAGCGCCGGCAAAAGCTCAGACACAACAGGGATGGAGCTGGCCTTTCTGACCTTCATGCAGTTCAGCGCCGAAACGCTCTGCAGGAAGTTCCCTGAATACAGCGGGAGGATCGCAGCTGGCTTGGTAGGAGAAGGTTCGGAATGCTTGGGGTTCGATGATGAAACATCACGCGACCACGACTGGGGCCCTTCCTTCTGCATCTGGCTGTCAAAAGAGGATTTCGAAAAGGTCGGCGCTGAGATGCAAAAGGAGTACGACAAGCTTTGCAGGAGCTTCCTGGGGTTTGAAAGCAGGCAGGAAAGCATTTACAGCGCCGGGCGCAGGGGCATCATGGAGACAGGAAGCTTCTACAGGAAATACATCGGCCTGGACAGACCCCCGATGACGCTGAGGGAATGGCGTGCAATACCGGAAACAAACCTTTCCGTGGTCACTAATGGCAAGGTTTTCATAGATTCCCTCGGGGAGTTCAGCAGCTTCAGGAAGGCGCTGAAGGCATACTATCCCGCGGATGTCAGGCTCAAAAAACTTGCTGCACGCTGCGCTTTGATGGCACAGGCAGGGCAGTACAACTACCCGAGATGCATCAAGCGCGGCGAGCATGTGGCCGCCCAGCAGGCGCTGGCAGGTTTCACTGACGCCGCTGTTTCAGCAGTTTTCCTGCTGAACAGGGAGTACAAGCCATTCTACAAGTGGATGCACAGGGCCATGAAAGGGCTGCCCGTCCTCGGGGAGGAGCTCCACGGCATGCTTTCAGAGCTTGTTTCGGAAAACGGAGCTGCGGGAAAAACGGTCCATGAAAGGCGGGCAGAGATCATCGAGGAGATATGCCAGCTGATGATCGTGGAGCTGAAATCGAGAGGCATGAGCAGCTCGGCCAGCGATTTTCTTCTCGACCACGCCCATGAGGTGCAGTCCGGGATAGCGGATCAGGAAACAAGGCAGCTGCACGTTATGGCAGACTAACGATAAGGGGTGCTGAGTGTGAAGGAAAAGCTTATAACCGAAATATTGTCGATAGAATGGGAAATGTTCAGGAGCGTTGCGAGCGAAGGCGGCGAAGCTGAATGCCAGCGGGAGCAGAAAACCTTCGTTATCATGAGGCTCAGCCAGGCGCTTTCCTGGAACGAGCAGATGCTTGAAAGCTACCTCGAGGACCTGAAGCGGGCGAGGAATGAAGGCAGGAACCTCATGACCGAAAAATATGCACGCATGATGAGGTATACCCATCCAGATGAATACGTGCTGCTGGCCTACAGGCTGCCCGTCTTGAACAGTGAGAAGGAGGAGCTTGCAGACAGGATAACTGCAATTATGGTGAAATGGGCCATGGAGCTGAGCAGGAAATACCCCCATGTCCTTGGAACAGGGCGCGCGATCGAACGCGACCGGGATTCCGCCAACGAAACCTCTCTTGAAACGTACTGCAGGGGCGAGCTCCAGACCTACGGGCTGAGGACCCTTCAGCTGAGCGTGGAATGGTTCTCAAGATGCCTGTCTGAGGGAGTGAACAGCTACGAGAGAGTGCTGGAGAACATCGTGAAGATGTACGGATACGGCTCCATCGAAGAAGCTGAAGCTGACAGGGCGGCAGTATGAACAAAATTACCAAAGGCCAACCGGGGAAACAATTCCCTGGTTGGCCTTTGTCGATTGACAGGTCAGTTCCGGCAAACTAAGATTAATAGTGAAGGGAAATTTTTCATGGAGGAGTTTGAATGATGATTGACAAATATGTTGATATACTGCCCGAAATTGCAGAAGCTGTAAAAACAGGCAAGCCGGTCGTAGCGCTTGAATCGACCATAATCTCACACGGCATGCCTTATCCAAGGAACGTGGAGACAGCTCTGAACGTGGAGAGGATAGTCAGGGAAAAAGGGGCTGTGCCGGCAACGATAGCTGTCCTCGGAGGCAGGCTGAAGGTAGGCCTCAAGCCCGAAGAGATAGAGGTTTTGGGCCAGGCCAGGCACGTGATGAAGGCGTCGAGAAGGGACCTTCCGTTCATGATAACCAAGAAGCTCGACGGAGGGACAACAGTTGCTTCAACCATGATCATAGCTGCCATCGCCGGGATAAAGGTCTTTGCTACCGGCGGCATAGGAGGGGTGCACAGGGGCGCATCGGAGAGCTTCGACATATCCTCGGACCTGCAGGAGCTTGCTCGAACAAACGTGGCAGTGGTATGCGCCGGCGTGAAATCCATACTTGACATAGGCCTGACGCTTGAATATCTCGAAACATACGGCGTGCCGGTGGTCGGTTTCCAGACAGATGAGATGCCTGCTTTCTATACCAGAAAGAGCGGCTTCAGGGTGGATTACAGAGCGGACTCGCCTGAGGAAATCGCCAGGGCTCTCAAGGCCAAGTGGGACATAGGGCTCGACGGAGGAATGATCATCGCTAACCCGATACCACCTGAGTACGAGATGGACTACGGGGCAGTCACGAAGGCGATCGAGCAGGCTATAGACGAAGCCGAGAAGGCGGGGATAAAGGGCAAGGATTCCACTCCCTACCTTCTGAACAGGGTGAAGGAGATAACAGGCGGTGTAAGCCTAGAGTCCAACATACAGCTGGTGTACAGCAACGCAGGGCTCGCAGCAGATATAGCAAAACAGCTGAAGGCTTTGCCATGAAAGGAATAGACTACAAAAAACTCGAGCGCGGCAGGAAGAAATATTCAGTGCTGTTTTTCGCAGCTTCCGCTCTGTTTATCCTGCCCTTCATAATAATATCAAAAAGCGGTTTTGATAGAATTTTTGCAGGCATCGTGCTTTCAGCTCTCCTCGTACTCAGCATAATATACTGGGCAAAAGGGACAGCGCTTGCAGCTATGCTCGCCGCATACTATGCTTTGTATTCTGCAGCGGTTTTCGCCTCGCTAATGCTGCAGGAGAACGTGGCCCTGCCTGGGTTCATCAGCAAGAACATATTCAGCACGCTTTCGATAGCGGTGGTCGTCACCCTGACCATTGTCATTCCGCTGCCAAGGTTTGCCAGGGAGTACGTTCAGGACAAAATAAACGGCGAAGAAACAGTCAGAGCCAAGGCGCAGGACCTTATGGTTGAAGCCGAAGATGAAAGGCACGTAACTTTTGAAACGCTCATGGAATACAAGTCGATGGACAAGTACATTTCAAAGCCCTACAGCATCGCGAACACATCCGATTTCATAAGAAGGATGAGGATAATCATAGGCTATTCGCTTGTTGCCTTGGGCCTTATCGGCATAGTCGTATTTATGAACAGCGAAGATCAAGCTTTAAGCTTTGTGAACTCATGGGTGTTCTGGTCGCTCGCCGCATCGGTATCGATTCTTATATCGGGTTTCATAATCATATTTGCAGGATTCATAAGGTCTTTTGCCGCGATGGTCTTTTGCTGGTGCATTGCAATTGCAGGCTACTATGTCTTCAGGATTATTGGCTCTTCTTACGGGAGGTCTCCGCTGCTGTTCTACGTCGAAGCTGCCCTCATCGCAGCAAGCGGAGCAGCCGCAGTTTATTTCATGTATAAAAAAATATGGATTAAAAGCCAGCTCAGCTTCTCCTATTTCCAGAAGGGGGATGAGGTTATCGGTGTTGACCTTGCCCTTAGGAACGCCGCGCCTCTTGCAGGCTATGTCAGCTGTTTTGAAGTTGTTGTCCATGTGAACGAAGACACCGACCTTCAGGAGGTCGACAACCTCAACGAAGAACTGACCTATTTTTCAGGCAGGCGGAACATGGTTTTCGCCGGAGTTGCTTTAAATTTCGATGCCAACAAATACAGGCTGTTTGTATACACGGATGATAAAAGGAAAGCAGGAAAAAAGCTGTCAAGGTTCCTCAGGAAGAGAGTGCCGTATGATTACGAAATCAGCATAAAAGAGGACATGGGATGGGAAACATACAAGGAGTACCTTTACCCAGACGAAAACCAGCTCATCCAAAGGTACAACGAAGTGATGATCGAAAACCTTGAAGCGGAGGGGTTTGACTTCGAAGAGGAGCACAAAGTCATATTCAATCTTCTGTTTGCCGACAGCGGCGATGCGAGGGCGTTCAGGGACTCCGCTTTGGCAAACGGATTCGAAAAAGCTGAGTATTCGGACAACACAGCTTATGCCGAGGAAGAAGGGCTGCCAAAGAAATATCGCCATATTGCAAGCGTACAGCTGACAACCAGAATAGGGCTTGACCGGATGAACCTTAACTGCAAAAATGTCATGGAGCTTGCAGACGAATACGGAGGAGAATTCTACAACTGGGTGTTCGGGGAGCTTTTGGATGAAAGGAATGTGATGAGTTTGAAAACATTAGATAATGCAACACATGCTAGTTCACCAGGCGGATTGTCAGTATCGGAAAAAAAGTTAAAAATACTTCGACCGGATCTGTTTGGACTGAAGGGTCGGATTGAAGGTATAGCCGACAGTATGAAGAACGGATTTGACAAAAGGACAAGGATTAAGGAGCATATGCTTTACGGTGACAGCCAGCCAGCTGTAGTTATTTCAAGGAGTCCGCTGATCATAGCAGCATACTCAGAAGATATCGACTGCGTTGTTCTTTTAAAATTCCCAGAGGAATATGCAGAGATCTGCAACCTTGAGATAAAATCGAAGCTTATTTCTGTGAATACTTATCTGAGAACTGAAGAATTCCAAAAGGATATTACTCCTGGCCCAAATTGCCATAACACCTGGACAGGATACATACCAATCATTGCGGAGTTTATCACTGACGATATTGGTGCGCTTGAAAACAAGAAACAGGAAATTGACAATGAAACATGGGAATATGTATATAAATTGGGGGTTGAATATCAGGAAAAGAAACCCGGTGTATGCAGGGACGGGAGGCAGTTTTAAGGAACGAAAAGGAGGGTTAATAGATTGAACAGGTATGACGAGAGGGACACAATCTTTGCAAGGATGAACTACAAGGAAGGTACGGAAATCTACGAGGACTACTACGGCAGGAACCCGCAGCTCAAGGCGACAGACGATTCGCTGAGAAGCCTCCCGCAGATGGGAGGGGAAGGCTCTGCGATGTTCAACAGGGTCAACTCTCCTATGGTGGACGCGGCATTCAGGTACCTGGGCGATGTAAGGAGTTTCAGCGAAGGGCAGGCGGCCGCGAACAGGATCGAGGCGACCCCGGAGGTTTTCACTGAAAGGGTTAAGGGCCTGGCCAAATTCTACAACGCGAAGCTTGTGGGAATCACCGAGATGAGGGAGTACCACTACTACACCCACAGGGGCAGGCACGAGGAGAACTACGGGCAGGAGATAGTCAGGAAGCACAAGTACGGAATAGTTTTCGCGGTGTCCATGGAAACAGACATGATAATGAGGGCCCCTAAGCTTTCCGAATCCATAGCTGTCACAAAAGGCTACGTAGAAGCAGCCACCATAGGAATGGTGCTCTCCTACTACATAAGGGAGCTTGGCTATGATGCGAGGAACCACATGGACGGGAACTACCTGCTGGTGGCTCCGCTCGTCGCGAGGGACGCAGGGTTAGGCGAGTTCGGAAGGCACGGCCTCATAATAACGAAGGAGTACGGCTCCTGCATAAGGCTCGGAGTTGTCACAACCGATATGCCGCTGCTGGCGGACCCGACCGAAGATTTCGGGGTAAAGGAATTCTGCAAAGACTGCGGCAGATGCGCCAGAACATGTCCTGGCAGGGCGATATCCCCTGACGACATAAAGAAGGATAACGGGGTTTTGAGGTGGAAGATCAATGCGGAGGAATGCTACAGGAGGTGGAGAAGCCTGGGAACGGACTGCGCAATTTGCATAGCCAACTGCCCGTTCACCTACGGGATCCCTTCAAGCAAACTGTCGGGCATAATAACTTCCCCGGAAGCCAGGGCTGAGATCCTGAAGGAGTTTGAAGATAAGTACGGCATCAGGCCCATCATAAGGGAGGACCCTGACTGGCTTACAAAGTAGAACTGACAAAAATCTTTTGAGTTGACTGGAAAAACCTTTTGTGATAAGATTGTTTTCGGTTAAAAAACGAGAGTCCTTTTAAATCTGCACTGTGATGCAGGAAAGGCTGAAATCAGAACATCAGTGTATAGCTGTGCCTTTCTATTAAAGTAGGAAGGCATTTTTTTGCACCTTCAGGGAGGAATTTGTATGTTAAAAGGAAGGCATCTAATAGACCCTATGGATTTTACTACAGGAGAGCTGGAAGAAATATTTGAGCTTGCAGGTGATATAATAGAGGACCCGGTTAAGTACGGCGATTCGATGAAAGGCAAGCTGCTGGCAACGCTTTTCTATGAGCCGAGCACAAGGACTAGGTTCAGCTTCGAGGCGGCCATGCTGAGGCTGGGAGGACAGGTGATAGGATTTTCGGAGCCCGGGTCGAGCTCTGTCGCGAAAGGGGAGAGCGTAGCGGACACTATAAAGACGGTCGCCTGCTATGCGGACATCGCGGTCATGAGGCATCCTAAGGAAGGAGCGCCAAAGATCGCTTCACTTTACTCCGAGATTCCGCTGATCAACGCCGGCGACGGAGGGCACCAGCATCCAACGCAGACACTTACTGACCTTCTTACGATAAAAACAGAGAAGGGAAGGCTCGGCGACCTCACCATAGGCTTCTGCGGCGATCTCAAATTCGGAAGGACGGTACATTCGCTCATAAAAGCGCTCTCAAGGTACGACAATATAAGGATAGTCCTCATATCGCCAGAGGAGCTCAAGGTTCCAGAGTACATAAGGAACGAGATTCTGATGAAGAAGAAGATCGACTTCACCGAGGCAGAAAGGCTGGAGGACGTGATCGGCGGACTCGACATCCTTTACATGACGAGGGTGCAGAAGGAGAGGTTCTTCAACGAAGACGACTACATAAGGCTCAAGGACAGGTTCATCCTGGACAGCGAAAAGATGGAGCTGGCCCCCGAGGGAATGCTGGTGCTCCACCCGCTTCCAAGGGTCAACGAGATAGCTGTCGAGATAGACAGCGATCCGAGGGCTGTTTACTTCAAACAGGCAAAGTACGGAATGTACGTGAGAATGGCGCTTATGCTTAAGCTTTTGGGGGTGAGATAATGCTGAAAATAAACAGTATAGATAACGGAGTGATAATAGACCACATTCAGGTTGGCCTTGGGGTAAAGCTGTTCAAGTACCTCGGCCTGGACAATGCAGACTACAGCGTGGCGCTTATAATGAACGCAGACAGCAGGAAGTCGGGAAAGAAAGATATAATAAAGATAGAGAACAAGGTCGACCTCGACTACACGGTTCTCGGTCTGATAGACCCTAACATAACGGTAGGCATAATAGAGGACGGCGAGCTCAAGGAAAAGATAAAGCTGAGCCTGCCAGAAAAGGTTGAGAATGTCATAAAGTGCAAAAATCCGAGATGCATTACCTCTGTGGAAAGCTATATACCGCACGTGTTCCACCTTGTGGACAAGGAAAAGGCAGAATACAGGTGCACCTACTGCGATGAAATATACAGAGTTTCGGAGTTTAAAGAATGAAAAAGAAGCTGCTGACCAAGAATAATTTCATAGACCTTCTGTTCACGCTCATAGGAGGGATACTTTGCGCTCTTGCGGTCAACATGTTCCTCGTGAACGCGAAGCTCCTGAGCGGAGGAATAACGGGCATCGCGCTGATCACGCAGTACCTGTTCAAGTACCCGGCAGGATACACGATCCTGATCCTCAACATTCCGCTTTTCATCATGAGCCTCATAAAGCTGGACAGGAAGTTCACCATATACTCCTTCGTCGGAATACTGACCTTCACTTCTGCAATGATACTCACGAGGCCCATATCCCACATACTCAACATCAACGACCCTCTTCTGTACTGCCTCTACGGAGGAGTTATAAACGGTATCGGCGGAGGGCTCGTCTTCGCGCACAACGGTTCGCTGGGCGGCTTCGACATAATAGTAATGCTGGTCAAGAAGAAGTATTCGCATTTCAAGGTGGGGCAGATTTCTTTCACAATGAACCTTGTCATGGTTTGCATAGGAGCGTTCTTCTTCGGATTGCCGAGCGCGCTTTACACACTAATAGCCATGTACACGGGAGCCTTTGTGCTTGACAGGGTGGTAAAGGGGCTCAACCAGTCTAAGGCCATCTTCATAATCACAGATGAGGAGGAAATGATAGCCGACGCCATAATGGCAAGGCTCGGAAGAGGAGTGACATACCTTTACGGCGAAGGTGCCTACACGAAGCAGCAGAAGAAGGTGCTTTACTGCATCGTCCCTCTGACGCAGCTGCCGGAGCTCAAGAGCATAGTTGCAGATGCTGACGACAAAGCGTTCATATCCATATCGGATGCCTCAGAGGTCCAGGGAAAGGGCTTCAAGGCAAGTCTGTGATCATAAGGATCATGCTTTCCCAGCTTGAGGAGGAATAAAGAGTTTTGCGGGCTACCTAAATATATTTTAGAGCAGCCCTTTAATATTCATACTCACTTTGATATCATATATTGTAAATAGCGATAATGTTTTGGGGGTTAACCTATTATGGATGATCTGCAACTTGACTTTTTAACACGACTGTCAAAGGCTTTGGCCAAGCAGTTCGGGAGCAACTGCGAAGTTGTAATACATGACTTCAAAGAGGGAAACCTTGATAGCTCCATAACCGCCATTGAGAACGGGCATGTGACTCATAGGAAGGTCGGGGACCAGCCTTCCATTGAGGTCCTTGAAGACCTGTCAAAAAAACCTGAGGAGATAGAGGACAGGCTCGGCTACCTTACGGAGGCAGATGGAAAGATGATCAAATCAAGCACTGTTTACATCAGGGATGAGGACGGTAACGTAAGCGGGAGCTTGGGAATCAATTACGATATATCGCCCATGATCCTGTTCGAGAAGCAGCTGCAGGATTTCGTCAAGGTAGAACAGGAGGAAGACAAGGAGTCAAAGTACCCATACCACGACGTAAACAGCATGCTGGACGACCTGATAAAGCGAGCTGTGAAGCTGGTTGGGAGCCCTGTTGCCTACATGACAAGAGAGGACAAGATCAAGGCCATACAATATCTTAACGAACACGGAGCGTTCCTCATAACAAAGTCAGGTGACAGGATATCTAAGTATTTCGGAATATCAAAATACACCATGTACAGCTATCTTGATATGGAAAAGCTGTAAACATTATACATAGCGATATGCTAAGGAGGAAAATCATGAACCAGGAGACAAATGGAAATAAGGCGCTGATCTATCAGCTCGATGGGAAGCCGCCTCTTGGAACAGCAATCCCACTAGGTCTGCAGCATGTACTAGCAATGTTTGTGGGCAACATCACCCCGGTGATCATTATATCGGGTGCTCTCCACCTGCCTATTGAACAGAAGACATTCCTCATCCAGTGCGCGATGCTGGTTGCGGGCGTGGCTTCACTGATACAGCTTTACCCTATAGGGCCAATCGGGGCCAGGCTGCCTATCATAATGGGCACAAGCTTCGGATTCCTGGCTGTGTGCCTCTCCATAGCCACCAAATACGGGCTTCCGGGTGTGCTTGGAGCCGCGCTTGTGGGAGGTTTTTTTCAGGTATTTTTAGGATTCATCCTCAAGTATATCAGAAAGTACTTCCCGCCAATCGTTACGGGCATCGTGCTCATAACAATAGGGCTGTCGCTTGTAGGTACAGGAATGAAGTATTTCGCAGGCGGTGTGGGGGCAAAGGATTTCGGATCTATCCAGAACTTCCTGCTGGGAACCATAGTTCTTGTTACGATAATCGGGCTTCAGTACTTCACTAAGGGAATAACAAGCAAAGCATCTATACTGATAGGACTAATCGTGGGCTATATCGCCGCCATACTGATGGGCAAGCTGACCTTCGCGGCAATAGGAGCTGCAGTAGGAGCCGCTCACTGGTTCTCGCTCCCGATGCCGCTCCAGTTCGGATTCGAGTTCCATGCTGATGCCATACTGCAGATATGCATAATATACGTCATATCCTCCATAGAGACTGTTGGAAATGTGAGCGGAATATGCTCCGGCGCATTAGGAAGGCCGGCCACCGAGAAGGAAATTTCAGGTTCGGTTGTTGCCGACGGAGCAGCTTCGATCTTTGCAGCTCTCTTCAACGTTATGCCTAGCACATCCTACGGCCAAAACGTAGGGATAATCACCATGACAAAGATAGTAAACAGGTTCACCGTTGCGACAGGAGCTATATTCCTTATAATCTGCGGGCTTTTCCCTAAGATCGGAGCAATAATCGCAGTCATGCCGACAAGCGTTCTAGGCGGAGCGGCAGTCATGATGTTCACCATGCTCATAGTTAGCGGAATCAACCAGGCAGCCGAAGAACCTCTCAAAGGCAGGAACGCCACAATACTTGCAGCGTCTATCGGGCTGGGCATAGGGTTCGCGCTGGTGCCGGACGCTTCAAAATACTTCAACCCGATGATAAAGGACCTTTTCGCAGGGTCAGGAGTTGCTATAGCTGCAGCGGTAGCCGTTTTCCTGAACATAGTTCTGCCTAAGGACAAGAAGCGCGAAGAGGGCGCCGAAGAGGCGAAGCCTGGAGATGCTAACCAGCAAATTTAAGATCCCTAACGTTAAAAGTTCCCTGAGCACCTTGAAGTGCCCAGGGAACTTGTATTTCTGCATCATTCTTCTGTTTCATCAAATATGCTGCGCTGTTTCCGACAGCTTGCTGAGCAATATTTATAATTTTTTTAGCACAAAAGATGATAGAATATAATAAGCAGATATGAGTTTGTCACGGGAGGGGAAGTTACTGATGAAAGCATCGGGAAAGCAGCACAAGCCGAGATTGACAGCTGTAGAGATAATCAAGTACATAGGTCCGGGCTTCCTCGCGGCGCTTGCGTTCATCGACCCGGGGAACTGGGCGGCAAACGTCGTGGCAGGATCGCTTTACGGCTATTCCATGCTGTGGGTGGTCACGCTGTCCACTTTCATATTCATACTCTTCCAGCACAACGTTGCCCACCTGGGCATAGCCACAGGCTACTGCCTGTCGGAGGCAGCAACTATTTTCCTTAAGCCCTGGATTAGCAGGAGCATCATACTCACAGCTATGGGGGCTACGATCGCGACCGCGATGGCGGAGCTGCTTGGGGGAGCGATCGCTCTGCAGATGCTTTTCGGACTTCCGCTGGCAGCGGGCATGGTTCTGCTCTCAGTATTTACTGTTTTCCTGCTGTTCACGAATTCCTACAGGAAGATCGAGAGGCTCATCATAGGCTTCGTCGCCCTCATAGGACTTTCCTTCATACTGGAGCTCAGCCTCGTTCACGTCCACTGGGGGCAGGTTGTTGCAGCAAGCGTGGTGCCCGATTTCCCGAAGGGCTCCATGCTTATAATACTGAGCGTTCTCGGTTCGGTTGTTATGCCGGGAAACCTCTTCCTCCATTCAGAAATAATACAGAGCAGGCAGATAAACCTGGAAAGCGATGATTTCAGGGACAAGCAGATGAAGTACGAGTTTCTGGACACCACCTTTTCAACCTTCGTTGGGTGGGCGATAAACAGCGCTATGATAGTTGTTGCAGCATCGATATTTTATGCGAACAGGATACAGATATCGGAGCTGTCGCAGGCCCATGAGATGCTAAAGCCGGTCCTGGGAGATTTCGCCTCTTTTGTTTTCGCTTCGGCGCTGCTGCTGTCAGCGGTCGCATCTGCCATAACCGTTGGCATGGCTGGAGGCAGCATATTCACCGGCGTCTTTGGGGAGCCCTACGACATCAAGGACAGCCACACAAAGGCTGGAGTGCTCCTGACGATAATCCCTGCGCTACTTATTTTCTTCCTGGTTAGAAATCCGCTTTCCGCACTTATCTACTCCCAGGCGATCATGAGCATGCAGCTGCCTATAACGATATTCTTTCAGATTTACGTGACTTCATCAAAGAAAATAATGGGCGTTTACAGGAACTCAAGTTTCACAAACATCCTGCTGTGGGCCATGGGGCTGGCGATATCAATTCTCAACGTCATGTTCCTGATCGAGTTTTTTAAATAGAAAGGGCATCGTGTTGACAACGGGAATAGAAATATGATAGATTGATTATGGAGTTACTTTAGAACTCGTGGAGGTAATATCTTGTTCGATTCTTTAAGCATAGGTAAAACAGCATTACTGCTTTGCATATCATCAGAAAGTGAGGAAGAAAAAATTAGAGAAGCTTCCATTCTGAATGGTTACAGGGTGCTAAAAGGCCGGGTAGGCTCCATGGATTCAGCAAAGATTTTTGCAGCTATTGAAACCGCTGCAAAGAAAGAATTTTTCATCAATGCCAGCTACAGGGATGAGCACCAGCTTTACCACACCGTTCTGGAAGCCTATTCCAGCATCTGCCGAGGGCAGGTGGGCTTGGGCAACATACTTCGAACTGCCGGGCTGACGTTCAGCATAGTAAGAGGTCCAAGGCTTCTGGGAGACAATTCGGATGGTGACTGGATTGCTGTAGCTTTGTACGGCAACATGGGAGCGCCCGTCAAAGGATTCGAGCATGAAGTTATGGGGATGGGCATAAACCCTATATAACCGAATAGAACAAGTAATGATTTGTATTTGACCCATAGTTTATTAGTTATCAGGGGGCAAAACTCAAGTGTGTTGAGTTTTGCCCTTTTTTATTTCTTCTTTTACTTAGACGAATCTTAGAAATTGAAAGGGTGGGAGCATGAAAACGATTTTTATTAACGGACAGGATTTGACCTTGGAACAGATGGTGCAGGTGTCCAGGCAGTATCATCAGGTTGCGCTGGAGGATGCTGCTAAGAGTAGGGTGCTTAAATCAAGGGAGATTGTAGACGGCATTGTCAGGGAAAACAAGGTTGTCTACGGCATAACCACAGGGTTCGGGATTTTCTCTCAGGTCAACATTTCGGCGGACGACTGCAAAAAGCTGCAGAGGAACCTAATCCTGTCGCATGCCTGCGGGGCAGGGAAGTTCCTTCCTACAGATGTGGTAAGAGCTATAATGCTGCTCAGGGCCAACGCGCTGTCGAAAGGTTTCTCGGGGATAAGGCTGAGCACTCTGGAAACACTTATAGATATGCTGAACAAGGAGGTACATCCTCTGATACCTGAAAAAGGCTCCCTTGGCGCATCAGGAGATCTTGTTCCCCTTGCGCACATGATCCTGCCCATGATAGGGGAAGGCAAGGCGGAATACAAAGGCAAGGTGATGCCGGGTGCGGAAGCAATGAAATTGGCCGGCATACCGATAGTAGAGCTTGTTGAAAAAGAGGGCCTTGCGTTGATCAACGGAACGCAGGCCATGACAGGAATAGGAGCTCTCGCTGTTTACGACGCCATCGAGCTGGTGAAGACGAGCGACATCGCATCGGCGCTGACAATCGAGGCGCTGAGGGGTATAAAGGATGCCTTCGACCCGAGGACTCACATGATCAGGCCGCATAAAGGGCAGGCAGCAACCGCAGAAAACATACTGGGCCTGACAGAAAACAGCACGTTCGTCACCAGGCAGGGCGAGCTCAGGGTGCAGGATGCCTACTCCCTGAGGTGCGTTCCTCAGGTGCACGGCGCGAGCAAGGATGCACTCAGGAGTGTCGAGGAAAAAGTGCTGATCGAGATAAACTCCGTAACGGACAACCCTATCGTGCTGGAAAGCGGGGAGGTCATCTCCGGAGGCAACTTCCACGGCCAGCCTATGGCCCTGAGCTTCGACTACCTGGGGATAGCTATGGCGGAGCTAGCCAACGTGTCCGAAAGAAGGCTGGAGAGGCTCATAAACAGCCAGCTCAACGACCTGCCTGCGTTTCTTGTCGATGACGGGGGGCTGCATTCAGGTTTCATGATCACTCAGTACGCTGCCGCCTCGCTGGTATCGGAAAACAAGGTCCTGGCTCATCCAGCTTCCGTCGACTCAATACCGTCATCAGCAAACCAGGAAGACCACGTGAGCATGGGCACCATTGCCGCAAGGAAGAGCAGGGAGATTATCGAGAACGCGAAGCGGGTGCTCGCGACAGAGATAATGGCTGCCTGCCAGGCCATCGACTTCAGGGAAGGCTTTGAGCTCGGCAAAGGGACTGCAGCTGCATACAGAACGGTCAGGGAGGTTGTGGATTTCGTTTCCGAGGACAGGATAATGTACGACGACCTGGAAAAAATAACAGAGCTCATCACAAGCTCTAAGCTCGTCGGCAACGTGGAAAGAGAAGTAAAGCTTAGCTACTAAAACCAATTGGGGAGGAAAGATAAAATGATAACCAACAGGAAAATTTCAGAAGCCATGACAGTCAAACTCGGCAATGAACTTCCGGAAATGCCGGAGTTTGAAAAAGGCATAAGAAGGGCGCCGGACAGGGGCTTCACCCTCACGAAAGCGCAGACGGAAACGGCTCTCAAGAACGCACTGAGATACATCCCCGAGGAGCTCCACGAGGTTCTGGCTCCGGAGTTCATGGAGGAGCTGAAGACCAGAGGCAGGATCTACGGCTACCGTTTCAGGCCTGAAGGGAACCTGTACGGAAAGCCTATCGACGAGTACAAGGGCAACTGCGTCGATGCTAAAGCGTTCCAGGTCATGATAGACAACAACCTGGACTTCGCGGTGGCGCTCTATCCCTACGAGCTCGTGACATACGGGGAAACGGGACAGGTGTTCCAGAACTGGATGCAGTACAGGCTCGTCATGAAGTACCTGGAAGTCATGACAGACCACCAGACCCTTGTCATAGAGTCGGGACATCCGCTCGGGCTTTTCAAATCCAAGCCTGAGGCCCCGAGGGTCATAATAACGAACGCAATGATGGTCGGAATGTTCGACAACCAGAAGGACTGGCACTACGCCATGCAGATGGGCGTGGCGAACTACGGTCAGATGACCGCAGGCGGATGGATGTATATAGGGCCACAGGGGATCGTCCACGGGACGTACAACACCATCCTCAATGCCGGAAGAATGAAGCTCGGCGTAGGCAAAGACGAGGACCTCAAAGGCCACGTGTTCGTTTCCTCGGGGCTGGGCGGGATGAGCGGAGCTCAGCCGAAAGCTGCCACAATAGCAGGGGCGGTGGGCATAATCGCAGAGGTGGATCACTCCAGGATAATGACAAGGTTCGACCAGGGCTGGGTAGACAAGATATCCTCTGACCTTGACGAGATATTCGGCTTGGCTGAGGAATACGTGGAGAAGAAGGAAGCGATATCGATAGCCTACCACGGGAACATAGTCGACCTGCTTGAGTACGCGGTGAAGAACAACAAGAAGATAGAGATGCTTTCGGACCAGACCTCCTGCCATGCAGCCTACGACGGAGGCTACTGCCCTCAGGGCATCAGCTTCGAGGAAAGGACAAGGCTCCTCAAGGAAGACAGGGAGATGTTCTGCAGGCTTGTGGACGAGTCGCTCAGGCGCCATTTCGAACTGATCAGAACCCTCGTCGGCAGGGGAACCTACTTCTTCGATTACGGAAACGCCTTCATGAAAGCTGTGTACGATGCCGGAGCAGTCGAGATATCGAAAAACGGAGTTGACGAGAAGGACGGCTTCATATTCCCATCCTACGTGGAGGACATAATGGGACCGGAGCTTTTCGATTACGGCTACGGACCTTTCAGATGGGTGTGCCTGAGCGGAAACCATGAGGACCTCATAAAGACAGACCAGGCAGCCATGTCCTGCATCGACCCTGACAGGAGGGCCCAGGACAGGGACAACTACATCTGGATCAGGGATGCTGAAAAGAACAAGCTGGTGGTGGGGACGCAGGCCAGGATACTCTACCAGGACGCTTACGGAAGGATGAACATAGCGCTGAAGTTCAACGAGATGGTCAGAAACGGCGAGATCGGGCCAATAATGATAGGCAGGGACCACCACGACGTAAGCGGAACAGATTCGCCGTTCAGGGAAACCTCTAACATAAAGGACGGCAGCAACATAATGGCCGACATGGCAGTGCAGTGCTACGCGGGCAACGCCGCCAGGGGGATGAGCCTTATCGCTCTCCACAACGGGGGCGGAGTTGGCATAGGCAAATCCATAAACGGCGGGTTCGGCCTGGTGCTGGACGGAAGCAGAAGGATAGACGGTATAATAGAGTCTTCGATGCTGTGGGACGTCATGGGCGGAGTCGCGAGGCGAGCCTGGGCCAGGAACGAAAACTCCATATCCACAAGCATGGAGTACAACGAGAGGAACAGTTCAACTGACCACATAACGCTTCCTTACGTGCCTGATGAAAAGCTTATCCAGGACGTAGTGAACAAAGCGTTTTAAAGAATATATTTAATCGAAAGGTGGAGCAATGATGAGTGAAGCAAGGAAAATAATAGAATGCGTACCGAATTTCAGCGAGGGGAGAGACCTGGCCAAGATAGAAAAAATAGTGGAGCCCTTCAGGGGCAAGGAAGGGGTTAAGCTCCTTGACTACCAGAGGGATGAGGACCACAACAGGCTGGTCGTTACTGTAGTCGGAGAGCCTGAAGCCGTGAAAAAAGCTGTTATCGAGGCGGTAGGCGCTGCTGTGGAGGTTATTGACCTGAGGGTGCACAAGGGCCAGCACCCTAGGATGGGGGCATGCGACGTGGTGCCGTTCATACCAATAAAAAATGTCAGCGTCGATGAGGCCGTGAAGCTTGCCAACGAAACCGCGAAGGAACTCTCGGAAAGGTACAGCCTTCCTGTGTACATGTACGAAAAGGCTGCTGTCAGCCCACAGAGGGAGAACCTGGCAAGCGTAAGGAAAGGCGAATTCGAAGGCATGGCTCAGAAGATGAGCCAGCCGGGCTGGGCTCCGGACTACGGCCCATCCCAGCCGCACCAGAGCGCCGGCGCAACTGCCGTAGGCGTGAGGATGCCTCTTGTGGCTTTCAACGTCAACCTTGGGACAGACAAGCTGGAAATAGCAGACAAGATCGCAAAGAATGTAAGGTTCATAGGAGGCGGGCTCAGGTTCTGCAAAGCAATGGGTGTAGAGCTCAAGGAGAGAGGCATAGTGCAGGTATCTATGAACATGACCGACTACACGAGGACCGCACTCTACCGCGCATTCGAGCTGATCAGGATAGAGGCCAGGAGATACGGAGTCAGCGTGGTAGGCTCCGAAATAATCGGGCTGCTGCCTATGGAGGCGCTGATAGACACCGCAGTCTACTACCTGGGAGTGGAAGACTTCTCAATGGACCAGATCCTCGAAACAAGGATAATGGAGTAAAGAAATGGGAATAGGGATTTTGATAAAGAACGCTTCAGAGGTTGTCACCTGCAGCGGTTTCAAGGCAAAGCACGGGAAGGAGATGGGTGACCTTCACGTCATCCATAATGGAGCGGTGGTTGTCGAAGACGGCTTGGTAAAGGCCGTCGGAACGACAGAGGAGATCCTCGGCATGCACCGGGAAGTCGATTACGAGGTGATCGACGCAGAAGGGAAGGCCATCCTTCCTGGCTTCGTAGACTCGCACACGCACTTCGTGTTCGGAGGCTATAGGGCAGAGGAATTCTCATGGAGGCTCAGGGGCGACAAGTACATGGACATCATGAAAAGGGGCGGCGGTATAGCGAGCTCTGTGAAATCCACAAGGGAAGCATCAAAAGGCCAGCTCATGGACGCAGGTATGAAAAGACTGAACTCCATGCTTTCCTTCGGAGTCACCACTGTTGAAGGGAAGAGCGGCTACGGGCTTGACTTCGACACGGAGATTAAGCAGCTCGAGGTCATGGGGGAGTTGGACAAGGCTCACCCGGTAGACGTGATCAGGACCTTCATGGGGGCACATGCCGTACCTGCTGAGTTTTCCGGCAGGGGGGACGACTACATCGGCTACCTGATCGAAAGCGTGCTTCCGTACGTTGCGGATAAGCAGCTTGCAGAATTCTGCGACGTGTTCTGCGAAGACAACGTATTCTCGGTGGAGCAGTCCAGGAAGCTTCTTGCAAAGGCAAAGGATATGGGCCTCTCCCTGAAGATACATGCTGATGAAATAGTGCAGCTCGGCGGGGCCGAGCTTGCTGCAGAGCTGGGGGCGGTATCGGCTGACCATCTTCTTCAGGCTTCGGATGCGGGCATAAGGGCCATGGCGGAAAGCTCTGTAGTATCGACGCTGCTGCCCTGCACAGCCTTCAGCCTGAAGGAAAGCTTCGCTAAGGGCAGGGAAATGATTGACAGAGGCTGCGCCGTGGCGCTGGCCACGGATTTCAACCCCGGAAGCTGCTTCACTGAATCCACAGCGCTGGTCTTCGCGCTCGCATGCATCCAGATGAACCTGAGCATAGAGGAGGCGATAACAGCACTCACGATAAACGGAGCCGCAGCGGTGAACAGGGCTGCTGAAATCGGCAGCATCGACACAGGAAAGAAAGCGGATATAATCATACTGGAGTTCCCGTCCTACAAGTTCATACCTTACCACGTGGGTGTAAGCACGGTTGAGAAGGTAATAAAGTGCGGGAAGCTGGTATTCGACAAAGAAAGAGGAGGCATATTATGTTAGCAAACATGTCAGTAGTTGATTTTCTGGATGAGACGGCATCCAATTCACCGGTACCGGGGGGCGGGAGCATAGCAGCGCTCAGCGCGGCTTTCTCCGCAGCTCTGTCCCAAATGGTCGCAAACCTGACTATAGGGAAAAAGGGTTATGAAGACGTGCAGATGGAAGTGGAACGTGCGGCTCTTGAGGCGGAAAGGCTGAGGGGGATGTTTGTCGAGTACATCGACAAGGACTCCGATGCTTTCAACGATGTGATGAAGGCATTCAAGCTTCCAAAGGATACTGAAGAGAATGCGGAGTTAAGGAAAGAAGCCATACAGGAAGCCACAAGGCTCGCCGCGCTGGTGCCGCTTGAAATTGCCAGGGAAGCATACAAAATCATGGATATAGCCAGCTTTGTGGTTCAAAAAGGGAACAGGAACGCTGTCACAGACGGAGCGGTTGCAACAATGCTGTCCAGAACCGCGGTCCTCTCTGCGCTGTACAACGTGAAAATTAACCTGAGCTCCATAAAGGATAAAAAATTCGTGGAGAAGGTTTCCGCCGAGGTCGAAGAGCTTGAGAGGAATGTCAAGCTGAGAGAAGAAGAGATACTGTCTAAGGTCGTGCTGTAGCATGTTCGATTCGAACTATAAGCCGGCAGCCGAAGGAGCCTGGAGCGGAAGGGTCGACAGCTTCAGCGACTTCGAAGCTTTCAGGTGGCATCAGTGGGTGAAAGGGATTGACCTTAAAGAAGAAGGCTTGGCAAGCTTCGAAGGGAAGCTGGGGATCGCTTTCCTGGGGTACTGCTCTGACGAGGGGATAAGGGTCAACAAGGGAAGGACGGGAGCCGCGAAAGGGCCAGACTCCATCAGGAGGGAGCTGGCAAACCTTCCCTGCAGCTTCACCAGGGAGGTGGAGCTGTTCGATGCAGGCAACATATTTTCAGAAAACTGCACCATCGAAGAAAGCCAGGAGCTGCTGTCAAAGGCTGTTGAAAAGCTCATGGGCATGAACCTGTTCCCGGTTGTTTTAGGGGGAGGGCATGAAATAGCATTCGGTCACTTCGGAGGCATCCTCAACCACATGGCCAAAAATCAAAAGGTACCGAAGATAGGGATAATAAACTTCGATGCACACTTCGATCTCAGGCCATATTCGGACGGCGGCAGCTCAGGCAGCGCTTTCAGGCAGATAGCAGATCTGACAATGGACAGGGGACAGCACTACTCATACTTCTGCATAGGAATCCAGAGGCACAGCAACACGATCAGCCTGTTCAAGGCTGCAAGGGAGCTGAACGTAGATTACATTCTAGCGAAGGACATCATGCCAAGCGGCGACTGGAGCGCGTTCGAAGGCTTGGATGACTTCCTAAACCTGCAGGACCACATCTATATAACCATATGCTCCGACGTTTTCTCCAGCGCGTACGCTCCCGGGGTGAGCGCGGTGCAGCCACTGGGGCTGGACCCTGAAATTGTCCTGAAGCTTATTAAGTACATCGTAAAATCAAAGAAAGTGGTCAGCTTCGACATAGCCGAGGTCTCTCCAAGGTTTGACCAGGACAACATAACCGCGAGCCTGGCGTCTGTGCTGATATTTGCACTGGTGAATTCCCTTGCCAGGCTCCAAGGCGCATTTGTCGAAAGCTGAGGAAGGTGATTGCATGGATACCAATACCTGCGTAGTAAAAAGATCGGCATACAGGACGAACGAATGGTCCGGAGGGACCACAACAGAGCTTTTCATATACCCGCCCGGCAGCAGCTACAGCGAAAGGAACTTCAAGTGGAGGATCAGTTCGGCGACGGTTGATGCGCTCGAATCAACGTTCACGAGGCTGCCCGGGATAACAAGGCACATAATGGTAATCGAAGGCAGCCTGGTCCTCGAACACAAGGGCCGGTACAGGAAGGAGCTGCACCCGTTTGAGCAGGACGTTTTCATGGGTGAGTGGAACACCAAAAGCCGGGGCAGGGCGACGGATTTCAACCTTATGCTTGCGGGGGGCTTCTCCGGAAGGCTGGAGGCCTGCTTCATCGAAGAAGGGCAAGAGATCGAGCTGACATTAGATGCGGGATGCGCAAGCAAGGTCACAAACGTTCTCTATCCGCTGAACGGGAGCCTCGAGGTCTCCGCAGGCGGTCAGAAATTCAACCTGTTGGAAAAGGAACTGTTCAGCATTACTCCTCTGCCCGGTGAGGGTAAAGCGGCGCTGAAGCTCACGAACAAGTCGGGCGGAAGGATGGCAGTCATAAGGGCGGAGATTCTAGAAAAGCCATAAGGATAAACCATTAGATTGAGGAGGAATTGAGATGTCATTTAAGTCCGATATTGAAATAGCACAGGAAGCGAAGCTTAAGGATATAAGGGAGATAGCCGCAAAGATGGGGCTAACTGAGGACGATATCGATCTGTACGGCAGATACAAGGCTAAGGTTGATTACAACCTCCTCAAAAAGTCGCCGGGGAAGAATGCGAAGCTGATACTGG
This sequence comes from Clostridium sp. UBA699, assembly GCA_002298915.1. Classification (GTDB taxonomy): domain Bacteria; phylum Bacillota; class Clostridia; order Clostridiales; family Clostridiaceae; genus UBA699. Next base: position 211,307 of record DBML01000001.1, read on the forward strand.
TGACCGCCATCAATCCGACACCTGCGGGAGAGGGAAAGACGACTACCTCGATAGGTGTGGCAGACGGGCTCTCCAGGCTGGGAAAGAACACGATAGTCGCGCTTAGGGAGCCTTCGCTGGGACCGGTCTTCGGAGTGAAGGGTGGAGCAGCAGGAGGCGGATACTCGCAGGTTGTGCCGATGGAGGACATCAACCTCCACTTCACAGGCGACTTCCACGCGATCGGGGCGGCGAACAACCTTCTTGCTGCGATGATCGACAACCACATATACCAGGGCAACGCCCTGGACATCGACACAAGAAGGATAGTCTGGAGGCGCTGCGTCGACATGAACGACAGACAGCTCAGATACGTTGTTGACGGCCTGGGCGGGAAAGTCAACGGGATCCCGAGGGAGGACGGCTTCGACATCACCGTAGCTTCAGAGGTTATGGCGATATTCTGCCTATCGAACGACATAAACGACATGAAGGAAAGGATATCCAGGATAGTCGTGGCCTACAACAGGTCAGGAGAGCCGGTCACAGCAGGACAGCTCAACGCCCAGGGAGCCATGGCTGCTCTCCTGAAGGACGCGCTGAAGCCTAACCTGGTGCAGACCCTGGAAGGCACCCCTGCCTTCATCCACGGCGGACCTTTCGCAAACATTGCCCACGGCTGCAACTCGATAATGGCAACAAAGATGGCGGCACACTTCGCCGACTACGTGGTTACTGAGGCGGGCTTCGGGGCAGACCTGGGAGCAGAGAAGTTCATAGACATAAAATGCAGGATGTCAGGGCTTAAGCCAAGCGCGGTCGTTATAGTGGCGACTGTAAGGGCCATGAAATACAACGGCGGCGTGCCAAAGGCCGAACTGAACAACGAAAACCTGGAGGCTCTGGAGAAGGGTCTTCCAAACCTGCTGAAGCACGTCGAGAACATAACTAAGGTGTTCAAGCTGCCTGCGGTTGTTGCCGTGAACAGGTTTCCTACGGACTCAGAGGCCGAGCTCAGGCTCATGGAAGAGAAATGCAGGGAGCTGGGAGTTAACGTCAGGATATCCGAGGTATGGGCGAGGGGCGGAGCAGGCGGAGAGTCCGTGGCAAGGGAGGTCCTCAGGCTGATCGAGGAGAACAGCAGCGAATTCGAGTACGCATACGACGAAAAGCTCCCTATAAAGGATAAGATAAGGACCATAGCGCAGAGGATATACGGCGCAGACGATGTCATCTTCACAGACCAGGCGAGCAAGGAAATCGCCGAGATCGAGAAAATCGGCTGCGGACAGACGCCGGTATGCATGGCAAAGACGCAGTACAGCCTCACGGACGACCAGACCAAGCTTGGAAGGCCTACCGGCTTCAGCATAACGATCAGGCAGGTGACCGTATCGGCAGGGGCGGGCTTTGTTGTAGCAATAACCGGAAGCATAATGAAGATGCCTGGACTCCCTAAGCTTCCGGCTGCCGAGAGGATAGACGTGGACAACACTGGCAGGATATCGGGACTTTTCTAGAACGCTTTAGTTAAGGGGATAACTTAAATGGGTGAGAAAAATTATCTGACCCCGGCTGAGATTGCGGAATACACAATCAACGCCGGGGTGGCCAAGACAAAGCTGCCTGCCCTGAACATGTTCATGCTGGGGGTGCTGGCAGGCGCATTCATCGCATTCGCTGCAGAAGGATCCAACATGGCCGCGTACAACCTGTTCTCGGGCAGCGCTACCTTCGGCCTCGGCAAGGCTTTGGCGGGAGCGATATTCGGGACGGGGCTCATGATGGTTCTGATCGCGGGCGGAGAGCTTTTCACAGGCAACACCATGATCCTGGCAGGAATACTCGACGGCAAGGTCACGCTTGGTGAGATGCTGAGGAACTGGTTTTTCGTGTACGCGGGAAACTTCGCAGGAGCTCTGCTGATAGCATTCATGATGAACGGATCCGGGCTTTTCGGAAGCAGCTCAGGGCTGCTGGGAGGCGTGACTATAAAAATCGCAGCGTACAAAACTGGGCTGACCTTCACCCAGGCCTTTTTCCTGGGAGTGATGTGTAACTGGCTGGTGTGCATCGCGGTATGGATGTGCTACGGCGCTAAGGACATGGCAGGAAAGCTGCTTGCCGTGTTCTTCCCAATATGGCTGTTCATAACGTCGGGCTTCGAACACAGCGTGGCGAACATGTACTACATCCCTGCGGGGATCCTGGCAAAGGGCACAAAAGCCTGGGCGGACTCAGCACTCGCTTTGGGGGTCACGCCTGAGAAGCTGGCACACCTCAACTGGGGGACCTTCGTTTTCAACAACCTGATCCCGGTGACGCTTGGTAACGTCGTGGGCGGCGGCCTATTCGTCGGTGCGGCCTATTGGTTTGTTTACATCAGGAAAAAGGAAAAAACGGTCGTGAAGATCAGCAAAAAAGCTGTATAAATCAGAGCAAACTACCCATAAAACGGGTGGTTTGCTCTGATTTTATATGGCTATGTTTAGCGCCCGGCGTCTAAGGGCACGGATACTATGCTAAAAGTAGTTTAAAAATTATTCCTCTTAAGATGAAGGATAATAATTGTTATTTATCTATAAACTGTTATAATTTTTAACAAGGATTAAATAAGAGCGAGTTGTCTGGGTGAGCTGAGCTATAAGTTCCATAGTAGCTCATGGGAGGAAAAATATGAAAGAAAATGCTCTATCTTTTGATGAAAGCTTAAACGGTTGTCATGAAGCTGCGGACATTGTAGTTATAGGTAGTGGCTTTGCAGGTCTAGCCGCAGCCATTGAAGCGCGCAACGCAGGTGCCTCCGTAATTGTTATTGAAAAAATGAAAGCATTCGGGGGCAATTCAATTATTTGCGATGGAGGCATAGCTGCTCCGGGAACTTCTCTTCAGAAAAAGTTCGGTATAACAGATTCCCCTGATATTATGTATAGAGATATGCTTAAAGCAGGTCTGGAAATAAATTATCCTGAACTTGTCAGGGTTCTTGTTGATAATGCAAAACTGGCTTTTGAATGGTCACGTGATTATCTCGGAGTTGAATATCTTGACAGAGTTGACACTTTCGGGGGGCATTCAATTCCGCGTTGCTATACTGCTAAAAACATTTCAGGTTCAACTATCATAAAAAAACAGATAGGGAAACTCGAAGAACTTGGTGTGAAGGTCAAGACTGAAATATGCTTTAAGAACTTTGTTCAGAATCAAAAAGGAATTGTTAATGGCATTGTTGCAAAAGCAGATTATGATTATAAAAATCCTGACCAGGGAAGGGATATACATATAAAAGCAAAGAAAGGGGTAATACTTGCGTCAGGTGGGTTTGGAAGCGACATAGCTTTTAGAACTGCGCAAGATCCACGTCTAACAGAAAATATAGATACTACAAATAAACCGTTTGCGACAGCCGAAGCTCTGAAAGCGGCACTCAGGATAGGAGCCGCTCCTGTGCATTTGCCATATATTCAGCTTGGGCCTTGGGCCTCGCCCGATGAAAAAGGCTATGGCGATGGACCGATGTTTTCAGAATACGTTGTATTTCAGTATGGCGTTATAGTTGATCCTGTTACCGGAAGACGATTTGTAAACGAGCTTTCAGATCGTAAAACACTCTCAGACAAAATACTTTCATCTGGTCATCCATGCATAGGTATAGCAGACTCAAAATCGGTCGTGGAATCAGGTTGGAACATAGATTGCTGCCTCAGAAAAGGTGTTGTAAAAGAATTCGGCAAGCTTAAAGAACTCGCGGCGTTTTATAATATCCAATACGAAAAACTAAAAGATACCATTCAGTTTTTCAATAAAAGTTTTGAGGGAGGAGTGGACAGGTCTTTTGATAAACCATTACTTGAAAAAGCAGGACCAATATCGAACCCTCCTTATTACGGGATCCGTTTATGGCCAAAAGTCCACCACACTATGGGCGGCGTGAGGATAAATGTAAGGGGAGAGGTCATTGACCTTGATGGTAATATAATTGAAGGTCTTTATGCAGCCGGAGAGGTGGTTGGAGGAATTCATGGAGCAAGTCGCCTTGGGAGCTGTGCAATAACCGATTGCCTAGTGTTTGGAAGGATCGCAGGGAAAAATGCTGCCTTAAAGGATTATAATTCCTGATTGTTTAATGGAAAGACCCTATAGATGGGAACACTTTTTAGTGTTCGCTCCATAGGGTCTATTTTTATTCTAGAAGATCTGGTTTCACTGGCTGAGAAGGGGGGGATGGACTTAAATGGTTTTTCTTGGAAGCAGCCATCAGCTTTTGGATGATTTCTTCGGAGAAAATGAAGAAAACGGTTCTCGATTTCTCATAGGGTTTGAGTTCGCTGGATTGAGGAAATTTGCAAAGCCAAAAAATTCGGTCGCAGCTCGCAAATAGGTTTTTATTATATTCTTCTGTTACTATCAAGACCTCACAGCCTTTATTTTTTGCACTATTGTATATGTTCTCAAATGAGCGGAAGGTTCCAGTGGTCGTGAAAATTACAAGAAGGGTATTTTCAGCCAACATGTTCTCGATTGATATGTCATCACCTACAGCAAGTATGAATTTGTTTGAAAAAATACGCAGCCTGTACTCGAAATACTGCACAAACATGAATGAAGGCCCATATCCGAATAATATAATTCGTTCATGATTGTTCATCAAATCAAGAAATTCATCAACAAGCGAATGATCAAAATCGTCAATAAAGTGTTTGATGCGTTCAAGCTCACTTGATTCCTTTTTTAGAGCAATTTCATTTCCATAGAGGAAATCAACGAACTGTTTATAATTGGTGAAACCTAGTTTTTTGACAAATTTGGAGATTTTGGATACCGAACAATCACATAATTCTGCTGCCTGTGTAATTTTCAAATCATCATGGAGCTTGGAACTTTCAAGAAGCTGATTGTAAATTTTATGCTCAAGTTGATTTAGTTTGCTGAAATCAATGTTAATCATATTAGCTTTGTGATTATCTCCTTTTGTAAATATTTTGGTATTCTGTGCTAATTAATTCTAACACCTGAAAGTGTCTTAGTAAAGTGATTATAGCATAAATTAGGTAAATATAAAACAAATTATACGGAAAATTTTCCACATAATAAAGATATAGAGAAATAAAACGATAAATTTTCCACTTTTTTATTGACTTAGCCAATCGAGAGTATTATTATGTACATATAACATACATTAACCTGAGTGCACGCAGTGTTAATCCAAAAATGAATTGGAGGATCTTAATAATGAATGCAGAAAAGGTACTTGAAAGTTTAAGGGGTATTTTGTCAAACGATCAAATAAACACAGATGCCGATGATCTATATGATGCATCAGCGGATCGTTATAAAAAATACGCTAAAGCCAGAAAGGTTTTGGATGTCCCAGTGCCAATTGCTATAGTATATCCGAAGTCAGTTGAAGAAGTCAGCCGTTTGTTAGTCTTTTGTAACGAGAATAAGGTGAACGTAATTCCAAGAGGTGGAAAAACTGCAACGGAAGGCGGACTGGAGAATTGGAAAGAACTGACCGTTGTAATCGATTCGGAACATCTGAATCAGATAATAAAAATCGATGAATTCAATATGCAGGCTACAGTGCAAGCGGGAGTGCCGCTGCAGGTGCTTGAAGATGAATTAAGAAAAGTAGGATATACCACAGGCCATTCACCGCAATCAAAACCGGTTGCCAAATACGGCGGTCTTGTTGCAACAAGAAGCATTGGGCAGTTTTCAACTCTGTATGGCGGAATTGAGGATATGGTAGTTGGTTTGGAGTGTGTTTTCCCTGATGGACATGTTTCAAGGATCAAGAATGTTCCAAGAAGAGCTGGGGGACCAGACATAAGGCATATCGCCATCGGAAATGAAGGGGCTTTATGCTATATTACAGAAGTTACAGTCAAGATCTTTAAGTATTTTCCTGAGAACAACAAGTTTTATGGTTACTTGTTAAATGACATTGAGACAGGAATCAATATTCTTAGAGAGGTCATGGTCAATGGCTATCGACCATCAGTTGCACGTGTTTATTCAGAAGAGGATGCTAAACAGCATTTTTACAATTTCCACAAAGATAAATGCGTACTGATATTTATGGCTGAAGGAACCGAAGGCATCGTCAAAGCGACCTGCAAAGGTATTGAAGATGCAGTTGAAAAGTTCAAAGGTGGAATTGCTGAGCAGGTGGACAGCGCACTGATTGAGGATTGGTTCAATCACCTGAACTGGTCTCAGAAGGACATCGATGATGAAGTTGAGGGTATGATTGAGAATGACAGCCATGCAGGATTCACAACCGAGATTTCTGCAGACTGGGAAACAATTCCGAAAATCTATCATAATGTTGTCAATAGGATAAGAACACAGTATAATCGAGCTCATGATTTGACAATGCTTGGAGGCCACTCTTCACACAGCTACATTAATGGAACCAACATGTATTTCGTTTACAACTACAACATCAACTGCGCGCCAGAGGATGAGATGAGGATCTATCACCATCCGCTGCAAACGATCATAGTTGAAGAAACACTAAAGTTGGGAGGTTCAATGTGCCATCATCACGGAATCGGCAAATACAGGAATGAATGGACCACCCAGGAGCATGGCTCGGCGTTCTATATGCTGGAAAAACTAAAGGAAGCGTTTGATCCAAATGGGATAATGAACTTTGGTACGATTTTTCCCCAGGAGGAAGGAATCAAATATCAGAAGTAAAGACGGCAGCATAATGGAAATAATGCTTTAGAAGAGCAAGTTTCATAAGGATATTTAGGAGAGGATTATGAAAATTATTTGTTTGGTAAAATTCATTCCGGATGTTGAAAATTTCGTCTATGATTATGAAAAAAATGTTTTGGTCAGAGAAAATGTCAGGATGATTTTGAATCCGGATGATGCCTGTGCGGTGGCATATGCTTTAAAAGTAAAGGATAAATATCCGGAAACCTTTATTCAGATAATTACCATGGCCCCTCAGGGAGTCATTCCTCATCTTGAAGATCTCTTGAGGCTGAACGTGGATAAGGCAACACTGATTTCGGATAAAATGTACATTGGAAGTGACAGTTATATCACGAGCAAAATACTGGGCAGATATTTGGGGGGAATAGATTTCGACTGCATATTGACAGGCACACATGCACTTGACGGAGATACTTCACATGTGCCTTCGCAGATCGGTGAACTCCTTAATATTTGCCAGGTTTCCAATGTCGTAAAAATCGAAGATGAAGCTTTCGGTTGCGAAAATGCGGTTGTTGAGGTGGATGCCGACAAGGTGTTTGCTAAATATCGAATTTCGATGCCGGCGGTTCTTAGTCTTCAGAAAGAAAGCAAGTACAAATTGCCGTATATTAAGTACAAGGATCTTGAGCTGTACGTTAGGGACAAAATTGAAATCGTTGACAATGCGTTGTTGAGGTTCGAAGCAAACGAGGTCGGCATTGAAGGTTCACTGACTCAGGTCTCGAGTACATTCATAAGAAAAATGGACAAGAAACACAAGCTTGTAATAAAGAATGATGAAGATGGAATAAACAAGGTGTTCTCATTTTTAAAATCAAAAGGATTTGTCTGATATGAAAAAGAGTTTAATATATTTTGAACCCGATAGCACTCAAAATTCTGTGGACCTCCTCGAGGTTGTGCGCCAGATGTATGACACTGAAGCTTGTGAAACCTATGCACTTTCAGTTGGTTTCACCCCCAAGGAGGCGGAAGGGCTTTTCGACTTCCTGATTGAGGTTCAGGATCCGGAGATCCGGAATTTTGATATAATCAGTATTACGAATGTTCTTGAGAAACTTCAGCAAGAATATAAGTTTGACAGCATACTCGTTCCGGCCACGCATATAGGAAGAATGCTTGCACCAAGAGTTGCGATGCGCTTGGGAGTGGGATTGGTTGCTGATGTTACGGCTATCCGCCATAAGGACGGGCTTCTGGAAATGGTGAGGCCAGCCTTTAGCGGGAAAATCATGGCAGGCATCGTCAACAGGAATCGTGTACCGGTTATGATGAGCGTCCGGCAAGGTGTGTTTTCCTATAAAACAGAGGGACTCAGGCATTCCTTGAGAATTGAATATCATCCACGAAACGTGGAGAAAAGCAAAATTGAACTGATAGGAATTCGTGAAAAGGAAAAGACCAAGGATATCAGGGAGAGCGAAATACTTATTTCAGGCGGCGGAGGCACCATTCGCTATTTCCATCAGCTTCAATCGCTTGCTGACGAAATGGATGCCCAGGTTTCAGCAAGCAGGCGAATCGTGGACAACGGCATTGCTCCACGAAGCATTCAAGTAGGTCAATCCGGTAAAACTGTAAGCCCAAAACTATATGTTGCCTTGGGGATTTACGGGTCACTTCAGCATATAGAAGGGCTTAAGAATGTCGAAAACATCATCTCTGTAAACACAAACAAGGACGCCCCCATCTGCAGTATATCGGACATAGTTGTGGAAGGGGATGCCAAAGAATTCATTGAGAAACTCACTGGTAAAATCAAACGCGAGAAAATAAAGAAAGAGGAGTAGGTGTGTAATTATGGAAATAATGGATTTCAATATGGACTTCTTTTCATTAAAGGGAAAGAATGCAATCGTTACAGGTGGAAACAGCGGTTTGGGACAAGCATTTACAGTATCCCTGGCAAAGGGCGGCGCAAACGTAATGGCTGTCAGCATTATGGATGATGACGGGGAAACCAAGAAATGGGTCGAAGCCTGTGGAGTTCAATATAAATATGTAAAAGCTGACATCACAGAGGAAGGTGAGTGTCAGAGAGTTGTGGATGACTGCGTAAACACTTGGGGAAGTGTCGATATATTGGTCAACTGTGCAGGTATTTGCATCAACATTGAAGATGTGACCAAGTTCACCAGAAAAGAATGGGACAAGATGGTCTCAGTTAATTTAACAGCAGCATTTGAAATGATCCACGAGTCTTGCAAATACATGATCAAGCAGAATAGCGGAAAGATTATCAATATCGCTTCACTATTTGCATTCCTTGGCGGACAGTGGTCTCCTGCCTACGCTGCAACCAAGCACGGCATAGTTGGATTAACAAAATCAATGTGTGATGAGCTTGCGCAGTTCAACATCCAGGTCAATGCTATCGCTCCGGGTTATTTCGCAACAAAGCTGACAGAAAAGACGAGAAGTGACGCTAAGAGAAACGGTGAGATTCTTTCACATATTCCGGCGAACAGGTGGGGATACCTGGCTGATTTAATGGGAGCATGCGTATTCTTATCCAGCTCCGCTTCCAACTACGTTAATGGACACACACTTACAGTTGACGGCGGATACTTGATGAGGTAGAGATTGGAGGATACTTATGAAGGAAAAGTATTTAATAGGAATTGACAGTGGTTCTCAGAGTACAAAAGTTTATATTTTCAATCAGCACGGCGAGGTTGTTTGCAGCGAAAGCGAAGGCTTAAAGCCGATGATGTCAAGAAAACCTGGATATGTGGAGCATCCTGAAGATGATCTTTGGGACAGTTTAAAGATAGTTCTCAAAAAACTGATGAAAACATTCCAGGGAGATGTCAAAGACATAATGGGATTGGGTCTTTGCTCAATCCGATGCTGCAGGGTTTTCATGAAAGAGGATGGATCCCTGGCTGCGCCCGTTATGAGCTGGATGGACGTTCGTGCCTATGAAACTTTCGAGGATGACCCGGAAATCAGATACACAGGCTCTACCTCCGGATATCTGACATACCGACTGACCGGTGAGTTCAGGGACACTTCAGCAAACGCATACCAGTGGCAGTTTCCGGTGGATTTGGATACCTGGCAGTGGTCCGAGGATTCACAGCACTTTGATAGTTTCAGGATCCCAAGGGAAAAATTGATGGACATCCAGATGCCTGGAACAATCTTAGGATATGTCAATGAAAAGGCATCTGAAGAGACAGGACTTCCTGTTGGGTTGCCGGTAGTTGCCACTGCCAACGACAAGGCTGTAGAAGCTCTAGGGACGGGACTGGTTGAACCGAACGTTGGATTGGTATCATTAGGAACCTATATAACTTCCATGGTATACGGCAGCAAAAACGAAAAAGATTCAAAGGAATTCTTCACCAACCTCTCCTGTATTCCGCACCACTATCTTTATGAAAGCGGCGGAATCAGACGAGGCATGTGGCTCATTTCCTGGTACAAGGGTATAATCGGCGAGGAATATGCAAAGAAAGCCAAGGCTGAGGGGTATTCTGTAGAGGATTTCCTTGCGAAAGAGGCTGAAAAGGTTCCTGCGGGCTCTGATGGACTACTGACGATTCCAGACTGGTTAGCACCGGCAACGCAGCTTTATAGAAAAGGTGTAATCCTTGGGTTTGACGAAAAGCATACGAGAGGACATATTTACAGATCTCTGCTTGAAGGGATAGCCCTCACTCTCAAGAACAGCTATGATGCCATGAATGATGAGCTGGGAATCAAACCGGATAAAATAATTGTTTCAGGCGGAGGCTCCAACAGTGATCTGTATATGCAGATATTTGCGGACATGTACGGTGTCAAAACAATAAGAAACGAAGTCAACGGCGCCGCCGCTTTGGGATCGGCAATCTGTGCCGCAGTTGCGACCGGAGTGTACAGTGATTTCAAGGAAGCCGTCAAGTATATGGTGAAACAGAGAGATGAGTTTGTTCCAAACATGGAAAACCATGAAACTTACAACAAGATCAATTCAATGGCATACCGCAAACTCCCTGAAATGATGGAGGAAACCTTAAAGGCAGTGTATGAAGCAGTGAAATAAAAATGGACAAGCTAGGGCGGAAGTTCAACAAGGATTCTTCCGCCTGGCTTGAAGGGTAATATCATAGGTGGTTTGGATGAAAAAACTAATTCTTATAACTAACGATGACGGAGTATTTTCACCTGGACTATGGGCGGCTGCGGAAGCAGTCATGGACTTGGGTGAGTTGTTGATTGTGGCACCAATGCACCAGCAGACAGGTATGGGACGTTCATTTCCCAAAAGTGAAAAGCTGGGAATTATTGAGAAGGTCAAGATCCGTCTCAGAGGTCAAGACGTTGAAGCGTTTGGAATACACGGATCTCCGGCATATGCTGTAGCGCATGGCGTGCTTGAGCTTGCAGGGAGGAAACCGGATTTGTGCATTAGCGGAATCAATTATGGTGAGAACCTTGGTCTCTCATTAACCTGCAGCGGGACGCTGGGAGCTGCTTTTGAAGCCAACAGCCACGGTATACCAGCCATAGCAGTATCCAGACAGGCTGACCTTGCCATACAGCAAGAAATTAACTACGCGAATATGGATTGGGAAGCATCGAAGAGGATCACCTTTGAATGTGCTTCGGAGGTGTTGAGAGAGGGCTTGCCGGAAGGGGTAAGAATACTCAACATAAATGTCCCTGACGGAGCTGTCGAAAAAAGGATAACAAGGCAGAGCATGCTCAATTATTCTGTATTCATTAAACCTGAGGCAAGGGATTTCCGAAAAAGCTACAAATTAAAAACCAGACTGGATGTAGAAGCAGAGAAGACAGAAAAAAACAGCGACATCTATGCTTTCTTCTTCGACAGGATGATATCCATAACACCGCTGACCTGGGACTTATCTGTCAATGTAAATTGGGATTTTAGGAACCATGACATTATAAGTTGATGCAAAATGAGAACTGTAACTTTATCAAATAATTCCTGAATTAATTTATCAATTATAAAATGTAATAAGGGAGGAAATATTTAATGGGAAAAACACTCAGTTCAAAACAGAAATGGATTATTCTGGCTATTATTGCGATTGCGGGAGGTATAATCTACGAATTGCCCTATCTAAGATACACGTACTACAAACCTCTGCAGCTTGGTCTGGGACTTACCAATGCACAATTTGGCGCATCAATGAGCATGTACGGCTTAATTGCCATGATCTTTTACCTGCCAGGAGGATGGCTCGCAGACAGATTCTCACATAGAAAATTGATAGGCTTTTCATTGATAGGCACCGGCCTGGGTGGTTATTATCTGTCAACATGGCCGTCATATACTGGCACGATGCTGCTTTTCGGGTTCTGGGGTGTAACAACAATTTTGACTTTCTGGTCGGCGATGCTAAAAGCAGTAAGCATGCTGGGCGATGAATCGGAACAGGGAAGACTGTTCAGCTTTGCAGAAGGCGGAAGAGGCATTGCTACATCAATAGTTGCACTTTCAACATTGGCAATATTCAATGCTTTGGGCGGATTAACTACAAACTTCAAATATATAATTTGGATATACTCAACAGTTTGTATACTTGTTGGAATTGCGGCCTGGATCATGATACCAGACAACAAACCTGAAGAAAAGGTTGGCGCGAATGTGCTGAAAGACATCGTTGTAATAGCAAAAATGCCTATCACGTGGCTGCTTTCGGTTGTCATATTTGCGATATACACATGCTACACTTCATCATCATATTTGACACCTTACATGACGGATGTTTTCGGATTGTCAGCAGTAGTTGCCGGAGTCGTTGCTACTTTCAGAAGCCATATTTTCAGACCTGTTGCCGGTGCGGTTGCCGGAACAATCTCAAAGAAGGTTGGCTCCTCGATTCCTGTGATGCAGGTTACAATAATTGTAGCAGTAGCTTCACTACTGGTTATGCTGTTCGTTCCTATAAATGCTTCGCTGGTTATGATGGTATCGGTGGTTACAGTCCTGATCGGATTCTTGCTATTCATGCTGAGAGGACTTTATTTTGCACCAGTTGGTGAAGTTGGAACACCGGTTACGCTTATGGGTGCAGCAGTAGGATTTATATCAACAATCGCTTTCGCATCAGATACCTTTAACTTCATTTTGCTTGGAAACATACTGGACAAGAATCCAGGCGCAGCTGGATACAAATATATATTCATGTACATGATAGCATTGTTTGCAGTTGCATTTGTTGGGCTTTCCGTCTTAAACAGGATTGTAAAGAAGGAGAAAAAATCCAAATCAGATGAGCAGGATGAATTGATCGCTAACAAATAAGAATAAGTATCACATTAGCTGGAGCAGTATTAACCAGAATGACTATTGTTTTTCATTAGTTATTCTGGTTTGCTGTGCAATATCCAGTAGCTCAATCCATTTGACTGAAGGAATCGGCGATGATATATTTTTAATAACTCGTATTCGATATGGAGGTTCTAAAGAGTGATAGAGTTCATAAATGTTGAGAAATCGTATGAAGGCAGAAAAATAATAAAAAATTTGAATTTAAAAATTGAAGAGGGAAAACTTGTTGTTTTGATAGGCCCAAGCGGTTGCGGTAAGACGACATGCCTGAAAATGATCAATAAGCTTATAGAGCCAAGTTCCGGTACTATACTTATAAATGGCGAAGATATATCAAAGAAGGATACGATAGAGTTAAGAAGGAATATCGGATATGTGATTCAGCAGACTGGCCTTTTTCCTCATATGACTGTTGGTCAGAACATTGGGTTGGTGCCATATTTAAAAAAGTGGGACAAAGTCAAAATAATGGAAAGAGTGGAAGAGCTACTCAATTTAGTCGGCCTGGATATTGAAGAATATGCAAACAGGTACCCGAATGAACTAAGCGGCGGGCAGCAGCAGAGGGTTGGCGTTGCAAGAGCCTTGGCAACCAACCCTGAGATAATACTGATGGATGAACCTTTTAGTGCACTTGACCCTATAACTCGAAGAGATTTGCAGAACGAACTTATAAGACTTCAGAAGAAACTGAGGAAAACAATAGTATTTGTTACCCATGATATCGATGAAGCGATAAAACTTGGGGACAAAATATGCATAATGAGGGAAGGCAATATCATTCAATATGACAGTGCCAAAAACATACAGGAAAACCCTGCAGATGGTTTTGTTTCAGAATTTATTGGAAAACAGCTTCCTGCTGAAAAGGTCTAACAGGTTGGAATCGGATATCTCTGTAAAGCTAAAAAAATATAGGACTGGGGATTGATTATGAATTTCATTAATTTTGTTATAAGCAGATTTCCGGAAATTTCAAGTGCGGCGTTTAAACATTTTGAACTTACAGTAGCTGCTGTATTATTTTCAATAATAATTGGAGGTCTCCTAGGTATAATTATTGGAAAGGTGACAAAGCTTGCGCCCTCGGTAATTGGCTTTGCCAACCTGATGCAGGCCCTTCCAAGCCTTGCCCTTCTGGGTTTTCTTGTACCACTGTTAGGAATTGGCGAAAAGCCTGCAATTCTTATGGTTTTTCTCTACTCGCTTCTGCCTATTATTAAAAATACGTACACTGGATTGAAGGAAGTAAACCCAGAAATTCTTGAGGCTGGAAAAGCGATGGGCATGACAAATATGCAGCTGTTGTATATGGTTGAGTTACCTCTCGCGCTTCCTGTAATAATGTCCGGTATCAGAATTTCAGCAGTAAATGCTGTTGGCCTTATGACCATCGCTGCATACGTTGGCGCTGGCGGCTTGGGTGATTTGATTTTCACCGGAATTCAGACTGTAAATACAAATATGATTCTTTCGGGCGCTATACCGGCCTGTTTATTCGCTTTGCTGCTTGATTTCTTCATCGGGCGAATTGAGAAGCGGATGGTATCGAAAAAGAAAAAAAGAACATCCAAAGCTAACATAGAATTTGGCATAAAAAGCAAAATTCGAATCATAGCAATAACCGTTTCTGTACTGCTCCTGTGCACAGTCGCCTTAATTTATAGAAATGAAAAGGATACCATAATCATAGGTGCAAAGACTTTCACAGAAAATAAGATTCTCGGAAATATTTATGCGGAACTTTTGAAACATGATACAGCCTATCAGGTTAAAACAAAGCTGGATTTAGGATCGACTGAAATTGCATTCAATGCGCTGCGCAACGGTGATGTAAATATGTATGTAGAGTATACTGGCACCGGTCTTGTAAATATATTAAAAGAACCGGTTGAAAGCGATGCTGGCAAAGTCTATGAAGAGGTTAAAAGTAAATTTAAAGAAAAATACTCGCTGACATTGCTCAAGCCGATAGGCTTCAATAACACTTATGCCTTAGCTGTGAGGGAAGATACAGCAAATCAATATTCATTGAATACCATATCGGACCTTCAAAAGGTAAACGGCCAGCTTGTTTTGGGCTGTACTATGGAATTTTCGGAAAGACCAGACGGGCTTGTAGCTTTGAAGGAACTTTATAACCTGAATTTTAAGGGTGAAAAGAAGATGGATTCAGGAATAAGGTATTCTGCCATTAAAAACGATGAGATACAGGTGGTTGATGCATTCACAACAGACGGGATGATCAAAGCTTTAAATCTAAGAGTGCTTAAAGATGACAAGAATTATTTTCCGCCATATTATGCTGCGCCTCTGGTAAACGACAAATTGCTGGAAAAGCATCCTGAATTAGAAACGATACTTGATAAGCTGAACGGAAAGATATCAGACGACAAGATGGTTGAACTGAACTACGAGGTGGACGTTTTAGGCAAGGACCCCAATGAAGTAGCTAAGGAGTTTTTAGAAAAGAATAATTACTTCAATTGAAAAGAAAAAACGCGGATCAGGGAATTCACTCCTTGACCCGCATTTTTTATGCGCAGTATCACAATCCTATTCAAACAGGTATGAAGTCATGGATATGGCACCCATCGTTCGTGATTCGTTGAATATTGTAAGCTTGTCGCCCTCCGCCGATGCCCCGAGAACATAAAGAAGGGGATAGAAATGCTCAGGCGTGAAGAAGGCCATCTCCGCAGACTTCCCTGCGCTGCCGTAGTTTATGACATCCTTGAAACGCCTTGAAGCTACGCAGTCCCTGATGTAAATGTCGAATTCATCTGCCCAGGAGAAGCCGGCTTCCATGCCCCACTTCGCCATGCCGAGGTTGTGCACTACATTCCCGCTCCCCATGATGAGCACTCCCTTTTCCCTGAGGGAGGAAAGTTCGCGGCCTATCCTGAAATGGGCATCGAAGCTTGTCAGGCTGTCGACGCTCAGCTGGACAACCGGTATGTCAGCCTCCGGGTACATCCTGTGGAGCACGGACCAGGTGCCGTGGTCTATGCCCCAGGAATTGTCTGTCTCCACAGCTTCGCTGAGCATGCCTTTTATCTGGCGGGCAAGCCATGGAGCCCCCGGGGCGTCATACCTGACCCGGTACAGTTCCTCTGGAAACCCGTACATGTCGTAGACCGTTTCCGGTTTCTCGGCGTCAGATACCCTCGTTCCTTCAGTATACCAGTGCGCAGAAACAGAAAGTATCGCCTCCGGTCGAGGGATTTTTTTGGCTATCTCTATCCAGCCCCGGGAGTACCGGTTATCCTCGATGGCGTTCATCGGGTTTCCGTGTCCTACGAACAGCACTGGCATCTTCTTCGCTTCAGGCATAATATCACCCCTTCAAATATTTTCAACTTCTTTATACTTATAATAGGTTTACGGAGTTGTTTTGTAAAGCGAGTTTTTCCGGAAACCGAACAATAGAAAAAATATTTAGAAAATTATTTCAAGGCAACGTTTTCAGCCTCTGACCGGGTATTGAATTATTATTCATAATGCTTTACAATGTAAACAGATGAAAACATAATACAAATGCAGGCAATGAAGTCTGGGATAACGGGAGTCAAGCTTCCGATTGTCTCCGGACTTTTTTATTTTCATATTGCCGGTAAAAAAGGCAACGGCGTCTTTTTATATAAATTCAGTATAAAAAGGAGGAATTATCATGGACACTATCAATTTGGCGGATACTGGTTTTATGATCATCTCTACGGCACTTGTCATGGTTATGACGCCCGGGTTGGCGCTTTTCTACGGAGGAATGGTCAGGAGGAAGAATGTACTCAACACCACGGCCAAGAGCTACGCCGCCATGGTGCTTATATCGATACAGTGGATACTCATAGGGTACACGTTGTGTTTCGGAAGAGACACCTGGGGGGTGCTGGGAAGCTTCCAGTGGCTGGGCCTGAACGGTGTGGGGTACGCTCCGAATGCGGATTATGCCGCCAACCTTCCGGCGCAGCTGTTCATGCTCTTCCAGCTGATGTTCGCGATCATAACCCCTGCGCTTATCTCGGGAGCGGTTGTCGAAAGGATGAACTTCCTGGCATTTTCGATCTTCGTGCTGGCATGGGCTACGCTTGTTTACGACCCTATCGCGCACTGGGTATGGGGAGTCGGAGGCTGGCTCAGGACCATGGGAGCCCTGGATTTTGCAGGGGGGAACGTTGTCCACATAAGCTCGGGAGTTTCTGCCCTTGTCGCAGCTCTCATGCTGGGCAAGAGGAGAAAGCTTGAAACGATCACCCCGCACAATGTCCCGCTGACGGCTCTGGGGGCAGGCCTTCTCTGGTTCGGCTGGTTCGGGTTCAACGCGGGCAGCGCCCTGGGCATCAACAGCGTGGCTATCAACGCTTTCATAACGACAAACACTGCGGCAGCTGCGGCAGCTGTAGCATGGGCATTATGCGAACTGATACACAGAGGAAAGGTCACGTGCCTGGGCATCGCCACAGGCATAGTGGTAGGGCTTGTCAACATAACGCCGGGGGCAGGCTTTGTTAGCCCGATGGCATCGCTTGCGATCGGGCTCCTGGGCGGAGTAATTAGCTTCCTTGCGGTAACGGTCATCAAAACGAAATTCAAATACGATGACGCGCTGGACGCTTTCGGCTGCCACGGCATCGGCGGAATCTGGGGAGGGATAGCGACCGGAATATTCGCATCTAAGGCGATCAACCCAGCCGGAGCAGACGGGCTCCTCAGCGGAAACCCCAAGCTGGTGCTGATCCAGATAATAGCGATAGCTGTCACAGTGGCATATTCGGCCCTGATGACTTTCGTCATACTCAAGGTAATCGACAAGTTCATTAAGATCAGGGTAAGCGTGGAAGAGGAGCGCGAAGGCCTGGACATCGCGCTTCACGGCGAGGAAGCATACAACGGGCTGAACGCGTAGTTTCTGGTTCAATGATAGGAGGAGCAGTTATGAATGAAAAAAAGCTTACAAAAATCGATATCCTGACATCCCCTAGCAAGTTCGAAGAGCTCAAGGAGGCGCTGAGCTTAATAGGCATATCCGGCATGACCGTATCAAACGTCCTGGGCTGCGGTGTGCAGAAAGGCCACAGGGAGTTTTACAGAGGACGCGAGGTTGACATAAACCTCCTTCAGAAGGTCAAGGTCGAGATAGTTGTATGCGAGGTTCCTGTGCAGGAGGTAGTCGATACAGCAATTCAGGTCCTGCACACAGGGGAGATGGGCGACGGAAAGATATTCATCTATGACGTTGTGAACGTGATAAGGATAAGCAACGGGGCAGAGGGCAGGGATGCCCTCCAGTACAAATAGAAATATAGGAAGGGGCGGTTCGAAGCCGCCCTTTTGCGAACAAAAATAAATAGTGAAATATTTTTGTTCGGTAACGTTTTCAGCCCAGCCGGGGGTATTGAATTATTTTTCGAAATGACTTACAATGTAAACAGTTGAAAAAAAGCGAAAAGAATACGAATTGCAGGCAACGGCGTCTGAAATAAGGAAGTTCCACTTCCTCTATTTCCAGACGTTTTTTTGTTTTTATGCGATCGTATGACTGCTGAAATATTCGTTTATTTAGGAGGTTAATCATGTACAAAGACTTAATCTACGTTCTGCCAAAAGAAAGCCATTCAGAGGACTACCTCAAAAAATGCCTGCAGGATCATCCTGAAATAAGGTTCGTCTCACTTGTAGGTGTCGACCTGTCTGGAAACAGCACTGACGAAAAAATCCCTGTGAAGATATTCCTTGACGACGTTCAGGGCTTCCTTGAGGGGGGCGTGCAGACGGACGGCTCATCGGTCGTGCTGCCGGGAATAGCTACGATAAACAATGCCAAGGTCGACATGATCGTTGATGCTGACGTCGACTGGGTAATAGACTACAACTTCGAGAACATAGATCCAGAGACAGGCAAGCCTGTGGGTACGCTCAGGATGCCTTGCTTCCTGAGACATGACGGCGAGGCTGTCGATTCAAGGTGCATCCTCAAGAACTCCGTTGACTACCTCAAGGATACCCTCTGGAACCTATTCGAGAAGAAGCCTGCAGCCCTGGCTTCCATCGGCGTCAAGCTGGAGGAGATAGAAGACATAGTAGACACGGTGGCTACAGAGCTTGAGTTCTGGGTAAAGACCCCTAACGACAAGACGGAGGTGGAGGAGCTTTCAACCTCCCAGGTCCTTCAGGAGCAGTACTGGACAAGGACAAAGGGGGCTGTGAGGACAGCCCTTGAGCAGACGCTCACCATGATGGAAGCTTACGGGCTCGAGCCTGAGATGGGGCACAAGGAGGTCGGCGGAGTAAAGGCAAAGCTTGACCAGTCGGGAAACTACACCCATGTAATGGAGCAGCTCGAGGTTGACTGGAAATACTCAACGAGCGTGCAGTCGGCTGACAACGAGATGATGGCGAAAGCAATAGTCCACGAGACGTTCAGAAGAAACGGCCTCGACGTGACATTCCTAGCCAAGCCGATAGACGGAGTTGCAGGAAGCGGAGAGCACACCCACTTCAGCATAGCGCTCAAGCTCAAGAACGGAAAGAGGGTTAACCTCTTCGCTCCGACAAAGAGCCACTTCATGAGCATATTCGGGTACGCATCGATAATGGGAGTCCTGAAAAACTACGAGGTGATCAACCCGTTCGTTTCGTCTACAAACGACTCCCTGAGAAGGCTCAAGCCCGGCTTCGAGGCTCCAGTATGCATAGTCACATCCCTCGGGCACACCGTCGACGTTCCTTCAAGGAACAGGACAATACTTGCGGGGCTAATAAGGGATATGAACAACCCTCTCGCTACAAGGTTCGAGCTAAGGGCGCCAAACCCGCACACAAACACCTACCTCGCAGTCGCGGCGCTGTTCATGGCGATGGCTGACGGCATAAAATACGCCCTTGAGAACGACAAGACAGAGGACGAGCTGCTGGCAGAGCTTTCAAAGAAGCCAGGGGAAGCTGCGGAGTACCTGGAGAAGGACAGAGCATACAGGAGCGAGGAGGACGTTTTCGAAGACTACTCAGACGAAGAGAGGGCGGCGTTCTTCGGCAAGGCTCCTGCCACGGTCTACGAAAACCTCAGCGCCTTCGACAAATATCCTGAGAAGGCGGCGGTGCTCAAGGAGGGGGGAGTCCTTACAGACAAGCTGATTGAAAGCTTCAGGATGGCGACCATGAAGAAGTGGCTAGTAGAGATAAACAACAGGATCATCAACACATATTCTGACGAGATCAGGGGGTACAAGATGATCCACAAAGCGGACAAAGCGCTTGACCTGGACGTTGCCAACTGGATGAAGATAAGCGAGCTGAGGATCTACCTCATGAAGGACACATACTCGACAAAGAGCCTATTCACCAGGATTAAGGATGCGACGGAAGCAGGGGACTACAACGCCGTATCAGAGCTTCAGCTTGAGCTTGACGCGAAGATCAGGGAGCTCAGAGAGCTTTACTCGGCTTACACAAAAAATTTGCTGGATATCTAAAACCACATCCCGGTGATATGGTATAATTATCAAAAAAAGCAGACGACGAGGAGGAGAAACGATGACTCAGAAGCTGAAAAGATTTGATATCATCATAGCGCCGGGAAAATTCGAGGACCTGAGGGACGCGCTCAGGGAAATCGGTGTAGGGGGGATGACCGTTACAAAGGTGACGGGATGCGGGATGCAGAGAGGCCGCATAGAATATTACCGGGGAGAGGTCGCTTTTACGAACCTGCTGCATAAGCTTAAGGTCGAAGTGATCGTAAGCGCAGACGAGGAGGAAAACGTCATCAGGGCGGCAAAGAAAGCTCTTTACACAGGAAAATCAGGAGACGGCAAGATATTCGTCTACGATGTGGCCAACGTCATCAGGATCAGCAACGGCGCGGAAGGTCTGGATGCGCTGCAGTACGACAAATAGATTTGTGCCAGAGGAAGGGGAAAACATGAACTATCAGAATAACAAAGAAGAACTAATTACTAAAGTAGAGGAGCTGGATATAGAATTCATCCACCTTCAGTTCACGGACATCGTCGGAATCATGAAGGACGTCACCATCACGGTCGAGCAGCTTGAAAAAGCCCTCGACAACAGGATAATGTTCGACGGCTCATCCATCGACGGCTTTGTAAGGATAGAGGAATCCGACATGTACCTCATTCCGGACCTGACCACCTTCGCTGTGTTCCCCTGGACGAACTTCCAAAAGGAAGCCAGGCTCATATGCGACGTGTACAAGATGGACGGGACGCCGTTTGAAGGCTGCCCGAGGAACACCCTCAGGAAGATGGTCAGGGAAGCAGAGGAAATGGGCTACAAGCTGAAGGTCGGCCCCGAATGCGAATTCTTCCTGTTCAACACGGACGAAAGGGGCAACCCATCCCTGGAAACCCATGACGACGCTGGGTACTTCGACCTGGCTCCCGTGGACCTTGGAGGCGATGCCCGAAACCAGATGATAGTCGCGCTCAAGGAGATGGGGTTCAGGATCGAAGCCTCTCACCACGAAGGCGCTCCAGGACAGCACGAGATAGATTTCGAATACGATGACGCGCTAAAGACTGCCGACAACATCATGACTTTCAAGATGGTTGTAAGGATCATAGCGCAGAGGAACGGCCTGCATGCAACGTTCATGCCTAAGCCTAAAATCGGGGTCAACGGCTCAGGCATGCACCTGAACCTGTCCCTTTCCGACCTTGATGACAGGAACGTATTCAACGACCGGGAGGACGAGCTGAAGCTATCGGAGACAGCTTACCACTTCCTCGGCGGTTTGATGGAGCATGCAAAATCTTTCACGGCCCTCACCAACCCGACTGTGAACTCCTACAAGAGGCTCGTGCCAGGCTACGAGGCGCCTGTAGCGATCGCCTGGTCGGCCAGCAACAGGAGCCCCCTCATCAGGATCCCTGCGGAGAGGGGAGAGGCCACTAGGATAGAGCTCAGAAGCCCAGATCCTTCCGCCAACCCTTACCTGGCGCTCACCGCCACTCTTAAGGCGGGGCTTGACGGGATCGTGAACAAAATCGTCCCGCCAGAGCAGGTAACCGGAAACATCTACGAGATGGAAGCCGTTGAGATCGAGGAGAGAGGGATAGACAGGCTTCCTATGAACCTTTACCAGGCTATTCAGGAGCTGTCAAAGGATGAGGCCATCAAGTCGGCGCTCGGGGAACACGTCTACACAAGGGTGGTAAGCGCCGCCAAGTATGAATGGAAGGAATATTCCAAGTATGTGTCCCAGTGGGAACTGGACAGGTACCTTAGGAAATATTAAGCGATGAATACTTGTAAGATAGTTGTTGCTGACAGTGACAGTAAAAGCAGAGAGGTTATTTGCGGCTTCCTGAAGAAGAAGGGATACCTGGTTTACACTGCTGCGGACAACAGCAGCGCGCTCAGAGTCAGCAGAAGCATAATGCCCCACCTGGTTATCATGGATGTCAACCTGGTGGGAGGCAATGCTTACAAGACGGGGCGTATAATAGAGGACGACAACATATCTAGCGTCGTATTCACTACGAACAAGCTCGACGGCTTTTTCTACGACAGGCTCAAGACCATGAACATCTACGCATACGTGGTCAAGCCGGTGAACCTGGAGCAGCTGCATCAGACGGTTGAATTCAGCATCAACAATGTCAACAGGCTGAACGAGCTGAAGACTAAGATCGAGCAGCTTGAAACCTCGCTCAAGAACAGGAAGAAGCTGGACAGGGCAAAGGGCATCGTCATGAAGATGCTAAACGTATCCGAGGACGAGGCATACGGCTATCTGAGGAAGAAGAGCATGGACATGTGCGTATCGATAGATGTGGTGGCTGAAAAGATATTGAAAAAGTACGGATAGTTAAGAAACAATCAGGATGAGAGAGGAATACGGGCTTAATACAAAAAAATAAAAACGACAGCGATAGCACACATGGAAATATTGTGCTATCATTATCGTTATTGGTAATTTTATAAACAGATACCCCATTATATTAGAGGGTAATTACTATTATATCAAACCTGAAGCTGTTGTCAACACTTTGTTCGAAAAAAATCGAAAACGCGGGAGGAAGATTTATGAAAAATACAAAGTACATTTTTGTCACGGGGGGAGTGGTATCCTCGCTGGGGAAAGGGATAACCGCAGCATCTCTCGGAAGGTTGCTCAAGAACAGGGGGCTTAACGTTTCCATACAGAAATTCGATCCGTACCTCAACATAGATCCGGGAACGATGAGCCCCTACCAGCACGGAGAGGTTTTCGTCACTGACGACGGTGCGGAGACCGATCTGGACCTGGGCCACTACGAAAGGTTCATCGACGAGAACCTTTCCCAGAACAGCAACGTGACCACAGGGAGGATATACTGGAGCGTCATAAGCAAGGAGAGGAAGGGCGACTACCTCGGCGGGACGGTTCAGGTCATTCCCCACATAACAAACGAAATCAAAGACAGGATCTTCAGGGTTTCAAAGGAGAGGGAGGTCGACGTTGTCATAACCGAAATCGGAGGGACTGTTGGAGATATAGAATCGCTTCCTTTCCTTGAAGCGATAAGGCAGATAAAATACGACGTGGGCGGAGAAAACGTGCTTTTCATCCATGTAACGCTGGTGCCTTTCCTAGGAAAGGCAGGCGAGCTCAAGACAAAGCCCACGCAGCACTCGGTAAAGGAGCTCAGGAGCATAGGGATACAGCCCGACATAATTGTCTGCAGGTCTGAGAAGAACCTTTCAAAGGAACTCAGGAGCAAGATCGGCCTTTTCTGCAACGTTGAGGGAAGGGCTGTGATCCAGAACCTGGACGCCGACACCCTGTACGAGGTTCCTCTCATGCTGCACGAGGAGGGGCTGGACTCTCTCGTTTGCGAAAAGCTAAGGCTCGGCTGCGGGGAAGTGGACAACGCCAAATGGGAGGACATGGTATACAGGATGAAAAACCTCAGTAAGCACGTCAGGATAGCGCTGGTAGGAAAGTACGTCGAGCTGCACGACGCATACCTTTCGGTCGTCGAGGCGCTCTCCCACGGCGGGCTGGCCAACGATGCAGACGTCGAGATAAAGTGGGTCAACGCTATGGACCTGGACAGAGAAAATGTTGCCGAACAGCTTTCGGACGTCGACGGCATCCTTGTTCCCGGAGGCTTCGGAACGAGGGGGATAGAAGGCAAGATCCTTGCTGTGAACTTCGCAAGGACGAACAATGTTCCGTTCCTTGGGATATGCCTGGGCATGCAGATGGCTGTGGTTGAATTCGCAAGAAACGTGCTGGGCCTGAAGGATGCGCACACAACAGAGATCAGCCCTGAGACCTCAAGCCCGGTCATCGACCTCATGCCGGACCAGAAGGATATAGACAACCTTGGAGGCACGATGAGGCTGGGCCTCTATCCTGCGCAGCTCAAGG
The DNA here is from genome assembly GCA_002298915.1 of Clostridium sp. UBA699. Classification (GTDB taxonomy): domain Bacteria; phylum Bacillota; class Clostridia; order Clostridiales; family Clostridiaceae; genus UBA699. The sequence continues at coordinate 235,687 of DBML01000001.1, forward strand.
AGAACACCTTCGCAAGGGAGGCATACGGCAAGGAGCTTGTCTACGAGAGGCACAGGCACAGGTACGAGTTCAACAACAGCTATATGAAAGATTTCGTGCAGAACGGCATGGTCTTCTCCGGCATAAACCCAAACAAGCAGCTTGTCGAGATCGTGGAGATACCTGCCAACAGATGGTTCGTGGCAACTCAGTTCCATCCCGAGCTAAAGAGCAGGCCGAACAACCCTCATCCGCTGTTCGCAGGCTTCATCAAAGCTTCGCTCGGCGAGTGATGTAGTGTGAGAAAACAAAAACCGCTCTGTTTCGGCCAAGGATGGCTGAGGCAGAGCGGTTTAGCTTTTACCATACGTATGGTATGAGACGGTAAGGTGTTTTAAGGCGGTAATCTTCATAACCCTTGAGTTCCCTTGAAAGGATTTCTTCTTCGTTCCTGATCCTGAACACTGTTATTGGAAATATAAAAAGCGTAGGTATCAGTGAAAGAAAGGATCCGAGCGCCAAAGGCATGAACATGGACATCACAGCCATCCCCAGGTACATCGGATGGCGGACCACCGAGTAGGGGCCAGTCGTGATTACATTCTGCTCCTTCTCAACCTGGATGGAGGTTGAGGCATAGGAGTTTTCCCTGAAGACATAGAAAATGAAAATGTACGCCCCAAAGACGACCAGGTTCGCTGCGATGATCAGCCAGGTCGGCACCATGGACCAGTGGAAGCGGAAGTCTATCCCTGGCAGAATGAAGCCCAGATAATACAGCTTGAAATATGCGGGAGATTTTTTAAAGGTTCCTTTTTCCTGAGCCTTTGCCCTTCTTGATAAAAATTCCGGGTTGCTCTTTGCAAAGTATGCTGCCATGGACAGGGTGATCAGCGAGAAACCCGACCATAAAATCCATGCTTCCCAGAATTTGATTGTACCTGCCGGAACGAACAGGATAATCCACATGATTGCTGCTAGCATGAAAGGAACTAGAACAGCCTTTGATTTTGATTTGCTGGTTTTGCTTTCCAAAATAATTCCCCTTTCTTTATTCTAAGGTCTGTAATTGAGGTATTTCTGTATCAGCTGCTTGTGCTTCATCTGGGCAGGAGAGCGGACATCCTTTGCCATCTCGTTGAACAGGCTTTCATACGTTTCCCCGAAGCCGGTGCGGTCACACAGCATCTCCTTAAGAAATGGTATGCTCTTGATGAATTCCGCTCCTTCACGGGCAAGCTTCTCAACCTCAGGATCATGTTCAGACATATCCTTCAGTCGGGCGAAACGCTTTCCGAAATCCACAGCTGTCCTGTACTGCTCGGGATGCGATCTGAAATATTCAGTGAGCTTGCTGAAATTCTCCTTGTGATCCTCTCCCCAGTGGAAGTCTTCGAGCATGCCGAAGATGCTTCGGTGGTGTTCAAAATTCTCGGCCTGTTCCGGTTCCAGCAGCTCCTCCACCATCTGAAACGCTTCGGAATTGAAGGGAGGTTTTCCGAGCATCGGCTGCTGCTTCAGCAACGCATCTATCCTGGAAAGCTGGTCTTCGATTGCTTTCTTTTCCTTAAGAAGCTCATCCTGAAGAGACCTCAGGACTTCGCTCAAGCTGGCATCGTCACCTGAATCCCCCAGCATTTTCTTTATCTGCTGCAGGTCGAGGCCCAGGCTTTTAAGATGCCTGATCATCCTCATCCGGGAAAGCTCCTCTGCCCCGTACAGGCGGTAGCCGCCAGCCGAACGCTTCGGTTCAGGCAGCAAGCCGATCTTGTGGTAGTACAAAACGGTCTTAAGCGTGCTCCTGGTCAGTTTGACAAAATCACTTATTTTGATCCGATTATCCATCTCAATCCTCCTAAGTATATTTTAAACTCCACCCTAAGGGTGGAGTCAAATGTTTTTCATTTAATGATTGAGCAAAAACAGGATTATGTCAAGTGCGTGAAAAATTAATCATTCATTGAAGTGTTTAAAAGGGTGTTGTATAATGTTATCAAATGAATAGAGTCCAGTTGACAATAGCGAGAGATATCCTAAGGATAGCCGAAGAAGCAATGTAAGAATATGCGGTTTTTACAGAAACTTTCAGGCAAAAGGATCGTTATTGGATGGAACTTTGGAGAGACCGCCACGTGCGGCACCGTAGGAGAAATGCATTGCATATGCTGAAGCTCTCAGGTAAAAACACAAAGGAACAAGAAGGCAGCTATTACAGCCATGCCCTCGTGTTCCTTTTTTTCAGGCAAAAAGCTGCTTAAACCCATCTGACGCAGGCAGATGTTCAATAATTAGAAAGGGGATGTTGTTGTGGTTTTAAATGTGTTGATCCTCGGAAAATGCGAATACGGACAGGCGCTGGAAATCCAGTACAAGCTTCTTGAGAAACGGCAGCGCAAAGAGATAGGCGATACTCTTGTCCTTGTGGAACACGACCCCGTCATTACCATGGGAAGGAACGCTGACAGGGAGAACGTGAAGGCCACAGGCAGCCAGCTGGAAGAGAACGGGGTAAGCCTTTACGAGGCAAACAGGGGCGGGGACGTGACGTACCACGGGCACGGCCAGATGGTCGGTTACCCCATCATCGACCTGAAATCAAGAGGGACAGGCATCAGGGAATTCGTAAGCACGCTTGAAGAGGTTTTCATAAGGCTTCTCAAGGAGAAGCACGGTGTAGATGCAGGGCGGGACGAAGAGCACACAGGGGTATGGGTCGGAGGCGACAAGATTGTTGCCATAGGCCTTGCTGTAAAGCGCGGCGTAACCATGCACGGTTTCGCCTACAACGTGAGCACCAACCTGGATCACTTCAATTATATAGTGCCCTGCGGCATTAAGGACAGAGGAGTGACTTCCCTTGAGAAGCTTAAGGGCTGGGCATACCGCGATCTGGAAGCGGAAACAGGAGCTGTACTGGGATACTTCTGCAGCCTGTTCTCCTACGATGGTTACAGATTGGTCGATATCAAGGATATATTATAATATGGAGGGATACAAATGAACGTTCAAAGAAAGCCGGAATGGATAAGGGTCCAGCTTAGCAAAGGGAAAAGCATGAACTACACGAAAAGCCTGATAGAGCACCTCTCTCTCAATACCGTTTGCGACGAGGCGAACTGCCCAAACAAGATAGAGTGCTACGGCAAGAAAACAGCCACCTTCATGATCCTGGGAAGCAACTGCACCAGGAACTGCAGGTTCTGCAACGTCAACTGCGGAAAGCCTGAGGAGGTAGATGCAAACGAGCCTGAAAACGTAGCAAAAGCGGTGGCAGAGCTTGGCCTGAAGCATGCAGTTATAACCTCCGTAACAAGGGATGACCTTGCTGACGGAGGAGCCGGGCACTTCGCCGATGTCATCCGTTCCATAAGGAGGCAGAGCCCTGAGACCACGATAGAAGTTCTCATACCGGACTTCAAGGGAAGCATCGATGCCCTAAAGACAGTTTCCGATGCCGGGCCTGAAGTCATCGCTCACAACATAGAAACGGTGCCGAGGCTGTACAAGCAGGTATGCCCGCAGTCGGACTACAGGGTATCCCTCGAGGTGCTCAGGAACATAAAGCTCCTGAACCCTGCAACAAGGTCGAAATCAGGGATCATGGCCGGACTGGGCGAAACCATGGAGGATATGCTGCAGGTGTTCAGGGACCTCAGGGAGGCGGGCTGCGAAATCCTGACAATAGGGCAGTACCTCGCTCCTTCGAAGCACCATCATCCGATAGTGGAATACGTCCACCCTGATGTTTTCGATGAATACAGAAGGCTGGCGCTGGAGATGGGTTTTTCCTTCGTCAAATCAGGACCTTTCGTGAGAAGCTCCTACCACGCTGACGAAGCGATGAGAGCGTAGAACAGTCTTCAAAAAAGAGGAATATAAAGAAATTTGTAGAATTATGTTTTTAGAACAGCAACCTTTTTCTGAAGGAGGAAAATTCAAATGTTAGTGGTGACTACTGAAAACATAACGGGCTACAAGGTTAAAGAGGTCAAAGGACAGGTCTTTGGCGTAGTCGTAAGGAGCAGAGGTCTCGGAGGCAACTTCATGGCTGGCATGCGCAGCATAGTTGGCGGTGAAATCCACGAGTACACAGCTATGCTTGAAGACGCCAGAAAGCAGGCCATAGACCGACTCGTCAAGAACGCCAATTCCATGGGAGCAAACGCCATCGTCATGATGAGGTTCGATTCCAGCGAGATCGGGCAGTACATGAGCGAGGTGGTGGCCTACGGAACAGCTGTGATAGCGGAAAAGGAATAGCGGACATGTGGATTTACAGCTTCGACTTCCTTTTCACCTTAGGATTCATAGTTCTGGCCCTGCTGTCCTACTTCATATGGGACAGGCGTTACAGGAACAACCAGGGTGCCGATATCCCGAAAGGCTTTGAAAAAACGGATGAGGTGTCAATAGACCCCGGCACCGGAAAAAAGCTGAGGGTGTACTACAACAGCAGGACCGGGGAGAGGTTCTACCACGAGGAAGGATAGAGCCGGCACAAGGCCCGCTGCAAAATGAAATTTTTGCGGCGGGCCTTCTTATGTGATAATATAATGTTAGAATATTCTTGCATTAATAAGTCGCTACGGAGGTGATATTCATGCAAAACAGCAGCAAATCTGCATCGGACGGCCTTTTGAAGCTGGCTGCTTTTGAAACCGATTCGGTGCTCAAAGAACTGGAAACTCAGCTGTCAGGTTTGGAGGACGGCGAAGCTGAAGCCAGGCTGAATAAATATGGAATGAATGAGATCGCACGTGAAAAGAAGCTGTCTGCAGTCGCTCATTTCATCAACAATTTCAAGAATCCTCTTGTAATACTTCTCTCTGTGCTTGCCGCTGTGTCTTACCTCACTGGGGATATCAGGGCTACACTCGTCATCCTGGTCATGGTCGTTCTAGGCGTAGTCCTGCGATTTTTCCAGGAGCTTCGTGCAGACAACGCCGCCGAGGAGCTCAAGGCAATGATAAGCAACAAGGCAACCGCAGTAAGAGGAGGGAAGGAAATTGAACTCCCGCTCAAAATGATCGTTCCCGGGGACATAGTGTTGCTTGCGGCCGGAGACATGATCCCCGCGGACGTAAGGGTTATATCGGCGAAGGACCTTTTCGTGAACCAGTCCGCACTTACAGGAGAATCACTGCCGGTGGAAAAGTACCCTTTGCCCGTCAGGGAAGCGGCAAACCCGCTCGAAACAGAAAACCTTTGCTTTATGGGATCCAACGTAGTCAGCGGCACAGCGGTGGCTGCGGTTGTACACACAGGAGGCAGGACCTATTTCGGATCGCTTTCGGCAGACATAATGGCCGAAAGGGAACTGACGAGCTTCGACAAGGGGATAAACAGGTTTACCTGGCTTATGATAAGGTTCATGGCGGTGATGGTCCCTGTCGTTTTCCTTGTCAACGGCTTAAGCAGACATAACTGGCTCGAGGCCTTCCTTTTCGCGCTGGCCGTCGCAGTGGGCATGACACCAGAGATGATGCCTATGATAGTCTCGGTTAACCTCTCGAAGGGCGCCATAATGATGTCAAGGAAAAAGGTCATCGTAAAGAGGCTCAATGCCATACAGAATTTCGGCGCAATGGATATCCTATGCACGGACAAGACCGGGACAATCACGGAAGGCAAGATAGTCCTGGAGAAGCATCTCGACGTCAGAGGAGAGCAGAGCGCGAGGGTGCTGCACTACGCATACCTCAACAGCTATCACCACACGGGCCTGAAAAACATAATGGACGACGCGATCCTCGCCCATTCAAAGCTCGAAGAAGACCTTCAGGCAGACACAAAGTACCACAAGATCGATGAGATACCTTTCGACTTCACAAGGAAAAGGATGTCCGTCATAGTGGAGGATGAAAAAGGGCTCAACATACTGATATGCAAGGGCGCAGTGGAGGAGGTCATGGACTGCTCGGACCGCGTGGAGATTGACGGAAGCATACTCCCGATGCTTCCTGAATACAAGGAGAACGCCCAAAAAATATCAAGGGATCTCAACGCGCAGGGCTTCAGGGAGATCGCCATTGCGTACAAGGAGATGCCCGATGCCCCCGACACCCCTGTCTACGAAACAAAGGACGAGTCCGACCTGGTGCTTCTTGGGTTCCTTGCATTCCTCGATCCTCCCAAGGATTCTGCAACGGATGCTCTCAAGGAGCTTGAGAACTCCAACGTGGCCATCAAGATCCTCACTGGGGATAACGACGTGGTAACCTCCTACATCTGCAGGGAGGTGGGGCTTCCTGTTGAAAACATCCTTCTTGGTTCGCAGATAGCGGATATGGACAAGGAGCAGCTTTCGGAAGCGGTCAACAGGACGACCGTTTTTGCGAAGCTAGCCCCGGAGCAGAAGGAGATCATAATCGAAGCCCTGCAGAGCTCAGGTCATGTGGTGGGGTTCATGGGGGACGGGATAAACGACGCGCCTGCTCTTAAATCTGCAGACGTCGGCATTTCCGTAGACAGCGCTGTCGACATTGCGAAGGAGACATCGGACATAATACTCCTAGACAAAGACCTTCTTGTGCTCAAGGACGGGGTCATGGAAGGTAGGAGGGTGTTCGGAAACATCATCAAATATATAAAGATGGCGGCAAGCTCGAACTTCGGGAACATGTTCAGCGTTGTGGGAGCAAGCGCCTTCCTGCCTTTCCTTCCGATGCTGCCCATACAGGTGCTTGCGAACAACCTTCTATACGACTTTTCGCAGACCACGATTCCTTCAGACGAGGTGGATGCAGACTGGCTGGAAAAGCCGCGTCAGTGGCAGATCAAGGGCATAAGGAGGTTCATACTTTTCATAGGGCCTATCAGCTCCATCTTCGATTACATGACGTACTTCATAATGCTTTATGTTTTCAACTGCTGGAACAACCCAGAGCTGTTCCACACCGGGTGGTTCGTGGAGTCCATCTTCACACAGACTCTTATAATACACGTGATAAGAACGAACAAGATACCGTTCATCCAGAGCCGGGCGAGCTGGCCGCTCATTTTCTCTTCAATCTGCATAGTTTCGGCGGCAGCCTGGCTCACCGTTTCACCTTTTGCCGGCACACTGGGCTTCGTGCCTCTGCCAGGTTTCTACTGGCTGCTTCTTGCAGGCATGATGCTTTCCTACATCATACTCACACAGCTGGTCAAAACCTGGTTCATAAGGAAGTACGGAGAATAGGAGGCGGCATACATGGTATTATTTCCTTTCACCGGATATTCTGCAATATGATTCGTTTGCCAGCTGGAGCAAGCTTTGCTGCTCCGGCTGGCTTTTTATTCTTGAACAAACCGGGGTGCAATCAAACAGGACGGACACTTTGGCAATTGTGCAAGAAAATAGCGAAAATGCAAAATGTTCAAAAAAGCGTGGGATATTATACAGTAAAATGATTTACTTTGTGCCATGAAATGCTAGGCGGTTTCGATATTATTATATTTAAGTGAAAACGTATTCGAAGCAACGGTCACAGATGAGGTCATTATAAAAATTAATGATGATACAGCAAAAAAACGAAAAACTATAAAAAAGAAGGGAGTTTTGTTTGTGCAAGAAACTAGAGGAACAGCCAGTGCGGCTGCAGTAGCTGCAAAACACAAGTTATCATCTCAGTTTTACAGAAAGGGTATCACAATTGCTTTATTCTCAGGACTAATGTATGGATTTTATTCAGCATTCTTGACAGTAGGTATGTCTAATGGGGTATGGAGCGACTGGTACGGTGCAAATGCCGCCGGATTGTCAGCATTCGTAATCACCTACCTCCTGGGTGCCCTGGGAAGTGCGGTCAACGACACGTGCAGCGCCGTCTGGGCTATGGGGTATGCAGGTTTCAGGGGTAAGCTCGGAGACTTCTTCAGATGCCTCAACACCACGCCGGGCCGAGTCATGATACTCTGCGCCCTTATAGGAGGACCTATATCAAGTACAGCGTATGTAGTCGGCCTTCAGATGGCCGGTTCAATAGTTATTCCGATAACTGCGCTGTGTCCGGCTATAGGAGCAATACTCGGAAGGCTGCTCTTCAAACAGGAACTGAACAAGAGAATGATGCTCGGTATCGCAATATGCGTTCTTGCCAGCTTCATGATAGGAAGCACAAGCATCGGCGGCGATGCGCCTCCGGGAATGTTCCTCGGCATCTGCATCGCGTTCATTGCGGCACTCGGATGGGGCTTTGAAGGCTGCGTCGCAGGATACGGAACTTCGATGATCGACTCGGAAATCGGAATCACTATCCGCCAGGCGATCTCGGGACTTTCAAACCTGATCATACTCCTCCCATTATTCGGACTCATGGCTGGAAACGTAGGGCTTTCAGGCGAATTGGCAGTCAAGGCGTTCACAAGCGGTCCGGCAATGATATGGTTTGCTTTAAGCGGTCTCTGCGCATTCGTTTCGTACATGAGCTGGTACAGAGGTAACAGCATGTGCGGTGCGGCCCTGGGAATGGCTGCAAACGGAACATACTCCTTCTGGGGACCTTTCTGCTGCTGGATAGTGCTCGGAGTAATCTTCGGAATACCTGGATGGACAATACCTCCTATAGCTTGGGCTGCTGCGGTTATCATGGTATTCGGTATCCTGGTAATAGCTATGAACCCGCTTGATCTGTTCAAAAAAAAGGAGGCGATTTAGTATGAAACCTCTTAACTACGCAATACTGAAATACTTCACAAAGGTTGAAGAAGCTAGTGCCGACGATGTCATAGAAGCGCTTAAGGGCGAATACGGAAACTTCAAGGCTCTAAACAAGAAGGAAGTGATTTCGGCGCTTATGACAGCCGAAGCAAACTGCCTCCTCGAAGAAACAAGGTTCGAGATGGACGACAAGGGTGAGCTCAAGGTGTACTACCGCGCAAACGAAGACGGCGCAGCTACAATCAACAAATACATTAAGGATTAATTGGAAGGGGAATAAGTGATGAAGTATTACGGAGAAGAAGCACTAGGTCTTGTTGAAACAGTCGGCATGGTGCCAGCAATAGAAGCCGCAGACAAGATGCTGAAGGCAGCAAATGTTGAACTCGTTTCATACGAAAACGTCGGATCCACGCTTGTAACCATAATGGTCAAGGGCGATGTTGCCGCCGTCAAGGCATCGGTTGAAGCGGGAGCTGAGGCTGCTGCAGCTGTCGGAAAGATGACAGCACACAATGTCATGCCAAGGCCGATAAAAGACATCGGTGCGATCGTATCGATCTACGACATCGACGCTGAATAATAAAGGGGAGAGAGGAACTACAGATGGCTAATTACAAAGCTTTAGGTTTAATAGAGACATTCGGTATAGTATTCGTTCTGGAGGCTGCCGATGCAATGTGCAAGGCTGCAGACGTTGAGCTGGTAGGTTTCGAAAACGTTGCCTCAGGTTACATCTCGGTCCTGGTACGCGGTGACGTGGGAGCATGCAAGACTGCCGTAAGCAGCGGCGTTAAGGCGGTAGAGGATATGGGAGCTGAAGTTTACAGCTCGGTTGTCATAGCCAGCCCGCACCCTGATCTTGAAAAGATAATAAAACGCTACTCGCTCGATAATTTAGTGTAAGAAATAAGCTTATGAAATGAAAGGGAGAGTCAGAAATGAACATTATAGACAATGATTTGCTCTCCATCCAAGAAGCTCGTATTATAGCGGAGAATGCCAGCACAGCCCAAAAGGTGCTGGCAGCATTTCCGCAGGAAAAACTGGATGAGATTGTTGAACGCATTGCGGAAGAAATCGGAAAACACTCCCGCGAACTTGCCATAATGTCACAGGAAGAAACGGATTATGGAAGAACGCAGGATAAATATATCAAAAACCGGTTTGCCTGCGAGTATCTGCCAGCCAGAATCAGGGGTATGCGCTGCGTGGGAATCATAGCTGAAGACAGGCAGAACAAGACTATGGACGTTGGAGTTCCTTTTGGCGTAATAGTTGCGCTTTGTCCGGCAACAAGCCCTGTTTCGACCACCATCTACAAGACACTGATAGCAATCAAGTCCGGAAACGCAATAATATTTTCACCTCATCCAAGGGCTAAGGCAACCATCGCCAAGGCGCTCGACATAATGATCAGGGCAGCGGAAGGCTACGGCTTGCCTGAGGGAGCTATCGCATACCTGCATACGGTGACGACAAGCGGGACTGTGGAGCTTATGAACCACCCGTCAACGTCACTGATCATGAATACAGGGGTTCCGGGGATGCTGAAGTCTGCGTACAAGTCGGGAAAGCCGGTTATCTACGGCGGAACGGGCAACGGACCGGCATTCATAGAGCGTACGGCAGACATTAAACAGTCTGCAAGGGACATAATAGCCAGCAAGACATTCGACAACGGGATAGTATCCTCAGCAGAGCAGTCCATAGTTGTTGACAGCCCTGTGGCCGCAGAGGTGAAGCAGGAGCTGGTTAGCTGCGGTGCGTACTTCATGACAGAGGATGAGGCCCAGAGCCTGGGTACTCTGTTCTACAGGACAGACGGAAGCATGGAGCCTGAGCTTGTCGGCAAAACCGCACAGGAACTAGCAAGGAAGGCTGGATTCACCGTCCCGGCAGAAACAACTGTGCTGATCGCCGAACAGAAATACGTTTCGGAGATGAACCCTTACTCAAAGGAAAAACTGTGCCCGGTTCTCGCCTTCTACATCGAGGATGACTGGATGCATGCCTGCGAAAAGTGCATAGAGCTCCTGCTCAGCGAGAGGCACGGCCACAGCCTGGTGATACATTCGAAGGACGAGGAAGTAATAAGGCAGTTCGCATTGAAAAAACCGGTCGGAAGGGTGCTTGTGAACACGCCGGCCTCCTACGGGAGCCTTGGCGTCACTACAAACCTGTTCCCTGCCCTTACTCTGGGCAGCGGCTCCGCCGGAGAAGGTATGACCTCTGACAACGTTTCGCCGCTAAACCTGATATATATAAGGAAAGTCGGTTACGGGGTGCGGAACATTGACGAGGCGACAAACGGGGGGAAAGAAAGCAAACCAAACTATGACCCGGAGGACCTGAAGATGCTGCAGAGCATACTCAAAAGGGCCATAGAGGAACTTAAATGATTTTATAGGATTGAGAGGTAATGGATTTGGATATTCGTGAATTTTCAAATATGTTTGCAGAAGCGACAAAGAACATGTCTGCAGAAGAACGGGCATCTCTGATGAAGATGTTCGAAGGCATATCTAAGGAGATAACAAAGGAAGAGCCTTCCGCCGCTGCAGCCTGCGCCGCTGGAACAGGCATACCGGACGGAATGACAGAGCGTCAGAAGAAACTGAAGGAAAGCTACCTTAAGTGGAAACCGACCATAACAACACACAGGGCAAGGGCTATCACAAAGATAGCCAAGGAAAACCCAGGAATGCCAAAGGTAGTGCTCAGGGCGAAATGCTTCAAGTACTGCTGCGAGACAGCGCCGCTTGTGATACAGGACGACGAGCTCATAGTAGGTGCACCTTGCGGGGCGCCTAGGGCAGGAGCATTCTCCCCTGACATAGCATGGAGATGGATGGAGAACGAGATCGATACAATCGGAACAAGACCTCAGGATCCGTTCTATATATCAGAAGAGGACAAGAAATACATGAGGGAGGAGCTCTTCCCGTTCTGGAAAGGCAAATCCGTAGACGAATACTGCGAGGACCAGTACCGCGAGGCCGGTGTTTGGGAGATATCCGGTGAATCCTTCGTTTCAGACTGCTCCTATCACGCGACAAACGGTGGAGGAGACTCAAATCCGGGCTACGACGTGATCCTTATGAACAAGGGAATGCTCGACATCCAGAAGGAAGCGAAAGACCACCTGGAAAAGCTGGACTACGCAAATCCTGAAGACATAGAGAAGATATACTTCTACAAATCCATAATAGACACAACCGAAGGCGTCATGATATACGCAAAGAGGCTTTCGGATTACGCAGCCGAGCTTGCTGCAAAGGAGACAAACCCTAAGAGGAAGGCTGAGCTGCAGAAGATAGCAGAAGTCAACGCATGGGTGCCTGCACACAAGCCGCGCACCTTCTGGGAAGCAGTGCAGGCTGTATGGACAATCGAATCGCTGCTTGTTGTTGAAGAGAACCAGACAGGAATGTCGATAGGCCGTGTGGACCAGTACATGTACCCTTACTACAAGGACGACATAGAAAGCGGAAGGATGACGGAGTACGAAGCATTCGACCTGGCGGGCTGCATGCTTATAAAGATGTCGGAGATGATGTGGGTAACAAGCGAAGGTGCTTCCAAGTTCTTCGCAGGCTACCAGCCGTTCGTAAACATGTGCGTGGGCGGAGTCACAAGAGAAGGAAGGGACGCAACGAACGACCTGACCTACCTGCTTATGGATGCCGTAAGGCACGTGAGGATATACCAGCCTTCGCTGGCATGCCGTATCCACAACAAGTCGCCTAAGAAGTACATGAAGAAGATCGTCGACGTAATACGCTCGGGAATGGGATTCCCTGCCTGCCACTTCGACGACACGCACATAAAGATGATGCTGGCAAAGGGCGTTTCCATAGAGGACGCCAGGGACTACTGCCTCATGGGCTGCGTTGAGCCTCAGAAATCCGGAAGGATGTACCAGTGGACATCAACGGCTTACACGCAGTGGCCGATATGCATTGAGCTCGTCATGAACCACGGGGTTCCGCTCTGGTACGGCAAGCAGGTATGCCCTGACATGGGAGACCTGAGCAGGTACAAGACCTATGAGGAGTTCGACAGCGCGGTCAAGGAAATGATCAAGTACGTTACAAGGCTCAGCGGAGTGGCTACGGTAATCTCCCAGAGGGTGCACAGGGACTTGGCTCCTAAGCCTCTCATGTCGATAATGTACGAAGGCTGCATGGAGAACGGAAAAGACGTATCCGCAGGCGGAGCGATGTACAACTTCGGTCCTGGAGTTGTGTGGTCGGGTCTCGCAACCTACGCAGACTCAATGGCCGCAATAAAGAAGCTTGTGTTCGACGATAAGAAGTACACCCTCCAGCAGCTCAACGAAGCTCTCAAGGCTGACTTCGCAGGCTGCGAGCAGGTTAAGCAGGACTGCCTCAAGGCTCCTAAGTTCGGAAACGACGACGACTATGCTGACCTTATAGCTGCAGACCTGGTTAACTTCACGGAGCACGAGCACAGGAAATTCAAGACGCTCTACTCGGTGATGTGCCACGGAACGCTTTCCATATCGAACAATACGCCGTTCGGACAGCTCACAGGAGCTACAGCAAACGGAAGAGCAGCATGGACCCCTCTGTCAGACGGAATAAGCCCTACCCAGGGAGCGGACTTCAAGGGCCCTACAGCGATAATCAAATCGATATCCAAGATGTCAAACGACAACATGAACCTCGGAATGGTGCACAACTTCAAGATAATGGCCGGACTGCTGGAAACACCTGAGGGAGAAGAAGGAATAATCACTCTCCTGCGAACAGCATGCCTGCTTGGAAACGGCGAGATGCAGTTCAACTACCTTGACAACAACACCCTTGCCGAAGCTCAGAAGCACCCTGAGCAATACAGGGACCTCATCGTGAGGGTTGCAGGCTACAGCGCATTCTTCACAGAGCTCTGCAAGGACGTACAGGACGAAATAATAAGCAGGACGATGCTTACACACTTTTAATTAACAGCGGCCCGGTTCGAGACGGCCGGGCCGCAACATAAAAACAGGAGATTGGATGGTATGAGCAATACAAAGGCAGGAATGATCGAAAGAAAAGCTATGATCTTCAATGTGCAAAAATACAACATGTATGACGGGCCAGGGATTAGGACGCTGGTGTTCTTCAAGGGATGCCCTCTGCGCTGCAAATGGTGCGCGAACCCGGAAGGCCTTGAAAAGAAGTATCAGGTCCTGTACAAGAGGAACGTGTGCGTCGACTGCGGTGCCTGCGTCTCGGTTTGTCCGGTGGGAATACATTCAATCAACAGTGATCACAAGCACGAGGTAAACCGCAGCATAGACTGCACAGGCTGCAGGAAGTGCCAGGAGGTATGCCCGGAGGCTGCCCTCTCTGTTGTAGGGGAGGTAAAGACAATATCGGAACTGATGGAGATCATAGAGGAGGACAGGAACTTCTACGACGTTTCAGGCGGCGGAGTCACCCTGGGAGGCGGAGAGGTCACGATGCAGGCTGAATTCGCAACGAACCTTCTCATGACATGCAAGCAGGAAGGGATCAACACAGCCATCGAAACCTGCGGATACGTGAAGCAGGAGGCAATACTGCAGATGGCAGAATTCGTTGACCTGTTCCTTTACGACATAAAGCATATCGACCCGGTAACGCACTACAAGCTGACCGGGGTCCACAACGAGAGGATCCTGGAAAACCTGAAGGAGCTGCTCCGCAGAAGATACAACGTGAAGATAAGGATGCCGCTTTTGAAGGGCATAAACGACAGCCAGGACGAGATCGATAAGGTTATTGAGTTTCTGATGCCTTTCAGAGACTACAAGAACTTCAAAGGCATAGACCTTCTTCCTTACCACAAGCTGGGAGTAAACAAATACAGCCAGCTGGACAAGGAATACCCGATAGAGGGTGACCCAAGCCTGCCGGGGGAGGACCTGGACAGGATAGAGGGATGGATAAAGAAATACGATTTCCCGGTTACAGTAGTCAGGCACTGACGGATGTTCGGGAAAGGAAATGATTGAGAGGTAACCTATATGCTTGAAGCTGGAGAAAGATCTATACAACGTGTAATAGAGGAGTCCGTGCCGGGCAAACAGGTGACTATTGCTCACGTCATAGCTTCACCTATGCCCGACATATACGAGAGGCTGGGGATAGACGATAAAGGGGCGATAGGTATCTTGACCATAACGCCATACGAAGCAGCCATCATTGCGGCAGACGTCGCAACGAAGACTGCTGATGTGGAGATAGGGTTCCTGGACCGTTTCACAGGCTCGGTAGTTATCTCGGGCGATGTACAGAGCGTTGAAACAGCGCTGTCGGCGGTCAATGACATCCTGAAAAACCTTCTGGGATTCATGACTGCACCCGTAACCAGAACATGAGGAAGAAACGGATAATGGTGGTGGGACCGACAAGCTGCGGAAAGACGACGCTGGTCAACTGGCTCAACGATTACGAAGGCCCGCTGAAAAAAACACAGGATATGATTTACGGAAAGAATACTATAGATGTTCCCGGTTCCTACATCGAGAACACCTGGATGTATAAACATATAATTGCAGCTGCGCAGGATGCATCTCACGTGCTGATCCTTGTTGACCAGTCAAGGTGCGTGAACAAGTACCCGCCGGGATTCGCAAAGGCGTTCAGATGCCCGGTGATCGGCGTTATCACTAAGGCGGACCTCGATAAGGAAAACGAGGAGCTCTGCATCAAACAGCTGAAGCAGATCGGGGTGGAGCCGCCTTACTACAGGGTGAGCTTCCCGGGAGCAGCGGGCGCAGCAGAACTTAAGGAACGTTTACTTAGAGAGCGTGAAGCAAAGGGGGAGCAAGATGAAATTCATAACCGAAGAAGAACTGAGGGATCAATATAGAAAAGAACCTTTCACAGCCTACCGGTTGGAAGAGGGTGCCAGGCTTACCCCCGGTGCGCGTCAGTTCCTGTCCGACAGGGGTATAGCCATGGTTGACAGCATGCCCGCACCGTCGAAAGGTGCGGCAAAGTCCAGCAGAATGAGCGCTATCGAAAAAAAGAAGCTGGGCTGCATGTTGAAATCAGCAGAAGCGATGTTCCTCCTAGCCGGAGAAGAGCTTCTCAGAGGAGACCAGAATCTGGCACAGGAAGTTATCGAGCTTGGGAAACAGCTGTCCCGCATCAAGAGTTCCTTCGCCATCAGCGGAACAGCCGACAATCTGAGCTGCAGGGAGTGCGAGGGTATAAACGAAAAGAACTTTTCGGAAGAGCTTGATGACTGCTTTGAAATTACTGATGCCCACATACAGCTGAAAAAAGGAAGGGACATTGTGCTGCTGCACAGGCTCCGATGCTCTCTCAGGGAGCTGGAGGCATGCATCCTGGAAATGTCCGAAGGGCGCACTGAAGAAAACGGAGCGATCAAGGATATTGTCGGGAAACTCAACCAAATAGTAAACACGCTGTCCCAGATGATATGTTCGGTAGTTGGAGGTAAAATATGTCAGAGAAAATGTTAAATTATGAGTACTGCGACCAGCTCGTGAGGGACTTCGAAAACGTGGTGAAAAACCCAATAAGAGAGAGATCCTCAGTTTACTACACAGGGGTCGACCTGGGAACCGCCTGCGTTGTGCTGGCAGTAGTGGATGAAAATTACAGGCCTGTAGCAGGAGCCTACAGGTACGCAGATGTGGTTAGGGACGGCATGGTAGTAGACTACATCGGAGCCGTGAACATAGTGAGGGAACTCAAAAGGGAAATAGAAGAAAAGCTGGGCACGGAGCTCATATACGCAGCTGCAGCGATCCCTCCGGGGACAGACGCGCTGGACCACGGGGCGGTAAAGAACGTTGCGCAGGCTGCAGGCTTTGAGATAACAAGCCTGCTGGACGAACCAACAGCTGCAAACAAGGTTCTGAAGATAAAGAACGGCGCAGTTGTGGACATAGGCGGAGGAACCACAGGGATATCAATACTGAAGGACGGCGAGGTTGTGTACGTAGCAGATGAGCCGACAGGGGGAACACACTTCTCGCTGGTCGTATCAGGCGCATACAAGAAGACGTTCGGAGAGGCGGAGCTTTTCAAGCGGGATCCGAAAAATCACAGGGAGCTTATACCGGTTCTCAAACCTGTTGTTGAAAAGATAGCATCGATAATAAACCAGCATGTCAAAGGCTATGATGTAAGCGAGATATCGCTGGTAGGCGGAACCTGCTGCCTGGCTGGAATTGAGGATATCATAGAGAAGAAGACAGGCATATTCACCCACAAGCCTGAAAACCCGATGTTCGTAACGCCGCTGGGTATTGCGCTGAGCTGCACCCAGGACAGCCTAGGATAGGGGATGATGAGGAATGGAATTTAGAATCATAAAATCTCCCTCCCAGGGGACGCTGGACATACTCATGAGGCGAATGAGCCCGGGAGTTGGCGGCGAAAACATGTGCACGGACGCGGTAGGGCTTGTTCAGGGCAGGATGATAGACATGATCTGCGCCGCCGACATTGCCGAAAAGGCTGTAGGGGTGACAGTTGGGGACGTCAAGGGCAGCTGTCCGCAGAACATGATTATGATCGCAATATTCGGGGACACGTCCTCCGTCGAATCGGCGATCGGGGAGATCAAACTCACTTTGGAAAAGGGGAAAGAGTTATGATAACAGCGAGACTGATTGACAACGTATGGGCAACAAGAAAAGCTGATTCCCTCAACGGGTACAAACTCATGCTCGCGGAGGTGATTGGCGGCGGGACAACCAACGGCCAACGCATGATAGTTGTGGACATAATAAGTGCAGGAATCGGCGACAGGGTGATCATAACCACGGGTTCATCTGCCAGGCGGATGCTTGGCAAGGACGATATCCCTGTGGATGCGGTTGTGGTCGGGATAATAGACGACGACTGCAGCTTTGAATAAATACAGGAAAATGACAGGAGTGGTATGAATGAGTCTTCTTGACATGGTGAGAGAAGCCGGCGTTATAGGCGCAGGCGGGGCAGGGTTTCCCACCCACGCCAAACTGACATCTAAGTCGGAATATATACTCCTCAACGGAGCGGAATGCGAACCGCTGCTAAGGGTGGACCAGCAGCTGATGGAGCTCTTCCCCGATGAGATAATAAAGGGATTTGAGGCTGCAGGCAGGTACATCGGAGCGGGGAAAGCCATCCTGGGAGTAAAAGGAAAGCATAAGAGAGTGATTGGGATCCTTAAGGAAAGGATAGCGGCGCTCGGGCTTGGGGATTATGTGGAGGTTGGAGAGCTTCCGGACATATACCCTGCTGGCGACGAACAGGTCCTCGTATACGAGCTGACAGGCAGGACGGTCCCTGAGGCAGGCATCCCGATACAGGTAGGATGCGTTGTAATCAACTCCGAGACGGCCCTGAACATCTACAACGCGATGCAGGGCAAGCCTGTGACAGAAAAATATATAACTCTGGCTGGAGACATCCCGAACAGAATAACCGTGAAGGTGCCGGTGGGAACTCCGATAATAGATGTTCTGAAGCTGAGCGGGCTAGAGAACTTTGACGGATACGCTGTTATCGACGGAGGCCCGATGATGGGGCCGGTCATGAGCAGCACTGACGGATATATAACAAAGAAAAACAAGGGCTTCGTGATCCTGAAGAAGAATCATCACCTGATACGCAAGAAATCGGTGACACCGGAGCAGGCCAGAAGAATAAACAGGGCTTCCTGCGAGCAGTGCAGGATGTGCACGGACATGTGCCCTCGATACCTCATAGGACACGACATGCAGCCACACAAGATGATGAGGGCGCTTGCCTACAAGCTTGACAGCGTTGAAGGTCAGAAGACTGCAATGCTCTGCTGCCAGTGCAACCTGTGCGAACTGTTCTCCTGTCCGGCGGGCCTGTACCCGAGGAATGCAAACATGTACTTCAAGGAGAAGCTGGTCCAGCAGAACATTAGATACAAGCCGGAAAAGACCGAGTTCACAGCCCGAAAGAGCCGCGAGCACCGCCTGATTCCAAGCAAACGCCTTATCGCCAGGCTCGGGCTATACGCTTTCGACAAGCCGGCCCCGATGTCGTCAGTCGAAATGAAGCCAGGGCTGGTATGCATAGCAACAAGGCAGCACGTGGGAGCACCTGCAGTCAGCACCGTAACCGCAGGCGACCATGTGCAGGCTGGGCAGCTGATCGGCAGGATACCTGAGGGAAGCCTTGGGGCAACGATACATTCGAGCATCTCGGGCACTGTCGTCGAAAGCGGAAATGATTATATTGCGATAAGGAGGGACTGATATGTCGAATGCAATAGGAATGGTTGAATTTACTAGCATCGCCCGCGGTATTTACTGCGCGGACCAGATGGTGAAAACAGCCGAAGTTGAAATAGTAACCGCCGGGTCCACTTGCCCGGGCAAGTACATCGCAATCGTATCAGGGGATGTAGCAGCAGTGCAGGACTCAGTGGAAGTCGGAGAGAGGATGGCAGAGGAATTCCTCGTGGATTCCATAATCATACCGAATGTGCACCCGCTGGTTTTCCCGGCAATCACCGGGGCAACCATGCCGGACAGGCTGCAGGCTCTGGGGATAATAGAGTCGTTCTCGATGGCGACAATGCTGGTAGCGGCCGACGCAGTCCTGAAGGCTGCAGAGCTTGAGCCTCTGGAGATAAGGCTGGGAACAGGTCTTGGAGGAAAATCATACTTCACGTTCACCGGCGATGTAGCTGCAGTGCAGACCGGTGTGGAAGCAGGAACTGATGTCTGTGATGAAAAGGGCCTTCTTGTGAATGCAGAGGTCATACCTTCTCCTTCAGACAGATTGGTGTCATCTTTGTTCTGATAAAGGAACTTGAATAGATGAGGAACTATCAAAGCAATGCAAAAGTTAAAGAAAGGATGTGAAGAAATGAAAAAATTGATCATTGCAAAAGACGTTGAGGCAGCTGAAAAGCAGGGCAAGAAAGTGGTCTACATCGACTGCGAAACACTTGTCACTCCGGCGGCCAAAGACGCGGCCAGGGCTTGCGGCATAGAGTTCTCGACAGAGGCTCCGGTATGTGAAACAAAAGCCTGTGAACCTGCAAAGACATGCGAACCGGCTAAGACAACCCAGGAGGGAATCGACAGCGATATGATCTACCAGGTGTTCAAGGCTATGATGGATAAAGGTCTTCTAAACGGGCTGCTAGATTCATTTTCAAACAAACCCTACGCATCGGAAACCGACGGCTGCGGCTTGAAGGTGGTGCGGGGCAACACTGTGAGGATGGACGTTTTCGACACTGGAAACCCTGACCACAAGGTGTTCTATCAGGAAATCATCAATGCGAACGACGGATGTTCAATGAATGCGGGGCTGATCACAATAGAAGGCTGCGCCTTTGACTGGGAAACCACCTGCGAGGAGCTTTACCATGTAGTAGAGGGCACGCTGAATGTGACAGTAAACGGCAAGGTTTACACCGCACATCCTGGCGACTCTGTATTCTTCCCTAAGGGAGCCAAATTATCATTCGGGTCACCTGACAAGATGAAAGCATTCTATGCTACGCACTAGGGGGAGTAAGGAATGCAGGCACTTGGTTTGATCGAAACGAAGGGATTGATTGCTGCCATAGAGAGCGCAGATGCGATGCTCAAAGCTGCTGATGTCAGCCTGCTGGAGAAAACAATCGTAGGCGGAGGACTTGTGACCATAACAGTAACCGGCGATTTAGCTGCTGTGAAAGCAGCAGTTGAAGCCGGGGGAGCTGCGGTCAAAATGTTGAGCAGCGCGCTCCTGGTCTCAGAGCATGTGATTCCGAGACCTCACGGGGAGATCGGCAGCATAATAGGCCCTGAAGATCCTCAGGAGCCGACTCCAAAGGAACCGGCAACAGAAGCTGCTGTGGCTGAAGAAACAGCACCGGCAGAAGAAGCAGCAGAAGAAGCAGCAGAAGAAGCAGCAAGGTCTGAAGCGACAGCTTCAGAAAATCTCCTTCACCACAGGGAAGCTGTGGACAGGATGGTCCTCGAACGAGGCCTGGAAGAGACAATTGATGCCCTGGGCAAAATGAAGGTCATAGAGCTCAGGAATCTGGCCCGCCGCTTCATGGACTTCGGCATAACAGGGAGAGCGGTCTCAAAGGCAGACAAGAAGCTCCTGATGCATGAGTTCAGGAAATACTACGGGCACAATTAAAGAACGGAGGGATCCAATTTGGAAAACATAGATAAGGATCTGCGCTCTGTACAGGAAGCAAGAAATCTTGCCAGGCTTGGAAAAGTTGCGGCAAACAAGATTGCTGAGTACAGCGAAGAGCAGATAAACAAGATACTTTGCAGCATGGTAAGGGTTGCAGAAGAGAACGCGGTAAGCCTGGCCAAGATGGCTGTCGAAGAAACAGGCTTCGGCAACGTCGAAAGCAAGACATACAAGAACCATCTCGCTTCGACACTCGTATACAACGCCATTAAAGACATGAAGACTATGGGCGTCATCAGGGAAGACGAAGTCAACAAGGTCATCGACATAGCCGAGCCGGTTGGACTGATAATGGGTATAGTCCCTTCAACAAACCCTACATCAACAGCAATATTCAAAGCAATAATAGCCATAAAATCAAGGAACGCTATAGTGTTCTCGCCGCACCCGTCAGCATTGAAATGCACGATGAAGGCTGTTGAGCTTATGAACGAAGCTGCAGTAGCAGCGGGTGCTCCTGAAAACATAATATCCTGCATAGTTACACCTACTATAGAAGCTACAAACGAGCTTATGAAATGTAAAGAGGTTGCCATAATAATAGCGACAGGCGGACCGGGAATGGTAAAAGCTGCGTACAGCGCAGGGAAGCCTGCCCTGGGAGTCGGAGCAGGAAACTCTCCTGCATACATCGAAAGGACCGCGAATGTCCCTAAGGCTGTAAGCAATATAATCGCGAGCAAGACCTTCGACTTCGGAACAATCTGCGCATCGGAGCAGTCGATAATAGTTGAAGAATGCAACAGGGAAGAGGTCATGGCTGAATTCAGGAGGCAGGGCGGATACTTCATGTCAGCTGAAGAAACTGAAAAAGTATGCACGCTGCTGTTCAAGAACGGCCACACAATGAATGCAAAATTCGTGGGAAGATCCCCTCAGGTTATCGCCGAGGCCGCAGGCTTCTGCATACCTACAGGCACGAAGGTGCTCATAGGAGAGCAGAAGGGAGTGGGCCCTGGAAACCCTCTTTCCTTCGAAAAGCTCACCACAGTGCTTGCCTTCTACACGGTAAAAGACTGGCATGAGGCATGCGACCTGAGCATAGCGCTTCTTCAGAACGGCATAGGCCACACCATGAGCCTTCACACTGAAGACAGGGATATGGTAATGAAGTTCGCGAAGAAGCCGGCAGCAAGAATCCTGGTCAACACAGGCGGAAGCCAGGGAGGAACAGGTGCAAGCACAGGACTGCTTCCATCCTTCACCCTCGGATGCGGAACCTGGGGAGGAAGCTCGGTTTCGGAGAACGTAGGACCTCTCCACCTCATCAACATAAAGAGGGTGGCATACGGCCTCAAGGACTGCGCAACTCTGGCTTCATCAGATCCTACCTTCTCATATGCTGAACCATCCTGCAGCTGCGGAATAGAGTACAGCGTGGGATGCTGCGGCAGCAAACCTGAAACAGAGAATGAGAAGCTCCTCAAGCTTGTAAACCAGCTTGTTGAAGCTATGAAAGGGGCAAACTAGCATGGACAACAGGTACGAAGCTGTTCTGAAGCTTCTGCTGGAGGCTGTCCAGAACAACCAGGCTTCTGCGGAAGTGAAAGGGGATACAAATGAAATCCCTGTTGGAATTTCCAACCGGCACATTCATCTGTCACAGGCAGACCAGAACATCCTGTTCGGCGAAGGCTACCAGATGACGGTGATGAAAGAGCTTTCACAGCCCGGACAGTATGCCTACAAGGAAACCGTGACCATCTGCGGACCTAAGGGGGCCATAGAGAAGGTAAGGATCCTGGGGCCTGCCAGGAGCAAGACACAGGTAGAGGTTCTCTCAGGAGACTCCTTCAAGCTTGGGGTTGTCCCCCAGACAAGGCTTTCAGGGGATTTGCACGGAACGGCAGGAGTCACCATAATTGGCCCTAAGGGGTCGGTTCAGACAACGGAAGGCGTCATGGTTGCGCAAAGGCACATACACATGACTCCCCAGGACGCTCAGAGGCTGGGAGTGCACGACGGAGAGACAGTAGGCATAGAGGTCAGCGGCACCAGAGGCGGCATATACAAGAATGTCGCCATAAGGGCAAATGACGCATCGGTACTGGAATGCCATCTGGACACAGAGGAAGCTAACGCGATGAGCATAGATTCGCTAACAAAAATCAAGATAGTAAAATAATTAATATTTAGGAGGAAGAAATTATGAAATACGATGCACTGGGAATGATCGAAACAAAGGGTTTGGTAGGTTCAATAGAGGCAGCAGACGCGATGGTTAAGGCGGCAAATGTTTACCTTGTAGGCAAAGAGCACGTAGGCGGCGGACTTGTAACAGTAATGGTAAGAGGAGATGTAGGGGCAGTCAAGGCTGCAACTGACGCAGGAGCTGCTGCAGCGCAGAGAGTCGGAGAGCTCGTATCAGTACATGTTATACCAAGACCGCACGTTGAAGTTGAGACAATACTCCCAGCAAAAAAGGCTGAAGGCGAAGTAAAATAGCAAAAACATAATAAATATTTGGAAGGGCGGGGAATAAATTATGAAATTCGATGCATTGGGAATGATAGAAACAAAAGGACTCGTAGGAGCTATTGAGGCAGCAGACGCAATGGTCAAAGCTGCAAATGTTTACCTTGTAGGCAAAGAACACGTAGGCGGCGGGCTTGTAACAGTAATGGTTAGAGGCGATGTAGGAGCAGTCAAGGCTGCAACAGACGCAGGAGCTGCTGCGGCACAGAGAGTCGGAGAGCTCGTATCGGTACATGTAATACCAAGACCGCACGGTGAAGTTGAATCAATACTCCCAGCTAAAAAAGCTGAGGGCGGCGTTCTATAATTTAAAGCAAATTAAGTCAGACAGGGCGGATAGAAATATCCGCCCTGTGTTTTCAGGAAAGGGGGAGATTTCATTGGGATACATTTATCTTGCAGTAGCCATAGCATGCGAACTGCTTGGGACCACATTCCTCAAATACTCTGAAGGATTCACAAAGCTTTTGCCCTCACTCATAAGTATCACAGCTTACGGCATATGTTTTTTCTTTTTCTCCAAATCCATGCAGGACATCAACCTCAGCGTTGCCTACGCCACCTGGTCTGCGCTTGGCCTCGTCATAACAACGTTCATATCCTTTGCGGTTTTCAAGGAAGGGATAACGCCTGCGGGCATAGCAGGGTTGATACTGATCGTCGCGGGGGTGATAATCCTGAATCTGCTTGGAACCCCGGCAAAGTCCTGACGGGAATTGTCGGACGATTGAAAAAATTTGTGATGCGTGCATCCGATTTGTGGTAAGATTATCATAAGCAAAAAGAGGAATAGAGGTGTGGTTTATATGAACGTTCTGAAGGACGACGAACTGAGAAAGATCCATCTTTACTGGAGCGCATGCAATTACCTTGCAGCAGGAATGATATACCTTAAGGAGAACCCTCTGCTCAGGGAGCCGCTCAGGCCCGAACACGTAAAAAAGCGACTCCTCGGCCATTGGGGATCGAGCCCGGGGCTTTCCTTCATCTACGTCCACCTGAACAGGGTGATCAGGAAATACGACCTCAGCATGCTGTTCATAGCCGGACCCGGCCACGGTGCGCCAGGTGTCCTGGCACCGGCATATCTAGAGGGAACCTATTCCGAGGTGTACCCCGATAAAAGCGAGGATGCGGAGGGCATGGCCCGCTTTTTCAAGCAGTTCTCCTTCCCGGGAGGAATAGGAAGCCACTGCACGCCTGAGACGCCTGGATCCATCCACGAGGGGGGAGAGCTTGGCTACAGCCTTTCCCACGCCTACGGCGCAGCCTTCGACAACCCCGAGCTAATAGTCGCAGCGGTCATAGGTGACGGTGAGGCTGAGACCGGACCGCTGGCAACCTCCTGGCATTCCAACAAGTTCCTGAACCCGGCCAGAGACGGGGCGGTCCTCCCCATCCTCCACCTGAACGGCTACAAGATCGCGAACCCGACGATCCTAGCCAGGATAAGCCGGGGTGAGCTTGAAAGCCTGTTCGTTGGATTAGGTTACATGCCGTACTTCGTTGAAGGAAACGAACCTGAAGCGATGCATGAACTCATGGCGGAAACGCTGGATAAGGCTGTGAGCGACATAAGGCGCATACAGGAGGAGGCCCGTATCGGAGGCGTGAAGGAAAGGCCTCTCTGGCCAATGATAGTGCTTAGATCCCCAAAGGGCTGGACAGGTCCGAAGGAAATGGACGGACACAGGATAGAAGGCTACTGGCGTTCCCACCAGGTGCCGCTGGCAGAGGTCCATGAGAACCCTGAACAGATGAGGCTGCTGGAGGAATGGCTCAGAAGCTACAAACCCCATGAGCTTTTCGACGCGAATGGAAGGCTGCTTCCCGAGCTCCGGGAGCTTGCGCCGGAAGGTACAAGCCGTATGAGCGCCAACCCAGCGGCGAACGGAGGGGCTCTGCGCAGGGCGCTGAAAATGCCTGATTTCAGGGAATACGAAGTCAGGTTCGAAAACCCGGGAGTCTATGAGCATGAAAACACGAAGCCTCTAGGGGCATTCCTAAGGGACATATTCCGAAAGAATCCAGAGAACTTCAGGATGTTCGGACCTGACGAGACTGCCTCCAACAGGCTCCAGACTGTATACGAGGCTACAAAGAAGGCCTGGATGGGGGACTACCTTGAAGAAGATTCAGACGGAGGGGAGCTCTCCCCTGATGGTAAGGTCATGGAGATGCTCAGCGAGCACACGCTGCTCGGCTGGCTGGAAGGCTACCTGCTGACAGGGAGGCACGGCTTCTTCCACACCTACGAGGCGTTCTCGCACATAATAGACTCCATGTTCAACCAGCACGCCAAATGGCTCAGCATAAGCAAGCATGCAGCTACCTGGAGGGATCCAGTCTCTTCTGAGAACATCCTCCTGTCGTCGACAGTGTGGCGCCAGGACCACAACGGCTTCTCGCACCAGGATCCAGGCTTCCTCGATGTTGTGACCAACAAGAGCCCGGACGTTGTGAGGATATACCTCCCGCCAGATGCCAACTGCCTCCTCTCAACAGCAGACCACTGTCTAAGGAGCACTGGCTACGTGAACGTGATCGTAGCAGACAAGCAGAAGCATCTGCAGTACCTAACAGCAGAGGAGGCTGTAAAGCACTGCACGAAAGGGATTGGGATATGGGAATGGGCAAGCAGCGATACAAGCGGCAGCGAGCTTTCCGATCCCGACATTGTCATAGCAAGCTGCGGCGATGTCGCCACAAGAGAAGCCCTTGCGGCTGCAGCCATACTCAGAAGGGAGTTCCCTGGATTGCGGGTGAGGTTCGTTAACGTGGTGGACCTCATGAAGCTTATATCATCAACAGAGCATCCCCACGGGCTGACGGACAAGGAGTTCGATTCCCTGTTCACGAGCGCGAAGGACGTCGTGTTCAACTTCCACGGCTACCCTTGGCTCATCCACAAGCTGACCTACAAAAGGTCTAACCCGGAAAGGATACACGTGCACGGCTACAAGGAGAAGGGGAACATCAACACACCTCTGGAGCTGGCCATAATAAACGGGATAGACAGGTTCAGCCTTGTCATAGACGTCATAGACCGCGTCCAGAACCTCGGCTCGAAGGGGGCCCATGTGAGGGAGCATATGAAAAACGAGATTATCGGCAGCATTGAATATGCGCATGAGAACGGCATCGACAGGGAAGAGATACGGAACTGGAAGTGGCCGCTGTGATGTTTATGCAGAAATTCGCTGTACTCCAAAACGGGATCAGGATGCCGTATCTTGAAAAGGGGGACACAACGGGAACCGCCCTGATTATGCTGCACGGCATAGCAGACTCCTGCAGGGCATTCGAGCCGATTCTCCCTTGCATTTCAGAACATATTCATGCCTTTGCTGTGACTTTGCGGGGGCATGGAGATGCAAGCCGGCCCGAATCCGGTTACAGCACAGACGATTTTGCAGAAGACCTAAGGCTGTTCATGGATGCGCTTGAGATCGATAATGCAGTGATACTAGGAGCTTCAAGCGGCGGGTTTCCGGCCAGGCGTTTTGCAGTCAAATATCCGGAAAGAGTCGCAGGGCTCATCCTGCTCGGGTCGCCTTCAGCGCTACGGGAGAATCCGATGGCTCAGGCTCTTTGGAACTCAACCGTATCAAGGATTACAGATCCGGTTGACACAGAATTTGTAAGGAGATTCTCTCAAGGCATCATCTCGGACAAGATTCCTGGCGCTTTCTTTGAAAGTATGCTTGAGGAGAACATGAAACTCCCGGCACGTGTTTGGCGGGGGACTTTTGAAGGTATCATGCAGGAAACTTTCCCTGGAGATATTGAAAAGATTATAGCCAGGACGCTCATAATCTGGGGAGACCAGGACGCTGTGATTGACCGCAAGGATCAGGAGGAGCTGTCGAAGGCTATATGGGACTCAAGGCTGGTCGTGCTTTCAGGACTAGGGCATCTGCTGTATTGGGAAGAGCCTGAACGTGTCGCGGAAGAAATCAATGCGTTCATGGAAAATATTGAGGATTAAACGAAAAAGAGCCCAATGTGCGAAAACACGTTGGGCTCTGCATATTCTGGATATAAGTATTAACCGTTTGCCGTCTTTTGTTTCGAAGAACAGGCGAATTTCCTGTAGGTCTGCGGCGTCATGTTCATCTGAGCGCAGAAAACCCTGTTGAAATATGAAGGGTCCGAGAAACCGCATTCCAGAGATATCCTGTATGCAGGGTAGTTTGTGGTCTCAAGCAGCCTGCATGCGTACTGCACCTTGAGGTTTATGACGTATTCCGTGAAGGAGACACCCATCTCCTTCTTGAAGACGTGGCTGAAGTACTTCGGATTCATGAATGCCTTGGCGGCAACCATGTCCAGCGTAAGCCTTTCCTTGAAATGTTCCTTGATGTACTTGACCGACTCCTCGATGAAATGCTCCCTGCATTCCTTTGTCTCTACGCCTCTTGATGCCGGACGCTCAGGAGCAGGGCCGGAGGCTTCGGAAGCGGATTCAAGCATCCTTCGGAAAACATCCTTGAAATCTTTAGGCTTAACAGGCTTCAGAAGGTATTCGAAGACCTTGAGCCTCATCGCTTTCTGCGCGTAGGAAAAATCCTGGCAGGAGGACAGTATCGTTATGCAGGCATAGGGAAGGAACTTCCTTATCTCGGCAATAGTGCTCAGCCCGTCCATCTCGGGGATCATTATGTCCATGAAGATGAAATCAGGCTGGTGCTGCTTTGCAAGTGAGACAGCCTCCATTCCGCTTCCTGCAGTAAGCACGGTATCGTCCGGTCCCAGCTCATCCATCGCTATGGACTGCAGGAACTCCTGCTCAAGTATCTCATCTTCTACTATTAAAACTACACTCATTGTATCACCTCACAACGGTCTCGGCCGGAATTGTTATGGTAACGGTGCTCCCGCTGTAGTCGGACTTGACTATCTTAAGCCCATACTGCTCCCCGTAGTATCGCTTGAGCCTGTTGTCTGTGCTCCTGAAGCCGAGGCCCGATTTGCTTTCGGAATTGGCAATGTTCTGGAGCACCTCCCTCGGGAAGCCGTTTCCGTTGTCCATTATGGAAATCACTATCTCCCTGTTGTACTCCTCCGCAAAGATCTTTATCTTTCCCCCATCCCTTTTAGGGGTTATGCCGTGTATGAGAGCGTTTTCGACTATAGGCTGTATGACCATGTTGTGGATCCTGTAGGACTTTATGTGCGCCGGAACGTCTATCTCGTATTCAAGCCTGTTCTTGAACCTAGCCTTCTGGATATAGAGGTACTTTTCAATGTTGTCTATCTCCGCGCCCAGGGTGTGCAGCTGGTCCTCCTGCTTCAGGTTGTACCTCAAAAGGTCTGACAGGCAATAGATAAGTTCCTCGGTTGTATGTGAATGTTCGAAATAAGCTATTCGGGCGATGCAGTTCAGCGTGTTGAACAGGAAGTGCGGATTTACCACGAGGGACATGTTCTTGGCTTCCAGATCTATGATCTTTTTCTCGAGTATCTCTTTTTCTATGGACAGCCTTTCCACATCGGGATGCACATGGCTTGCACTTTCAGAGAGGTCGAGCGATATGTTCTTGGCAATCTGTCCGCAAAGCTGCTCGTGGATGTTGATATTTTCCGGCTCAAGGGTCTTGAGAGCGGATATGGCCTTCGCAATGGCTTCAAGGTCACGCTCCCCGTCGCAGGGCAGGGACTGCAAGTCTATCATGTACTTCTGGTATTCGTTCCCCTTTTGGTAGACCTGGATTCCGCCAATATAGCCAAGAATCTCGCCGCTCAGTCTGATGGGCACGATTATGTTCTCGAGGCCTTTGCGGCACACGAATCTTCCGGGCTCACCTTCATCGAACCTGCTCTGGTAGTCAGGGCACACGCAGCCATTCCGTTCCTGGCATACGCTTGTGCAGAAATCGGGTGACGGGATGTATTCAAGCAGTATGTTCCCGTTCGTGTCTGCGAGGAAAAGGGGCAGAGCTGACAGGGAAAGTATGCCGCTGTATCGGTTATATAAATTTGATGGTATGAGTTTTTTTAGTGGATTGCTGGATTCGCTCATATCTTTACACCTTTTCTTTGTGTACATTTGGTTGCGCTTCAAAAAGAAAATCAATTGTGAAAATTGATATTATTTGCTGTTTTACTACCTAAATATTATAATTTATGCTGGCTATAATGTAAATGGGTTTAAAGACAGAATTCGACAAAAGGAGGTCTGTAGCCTCTGCTGGCTCCAGCCTCCCTTCTGTCTATTCTGAGGGGTCTAATCTATTTGTTTAAGAGAGTTTTCGGTAAATTCCTATGAGTTCTTCCTTTGTCGGCACCCTTGGGTTTGTAGGGGTGCATCTGTCCTGCATTGCTGCCTCGGCAAGCTTATCAAGAGCGCCCTTGAATTCGCCGGCGTCTATCCCCAGCGCTGCTATACCATCCTCGATGCAGAGGTCTTTCTTGAGCTTCCTCACAGCCTGGATGAAATTAACGGTTCCCTCTCGCTTCGTCCTGGCAGGCAGGTCGAGCACCCTTGCCAGCTTTGCATATCTGTCGGCTGCATAGCCGCTGGCGCTCCCGCAGAGGTCTGCGTTGTACTCCATGACGGCGCACATTAGAAGCGCGTTGGAACGTCCGTGAGGTATATGGAATGTGCCGCCCAGCGCATGTGCAAGGCTGTGGTTTATCCCCAGGTTTGAATTGGTGAAAGCCATTCCTGCCATGCAGGAAGCATTCTGCACCCTGTCTCTGGAATCGGAATCCTTGACGTCCCTGTAAAGGTTAACCAGGTTATCGAAGATCAGCTTAACCGCTTTTTCTGCAAGCGCGTCAGTAAAGTCGGTGGCTTTTGTCGAAACATAGGCTTCAACCGCATGAACGAGCACGTCCATTCCTGTGTCGGCGACAACCCTCTGCGGAACATGCTGTATGCAGGTCGAGTCGAGTATCGCGACATCCGGGGATATCAACTCATCCACAATCACGACCTTTTCGCCGTCGGACGTTATCACGGAGAAGTCAGTGACCTCAGAACCGGTGCCGCTGGTTGAAGGGATCGCTATGAAAAGCGGCTTCCTCATGTCCTTAGACGAAGGATTGAGCTTCCTTGCAAAGTAGAGGATCCCTTTTGCCGTGTCGATAGCCGAGCCTCCGCCTATTGCCACCAGCACATCAGGCTCGCATTCGTCGTATACCATCATGCCTTCGGCAACAACGTTCACATCAGGGTCAGGGCGGACTCCGGAAAACACCGAAGAGGTTATCCCTGCTTCCTTGAGGTAATCTATTACCTGCTTAAGGTATCCCAGGGTTTCCATTATTGAATCAGTCACTACAAGTGCCCGTGTCCCGGAAACCGTCTTCAGCAGCTGTATGGATTTCTGTTCAAAATACACTTTGGATTTTAGGGTAAACTTGCTGTTCATAATCTGCCTCCTGTACTTTGTCGACAGTCTAATGATATCACACGGGCGGGAAAGTTAATTGAAGATTCAATACATAGTTTTTGGACAATGGTATACATTTAAAGTTCGGTATTGCACAAAATCCATTTTATTGAACAATATCGCCGGGGCTGCTGTGATTTTTCCAGATTTTTTGTTTCAGAATTACAGCAAGTACTGCCTTAAACACCATAAAGCGCGGCCGGATATGTTATAATACAATTGAAGGGCAGTCTGAGAGGAAGCCCTGTTGATTTAGGGGAGCATTATTGTTATAATGTTATGGCCCAGGCAACAAATAATTTTAGTGGTGGATAAACGATGAAGATGGAAGAATTAGTACAGATAACGCTGCGCCAGGTTTTTGAGGACGACAGCATCATGTTCGATAGATCAAGATTGGCTGGAGGACTTACGAACTACAACTACATCATGGATATAAAAGGAACGGAATACGTCGTAAGGCAGCCAGGGGGCATGACCAACCTCATGATCGACAGAAGGATCGAGAAGGTCAACAACGCTCTGGCATCCGAGCTTGGAATCAACTCCGAGTGCGTCTATTTCGACGATGTGAGCGGCATAAAGATAAGCGTAAGCATCAAGAACAGCAGGAACATTGCTCAGGCAGACCCCAACAGCTTTGCAAATCTCAGGGCAGTTTCGGATGTCATGAAGAAGGTTCATTCAAGCGATAAGAATTTTCCTAACAGCTTCGACTGGCTTGCCGAGCTGAACAAATACGAACAGATAATACAGGAGCTGAACGGAGGTTTCTTCCAGGATTACACTGAACTGAAGGAGCTGCTGCTGGATTACATGCAGAAGAACGTGAAGAAACTCTCTTCGCTGCCTTGCCATAACGACACGGTCCCTGAGAATTTCATACTCGATGACAACGGCAGGACATACCTCGTGGACTGGGAATATTCCGGCATGAACGATCCAAGCTGGGATGTGGCTGCTTACATCCTTGAGTCGAAGCTTATGCCTGAGTCGATAGACTTCCTTCTAAAGGAATACTATGGCGGATACCCGGACATCGACGAAGTGGCGAAAATCAAAGGCTTCATGGCTGCTCAGGACCTCCTCTGGATGGTATGGGCAATGATAAGGCATTACAGCGGAGACGATTTCCTGGATTACTGCCTGATCAGATATGAGCGCTTCCGCAAGAACATAAAGGCAATAACGGAGTCAAAAGATTACGGTCTGGCAGAAATGGTGAATAATTAAGATATGATCCCCATAGTTGAACTGTGGGGATTTTTTGTTAGGCAATTTTGCTCTTAAAGTTGTATAATAAAGTTATAGCGCCACAATCTAAAAAGCTTCTGCAAAGGGGGATATGATTAATGAACGTTAAATTTTTAGGTGCAGCAATGTCTGTCACAGGCTCCTGCTATCTGATAACAACTGACAAGCACAGTTTTTTGCTGGACTGTGGACAGTTTCAAGGCAGCAAGGCACTGGAAAAACTGAATTTCGGTGATCTGGGATTCGATCCCGCAAAAATTGATTTCATGATCCTGAGCCATGCGCATGTAGACCACTGCGGAAGGATACCTTTGCTCACAAAGCGCGGCTTCAAAGGCAAGATATTCTGCACCGATGCTACGGCTGATCTCGTTGAGATAATGCTCAAGGATAGCGGCCACATACATGAGATGGAAGCAGAATGGGACAACAAGAAGGCTGAAAGAGCAGGCAGGCCACTGGTTCAACCGCTTTTCACGGTTGAGGAGGCGGCTGCATCGATTCAGTACCTGGCCCCTGTCCTTTACGAACAGTTAATAGATATCAATCCCGATATAAGGCTGAGGTTCAGGGATGCCGGGCACATACTGGGTGCATCGATTGTTGAGCTTTGGATAAATGAAGGCGACAGCAGCTCCAAGCTTGTCTTTTCCGGAGACCTCGGGCTTAAGAACAAGCCTATTTTGAGGGATCCCGAAACAGTCGACGAAGCTGATTACCTCATCATGGAAGCAACATACGGAGACAGGCAGCATGAAACCTTAAAGGAGAGCTTGGAACAATTCATGGAGATCATACTGAAGACGGTCAGGCGAGGCGGAACAGTTGTAGTACCTTCCTTTGCGGTCGGCAGGACGCAGGAACTTATATTCGAGCTCAGCAGGTTTTATGAGAAGGATGAGGAATTCAGGAAAACAATGGAAGATGTCATGGTGTACGTGGACAGCCCTATGGCGACAAGCGCCACAGAAGTTTTCCGGAAAAACGTCCAGGACTTCGACGACGAGACGAAGGAACTGATCCTCAAGGGGGAAAGCCCCCTCGACTTTAAAAACCTTAGGTTCACCAGGTCTGTTGAAGAATCCAAAGAGCTCAACATGAACAGGGAACCGAAGATTATCATCTCCGCAAGCGGCATGTGCGATGCGGGAAGAATCAAGCATCATCTCAAGAACAACCTCTGGAATGAGAAGTCGAGCGTCATAATAGTCGGCTATCAGGCACAGGGAACCCTCGGAAGATCGCTTGTTGACGGTGTCAAGAACGTTAGCATCTTCGGTGAAAGGATTCATATCAATGCTGAAATATATGACCTGGAGGGTTTTTCAGCACATGCTGACAAGGAAGGGCTTCTGGAGTGGCTATCAGCCTTCAAGAAGGCACCTCGCAAAATCTTCCTTGTTCACGGTGAGGAAAAAGCCAAAAATGCGTTCGCTGAAACGGTGAGGCAGGTTCTCGGTTACAACTGCACAGTCGTTGAGGACGTGTCTGAATACAACCTTGCTCTTGATGAAAGGACAACCATACAGGATGTCAGGAGCAGGATCGCGAAAGGCGCAGAAATGTTCAAGGTCAGAGACAAGGTTGCCCAGGTACATGACGAGGTCGAAGCCATACTTGCCAATACCAACATCGCCATAGAGGAAGCCATCCCTGCAGAGAAGATGGATGAAATTTCAAATACAATACTTGAGCTTGAAAAAGCAACACTCAAGCTCGGTGCTCTTGTTACAAAGGCGCCGCAATAAATCCACACCGGTGAGGATTTCCTCGCCGGTTTTTTCAGGTGAAATTAAGGAGGAAAGCAATGATCTGGAGTAAAATGAAACAGCAGCTGGAAGGCTTCATCAGCCCGTCCCTTTCCGGGAGGGTTGAGTACCGAGCGTCGGCCTACCGCTACAGGCCCGACAAGGCAGCCCAGTGCTACATCACGGTGGACAAGAAAGAGGTCTTCAACATGAACGACGCTTCCACTTCCATCAGATGGTACAAGACGGAGCAGGAGATAAGGAACGATCCTGAAATCCAGCTTCCGGTAAGCCGGGAGGAAATCGAGGCGTTGAGGGCTGGCTCCGGAGGGAATATACCCGAGGAACGCCTTGCAATCATAGTGCGCAAAAGGAAGCTCGCGGACTACGCAAAGGACATTATGGCGGCACAGGCTGAGCTGGCAAAATCGGACTTCGGGTCGGCAGCGGGCAAATTCCTGTCGCTTTCGCTAGAGGAGTGCCTCGACAGCGATGAGATACTGCTGAACGTATTCGCACTTATAGACAGGCGGCTTGGCAAAAAGCGTCTGCTGGGCATGGAGGACAAGGTAAGGCTCAAGCATCCGGTTGTCCAGTATTTTTACGAGCTTCGCCGCAGTGCGGTATGAAGCATATTGCTTTGGGAGGATAATTTATTCAATGCTAGAAGATGCAAAAGTTGTACTTAAAAAATATTACGGATACGACAGCTTCAGGGACGGCCAGGAGCTGGTGATCCGAAGCATAATGGAAGGCAGGGACACCTTTGCCGTGATGCCTACAGGGGCCGGTAAATCAATCTGCTACCAGGTCCCAGCGCTCCTCATGAAGGGTATAACGATAGTCGTTTCACCGCTTATATCCCTGATGAAGGACCAGGTCGACGCCCTGGACGACATAGGGGTGAATTCAACCTACATCAACAGCTCGCTGGACCAGCAGGAGGTGGACAGAAGGATACTGATGGCGGTCAGCGGGCATGTCAAGCTGCTTTATGTTGCACCGGAAAGGCTGGAGTCGGAATATTTCTGCGCACTGCTCAGGACTCTGAACATATCCATGATAGCGATAGATGAGTGCCACTGCGTTTCTCAGTGGGGGCACGATTTCAGGCCCAGCTACAGGACGATAGCTCCTCTGATAGAAAAACTGCCGGACAGGCCTGTTGTTTCCGCGTTCACGGCTACAGCTACCGCCGAGGTCAGGGAGGATGTCGTGAGGCTTTTGGGGCTGGAGGAGCCGAATGTGTACACGACAGGCTTCGACAGAAAAAACCTGTTCTTTTCCGTGGTAAGGGGCGAGAACAAAAAGGACTGTCTGCTAAAGTACCTGGACAGCAGCAGGGACCAGGCCGGAATAATCTATGCAGGCACCAGGAAGGAAGTCGAAAGCATCCACGATATGCTTGTGAAGAAAGGTTACTCAGCAGGAAGATACCATGCAGGCCTCAGCGACCAGGAGAGGTCGAAAGCCCAGGAGGATTTCCTATACGACAACATTAATATAATGGTCGCCACGAACGCATTCGGCATGGGAATAGACAAGTCGAACGTGAGGTACGTCATACACTACACTATACCGAAGAACATGGAGGCCTACTACCAGGAAGCAGGCCGCGCCGGAAGGGACGGTGAGGCAAGCGAGTGCATGCTGCTGTTCGGTGCTCAGGATATCCTCCTGCAGAAGTTCCTTATAGAGCAGAACGTGGCATCCGAAGAGAGAAGACTCAGCGAGTACAGGAGGCTTCAAGAGGTTGTGGATTACTGCCACACCACGAAATGCCTAAGGAAATACATTCTGGAGTACTTCGGGGAAAGGGACGTGCCTGAGTCCTGCGACGGGTGCAGCGTTTGCAAGGATGAAAGGGAACTGTCGGATATAACGATAGACGCCCAGAAGATATTCTCCTGCATAGCCCGGATGAAGCAGAGGTTCGGCTCAGTAATGGTGTCGCAGGTGCTCAGGGGATCCAAGGACAGGAAGGTGCTTGATTTCGGGTTCGACAGCCTGTCCACCTACGGTATAATGAAGAACTACACCGTCAAGGAGATCCAGGACCTGGTGAACGTACTTATAGCAGATGAATATCTGTTCCTTTCGGAGAGCCAGTTCCCGGTCGTAAAGCTTACCGGGAGAGCATTGAAGGTGATGAAGGGCGAGGAGAAGGTGTTCCACAAGATACGCAAAGCAAAGAAAAGCGCCGCGCCAGAAAATTCATTGTTTACTCTTCTAAAATCCACAAGGAAAGAGATTTCCGCCAGGGAGTCGGTGCCTCCGTATATAATCTTCACGGATGCTGCCTTGAGGGAGATGAGCGAAAAGCTGCCGCAGAGCGAAGAGGATTTCCTCAATGTAAAAGGTGTGGGAGAGTCAAAGCTTCGCAAATATGGCGAGGAATTCATCAAAACCATAAAAACATACTTGTCGGAACGTGTTTAGGACGTGTATCCCCGATCCGCAGGGACGGGGATATATTTAAAAACATAATAGACAGAAAATTCGAATAATATTGCCATGCTTAATGCTAATTGATATATAATATAAAGAGAGAGGAAGGTGATATTAATGCAGCAAATAACTGTTCTAGCAGGTGGTAAAACGGGATACGGTGTTAGCGATGCAGGCATGATTCTCTGCAGGCTTTTCGGCAGGCTAGGCTATCACATCTTCATGTACAACGATTTCCCGTCGCTGATAAGGGGAGGTCATCAGTTCGTCCTTGTAAGGGCGTGCAGGGAGCATATCTCTGCCCATTCAGACAAAGTTGACCTTGTTGTTGCCTTCAATCAAGATGCGATAGACCTGCACCGTGACAGATTCGGAGCGAACACTGTGGTCTTGTACGATTCCGCTGAAGTGAAGATTGAAGAATTCGGAGGCGCATCCATTGGCCTGCCTCTTGGACAGCTTGGGATAAACGGCATGGCCGGAGCGGTATGCAGGGTTCTTGACATAGGATGGGAGGTACTGGAATCTCTTCTGGAAAAGCACTACGGGGATCAGCTGGAGCAAAACCTGGATGCAGCAAGGAAAGGATTCAAGCTGTCGAAGAAGAAGGCTGTGCTTGAGCCTGCCGAGCAGGCTGACCTTCCTGTGCTGAACGGAAGCCAGGCAATATCTTTGGGGCTTTTGAAAGCAGGGCTGCAGGCTTATGTGGCATATCCAATGACACCTACTTCCCCTTTGTTGGAGTTCTTTGCAAAGCACGAGCTGGACCTGGACCTTCAGGTAGTAACCCCTGAGAGCGAGATTGCGGTCATGCTGATGGCGCTTGGTTATTCCTATATGGGGATCCGGAGCGCGGTAGGGACGTCTGGAGGGGGGTTCAGCCTTATGGTGGAAGGTCTTGGGCTTGCGGGTCAGGCGGAGCTTCCGGTAGTAATAGTGCTGGGTCAGAGGGCGGGCCCATCCACCGGCATGCCTACCTATACAGCGCAGTCAGACCTGAACTTTGTGCTGAACGCGGGGCATGGAGAGTTCCCGCGACTGGTTACAGCTCCTGGTGATGCGGAGGAAGCATGGTATTGGTCCGGTGTTTCCATGAACAAGGCTTGGAAATATCAGGTTCCGGCTTTCATATTGGCAGACAAGACCCTTTGCCTGAGCACGTACAGTTTTGATATGGGCCTGGCGGGAGAACTCGATGAGGAGGAGCCGATACTTTGGGACGGAAAGGGGGACTACAGGCGATATGCAGATGCACCAGACGGGGTTTCACCGCTGGCTTTTGCTCCGGTAAAAGGGCAAACCGTGAAGGCGACAAGTTACGTCCATGACGAATATGGCATCACAAGCGAAGACCCGGCTACTGCAAAAGCGCTGGCAATCAAGAGAAATTTAAAAGAGCAACAGCTTGCTTTAGAGCTTGAGGGATATGAAACAATCAAGACTTACGGCCAGGGCAAAACAGCTCTCCTGTTCTGGGGCTCCAACAAGGGCGCATGTGTCGAAATTTCCAGAAAGCTGGGGCTTAAAGCAGTGCAGCTGGTGCTGCTTTGTCCATTCCCTGAAAAAGCTCTCGAGGAAGCATTGAAGGGAGTTAAAGAGGTAATTGCAGTCGAATGCAGCTCGCAGGGACAGCTTGACAAGCTGCTTAGACAGCACAGCTTCAGGGTGGATGGGCAGATCCTAAAGTTCGATGGAAGGCCGTTTTCTCTTGAAGAACTCGAAAAAGAAGTTAAGAAGGTGATTTTATGAGCGGGCTGAAAACCAATGCGCCTGTGACTTGGTGCCCCGGCTGCGGCAACTTCGAGATACTGAACAGCATGGAGGCTGTCCTTGAGGATCTGATGGAAGAGGGATTCCCGTTAGAAAATATAGTTATTCTTAGTGGCATTGGCAACCATGCAAAAATAGTGGATTACCTGAAGGTTAACAGCTTCTACACTATCCATGGCAGGGCGATACCTGTAGCGCAAGCTGTGAAGCTGGCTGACAGGGAAATGAAGGTAATCTGTTTTGTAGGAGACGGGGACACTTTTGCCGAAGGGCTTGAGCACCTTATATTCGCCGCGAAAAGGAACGCAGACATAACTGTTGTCGTGCATGACAACAGGACCTACGGGCTTGCAACAGGCCAGTTTACTCCTACCTCGCAGCTGGACTTCAGGGGAAGCACAATGCCTTACGGGGCGAAGGAGAACCCTTTCAACCCACTGGAACTAATGCTCGTTAGCGGTGCAACATTTATTGGCCGCTGTTATCCCGTAAGAAAGGAGCATTTCAGAAAGCTGCTGAAGGAGGCGATAATGCACAAGGGCTTTGCCTTTATAGACGCGCTCCAGGTTTGCGTAACTTTCAACAATCTCTACATGACCTACAATGAGAACGTGAAGGAAACCGAGGCCACGGAACCGGGCAGTTTCGAGGAGGCCCTCAGGATTATACGGAGCTGGGACTACCGCACCTCGGAAGGACCGATCCCTATAGGCAAGTTTTTCGAGGTGGACAGGCCTTCCTTCGAAGACGGCTTCAAAGCTCTGGTCAAAGGCAAAGAGGACAGGACAGGCAAGCTGGAAGCTATTCTGGAAAGCCTGAAATGACAGCTGTTAAGAATATTGGAAGGGGAGATAAAAATGTCAATGAGCTTGTTCCTTAATTTCAACGGAAACTGCATGGAGGCGGTGGATTATTATGCCCAGGTTTTTGGGTCGGAAAAATCGAGGCTGCTGACCTTCGGGGAGATGCCTGCTGACCCCAATGTGCCACTGCCCGAGGAGGCGAAAAACCTTGTGGCATATGTCGACGTCAAGGTACTGGACTTTGTACTGATGTGCTCCGACGTGTTCCCGGGTACGCCTTTTGTGCAGGGAAACAACATCACGCTTTGCGTGGGCACCGAAGACATTCAAATGATAGACACGCTTTTCAACAAGTTAAAGGAGGGCGGGACGGTAACCATGGAGCTGCAGGAGACCTTCTGGAGCAAGCGTTATGGTATGCTCGTCGACAAGTTCGGAATACCGTGGATGTTTTCTCATGACAGCGGGTACGTTATAGGCGGCTAAATCTATGCGCACCGCATCGCGTTTTAACGATGCGGCGCGCTTTTTCTTTGCTTGAATTCCGATCGGATATGTGGCAAACTTATGATATTGGAAATATTAGCCGTTGAGGAGGGTTCCCATGAGGAAGTGCTTATACATAATGGCGGGAGGAGCCCTTGGGGCTGTTTCCAGGGTCGCCGTGAAAAACTTGAACATTGCCGGATACCTCGGGAGTTTTCCGCTGAACACGCTCATAATAAACGTGACAGGGAGCTTCGTGCTGGCGCTTTTCCTGACGCTGACTCTGGATGTTTTCGAGTTTGATGCCGACCTGAGGCTGGCGGTGTCGACGGGCTTCCTCGGAGGGTACACCACTTTCTCCACCCTATGCAAGGAGACAGCAGTTTTGATTTCCGGGGGGATGTACGGAATCGCAGGGCTCTACATCGCAGCTTCGACCTTGCTTGGGTTTGCTGCGGCATTTG
The DNA here is from genome assembly GCA_002298915.1 of Clostridium sp. UBA699. Classification (GTDB taxonomy): domain Bacteria; phylum Bacillota; class Clostridia; order Clostridiales; family Clostridiaceae; genus UBA699. The sequence goes on from DBML01000001.1 coordinate 275,352, forward strand.
CAGGTGTCGTAGCTGCCAGGGCCGCAGCGGTTAGGCTGACAGACAGGGGGGAGCTGGAGTGATGCAGTATTTGCTGGTTGCGGCGGGCGGCGCCTTCGGAAGCCTTGCGAGATTCCTGATAGGGAGGAAGGTCTCTGAGAAATACAAGGGAGGCTTCCCTGCGGGTACGTTCCTCATAAATGTGACCGGCGCAGTCCTGCTGGGGATGGTCACAGCGGCGGGACTTGAGCCGAGCGCCTACTCGCTCTTCGGCGACGGGTTTCTCGGCGCCTACACAACGTTCTCGACCTTCATGTACGAAGGCTTCAACCTTTTCCAGGACAACGAAAAACTGAATGCGGCGGTGTACATAGCCGGTTCTCTTGTGTTGGGAATAGCAGGCTTTATGATGGGAGCAGAATTAGCCACCATGATCAAAATATTATAGAAGGCGGTGAATATATGGCTATAGCAAGGAAATGCAAACTGTTGAAGATATATCTAAGCGAGGATTCGAAATACAAGGGTCACAGCCTTTACCATGCGCTTGTGAGGAGGCTTGCGGAAGAGGGGATGGCCGGCGCCACCGTTACGCGTGGGATAGAGGGCTTCGGCCACGAGAAGCGGCTCCACAGCTCTCGTCTCATAGACATTTCGCTCAAGCTTCCGGTGATAGTAGAGGTGGTCGACACTCCGGAGAAGATCGAGGCCGCCATCGCTTTGGTTGATGAGATGGTCAACGAGGGGATGGTCTTCGTTACGGACATCGAAGTCGTAAAATACGGAAAAGAGGTTACGGAATGTTAAGAATGACAGATGATATCAAGCTTAAATCCGCGGCGAAGCTAATAGTGCTTGCAGGCCTTATGCTTCTCGTGGTGCTCTACTTTACGCAGGTTCTCGGGATTGCCGCAGAGATTTACGGAGTAGTATATCCGCTTCTGCTGGGCGCAGGGATTGCATATGTCATAAACATCCTTGTGGCAGCCTACGAAAAGGTGTATTTCCCTAAGAGCGGAAGCAAAAGGGTTGCAGATTCCAGGAGGGGCATGTGCATCCTGCTCTCGATCCTGACTATAATGGGCATCCTGGCGTTCTTCATCGGTGTGGTCATCCCGCAGTTCGGAAGGTCGATCCAGATACTTTCCGCAGGCTTCCCGGCCATGTACAACAACCTGGTCGCATGGGCCAACCAGAACGCAGACAAGCTCCCTATACTGCAGGAAAAGCTCCAGGAGATCAACATGGACGGAGCGGCGCTCATAAAGAAGGTCATTCAGGTTGTCAGCGGCTGGGCAGGCGGCACCGCTGCGCTGATGGGGACTGTTTTCGGCAGGCTGTTCAACTGGGTGCTGGCCGGTATATTCGCCATCTACCTGCTTTTCGGGTTGGAGGACCTGAAAAGGCAGTTCGGCAAGGTGCTCAGGAAGTATGTTGGAGAGGAGAAAAGGGCGAGGTTCCACGAGGTTGTCGGTACCGCAAACGAAACATTCTCCAGCTACATCATCGGACAGTGCAAGGAGGCGGTCATACTGGGCCTTCTGTGCACAGCCGGGATGCTGATATTCAGGTTCCCATATGCTACAGTGATCGGTCCGGTGATCGGTCTCACGGCGCTTATCCCGATGGTGGGTGCCTACATCGGAGCAAGCATCGGCTTCCTGCTCATAGTTATGGTCCAGCCTTTCACAGCTCTCTTGTTCCTTGTCTTCGTTGTCGTGCTTCAGCAGATTGAAGGGAACATCATCTATCCGAAGGTGGTGGGGAAAAGCATAGGGCTTCCGGGGATTTGGGTGTTTGCAGCCATAACCATCGGGGGCGGACTGATGGGCATAATCGGCGTAATGCTTGGCGTTCCTGTTGCTGCAACGGCATACAAGCTGCTTTCAAGGCACATAAACGAAAGGGGGTAAATGGCAATGAAAAAATCGGGCAAACTGATTCTGGCTGCGGCAGCCGTGCTCACCGTATTCACGCTGACTGCCTGCGCGGCATTCCAAAGCGTGGTTGAGAAGATACAGGGGCAGCTGCTTGGAGACAACTTCAAGATACTGACCTACGATGACTACGGAAACAACACGCTGACTGCCCAGGGCAGGAACATAAACATAGGCTTGTTCGAGAACTATGCAAACAAGACCGGCGAGGGCTTCGAGTCGGAGGTTCTCGAAATAACCGTCGAAGGGAAACAGCTGCTCCATGTCGGCTCCACGATCATATTCGCGGAGAAGGGGATAGACATGATAGAGGACTTCGACCTTTCATACCTTCAGGAGGCAACCACAGAAGGCAAGGCGACGTTCGTGCCGCTTGACAGGACGGTCAACAAGTACACAAATCTTATAGGAAAGAAGAAGACCATCATAGTGAAGTCGCAGATGGGTATTCTCATCGGGGTATACCAGGGTGACAAGGTTCTGGTCGAAATACCTTCAGACTTGCCTAAGATGACACGCCTCATCGTTGACGGCAAATCCCTTTACATCCACAGGGCCGACTACGAAATCTTCGACACGGGAATGTTCCAATGATAGGCAATATCGCTGAGGTTACAGGGGGAAAAGGCGGCGAGGCATATCTCGTGACCGGCCTGGAAAAAAGCGCGCTGATCGACTGCGGCATGGCTTACTGCGCGCCACAGCTCATAGCAAACATAAAGAAGGTGCTTGGAGTAAGGAAGCTAGATTATATATTCCTTGGCCACTCGCATTACGACCACGTCGGAGCGCTTCCGTACCTTAAGGAGGAATGGCCTGATGTTAGGGCGATGGGAGCCCAGCATGCGGCCGACGTGCTGCAAAGGCCCAACGCACTTAAGAAGATAAGGCAGCTAAGCGTCATGGCAGGAAGTGATTTCGGATCAGAGGAGGCGGTTGTTTATGATGACAGGCTCATGAAGGTGGACGTTGTTGTGCATGAGAACGACACTTTCGACCTTGGCGGATCGTCCGTCATGGTAATCGAAACGCCCGGACACACAAAGTGTTCTCTGACGTTCATCGCTAACGGCGACGTGATGTTCGCTAGCGAAACCTGCGGCGTCATGACCAAGGAGGGAAGGGTCTACCCTGCGTTTGTAAACAGCTACCAGGAGGCGCTGCGTTCAATCGAGAAGTGCAGCAGACTAAAGCCTAAGATCATAATCTCACCCCACACCGGGCTCGTGAACGATAGAGATATTCCAGCCTACTGGCAGAAATGCAGGACGGCTGCAGAGGAGTGCAGGGGATTTGTGCTCAGGCTACTCTCGAAGGGGTATGACGAGGACAGGGTTTTCGAACAGTACCGAAAGGCATACCGGAATGAAGGCGCATCGGAGCTTCAGCCAAATTTCGCCTTCGAAATAAACAGCAGGGCCATGATCAGAACAATAATCTGCGGGAAGTGATACAGATGGCAAACATTTTCGACTACCTTGAGTGGCGAGGTGACCTCACCTTCGAATGCAGCGGCTTCAACGAGGTTGACAACTTGATACTGTCCGTCCTTGCTTATGTGGAGTACGAGGGTCTCGCAGCAGGGGAAGCGGGTGCCGGAGTGACTACCTTGTCCGATGCGGCCGGATACTTTAGGACGCACGAGTTCAAATCCCCTGCTTTCAGGGACAACCCGTTCTTCAACCAGATACCCGAACTGCTGCAGAAGGCCTCCGCAACCGTGAGGTTTGGAGGGGCTGTACTTTCGGGATACGTCAACCAGGTCGACTTTGAGAATTCCAACCAGTTTTCAGCGGTTGTGTTCACAGTTGCCCCCCGTATTCACTACATAGCGTACAGGGGCACAGACGACACCCTCGCAGGGTGGAAGGAAGACTTTGAGATGAGCTTCAGGTCGGAGGTGCCTGCTCAGAAGCAGGCCGCAGAATACCTGGAGTCAGCAGCGGAAAAGCTTGAAGGCACTCTGTACCTAGGGGGACATTCTAAGGGAGGAAACCTTGCGGTTTACGCGGCTACCCACATTTCAGACGGTTTAAGGGACAGGCTCGCAGGAATCTACAACAACGACGGGCCGGGGTTCCAGGCCGATGTCATCCAGAGCGAGGGCTACCAGGCGGTGCTCGGCAGGATCAGCACCTTCGTGCCGAAATCCTCGGTCGTTGGCATGCTCCTTGAGCATGGAGAGGAGTACAAGGTTGTAGGCAGCACCGGCATAGGCATAATGCAGCACAACGCGGTCAACTGGGAGGTCAAGGGCCCTTCTTTCGTGTACGAGCACGAGCTGACGAGAAACAGCAGGAACCTCGACAAGGCCCTCAGATCCTGGCTCGGCAACCTGACCTCGGAAAAGAAGGCCTATTTCGTAGATGCCCTCTTCGAGATTATCCAGGCCGCAGGGGCGCAGACTGTCAGCGAGCTGACGAGGGAAAAACTCAGTGCCCTAGACGCCATGGTAAAGACCTTCAAGAACATGGATGCCGAGCATCAGGCGATGCTTAAGGAAACGATAGACACCTTTTTCAGGGAACAGCAGAGGGTTTTCAGGAAATCAATAGAGGAAGGCATAGATGCACTACTAACAAGGAAAGTTCAGAAGAACACGCAGTGAATTTCGGCAGGCCGGTTATTTCCGGTCCTGCTTTTTTGTTGACATCCGGGAGGAAAGAGTTATAATAAACATATGAAAGGTTGTTCAAGTGTTCAGAGGATAGGGGTGATCTCATGGCAAAAAACATGCAGCCAATAGAGCGCTGCGACTGCGATGTCATACACGACAGCGTGGTTGAAAAGGTAAAGGAAAAAATGCCTCAGGAGGAGACGTTGTACGACCTCGCTGAGCTGTTCAAGATATTCGGGGACTCTACCAGGATAAGGATACTGTGGGCGCTTCACGAGGCGGAGATGTGCGTATGCGACATAGCGTTCCTGCTTAACATGACTCAGTCCGCCATATCTCACCAGCTGAGGCTCCTCAAGCATTCAGACCTTGTCAAGAGCAGGAGGGAAGGCAAGATAGTATTCTATTCACTTAAGGATGAGCATGTAAAGCAGATATTCGATCTGGGGCTGGTTCATATATCGGAAGAGAAATAGCGGAGGTGGGCAATATGGGAAAAGTTGAGACAAGGCAATTTATGCTCAAGGGACTGGGGTGAGCAGCCTGTGCCGGCAAGATGGAGGCCGGCATCAAGTCCCTGGAAGGGATAAAGGAAGCATCGATAGACTTCGTGTCGAAGAAGATGAAGCTTGAGACAGAGGCCGGAGAAGACTTAGACGAGCTGATGATGAAAATCGAGAAAATAGTGACCAGGATAGAGCCGGGTGTAATTGTTGTGCCAGAACAGGACGCTGCAGGCAGGAAGGAATCTGTAGCTGGCGAAGAGCCGGACGGCCGCAGGAGGGTCATTTTAAGGCTTGCTGCTGGAGGCATCCTCTTCGCAGCAGGGCTCCTGGTAGACTTCGCACCGTGGCTTGAGCTTTCCGTATTCCTGGCAAGCTATCTTATAGTCGGCTGGGACGTCCTCCTAAGGGCAGCAAAGGGCATTCTGAGCGGGCAGGTGTTCAGCGAGCACTTCCTCATGAGCATCGCGACGATAGGGGCCTTCTTTGTAGGCGCGTATCCCGAGGGGGCAGCCGTTATGATATTCTATCTTGTGGGAGAGCTGTTCGAGGACATGGCCGTTGACCATTCAAGAAAATCCATAAGCTCACTCATGGACATAAGGCCCGATTATGCTAACTTGAAGAAGGGGCCCGATATGCTGAGGGTATCGCCGGAGGAAGTCAGGATAGGTGACCTGATAGTCATAAAGCCAGGCGAAAAAATCCCACTGGACGGAAAGGTGGTGGAAGGAGCCTCCAGCGTCGACACCTCGGCTCTAACCGGAGAGTCGATGCCTAGGGAACTGGAGCCGGGCATGCTTGCCCTGAGCGGGTTCGTGAACAAGAACGGAGTGCTCACCGTAGAGGTGACGAAGGAGTTCGGGGAATCCACCGTTTCGAAGATACTGGACCTTGTGCAGAACGCCAGCAGCAGGAAGGCTCCTACAGAAAATTTCATTACCAAATTCGCCAGGTATTATACCCCGGCAGTTGTTTTCAGCGCGCTTGCCCTTGCTGTAATCCCCCCGCTTGCGGTTCCCGGGGCGCAGTTCAAAGAATGGCTCTACAGGGCGCTAGTATTCCTCGTCGTGTCATGTCCCTGCGCCCTTGTCATATCAGTGCCTCTTGGCTTTTTCGGCGGAATAGGCGGGGCATCAAAAAGGGGCATACTTGTGAAGGGAAGCAACTTCCTGGAGGCGCTGAACTATGTCGAGACGGTCGTCTTCGACAAGACCGGAACGCTTACAAAAGGAGCCTTCGCCGTGACGGAAATTAACGCCGCGAACGGATTTGACAGGGAGGAGCTGCTTGAGCTTGCAGCCTATGCGGAAAGCTACTCGAACCACCCCATAGCCTTCTCAATAGTCGAGGCGTACGGCAGGGAGATTGACAAAGCTAAGATCATGAAGCATCAGGAGATACCTGGACAGGGTGTAAAGGTAAGGGTAGACGGCCGCGAGATCCTAGCCGGCAATACAAGGCTCATGGAGAACGAAGGCATAGACTTTGCCTGGACTGAAGGGTTCGGAACAGTCGTTTACGTTGCTGCAGACAGGAAATATGCCGGCAGCATACTGATATCTGACAAGATAAAGGAGGATTCGGCTGATGCCATCAGGCAGCTGAAAGCCCTCGGCATAAGCAACACGGTGATGCTCACTGGAGACATCAAGTCCGTGGGGGAAAAAATAGGCAAGCAGCTTGGCGTCGGAGAGGTATTCACAGAGATGCTGCCGGCCGACAAGGTGGACAGGATAGAATCCATGGAAATAAAAAAATCAAGCAAGGGGAAGATAGTGTTCGTAGGCGACGGTATCAACGATGCGCCCGTTCTGGCAAGGGCCGACATCGGGATAGCGATGGGAGGCCTTGGATCGGATGCGGCCATCGAAGCGGCTGACATAGTGATAATGACGGACGAACCTTCGAAGGTGGCAACCGCCATAAGGATCGCAAAGAAAACGAGGCTGATAGTAATCCAGAACATAGTTTTCGCACTGGGCGTGAAAGTGTTTTTCCTCATACTCGGAGCCTTCGGGGTCGCCACAATGTGGGAAGCGGTATTCGCAGACATCGGAGTGGCGCTCCTAGCCATATTCAACGCTTTGAGAGTAATGAACACGAAAAATGTTTAAAAATATGGTACAATGATATTATAAATCGGATCGGAGGTGGACGGTGTGATAATCATAGGAATTGCAGGCGGGTCAGGGGCAGGGAAGACCACAGTCGCGAGGACCATTGCAGAGAAGCTGGGAGAAGAAAACGTGGCCTACCTTTCACAGGACTGGTACTACAACGACCGCTCGAAAATGACCTTGGAGGATAGGGAAAAGGAAAACCTCGACCATCCAAAAGCTTTCGACACTAAGCTGCTGGTGTCGCACCTCAACCTCCTTCGAAAGGGTATGCCCATAGAAGTTCCGGTCTATGACTACAGCATACACTCCCGCTCCAACGAGACAGTGAGAATGGTGCCGAGGACCGTGGCCATCGTGGAAGGCATCCTCGTGCTTGCTATTGAGGAACTGAGATCCATCTTTGACTTCAAGATATTTGTCGATGCTGACTCGGATATCCGGCTGATAAGGCGCATAAACAGGGACATCAAGGAAAGGGGAAGCACATACGAAAAGACTATTGACCGGTATCTTACAACGGTTAAACCTATGCATGAAGCGTTCATAGAACCTTCGAAGAAGTATGCCGACATAATAGTTCCCAGGGGAGGTCAGAACAACCAGGCCATTAACCTGCTTGCCGACATGGTGGAACATTTCGTGGAGCATCACGCAGAATAAGTTTATGAGGCCGCTGCCGAAGAACATTTTATTTTTCACAGCGGCCTTTAATTGTGCTATAATAAAATCAGAATATTTAAAAAATTATGCGGGAGGGATATGCATGGCGGTGAATTTTATAGGATTACCTCTTCTTCTGCTGTTATTAGCATCCGTTGCAGGGATCATTTTCGGCGTGCTTAAGAAGAACAAAAAAGTTCTCAGGGCATCCCTTATCCTGCTGGCAGCGGATATTGTCGGCTATTTGATAGCCTTCATTTTATTCGAGTAGGTATTCGTGAAAAAATTCAGTTCAGGGAGTGATGTGTTATGCTGTTTTCGAGAACCAGATCCTACGATGACTTTGATCCGCCGATGCAGCCGAAGGAACTGCTGATGCTGGTGGAAAAGCTTATGCCTGATGTAGTCTACAACATGGCCGGACTTGAAAGGAACCCGTTCACCTACCCCGAGGTGAAAACCCTGCTGGACGGGGTGACAGTGGGTGGGCACAAGGTTAGCGACGAACGGCAAGTCCTGAGAATTAGGGACGGATGGCAATATGTCATAGATTCAGTACTCAACAACAAAGTATCCCTGGACAGGCGGACCTTCGACAGTCTGAGCGAAATCATTGCGAAAGAGGAGGCGCTTGAGAGCGGCAGGTTCAGGACCGGAGAAGTCCGTGTCGGCGGAACCGATTTCATTCCGCCAAGGGCGGACGAGCTGGAAGCTGTTTTCAGCAGTGAGCTTCCTGAAATCATTGGAAGATGCGGAAGCCGCATTGACCTGGCCTTCGAGATATTCCTGTGGGTTTCCCTGAACCAGTTCTATTACGATGGAAACAAGAGGAGCTCGAGGCTTGTTGCAAACATGATACTGATATCGTCCGGGCAGGGCATACTCAACGTAAGGGTTAAGGACAGGCTCCAGTTCAACATTCTCATGGCCAGGTTCTACACCACGAGGGATGCCGACGAGATTTTCGAGTTCCTCTACGACAATTGCCTGGAAAGGGACTACGAATAAATCACAGAGCTTTCACAGTGTAATGACAGTGATCCAGCAGATAATAGACCTTTGAGGCAATAAACTAAATCGACAGGAGAATTCGTATGTTTGATGTCATAGGAATCGGTTCGCTTAACCTCGACCTCATCGCTGCAGCTGAAACCATCGAATCGCTGCCACCGGAGAAGGTCGGAAGGGCCTATAGGATTATCGACGGCTGTTCGGGGAGGCAAGCAGGCCTCCGCGAAATTGAAGAGGTGCTGTCCCTGCTTGGAAGGGACTCTTTCAAAGAGTCGCTGGGCGGATCGGCGTTCAATACCGTGCATGCCCTTGCGGAGCTCGAAGCAGGCATGAAGACCGGCTTCATAGGCGTTTCCGGAAGCACAGGCTCAAGGCTCAGCTTCCTTGATCTGATGAGGAAGCTGGACATAGACAGCACCCTGGTTGCTGGAGAAGAGGAGCGATGCGGGACGTGCCTTTGCGTTAACCGGGAGGGGAGGCGGTCACTGCTAATATATCCTGGAAGCAACAGCAGTATGTCTGCGCATATCCTCAAAAACCGTGACCGGATTCTGGAGTCTGCGTCGGTCGCAAGGATCCTGCACGTAACTTCCGTAGTCGGCATGGAACCGCCCGAGGAGCTTAGCCTTCTCCTGGAGGAGGTTAGGACGGTAAGCCCAGGCACCATGATAAGCTTCGACCCAGGTCTGGCATGGGTTAAGAATATCAACCCGGCGATAACGAGGATCATGAGGTCTTCGGACATAATCTTCCTCAACAGCCAGGAGTTCCAGGTCCTGGCCGGAGCAGGCCCAGAGGCTAACCATGCTGAAAGGGCTGGCACCATCTACAAACGCTTCGGGCTGGAAGGGAACCTGCTGGTGGCCAAGCTTAAGCCGGACATAAGGATATACTCGCAGTCGGGAGAAGGGTTAATCGAGAGGCGATTTGAAAACCGCATCGTTGATTTCCGCGACATCAGCGACGCAACCGGAGCAGGGGACATGTTCAATGCAGGCTTCCTGGCTGTGCTTCTGAGAAGGGGCGGGGCTTCTGTTCTTGAAGCGGCCGAGCTGGGCAGCAGGTTCGCCTTCGCCAAGCTGACATCCTCTGGCGGGAACGTGTACAGCGAGCTGGGGCGGATCTTCAGAGAAAAATTCTAAAACAGTGAAAGCAGGTAGATACTATGGCTGTCGTTGCAGGCGCACTTTTATTTATCCTCAAACTTCTGCTGATCCTTATGGCTGCGCTGCTTGTCGTTCTTCTTGTTTTGCTTATTATGCCTGTCGGCTATTCGATTTCCGCCGCAGTGAAAGGGAGCTTGATTCTTAGAATGGAAGCCAGCTGGGCAGTGATCAAAGTGTCTGTGGCAGCCGAGGACTTGTCAGCACGGGTGAGGATGTCGGTGTTTGGACGTGAGATCAGGCTGCGAAGGGCGGAAAAGAAGATAAGGGCCAAGGCCGAGGAAAAGAAGCGGAAGGGCAGGCGGAGGAAACCGGGAGTCGCATTTTTCAGGGAAGCGCTGTCTTTCCTCAAGGAGGCCCTGGAGGTCCTCAGACCAAGGGAACTGCGCGCGGAAGGCTGTTACGGCCTTGAGGATCCTGCAGACACCGCAGTCCTCTCGTCGCTGATAATGCTGGCCGGAAGCTGCCTGCCGGGAGGGCAAATGGAGCTGAACCCGGTCTTCGATTCAGAGCTGATCGATATCCGTTTGTGGATTGCAGGAAGTGTTGTACCGATAATGATTGTTTTTATTGCTGTCAAATACCTTCTTAAGAAGGAAGTTCGAAGAGTATTAATTTTAAGGGAGGAATAAAAATGGAAGTTGGAAATTTAGTGAAGGAGAACCTTGATACGCTGTTTCAGAAGCTGGAGAAGTTCCTCAGGACGGAGACGGTAGTGGGGCAGCCCATCGTCATAGGCGATACGACCATCATACCGATTATTTCCGTATCCTTCGGATGCGGGACAGGAGCGGGCGGCGGCAGCGGCAGCGATGCCAAGAGCGGATCAGGCTCCGGATCTGGCTCGGGGCTCTGCTCGGGAGCAAAGATAACCCCGAGCGCTGTCATAGTTGTTAAGAACGGAGACGTTTCAGTGCACCCGATTAAGGAGAGGGCTGGGCTTGAAAACCTTCTGGACAAGGTCCCGGAAATAATGGAGAAGATGAAGAAGCAGGAAGAGAAGAAGGAAGCAGGGGGGATGGCTGAATAGGCAGCAGACAGAATGAGCGGCGGTCGCTTAGATGACCGCCGCTATTTTCATATGCGCGTGTTATTTGCTTATCTGATTCTTGATCCAAAGGTAATTGAGTATATCGGTGTTCGATACTATACCCAGCAGGTTTTCGCCTTCCATGACTAGCACCCTTCCAGCACCGTTAGAAGAAAGTTTTGACATTGCTTTTGAAACGGCGTCATCGGGCGAAACGACCAGTTTATCGGAAAGCGGAGTGGCTATGCTGCCCACAGAGGTCTGAGACCTTGCAGCAGGGTCAAGCGCTTTAACGCTTGCTGTAGATACTATGCCTGTGATCCTGCCGTCCTGGCTCACAGGGAACAAAGCGAACTTGTATTTGTAGAAATATTCCTCGACAAGTTCCTGGACGGATATGCTCCTGTCGACTATGACAACCTTGTCAGTCATGAACTCGCGAACCTTGATCTTGTCGAAAATGTCGGAGAGCAGCATCGACTGGTAGCTTTCCTTGGACATCTGGTTTATGAACCAGCCTATGAACAGGAGCCATACCCCGTTCACGATGTAGTTGTTGAGCAGCAGGAAAATGCCTGCGGCTATGAGGAGGTATCCAAAAATGGAGCCCATGGCTGAAGCGATCCTCGTTGACTTCTGGAGGTTTCCGCTGAAGCGCCAGATCAGCGCCCTCAGGACCCTGCCGCCGTCGAGAGGGAAGGCTGGGACAAGGTTGAAGATGGCCAGCGATAGGTTTATGTTGGACAGGTACTCAAGGGACACAATCGCTGCCAGAGGAAGGTTCATCACTGCAAACAGTTTTGCGAGAATGAAGAAGAGTCCGCAGAGCAAAAGGCTCATGCCAGGACCAGCTATTGCCATCTTCAGCTCCTTCACAGGCTCATCAGGCTCCTGCTCTATCTGGGCGATTCCGCCAAAGATGAACAGGGTTATCTTTTTTACAGGCATGCCGAGCTTTATCGATACAACCGAATGCGACAGCTCATGCAGGAGCACTGATGCGAAAAACATGATCGCTATGACTGAGCTTGATACCCATCTTGTCGTGCTGTCGAAAGCAGGGTAGTACACAGGGAAGTATCCGGCTGCAAGCGTGTAGGTTACCAGGGCGAATATTATGAACCAGCTTGCGTTGACCTCGATATCTATCCCCATTATTTTTCCAATTCTGAACGAACCTTTCATTGGCAAAACCTCCTTCGCGGTAACATTGCTTATACTAATAATATATCATATTCTTGATGAAAAATGTTTACACAAAGAGAGATATTAATGTATAATTTAGAAAAGTGCAAATATTGAAAAAATAAGGGGGGCGATCTTATGGTTGTTGTAAAAGACATGCCAGACATCATAGACAACATAAGCACGTTTGAAGGGTATTTGAAGAATCCGAAAATGCAGGAGTTCGCCATAAGCTTGATCAAGGATGCGTCAAGCTTTGTAGCTGTAAAAAAAGAAAATGGATACAAGTTTTATCCGAGCCGTTTTGTCGGACACAAGAACAACAGCTACGATGCATACCAGAGGTACAACCTTGACAGCGGAAGGGATACGATTGAGATAATAAGCCAGATCCTGAAGCATAAGCCGAATCCTATGAAAGATGTGGAAGCAGAGTTCGGGAAGTTCTGCCTCAAGCTTGGTTTTACTGCGCCTGAAGCAGGGGTAGCTGGTGCCGAGCACCAGTACTGGATAATCGGTATCGCCGAATGATGCTTTCTATTTTTACTGAAAATATAAAACAAAATATCTAGGAGGTAAAAGTATGTCAAACATGTTTTGTTTCCAGTGCGAACAGACGGCAAAGGGTACAGGCTGCGAGGGGTTAGCGGGGGTATGCGGCAAAAAGGCTGAAACCGCAAATCTCCAGGACAAGCTGACAGGCGCTCTTATAAGGCTTGCCAGGGCTGCCCAGAATGACGGCACAACGCCAGAGACAGACAGGGTGATGATGGAGGGGCTTTTTACCGCTATTACAAATGTCAACTTCGATGACGAATCCATTAAAAAGCAGATTGAAAAGACCCATGCGGTGACCGACGAGCTTCTCAGGAAGTGCGGCAAGGAATGCGGCACACCTGAGGACTTCGACATGAACAAGCTTTGGGGAGACGACCCAGACATAAGGTCCCTGAAATCCCTTATCCTTCTTGGCTTGAGGGGTATGGGTGCATATGCCTACCATGCAATGGTGCTCGGCTACACAGACCCTGAAGTGAACGAATTCTTCTATTCAGGCATGAGATCTATTGGGGAAAGCGGAAACATAGACAAGCTGCTTCCTCTCGTCCTCAAGACAGGAGAAGTCAACCTAAAGTGCATGGCTCTTCTTGACAAGGCCAACACCGAAACTTACGGAACTCCGGTTCCGACGGTGGTGCCTCTCACCATCGAGAAGGGGCCGTTCATTGTTATCACCGGCCACGACCTCTATGATCTGGAGCAGCTGCTCAAGCAGACAGAGGGCAAGGGGATTAATATCTACACCCATGGTGAAATGCTACCTGCGCACGGCTATCCTAAGCTGAAGGCGTACAAGCATCTCAAGGGCAATTTCGGCACCGCATGGCAGAACCAGCAGAAGGAATTCGACAACATCCCTGGAGCGATCCTGTTCACGACCAACTGCATAATGCCTGTAAAAGACAGCTACAGGGACAGGGTGTTCACGACAGAAGTCGTACAGTATCCGGGACTGGTTCACATAGGCGAAGATAAAGACTTCACACCTGTAATCAAGAAAGCCCTGGAGCTTGGCGGCTACAAGGAAGATCATGAGATGACAGGAATCAACGGCGGGAAGACTGTGACCGTCGGCTTCGGAAGAGGCACCGTGCTTTCAGTTGCAGACAAGGTGATAGATGCTGTCAAGGCAGGAGCGATCAAGCACTTCTTCCTGGTAGGAGGCTGCGACGGCGCAAAACCTGGCAGAAACTACTACACTGAGTTCGTGAAGCTTACACCTCCTGATACTGTTGTGCTGACGCTTGCCTGCGGCAAGTTCAGGTTCAACGACCTTGATATTGGCGAGATAGGCGGGCTTCCAAGGATAATGGACATGGGCCAGTGCAACGACGCCTACAGCGCGATAATGGTTGCTGTAGCTCTTGCAGACGCATTCAAATGCGGAGTTAACGACCTTCCACTGTCACTGGTCCTTTCCTGGTACGAGCAGAAGGCAGTGGTAATACTCCTCACACTGCTGCACCTCGGAATAAAGAACATCTTCCTTGGACCAACACTTCCGGCTTTCGTATCGCCTAAAGTGCTTGAAATCCTTGTGAAGGAATTCAACATCACACCTATATCAACACCAGAGGAGGATCTGAAGAAGATACTCGGATAAGACAAACAGAAGGTTTATCCCGCTCAAAACCGGGATAGACCTTCTCTTTACCATTATAGCAAATTGCTGAATGGATGTGATCCCATGTCGTATTTCATAGTTGGAGTTACTGCTGCCTTGGCCTCGCTGCTGACCTTTTTTTCGGGCTTCGGATTGAACACTATCCTGATGCCGGCAATGGCTATATTCTTCCCGATAGAGACAGCGGTTGCAATGACAGCACTTGTCCATATGGCCAACAATGCTTTCAAGCTGACACTGGTTGGGAAAAAGGTGAATGTCAGGATTGCGTTAAAGTTCGGGCTGCCTGCAATCGTCACGGCTTTTATCGGGGCATGGATTTTGACAAAGCTGTCCAGGATGCCAGCACTTGTCACTTACCAGCTGTGGCAGAATGATTTCAGCATTACTGCGATCAATCTCGTTGTTGGGGCGGTAATGGTCGTATTTTCTCTTGTGGAACTGCTCCCTAAGTTTGAGAATTACGAAATCGATGAGAAATGGCTTCCTCTCGGGGGGATCATAAGCGGATTTTTCGGAGGGCTTTCAGGGCATCAGGGAGCTGCAAGGTCGGTATTCCTTAACAAGTCGAAACTCGACAAGGAATCCTTCATCGCTACCGGCATCATCATTTCGTTCATGGTTGACATCTCAAGGATATCTGTTTATGCAGGAGATATTTCCTATATCGGCACAAGGGCGAGCTGGAGCCTGGCCGCAGTGGCGGCGCTGTCTGCTTTTGCTGGTTCGTTCATCGGTTCCAGGTTCATTGACAAGGTGACATCGAAATTCATAAGGGCTCTTCTTGGGATAATGCTCGTTGTCCTGGGAATCCTGATAGCATTGGGACTCGTTTAGAAAAGGGGGATAAACATGGCAGGCAACAAAGAAATCGTCAGAAGCTTTTTGGAACAGTCAATTGCAGAAAGGAGGACTATCGAAGAATTGTGCGCATCCGGTTTTTCAGCCCATATAGGGGCTGCAGAAACGATGGATCTTGAGAGCTTCAAAAAATTCCAGGACGCTTTCTACAGAAGTTTCACCGACAATTCCATCGAAATAGGGGAGATTATACAGGAAGGCAATCTCGTTGCTTTCAGGGGTATAACCCGTTCAAGGCATACAGCTGAGTATATGGGCGTGCCTGCGAGCGGCAGGAAAATAGAGGTTCCTGTCATCGGCATGGCAAAGCTGAAGGAAGGCAAAATTTTTGAATGGTGGAATTCGCCTGACAGGCTGAGCTGGATGAAGCAGTTAGGATTTTCACTTCAGAACCAGTCATGAAAAGGTTAATGGGCCTTGCCCTCCTTTTAGTTTCGGCTCTGATATTCGCTTCATGCAGTACCAGCGACGGCATTTCAGGCGCCACGGAAAGCAGGTATCAGAAGCTCGAGATAAGGGAGTACAAGGGTATGAAGCTTGATCCGTCCATTGGCCCCAGAGACAACTCCATTAAGGGTGTTCAGAATGTTGACATCAGAACTTACAGGCTGAAGGTGTCCGGGCTGGTTAAAAACCCTGCCTCGCTAACCTATGATGAGGTTATCGCCCTTCCTCCATATGAGAAACTGATAACCCTTTACTGTGTTGAGGGATGGGATGCCACTATACTTTGGAAGGGGGTTCTGCTCAAGGATATAATCGACAAGGCATCTGCAGACAGTTCAGCCGTCACGGTCATTTTCCACTCAGTCGACGGGTATACGACTTCACTGCCGCTGCAGTATGTAATGGACAGGAACATCATTATTGCATACTCCTCAAACGGGATAACGCTGCCTGCGCAGATGGGGTATCCTTTCATCGTGGTGGCCGAAGACAAACAGGGCTACAAGTGGGCCAGGTGGGTGAACGAAATAGAGCTATCTGATGATCCCAACTACAAGGGCTACTGGGAGTCCAGAGGTTTCAGCAACGATGCGGATATAAAATGAGCGAAAAAGGAAGAGCGTCCATTAAAGGCGCTCTTCTTCAAGTTTGTATATCTTTCCGCGGAAATCCAGGATGTAGAGCTCACCGCTGCCGTCCAGACCGAAGGACGATATCTCCAAATCAGTATCGACCAACTCGCGGTTGTGCGGCTCGCTTTTTTCGTCCAGCCACAGCGCCCATATCTTTCCTGAATTGTAATCCCCATAGATGTACCATCCTCTGAGACCGTCAAGGGAGCTTCCGTAGTAGACATAACCTCCTATGACGCAGCCGCCTTCAGAACGCCCGTAATCCCATACTGGAGGAGTAAGGTCTTTTTCGTTGAACGAAGGAGAAGGCTTATACAGAAGGTTGCCTTCCTTCACCCTCCAGCCGTAGTTCCTGCCTCTCTCTATAATGTCAATCTCCTCACGGGTATCCTGCCCTACGTCTCCTGCCCAGAGAATGTTCTTCTCTATGTCGAAGCTGAATCTCCACGGATTTCTCAGGCCGTAGGCATAGATTTCCTCCATCCAGCCTTCCTTGTTTCCTGCAAAAGGGTTGTCTTCCGGTATGGCGTAAGGCTTGTCAGAGGTCCTCCTATCCACGTCAATCCTGAGGATCTTTCCCAGAAATGTCCTGAGGTTCTGGGCGTTGTTGTGGGGGTCTCCCGCCGAGCCTCCGTCGCCTGCAGCGATGTACAGAAAGCCATCGGGGCCGAAATCAAGCTGACCGCCCTTGTGGTTCTTAAAAGGCTGTGAGAAGGTCATCAGTATCTCCTCGCTGAAAGGGTCTCCTGCCTCAGGATTCTCGGGATCAACCTTATATCGGGCTATGACGGTCCTGTCAGGTCTGGTGTAGTTCACGAAAAAATGGCCGTTATCCCTGAAATTTGGATGGAAAGCAAGTCCGAGAAGGCCTTTTTCAACATAGCTTATGTCTATTCTGCTGCTGAGGTCCAGGAATACATTTGCCTCATCGGCATCAGGGCTGTTGTCGAAGAATTTTATTTTTCCGGTCCTCTCTACCACGTAAACCTTGTTGGAGCCGTCACCGGCATTTGTATAAAAAACAGGATCCTCGAAAACCAGATAGGGATAGGCTTCCAGTAGTTCATAACGGTAATTCATCACTTCACCTCCTTAAATACGTTCAAAAAAAGCTGCAATAATATTGCAGCTTTTTTTGAACGATGCGTTATTCTTCTTCTATCTCTTCTTCTATCTCTATGAATCTTTCCTCGTTGTTGTAGAGCGTGTCTTCGATCCTGTTCAGCCTCTCCTTGATCTCGTAGATGTCATCCTTTGTTGCGAAGCTCATATCATCGAACAGCGACTTTATGTCTCCCTTTGTAAGAGGTACGAAATCGTTCTTGAGGGATTTTTTTATGTCCTCGGACAGCTCCTTCCCTTCGTCAACGGTCAACTTGCCTTTCTCAACCATATCGTTGATAAAGCTGCCTGCTTTTTCATAAGTGAACGCAGCAGAGCCGATGCCGGCAAGCAGAAGTTTCTTCAACTGTTCCATCATAATAATACACCTCCGTCAGTATTCATTATATGTAATATTATACTACAAGAGGTGTGTTCAATCCACCAAATCTTCTAAAAATTTAGAAAATAGCTATTTGGTCCTGGAGATAAGCCTGTCGAGGTATACCGACTTCATCTGCCTGCTGGCCATTGCCTGCTTAACAGGGGGAAGCCGCAGTATGACCGACAGTATTGCGGCCATGGCCCTGTGGTTAGAAAGAGCCTTTTTATCGAAGATTAGCTCCTGTAGCTTACCTTTTTCGATGGCTTGGAGGACGATCCTGTGGGTTGTGTTTACCGGGGTAAGTATCTCCGCGCCCCTGTGCTTCAGAAGGATGCTTTTCCTGAAGCAGTTTTTGACGCAGACACCGCAGCCAAGGCAGATTTCCTCGTTTACGCTGGCCGTTCCATCCTTAATCTCTATGGCATCGATGGGGCAGACGGCAGAACACCTTCCGCAGCCTGTGCAGTTGTCCTCAACAACCTTGGGAAGGAACGCGGTCGTCTGGATTGGGTGAAGGGCTCCGAAGCTTTTTACAGCCAGCATCCCCTCGCAGCAGCATCCGCAGCAGTTGCACAGGAAGCTGGAGCCATGTCTGACGTTCTCGCCGCACTGCACGAGGTTATTCTCGTTTGACTGATGGATTATCTCCAAGGCCTCTGATGCCTCGATCGGCCTTGCGTATCCGTGTTTGCTAAGCGAGAGCGCCGCGTTCCCGAAGGTAAGGCAGGTCTCCATTGGTGCGCTGCAGCTTTTGCCGAGGTGCTCCATCTTATGCCTGCAGAAGCACATGCTGACGCTTATGGATTCGGCGTCGCGTATCACGCTGCTTGCCCTGTCGTAGTCCATGATCTCCACCTGGTTGCTGTTCGAAAGCACGCTCTCGTAAACGAAAGCCTTTCCGAACCTGGTTTCGGTGCCCAGGAAGAGGTCCTTGATGAAGTCCTCCTCGATGTTCAGGTACTGGTAGTAAAGCTCTGAGAGCAGCTTCTGGTCTACGTCTCTCCTCGTCCTCATGAGGGAGAACTCGAAAAAACCGACCATCGGCGGGGGAAGCACGTACTTTTTCTGACCTTCGTTCTCAATGTCGAGAAGTATGGCTCTGCCCGCAAGCCTGTCGAGGACAGCTTCGGTTTCCGCATGGCCCAGCTTCCATATCCTGCTCGCTGTCCTTGCGCTGAAGGGGCGTATAGGAAGCTGTGCGGCGAGCTGGGCCTCCTTCTCCGTGAAAAGGAGGCTCAGTATGCGGTAAAGTGTTTCGGATGGGGGAGCTCCCTGAGGGAAAAGGTTGATTCTCTCCTCGAGGCTTCTGTAGGCCTGTTTATTCGAAACGTGGGACAATGTTTCCACCTCTATTCTGCGCTGTTTCATACATTTTAACACGATTGTTGAAGTATTGCGAATATAATGATAATATATGCATAATAACAATCCTTTCCCAACGCTTGACAAAAGGAGGTCTTATAAATGAAGTTGAAAGATCAGGTTGCAGTGGTAACCGGAGCAAGCTCCGGCATGGGTCGCGAGATCGCTTACCTTTTTGCTAAGGAGGGTGCGGTTGTTTACGCTGTTGCAAGGCGAATAGAAAGGCTAAAGGAGCTTCAGGACAGCACCGCATCCTTCGGAGGCAGGATTGTGCCTGTAGCGGCGGACGTCTCGGTTAAGGAGGACTGCGAAAGGATAATCGATTTTGCGTATCAAGACGCTGGGAGGCTCGACATACTGGTCAACAACGCCGGGATAATGGACGACTTCAGTCCTGCCGGCGGCTTCAAGGACGAGATGCTGGAAAAAGTTTTTGCAACAAACACCTTCGCGCATTTCTACACCATAAGAAAAGCGGTTGAAATATTCCTCAAGGGGGGAAAAGGGAACATAATTAACATAGCCTCGGTAAGCGCTCTTCAGGGGGCGAGGGCCGGAGCGGTCTACACCGCATCGAAGCACGCAGTTCTCGGACTGACAAGGAATACAGGCTTCATGTACGCAAAAAAGAACATAAGGTGCAATGCGATCTGCCCTGGTGGCGTGGAAACAGAGATAGGCACGGGAGAATTCATGAAGAACGTGAACCAGGAAGGAATGCAGCTTGTCATGGGCTGCATGGGGATAAGCCCGAGGACAGGCAAGGCGAGCGAGATAGCTGAAGTGGCATTGTTCCTCGCTTCTGATGATTCAAGCCTTGTAAACGGGCAGTTCATCGTAGCTGACAGCGGGTGGACCTCTTACTAAATATCAGTTGCAGCAGGAGCCCTATGAAAGGGCTCCGCCGATTTGCGCGAATAATGCCATTGTTTAGAAGCTTGACACAAATTGCACTTCTATTGTATTTTAGAAATAATAGGGTTCAATTTTGCAATACAGCAAGGGAAGCGGAGGTATTCTTATGAAGCAGGCTATAGATAGTTATACCGAGAAATACAGCAAGATCTGCAGGGAAAAAGACAAGATAGACAGCAGCTTTTATGACATATATGGTGTCAAGAGAGGGCTGAGAGACAGGAGCGGCAAAGGAGTCGTTGCAGGGATCACGAACATTTCGCTGGTTCAGGCAGTAGAGGAGATAGACGGGGTGGATGTTCCCTGCGAAGGGCAGCTTTTCTACAGGGGGTACAACATAAACGACCTTGTAGACGGATTCTCAAATAGGTACGGCTTCGAGGAAGTGACATATCTGCTGCTTTTTTCTGAGCTTCCCACCAAGGAACAGCTGGAGGAGTTCAAAGGTATCCTTTCAAGCTACGGAAGCCTCCCGAAGAACTTCGTGAGGGATGTCATAATGAAGGTTCCAAGCGGAGACATAATGAACTCTCTTACCAAGAGCGTTCTCACGATGGCTTCCTACGACAAGAACTCTTCGGATGTTTCCATAGAAAACGTTTTGGGGCAGTGCCTGAAGCTCATAGGGATATTCCCGATGCTCGCGGTCTACGGATACCACGCTTACAGCCACTATGAGTGCGGGGACAGTTTCTACATACACAGGCCTGATCCGGCCATTTCGCATGCTGAGAACATCCTCAGGATGCTGAGGCCTGACAAGAAGTACACCGAACTGGAGGCAAAGGTACTCGACATAGCGCTTGTACTGCATATGGAGCATGGCGGAGGAAACAACTCCACCTTTACAACAAGGGTAGTAACGTCTGCAGGCTCTGACACCTACTCCGTCATCGCTGCGGCGCTGTCTTCCCTGAAGGGGGCTAAGCACGGCGGCGCAAACATAAAGGTCGTCGAGATGTTCAAGGACATCAAGAAGAACGTCAGGGACATCAAGGACGAGGATGAGGTGCGTGACTACCTTGGCAAGATCATCAGGAAGGAGGCCTTCGACAAAAGGGGGCTGATATACGGAATGGGCCATGCTGTCTATTCCATATCCGACCCAAGGGCCCAGGTGTTCAAAGGCTTCGTTGAGAAGCTTTCCTCCGAAAAAAACAGGCATGACGACTTTGACCTTTACTCCATGATAGAGAGGATCGCTCCGGAAGTCATCGCCGACAGCAGGAAGATGTTCAAGGGCGTAAGCGCGAATGTTGACTTCTACAGCGGCTTCGTGTACAGCATGCTGGACATACCGCTTGAGCTGTATACCCCTATTTTCGCCATGGCGAGGATAGTGGGCTGGAGTGCTCATCGCCTTGAAGAGCTTGTGAATGCTGAAAAAATAATGAGGCCCGCTTACAAAAGCATCGTAAACAAAAAAGACTATATTGATATCGAACAAAGATAGACTTGTCCCCTCGCCTAAGCAGTGAGGGGATTTTTACAAATTTGGAGGTGATCACCTATGAAAATGCCGCTTGTCATGTCGCCGGGGCCTACCACTGTGAATGAGGAGGTCAGACGGGCGATGTCCCGGGGAATAGTGAACCCCGACCTTGACCCCGAATTTTTTGAATTTTACAGGGAGACCGCAGGAAAGCTGAAAAAGCTTATGAGAACAAAAAACGATGTACTAATACTGAGTTCCGAGGCTATCCTGGGACTGGAGGCCGCATGCGCCTCGCTGATTGAGCCTGGCGACAAGGTCCTGGTCATCGAGAATGGGATATTCGGCAAAGGTTTCGGAAGCCTGGCGGAGATATACGGTGGAGATGTCTCATATTTCACCTGCGATTACAGGAAAGGCATCGATGAAGAAAAGTTGAGAATATTCCTTTCCCAAAACAAGGGCTTCAAGATAGCCACAATTGTTCACTGCGAAACACCTTCAGGCCTCACCAACCCTGTAGACAAGCTCTGCCCCGCCCTTAAGGAGCATGGGATAATCACAGTGGTCGACACCGTGTCGGGGGTCGGCGGGGAGGAGCTAGAAGTAGACGGATGGGGCATCGACATAGCGATAGGCGGATCACAGAAATGCCTTTCTGCCCCGCCTGGCCTTTGCTTCTTGAGCATAAGCGAAGCTGCGTGGAGCAAGATCCTCAACAGGGAAAAGCCGATTGCGGGCTTTTACGCAAACCTGGCAGTATGGAAGAACTGGTACAGCGAAAGGTTCTTCCCGTACACACAGCCTGTAAGCGACCTGTACGCGCTCGACGCAGCCCTTGACATAGCGCTTTCACAGGGGCCAAGGCTACAGGAAAAGCACAGGGCTTTGGCTGACGCAGTTAGGAAAAGCATCGTTTCAGCAGGGCTTGAGCTTTACCCACGGGAGAACTTTTCAAACACGGTAACCTCTGTTGTGGTGCCGGAGGGCATAACCTTCAGCGGCATATTTGATGCTATGCTCAATGAGCACGGCATAATCATAGCAGGTGCCTTCGACTTCCTAAAGGGCAAGGTTTTCAGGCTGGGACACATGGGTGAGAACTGCAGCGAGGACAAGCTGTTCATGACGCTCAGGGCACTTGACAAGACGCTTGAAGCACTCGGTTTCCAACTCAAGGCCAGGATGCACGAGGAGTTTTCAAAGCTTATCTGATGTAGTATAATTAAATAATAGAATATTCGGAATATTATAGTAGCGGGAGGGATAAATATGGTCGGTGAGGAGCAGAAAACTGAAAGCAGTACAAAAATAAGGAAATACTTTCCTTTTGCAGCGGGGGCGATGATACTTCTGGTGATCGCTGCGCTCGTGCTCAAATTCGGATTGTCTGGAACTACTCAAAACGGGATATCGTATCCGGGCGGTACCGGCGGCACCGTGTCAGATACAGGAAAAAATGTCTCGGAGGGTGTATCAGATGGAGCTTCAACATCCCAGTCCGCTTCAGAAGTCACAAGCTCGGATGCCAAATTCGACATATCCAAGATAATATATACCGGCAACATCAGCCTTTACACTGAGGACTACAAGGGCGCCTTCGAAAAGGTCGGCGCGTATGCTGCAAGCATCGGCGGTTTTGTCGAGAACTCCAGCTCATCCTATATTGACAAGGTTCAGAACACCACGGTGAATTCTGGATACATCACAATCAGGGTGCCCGCAGCAAAGTACCAGGAAGCCATGAAGGAGATCCAGAAATACGGCACAACTGTAAATGCAAGCACCAACAGCGCCAACATTTCCCAGCAGTACCAGGATATCAAGGGGCAGCTTGACAACCTGAAGATCGAGGAGGAAAGGCTCCAAGCCTACCTGGCAAAGGCAGAGAACATACAGGACCTGCTAGCCATCGAGAGGGAGCTCAACAGGGTAAGGACGGAGATAGACAGCCGCACAACAATACTGAACAACTGGGACAAGGAGATTGCGTACTCCACGATCTACGTTTCTATCACAGAGAAGGAGCTTGCAACCAGCACTGTGAAGTCGCCTTTCTCGGAAATATTCCAGAAAATCAAGGAAGGCTTCATAGGCTCAATAAACATGATTCTGAACGTGATCGCCTGGCTGATCGTATTTACAGTAAGCCTCCTTCCATTCGCGGCGATAGCAGGCGCGGCATACTATGCTTACAGACGTTTCTTCAGGAGGAAGAAGCAGGATGATAAAGTAGAGGAAGGCGGGGAGAGCAATGAAAAGGGCTAGGAGCTTATGCTTCCTCTTCTCAGCAGTTCTGTCCGCAGCGGTTCTTGTAGGCTGCGCATCCGACGTACCGGGCAACACAACTAACACCACGACCGACACCACTACAGACGGCGCTTCGGGAAACACCGGCGGAGGCACAGACGACAGCGGCACCTCAGGAACGCAAAACAAGTATGCCGACGGGGTTTACGACGGGAGAGGCACGGGAAAAGAGGAGGGAATCCTGGTTCACGTAACGATAAAGGACGGCAAGATAACTGACATAGAAGTTATTGACTGTCACGACACTCCGGACTACTTCGAAGATGCGGCGGCAGGGGTAATTCCGGACATAATCGAAGCACAATCGACGGACGTGGAGGCTGTGTCCAGCGCGACATACAGTTCAAAAGGGATAATCCAGGCTGTCCAGGATGCCCTATCGAAAGCGGAGATATAAGCTTATGCAGGTAACAGTTTGATTTTGTTAGAATATTCTGTATAATGGATATTAAGATGATACTGGAAACAGAAAGGGGAGAATGGTATGGACGGAGAATATTTTGAGGAGACTGTTGATAAGATAGATCAGCTGATAGGTTTCGAAGGTAACATACTCGAGCTGTCAAAGGAGCTCCAGAAATTCGGCGTGGAGAACATCTACTACTTCAACAACTGGAGCGATATCATCAATGAAGGCAACTTCGTTGCCGATTTCGACGATCGTGGAGACATACACGTCGACGTCTACTTTGATGTGGTCCATCATGCTGGGCACAACGAGCTTACCAAGGAATCCATAATCGCTGTCACCGACGTCAGGATAATTTAAAAAAATGCTTCTGCCTTTGTAACGGGGCAGAAGCATTTTTATTGACTGCAATTGTTAAAATTTTGATTAACCTGTGGTAAGATAAATATAAGAAGACTATGAGGCGGTGAGACATAAGTGGAATTTAAATTCTTGAAGATCGAGACATACATCCCTATAGAATATCTGAATGTATTAAGGGAAGAGCTGAACAGAACGGGGGCTCTGTCGATCGACTCTAGCTATGACTATGTGATGGCGGTATCGAAGGTCACCGGATCTTGGCGGCCGCTGGAAGGCTCCAGCCCTTTCGAAGGAGAGACAGGAAAGTTATGCGAAGCCGAGGAATGCAAGGTGGAATTCTGCTGCCGTGCCGAACTCATGGAGAAAGCTGTGGGTGCAATTAAAAAGGTCCACCCTTACGAGGTGCCTGTCATAAACGTGATTCCGACATTGAATGATTTGATATTAAAAATGAAAGGGAGATGAAATGCATGCTGGGAGCAATAGCCGGTGATGTGGTCGGTTCCATATACGAATGGGACAACGTCAGGTCAAAAAAATTCGAGATGTTTTCTTCAAAATCAAGATTCACCGATGATTCGGTGCTTACGATCGCCACAATGGATGCCGTACTTAACGGGAAAGCCTTCGACGCCTCATATAAGGAGTGGTTCAGGAAATATCCTGACGCCGGTTTCAGCGGAAACTTCAAGAAATGGGCAATGTCCGATGAGCTCGGGCCCTACAACAGCTTCGGAAACGGCTCTGCAATGAGGATCAGCCCAGTAGGCTATTATTACTGCACCCTCGAAGAGGTGCTGTTCACAGCTGGGGAGAGCGCTGCTGTAACTCACAACCACCCTGAGGGGATAAAGGGAGCGAAGGCTACCGCCGCCTCAATTTACCTTGCGAAAAACGGGGCTTCCAAAAAAGAGATAAAAGACTACGTGGAAGGCACCTTCGGGTACAATCTGAGCGAGGGGATAGACAGCATAAGGAAATGGTACAGCTATGACGTATCCTGCCAGGGAAGCGTGCCTGAGGCGATAGTCAGCTTCCTGGACTCGGAAGACTACGAGGACGCAGTGAGAAATGCCGTCTCCATAGGAGGGGACAGCGATACGATCGCATGCATAACAGGAGGCCTCGCGGAGGCATACTACAAGGAGATTCCCGAACATATTACAGAGAAGGTCATGGGCCTCCTGACAGAGGATATGAAAGAAGTAATGCAGAAATTTTATGATGAGGTATACAAAAGATGGATGAAGTAAAAAATATCAACAGCTTTGAAGGGATGGACGCCGAGCAGATCTGGAGGGAGCTTTACAACAAGGAACTTAGCAGCAAGAAGGCAATCCTTGAGTACATAGACCTTTCAGGGAAGCTTAAGAAGCAGAATGCAAGCGAAGCACAGCTGGAACAAACCTACAACTTCATATACGGGAAAATCGAAGCGATGAAGGAAGCCATAAAGCCCAACACTGCTTTGTTTCTTAAAAACCGCCTGAAGTCTCAGCTTGGTAAATATGCAGCTGAAAAGGATCCGGCCGAGAGAAACGAATTCATAGAATTTTTCAAGCTAGCCTATCCCGAGAACCAGAGAAGGAAGGATTTCACCTGGGTTCTTCAGGATATAAGGAACATATCCGAGGAGCAGGCCTGGAATACGCTAACCTATATAAACAGGGAGTGCCTGAGCGGGAGCTTAAGCTTAAGCAACCCTCAGAAGAAGGAGATAATCAGGGTGATAGAACTCACTGTAAGGCGGAACAACCTTAAGTACGTAAACAAAGTGAGGAGCCTAAACCCGCTTGCAGACATTCTTAACATAAGGATACTCAAAGTGGGCGGCAATTACAGGGTCGTGGACAGCAGGCAGCGCTGAAGTTAAAATTGTGCAATAGCTGCAATATTGGCGGCATTTCAAGGGTTATTCTCCTCTTGTGACTTGCAAATGAAAGATATAATTCACAAAACTTGCAAAACCCCGAAATAATAATTTTTTTCTTGCATTTTCGCGTTTGCGGTGCAATAATAAGGTTAATAAAGTTTTGCGGGAGGAAGCAAAGATGTTACAAACAAGCGAGAGGGTATACAGGAATCTGTCAGTAACACAGCTTATAGAGCATTCCATCAGAAGAGGGGAAGGCGTGCTTTCTGAAAGGGGTGCTCTTGTTGTTGACACCGGGAAGTACACAGGAAGATCTCCCAAAGACAGGTTCATTGTCCGACAGAAAAGCATAGAGGACAAGATTTTCTGGGGCAAGAGAAATGTTCCGGTCGAAGAAAAGGTTTTCGAAAGGCTGTACGGGAAAGTGAAGGAGTACCTTTCTGACAAGCCTCTGTACGTGTTTGACGGCTATGTTGGCTCCAAAAAAGAATACAGGCAGCCGCTGACTGTGATTTGCGAGCAGGCGAGTTCGGCTCTCTTTGCAAACCAGATGTTCATAAGGCCAGATGCAGATGAAACCGGTGATTTTGAAGCTGGATACACCGTAATAGCAGCGCCGGGCTTCAAATCGGAAGGAATCAAAGACGGTGTCAACTCGGAGGCCTTCATCATAATCAACATCGACGAAAAGGTCATACTTATCGGGGGAACAGCCTATAAAGGGGAGATAAAAAAAGCAGTCTTCACGATGATGAATTTCCTTCTGCCGATGAAAGGAGTCATGCCTATGCACTGCTCCGCAAATATCGGGCCTGATGGGAGAACAGCCGTTTTTTTCGGACTTTCGGGAACAGGAAAAACTACCCTTTCAGCGGATCCTGCACGGAAGCTTATAGGCGATGACGAACACGGCTGGTGCGACGAGGGGATCTTCAACTTTGAAGGAGGCTGCTACGCCAAGGTAATAAAGCTTAACAGGGATAAGGAAAAGGAGATATACAACGCTGTCAGGTTCGGAACAGTCCTTGAAAACGTAGCCGTCAAGGAGGACGGAAGCTGCAACTTCGACGACGGGACAAAGACTGAGAACACAAGGGCTGCTTACCCTATACATCACATTGACAACGTTGAGGAAAACGGGCAGGGAGGCAATCCCGATACCATAATTTTCCTGACAGCCGACGCCTTCGGAGTGATGCCTCCGGTAAGCAAGCTAAGCACGGAGGCGGCGATGTACCATTTCATGTCAGGCTTCACAAGCAAGGTGGCAGGCACCGAAAGGGGCATAAGCGAGCCGGTATCCACATTCTCCGCCTGCTTCGGAGAGCCCTTCATGCTGATGAATCCTGTAGTCTACGCAGAGCTCCTGGGAAAGAAAATCCGCCAGAACAATACAGAAGTTTACATGCTCAACACTGGCTGGCTAAGCGGCGGCTATGGCAAGGGAGACAGGATAAAGCTCAAGCATACCAGGGCTGCTGTCAATGCAATCCTTAGCGGCGAGCTGAGGTGTGCCGAATATTATGAACACCCCGTGTTAGGCGTCAAAATTCCTAAAAAATGCAGCGGTATCCCAGAAGAGATACTCGATCCAAGGAGCACATGGAAGGACAAGGAGCTTTACGACGCAAAAGCATTGGAGCTGGCAGAAAGGTTCAGAATGAATTTCAAGAGGTTCAGCAGTGTTCCGAAGAGCATAATCGAAGCAGGGCCTAGAGCATAATCAAGCAGGCAAAAAGCGGTTTTTCAAAAACCGCTTTTTTTACCAATATTATTTCAAAAAATTGACTTATAAATGCCGTAATGATAATATTAGAATGTCAAGAAAATTCAAAAAACAACTAAATGATAACTATGACAAGGGGGAATTTTCATGTCTTCAAAAATTTTAAAAAGATGCGGAATCACAACATTATTTCTTTTTCTCTTCGTATTCATGTCGGCTGTACTTCCATCAAGGAGCTTTTCGGTTTCTGGTGCCACCTTCCAGCCTGGCTCCGGCACGCTTCAAGCGGGGCAGACGGTTGACGGCACGGTAGTTTTTTCAGGTGATGTCATCCAGATTGACGGTACTGTAGAGGGGACTGCCTTTGCGTTCGGGCAGGATGTAAGGGTAAACGGGACAATCAACGGAGACCTGGTGGTTGCGGCCCAGAATATCCAGATCAACGGACAGGTCAACGGAAACATATACGCAGCCGGACAGTATCTGAATCTCGGAACTAAGACGAACTGGGACGTATTCGTTGGCGGCCAGGATGTCAAGATATCCAAGGATGCTGCAATAGGGCGAGACCTGTTTGCTGCAGGTGCAACCATAGTGCATGACGGAAAGGTTCAGAGAAGGTTTTCCGCTTCTGGCTCAGACATAAGCATCGGAGGGTTTATAGGGCAGGATGCTGTCCTTGATGCAGACAAAATCAACATCCTAAGCGGATCCAGCATAAAGGGGAACCTGGACTACACCAGCTCGAACAAGGCAAACATCGCCTCGGGCTCTGTTATCGAAGGCAATACAAACTGGGAGTACAGGCAGCCTGCGGAGTCAACTCAAAACACAATAATGAATTCATGGCAGAGCATTGCTTTGAGCATAGTAAGCGCGCTGATCGTTTGGCTGATAATGAGGTTCTGGCGTCCTGAATTCTGGAACAGGAATTCTAAGCCAATAATCGAGAAACCGTTCAAGGCGCTTGGAGCAGGTGCTCTCGCGCTGATCGTTACGCCGATAGTCGCAATCCTTCTTCTGGTAACTGTGGTAGGGGTTCCGGTAGGCATAATCCTGGGTATCGCTTACGGAGTTGCAATCTATCTTTCTAAGATAGTTGTGGCTTCAGCCTTCGGGTTCTGGATGGCCAAAAAATACAAGTGGGCTAACATGCACAAAGGTGTGTGGCCAGTTCTGCTAGCACTCATCGTGCTGGCTGTGCTCACCAACATCCCATATGTGGATTTCCTTGCAGGGCTGCTTATTGTGCTTGCAGGATTAGGAGCGCTTGTGCTGGCCAATATCCACTCGGAAAAACCAAAGGAGAACAAGGATATACAAGAGAATATAAGCTACGAAATCTAACACAACGGGCTGGCTGCGGTTTTTTTTCCGAAGTCAGCCCGCTTGCATAAAAAAGATAGGGAGGGCTTGCTATGGCTGAGATTCACGTAGACGTTAGAGGGCAGACATGCCCCGTTCCGCTGGTCGAAATGAGGAAAGCAGTGAAGAAAGCGGTTGAAGGGGACATCATCGAAATCATAGGCACAAACGCTGCATCGAAGAAAGAGATACCGATGGCAGCGGACGCTCTGGAGCTCAAGGTTCTGAGCGTTGACGAAAATGCGGATTACTGGACTATCAAGATTCAGAAGTAAGGGGTGAGGGTAATGGCTGAGAAAACCACGATCATAGTCCACAGCGGCGACCTCGACAAGATGTACAGCGCGCTGATAGTAGCCAACGGGTCTTTAGCTATGGGGATGGATGTCTCGCTCTATTTCACATTCTGGGGGCTCCTGAGGCTGAAGAAGGGGAGCCTTGAGAAGGGCCTTTGTCAAAAATGAATTTCCTCGGTCTCGGCAGGGCAATGATGAAGAACCGCATGAAAAAGGGCAATGTAGCTTCACTTGAAAAGCTGATGGCAGACTTCAAGGAGCTTGGAGGGAAAATCATAGCCTGCGAGATGACCATGGAGATCATGGGGGTCAAAAGGAGCGACCTCAGGGAGGACCTTATCGATGACTACGGAGCGGTAGGTACTTATATACAGGAGGCAAGGGAATCGAACATCACACTTCTTATCTGAGGGAGGGGATAGCATGCCAAAAAACTACTACATGGACAACGCTGCGGCGACAAGGCTGGACGAAAAAGTCCTGGAAGCGATGCAGCCGTACTTCTTTGAAACCTATTCCGTTGCCACCTCGGAATTCGGATATTCTCTGGGGATAGAGGCAAGGGAAGCCCTTGAAGATGCCAGGTCCAGGCTGGCAGGGTTGCTCGGGGCAGCGAACGATGAGTTCATTTTCACATCTGGAAGCACCGAGTCGAGCAACCTGGCTTTAAAAGGAGTGGCAAGGGCTCTTGGAGAAAAGAAAGGGAAACACATCATAGTGTCCAAAATCGAAGATTTCCCTGTTCTTCACAGCGCCAGGACGCTTTCAAGGGAAGGGTTCAGGGTGGATTTTCTGGATGTAGACGGCAGAGGCTTTGTGGACATGGAGAAGTTGAGGTCGCTAATAAGCGGCGATACGATCCTGGTCTCCATACAGCACGGAAACCAGGAGATAGGGACGGTCCAGGACATAGAAAGCATCGGCGAGCTCTGCAGGGAGAAAGGGGTCCTTTTTCATACGGATGCCACCCACACATTCATGAGGGTACCGCTGGATGTCAGTAAAGTGAAAGCTGATCTGGTCACGGTGTCGGCGCATACGCTGCACGGACCTAAAGGCATAGGTGGTCTTTATGTCCGCAAGGGCACACCTCTTGCCAAGATAATGGACGGGGGCTTCCAGGAGTTCGACCTCAGGGGAGGAATGGACAACATTCCCGGCGCTGTGGGGTTTGCAAAAGCTGCGGAGCTAGTCACTGAAAGCGAAACCGAAGGCCTGAAGCTGATGAGGGACAGCATTATAGAGTTGATTACAAAAAGCATTCCGGATGTGACCCTGAACGGGGACCCTGAAAAGAGGCTTCCGCAGAATGCGAACATCTCCTTCCACTACGTTGAGGGGGAATCAATAACCCTTCACATGGACATGTACGGCATATCGGTCAGCACGGGGTCCGCATGCTTCAGCAAATCACTTGAGGCGAGCCACGTCATTGCGGCGATAGGCGGGGATCACGAAAGAGCGCACGGCTCCATAAGGTTCAGCTTGGGGAGGTTCAATACGATGGCCGAAGTGGAATATGTGGTTGAAAAGCTGAAGGGGATCGTTGAAAACCTGAGAAAAATAAGCCCATTAGGAAAACAGGAGGGATAAATCATGCCATTTCCATACAACGACATAGTGCTCGAGCACTTCAAGAATCCAAGAAACATCGGTAAGATAGATAACCCCGACGGCAAAGCGACTGAGGGAAGTCCTGCATGTGGGGACATGGTGTCGCTTTATCTGAAGGTTGACCCTGAGACAAAGGTTATCACCGATATAAAGTTCGAATCCTACGGCTGCGCTTCCAATATTGCTACCGGATCCATAATAACGGAGCTTGCAAAAGGGAAAACCATTGAAGAGGCAAAGAAAATCACCTGGAAGGAAGCCTCCGAAGCGCTCGGGGGACTTCCGACGATCAAGGTCCACTGCTCAGTTCTGGCTGTCGAGGCATTGAGGTCGGCAATACAGAACTATGAGGAAAAGCACGGCCTGGTGAAGAACAAGGAAACCACGACGAAGGAAGTAGTACTGAAAAGGCTGAAGAAGGTCATGAGCCCGATAACAGGTCTGGACATGGTAGCCTCCAAAATCGTCAAAGATGTCGAGGTTGAGGACGGAATCGTGAGGATTGTCGTGGATCTCCCGGAAACCCACCAGTTTGCCAACGCCATCAAGGAGGAAGCTCTTAACAAGATTGAGTCCCTGTGGGATGTCAAGGAGGTCAAAATCGAGTTTGTTGGATGACGAAAACCGGCTTAGGCCGGTTTTTTGTGTTATAATGTAAAAAACAGGGAAGAGGTGTTGTTATGAACAACAGGATTGTGGGTGTAATAGCGGGAACACCTGTGGATACAAGAATGGGCGTCGATTTTATGGAGTCGAAAGGGATTTCAGCGGCAGGATACCCCGTATCAGCGACTCCCGAAGAGCAGTCAGCGCTCCAGATATTGTCCCCCCAGAAGCTGACGGAGAAGGTCAGGGAGGTACTCAGAGAAATCAAAGGCAGAGGCATCGATACAGTCATGGTCTACTGCAATTCCATGAGCGCTGCTGTGGACATGGAAAAGCTGGCTCTTGAAGAAGAAATGAAAATAATAACTCCTTTTACGGCTTACAGGAGGATAGCTGCGGAGTGCAGCCTGGTCGGGCTTATGGCTGCGAACAACCAGAGCGCAGCAGGCATAGAGAGGGTGCTCCAGAGAGTGAACCCGAAGTGCGATGTTCTGGGTATTGGCGCACTTCCGCTGGTCGTGGAGATAGAAAAGGGTACAGCGCCAAATGAAATAGTGGAGAAATTTGCATTGAAGAACATAATGGAATTTTTCACCGCCAACAGGGTCGGAGTTATAATACTGGGCTGCACTCACTTCCCTTACCTGCAAAGGGAGCTTGAGAAGCTGACGGACAGGCGCATCGTGGACCCTGCCGAGCTTATGTACGAAAGCATACTTTCCGTGCTATAATCACATCAAGGAAACATGGCGGAGGTAAACTATGGAAAAGAAGAAATTTTTCTTTTTTGATTACGACGGGACGCTAACAACAGGACCATCTTGTGAAATCCCCGAATCGGCACTAAGAACGCTGGACACCCTGGCGGAGAATGGCCACATCGTTGCTCTCGCTACTGGAAGGATCCAGTGCGACGCCCATGAGCGATGCAGGCAGCTGGGAATACACCACATCGTAAGCGACGGAGGCAACGGTCTTACCATAAATGACGAGCTCATCTACCTTGAATCTCTAGACATACCTCTCTCAGTAAAGCTTCTGGACGAACTTGAGGAGAAGAGGATACCCTGGGCTGTGACCTGTGAGAATTCGCGGTTAAGGTACACAAGGAGCGAAAGCTTCACGAAAGAGATCGCCGACACGTACATGACTACGGTAGTCAGGCCGGAAATGGACTACAGAAGGCTGGAGCAGATTTACAAGGTTCACATAAGCTGCGACCCTGAAAAGCAGAAGGATATCAGGATGCTTGAACATCTTCCGAAAGTCAGGTTTAACCCGAAATGCCTTTTTATAGAACCGGACGACAAGGCGGTAGGGATAGTAAGGATGATACGGCATTTCAACGCATCTCGGAAAGACGTGGTAGTCTTCGGAGACGGGCTGAACGACCTGAAAATGTTCAGGGAGGACTGGATGTCCATAGCGATGGGTAATGCAAGGGAGGCGCTAAAGGAAAAGGCAACGTTCGTGACGAAAAGCTGCGTGGACGACGGAATTGAGTATGCATGCAAGTATTTCGGATGGATATAGATGTGAATTTGAAAAGGCTTAACTTAGAATATGATTTGAAGCATCCGAATTGCTGAACCCGGATGCTTATTTTGGTTAAATAAAGCGTGCCTGTTCGTATTCAATGTGATATGATTAGTTGCTTAGATAAATAGAATGGTATTAATGAAAGGAAATATAATGGATTTTAAAGAAATTGGAATAAGCGGAGATATAATCAGCGTGTTGAGGAAGTCAGGCATAAAGGAGCCAACTGAAATTCAGCAGAAGTGCATAGGTGCGATCAAAGAAGGAAGGGACGTCATTGCGGAAGCCCAGACAGGGACCGGCAAAACCCTTGCTTTCCTGATTCCCCTGTTCGAAAGCATCTCACCGGCCTCGAACCATGTGCAGGGCTTGATCATATCACCCACAAGGGAACTGGCAATACAGATTGCCGCAGAAGCGTCTAAGCTTAAGGAAGCAAGGGGCGTCAATATCCTGGCTGCATACGGCGGAAGGGATATTGGCTCCCAGATGAAAAAGCTGAACGGGAATATTCATCTGGTTATAGCGACACCGGGAAGGCTTCTGGACCATATCAACAGAAAAACAGTGGACCTGAGCAGGGTGAAGACAGTTGTCCTTGACGAGGCTGACCAGATGCTGCTCATGGGCTTCAAGAACGACGTTGAAGCTATCATGAAGCATACCGGCAAAAAACGTCAGACGCTGTGCTTTTCTGCGACCATGAACTCGGATGTCAAGAAGCTTGCCTACAGGTATATGGAAGACCCGCTCGTTGTGTCTGTAACGAAGGAAGAGATGACTCTTGAGAACATATTTCAGGAAGTAGTTGAAACCACGGACAGGGAGAAGCGCGACGCCCTGAGCACCGCTTTGAAGCAGGACAATCCCTACATGGCGATTATTTTCTGCAGAACAAAGAGGCGGGCTGATGACCTCGAAGTGGTCCTCCACCAGCGCGGTTTTTTATGCGAAAAGCTGCACAGCGACATAATCCAGTCAAAAAGGGAAAGGATAATGAAGGCATTCAGGAACGGAGATGTCCAATGCCTCATAGCCACTGACGTCGCAGCGAGAGGCCTTGACATAAGCGGAGTGGGCCATATATACAACTACGATATACCTGAAAGTGCTGAGGCATACATTCACCGGATCGGAAGGACAGGGAGGGCAGGCGAGAAGGGATACACCTGCCTGTTCGTAGATCCAAAGGACAGCAAAGCACTTGAAGAGATAGAGAGAAAAATAAAAATGAAGATACCGAGGAGGATTTTGTAACATGAACGGGCAAAACAGACAAGACATATGTCCCGGAAAGGTAGTGGACATAGTGCTTAAAAAGGATCAGGGCACCGGGAAGCTTACAAGGGGAGTGGTCAGGGATATTCTGACCAACTCCAAATTTCATCCGAGAGGGATCAAGGTGAGGCTTCAAGACGGAAACATAGGCAGAGTCCAAAATATTATAGAATAGAAAGATTCTGAAAAAACGGTTGTTAACAAGTTGACAGCCGTTTTTGTTTATGGTATTTTATATTTAACAAGTGGGACACAAAATGTATATATGGGACACGAGATGTCCGGTGCGGAGGTTTGTTTATGCAGGATATCATAAAACTACAGAAAAAAATAGTGCCGGAAATCACTGAACTCCTGGAAAAAAGATACTCAATCCTCAAATCCATATATCACAACCAGCCGGTTGGCAGAAGGACGATTTCCGAAGAACTGGATATAGGTGAACGGATAGTCAGGGCAGAAGTCAATTTCCTTAAGGATCAGGGCTTGATAGAGATAAAACCGGACGGTATGCTGACAACGAAGCAGGGCGAAGAGGTGCTTGAGAAACTCAAAAAGTTCATATTCGAGCTCAGAGGTCTGTCAGATTTTGAAAAATTCATCAAAACTAAGCTCGGTGTGAAAGGCGTAATAATAGTGCCGGGAGAAATAGACAAGGACATCGTTGCATCTGCCGACATGGGAAGAGCTGCAGCAGAATATATCAAGAACATCCTCAGAGACGGCAATATAGTTGCTGTTACAGGAGGAAGAACCATAAAAGGGGTTGTGGACAACTTCCCTAAAGTGACAAGCATGAAGAATGTAGTCGTCGTGCCTGCCAGGGGCGGCATCGGGAGAAATGTTGAGACACAGGCAAATACCCTTGCTGCAAAACTTGCAGAAGGCATCGGGGCCAGCTACAAGCTGCTTCAGGTGCTCGATACTTTCAGCAAAACTGCAATGGCCGCAATAGTTAAGGAAAAAGAGGTCAAGGAAGTGCTGGACATGCTGGAAAAAACCGACCTCCTGATATATGGCATAGGCAGGATGAAGACCATGGCAGCCAGAAGAGGGCTTTCAGAGGAAGAAATCCAGAAGCTTGTTGACATAGGTGCAGTAGGGGAGGCATTCGGGTACTACTTCGACAAGGAAGGAAGGATCGTCCATTCGACCACCACGGTGGGAATCAAATACGAAGAGGTCAAGAGGATAAAAAATCAGGTAGCTGTAGCCGGGGGAAGTATTAAGGCAGAAGCGATCCTTTCAGTCATAAAGAACAACATCAACGCGGTGCTGGTCACAGACGAAGGTGCTGCAAAGGAAATGTTAAACCTGTTGAAAAAAGAAAATATATAAGAAAACTAGGAGGAATTAATTATGACAAAAGTAGGTATTAA
>DBML01000010.1 GCA_002298915.1 Clostridium sp. UBA699
TCTATGCAGTTTTGAAAGAACAAGCTTCTTTCATAATGAAACTCCCAGCTTAGCTGGTGAGTACTGGTCCAAGACGAAATCGAAGATTTCTGTGGACCAGCATCTGGTGATGATGGCCTGAAGGTAACACCCGTTCCCATTCCGAACACGAAGGTTAAGCTTCAAAGCGCCGATAGTACTGCAGGGGAGGCCCTGTGGGAGGGTAGGTAGTCGCCAGGTCAGCTCATAACCATCCGGTTTCACCGGGTGGTTATGGCATAAAATCGTTCCGCGATAGCTCAATGGTGGAGCACTCGGCTGTTAACCGATAGGTTGAAGGTTCGAATCCTTTTCGCGGAGCCATTTTTATTTTTTGGAAAGATAAAGTTATCCTGAAGTCAGGATAACTTTTTTTTACGTTAAATAAAGGGATAATAGGATTGATGTAGAATACTTACCGTTATACTGTATGAAGTGGGTGGTATTATGGTAACCAACTTATTCGTGTCAATATTAGTATTCCTGATAATTGTAGAGATAATAACAGTGCTTTTCAAGATGACAGGGCTCACAGATGAAAAGGCCAGGTTTCAGGTCATTTCCCTCCTCACCGGGACTGGCTTCACAACCAAGGAGGCCGAGCTTATAATGCAGCATCCAACAAGGAGAAAGCTTGCGCAGTTCCTCATGATCCTGGGATACCTGGGCTTCTTTGTAGGAACCTCTCTTCTCGTCAACATACTCCAGAACCCTCTAACCACGAACATTGTAGGTAGTGCGATAATATTCATGGTTGTAATATTCGTAGTAGTTAGGAACCCTCTGGTCAAGAGGAACTTCGACCGGATAATAGAAAGGGTAATCTTAAGGCTCGGATCGACAAGGGCAAAGTCCAAGCACAAAATGTACAAGATGATCACGAGAGCAAAGGGCTACGGGATTTTCAGCATCATAATAGATGAGGACTCCCATCTGGACGGGATAACAATAATGAACTCAAACCTCAAGTCAAACGATATGATAATCCTCAACATCGACAAGGGTGATGAATTCATCGGCTTTGTAAAAAGGGATTACGTGCTTCAGAAAGGTGACAACATACTTATTTACGGAAAGGTGGACCAGGTCATCAAGACATTCCACCTTAACAGAAAGTCGGCAAGGGAAGCTGAAATAATGGATTTCAAAGGCAAAAAGTGACAACCTGCCATAATCGAATAATTTTGAAAATTTGATATATTTAAGAGGATTTTTATCCACGGTGGTAGAATAATATATTTTAGGCTCAGATAAGTTAGGAGGAATTACTTATGAAAAATTACAAAACGGAAAATCTAAGAAACGTCGGCATCTTAGGACACGGTGATTCAGGAAAAACTACACTTACAGAAGCAATTTTATTCTACGCTAAAGCGATTGACAGGTTCGGTAAGGTAGATGAGGGGACCACCGTGAGCGATTACGATCCAGAAGAAAAGAAGAGGAAAATATCAATTTCTGCCTCAGTCGTAAATTGTGAGTACGATGACCGAAAAATAAACATAATTGACATGCCGGGATATTTCGACTTCGTAGGGGAGAAAGTGGAAGGCTTAAGGGCAGCGGACGTAGCGATGATAGTTGTGAACGCCACTGCTGGAGTTCAGGTTGGAACAGAGAAGTCTTGGAACTATGTGTGCTCGCATAGTCTGCCGAGGGCTTTTTATATAAACAAGCTAGACAGGGAAAACAGCAGCTTCGATAAAACCCTTGCCGACATGAAGGAGAGGTTCGGAATCTCCGTAGTACCGGTTCAGTACCCTATAGGAGTTGAAAACGGCTTCAAGGGTGTTATCAACGTAATCTCAAGGAGGGCAAGGATTTTCAATGAGAAAACCCACGAGATGGAGGAGGCGCCGATCCCATCAGAGCTGATTGCAAAGGTCGATGAATGCAAGAACATGATAACGGAAGCGGTAGCAGAAACGGATGAAGTTCTCCTTGACAAGTATTTCAATGAAGGAGAACTTTCAGACGAAGAGATATACCACGGCCTTATTAAGGGCTGCAGCATGGGAGAAATAGCTCCTGTGATGTGCGGTTCAGCCATACTGGGCATAGGCACTGAAACGCTTCTTGAGGACATTGTTGAGTGCTTCCCTGCCCCTAACGAGATGGAGCCTATAAAGGTTACAGACTTGAAAACGGGCAGCGAAAAGGATTTTGTCATATCTGAAAGCGCACCTTTCTCGGCGTTTGTTTTCAAAACCATTGCAGACCCGTTCATAGGCAAACTTTCCCTCTTCAGGGTTATGGGAGGAAAGGTGAAAGCTGACAGCACCGTATACAACTCAACTAAGGACAAGCAGGAAAAACTAGGCACCCTATATTTTGTAAAAGGAAAGAACCAGACAACAACTCAGGAGATAATAGCAGGCGACATAGGAGCTGTGTCAAAGCTTCAGTACACAGGAACGGGAGACACGCTGTGCGATTCGGCTAACCCTATCCAATTCGCGAAGATCGATTTCCCTGATACGGTGATATCGATGGCTGTTATGCCAAAATCGAAGAACGATGAGGACAAGATATCTTCCGGCCTTTCTAAGCTGATGGAGGAGGATCCTACGTTCAAAGTGTCAAGGGATGTCGAGAATGCCGAAACAATAATTTCCGGTCAGGGCGAAACGCACCTGGACGTCATCGCCAGCAAGCTTAAGGCAAAGTTTGGAGCAGAGGTCACGCTCCAGCTGCCAAAAGTCCCTTACAGGGAAACAATCAAGAAAGCCGCCGATGTTCAGGGCAAGCACAAGAAGCAGTCCGGAGGGCACGGCCAGTACGGCGACGTCACTATTAAATTCGAGCCAAGGGACGACGGCAAGGATGAGATGGAATTCGTCGACAAGGTCGTAGGAGGTGTGGTTCCTAGGAACTACATACCTGCAGTTGAAAAAGGCCTGAAGGAATGCATAGTCCACGGCGTTCTTGCAGGCTACCCAGTTATAAGGCTCAGGGCGACGCTGCATGACGGCTCCTACCACCCTGTAGACTCCTCGGAAATGGCATTTAAGGTAGCCGCATCCATGGCTTACAAGAAAGGCCTGCAGGAAGCCCAGCCTGTGCTGCTCGAACCTGTGAACCATGTCGAGGTCTCGATACCTGAAGAGTACATGGGCGACATAATAGGTGATATAAACAAGAAACGCGGAAGGGTGCTTGGTATGGAAGCTGACGGCGACATGCAGAAGGTTGTTGCAGAGGTTCCTATGGCAGAAATGTTCAAGTACGCAACTGACTTGAGATCAATGACAAGGGGAAAAGGAGAATTCATATCAAAATTCGAAAGGTATGAAGAAGTTCCCGCAATGGAGGCGGATAAGATAATCGAAGCCGCCAAACACAAGCTGGAAGACTAAACTAGAGGCTGACAAAGGAGCTGCTGCAAATGATTTGCGCAGCTTCTTTTTTTTGTCAAGAGAATTTGGCTGAGGATGAGAAAACGCACGATTGGGGAAGAAAGTTTTATTTAATTTGCGCAGACAGGCGCAGGAGGGGTTTGATTTAATCGCCGAGAATAATTATTATCTAGCTAAAGGTCAAAGAAAGACAAAGTCAAACTCGAAGAAGGTGATTGCATGGCAAAGCTATCTGACATAATCGAAGATTTCATAAAGGACATGCTTGACAGCACCCAGAAAAGCCAGATAGAGATCAAAAGGAATGAGCTGGCAAGCTATTTCGGCTGCGCTCCTTCGCAGATTAACTACGTTCTTACCACAAGGTTCACCATGGACAAAGGGTACTACGTCGAAAGCAGAAGGGGCGGTGGAGGGTTCATTCTTATCCGGAGGATAAGCTTCAGTGAAAACAAACCCTTCATAGACATCATTAACGAGAAGATAGGGGACAGCCTTACATACGACGCAGCCTGCGGGATACTTGACAGCCTTTTCGAACTTTCAGCCATAACAGAAAGGGAACTAAACATTTTGAAGGTATCGCTCAACGACAGGGTCCTGGGCTCAGGAGGCAACAAGAACAAGCTCAGGGCTGAGATAGTTAAGGGCATACTCACAGTCATATTGAACTGAAAAAGGGAGGGAGAGAACATGCTCTGCGAAAGATGTAAGAAGAACGACGCTTCTTACCACATAACAAAGATTATAAACAACAAGAAGGTAGACCTTCATCTGTGCGAACAGTGCGCCAGGGAGCTTGGGGAAATTGGCTCGCCCTTCTCCTTTCAAAACATACTCAGCGAACTTATGGGATATATCAGCCAGCCCTATGAGCTGGAGAAACACTATGAACCCAGGTGCAGCAACTGCGGAACGCACTTCAGCGAATTCAAAAACGGGGGGCTTCTCGGGTGCAGCGAATGCTACCGAATCTTCAACGACGAGCTCAATCCGGTTCTCAAGAGGGTTCAGGGGAGCATGAAGCACGTGGGTAAGATACCTAAAAGCAGGGGCAAGGCGCGAGCCGTCAGCAACGATATTAACGGCCTTCAGATCATGCTTCAGAAGGCAATAGAAAACGAAGAGTTTGAGGAAGCAGCAAAAATCAGGGATGAGATTAAGAAGCTTCAGAATTCGGTGCATGGGAGGGATTAAGATGGCAGAAGGTCTTATAATGACAAGCAGAGTAAGGCTTGCCAGAAATCTGGGCAAGGCAGTTTTCCCTCACAAAATGAGCACTGAGCAGGGAAAAGAGATGGTCAGGAAAGTTGAATCGGCCTTCTACGACCACTCTTCCGTTAAAGCCGGATACAGCACGGTCAAACTTTGGGAGCAGGACAAGCTTACACAGAACTCTTACTTTGAGAAGCATCTGATAAGCAGCAACCTGCTAAACAACAGCAGCAAAGGTGCAGTGATACTCAGCTCGGATTCAAAAGAGAGCATAATGATAAACGAGGAGGACCACATCAGGATACAGTGCATACAGCCAGGCTACAACCTGGAGGACGCTTACAGGGCTGCTAACAGGATAGATGACCATCTGGACAAGAACCTGGATTACGCTTTCGATGATAAGTTCGGTTACCTTACTGCATGCCCCACAAACGTTGGTACAGGGATGAGGGCCTCGGTAATGATACACCTGCCCTTCATAGCGACAGACAACAAAGTCGAGGAGTCCCTTTATGCGCTCTCTAAACTTGGCATGGCGATAAGGGGGATATACGGAGAAGGGTCTAAGGTAGCCGGAAGCATATACCAGATTTCGAACCAGATAACGCTGGGGCTGACAGAGCAGGAAACCCTGGCAAACCTCAAGGCTGTAATAAACAAAATCATAATCCAGGAGAACAGGTCGAGAGAGATAGCTTTCAAGAATTACAGGTATGAGATAGAGGACAGGGTAGCGAGATCCCTCGGAATCCTTAAATCGGCAGTGCTCCTTACATCGGCTGAATGCCTGAAGCTTCTCTCGGACGTAAGGCTCGGAATAGAAATGGGCCTGATAAAGACGGTCAGCACTGCAACTGTAGATGACCTTGTCATGGACGTCCAGCCGGCAACGATACAGAAGGAGTCGGGGAAAAGCATGACGAAAGAAGAAATCAATCTGGCAAGAGCGAAGCTTGTCAAAAGAAGAATAAGAAACAAGGGAAGATAATTTAAGAAGGTTGGTGATTTTTTATGATGTTTGGCAGATTCACGGAAAGAGCGCAGAAGGTGCTTGTCTTCTCCCAGGAGGCGGCCCAGGAGTTCAGGCATGGATATGTAGGAACAGAGCACATACTCATGGGCATACTCAAAGAAGAAGGGCCTGCTAGGAAGATTCTTAACAAGATGAACATCAGGCTTGAGGACGTCAAGGAGATGATAGATGAATACGAAGGCTACGGTGACAAGTCCACGGAAGCAGAGCAGATCCCACTGACACCTAGAACCAAGAGGCTTCTCGAACTGAGCCTGATGGAGTCGAGGAACCTGAACCATAACTACATTGCTCCGGAGCACATGCTGCTGGCCATGATAAGCGAGTCTGAGGGAGTTGCGGTAACCATACTGAGCAGCCTCGGAGCAGATTTCCAGAGGCTCAGGAAAGAGCTTATCGACAGCCTCAACGGCGATCAAGGAAGCGGCGCAGGGGAAGCCGGCACTTCAGAGAATTCGGAAACTCCAACGCTCGACTCGTTCGGAAGGGACCTCACCAGGATGGCTGCTGAAGGCAAGCTAGACCCAGTCATAGGAAGGGAAAAGGAGATGCAGAGGGTGCTTGAGATACTCTCCAGAAGGACAAAAAACAACCCCTGCCTCATAGGTGATCCCGGAGTTGGAAAGACAGCCATTGCTGAAGGCCTTGCACAGAAGATAGTCTCGGGAAACATCCCTGAACTGCTCAAAAACAAGAGGGTTGTAACCCTTGACCTCTCCTCGATGATAGCAGGCTCCAAATACAGGGGCGAGTTCGAGGAAAGGCTAAAGAAAGTCATGGAAGAGATAAGGACCTCGGGCAACATCATCCTGTTCATCGACGAGATACACACGCTTATAGGAGCGGGAGCCGCCGAGGGAGCCATAGACGCATCAAACATATTAAAGCCTGCGCTCGCAAGGGGAGAAATCCAGTGCGTCGGCGCAACGACAATTGAAGAATACAGGAAGCACATCGAAAAGGATGCTGCTCTCGAAAGAAG
The DNA here is from genome assembly GCA_002298915.1 of Clostridium sp. UBA699. Classification (GTDB taxonomy): domain Bacteria; phylum Bacillota; class Clostridia; order Clostridiales; family Clostridiaceae; genus UBA699. The sequence goes on from DBML01000010.1 coordinate 6,608, forward strand.
GTTCCAGCCCATAATGGTGGGAGAGCCTTCAAAGGAAGAGGCGGTTCTCATCCTCAAGGGCCTGAGGGACAAGTATGAGGCGCACCACAGGGTTAAGATAACGGACGACGCGATACTGGCTGCAGTCAACCTGTCAGACAGGTATATAACAGACAGGTTCCTGCCGGACAAGGCCATCGACCTCATAGACGAGGCTGCGGCAAAGGTCAGGATAGAAAACCTGGTTGCACCGCCTGATCTCAAGAGCATAGAAACAGAGTTAAACAGGGTCAGCCTTCAGAAGGAGGATGCCATCAAGATACAGGACTTCGAAAAGGCAGCAAAGCTCAGGGACAGGGAAAAGGAACTGAAGGACAAGCTTGACAACTCAACCAAGAACTGGAAGGCTAGCAAAGATTCATCGCTTCTTCTTGTTTCAGAGCCTCAGATAGCTGCGGTTGTTTCCAAATGGACCAATATACCGGTGGAGAAGCTGACTGAGAAAGAATCCGAGAAGCTCATGAAGCTTGAGGAGATACTTCACGAAAGGGTCATCGGCCAGGATGAAGCCGTCAAATCCGTCGCGAGGGCGGTCAGAAGGGCAAGGGTAGGCCTGAAGGATCCTAAGAGGCCGATTGGCTCCTTCATATTCCTCGGCCCTACAGGAGTTGGAAAAACAGAGCTTTCAAGAGCCCTGGCCCAGGCGATGTTCGGGGACGAGAACAACATGATCAGGATAGATATGTCCGAATATATGGAAAAGCATGCAGTGTCGAGGCTCATCGGTTCGCCTCCTGGATATGTGGGCTACGATGAGGGAGGACAGCTGACGGAAAAAGTCCGAAGGAACCCTTACTCCGTTGTCCTGTTCGATGAGATAGAAAAAGCTCATCCCGAGGTTTTCAACGTTCTCCTGCAGATTCTGGAGGACGGAAGGCTTACGGACGGAAAGGGAAAGACTGTTGACTTCAAGAACACCATAATCATAATGACCTCCAACGTTGGCGCTTCGACAATCAGGAAGCAGAAAACGCTCGGCTTCTCAATGGAAGGCGAGAAGAAGGCGGAGACGGAATATGAGAAGATGAAGGAAAACGTGATGGACGAGCTTAAGCGTTCCTTCAGGCCAGAGTTCCTAAACAGGATCGATGACATAATCGTCTTCCACTCCCTCGAGGAAAAGGATCTTCAGCAGATTGTGAACCTCATGCTCAAATCAGTTTCTGAGAGGCTCGAGGAGCAGGAAATACACGTGCAGTTCAATGACGACGCCGAAAAAATGCTGGCCAGGGAGGGCGCGGACCTCACCTATGGAGCAAGGCCGCTCAGAAGAGCAATAACCAAAATAGTCGAGGACCAGATATCCGAGGCGATCCTGAAGGGCGAAGTAAGGAAAGGCGATTCAATCAAGGTCGCCGTCGAGGAAGGAAAACTTACATTCAAGAAGAGCTAAAATCAAGAAGGCTGCTGCAAAAATGTTTTTGCAGCGGCCATTTTGTTAGGGAAAATAATTCGCGATCAAGTGCAATATGTTATAATGGTTATAAATAGAATGAATAATGATCTGAACAGGAGTTAAGGGATGGCAAAAAATAAAACGGTATATGTGTGCCAGCAGTGCGGATATGAAGCCCACAAATGGCTTGGTAAATGCCCGAACTGCGATACATGGAACAGCATGGTCGAAGAGGAAAAGAAGAGCGAAACAGCGGCAAGGAGCAGCAGCGTGCTCCTCAAAAGCAAGCCTGTCAGCATACTCAACATAAAATCTGGAGAATACGAAAGGCTCGATACCGGAATCGCCGAGCTGAACAGGGTCCTCGGAGGCGGAATGGTAAGGGGTTCCCTTACGTTGATATCCGGAGCTCCCGGCATCGGAAAATCAACCCTCCTGCTGCAGACCGCAAACAACATAGCAAGAAAATACGGCAAGGTCCTGTATGTTTCAGGAGAGGAATCCGAAGAGCAGATAAAGATAAGAGGAGACAGGCTCGACGCCATGTCCGAGAACCTGTTCATTGTCTCTGAGACGAACGTTGCAAACATTGAAGCGCATATAGAAAACATGGAACCTGTGTTTGTCATAGTGGACTCCGTGCAGACACTCTACAAGGACACGCTGTCCTCGGCGCCTGGAGGGGTTTCGCAGGTCAGGGAGTGCGCCAACGAAATAATGAGGATAGGAAAGTCGGGGAACATCCCTTTCTTCATCGTGGCCCATGTCACCAAACAGGGTGAGCTTGCCGGACCGAGGGTTCTGGAGCATATGGTCGACACGGTGCTTTCCTTCGAAGGGCAGAGAACGGAGGAGTTCAGGATCCTGAGGACCATAAAGAACAGGTTCGGCACCACGAGCGAAATCGGGGTCTTCGAGATGAGGAGCTCGGGGCTGATGGAAATCTCCAACCCTTCGGAGGTGTTCCTGGAGGAGACCGACTTCCAGAAGGAAGGGTCCGTGGTAATAGGTGTCATGGAGGGCAGCAGGCCGATCCTTGTGGAGGTTCAGGCGCTTGTGGCCGAAACAAAAGCAGCAAATCCCAGGAGGACAGCTGTTGGAGTCGAGCCGCAGAGGCTGAACCTCATCCTGGCCGTGCTCGAGAAGAAGCTTAAAATACCTTTCTACAACAACGACGTTTATGTAAACGTGGTTGGCGGACTGAACATCGAAGGTACGTTCGGGGATTTGGGTATTGCCTTGGCACTAATATCTAGTGTAAAATCAAAAGAAAGCAAGTTGTGCAAAATGCTGGCAATCGGCGAACTGGGACTAACCGGCGAAGTCAGGCCGACTTCGTTCTGTGACAGGATTGTGGTAGAAGGCTACAAGATGGGGTTCAAGAACATCGTCATACCTTCGCGCAACATGGACAAAATAAAGCTTGAAGGCGTTTCTGCAATAGGCGTTTCGACATTGTGGGAAGCCGTGAATAAAGTATTCACATAGGGGGGATAAGATGAGGATAGAGAAAGACAAGGAATTGATGAACATATTGAAACTGCTGGCTCCGGGAACCCAGATGAGGGAAGGGCTTGAGAACGTGCTCAGGGCCAAAACCGGCGGACTCATTGTCCTTAACGACAGCGAAGCCATACTGAACCTCATTGACGGCGGCTTTGCCATAAATGCCGATTACAATCCCAACTACATATACGAACTGGCAAAGATGGATGGAGCGATCGTTCTGAGCACAGATCTGAAGAAAATTCTGTTTGCCAACACGCAGCTGAATCCTGACCCTGCAACGCCTACCTTCGAAACCGGCACAAGGCACAGGACTGCGGACAGGGTTGCCAAGCAGACAGGGGCGATAGTGATAGCCATATCTCAGAGGCGTCACGTTATTACTGTATACAAGAACAACATAAAATATCTTCTGAGGGACAGCAGCATAATACTTGGAAGGGCCAACCAGGCTGTTCAGACACTTGAAAAGTACGTTTCTGTTCTTGAGAAGGTTGTGATGAACCTGGATGTGCTCGAATTCCAGGATCTCGTTACGCTTTATGACGTGGTAACCGCAGTCCAGAGGACGGAGATGGTGCTAAGGGTTGTCTGGGAGGTCGAGAGGTATGTCTGCGAGCTCGGAAACGAAGGAAGGCTTGTTTCCATGCAGATGCACGAACTGGTCGAAAATGTAGAGCGGGACGGGATACAGATGCTGAGGGATTACATACTCGAAGGCGCAGATTACAGCGAGATATACAAGCACCTTCAGACGATAACCCTGGAAGAACTGCTTAAACTTGACAATGTGGCCAGGATCATGGGCTACGGCAACGTGCCGCTCGTCGACACACTTGTGTCGCCAAGGGGTTACAGGATGCTAAGCAGGATACCGAGGATACCTGCCAGCGTAATCGAGAACATAGTCAAGACTTTCAAGCAGCTGAAATGGGTGACAGAGGCGTCTTACGAAGAGCTGGACAATGTGGAAGGCATAGGCGAGGCGAGGGCCAAGGCCATAAAGAACGGTCTTAAGAGGCTCAGGGAGCAGATAACAATAGACAAGCTAATTTAAAAAAACAAAGCACGAAATAAAAAATATTCCGTGCTTTTTCTTATCTGAAAGTGTATTTCCCCAAAGTTGTGATCTTGTCATACTCCTTCAGGAATATGTCGTACAGGTTAAGGTCAAGGACGTTGCAGAGGGAAGTCAGATAGAAAAGGTTGTTGCCTATCTCCCTCTCAAGCACTTCACGGCAGTTATCGCACAGTTCTCCCTTCAGGTGTGTCTTAAGACATTTGGACAGCTCCTCGATTTCAATATCCTCAGGCCTGACCTGCTTATCAGCGCTGATTCTGACACAGCCGCAGTTGGTTACTGACTTGGCGACAGCCCTGTTTATCCTGGCCTCCGTCTCGTTAAGCTTTGATAAGATATCGAGTATGCTCTTGTGCCTTAACAAGGATTCGTTGACGGCGTTCTGAAAATCGTCAAAAATAATATCTTTCATGAAGTTCAACTCCTTACCGTGATTAGCGCATCTTCTAAAACAATTATAATTAGCTTATATGATTTTTGTCAATCAATTACGAAATAATTGTGTAAAAAGGAGTCGCGTCCTTGAAAAAGTGGCGCTAGTAAGATATTATTATGTATATTGAATGCAAAATTTGATAATAATAACAAGGAGGTGAAAATGTTGCTGGATAAAGTTTTTAGGGGTTTGTTTACCGCACTCGGCATGGTCCTGGGATACATGGTGGGGCGCATGATTACAGATACATCCTATGTTTCCGGATTGAACTACTTTGGCAGCGCAGCTGTCAAAAACGTAATTATAATTCTTTTATCCATTATTTTTTTTGGAATTATTATTTTTATTATTTCTCCATTCATCAATCGTGCAATCAAGAGAGTCGTCAATTATATTGAAAAAGCGATTTCGAAGTTCTCAATCGTGGAGCTGCTTTTCGGAAGTGCCGGTGCCATCATCGGTTTGATCCTGTCTGCAGTATTCGTAAGCATAGTTGGCAACATTCCTGTAATTGGTTCGGTTCTGGCTTTCGTGATAGCCATATTCATGGCGGTAATAGGAGCCAATATAGCGGTAAAAAGGCGTGAAGAGGTCATGTCCATGTTATCCAACATCAAGCGCGGCGAGAAAGGTAAAGAAAAGAAGGGCAAAGGAAGCAAAGGGGACCCTAAGGTTCTTGACACCTCTGTCATAATTGACGGAAGGATCTTCGACATCTGCCAGACAGGCTTCGTAGAAGGCAGCCTCGTCATACCTAATTTCGTGCTTGAAGAGCTGAGGCATATTGCGGACTCCGCAGACTCCCTCAAAAGAAACAGGGGTAGAAGGGGGCTTGATGTGCTTAACAAAATCCAGAAGGAACTGAACATAGATGTCATAATTTACGACAAAGATTTCCCTGATATAGCCGAAGTCGACAGCAAGCTTCTCAGGCTTGCTCAGGTCATGAACGGCAAAGTCATAACCAACGATTACAACCTCAACAAGGTTGCAGAGTTCCAGGGCGTGCCTGTTCTCAACATCAACGAGCTTGCAAACGCGGTCAAGCCTGTGGTGCTCCCTGGCGAGGAAATGACTGTCCAGATAATCAAGGACGGCAAGGAAGCCGGGCAGGGTGTCGCGTATCTGGACGACGGGACCATGATAGTTGTAGAGGGCGGCAGGAAGTTCATCGGCGAGACAAAGGATGTCCTCGTAACGTCCGTCCTGCAGACCGCAGCCGGAAGAATGATATTTGCAAAGCCTAAAGAGGACTACAATGGATAAGGTATGTGCCGTCATTGTGGCAGCGGGAAAGGGCAGGCGGATGGGCGCGGGCAAAAACAAGCAGTTCATCGACATAATGGGCAGACCCGTGCTTTATTACACTCTTGACGCTTTTCAGCGCTGCTGCAGCGTTGACAAAATTATACTAGTGTGTGCTGCCGAAGAGCTTGACTACGTAAGAGAAGAGATAGTGAAGAAATACGGCTTCGGCAAAGTAAAGGCCCTGGTCGAAGGTGGTGCGGAAAGGCAGTATTCAGTGTTCAACGGCCTTAAGGCTGCTGTCGGATGCGGCATAGTCCTGATCCACGACGGCGCCAGACCTTTTGTGAGCGAGGAGATTATCTCAAAAGGCGTAAGGCATGCAGGGCAATACGGGGCGGCGGCCTGCGGAGTGGTCCCGAAGGATACGGTGAAGGTGAGGGATGAGTCCGGGTTTTCTGAGACCACCCTGGACAGGAACAGGCTGTTTTTGGTGCAGACGCCCCAGTGCTTCAGGCTAGACCTCATACTGGGCTGCTACGAAAAAGCGATTTCCGGGGAAATAATCTTCACTGACGACACCTCCGTCGCCGAGCATTTCGGACACAGGGTTTTTCTGTACGAAGGGAGCTATGAGAACATAAAGCTCACGACAAGCGAGGACCTCGCTTTTGCAGAGGCAATCCTTTCAAAACTTAAATAATGAAAACTACGGACTATGTGCAAGCATAGTCCTAATAACTATATATGGGAAGAAATGGAGATAAACAATATATGCAGTTGGGTATACAAAGGGAAAGGCTTTCAAAGGTCGACGTGAGGCAGCTCAATCCACTCGTAATCGCGTTCATAGGCGATGCGGCATACGAACTTTATATCAGGAACCACATACTTACCGTGAACAGCGAGATGTCGCCGCACAAGATGCATCTTGAGGCGATCAAGTATGTCAAGGCCCATGCGCAGAGCGAATTTGTAAAGATGCTCATGGATGAGCTGACCGAAGAGGAAGTTTACTACTTCAAGAAAGGCAGAAACGCCAAATCCGGGACGGTTCCAAAGAACGCAGATGTGCAGGAGTACAGGTACGCCACTGGCTTCGAATGCCTCGTGGGTTATCTCTACCTGACGGAGCAGGATGAAAGGCTTGAATATATCTTTGAAAGAATAGTAAGGAACAAGGAGGATTAGCGATGGCGATGAAAGTAATTTTAGTAGAACACACACCCAACCCTGAGGTGTTGATAGCAAAGGCTGCCAAGCTCTGCTACAGCCCGGTTGGCATAGAACAGATGAACGAGGCGATGGACAGCGAGAGCACGCTTAAGTTCATAGACATGCTTATGTCGATGGGGCACGAGTCTCCTGTTGAGCACGTAGCCTTCACTTTTGCAGTCGAAGGGGTGAGCAGGAGCTTGACGCACCAGCTGGTGAGGCACAGGATCGCCTCATACTCGCAGCAGAGCCAGAGGTACGTGAAGCTGGAACAGTTCGAATACATCCTTCCTCCTGAAATAGAAAAGGACAGCAGGGCTGAGGAGGTATACAGGGCTGCCATGGAGAGCAGCCAGAAGGCCTACAACGAGCTTGCAGACTTGCTCAAGGAAAGATACGTCGCCGAGGGCATGAAGCCTGGTGCTGCCGAAAAGAAGGCTATCGAAGACGCGAGGTATGTTTTCCCCAACGCGTGCGAGACAAAGATCATTGTCACAATGAATGTCAGGAGCCTCCTCAACTTCTTCCACCACAGGTGCTGCAACAGGGCCCAGTGGGAGATAAGGGAACTCGCTTTCCAGATGCTGAAGCTTGTCAAAGAGGTTTCGCCTGCCATATTCAAGCATGCAGGCCCGTCCTGCTTAAACGGTCCTTGCCCTGAAGGCAGGATGACCTGCGGACAGATAGAAGAAATAAGAAAAAAATACAGCCAGCTTTAGAATGCTGATGAGAGGTTATTATGAAGAGAGAAAAGATTGAAAGAAAGAGCAAGCCGGAGAAACGTGACAAGATAGTGAGGGAAAGAGCTCCGAAGCAGCTAAGAGAGCAGCCGAGGGAAACGGAGTTCAGGGAGGACCTGGTAGAAGGCAGGAACGCCGTGATCGAGACGCTAAAGTCTGACAGGACCATAGACCAGATACTCGTTGCCAAGGGAGATCTCTCTGGATCCATAAACATGATACTTGCAATGGCAAAGGAGAAGGGGATCGTCGTCAAAGAGGTTGACAGGAAAAAGCTCGACCAGATGACCCAGACTGGCTCCCACCAGGGGGTTATTGCCCAGGTAACGGCTTTCAAATATTCGGAGATAGAAGACATACTCGAATACGCGGCAGAGAAGAGCGAGCAGCCCTTCATCATAATCCTGGACGAGATAGAGGATCCGCACAACTTCGGCTCCATTGTCAGGACCGCTGACGCCTGCGGAGCACACGGGATCATAATCCCTAAAAGGAGAAACGTAGGCGTGACCCCGGTGGTGTTCAAAACCTCGGCAGGGGCTTGCGAGCACATGAAGATTGCCAAGGTCACAAACATAAATGCCGCCATAGACAAGCTGAAGGAGAAGGGAATATGGATTTACGGCGCCGACATGCACGGGAGGCAGTACTGCTACGATGCAGACATGAGAGGCGCTGTGGCCCTTGTAATCGGAAGCGAAGGCAGGGGGATGGCCAAGCTTACAAGAGATAAATGCGATGTCCTGGTCAAAATACCGATGGTCGGAAAAATATCCTCGCTGAACGCTTCGGTTGCCGGAGGAATACTTATGTATGAAATACTGAGACAGAAGCTGGGGAGTGGGCAGAAGTGAAGACGGTGTTCGTGGATGGCTACAATGTAATTAATTACTGGCCTGAACTTAGGGATATCAAGGACCAAAGCCTGGAGATCGCAAGGGACAAACTTATTGAAACACTGAACAATTACGCAGCCTTCAAGGATTTCAGGCTTATCGTCGTATTCGATGCCCACTTGAAAAAGGGAAGCCTGGAGAAAACGGACAAGGTCAGCGAGAGGCTTTCCGTTGTATACACCAGAGAAAGCGAGACTGCCGACGCATTCATAGAGAGGTCTGTGGACGAAATGGGAAGAAGGGTTGAGGTGAGCGTCGTCACCTCCGACTCTCTTGAGCAGCAGCTCATATTCCAGAGGGGAGCGGTCAGGATATCCTCGCTGGAATTCTACAACGAGGTCAAGGAAGCTGAAAAAAGCATAAAAGGCAGCATCGAAAAAAAATATACCCATAACAGGCATATGCTGGAAGACGCGGTCGACAGCGAAGTGCTTGAAAAGCTTGAAAAAATCCGCAGGAGCGACTAAAAGCTGTTGCCCTGTGCGGGTTTCTAATGTATAATAAAATGTGTGGCTTAAATAAGTTTGGAGGGGATATTTTGGGGAAAATGACAGCTGACATCAGTAGCATTCCTTTGTTCTGCGACATGCTGGATGAAGAAATAATAATCCTGGCTAAACAAGGTGACATAAAGGCACAAGAGTATCTTATCAGCAAGTACGAGAACTTCGTCAAGGCGAAGGCAAAATCGTATTTCCTCATAGGAGCAGACAGAGAAGACATATATCAGGAAGGTATGATTGGTCTCTTCAAGGCTATAAGGGATTTTAAGGCTGACAAGCTTTCTTCATTCAAGGCTTTTGCAGAGCTTTGCGTTACGAGGCAGATCATTACTGCGATAAAGACAGCTACAAGGCAGAAGCACATACCTCTTAATACATATGTGTCCCTGAACAAACCCATATACGATGAGGAGTCTGACAGAACCCTCCTGGACGTGCTTTCAGAGGCGAAGGTGTCGGATCCGGAGGAACTCATCATAAACAGAGAAGAGCTTAAGAACATGCATTCCGAAATTGGCGGGGTGCTGTCGAACCTTGAAATGGAAGTGCTCATGTCCTACCTGGACGGCAAATCCTATCAGGAGATAGCCTGCGACCTCGACAGACATGCAAAGTCCATAGACAATGCCCTCCAGAGGGTCAAGCGCAAGCTTGAAAAATGTATAACAAACAAGTGATTTCGTATTGACAAAGAAAACCATATGTATTAAAATTGATAATCGGTACGGAAATTCATCCAGTATTTAAGCGGGAGTAGTTCAGTGGTAGAGCACTAGCTTCCCAAGCTAGGTGTCGCGGGTTCGAATCCCGTTTCCCGCTCCAATTTAAGGAAATTGCCCATATAGCTCAGTCGGTAGAGCGTCACCTTGGTAAGGTGGAGGTCACCAGTTCAATCCTGGTTATGGGCTCCAATTAAATAAATCAAAAATAACACACCAGGGTAAGTTTACCTAAAAAACTTATAATTTAAGGGAGGAAAACAAATAATGGGAAAAGCTAAATTCGAAAGAAGCAAACCACATGTAAACATAGGAACTATCGGTCACGTTGACCACGGTAAGACAACTCTTACAGCGGCAATAACAATGGTTCTTGCAAAGACAGGCGGAGCAACAGCAACAAACTACGCTGATATAGACAAGGCACCAGAAGAAAGAGAAAGAGGAATCACAATCAACACTGCGCACGTTGAGTATGAAACTGAAAACAGACACTACGCACACGTTG
>DBML01000014.1 GCA_002298915.1 Clostridium sp. UBA699
TTAATACCTACTTTTGTCATAATCAATTCCTCCTAATATTTTTCTCCATTTTGGACACATTATGTCCCATCAATACTTTTTGTGTCCCACTTGCTAGATATAAAATACCACAAACCAAAATGGCTGTCAACTTTATTAGCAACAAACATCTGTTAAGTGGCTTATTGTTTTGAGTTTGCAGTTTCCGGAAGCTTCAGGCTGTTGCTCCGAAGCCTCCGGCAGCTGCTATTATCTGTTTTCTATAAAATAATCAGAGTTCGAAAGTATAAGCTTCTTAGTGCTCAGTATTGCCGAGGCGCTCATGGAGAATTCGTCAAGGCCGTACTCCAGCAGCGTAGGGATTGCAGCTTCGTCGCTGGCCATCTCGCCGCACATGCCGCACCATTTGCCGGCTTTGTGCGCCTCCTCGATCGTCATCCTTATAAGCTTGAGCACAGCAGGGTGCATCGGCTCGTAGAGGTACGAAACCTTCTCGTTCATCCTGTCAGCTGCCAGGGTGTACTGGATCAGGTCGTTCGTCCCTATGCTGAAGAAGTCCACATGCTTTGCAAGCTCGTCTGCGGTGAGCGCTGCCGAAGGTATTTCGACCATTATGCCGACCTCTATGCTGTCGCTGCACCCGATCCCTTCCGACCTGAGCTCAGCCCTGCATTCCTCAAGCACGCCTTTCGCCGCCGTGAACTCCTTCAATGAGGAGATCATAGGGAACATGATCTTGAGGTTGCCGTAGACCGACGCCCTGAGCAGGGCCCTGAGCTGGATCTTGAAGATCTCAGGCCTGTCCAGGCACATCCTTGTCGCCCTGTAGCCCAGGAAAGGATTCATCTCCTCGGGCATCTCCAGGTAGTTGAGCCTCTTGTCTCCGCCTATGTCCAGGGTCCTTATGACGACAGGCTTGCCCTCCAGCTTCTCAAGGACCGTCCTGTATGCTTCGAACTGCTCGTCCTCCGTAGGCATCGCGTCCCTGTCCATGTAGAGGAACTCCGTCCTGAAGAGGCCTATGCCGTCCGCCCCGTTCTCCAGGACCTTTCCAATGTCCTCGGGGGAGCCTATGTTGGCCGCTATCTCAATATGGCGTCCGTTTTTGCCCGCTATTCTTTTTCCTATAAGGGACTGGAGCTGCTTCTTCTCCTCGTCGTAAGCAGCCTTCAGCTCCCTGTACTTTTCAAGCGTCTCAGCGTCAGGATTTATGACCACCTCGCCCTTGACTCCGTCAACTATCACGAGGTCACCGTTCTTAACGGTTTCCGTAATGTCCGCCATGCCGACCACCGCAGGTATCTCCAGTGTCCTGGCCATTATGGCGCTGTGGGAGGTCTTCCCGCCTATGTTCGTGAGGAAGGCTGCAACCTTGTTCTTGTCGAGCTGCGCGGTGTCAGAAGGTGTAAGGTCGTGAGCCACGACTATGGTGTTCTCGGGAAGGTCGGACAGCTCGTCCTCGGCTCCGCCGCAGAGGTTTTTCATGAGCCTCCTGCCCACGTCCTTGACGTCGGCCATCCTCTCCCTTAGGTACTCGTCATCTATGGAAGCGAATATTGCGACGTAGGTGTCTATCAGCTCCTGGACTGCGTTGTCTGCACTGATCTTGTTGTTCTCCACGTTCTGAAGAGCCTGGCCCGTGAATTCCGGGTCGTCCAGCAGCATAATGTGGCTTTCGAACACCATGGCCTCCTCAGCTCCCACCTCGGCCTCCACCTTGTCCCTGATCCTGGTCAGCTGCTCTCTCGAAGCTTCGATAGAGCTTGTAAGCCTTGCCTTCTCTTCCTCTACGTCCACCTCTGCTGAAATATTGCAGACAACCTTCATTTCCTCGGGTTTTTTTATATAAACGCTGCCTATTCCGTAGCCTTTTGAAGCCGCAATACCTTTTTTCACTTCAGTTCTCCTCCGTTTACTATTCTTCGCCGAATTTAGAGTTGACCAGATCAACAAGAGCCTGTACTGCCTCATTCTCGTCTTCGCCTGATGCGCTGATTTCGAGTTCAACGTCTTTTGACAAGCCCAGCGCAAGGATGTTGATCAGCGATTTTGCAGAAGCTTTTGCAGCCCCTTTGTATACTGTTATGTCTGACTTGAAGCCGGACGCAGTCTTAACGAATATAGATGCAGGCCTCGCGTGGATTCCTGTCTTGTTTAATATTGTTACTTTCTGTGTTGCCATTAATTACACCTCTACTTTTTTCTTTAACGCTGTCAGAAGTCCAGCTGATACCGCTGTTCCGACAACTATAGATACAATATACATTCCCAGATTTCCCACTACGCCTGGTATTGCAAGTACGAATATCCCGCCGTGTGGAACCTTGAGTGTGCAGTTGAAGAACATTGAAAGCATTCCGGTTACAGCTGAACCCGCCATTATTGATGGGATGACCCTGATAGGGTCCGCTGCTGCGAACGGTATGGCACCTTCAGTTATGAATGATATTCCAAGAGCCCAGGCTGCTTTTCCTGCTTCTCTTTCAGCCAGTGTGAACTTGTTCTTTGCTATAGTTGTTGCAAGTGCGAGTCCAAGAGGCGGCACCATTCCTGCTGCCATTACCGCTGCCATTATCGGCGATGCGCCGTTTGCTGCTGTTGCAAGGGTTGCAGTTCCGAATACATATGCTGCTTTGTTGACAGGGCCTCCCATGTCGAACGCCATCATGAGTCCGATTACCAGTCCGAGTATTACTCTGCTTCCGTTGTTCAAGCTCATAAGTCCGTCGCTCATAGCTTTATTGACGAAAGTTATCGGGCTTCCGAGATAAAGCATCACAAGTCCTATTACGAGAGTGGCTAGCACTGGAATGATAAGTACCGGCATCAGTCCTTCAAGCGACTTAGGAAGCTTTATTACTTTCTTTATCAGGACAACTGTGTAGCCTGCTATGAAACCTGCAAGAAGTGCGCCGAGGAATCCTGCACCGATAGTTGAAGCAAGCGCGCCGCCTACGAAACCTGGCACAAGTCCTGGTCTGTCAGCTATCGAGTAAGCAATGTAGCCGCCCAGTACAGGGATCATGAGTCCAAAGGCTGTCTGACCTGTCTGGAATATTATCTGGCCAAACGTTCCCTTCTCGTTGAACACATATATTCCGCCTATTGCAAATCCTATAGCAAGGAGTATTCCGCCTGCGACAACAAACGGTATCATGAAGGAAACTCCTGTCATAAGGTGCTTGTACGCTCCGGTTCTAGCTTCCTTTTCTTCAGCTTTTATCTCTTCCACTTTTTCCTGAAGCTTAGCCCCAGCTTTGGCTTCAGCAGCTTTGCTTATAAGCCCCTTCGGATCCTTTATCGCGTCTTTGATCGGCACTTCAACGATAGGTAGCCCTTCAAACCTTGACTTGTCTACCTTTGTATCCGCCGCGATAATTACTGCTGTGACACCGTTAAGGTCTGCAGCTTCGATTACGTTCTCAGCTCCAACTGACCCCTGGGTTTCTACCTTCATTTCGTGTCCCATTTCTTTGGCTGCGATTGTTAATGCTTCTGCTGCCATGTAGGTATGTGCTATACCGGTTGGGCAGGCTGTAATTGCTACAAATTTCATGATTGTCCCCCTTATAATTAAATATATTTGTTCTACAGGTTTCTCTAACTAAAAACGTTTATAAATTCTTCGTAGTTGTCTGCCTTCAGAAGTCTCTCCCTGACATCCGCATGCATCAGCTTTCTTGATATCTCGCTGAGCGCTCTCAGATGAATGTCGTTTGACTCCACCGGTATCGCCAGAAGGAAAAAGAAGTGTGCCGGCTGTTCGTCCATCGAGTCGAAATCTATCCCCTTAGTGCTCTTCCCGAAAACTATGCTGGCTTCAGTGACCGCATCGCTCTTGCCGTGAGGTATGGCTATCCCCATGCCTATACCTGTCGAGAACTCAGCTTCTCTGTGAAGCACCGCTTCCTTGAACTTTTCCTTGTCCTTGACCTTTCCGTCAGCAACGAGTATGTCGATAAGTTCTGAGATGACCTCGTCCTTTGATCCCGATTTCAGTTCAAAGCATACCCTTTCCTTTGAAAACATGTCTGTTATCATTTAATATTCCTCCTCTACTTTGACTACTTTAACCTTGTCAAACAGCGACTGGACCTGCTCCAATGTGCATGCCTCGGTGCCGTCCAGCTCTACCGATGCTGCTCCGCAGGCAGTAGCGAATTTCAGTGTGTCCTCTGCAGTCAATTTGTTTGTTAAGCCGTATATAAGGCCTGCAACCATCGAATCCCCAGCTCCAACCGTACCTTTGACCTTAACCTTCAGCGCTTCGGCAAAATATACTGCCCCTTCGGCGATATATACTGCTCCTTCAGAACCCAGGGAGATCATCAATCTGTCAATCCCCTTGTCCCTGAGCTTCAATGCCCCTTTAATAAGCTGCGTTCTGTCGCTGCTGTCTACGCCGAGAAGCTTTCCGAGCTCATGCTCGTTTGGTTTTATTGCATTCGGCAGGCCTTCAAGTCCTTCGGCCAGAAGGATTCCGTCTGCATCCAGTATCACAAAGGCGCCCTTTTTCTTTGCAGTCTCCGTCATGGTCTTGTAGATGTCCTTTGGAACTGATGAGCTGACCCCGCCGGAAAGCACGACTATGTCGCCGCTGCTGCAAAGCTTTGAGAATCTGTCAATAAGGTTCTGCAGCTCCTCCTTTGAAATCTCCGGCCCCGGTTCGTTGACGTCAGTGAATGTCATGTTCACGTTGTCAACAATTTTTGTGTTCGTCCTTGTGTTTCCATTTACATGTACGAAGTCGAAAGCTATGTTTCTTTCCTGAAGCTCTTTCTCGAACGTCTTTTCCCAGATTCCGCCCAAAAATCCTGTGCTGACTGATTCGATTCCAAGGTTTTTAAGCACTTTCGAAACATTTATCCCTTTGCCGCCTATGTCGTACCTTAAGCTTGATGCCCTGTTCACCACTCCGGCTCTGAAGTTGTCCACTATCAAAGTCTTGTCCATGGCCGGATTTAGGGTTACTGTTATGACCATTTATCAGCCCTCCTATGAGTCTTTAATGAGATATTTTTAGTTCTATTCCCAGTTCCTCGAATTCCGCAAGCACTTTCCTGTCAGCGGCGCTGTCGGTAATTATTGTCGTGATTTCGCTTACCGGAGAGATGACCGCCAGGTTGACCTTGTTGAATTTTGAACTGTCTATGACTATGATGACCTTGTTTGCTATGTCGATCATCGCTTTTTTCGTCTGAGCCTCAGTGTAGTTCGGAGTAGTCAGTCCTGCTTCAGCAGAGATTCCATTGGCTCCTATGAACGCCTTGTCCACTCTGAAATTTTTTATGACATTTTCAGCTATCTGCCCAACCATCGCCCGTGTGTTTGGCCTAAGGCTTCCCCCCGTCAAAATCACCTCAACGTTTTCCTTCTGGCAGAGTACCGAGGCTATGTCTATGGAGTTAGTTATGACTGATATGTTTTTTGCCGTGATGTTCCTTGCCAGCTCGAGTGTGGTTGTGCCAGAATCTATGACTAACGTGTCTCCGTCCTTGATCATCTCCGCTGCCGCTTTGCCGATCGAATACTTTTCTTCCAGGTTTGAAGTTTCCTTTTCGTTGAAGGAAGGTTCAAAGTTCGTTACGGAAAAGCTTACTGCCCCTCCGTGGGTTCTCGACAGCAATCCCATCTCCTCCATCTCCTTCAGATCCCTTCTGATGGTCGATTCTGAAACATTCAGGAGCTCTGAAATCTCATTTACTTTAATCCTTGATTGTTTTGAAAGCATTTCGGATATAAGTTGTCGCCTTTCCTCGGTAAACATTTTCATCACCTTCACTTATATTTTTTTCATATCTTTATGCTCATATTAAATCACTTTTGCTCGAATGTCAACGTTTATTCTGATTATATTTGCTCGTTTATGATTGTTTATGATTATTTCAGTTTTTAGAGTAAAATGCTGTTGAATTGTTAATATTCAGATGGTTTATTTTAAGAATTAAAAGGGGGCCTTCAGCAATTAAACTCGCCGCAGCCCCATAAGGTCCTGTCATTTGTTAGCGTTATATTTCATTCCCATATATTCTTTCCCCGACTCCAGCTCGTCCAACATTTGATTAAGTCTCTTCCGCCTCGTATCAGGCCTCTTCGCCCTGTCTATCCAGCCTATGTAGTCGTTCTTCTGATAGGCAGGTCTTTTTTCATAGCTGTCCACCAGCCCTCTTTCACTGAGGGCTTTAACCACATCCTCAGGCATTGAATAAATCGGCCTTTTCATCCTAGAGTTCAAAAAATTCAGGAGCTTGGCGTAGAACTCAGGAGGGTTGTCAGACATAACGAAATGGCCGCTTCCGGATACGGATATCCTCTCAACACCTTCAAGCATGCCGAGGACCTCCATCCCCGAATTCCTTTCCCCGTACATGTAAGCTTTGCGACATTCCAGTCCAAGGAACATCTTAAGCAGCCTTCCGCTGTCTGACCATTTAACAAGTGATTCAGCGCTCCTGTGGAATGCCAGCGGGCTGCATTTCCGCAGCATGCCCGCCCAGAGTCTCAAACTTCGGTCTTCAGACTTTTCGTTGGCCTCGATGAACTTATCGAACTTTCCGCCCAGGAACTGTTCAAGGGGGTAGCTAATGCTCTTTCTGCTTACCAGTCCGCAGTCCGCACCCGTGAGGTTGCCCTCAACGCTGACAAAGGAGGCAAGCTTGATTCCAGACTTGCCTGCGAGTATGAGCCCCGCTGCGCCGCCCATGCTGTGGGCGACGATGTGAAGCCTTTCGTATTCTATTCCGCTGAGCAGCGAAGCGCAAAGCTCTGCCTGGTCCTCCATGCTGTAGGAAAAATCCGGAGGCCTGATCGAATCGCCGTGCCCTGCCAGGTCAACGGCCAGCATCGAATACTTCTCAAACCCCTTCAGCTCCCAAACATCGGCGAAGGATTCCTTGGAGCAGCCAAGGCCGTGCAGAAAAAGAACAAGTTCGCCGCTGCCCTTTCGGTATACGTGGGACAGTTCCATATGCTCCTCCTCCTTCTACAGCGAGAGTATGTCCTCGACCAGGAGATCAACATCCTCTTCCCTTGTAGCCCAGCTCGTGCAGAAGCGGACAGCGCTGTGCTTTTCATCAACCCTCGTCCAGAAAGTGTAAGCATACTTTTTCTTGAGGACTTCAAGGCTTTCATCCGGGAGTATAGGGAACTGCTGGTTTGTGAAAGATTCATATAGGAAAGGATAGCCCTTTTCCCCAAAAGCAGCACGTATCCTCATCGCAAGCCTGTCCGCATGCTCGGAAATCCTGAAATAGAGACCGTCTTCGAGCAGCGCGGTGAACTGGATGCCCAGCAGTCTCCCCTTTGCAAGCAGTCCTCCGTGCTGTTTTATCATGTACCTGAAATCCTTCTGCAGGGAAGGTTCCGTTATTACGACCGCTTCCCCGAAAAGAGCTCCGACCTTCGTACCCCCTATATAGAAAACATCGCAGAGTTCCGCAATGACCGGCAGCGTGAGGTCGTTCCCTTCAGCTGCAAGCCCGTAGCCCATTCTTGCGCCGTCAAGGAAAAGCGGCAGACCGAGGTTTCTGCATGCCTCGCTGAGTTCGCCGAGTTCCTTCTTTGTATATAGCGTTCCGTTTTCGGTCGGGTTGGATATGTATACCATGCCTGGCTGAACGGTATGTTCTGGACCAGCATCGTTGAAATGGCTTGTATAAACTTCCCTCACCTGCGAAGCTGTAATTTTGCCGTCTTCGCTGGCTACGGCAAGGACCTTGTGCCCAGTTGCCTCAATAGCACCGGTTTCATGCACGTTGATGTGTCCGCTGTCTGCGCTAATAACACCCTGATGCGGCCTAAGTATGGATTTAATGACCACAGTGTTAGCCTGCGTCCCCCCCACGAGGAAGTGAACGTCTGCGCTTTCTGCCTGGCACAATCTTTTAATTATCATCCGTGCTTTTTCGCAGTATGCATCCACGCTGTAGCCTGGAGTCTGCTCGAAATTTGTCTTGCTTAAAAGCTCAAGAACCCTAGGGTGGGCTCCCTCAGCATAATCGCACTCGAATCTTATCATTTGCTGTCATCTCCTTTAATAATATTTCATTATTATTATATCATGATAATTTTTAATGTACATTTAACAATTCCTTAGTATAATGGTTATAAGATTGTTTATAGCCGCATTCCGAGGGGGCTGATTTCTTTTGATAAAGTACATCAAAGGCATGGACTTGAAGCTGCTTGCGCACATTAACCAAAAATTGAGCTACGACCTGCTGGACAGGACCATGCCGCAGATTACCAGGCTTGGAGACGGCGGGGTGCTCTGGATACTTGTTGCCCTCGCTTTCGTTTTCAACGGAAGCTCAAGGGCTGTCGGGGAGATGATTATAGCAGCCCTCATACTTACCACGATCCTCGGTGAGGGAATTATTAAGCATTTGATTAGGCGGACACGGCCGTTTGTGAACGGTATCGAAGAAAAGCTTCTGATCGTGAAGCCTTTAACTTACTCCTTCCCGTCGGGCCACACCTCCTCCTCGTTTGCTGCTGCCGGCGTGCTTTTCGCCGTTCACAGCAGGCTCGCCCTGATGGCGGTGGTCTTTGCCGCGCTGATCGCATTCTCCAGGATTTACCTTAACGTGCATTATCCTACCGACGTTTTCATCGGCGTTCTCCTTGGGCTGTTCTGCGCACACGTTGTTGTTTCCTCGTTCAGAGGGGGATTCCCCGGCAGCCTGCATTTATTTTCTGCAATCATATTCTATTGAGGTGATATCAACTAATGAAAAAATTGAACATATGCATAGATATTGACGGAACTATAACAGATTCATACTACTGGCTCGCGTTCTGCAACGATCACTTCGGCACATGCCTAAGCGAGGACGATGTGACATCGCATTCGATGCACGAAGTTCTTGGAATAGACGAAGCCGAGTTCATGGATTTCTACGAGAGGAACAAACTGAAATTCCATTCCAATCAGACCGTAAGGGAGGACGCAGGCTTTGCTGTCAGAGAGCTTAGCCGTCAGCACAACATTTATTTTGTTACCGCGAGGGATGCCGGCCTGACAATGTTCACCCATGCTTTTCTCAGGAAAAACGAGATACCCTACGACAGGCTCTTCGTGCTTGGGACTCCGAACAAGGTGCAGAAGGCTGCTGACCTTGACTGCGACGTGTTTATCGAGGACAACTACGAAAACGCACTGCAGCTCTCCGAGGCAGGCTACCCTGTCATACTCATCGATGCGTGCTACAACAGGAAGCCGCTGAATGACAACATTACAAGGGTCTGGAACTGGGACGAAGCCAGCGAAATAATCGCGAGGCTGTCTGAAGAAAACAAGGCAATGTAAAAACCCGAGGGAGGATTATATCCTACCTTCGGGTCTTTTTTCTGTCTCCTCAAAATTGATTTTGTCCTTGACAACGTACAGCGGCCTGTTTTTGCTTTCATCATATATCCTGGCAATGTACTGTCCGATAATCCCGAGCGACAGCAGCTGCACTCCGCTGAAAAATGTAAGGGCCACCATCAGGGATGTCCACCCAGGCACTGTCGGGTAACCGAAAAGTTTGACCACCAGCGAGTAAACAAGGATGGCAAGAGCCAGCAGGATGGTTGCACTTCCCAGCAGGGTCATCAACTTCAGGGGCTTTGATGAAAAAGCTGTAATGCCGTCCACCGCAAACCTGATCATCTTTTTGAGAGGATACTTTGTTTCTCCAGCAAACCTTTCAGCCCTCTCGTATTCAATGAAATCCTGTTTGAAACCTATCCAGCTCACCATCCCTCTCAGGAACCTGTTTCGCTCAGGCATGCTTGCCAGCACGTCGACGACTTTCCTGTCCATAAGCCTGAAATCTCCAGTATCGGCTGGTATGCTCGTGTCAGACATGCTCCCCAGGATCTTGTAAAAACACTTTGCTGTTATGAGCTTGAACCAGGTTTCTCCCTTCCTTTTTTTCCGTTTGGCGTAAACTACATCGCAGCCAGCCTTCCACTTCCCGATCATCTCAACAATGAGTTCAGGAGGATCCTGGAGGTCAGCATCTATGACCACGACCGCATCCCCCTTCGAATTCAGGATACCTGCCGTCACTGCAGCCTGATGTCCGAAGTTTCGCGAGAAATCGATTATTTTCACGTTTTTGTCCTCCCGCGCCAGCCTTATCAGTATCTCAAGGGTTCTGTCTGTGCTGCCATCGTTCACAAAAACCATCTCGCTGCTGATCCCATTGCTGTCAACAACATTTTTCAGCCTTCTATAGCATTCCTCAACTACCTTCTCTTCAAAATATACAGGGACAACTATCGAAATCAAGCTCTTCGCTTCCATTGCACTCACCTGCCTGGCTTTATTAGCTTCCTACAACTCCAAATTCGCCAAAACTGTTCCCAGGTATTTATCCGTAGCGATCTTCAAGTGTTTCTTCTCTTCCTTCAGTATCAGGTCCATCTCCCTTTCCCTGTATCCCGGAAAAAGCCTCTTGAGCTGCACCCTTAAAAGGATGCTGTCCCTTTCGATCTTTTCCATGAGCTGCTGCAGGTCTATTTCCAAAAATTTTCTGAGCACCTTTTCGTTGGCGAAAATATTTGATGTGATCAGTATCTCCATGTATTCCACTTCATCTTCGGGCAGCTGTAGTTTACCGTTGTTAGGCAGGTGCTCAAGTATGTCCGCATAGAGCTTGACATGAATCTCCTCCTCTTCAGAAAGCCTTAAAAACAGGTTCTTGGTGTGCCTGTCCTCAGCTTTTTCAGAGATAGTTTTATAGAATTTCGCCTTGTTCTCCTCGTTCATTATAATTGTCTGAACTAATTTTCTTGCATCGTAGTTAATCATGCCAAATCTCCCCTTTATGCATTACTAAGTTAATACAATAATTATATCACGTATTCTGAATATTGCAAAAATACAAATTTGCAAACTTAATATATTATAATTTATTTTGGGTGATAATTATGAAGATATTAAGGAACAGCTGGCAGGATCTTCTCGAAGGTGAATTCAGCAAAGAATACTATCACAACCTGAGAAGGTTTTTAATAAACGAATACAAGACCAAGATCATACATCCCGATGCGAATGATATTTTCAACGCTCTGCAGTATACCGACTACAAGGACGTCAAGGTTGTGATTATTGGACAGGATCCTTATCACGGACCGGATCAGGCTCACGGCCTGAGCTTTTCTGTCAAGCCGGGCGTAAAGATTCCGCCGTCTCTTATGAACATATTCAAGGAGCTTCGTGACGACCTGGGCTGCTACATACCTGACAACGGCCACCTTAAGAAATGGTCCGACCAGGGAGTTCTGCTGCTGAACACAGTTCTGACGGTCAGGGAAGGCCATGCCAATTCGCACAAGGGCATGGGCTGGGAATTGTTCACCGACAGGATCATCAGCATCCTGGACGAGAGGAAAGACCCCATGGTGTTCATCCTCTGGGGAAAAAATGCCCAGTCGAAACTGGGCATCATAAATAATCCAAACCATATGATAATAAAATCTGCCCATCCGAGTCCGCTGTCTGCAAGAAACGGTTTCTTCAACAGCAGGCCTTTCTCAAGAGCCAACAACTTCCTGACCGGCCTCGGCAAGCAGCCTATAGACTGGCAAATTGAAAATTTGGATTCTTAACTCCTTTCGAGACCCGTGAGGCCGCTCCTCACGGTTTCCTTTATCCCGTAAGGCCTGACCAGGTCGATGAACGCTGTTATCTTATCCTCGGTGCCTGTTACCTCGATCATCATGCTCTTTGAGTCGATGTCGACTATGCTGCCCCTGAAGATGTTCACCGCTTCCTTTATGAGGGACTGGTTCTTGATGCTGTAGCTTACCTTTATCAGCGCAATCTCCCTGCACACTGCTTTGGATGACAGCTCCGTGACCTTTATGACGTCTACGAGCTTGTTCAGCTGCTTTGTTATCTGCTCAAGCATCTGCTCATCTCCGGTGATACCTATTGTCATCCTCGAAAGGTTGGGATCATCCGTGATTCCTACCGTGAGGCTGTCAATGTTGTAGCCCCTTCTGGTAAAAAGCCCGGCAACTCTGCTAAGCACGCCCGCGTGATTCTCTACTAATACTGACAATACATACTTGTTAATTTTAACCAGCCCCCTTCTAAAACGTTGATTCCCCGGTATCCGTTACGCACTCTATCAGGAAAGCGCCTTCGGCTTCCTGAGCCTCCATGTAGGCAGCTTCGAACTCGTCGTTTCGGGTGATCCTTTTCCCCTTAAGCCCGTACGCCTCGGCTATCTTTATGAAGTCGGGGCTCATGCCGAATTCCACACCGCTGCTGTGACCCTCTCCGAACAGGTTTTTCTGTATTTCCCTGACCAGCCCCAGCCCGTAGTTGTTGAATAGTATCAGTGTTATCTTTGCCTTGTTTGCGGCGATGGTCCCAAGCTCGAACATGCTCATCTGGAAGCTTCCGTCCCCCATGACCGCAATCACCTGCCTGCCCGGCTCGGCCGTTTTGGCCCCGAATGCCGCCGGTATTGAATACCCCATTGTCCCGAGCCCTCCCGATGTAAGGAAACGCCTGTTTCCGGTTATGCTGTAGTTTCTGGCGCACCAGAGCTGGTTCTGTCCTACGTCAGCTGTAAGGATGGCATCCTTTTCCGATATCTCGCTCAGCTTCCTGAGGATGCTCTTTGGATCGGCCTCGCCTGCCATATCCGCTCCACCAGATTCCTTTTTCCAGCTGATTATCTCTTCGATCCATTCCTTTGTGTCCATGGAATGCATCCCCTTGTTGATTTCTCTCAGAATGTTTTTCAGATCTCCTACCACAGGGATCGAGGGCCCAAGGTTCTTTCCTATTTCAGCGGGGTCGATGTCAATATGGATGATCTCCGCACCCTTGGCGAAGTTAGGGCCGATTGTTGCCCTGTCCGCGATCCTTGTACCAAGAAGCACTATCACATCAGCCTTTGAAACCGCTTTGTTGGTATGGCTGAAACCGTGCGTTCCGATAAGGCCGATGTAGCATGGATTGTCTGCGTTTATCCCGTCCTTTCCCATCAGCGTATGCACGACCGGGATTCCGGACTTCCTGACAAGCTCCTCCAGCTCCTCTTTGGCTTTTCCCGAAATCACACCGCCGCCCACGCATATCAGTGGCCTCCTGCTTTTCGAGATCAGCTCGAGAGCCTTCTTTATCTGTCCTTTGTGCCCATTTACCGTAGGCTTGTAGCCCCTGATGTCTACATCTTCAGGATAGGAGAAATCTATCTCCTCGTTCTGTATGTTCGATGGGATGTCGATCAGCACCGGCCCGGGCCTTCCGGTCCTTGCTATATAGAACGCTTCCTTGAATATTCTCGGGATATCCTTTGCTTCCTTGACAAGGTAGTTGTGCTTTGTGAAGGAGGCGGTTGCGCCGGTTATGTCCGCTTCCTGGAAAACGTCCTTTCCTATCTGGTCGGTTCTGACCTGACCCGTGATTGCAACTAGGGGTATGGAATCCATGTATGCCGTTGCAATGGCTGTTATCAGGTTTGTTGCGCCCGGCCCGGAAGTGGACATGCATACACCGACCTTTCCGCTGGCCCTGGCATAGCCGCTGGCGCTGTGGCCGGCAGCCTGCTCATGCCTTGTTAGTATGTGTTTTATGCCGGATTCCCTTAATGCCTCGTAAATTGCAATAACAGTGGCACCAGGATATCCAAATATGACTTCAACATTTTCCTCAATCAAGCATTTCATTATGGCCTCGGACACTTTCAAACGGGCCACCTCCTCTTTCCATATTATTTATGCGCTCAGCGCCTCTTCTTTACCCAAGGCATCATCTTCCTGAGCTCTTCGCCCACAACTTCTATCTGTTCCGCCTTTTCCTTGTTCCTTACCGCGTTGAAGTAAGGCCTGTTCAC
>DBML01000004.1 GCA_002298915.1 Clostridium sp. UBA699
TGCAGGGCTTGCCATTATTGCGGAAAACTATCTGGTTAGTTAAAAATGCGCGCACTTATCCCATGATGAAAACCGTAATTGTTTTGAAATCTGCTTGTTTACCTATTCTATGCACAAGTCCATGAAGTCTGCCATCAGGTTTCTGTAATCCGACTTCTCCAACACCAAATCAATGCCTTTGGCGCACAGCATTGAAACCCTCGACTGAGAGATGCTTCCCATGACCTTGCATATGGCCCTGCTGCTGTAGTTGCAGAAGCATCTCAAAAAGAGCGCAAAGATAGCCCTCTGCTCAACGGTCTTGCTGGAGTTCCTCGTCATAAGCACTGCTTTCGTTGCCCCTATCCTTTCCATCAGGAATTTCTCGACCTTCTCTACAGTACAGTCCCTGTATAGGATGCACCTAGTGTCTACGTACCTCGTCCCCTCATCCTTGAATTCAGCCTCCCGGCTTAAGGCTTCGCCTGCGTATTTCCTCATGTAATCCACATAAAGCTTCACGGCGCTGCCGCAGCTCCTGCTGAAAAGGCCCAGCAGGTAGCCCTTGTCTAAGATTTTCAGCTTGTCACACCTCGTGCCCATGTATATCCCGAGGCTCGAATACTTATAGCTCTCCACCGACTTCTCGTATCCCTTCAAGGAATGGGGGTTGTTGTGGATGTATGCTGAAAGTCTGAGGAAATAGCCGTTGTTTCCGATCACCTTGCTCTTGAATCTGTCCTGGAACAAGTGCCCGTGCCTGCCATATTTCTTGTTGAAGTACCTCGCGTAGCTCAGGTTGATCCCATGCATCACCTTTGAGATATCTGCTCCGTTCGCATCTATTATGAGGTGGCTGTGGTTGTCCATTATGCAGAAAGCGCAGATCCTGATTTTATACTTGTTCTTGTATCTCTTTATGATTTTCAAGTATCTTAACTTATCCTCTTCATCTCTAAACAAATCCACTTCGCTTATGCTCCTGGACATTATGTGGTACTTAGCGTCGGGACTCTTCACACGCGCAGTTCTCGGCATAACAAAAAAACCTCCTTGCCAAACATGATCTGTTATAATCATGCCCAATCAAGGAGATTCTATTCATCAATTAATCCGCTGATTAACCGTCCCCAGCTAAGCCTCAGGCACAACTTCCGGCCAAGTTTTCTCAAGCACCCTTACCGTGCTGTCGAAAGTGTGTTTAGCTGCTTCTGACACCCCTGAAGCCAGGATAGCGTCGCTTATCACCTCAACGCCTATAACAGCAGGGTTTATTCCCTTGTCCTTTATCATCTTGACAAAGCCTTCAGTTGAGTTGATTCCTGTTCCCGGCGCAAGCCTGTCGTGCATGGACTCGTCCCTGAGGATCGACTTTGCGTATGGTCTTTCGTAAACGTCATTTATCTGGATTGAAACGATCTTGTCTGCCGGGATGCCTTCCAGAAGCTTAACGTCAGTATCCTGATCAGCTCTAACCCAGTGCCAAGAATCCAGGATAAGCTTTGCATTATCGCAGCCTGAAGCTTCGACAACAGCCCATCCTTTTTTGATGTCAGGGATCCCGCTGTAAGGCATAGGCTCAACACCTATAACGTATTTGCCTGCTCTCTGGCATAATTCTTTCAGCTTCTGCGCAGTGTGCTCCACGCTGTAGTTTTCCATAAGGCCGATGTTGATGTGGTCAACTCCGAAAAGTTCACACATGTGGAAGCAAAGTTGTTCCTTGTATTTCTGCTCATATGAACGGTTGTTTTCCGCCCAAAGTGTTATGTATTCAACTTCTGTAACCTTCATGTCATACTTCTCAAGGATATCAAGTATATCTGAATCGAACAGCCCCTCGTTTAATGCGTCCACATACGTTTCCGCTCTCAGCCCGATCCCTTCATAGCCCGCCTCTTTTGCCGCCTTGACTCTTTCCTCAAACTTGCACTGATCTCCTAATGTCCACGAACTAACTGTGATTGGTGGTCTTTTTGCCATAATGAACTCCTCTCCGAAATTAAGTTTTCTTTAATTTATTATTAAATATTTATCAAACTTTCGTTTACAACCTCATTATATTACAGCAACCTATAGAAAACAAATTGATAGTATTCTTATATTCAATAGTTTTTATGCATGTTTTTCCAGCTGTCAAGTGCATTAATTAATCCCTAAATGCTTTTCCAGAGGAAAATCATTTAATCCAGCCCGTTCTCAAGGTGACTAAACAATAACGATAAGTCAAAGGATTGATAAATGAATAACATAAAGCCGTCGTCCTCGCCAGATTCAAAGAAACTTGGATTGTCCCTACGAATAATCCTTGGAAATCCTTGAATTTCACCAAACGAAGATTGCATATATTATCGATTATGTTAAAGTATATGTGTATAATCTATATTTCGCTGATAAAGGAGACATCATGACAAAAAAACTGTTTTACAGAATAAGCCTGTCCTTGCAGCTGCTGCTGCTCATAGCCTCGTTCGGCCTGCAGTATTTCTCGGTCAAAAAGATGGGGATGATGCGATACATGGTTTACATAAACAGCGAACTGCAGCAGAATTACCCTGTCAATTCGATTAGATATGCTATTATAGCGGTTCTGTCTGTCCTGGCTCTTGCTTCCGTCGCAGCATTCGCGGCCGCGAAGAAAAGAGATGCGCAGAGCGTCATGGCGCTGCCAATGCTCTACCTGCAGCTCATACTTACTGCTGCGGCCATAGTTTTCGCACTGGCCTTTTCGCCTCAAAGCTACCGTTCATACTTCTTCACAGCACCGCTACTTGCGCTGATAGCGCTTATTCAGGAAATAAATTTTCTTGCAAACTTAAAAAGATGAGCCTTTCAAAAAGGACTCATCTTTTTTCTTCATCTGTCTATTTGATTATTTGTACTTTGCCGCAGCTTCCTCCGGTGTTATAGCCTGAACAGGATTGCTCTCGTCCATCTGCCAAACGAACCAGCCTCCGTCATAGAGCTTTATGTTTGTCCATCCGTTTTCGTAAGCCATCAGCCATGGAATCGTTGCCCTCCAGCCAGTGCCGCAGTAGAACGCGATCTCGTTGTCCTTAGTGATCCCTTGGTCTGCCCACAGCTTCTCTGCCTTGTCGAAGGAGATGAATGTTCCATCGGCGTTGCGGTAATCAGGCTCATCATGGCCCCATACAGCGCCTTCCGGTTCTCCGCCTCTCTTTATATAGCTGTATCCGCTTGTCTTTCCTTCGAACTCATCAAGGCTTCTGATGCTTACAAGCCTGAATTTAGAATTCTTAGCCATCTCCGCCTTGACATCTGCCGGCATCGACAAAACATATTCTGGATGAGCAGGTATCGCTGCTCCGAAATCGGCGGTTGTCGCCTTAGCCTCTTCCACGCCTTTGTTTGTTGAATACCCTGCCTTGGTCCATGCGGCAAGCCCGCCGTCGATTACCTTGACATTCTCAACTCCAGCCCAGAGGCACACGAACGCAACCCTTGTAGCGCCTGAGTCAGCACCGTAAACTATGACAGTGGTATCCTTTGTTATACCGTAGTTGGCCATGACCTTTTTTATCTCATCGCCGGTTCTTATGTTCCAGTAAGTCGGTTCCTCGATGTCATCAGTGTTCATATGTACAGCTCCCGGTATGTGTCCCTCGTTGTAGCTCTTGTCGTCGGCCACAGGTCCCCATGCAGCCTCGATGATCTTGTAATTTTTCGACTCATCCTGCTTGCCGTCAATCACGCTCTTCACCCAGTCTGCAGATACGAATACCTTTGTCTTTGCCACGGCCTCAACAGACTTGCCTGACGAGGTGCCGCTGTTCCCCTGCGATGCGCAGCCCGCTGCCAAAGCAGCAGTCATTACAGCGCAAAGGAAGACAGCGAAGAATTTCTTTTTCATAATGCCATTCCCCCAATTGTATAATATTATATTTAAACAAGATCCAATAAAACAGCCAGTCAAATCCGGATGTTTTTCGAATCATTATTTACAAATACCCGACTAATCCAATATAAATAATAGCATTATTGTTCAAAATCATCTAATATCAATATGCAATGCATCTCGAGCTGCTTATTTCATATTCAAATAATCACCGCTTTGGTTCCCAGATATATATTTCCAGTGCAGCAGCATGAGTCCTGGAGGAAAAACCAGCCATCCCGGAGAATATATTCATCAAAAGCTTTAACCGGAAGGAGATTTATGCTATGAGGAAACAGTATCTTGGTCTGGACATGCTCAGAGGCCTGGGCATCTTCCTTTTGATATGGCTTCATTCCGCCTTCTATTACTTCGACGGCCTTTACGATCTCGACCTAAACAACCCTCCAGTCATTGTAACAGCAATCGGTCTTCTTCTCATGTTTGCCGGGATGTTCGCCATGATCAGCGGCGCGGGTCATGCAGTCCAGTACGCAAGGAAGCTCGACGAACAGGGCTATTCCCTCGGCATGCTTTTGAAATACAACTCCATCAGCGGTCTTTTCATGCTTGCGGTGGCTTACACCTACTTCATATTCACCGGGCCTGGAATCGTCGACTTCCCCAACAGGACTACGGACAACAGCATCCTCGTGGAGCTGTTCCGGTACGGACGCTTTTCTGGCTTGAGCCTCGACCGCCTCCTGTACATAGACAGCCTGGTGATGATAGGGATGAACGTTCTACTGCTGGGCCTCATCTACGCAGCAGCAAGAAAAATCGGGAGCAGGCATGCCTTTGCACTCAAGCCTTACGCCCTCCTGGTTCTGGGATTCTTTCTCTTCCTTGTTTCAGCCGTTCGGATCCCTCTTTACGAGATATACATAAGCGCCCTTGAGAACCGGGATTACGGAAAGGTTGTTGCGCTCAACTGGCTCGTGAACAAGAACAACCCCATCCTGCCATTCGTTTCCTTCGCTGTTTTCGGAGCCTGGCTTGCAGCACTCCTGAAGGACGGAAGCTGGAGGGCGACTGTCACTAGGGTTGTCCCCGTCGCCCTTGCATTCCTGTCCGTCGGCATAGCGCTTTATGTCAAGCTTCCTGACACTATGCTTCAAAGGAGCATTGACCCTAAATGGTATGCAATAATGACAGTCCAGATAGGGCTTTTCCTGCTGCTAATCCTTGCAGCCATAGGGTTTTTCGATGCTCGCGGCAACCCCGGCGAAAAAAAGCTCAATCCGGCTTCAAAATTCTTCTACAGGTTCGGGGTGGCAGGCTTGACGGCATTCTTCCTAGAAAGTGTTGCAAGCGCCCTTGTATTCAGGCTCCTTAAGACATTATCGCCTTCACTGACCTTCAGCATTGGTGCCGCGCTGGCTTACGGGTTCCTGCTTGCCATCTCCTGGGGTCTTATCCTTATGCTTTGGGAGAGGATTGGCTACAGATACGGCCTCGAGCACCTTTACTGCCATATAATGAACCGCTTCGGCACCACTGCCAAAGCCGAAAAACTGCGAGGTGAGCCGAATGCTTAGAGGCATGATTGACTACGCAAGCCTCATCTGGCACAGGAACCACTTTTCTGCGGCGCAGCTGCGAAGGTATCAGGAAAGGCAGCTCCTTAAGCTGACCGATTTCGCCGTGAGGAATTCACAGTTCTACAGGGATAGCTACAGCGACATAAGAGTCCGCTCAATGCAGGATTTCAAGAATCTACCGATAATAAACAAGCAGATCATGATGGACAAGTTCGACGAGCTGAACACCTGCGGGCTGAGGCTCGAGGATGTAAGAAGCTACGCTCTTGAGAAAGAGAAGAACAAGGACTACTCCGGCTACTACAAGGACCTCTTCGTCATAGGTCTCTCCAGCGGCACCAGCGGCAACAAGGGTATATTCGTAACACCTAAGGAGCTCACCAGTAGGCTCCCGGCTGTGTTCCTCGCGCGAAGCGGCATCCCTCTAAGGCTGCTGCCCTTCAGGATACTCTTCCTGCTGCGCGTTTTCAGCCAGGGCTTTGCCGACATCCGTTCCCCGCTGGTTAGCCTGACATACCTGAGCACCATGGAACCGATAAACAAAATAGCAGACTCCATTAGGGAGAAAGGGATAAACGTGCTGATGGCCCCTCCAAGCCTTATCCGGCTGCTCCTTCCGCTGAGCGGCGAACTGAAGGCATACGTAAGGATGATAGTAACCTATGCGGAGGTTCTCGAGGAGGAGGAGAAGCAGCGCTTCAAGGAGGCCTTCGGCACAGAGGTCGTGGAGATCTATCAGGCAAGCGAAGGCCAGATAGGAAGCCCCTGCCGCTGCGGCAGCCTCCATATCAACGAGGACCTTGTGCTTGTCGAGCTCTTCGACGAAAACGGCAATGAGGTGGAAAAACCTGGCGACGTAGCTACCAGGATGCTGGTCACTAACCTGGTGAACTATGCGCAGCCGCTTATACGCTACGAGATGAACGACCTTGTCGTGCTTGGAGATCCCTGCCCCTGCGGAAGCTCGTTCAGGGTTATCCGCAAGGTGCTGGGCCGCTTCGACGACGTCATATTCCTAAGGAACAGCCGCCGCGAGCTTCAGCATGTTTTCCCGGACCTCATGTCCAGGTGGATAATCACCTCCAGCGACAACATAAGGGAGTTCCAGGTGGTTCAGAAGGGCGACTCCTCCCTGGAGATAATACTGGACCTTTTCGATATGGGCGGGGATGCCCAGCGCATGCTAGAGGACCTTCTGAAGCGGCGCTTCAGTGAAGAGCTGGCTGAGTTCGGCATCGAAGCAGAAATAAGCGTGCGTTTCGAAGCTATACCCCTGCCCGAGATCATGGCTAAATACAAGCGGTTCTGGGCTGACAAATCCATACGCGGAGCTTCCGGCTGATTTATGGCTGCACAAAAACGGACCCCAGGGCTTGCACCTTGAGGTCCGCTTTATTCAATCTCTTCTTTTATTTGCCCTGCTGGACGCTTCTGACACTCCTGCCCAATCACATCTGCAGTAGCTGGCCTTCAGCTATCCTTCTCTTAAGGTCCAACACCCTGGCTTCGATTGCCTTTGCAGTTTTCTCGAACTCCGCCTGTTCCTTGCCCGTCGGATCCTCAAGCCCCCAGTCCTCCCTGTGCCTGCAAGGAAGGTTTGGACATTGCACGTTGCAGCCCATTGTTACGACTATGTCAACTGCCGGGATTTCCGTGAGCAGCTTCGACCTCTGGTTGTTGTTCATGTCGACTCCGTACAGTTCCTTGATCACCGCAACCGCGTCCCGGTTTATCTCTGGCTTTGTTTCGGTCCCGGCAGAATATGCTTCAAGGACATCCGAAACAAGAAGCCTGGAGATCGCTTCCGCCATCTGGGATCTGCAGGAATTGTGGACGCACACAAATGCTACTTTTACCTTTTCTTTCAGACCTTTTCCCCCGAATAATTTTTATGCTTTTGGCATGCCGGCAGCATCATAATACCTGCGCTTGAAATACAGCGCCGCATTGACCAGCGAAATCATAACCGGTACCTCGACCAAAGGTCCTATAACAGCCGTAAAGGCAACATCAGACGATATCCCGAAAATCGCGACTGCCACAGCGATGGCCAGCTCGAAGTTGTTGCTTGCAGCCGTGAAAGCGAGTGTAACCGTCTGGTCGTACCTGAAGCCGCTCTTGTACGCCATATAGAAGCTCAGGAAGAACATGACTGCGAAATAGATCAGCATCGGTACAGCTATCCTTGCAACGTCCGCCGGGTTCTTTATTATCTGTTCGCCCTTTGTGATGAACATGATCACAATTGTGTAAAGGAGCGCCACGAGCGCCAAAGGTGATATTTTAGGTATGAATACATCCTCATACCATTTCTTTGTCTTGGCCCTTATCAGTGTATACCTTGTTATGAATCCTGCTGCAAAAGGAATCCCCAGGTATATAAGGACGCTCTTCGCCACATCCCACATTGAGACACGGACTGCCTGCCCGCCCCAGGAGAACCCAAGCGCTCCGGGGATCAGCGTCACAAACACGTATATGTACACGGTGTAGAGAAGTATCTGGAATATGGAGTTCATTGCAACAAGCGCCGCACAGTACTCGTTGTCCCCCTTCGCCAGAGTGTTCCAGACGATAACCATGGCGATGCACCTGGCGAGCCCAATAATTATTAGCCCTACAGCAAATCCAGGCTTGTCACCAAGGAATACCGCTGCGAGAACAAACATCAGGACCGGTCCCACGATCCAGTTCTGGAAAAGAGATAAAGCGAACACCTTTTTGTTCTGTGCAACCTTTCCTATCTCCTCGTATTTCACTTTGGCTAGTGGAGGATACATCATGATAATTAGGCCTACTGCAATAGGCCATGAAATAGTTCCTGTGCTCAGTTCCCCCAAAGATTTCGCGAGGCCGGGTAAAAGATACCCACCGGTTATCCCAACAGCCATCGCAATAAAAATCCACAGCGTCAGAAACCTGTCCAGAAATGATAGTTTTGCTCTGCTTTCCTTCTGCATATCGTTATCTCCTTTATGTTTATTTCCCACATGTCCTGCAGATGCAGTCCTCTTTGTCTGTGGAAATGTGTCTGAGCAGGTCCGAGACCTTTTCCATCTTTCCATGGTTGATCGTGTACCTCATCCAGGTTCCATCCCTGGTTACATTGATCAGCCCGCTGTCCGTCAGGATTTTCATGTGGTAGCTTAGCGTCGGCTGTGTGATGCTGAGCTTTTCAAGTATGTCGCAGGCGCACATCTCCCCGCACGAAAGCATATCTATTATGTTTATCCTGGTCTCGTCAGCAAGCGCCTTGAAAACCGGGATATATTCCGTATAGGAGTTCATAAGCTCACCTCTTCCATCCTTATTCTTCCTCATGCATATAGGCTCATCTATATACAACCATATAATAACACTATATAGATAAATGTCAATATATCAGAATAGGACAATGGAAAAATCAGGCCGGGGCATCTCCACCCCTGACCTGATCCTCCAAAACGCTTGTACTTTTCTATTTTGCTCCGGTTAGCAGCTTCTTGATGTCCTCAACAGTCAAAACCTTCCCCACAGACTTCACCGCATCATCGATGACAAGCCCGGGCGTGCTCATGACCCCGTACCTCATTATCTGAACTAGGTCTTCAACCTTTTCCACCTTGGCGTCTATGCCGAGCTCGCTCACAGCGGCCCTGACGTTCTCCTCGAGCTTGGTGCACTTGCTGCATCCCGTTCCCAATATTTTTATTTCCATACCTAACAACTCCTCTTCCTAATTTTTCAGCTTCATTTCCTGGCCGACGACCTCGTTCCAGGCGCTGAACACCTTTTTTATTATTGCCGGCCCGATCTTTGATATGAATACGAGCTGTGACGTTTTTTCCTCCGAATCCGAAGGCTTGAAATCTATCTTTTTGCTGACAACGTCTACCTGGTTCCATCCGTCTTCAAGCTTGAAGAAGCCCTTTATCCTGAACGTGTCGCCAGATACC
This sequence comes from Clostridium sp. UBA699, assembly GCA_002298915.1. Classification (GTDB taxonomy): domain Bacteria; phylum Bacillota; class Clostridia; order Clostridiales; family Clostridiaceae; genus UBA699. The sequence continues at coordinate 9,351 of DBML01000004.1, forward strand.
CTGTCGATGAACCTTGTCAGCTCTTCCTTGCTGACATCCCCTTCAAATTCGAGGCTGATGGTTTTAGGCTTGTTGTCAGGGCTGTTGGTGGTGTCCTCAGCTTCCGCCCACTGATACTGCATAAGGTCTTCGTTGAGGAAGCTGTAGCTGATTTTCCCGTGATCCGCTATCTGGACCTGCACGACGCTGTTGATCTCGCGGATCTTCGCCATGACCTCTGAGAGGGTTTCCTCCGTGACTAGGTCCGCCTTGCTTATCACCGCAAGATGGCAGTGTTTAAGCTGCCTTTCAACCGTCTCCAGGTCGCTGACCTGTTCGAGGAAATGGACCGCATCGACAAGGCAGATGGCTCCCATGTATTCATAATAGTCGCCCTTCAGCTCCCTTACTGCATTCATTATCTCACCTATGTTTGAGGGGTCTGCGAGACCGGAGCTCTCCACGAAGAGATATTTGAGATCCTTGTCCGCCAGCTCAACCATGGCCTGAACAAAGGAGATCTTGAGGCATGAGCAGAATATCGAGCCCCTGTTTATCTCCACGAGCTCCATGCCTTCCTTCTGGATTATCGTCCCGTCGATTCCGACTCTGCCGAACTCGTTCATTATGACTCCGACCTTTTCGCCCTCCAGGTCTTTCAGGACGTTTGTGAGGAATGTCGTTTTTCCTGCGCCCAGGAATCCTGTCAGAAGATATAAGCTTGTTTTTTGTTGCATGGCTGCACCTCTTTCATCTCGAATTTTATTTGCTTTTCTTTTTATCAAGGCCTTCAAAGAAAACTCTTAGGTTCTCAGGAAGGCGGTACATTTTTTTCAGTTCCACAGTCCTCTTCTTCTCGCCGTAAACCTCCTTGAGGATCGCGTTGACGATCATCTCCTTTGGTGGCTCGTTGTACTCAACGCCTTCATACACCCAGACCCTGCATTCGACGTCTCCGTCCCCGCATAGGTCTCCGCATTCCTTGCATACTGATTCCCTGAACTCAAGGGCGATGTCCCTCCCGTTCACCCTGATAGTCGGAGAGCTTACAAACTCATGCTTTACTGCGAGATCCTTTGAAACGATATTCACCTTGTTGACATTAACCTCGTAGCCCGCCGACCTGAGAACCGACGACACTTCGGCCACAGCCTTGTCGAGGTTCGTTTCGGCCCCCTGGCATCTTTCGCAGACGCTCAGATCGAGGTATAGGAAGTCGATGTTCAGCTGCTTCCTTGCTTGAGCCGGCTCGGATTGAGCTGTGCCGCAGCAGCCGGTGTTCCCCGGGCAGCATTTTGAAATGTTATTATCCATAATTCAAGCCCCCTGCTTTAATAATTATTTTTTCTATTTAATAAGAAGGTAACCAAATGCATTGAAGGCGTACCCCATTATAATGATTCCGCCGGTGACTATCGTGAAAAAAACGGCCAACAGCCTTGTCTTCACGACCCTCTTAAGCATTATGAGAGATGGAAGTGAAAGCGCGGTGACGGCCATCATGAAGGAAAGGACTGTTCCCAAGCCAACTCCCTTGTAGACCAATGCCTCAGCAATGGGCAGTGTGCCGAAAATGTCTGCATACATCGGCACTCCAGTCATTGTAGCTATCAGCACTGAATACCATTTGTCCTGGCCCAGCACAGCTGAAATTATGTTTTCAGGTATCCAGTTGTGGATTGCAGCACCTATTCCGACACCTAAAAGTATGTAAAGCCAAACCTTCTTCACGATGTCCTGAACCTGGCATTTTGAGTATTCAAGCCTGTCCTTCACTGTCAGCTTTTCCTGCTCTATCTCCATCATAGGGTTGCTGTACACGAAAGACTCGACATACTTTTCGAGCTTTGCTTTTCCTATGATGGTACCGCCGACGACTGCGATGACAAGGCCAACGACAACGTAGGCAAGAGCTATCCTCCAGTTGAATATGCTGGCAAGAAGAATTATCGATGCCAGATCTACAAGCGGAGACGAGATCAGGAAAGAGAAGGTTACTCCAAGAGGAAGCCCTGCGCTCGTAAACCCTATGAAAAGCGGGATGGACGAGCAGGAGCAGAAGGGCGTTATGGTCCCGAGAAGCGCTCCAAGAATATTTGCGGTTATCCCGCTGAACCTCCCTAGTATCTTCTTTGTCCTTTCCGGAGGGAAGAAGCTCTGCACGTAGGATATAGTGAATATCAGCACTGAGAGAAGTATAAAGATTTTTATCACGTCATAGATGAAGAAATGGATGCTTCCGCCTAGCCTGCTCTGAACGTCTAGTCCGAAAACCTGCTCCACGAGGTACCTCACAAGGTTCGAAAGCCATTCCATTTTGAGCAGCTGGCTGTTCAGCCATTCAAATATATGCATATCGTCAACTCCTCTCCCGTTTTACGCTTCTTTGCTTAGGTTTACGCTGCACCCGTCGAAGTACACCTGCTTTCCGGCAAGGCGTTCCTGATCAGAGACCAGCTGTGGGAACTCCCTTATGTTCCTTAGTACGTCTTGTATGATGCTGTTCAGTGTCACGTTGTCCTTAGCCAGTTTGTAATAGACGAACTTTTCTTTCCTTTCGTCGATGACAAGTCCCACATCCCTGAGCTTTGACAGGTGCTTTGACACCTTGGGCTGGGGGAGATCCAGAACCCCGCACATTTCGCAGACGCAGAGGTCGCTCTGTGCGAGCAGCATTATTATCCTCAGCCTCGTTTCATCAGCCAATATTTTAAAAACGTCAGTCAGTTTATACATTAGATTGCCCCTTTCATATTCCCATATGCGTATATGTATATGTTAGCGCTGTTTTGCACACATGTCAATAGCACATTGATATGCAGCACTCATGAAAATGCTCCCCCTAGATAAACAGTTTTTTCTTCACTGTCTGACATAGTGGGAGCGCATCAACCGCCGGCTATTTTTGCTTGCTGTTATATTCGTTCATGTCCTCTTCGTAGCGTTCGTACCATACGTTGTTCGGCTCGCCATCCCTGAGGTCATAGAGGACCTCCAGCTGGCTGAAGATGCCGTTGACCCTGTAGTGGTATTCGTAGTCCTTGCTTTCCAGCTCCAGGTAAAGGTTAAGGACCTTCTCCAGCGATTTGATCTTCGCATTAAGCCTTTCCTGCAGGTTCATTTCCTTGAAATTCTCATTCAGCATGTTCATACCTCCAATCTTTTCCATCACAACATGGTGACTCACCTTACTTTATGTACCTAACCTTAGGATCATCAGGATAATAGGCATCGAAAAACCTTTGAATGCTGTTTGTGGCTTCTATGTTTTCATGCCTCTGCTTCTGCCTGATCTGCGAACCCAGCGTAAGCGTCATGTTTGCGGACATGAATATCAGGAAAACACAGGCCAGGACCCTGTACTCCTTTTTTGACAAATGCCTGACTTTTTCGCATATGCGCGGGTATATGGATTTGATAAAAACTGCTCCGATGATCCCCCAGGCAATCGTAAACTCCAAGCTTATTCTCCCGTTAAGGTTAAACAACGTATCGCTGTAGTCCCAGCAGGCTATCCCGACAAACTTTTCCATGAAAACCGAGCTCAGGTACTCGAAAACCGCTCCCAGGAATGCGCTTTCCAGAAAAATCACATAAATTTTTCTTTCTCTGACCCTTTGAAGAAAGATTGCGTATAGGACGGCCCCGAAGCCATATATTTGGTTGAATGGACCATATATAACCCCGGGCATGCTTATGAAATGCCCATATTCGAGGGAAACGCATACCGTTTCAATCCAATACCCTGCAAAGCTCCCAATCATGAAAATCCAAATCAAAAGGAAAAAGTCCAGTCCTTCCTTGTCTTCAATGCCTGCTTTCATAAATAATCACCTCTCACCCTGCAGAGAACCGATTTCCAACTTTTTAATTTGATATTGTTTCATTTAACATAATTATACAAAATATACTGCCAATTAACAATATATACCTTTAGACAAAAACACAAAGCCCTGCAATCCGCTAAGATCGCGAGACATAATGCTTTTAGTCGGCATTATACTGCCAGTACCAATCTCCATGGTAAATCATGCGCTTGTTCATACCGCCGTCGATTGTTATGGTCTCACCGGTCATGAAATCCTGACCGCAGAGGTATTGAACCATGCCGGAAATATCCCTTGGGTTCCCGACCTTTCCGGCGGGTATGGCGGCTATATCTTCTCGGCTTAATTCCGCATGTTCATCAACATTGATCCACCCGGGAGCGATGCAGTTAACCAGCACGTCAGGTCCCAGCGACACTGCCAGCGCGTGGGTCAAAGCGACGATACCGCCCTTCGCGCTTGCATACGCCTCGCTGTCTGGTTCAGACTGGAAAGCTCTCGTTGAAGCAATGTTTATGATGCGTCCACGGTTCCTGATCAGCTCGTCTTTGCAAAGGCGGCTCAATTCATACGGGGCTTTCAACCCTACCGACAAAACGTAGTCGAACCCTTCATAATCCAAACCGGACAATATCCCATGGTTGCCTCTGCATGCATTGTTAATCAGAACGTCTATCCTTCTAAGCTTTTCAATAGCAAACGACACAAAGCTATTCAAGCTTTCAGGATCGGCAACATCCCCATAGAAATAAAAAAGCTGTGGATGCCCCTCTGCGAACTCCTTTGACCTCTCCTCATCGAAATCCATAAAGCAGACTCTGTCGCCAGCTTCCAAGAAATCCAAACAGATCTGCCTTCCTATGCCGTGGCCCCCTCCAGTTACCAAGACTCCTCTACTCATCATCCAATCAACCTCCCTTTGCTACCATTATAGAACCTGAACTCATCTACAAGTCAACACAATTTTGGGCCTTCTATATGAAAATCGGGCATTTTCTACTGCCCGACATATAACCAAAAAACACAAAACCCCGCAACCTTAAAGTTACAGGGTTATTATGGTGTTCCCGAGAGGATTCGAACCTCCGGCCCACAGTTTAGGAATTTGTTGAAACGATTTTTGCCGCTGCTATTATCTCCTTCAAAGCATTGAAAATACTAGCTTTTCTATTTTCTTCCTGTGGGGTTTTTTCGTATTTTTGGGGTTCATTCCGAGGAGATTAACCCCAAATAAACCCCAATGAAAAAAGAGCAGCCTTTCGACGATACCTGAAGCATATCAGGTGTTATCACTAATATCCATCGGTATTTTTTCTTTTATTTTCTCTCGATAAGTTTTGTTCGTAACTATCAGCAGGATGCAACCAGCAATTAATGTGAATCCCGATGATCCATAAATACTCATTGCATAATCATCTACCACCTTCGGGGTGACATAGATGAGCAAGAAAAGTGATTCTAAAATCATAAGCCAGGCATATACTTTTATCATTCGGAATGCACCCTTCTGCTGTGTTTTTGTTAACCATACCATGGCCACAACTAGATAGAGTAGCATCAACGCTAATGTTATTATTCTACCATATATGTAGGAAACATCTGCCTCAGCGCTCAGTGTTTGAACCAATCCTATTATCGAATTTATCACGCTTAGGAATAGAAACCCTCCCGTAATCGTAACAATATTAAATCTGTTATCTATCTTCACAACAATTCCGAATAAATTGATAGGCGTGTAATTCGTGAGCTTATTATCCAACTTGTTCCTCACAATGAGATAAGTAATAAAGCCCCCCACAAGCACCATGGACAAAGACAACGCAAACTCTCTTAACATAATACTCACCAATATCACTCCTTTAATTTTGTTAAAATGTAACTATTATACTTTTATGTTTATGTTCAACAGTCAGCTGTAAATATCCTTCTCGTTAATATAATTTTTATGAGGGCCTGCGACAACATCACATCATCAGTTCAGCTTCGCTGCCCTCTTCGCCTTCTCATGTTCCCAGGCTGCATTGATTACGTCATCCAGGGAGTCGCCGCTGAAGCTCTTGAATATCTCCAGGCTATTGTCCTTCCTGAGGAGATCCGGCAGTCCCATGAGGGTCAAGGTGTACCCTGGCTTGAGGTCCACCTCGTAGCCTCTCTTGAATAGCTCTTCCAACTTGTTCATATCTCAAACACCCCTTTTCAATATGTGTGCATCGTGGTTATTGATGTAGCTCTGGACGCTTTCTCCGCCGCAGATCTTCCTGGTCCATCTGGATCCGTTTAGGTATAGCTGTCCCTCTGTCAGCGCCCACCTGGACTTTCTGAGCTTCCTCACGGCTTTGTTGTGTGTGCTCTGTGCAGCGGCACACGGAATGCCGAACAGTTCAGATATCTCGCTCATGGAGTGGCTCACGCCGCTGTACCATCCATAGAAGAGCTTGAGGACTTCCCGCTCCTTTAGGCTAGTGCTCTCGTTCATGACCTGCTCCAGGTCTCCTCTGAGCTGCTCCCTGTAGAGCTTCTCGAGCACGTTCTCGAGGCTGTAGTCCACACCCTCAATGAAGTCCTGCAGCTCCTTCTTGTCCTCCTCTCCCTCTTTGTTGTTCTTTACAGGTTTATTGAGGCTTGTCTCGTCGTTGGTGTTCCTGGTTGTGATGAAGGTGTTTATGTTCCCCTGTATCAGATGAACTGCATATGTGATGAACTGTGCCTTGTGCTCGTTGTGGAAATCGTACCTTTTGGCAGCATGTATCAGCCCGACATAGGCCTCCTGCTTCAGATCCTCTTTGTCGATTGAATTTGTCTTATCAGTATAGAACTTATTCACAATCCTCTTGATTATGCCTTCGTTCATCTCTATGAGTTCACCCAGGGCCGCTGCATCTCCCTGCTGATATGAATACACTAATTCTTCATTGGTCATTACACACCCCCATACTCAGTTGTTATCGGTATGTTGAACAGTGGAAGGGACGGCCGCTGCCGCCCCGCACATTACTACTAATTCCTTTTCGAGCTTGCCCCTCTTGTGAGCGTGCTGTCCCTGGTTGATGTGGATCTCGTTGATGATGAGCTGCTGGAGCTTGACGAGCTTTTCGCCGGCATACTGCTCAGGATCTTCTCCAGCTTCTTCTTGTCTGCTGTTGGCAGTGTGGCGTTCGCCTGCTTGACCAGATCTATCATCTGCTGCCTTATGGATCTTGCCTCCTCAGGTGTGTCCGCCTCTGTTGCCTTCTTTGAGAGGTCAGATATGTCGTTCAGTGTGCTGTTGAAGCTGTTCCTATAGGCTTCTGCCCCGGTTGTTACCTTCTTGTCATTCCCGCCGTTTATGAAGTTGCTGTCAGCGGCAATCTGCTTTAGCATATCCACGTTGTCGTAGAAGTCCGTCATGCTCTGGTTGCTGTACACGGGATCCGCTGTGAATTTATTCGTCACCGGCTTCAGTAGGTTTCCAGTCCTGCCGCTGCCCTCGTAATTACTCTTCGTGGCTGCCGGAAGCGCCAGCTGCGCTACGATGCCGAAATACGATCTGATGAGATAGTCCACCTGCTTCGGTGATATGTTGGCTGCTTGCCCTATGGCCTTGCCTATCTCCGAGGTTGTTTCATCATACTGCTGAGCCGGTGACCTGTCCTGCATTGACAAAGGCACTATGGCCCTGCCTGCGAAGTCCTTGTTCATTGGAAGGTTGCGAACCAGAGGAGCCCACAGCCCGCTTGTGAAAGGGTTCACCGGTGTGAAGTTGTTGGCCACGGTGTTACTGAAGCCCTTGAAGGCCTGCTCTTCCCCGCTTGCCGCTCTTATAGCCCTCTCTGTCAAGCTGCTGAACAGCACACCAATTTCCCTGGACTTAGGTATCTTTATGAACGTGTCCCCAGTAGGTATCAGAAAGTATGTGTCCTTCGTCCTGTTGTCCAGCTCCTTATAGTTCGGGTTGTTCGCGTTCACCGCATCCAGGATGAGCGTCGGGGCTGTCACGATTGTGGCCCCTTTCAGTACTGTCTGGATAGGAGCGTTCTTGAACTGCCTCATCGTCCTGTCTAGTCCCTGCACGCTGGCGTTCAGGTATGGGACGCTGATATCCACGCGCTTTGTTATGTCTCCGCCTCTGCTGAAGTTGGTTGTGACCTCTCCTGCGTTGTACAGCGCATCCTGTACTGTACCGCCCTTCTCGAGTGTTCTCTTGAACTCCGCCAGTCTCGGTATGGTTTCTGTAGCGTTGTTGACCGCCTCCACCTTCTTGAGGCCCTTCACGAGGATGTTGTCCCTCTTTGTCAAGTCCTTCACTGCTTCCGCTGCTTTATCCGGGCTGAAGAAGTTCGACATCTCGCCTCCCACTGCCCTGTACTGCTTGGCTATGTCGGTGTTCTTTCTGATGTCGTTCAATGCGCTTGCGTAATCCGCTGCAAACTTGAAAGGATTCTTCTCCGAGCCGTTCACGTATGCTGTCGGGATATCCCTCATAACGTTAGATACAGTAAACAGAGGGTTCTTCGTGGTTATCAGCGCCTTGAAGGCATTCGTCAGGGGCTTTGCGATATTCTTCTCCCAATCGTTCAGGTTCGGATTCTTGAATACCGAATGGAGCGACTCCAGCAGGTTCTCATCGTTCACCTTGACATTGACCGGCTTTCCGTTTACCAGGACAGATACGATGCTCTTGTCGTTCGCGTTGATCTCGACCGGCCTCTCTATGAATTCAGGTTCAGTGTTCTTTACCTGACTTTTGAAAGGTGTTAACCCTGAGCCCTCAGCGTCCATACCCGGCGCAAACTTCTTCAAGTTCATCTCTTTCTTGTATTTCGGATTAGGGACCAGCTCCGTCTCCGGGATTATCTCAGCAAACTTCCTCAGGCCTTCCGGATCCGCCTCTAGGGCTTTGACAAGGTTCTGACCGACTTCGTTGTATCTGGCAGTCCTCACCGTCCTGTTGACCAGGTTCATGATGTTCTCCATCGGGTCTATGATATTACGTTCCGAGCCTGTGGCCTTCTTGAGCGGGTTGCTCTGATCCACGAAGCCCTTCCCTCCGAGGTTCTTCACACCTTCCTCAAGCGCCGAGTACTCCCTCTGGGTCGGGATATAGTTCTTGTACGTGTCGTTCAGGGACTGCCAGAGGTCGTCCTCAATCATCCCGGACTTATGCCCCCAGGTGTCCATGAACTTGTTCACGAAGCCTGTCAGCCTGTCGTTCAATGCTTTCCATTCAGGATGTTGCAGCTCGATCAACTGTGCGGCCTTGGCGCTCTCCTCGGAAGAGAAGTCTGTAAATACATGTTTTCCCTCTCTTGCTCTGTCTATGTTGTGCCGCTGCAGCACGTACTTGAGGAATTCCCTCTTGCCTTCCTCATCCTGAGGCATATCCTCTGCGATTGACTTGAGGCTCTCACCTATAGGCCGCCCTTCCATGTCCACAAGGTTCTCATTGAATATGGCGTCTATGGTGCCTCCGACCTTCTTGCTGTTCGTGGCCAGCCTGTATGTGGTCTCATCCACTTTCTTGATAGGGTTGTTGATATCCACAAGATGGGTGTATATATCGCTGGCCTTGTCCTTTATCCCCTGGAGCAGCGGCGTCTTCTCTTTAGATCCACCGATTATTACATCCTGGAGGGACAAGGTCCTGTCGTTTGCTCCCATTGCAGGGTGCGTGACCCCTGCTGCCTGCTCTGTGGCTGCAATGGCGTTTGTCCCCAGCGTTCCCGGATTTGCCTGTGCAGTTGCCCTCCCGCTGTCTGCCCCTGCTAGAAAAGGCTCTAAGGAGCTCACAGCGGCATTCCTTTTCACCGGGTTGATGAGGTTCATCTGCTTCAGGTCCTTGACTCCCGCTGCTTCCGCCAGGTTCACATCTGCTCCTATCCTGGAAGCTTCCGTCCTGGCATTCTCAAGCCTGCCCACTATCTCGTCAAGGTTGATGCCGAGTTCCGGCTGAATCCTCTGAATCTCATCCGGTTCGAGCTTGTAGTGGCCGAAGTGGTTGTGTATCGCCTCTATCGCATTCTCATACTCCTGCTGCGCTTTCCTCAGCTCCGTATTCACCACGGTGTACTTGGCTGAGACAGGCCCTGTTAAATCTTTCGAAGCTTTTGAGGCAGTTGCTCCTGCATTGTCCAGCCCTGCTAAGATTGGCTCTGAGGAGCTCACAGGGGTATTAATGACGGGCTCCGCAGCTCTCTTGAATATGGAAAGAATCATGCTCTTCTGGTTGCCTTCTGCATCCGTGTAGTTCACCCTGCCGTCCTTAACGCCGCTGATCTTGACCTTCATCTCCCCCAACTTGTGGGTAGCACTTCCGAGGCCCTTGAGCCCCATGCCGAAGGTCATGTTCTCCAGGGCTCCCTTCCCGACCTCTTCAGCTGTGCCTTTCAGCCCGTCTCCTGAGCTTAGGCCTATAGCTCCGCCGTACAGTGCGCCTTCCGCTGCGTCTCTTGCTGCTGTTGGGAGTATAAAATTTGCAGCTTTTCCCGCTGCCCCTGCGAGGTTTACCTTTGAAAGGCCCTTGGTCACAAGCTTCTCCGCTGCATTTCCCACAGGTGTGAGAGCTCCCTGCACGCTTCCGCCCCCGAGGCCCGGGAGTCTGGTGCTCATCCCGGCTCCGAAGCCGATGATATCGCCCACGGCGCTCTCGACCACGTTGGTCTCGGGATTGAAGCTCTCGTGCGATGCTGGATCCACTCCGGCAGCTTTGTCGAGTTGTCCCACGAAGCTGTCCGCAGCTCTCTGCATGATCTTGTTAGGGGCGGAGTTTACGAGCAGCTGCCCGAGTTTGCTTTTGGCGGCGTTGTCTGCTACAGTGTTCCATTTGTCCGACCAGGTCTTCCCCGCTATCTCGTCGTCATGGCTGTTGAAGTCCAGCTTGCCGCTGGGGATTGAAGCTTTAGGGAAAGTGAACTTGGACTCTATCGCCGGCTTTGATATCGAGGTCGATGTGTCTGCGCTTATATCAGAGTTTGATGATGCTGTTTTTCTTGGTACAAGTCCCACAGGTTTAGGGGTAGCGCGGGGAACCCTGTACACGGGATTTGCAGTACCGTCTCCATTCCATTTTGGGATTGACTTTGCCATTAGTTATTCACCTTCCATATCGCAGGATCTACTCCTGTATACCCGAGATTCTTGCTGTAGTTCTTCACGGTGTCGATTGCCGTGTTACCCCCATTGTAGTGGATCAGGTCAGGAGATTCTGAGTTCTTGTAATAGTAGTTGTAAAGTTCGTCATACTTGGTCTGGCCCAGTGTGGCTCTCAGGGCTTCCTCATTGTTCTTCAGGTACATATATCCCTGGTTGGTCTTCATTGCATTCTTCAGTTCGTACTTTGCCTGGTCGAGAAGCTCTGCCGCTGTAAGTTCCTTAGCCTTTGATGCTTTTGCCGCTGCAGCTGCTGCCCTGGCTTGTTCAGCCCTCAGCGAGTCGACCTTGTTCTTGAACTCCCAGTCAGTATTTGTGTTGTACTCAGCAATCTTGTTAGCCGTCTCCGAGTTCAGGGCATTCACCTTATTGTTGTAGGAGTTGTTGTAGTTGTTCATGTTCGTGTCCCAGTTCTTCTTATATTCGCCCATAATGCGGTTGTAGTTGTTGACTTTGTTCGACTTGTCCTGGTTGTTATGGAGCACTCCTGTGAGAAGTTCTCCCCCATTCGAGAAGCCGTTCCTGGCCGCCAGTTCCCTCAGGAGCTTGTTCTCGTTATTCGCTGTTATATCTGCATCCACTCTCCCGGTGTCCGTCGTATCCTGCTGTGTCTTGAGCTGAGCATTCGCATCGTTTATATATGACTGCCTTGAGGCGTTCAGATCGTTCATGCTGTTCTGCTTCTGTGTATTGAGATTATTGGCGTACAGCGTCTTGAGCTTCTCCGCCTGTGCCCATAAATCGTTTTCCGTCATGTGTGTATTCCTCCTTGTTTTTAAATTTTTTATGTGAGTTTTACCTAGCACTAACTCTGCGGCATAAGCTGCATGGCTTTCTTCTCCCAGTATCTGTCCTGGATCCGCTTAACCTTATCAGGATTCTTCCTTCTCCAATCCCTGGCATAGGCTGCCTTCGCCTTCCTGATATCTTCTTTCATCTGTTTGAACCTCCTTTCCTCTGAAAATAAAAAAAAGCCGGAAATACATCAACCCTATTTAAAGAGTTGAACATATTCCCGGGCCCTAACATTCGTTAAAGCTTCCACCTGCTGCGGTGGGGTACTTCAATATTTATCTTTGTGTTTATGTTTATTATACCACAATATCTTGAATAAATGTGAGTAAACGGCAAATTTATATTGACTAATCGTGCCGGAGCTCGTGAACATCGTGCGGATCCGTAAGGTCGTACCCCTCATACTTCTCAAGGAACTCGAGAAGAGCTTCTCTCCTGATCTTGTAGCTCCCCAGCTTCAGGGCCGGCAGCAGTCCTGCCTTGATGAGAGAGTACACGTATGCGGCATTGGTCTTGATGAGCTTTGCGACTTCGGGCACAGTGTAAAGAATGTCTTCCATGGCTTCCACCTCCCTTCTCTTTTTATGGACTCAGATTTCTCAGTATAGCTTTTTTATGGTAGACGAAATGGCCGGATAGAATCCCTTTCATCTGAGGGTATGAATTTTGTGTATACCCCTTTTTAGGGCCTCACAAATCTTTCTTAAAATAATAGGAGATTGCCCATTTATTAGCAATCCCCTGTCGCTCCGCCGAGTTCCCCTGAGCAAATTCTTCGCAATGCTCAGATGAGTTTATACTCTACTATTCTCTACCGGGTTATCTTAGTAAATCTTAGCAGCCGACCTTAACATTTCTTAACAAATCATCTGTTGTTGTATGCCTGCTTCCACTGCTGCAGCCCCTGAAGACTCGGCTCCCTGTGTGCCGCCTTGCAGTGGTCCATATATGCCAGGAATATAGGTACCTGCATCTCAATCCCTCCTTACCACAATCTGAGGCACTGGGCCTCTCCCTGGGCTACCCCGTTGCAGCCTGTCGGGTAAATCTTGTAAGTCCCTTCTGCGACAACGCGCACCGGGAAGAACTCGGATCCAAGTCCGTTTGTAATCACCAGGTCATCCGGGTAGTCTGTCAGTATCCTCTTCATTGCTCCCACAGTAAGCCCGCCGCTGCTTCCATAATCTTTGAATAATGTTTTACCCACGCTTGCAGCCTCCCTCCTGGAGCTCGCAAAGCTTGCTGTATACGTAAGCGAATCCGTGCTCCTTGACGGCCCTTTTCACCAATGTATCAAATCCTTCCCATCCCCTGGATCCATTCTTCTTTTCTATCTTTTTCATAAAAATCGCCTTCCTATTAATAAATTTTTAATACTGCCCTTTTTTAGGGCGTCACGAATGTCACTATGCCTGCTCTTCCATTCCTTTTTGGGGTGTCAGAAATGTCCGGATACTTGTTATTCATCCTCTTCTGTACTTATGATGTTTCCTTCCATGTCCTTGATTGCCCTGTAGGTCTTAATCTCTGGCCACAGCTCCTTGAACTTCTGGAAGGCAGCGGCGTTGAGTTCCTTATTGCCCTTCATCTCGCTGTATATGTGTTCATGGATTGCCCAGTACACCGGCATCTCGTATTCCGGGCAGTCATAAAAGCCCTTGGCCCTGCCCTTGCGCTCCCTGTACTCAGCGCCTGCCACTGTGATTATTGAATACACCGGGTGCGCTGGTTTCCGCTTATCCTTCATGAGATCATAGTACCGCTGCCGGCATTCCTCCCAGGTCTTCTCGTTGATGTTGAACAGTTGGCAGGCCTCGTGCTCTGTCAGCACGTCGTTCTGAAGGATGTTTGAGAGGTGCCTGCCGCAGAAGGCTATCTGCTTCTTCTCTGACTCTATGTCCTCGTCAAGCTGTGCCAGGATGAGGTGCAGCTCTGCGGCATCCACCACATTGCTTATTGCCTTGTACTGATTGAATACCTCTTGATACTCGCGCTTGTGGTCCTCACATAGCTCAATCATCTTGTATGAACCCATCACTGCTCGGCGGGCTCTTGCGGCTTCACAGGACAGGTACTTCTTCAGCTCAGGATCTCCATGCTTAAGCTGGCCGGACAGGAACCGGAGGGCCCTGTCCTTCCTTTTGCCTTTGAAGTTGTCCAGAACGAAATCGTATAGTTTATCCATGATGTTTATCCTCCTCAATTCATATAATGTCTATATGGTATGTAGTGTAAATTCTTGACATAGTTTCCTGATAGGAGTAAAATATAAACAGGTGTTTAGGTTATTGGTGAATTTTCAGTCATTCACCTGCGGAGAGCTCCAGGTAAATTCGTTTCCTGGGGCTCTTTCCTTTCCCCTGATATTCCTTCCTAGGCCACGACTTGACCTTCAGGTGGCCCTGCTGCTCCAGCATCCTCAGAAGCTTCGCCTTCTCTTCCTGGGTTTCAAATGAAGCTCTTATCTCGATCAATAATCAGTGACCTCCTCTCCTTGCTGCCCCTGTCGGCCTGTGCATCCTTCTGCCGGTGATCGCGCAGTGCAGGCGCAGCTGCTTCTGCCTCTCGGGCGTGCTGCTGTTCAGTAGTATCACAGTGCAGCCGTTCACGCATACCCTGGCCACATCCAGGGTAATCTCTGCTTTTGACTCACTCACGACATATTTCCTGCCTCTGTACTTGAATTCTCTATACTCCATCTTCATCTTCCTCCTCAAATTTATATCCTGTGTACTCGCTGAAAAGTTTCGGTGATATATAGTAGGTGTATATGCTGGAAGTCTTCACAGCGGTACCTATAGGCAATTCTCCCCGCTGCAGCTCCAGTCGAATGAACTGAGGCGATACTCCCATGATTTCAGCAGCTTCTTTGATGGTGATCTTCTTTTTCATTGTCTCCGGCTCGCCTGTCTTGTCCTTCGGTTCACCCTCTTCAACCTTGTAACCGGTATACTCATAGAATAGTTTTGGCGAAATGTAGAAGGTCCAGATGCTGCTCATCTTAAGGGCCTTACCAAAAGGTAGGGTACCGTGTTTCAGGCCGGCCCGGATGAACTCCTGGGACTTGCCCATGATTTCCGCTGCTTCCGCTACAGTTATTTTCATCTTGCCCATGTTCCTCTCTCCTTTTCTTCTGAGGTTTTCTGAGGTTCCTGATATGAGTTTTATTGAGTACTCATATCAAGCTTTAACAAGTTTCAACCTCAAGTTTTTTCTAGTCCCGGCACTAAGTTTTCCTAAGTTTTGTCTATCTACGCTTCAGCTTTTTTTCTATTTTCCTTCTCTGGCTTCTGTTCAGCTTGACCTCTTCCGGCTTTTTGGTGTGACTTACCCTTGAGCCTGGGAGGGATCCGCTGTCCCTCTGAATGACATTGTTCTTATAAAAATAAAGTGCAGTGCCGTTGATGTGTTTTGTTACTGGCATATTTAATCCTCCTCCCTATAGTAATCTGCAAAATATAATACTTTTGGCTTCTCGAATTCTCTGTACTGTGCTGATATATGGCTTATTCTTTTCTGACAATCCACTGCCCTGGCATCCCCCATCCTCTTCACGAAGGCTGCCTTCATTCTCTTCTCATATTCTTTATGGTTAAATCTCATGGTAATCACTTCCCCGATCATTATTAAGGACTCCCGCACATGATCCTCATGATTACCCTTCCTTTCAAATATTCAGTTTTTGTTTCTTTCTTTAATTGCATGTTTGATTTTTAGTTTTAGTGGATTTAGTGATTTTCATACCCGAAAATCCACTGACCTCAAACCGTTGGCGTTCTAAGACTTAAAAGCATTTAGTGCGTTTAGTGGACTTTTTTTGAAATCCTTATAATTATTTTTATTTGTTTTATTTCAGTTTTTAATTTATCTATTTCTTTCTTATAAAATACTTTACAGAACTTATATATCACTAAATCCACTAAACCTATCTCGTCCCTTGATATGACTGGTCTGACGCTGGTGGATGGCGATTCACTAATAGTCACTAAAATCAATGAAAATCCACTAAAACCCGTAATTCTTCTTCAAACCGATATAATGGGACAGTCCGTTGTATACTGAAATGCTTATTCCGTGCTTTGTCATCCTGTCTTTAATATTCCTTTTGCTTACGCCTATACCGTCATTCTCAAGTCGAGTCCAGTTCCAGTAATCATCCTCGAATTCTGTCTTCTTGATTCGGTCCTTCTTGTCCCTGGTGACGGTATAGTTCATGCACAGGAACTTATAAATTGTATCGTTCATCTGCTTGTATTCCTCGTTCGCGCTTTGTGCCGCTGTACTTCTTGTAAATCTGAAATTCTTAGCTCTTAGCCTGTTCAGTCCTTCCAGAGCCCAAAGGAATATGCCTTCCTTCTCCGGAAGAAAGAGCTTCTCGACTATGTTCTTTATCCTCTGGCCTTCCGGTATAACGTTGTCACAGGGAAGAATGATGAACCTGTCATACACATGCTCCCCTTTGTCATCAGAAAAATAAGGAAGGTCGTTGCAGCTGATCAGCACTCCGCACCTGGGATGATATGAGAAAGTTTGCTTTCCTTTGAACTCAATAGGTATCGTCCCGCCTCCTGTCAGCGCTTTGAATGTGGAGCTGTCCTGCATGTTCATTGCGGTCTGGTCATCAATAACAAGCATCCGCTTTCCGTACAGATCGCTTGTTGCGAACCTATCTGCCAGCTTTTGAATCGGTGTTGTGCATATGAATTCTGTTCCCAGGAAGTCTATCAGCAATTTCAGCAGCTGAGTCTTCCCGGTGTTACCTACCGCGCCCCAGAGTACTAGGCACTTCTTAAGATTACTCATATCTATGTTGGACAAGGCCACCCCGAAGAACTCCTGCAGTACTGCCGCCTTCTCGCTGTCTCCGTCTGTCAGAGTATCAATATACTTAAGCCATTCCTCAGGTTCCTCCGCATCCGGGTTATACTCACAATTTATCTGAATTGTGGTCTTGAGATCAGGATCATGCTCCTGGAGCTTTCCTGTCCTTACGTTGTACAGGCCATTAATCATATTAATATAGTTCTCATCCGTGTCCAGCTCTTCGAAGCTCACGCACTTAACATCCGTCACTAGCTCCTTATATGTGTTCTCCCAGTGGTTCGGAGTCCTTATGCTCTCCGGGATGTACCCTTTTATCCTACCTTTCAGCTCACTTGGAGATATCCGCCTGTAGCATCCCCGCTCATACCAGTATAGTATGTCATTCTCAAGGCCCTGTTTCCTGACCACCATGTAATGGCTGCTGTCTCTTATATGCCTGGCCAGTAGTCCAGTGTTAACCTTGAGGCCGTTCTTTGTGGGTATGAGGTACTTTGCCGCTGCCTCTTTCCTTTCCTCAACTTCTTCATTCGTGAACTCGCCCTCAACAGCTGTAAACTCATCCTTCAGGAGCTCCGAAAGGGTCTCGCTGTCTTTTCCCGCAAGCTCCATCATCATCTTGAATGAAGGGTAATTCTCCGGTCTTGTATTGCTTCTTACAATCCCTGCATCTTGATCCCCGAATAGATGCAGCCTCACCAGGTCGAAGGCGTTGCACTCGATTCCACTTACAGGGTCTGTACTGTGATTCGAAAAGCTGAACTTGTCATCGTATATCACTACTCCGTTATATCCGCTGCCCTTGATGTAGGTATAGCGCCCAGGCACAGACTCGCTGTACACATCAGAAAGGAATTTATCGATAGCCTTCGAGATTGGAAAGTACGCCCTATTGAAGGCTCCTATCATTCCCGGCTTCTCCAGCGGGTCCGCCTGTTTATTTGCGGTGTTGATTCTATCCGCTGTTCCTTTTCTCTCCCTGCTGCTCCTTGGCCACTTCTCGATATCCTTCCACCCAGGGCCGAATTCACTGAGTACCTTGTCAGGATCCAGCCACTCAGCATCCTGATATTTGAATACATACTCCCCGTCCCTCGGACTGCTCTGCCAGTACATGAGGCGATAATGCTGGTATGTTGTATCGTCGAATATTTCGATATCGAACTGACTCGCAACAATCCTGGCCAGCGCCTCGTATTCCTCAGGAGTAACAGCTCTCTTCAGCGGGATAATCAGCCTGTACCTCGGGTAGTCTTCCTTCCTGTGGCTGTGAGTTGAATATAAGCAGCACGCATATTCGAACAGGAATGTTATTTGGGTTTCCCATATGTCCTTGCTACCATAATCAATATCCAGTGTGATCAGGTGCCGGCTCTCGACAGTTTCTTTTTTCCTAGGACCGTTCTGCTTCAGCTTCCCGCCAACAAAACCGCCTACCTCTCCTTTTATCTTGTCCCTGTCGGCCTTTGACATTGCCTGGTATTCGGCTACTGTTTCGGAGCTGTATTTCGGTTTGCTTAAACCATCGAGGAATTCTGACCATCTTATACTTTTATTCTTCCAGTTAATTGATGTGCAGCTCCTGCCACATGCAATAACGAACAGCTCATCATATTGTATTTTCATTGCTTCACCTGCCTTCTATCCTATGGCTGACTTTTACTCGGCCAATTTCCTCAACTTCCCATACTGCTGCGTCTCTTCATCCGGTTGAATGTTTGCGAGGGCCATGTTCCTCAGGGCCTCTTCAACCAAGTCCTGGTCATAGATATATCTATTACCTGATTTAATGAAAGGTAGGTTTCCACCCTTTGTCATTCTTCTCAGCTGATAGTCTGTTAGGCCTGTTACTTCCGCGAGTTCCTTGATATACATCTTTTTTCCCATTATTCTTTAACCTCCTTCTAAACTAAATCTTTTACCTTTACGTGTAATGCTTTTGCGATTTTCCCTACTGTTGTCGGATTCGGGTCGATATATCCTTTTTCTATCCTGTTTATTGTGCTCACGGCCACACCTGATAGTTCTGATAGCTCTCTTACAGTAATCGCTTCCTGTGCTCTCGTCATAATTAATTTTTCCTTATCAATTTTCAAACTTTCCACCACCTTGTCTAACGTTTCGTTAATCTTTAATTTAATCTTACATTAAATATTTGTTAGTGTCAATCTATTATTTTTAAGTTTTTATATACAATATGTTAGTGTTATAATATAATGAAGTAGAGGTGATACGGTGGAAATCGGAGGAAACATCAAGAAATTCAGGATTAATAAAGGACTAACACAAAAAGAGTTAGCAAATAAACTTGGAGTTACAGTAACAACGATTCAGAACTATGAGAATAACAGGAGAAAACCTGACTTCACTGTGCTTGACAACATCGCGGAAATATTAGGCTGCAAGCTCTTTGATTTACTTGGGGTTGTTGAGCCAGAATTAGTGACAGTCGAACCGGCAGAACATTTCCTTGAACAGTATATACTTACCCTCGGATATGACATCACGGGTGATCCGGCCGAGGGATACCTGGCTATTAAAACCTCCTCAGGTACTTATGAGATTACTGGGTCCGACCTTCAGGAGCTACGCAGTAGCACAAAGTCTTTTGTAGAATTCAAGCTCCACGAGATCATAAACAGGTCCCGAAAGATAGGAAAATAGTCACTATTAACATATAAAGAGGTGAATCATATGCCCGATATAGAAAAGCGAGGAGAAAACTCCTACAGGCTCACGGTATCATGTGGGCATGACAACACAGGAAAGCAGATCAGGAAGCGCAAGACAATAAACCTGGCACATATAAAACCAGAAAAACAGATGGACGAGGCCACGAAGCAGCTGCACCTCTTCCAGGCAGAAGTCGAGAGAGGCACATTCCTGGACGGAGGGAAGCTGTCCTTCGGGGAATTCATAGACAGATGGCTCGCAGACTACGCAGAGCCGACGCTTGCACCTAAAACCCTGTACGAGTACAAGGGGAACATAAGAAGGATTAAGACAGCCCTGGGCCACATAAAGCTCAACAAGCTGCAGCCCAATCACCTTGTGGGATTTTACAACAACCTCAGGGAGGACGGCATCCGGCTTGACAAGACTTATGCACCTAAGGAAGGTTTCGCTGATGAGCTCCTGGGCTCCCGCGGTCTTACAATAGACGACTTGAAGGACAGGGCCGGTGTATCTGCGCAGACTATAGCCAAGCTGAAGCTGGGCGAGACAGTATCACAAGCCACAGCGGCGAAGATATGTAAAGCCCTCAACCTTCAAGAACAGACCCTGTTCGATATAGCTGGCAAGCCCGGCGGTCTTTCCGAGAGATCCATCCTTCACCACCACAGACTCATATCGAGTATATTGACTTGCGCTGTGCAGTGGCAGCTCATCCTGATCAGTCCAGCTGCCAGGGTGAAAGCACCAAAGGTGGACCGCAAAGAGGCAAAGCACTTCTCTATAGAACAGACGGAGTATATCCTGGAGCTGCTGGAGGACGAGCCGCTGAAGTACAGGACTATGTTGA
This sequence comes from Clostridium sp. UBA699, assembly GCA_002298915.1. Taxonomy (GTDB): domain Bacteria; phylum Bacillota; class Clostridia; order Clostridiales; family Clostridiaceae; genus UBA699. Next base: position 29,421 of record DBML01000004.1, read on the forward strand.
CGCTGGCCATCTATGGCGGCATGAGGCTGGGAGAGCTCGCAGCTCTTCAGTGGAGCGACATAGACACGGAGAAGGGAACCCTGAAGATTAACAAGGCCTTGCAGTACATCCCCGGTGAGGAAACCTTCGTCAAGAACACGAAGAACAAGAGCAGCGACCGCCCTGTGTCCCTTCCCGGATCCGTCATTGCGCTGCTGAGGGAGTATAAGCTCTGGCAGAACGCGAAGAAGGCTCAGATGGGCAACCTGTGGCACGAGGAGGGTTTCCTGTTCACTACTTTTGATGGTAGAAGGATTTACCCTGGCACTATCAGCAAGTGGTCCCTAAACTTCCTTAGACGCCACAATGAGGCTGTGATGAACGATGAGACTATCCCGGAAGATAAGAAAGAGGCATACCTGCTGCCGGAGAATAACTTCCACAGCATGAGGCACACCTCAGCTTCCATCCTGATCAACCAGGGTGTTGACACAATAACAGTATCGAAGCGCCTCGGCCATGCCAGGACCTCAACCACGACCGACATATATGCACACCTTTTGAAGGATTCTGACCAGGCCGCCGCTGACAAGCTGGAGAATGTGCTTACAAAGAAAAAGAAGGGTAAGGAACGGGAGGCCGAATAATTTCAAGCAATATCGTTACTTTCAAGAAGGAGCTATACAGATGAAAAATAAATCTGGAATCACAAAGATAATAGAGGGGTATAATAAAAATCCTGTACTTAAGGGTCTTTCGCAGATATTACCTTATGGGATCGGCTCGGGGGTTGATGCAGTTTTGGCAACAACCTTACAAAATATTCACAGCAAAAGAAAGAAGGAGTTTTTTGATGAGCTCTCGAGCGGAGATATTGAATTGACTTCTGACCTTTTGGAATCAGAAGACTTTTTGCATTGCTACTTTGCTACTGCCAAGTATGCTCTGAATTCAAGAAGGAAAGAAAAAATCATGATGTTTGCGCGATTACTAAAATCGGCAACTCTTGATAATAGTTTTTCATGTACTGATGAATACGAAGAATATCTGAGCATATTAGATGAGTTATCCTTTCGAGAATTAAGCATTTTATATAAACTCCATCAATTTGAATCCAATTATCCTCAATTGGATGGCGAAACTGATATTGATAGAGCTAATCGTTTTTGGGACCTGTTTTTAAAAGACTTGATTGAACAACTCGGAATATCTGAAAAGGAAATCGATTCACTTTTGATAAGACTTACTCGAACGGGATGTTATGAGAAGTGCGTGGCTTTCATGGGAACAACCAAAGTGGGCAAGCTTACTCCGACTTTCTATAAGTTAATTAGGCTAACTCAAGGAAATGATATTTTCGTCAATTTAAACCATTAAGCAAGAGTATACTTTTACAAATAGCGAAGAGCAGGAGGCCTGAAAAACCCCTGCTCTTTTGTTGCATTTTGTGGTGTATAATCGCTGTATATTATATGAATAAACCCCAAATAAACCCCAATTCAGTTTAAACCCCAAATATCCAAAAAACACAAAACCCCGCAACCCTTAAGATCGCGAGGTTATTATGGTGTTCCCGAGAGGATTCGAACCTCCGGCCCACAGTTTAGGAAACTGTTGCTCTATCCTGCTGAGCTACGGAAACAAACTATTTACCTTAACTATTCTATTACATTCCTGCCCGCTTGTCAACCCCGGCTCAAATTTTCATTTTTTCAAAATATTCGCAATTAGCACCCGGATTGTAGTATAATATTATCAAACAAACAATCAGGAGGTGGATCTATATGATGAACGAACTTAAAAGATTATTCCTTGCAGCAGTCGGTTCTGCAACGGTAACTTATGAGAAGGCCTCTAAGATAGTCGACGAGATGGTCGAAAAGGGAAGGCTAACCGTAGACGAAGGCAAAGAGCTCACAGAGGAGCTTAAGAAAACCCTGCAGAGCAAGAAGGAAGGGATCATGCCAATAACGAAGGAGGATCTCAAGGAGATATTGGGCGATATGAACTTCGCCACAAAGGACGACCTCTACGAGATAAAGGAAAGGCTCAACAGGATCGAGGACACCTTCGACACGATGGAAAAAGAGAAGTACGAGGAATAAAAAAACACTGCCCCGGCGCTACGGCCGGGGCAGTCTCATTTTAACCAAAAGGGCTGCTACCCTTTCTTTTTGAAGCAGGCCGGCACGTTCACCTCAAGGAACTTCACCAGCTTGTTCGTGTTGTTCTGCCAGTTGTGAGGAATTTCAGATTCGTAGTGCGCGGAATCGCCCGGGAAAAGGTCCTGCTGCTCCCCGTTTATCGAAAGCGTCAGTATCCCCTCCAGCACGTATATGAACTCCTCGCCTTCATGGGAGTAGGTGTCGACGGGCTCGTCGCTGCTGTTCGGCAGAAGCTCTATGAGCCTCGGCAGCATGTCCTTGTCGCCTATGTCGTTGGTGAGGTGGTACATTATGAAGCCGGCGTCCTGCACCTGGTAGACTTCCTTCTCGTAGCTCCTTAGGACGTACTTCTTTTTCCTCCTCGGGTTTGTGAAAAAGTAGGAGAGCTCCACGCCAAGCGCCTCCGCGATCTTTGCAAGCGAGTCAGTCGCTACTGCGCTAATACCCCTCTCCACCTGCGACAGGAATCCTATGGAAAAATCCGTCCTCTCGCTCAGCTCCTTCAGAGTCATCTTTTTGCTGTTTCTAAGTTTCTTGACTTTGCTACCTACGTCGATGTTCATGCTATCCCCCTGGTTCAAATAAAATAGACGCATAGACTATGTCCACACGTCTATTTTAGCACATTGAAATTGATTCTTGAATATTATTTGTAGAGGCAGAGGTATGCGGTGTCGGTCTCTACCACAGCGTTGAACTTCTGGTTTGCTTCGACCTCGAACCTATCGCCTTTTGAGTAGAGCTTGAATCCGTCCTCGCCGGGAAGCTTCACCTTCATGCCTCCGCTGACCATTATCATGGTCTCATGCTTGGATGTTCCGAACTCGTATTCGCCAGGAGCCATCACTCCTACTGTCGCCTCTCCGTCTTCACCGTTGAAGGCTATCGAAACGACGTCTCCATCGAAATAAGTGTTGCATTTGAACATGGATATCCCTCCTATTTGCTCATCTCTTTAGATTTTTTCATGCATCTCTTCACTGCCGATATCACTGCGTTCCTCAAGCCCTTTTCCTCGAGCTCTGCCACCGCCTCTATCGTGGTCCCTCCAGGCGAGCAGACCATGTCCTTGAGCTCGCCGGGATGCTTCCCTGTTTCCAGGACCATCTTAGCTGACCCGAGAACGGCCTGTGCCGCGAACTTGTAGGCCTTGTCCCTCGGCATTCCGCCAAGGACAGCGCCGTCAGCAAGCGCCTCGATGAACATGAACACGTAAGCCGGCGATGATCCGCTGACCGCTGTCACGCTGTCGAAGAGGTACTCGTTCACTTCCTCGGCCTCGCCGAAGCTCTCGAAGATGTGCCTGATGAAGGTCATCTCGGCAGGGGTTACGTTCTTGTTCTTGCAGATAGCAGCCATCCCTTCGCCCACAAGAGCAGGGGTGTTCGGCATTGCCCTGACAACCTTTGCCTTATCTCCCAGGATGCCCTCGAAGTACTCCATCGTCTTCCCTGGAGCTATGCTGACTATCACCTTCGTGTCGTCTATATGCTCCTTAATCTGGTTAAGCACAGCTTCGTAGATGTTCGGCTTTACCGCGAGCACTATCACGTCTGAATGCTCGACAAGCTTCACGGAGTCCTTAGTAACCTGCGTCTTGTACTCGGTAAGGATATAGTCGAGCTTGTTCTCGTCTAGGTCTGATACTATGATGTTTCCGCTCTCGACCATTCCCGACTTGATGATACCGCCTATCATGGCCTGTCCCATGTTGCCTGAACCGATGAATCCAACTACTTTTTCCATGTGCATTACCCCTTACTCTATTTAATTAAAACTTTGTTCTGTTCTATTTATTATCTCATCTTGTAGCGCCCTGTCAAGGTTATTGAAGTGGTCGCTGTATCCCGCTACCCTCACGATCAGGTCCTTGTACTCGTTAGGGTTCTTCTGCGCGTCGAGCAGCACCTTCCTGTCGATGACGTTGAACTGGATGTGGTGCCCGTCCATGCTGAAGTAGGACCTTACGAGCGCCGACAGGTTCTCCAGGCCCTGGTCTCCTGCAAGAGATGCCGGCGTGAACTTCTGGTTGAGGAGCGTTCCGCCGGTCTTCAGGTGGTCCATCTTTGCCGCAGACTTGATTACGGCTGTCGGGCCTTTCCTGTCCGCCCCCTTTTCAGGAGATATTCCCTCTGACAGCGGCTTGTTTGCAAGCCTTCCGTTTGGTGCGGCTCCCATAACCGAGCCGAAGTACACGTGGCAGGTGGTAGGCAGCATGTCTATCCTGTAGGAGCCGCCCTTCATGTTCTTCCTTCCGGTGACCTCGCTGTAATACGCGTCGAACGCCTGCACCATGATCTCGTCGGCGTAGTCGTCGTCGTTCCCGTATTTTGGAGTCTTGTTGGAAACGAGGTTGTAGATGTCCTCGTGGCCCTCGAAGTTGTCGTCCATGGCCTCCATGAGCTCCTTCATTGTGAACTTCTGCTTGTCGTAGACGTTGTACTTGACGGCTGCCAGGCAGTCGCTCAGGGTCCCTATCCCCACGCCCTGGATGTAGTTCGTGTTGTACCTCGCTCCCCCGGCGTTGTAGTCCTTACCCTTCTTTATGCAGTCGCTTGTTATAACCGAAAGGAACGTGGCAGGCATGTGCTCGGCGTAGATCTTCTCTATGACGTTGTTCCCTTTTACCTTGACGTCGGTGAAGTAGTGCAGCTGCTTCTTGAAGGCTTCGAAGAACTCGTCGTAAGTCTTGAAGTCGCTTGCGTAGCCAAGCTGAAGCCCGAGCTGCTTGCCGGAGTTCTTGTCGAAGCCGTTGTACATTGTCAGCTCGAGTATCTTCGGCAGGTTGAAGTAGCCTGTAAGGATGTAGGCTTCTTTTCCGAAGGCGCCAGTCTCGACGCAGCCGCTGGCCCCGCCTTCCCTGGCGTCCTCTATCGTCTTGCCCGCGTTAAGCAGCTCCTGTATTATTGAGTCGGTGTTGTACATTGCCGGCTGCCCCCAGCCCTTCCTGGAGACCTCGCAGGCTTTCTTGAGGAACGCGTGCGGCGTCTTTTTGCTTATCTGCACGTTAGAGCTCGGCTGGAGAAGCTTCATCTCGTCCATTACCTCAAGGATGATATAGCTGACGTCGTTGACGCCGTCGGTTCCTTCCGAGGTGACGCCGCCCGTGTTCAGGTTGGCAAAGTCCGTGTAGGTGCTGCTCTCCTTCAAGGTTATCCCTACCTTTGGAGGCGCAGGCTGGTTGTTGAACTTGACCCACAGGCACTCCAGAAGCTCCTTTGCCTTGTCCCTTGTCAGCGTTCCGTCCTCGATGCCCTTCCTATAGAAAGGGATTAGGTGCTGGTCAAGCCTTCCCGGGCTAAGGGCGTCCCAAGGGTTCAGCTCGGTGGTCACCCCTATATGCACGAACCAGTACATCTGTATGGCCTGCTGGAAGGTCTCAGGCTTGTGTGCCGGTACGACCCTGCAGTTCTCAGCTATCTGGAGAAGCTCCGCGCGCCTTTCCGGATCTGGCTCGCTGCCGGCCATCTCCCTGGCAAGCGCCTCGTACCTCCTGCCCAGGGCTATGATCGCGTCGCAGCTTATGTCCATGGCCTCCAGCTGCACCTTCCTGTCGTAGGCGTCGCTGTCGCTGAGGTAGTCCAGCGCTTCTATCTCGGCTCTGATGTCCGCCTTGAAGTCGAGAAAGCCCTTCCTGTACATCTTGCCGTCGGCGACTGTGTGGCCAGGCCCCCTCTGCTCCATGAACTCAGTGAACATGCCGCTTTCGTAGCAGTCCTTCCATTCAGGTGTCATCCTGTCGAGGATCTTCTTCCTTATGGACCTGTGCTTCCAGTAAGGTATTATCCTCTCCTCCTGTATCCTCTTGGCCTCGTCGCTCACCTTGAAGAATATCCTTTCGCGCTTGTCCATGACGTCCATGTCCTCGAGCGTGTGGCAGCATAGCTCCGGGAACGTAGGAGAAGACTGCGGCCTTTCGCCCTTCTCGCCCACGATAAGCTCTCCGTCGTTGATGCAGATCGTCTCGTTCTCAAGGATGTGCTTGAAGGACAGCGCCCTGAGTATCGGAGTCTCCACCGTACCCTCGTACTTCTCGTAGGCGTCCGTGAGCAGCACGGCCCTCTCTATAGACAGGGAAGGCACGGCCTCCACGCTCTGTTTCCTAAGCATTCGCACTCTTTCGTTCATTCCTCTTTCCATGGTTAACCTCCTATTTTCACCTTGTATCCTGATTTTTCAAAACGGGCCTTGAGCTCGTTCATCCTCTCCTCGGTTGGGACAGACATCTCGCCCCCCTCGTACTTTCTCCCGAGCCTTGAGTACTTGTTCCTCGCTATGTCGTGGTAGGGGAGAAGGTTCACTTCCCTTATGACAGTTCCATCGATGAACTCGAGAATCTTTCCGATGTTTTCCTCGTCGTCGTTTATGCCTCCTATGATCGGGAGCCTCAGGTTGATGTTCGCCCCCATCTCCGAGAGCCTGCGCAGGTTGTCAAGTATCAGCAGGCCGTCCCTGCCTGTGTACTCCTGATGCAGCTCGCTGTCCATCAGCTTTATGTCGTACAGGAATAGGTCCGTGTACTCCATGACCTTCTCAAAGCTGCTGAAAGGCGCGTAGCCGCAGGTGTCAACCGCAACGTGGATGCCTCTTTCCCTGCAGCTCCTGGCGAGCTCAGCAAGGGCATCGGGCTGGCACATGGCTTCGCCCCCTGAGAAGGTGACTCCTCCGCCTGACTGCTCGTAGAAAACCCTGTCCTTTTCTATCTCCCTCAGTATCTCTGAGGCCGTCAGCTCCTGTCCGGCAATCTCCCTGGCGCCGTTCACGCAGAAATCAGTGCAGCTGCCGCAGAAATCGCATATCGACCGGTCGTACCTGAGCTGTCCGTCCGAAACCTCCAGCGCTCCGCTTCCGCATTTCGCAGCGCATTTCCCGCAGAGGGTGCACTTCCCGCTGTCCCAAAGCATCTCCCTTTGGTAGCTCTGGCTTTCAGGGTTGTGGCACCATGCGCAGCTGAGCGGACAGCCTTTGAAAAAAACGGTCGTCCTTATGCCGGGGCCGTCATGAATCGAAAACTTTTGAATGTTGAATACCGTCGTTTTCCCCATTTTTCTCCCTTTCCTCCGAATCCGTTAAAAATGTGGCAATCTTTATACTATTATGATATATCATTAAGCCTGAAATGTCCATGCCGTATTTTCATATTCGTGAAATTATTTTTGCATATTTGTGAAATACATGAAATACAGGCGGCCGGTTTCATGCAGCCGCATAAAAAAAAGGCCCCTCGGCCTTTTCTTCAGTTTGTTATTATAGCATCAACACGCATGTCGTTCTCTTCCATAGGGACCTTGTCCAGGATCTGCATCCTGTAGGCGAGGGCCACTTTCCTTATGCCCCTCCCGGCTTCAGAGATGTACTTGTCGTAGAAGCCGCCCCCGTAGCCAATCCTTCCGCCTTCCCTGTCGAAAGCTGCTCCCGGAATCACGATGAGGTCTATGTCGGCCGCCGGGATTTCGGGGCTGCCTTTCTTCGGCTCAAGGACGCCGAAATAACCCTCCGCAAGGTCCTGCATGCTTTCTATCCTGAACGCCTTCATGCCTTCCGCCTTCGAGAGCACCTTCGGAACGCCTACCACCTTCCCGTCCTCCAGGGCTTTCCTTATTATCCTGTGGGTGTCCACCTCGCTCCTGAAGCTCACGAATATGAAGACCACCTTTGCTTCCCTGTAGTCGCTGCTGCCAGTGAGCTTGCTGAATATTATGTCGTCCCACAGGGCCCTGTCCGCAGGCCTCTGCTCGTCGCGCAGCTTCAGCATCCTTTTCCTCAGCTCCTTCTTTTCCACGAAACCACCGCCTTCCTTCTCTTTACTCAATGATACCACATTTGAGTTCGGGCCGTTAAGCCTTGGATTCCGTCTTGACAGAGTCCCCCGTTATGAGTAACATTAAATCAGTTAAAAACGGCAAAGGCGGTAAAGCATATGATACTTGTTATAGATGTAGGCAACACAAACATAGTCTTCGGGATTTACAGGGGCGAGAACCTGCTCTCGGAATGGAGGCTGTCCACGGACCCCAACAAGACTGCCGACGAATACGGTATATCCTTCCTGGGCCTTCTGGAGGACAAGTCCATAACCCCTGCAGACATCGAGGGCGTCATAATCTCGTCGGTGGTTCCGGACGTGATGTACCCTCTCGAGCACATGCTCAGGAAGTACTTCGGGAAGAAGGCAATCATCGTGAGGCACGGCATAAAGACCGGGATAAACGTGAAGTACGACAACCCCAAGCTCCTCGGAGCAGACAGGATAGTCAACGCCGTAGCCGCGCATGCCCAGTACAAAAGATCGCTGATAATAATCGACTTCGGGACGGCGACCACCTACTGCGCCGTCACAGCCTCGGGGGACCACCTGGGCGGAACGATATGCCCGGGCATAAGGATAACGGCCGAAGCCCTTTCTGAGAGGGCCGCAATGCTCCCGAGGATAGAGCTCGAGAAGCCTTCCAGGGCTATCGGCAAGAACACCGCCGCGAGCATACAGTCAGGCCTTGTCAACGGCTACGTGGGCCAGGTTGAACTAATCGTCGAGAAGACGAAGGCCGAGATGATGGCCATGGGTGAAGAGGAGCCTCTGGTGGTGGCGACCGGAGGGCTTTCGAAGCTCATAGCCAGGGAGACAAGCTGCATTGACGTGGTGGATTCGATCCTCTCGCTGGAGGGGCTCAGGCTCCTTTACCTCAAAAACAGATAAAAGCACCCTCGGGTGCTTTTCCTGTTTCCGCTATTCCATCTTCTCCATAGCCCTGACAAGGTTCGTCAGCACGCAGTTGACTGTGGTCTCCAGGTGGTGCTTTCCGCCTTCCTCCACTATGGCTCCGTTTATGGTGTCTATCTCCGTCTTCCTCCTGTTCAGGATGTCCTGAAGCATGGAGGAGGTGTTGTCCCCTGTGGCGAAGGCCACGCCCATGACCTTGTCAACCATCTCCTCGCCGTCGAACCTGACGCCTTCCGCGGCGGCAACCTCAACTGCCTCGAGCACAGCCATCCTAAGCAGCTCCCTGGCCTCGTCAATCCTGAGCAGCTCCCTGTTCTTAACCTTGAGCACGGCGGTCAGAGCGTTTATACCCACGTTGATTATCAGCTTGGACCATATGAGCTCCATAACGTTCTTCTCCACGGCCGTGACGAAGCCTGCCCTCCTCAGAGTTTCGGCTATCCCGTTTATCCTGTCCTCGTCCTCGTTCGCGACCCAGCCTATGTGGGTGTCTCCGCCGCCCGCGTGCTTCACCCTTCCCGGGGAACGCATCGACGCGCCGTGAGACGTAGTCCCCGCAATTATGCTGGACCTCTTGATGTGCTCGGCTATGCGTTCTATGTTTCCGTAGCCGTTCTGCAGGCTCATGACGACGGTGTCCGGGCCAAGGAGCGCTGCGTTCTTCTCCAGCGCCGTACCGGTGAGGAAGGACTTCACGAAAACTATTGCCAGGTCGACATGCCCTACCTTCATCGGGTCTGTTGCCGCCCTTGGGTGCGCCCGCACCTCTAGGTCCTTCTCCTCAATGACGAGCCCGCTGCTGTTCACCTCGTCGACGTGCTCCTGCCAGATGTCGACGAGGTAAACCTCCTCGCCGGCCCTGGCGAGGTACCCTCCGTAAAGGCTTCCCATGGCTCCCGCTCCTATTATGGCTATTTTCATCTCAGATCCCTCCCGGTTCACTAATACTCTACCACCATTATACATTAAGCGGCTAAAATTTAAAGCCGGCAAAAGCCGGCTTCGGTTTATTCATGGACAGGATATTTTATTATGAAGCTGACGCCCTTCTCCCTGTTTACAGCAGAGATCTCTCCCTTGTAGTAGTCCACGATCTTTTTTGAGATCGCGAGGCCGAGCCCGAAGTTTCCTGTCTTGTCCTTGTAGAAGTTGTCGAAGATCCTGCCGATGTGCTCCTCCTTGATGTGGGGGCCGTCGTTGTACACCTCGATGACCGCGTAACCGCCCTTCCTCTTAAGGCTCACCTTCATCTTGGACTCCGCGTACCTTAGGCCGTTGTCTATGATGTTCTCTATGGACACCTGTATCTTGTCCATGTTGCCGAAGGTGCTGAGGTCCTCAAGCTGCGCCTCCCACCTGATACTGCTGTTGATGGCCTCGAAGCGGCTTATGATGTGCGCCAAGAGCTCCTTCAGGTTTATCCTTGCTACGTTTGCGTCGTTGTCGAGCACGTAGTTCAGTGTATTCAGGTAGAGGAGGTGGTTTATCTTCTTCTCCAGCCTCACCGCCTCGTCCCTTATTATCTCCGCGTTCCTCTCGACGGAGTCTACATAGATGCCGTCCACTATGGCGTCCGCATGGCTCATTATGACCATGACCGGCGTCTTGAGGTCGTGGGATATGCTCTGCAGGAACATCTTCTCCTCAGAATCGGCCCGCTTCAGCTCCTCCTGCATGAAGTTCATGGAGCTCGCCAGCCTTCCGATCTCGTCCTCGCTCTTGACCTCTATCGGCTTCTTCCAGTCCTTGTGCGCTATCCTGACCGTGTACTCCTCAAGCTCCCTGAGAGGCTTGGAGATGCGGTTAGCCACCAGCTTTGACGTCAAGAAACCTATCCCTATGAACACCATGCCTATGGCGAGTATAAGCACGAGCACCGTGTTGTCCCTGTTTATTGGCACGTAGGTCACAAGGTAGGACCTGACCGCCGAATCGGAGACAGCCGTCGCGGCAGTGCCGCTGCTGTAGTCGCTTATGGAGCTTATCACGAAAAGGAACTCGATGTTGTTGAAGGACGCCTTGTACTGCACCCCGTCCATCTGCGAACCGCTGATGTAGCTGCTCATCCAGGTCTTTACGTCCATCCCGCCGACGTTCTGCATAGGCGGCGGGAGCAGCTCTGCTTCCTTCTTTATGGGGCTCTGGTCGTCCTTATCCCTCGAGATTATGGTGAGGCGGCCGCTCGAGTCGAGCTGGGCCACGAAGTAGCCAACGCCCTTCAGGTTCCTGAGCTCGTCGAACCTGGTGGAGAGCTCGTAGGTCTTGTTGTTCACCATGATGTAGTGGGCGACCTTGAGGTCCTGCATCTTCGACTGCTCGTCGATGCTCCTGTAGGCAACGATGTATATCACTGATATGCTCAGGATTATGATGAGGATTATGGCCGTGAAGGTGGTCCATATCCTCATTGTCAGAGAGCTGAATTTGAACTTCTTCATGGCTTGGGCACCAGCTTGTAGCCGTACCCGTACACGGTGTCTATGCTCAGCTTGTCCATCTTCTTTCGGAGCCTCCTGATGGTGTCGTCGACAACCCTGTCGGAGCCGAAGTAGTTGTCTCCCCAGATCTTGAGCAGTATCTGCTCCCTCGAAACCAGGTGGTTCAGGTTTTCCACGAAGTAGAGCAGAAGCTCGAACTCCTTGTTTGTGAGCTGGATCTCTGCGCCGTCAAGGAGCACCGTCCTCTGGTTCTTGTTTATGTTGTAGTCGGCGATGCTGACGGTCTTGTCGGCTATGTCGTTCTTTTCCCTTCCGTACAGCCTTTCGACGAGCTTGTTGGTCCTTATGACCAGCTCCCTCGGCAGGAAAGGCTTCGAAAGGTAGTCGTCGCTGCCGAGCTCGAGCCCTACGACCCTGTCAAGCTCCTCGTTCCTGGCCGACATGAATATCACCGGGGTGCTCTTGTTCTCCCCCTTGATCGCCTTTATGAGCTGGTATCCGTCTATGTCCGGAAGCATTATGTCCAGTATCCAGACGTCGGGCAGGTCCTTAATTCTCTCCAGCGCCGAATTGCCGTTTAGGAAGGTTGTGACCTCGTAGCCCTCCTTCTGCAGGTATTTCTCCAGCAGCATGTTCAGGCTCTTCTCATCTTCCACGAGATATATTCTGATTGGCAAACAAATCACCTCATTGCATTACTTTTTCATCTATATTCTATCACAACAATATAGATACGATTTAGACAAACCGTGTGAAAATATGTGATTTTTTGCTAAAGCTTCCTGACCGTTCCTCCCGCAAACTCTATTGCCCTGTCAGCCAGGACGTCCACAGGGTCTACGAACTCCTCGCCGAAGCCGAACATGTCGTTGGCTATGGACAGCTCCGTGCAGCCCAGCAGGAAGACCTTTGCCCCTTCAGCGCGCAGCTCTTCCACGGCCTCCATGAACTTGTCCCTGCCCTCCTCGAACCTGTTCTTCTTCAGGCTGTCGTATACGTAGTCCATCACGTACTTCTGTGTCCTGACGGGCTTAACAATCCTTATACCCGCCTGCCTGAAGTACTCGTCGAATATGCCCGTCCGGAGGCTGCCATCGGTGGCAAGAAGCCCCACCACCGCGTCCTTGCCGTGCTTCTTCTCGATGAACCTTACAGTCTCCTCAAGTATGTTGAGGAAAGGTATCTCCACTTCGTCGGCTATGGCCTGGTGGTAGTAGTGCGCTGTGTTGCAGCACATTATAAGGAAGTCGGCCCCGGCGCGCTCGAGCATCTTGGCTGACTTCACGAGCTCCTCCAGCGGGCTCTCGCCTGTGCCCAGTATGCTCCTGGTCCTGTCCGGTATGCTAGTGTTGCTGTCGATGATTATGTGGATGTGCTCCTGGTCCAGGTCGGCCTCCGTTTTCATGACTATCTTCCTGTATATGTGGGCGGTCGCCAGCGGCCCCATCCCTCCGATAATGCCTATGGTTTTCATAACAAAATTACCCCCTTGCGTATCTTTTACAGTACCTCTCCTATGTGGTCTGCGAGGCTCTCCCTCACGTGCCCCCTGTAGCCCGTGACCTTGCCTGCGGTTATCATGGAGTTCAGCACAGCCTCCTCCACCGACTCAGCCACGGCCCTGAAGGCCAGGTCTATCTTGCTGTCGTCAAGCACCCTTATGGAGCGAATCTCGCGCTCGTCGCTGTCCCTGATCACGTTTCCCGTCGAAAAGCCTATCACTATGTCGCCGCTGCCGTGGCCGATGTAGGAGCCGCACCTGGCGATCCCCACGCAGGCCCTCTTGCAGAGCCTCCTCAGCTGCCTGCTGGACAGAGGCAGGTCGGTGCCTATGATGATCATTATGGAGCCCCTCTCCAGGGCCTTCTCCGAGGATATCCTCTCGGCTATGGCCGGCCCCACGAGCTTGCCTCCCACAACCAGGTCCTCCAGAAGCCCAAGGTTTGTCTGGACGAGGGCTCCGATGACGTAGTCCGTGCCGCCGTAGCGCACCACCCTGGAGGCCGAACCTATACCGCCTTTGAGCAGGTGGCAGGATACCCCTTTGCCTGCGCCCACGTCCCCTTCCTCGAAATCCTCGCAGGCGCTTTCTATGGCTTCGAAGACGTGCTCCTTCCTGACAGCCCTGCTGCGGATGTTGTTAAGGAAGCTGTCGTTGTTCTCCCCTACAACCGGGTTCACCGAGGTTATCTCGACGCCTTCCTTCTCGCACTCTCCTACCATGTACTCGACCAGCGCGTCGTGGACTACGCCGATGTTCAGCGTGTTCGTGAGCGCGATAGGCGTCTCGAGGGTTCCCAGCTCGTCTATCTGCACCAGCCCCTGGGCTTTCCCGAAGCCGTTCAGGACCCAGGATGCAGCAACAAGCTTGTTGGTGAATATGTTTTCCCGGGACGGGAGTATGACCGTCACCCCGGTCTTGTTCTCCTGCGTGTCTATGGTGCAGTGGCCTACCCTTACCCCGGTCACGTCAGTTATCTTGTTGAGCCTGCCCTTCGGCAGGCTGCCTATCCTCACTCCGTAATCCTCTATCTTCCTCTGTCTTCCCATGCAGCAGCCCCCCCTTTTTTCAGAATTGCTATAACATTCTATATTCGACAACCTTCCCCGTTTTCCTTCAAGTGCGCAGAAACCGCGCGGAGCTCTCCGCGCGGTTTCTTTTCTGCAGTATCAAAAATTATATGAAGGGGTACCGCTTGCTAGTGTCCTCCTCCTACTGAGCCGTCCCAGGTGTCTACCTTAGTGTTCTTCTTCTCTTCTTCGCTGAACCAGGTTGTAGTTACAGCCTTAGTCTCTGTGAAGAACCTAACTCCGTCTTTGCCCAGGCAGTGCAGGTCTCCGAAGAAGGAGTGCTTGTGGCCCGTGAACGGGAACACTCCCACAGGAACCGGGATTCCCACGTTGACTCCGACCATTCCGCCGTCTGTCCTCCTTGCGAACTCCCTTGCGTAGTAGCCGCTCTGGGTGTATATTACCGATCCGTTTGCGAACTCGTTCTTGTTCATTATTGCGAGGCCTTCCTCGAAATCCTTGACCCTCTTTATGCAGATTACAGGCCCGAATATCTCCTTATCCCCCACTGTCATATCAGCCGTGACGTGATCGAGTATCGTTGGTCCGAGGTAGAAGCCGTTCTCGTAGCCTGGGACTGTGACGTTCCTGCCGTCGAGCACCAGCTTGGCGCCTTCTTCTATTCCCTTGTCAATCCAGTCGGTTACGAACTTTTTGTGTGCTGCAGTCACAACCGGCCCGAGCTGGGAGGTCTTGTCGTATGCAGGCCCTATCTTGAGATCCTTAGCATACTGCACCAGCAGCTCTACAAGCCTGTCTGCTATGCTCTCCTGGGCAACTATAACAGGGAGCGCCATGCACCTCTCTCCCGCGCAGCCGAAGGAGGAGTTTATTATTCCCCTTGCGCTTCTTTCTAGGGCTGCGTCCTCAAGTACTAGCCCGTGGTTCTTTGCTTCGCAGAGAGCCTGGACCCTCTTGCCGTATTTCGCTGCGGTGCTGTATATGTGGAGTCCGACGGAGGTTGATCCGACGAAGGAAATCCCCTTAACGTCAGGGTGCTTGAGGAATATCTCTGCCTCGTTCCTGCTGCAGGTTACTATGTTGAGCACTCCGTCAGGAAGCCCGGCTTCCTTCCAGAGCTCGGCGCATCTCATTGCCGACTGAGGGCACATTGATGCAGCCTTTATGACTATGGTGTTTCCAGCTGCTACGCATAGAGGCGTCATCCAGCCCATAGGTATCATTGCAGGGAAGTTGAACGGCGCTATACCGGCGAACACTCCCACCGACTCCTTGTAGAGGACCGTGTCATAGCCCTTTGAGGTCTCCATGAGGGACTCTCCCATCATGAGCGTTGGCATGCCGCAGGCGAACTCAACCGGCTCCTTGACCTTGAGTATGTCTCCCTTGGCCTCGTCCCATACCTTTCCGTGCTCCCTGGCCACAATCTCGGTGAGCTCGTCCATGTGCTCGTCGAGGAGATCCCTGAATTTATATAGTACCTGAACCCTTTTCATAACCGGTGTTGCCGACCATGCAGGATACGCGTCGCTAGCCGCCTTCACAGCCATGTTGACCTCTTCCTCTGTGCAGCAAGGCGCGAGGGCCATGACCTCTCCTGTGCTCGGATCGAAGACGTCCATGTACTTCGTTGTCTTCGATTCCATCCACTGTCCGTTTACGAAAAATTTAAGTTTTTTTGCTTCTCCCATAATAACCCTCCTGTTATTCGTTTAGTATTTTCTTCACCATGAACCCCAGGTTTATCTCGAACCTCGTTTTGGGGTCCGAAAGGTCCACCTTGAGTATCTCGTGTATCTTGTTTATCTTGTATAAAAGAGTGTTCCTGTGCATGAACAGCCTGCTGGCCGTCTGGATGTAGCTTCCGTCCTCCTGGAGGAAGGTGTACAGGATCTCCATGTAGTTCGAATGGCTCTGCAGGTCGTACTGCTCAAGCTTTCCCAGCGTGTCCAGGTAGTAGCGCTTCAGCAGCTCCCTGTTCTCTATCTCCGTGAGGAGCTTGTACGCCCCTATTTCGGAGTAGAAGACGTTCGCGTCTGTGCTCCCCTCGGCCCTTGCCGCCTTGAGGGCCTTCTCGGCCTCCTGGTAGCTCCTCCTGATCTGGGAGAATTCCGTGTAGACGTCTCCCATGCTGATGCTGAAGCTCAGCTCCGGGAAGTTGTTCTTGCAGTTTTCCCTTATCATGTCTGCGAATATGTTGAGGTTGGTGTACCTGTCCTTCTCGTTTAGCAGGAGAAGTATCACCGTCTTGTTTACCAGGTAGCTTATGGCCCTGTGCCTTGAGTCCGATGCCGCTCCGTTGACCGAGTTGTAGAACATCTGCTTGATGCCTGCCAGCCTCTGGTCGTCCTCGCTGTTGGGCAGGCCCTCCATTGAGACTATCGCCACCCTGTAGGTCTTGAAGCTGCCGTAGCTGTAGTCGGAGAGCTTCTTGGCAAAGTCCTCGTAGGACACCTTGTTGAAGAATATTATGTTCATCAGCAGGTCCTGGTTCGTGATGTCCTCCATGTGCCTCTTAACGATCTCCTCGCAGATAACCTTCGTTATCTCCGCTATGCTGATCTTCCAGGGAAGCTCGAGTATCGCGAATTCCTTCTCGTCGGCTATCCTCTTTATCTCATCGGGGACCTTGTCGAAGTACTTGCCCACGTTCAGTATGAGCCCGACTGCGTTCTTTTCTATCAGGCCTTCTATGAGCTCCACGAAGTCCGACAGCTTTTCAGAAACCCCCATTCCCGTGAGTATGATGAGCTCGTCGCTCTGCACATAATCCAGCAGGTCCGGGGTCTCCACCACGTGTACCCATCTGACAATCTTGTAGGTTCCGTTGCTGCCCGCCACAAGCTTCAGTTCCTTCAGCTCAGGCATGCTCAGCAGTTGATCAAATCTAACGCCCATACGATATCTCACTCTCCCAATATTTGTGTGATTCCGACAATTCAATTTTAACATCCATTAAACAATAAATACATAAATAATCGTATGGGCGTTCAATTTATATCTATCCCTCGTAGTATTCGTCAGCTATGTCCAGCGCCTTGTCTATTGCCTTGAAGGCATCCTCAACCTGTTCGGCGTTTATGATGCACGGAGGTACAACGAGTATCCAGTTCCACCTTATGTCCATGTATAGCCCGTCCGCCAGAAGCGAAGCGTTGACCTTGTCCATTACCTCTCCGCTGCCGTTCCAAGGCACTATAGGCTCCCTTGTCTCGCGGTTCTTGACCAGCTCTATGCAGCCGAAGACACCGATGTTCCTGACGTCGCCAACGGACTTGTGCTTGGCCTTCATGTCCTCCATCCTCTGGAGTATGAGCTTGCCCATCTCCTTGGCGTTTTCGATAACATTCTCTTCCTTGTAGGCCTCGATGTTGGCGACGGCCGCTGCGCATGCCAGCGGGTGCCCGCTGTAGGTGAGCCCGCAGCTTAGGAAGTCGTCCTTTATTGCGTCGAATACCTTGTCGGATACGCACACTGCACCGAGAGGAAGGTATCCTGAGTTTATGCCCTTGGCCACCGTCATTATGTCCGGCGCAACGTCGAAGTTGTCTACCGCGAACCATTCTCCTGTCCTTCCGAAGCCGCTCATGACCTCGTCGTCAATGAACACTATGTTGTATTTTGTGCAGAGGTCCCTGATGCCCTTGTAGTACTCAGGAGGCGGGATGAATATTCCGTTGGAGCCGGTGACGCCCTCCATTATGAAGGCTGCGATCGTCTTCGGGTCCTCGAACTTTATGACTTCCTCCACGTGCTTAACGCATTCCATGCCGCAAGAGCCGTACTCCTTGCCGAATATGCATCTGTAGCAGTAAGGGTCGAAGACTCTTACAACGCCAGGCATTCCAGGCTCAACATGGGTCCTTCTAGGCTCTCCAGTGAGTGAGATTGCTCCGTAGGTTGCGCCGTGGTAGGAACGGTACCTTGATATGACCTTGAATTTGCCTGTGGCTTTCCTTGCTATCTTGACGGCGTTCTCGTTAGCGTCCGCTCCGCCGTTGCAGAAGAAGAAGTGGTTGAGACCCTCAGGGGTTACCTCGCTCATCATCTTTGCCAGCGTGCTCCTCGCTTGCACCGCGAGGCTTGGAGCTGCGTAGCACAGCTTTCCTGCCTGCTCCTGAATTGCTTTTACCACCTTCGGATGCTGGTGTCCGATGTTGAGGTTGACGATCTGGGAATACATGTCCAGGAACCTCTTGCCGTTTCCGTCCCAGAAGTAGCAGCCTTCCGCTTCTGTTATGACCATAGGCTTGAGCTTAGACTGCACAGACCAGGAATGGATGACATGGGCTCTGTCGTTTTTGTAGGTCTCTTCGGCTTCTAGTCTTCTCTTTTCTTCATCTGCATACATTTATGTTCACGCTCCCCTTCATTTATAAGATAATTCTTGATTTTTATTTTATCTTTTGGCTGGCTCCAAGTATATGTACTTGATGAACATAAATCTTGGGCATATCTACTAAGTCTTCCGACTGATTATTCTGACAACTGCGCACTTGACATACCTGCCCTCAAAGGCTATCATTATTAGAACAAAGCCGCATGCGGCGGGCAAGGAGAGGTGAAGGTCATGAAAAAAAGCAAGCTCAAGTCAGCAGCCCTGCTGGCGGCGGTCCTTATAGTCTGTACGGCTTCCTTCCTGAAAATCCAGGACCTTACCCGCTCAGCGTCGCATACGGACGAGAGCAGCGCCCTCACCTTCTCGGTCCTAAGCGACGTCCACGCCGACGCCAACAAGCTCAGGACCGCGATCATAGACCTCTACTTCATAAACATGGATGCGGACGCCATGTTCCTCAACGGCGACATCGTCGACGAGGGCATGCCCGAGCAGTACGGCAGGGTGAAGGGCGTTCTCGAAGAAACCAGGGATCTCCTTCCAGACATCGTGATACAGAACATAGGCAACCACGAGTTCTTCAACTACAGGAAGGGGCGCAATACGCTGGCGGACGCGCTGAACTATAGGACGCTCTACTTCCAGTACACAGGCAACCTCTCCGTTTACCACGACGCATGGATAAAGGGCTACCATTTCATTAGCCTGGGCTCGGAGAACGCGAACCTCAAGACTGGAACCAACCCGCCGAGCGCAGCCGACCTGTCGGAAAACCAGCTCTCCTGGCTCAGCAGGAAGCTCAAGGAGGATTATGAGCCGGGCAAGCCGATATTCGTCTTCCTCCACCAGCATCTGAAGACAAGCATAGCGGGATGGAAAGGGGTTGTTCAGGACAAGGAGCTCACGGACATACTTTCAGGCTATCCCGAAGTGATACTTTTCACCTCCCACACCCACGCGCCCCTGGCCAAGGACGGCGTAATCCAGACAGAGCCCTTCGCGATGGTCAACACTGGGGCGGTGGCCTTCATAAACGAGTCCGAGGTTGGTCCTATCAAAAGGGTTTACAAGGAAAGCCAGGGCCTGTACGTCGAGGTCGTCGGGAACAAAGTTATAATAAACGGAAGGGATTTCGCCAGGAACGAGTGGATCTTTTCCCGGGAAATAGAATAGCCGGGCCTGATGGCCCGGCTTTTTTCCGCCTACTCTTGCACTGTTTGCTTTCTTATATCGTTTATGATTTCGTCGATGATATCCTTTATCTGGAGTTCCCTCGTTCCTGGGATGTAGATGTTGTGCTTCTGGAGGGGCAGCAGGTACTTTGTGCGCTCCAGCCCGAATACCGCTTTGGAGATTCTCGATGTGATTTCACCGTTTATGCCCCCGTTGCAGATCACGCCGATGGGACCAATGAGGCAGTCCATTTCACCTGAGCCTATGAACGTGCAGACGGACTTCTCTCCGCTGACGCTGGTATCTGCTCCGGCTTTGAGCATGTTAGAAGCAGCTGCAGAATTTGTTCCCAGTGCGGTTATATGGACGCTTTCCCCCAGCTCTTTTCTTATCTTTTTAATTATGGATTGTCCAAGCCCGGCTCCCTGGGCGTCGATAACAGCTATCCTCACCAAAATCACTCCGTTTCTCAAGTATTTATTATATATCAAATCCTTCGGAATGAAAATATACAAATACTGAGAACTGTTTAGAGCTTGTTGATCATGCTGGCCATGTAGCCCGCGCCGAAGCCGTTGTCTATGTTGACAACGCTTGTCCCGCTCGCGCAGCTGTTAAGCATCGACAGCAGGGCTGTTATGCCGCCGAAGCTGGCCCCGTAGCCCACGCTTGTGGGAACGGCTATGACCGGCTTGTCCACGAGGCCTCCGATTACGCTGGGAAGAGCGCCCTCCATTCCCGCCACGGCAATGATGACCTTTGCGCCCCTGATGACCTCCAGCTTGCTGAAGAGCCTGTGTATCCCCGCGACGCCCACGTCGTTGATCCTCTCAACCCTGTTGCCGAAGATCTCGGCCGTCACTGCGGCTTCCTCTGAGACCGGCATGTCGGAGGTTCCCGCCGTAACGACGGCTATATAGGAGTCGGTCAGCGGTATGTCCTTCTTCCTCACAGTGATCGTCCTTGCCAGCTCGTTGTATTCCGCTTCGCCGCATATCTCCTTCACGGCCTCGTACATCTCGCGGGTGGCCCTTGTGCCCAGTATGCTGTTGTTCTTCGTGTTCATGAAGCCCACGATGTCCCTGACCTGGCTTACCGTCTTTCCCTGGCAGTATATGATCTCTGGATACCCGACCCTTATCTCCCTGTGGTTGTCGATCTTTGCGAAGCCTAGCTCCTTGTAGGGCAGCTCGGCGAACCTTCCGACCGCCTCGTCTATCGAGACGTTGTCGTTCTTGACATCGTGCAGCAGCGCTTTGATTTCCGTTGAATCCATGCTATTGCCCTCCTTCCAGGCCTGCGTTCAGGCTGCCTGTTCTGTAACCCTGCATGTCCAGGGTCACGTACGTGAAGCCGAAACCCTTGAGCTCCGATGAAATTTCCTGCTGCAGGCGGACATCGAAAAGCCTGCTGAGGTCCTCCTGCGGGACCTCTATTCTCGCCAGGTCCCCGTGGCACCTTACCCTCACCGCCCTGAAGCCCCTGCCCATGAGGTATTTTTCCGAGTTTTCTATCCTGGAGAACATCTCCTCCTCAATCTTTGTCCCATAGGGTATCCTGGAAAGCAGGCATGCGTAGGATGGTTTGTCCCAGGTCGGCAGGCCCAGCTCCTTGGAGTATCCCCTGATCTCGCTCTTGCTCAGCCCGCTCTCGAGGAGGGGGCTCCTTACCCCCAGCTCCCCAAGGGCCCTGAGGCCCGGCCTGTAGTCGTGGATGTCGTCTGCGTTCGTTCCGTCGACAACATGTTCGAAGCCGTTCTCCTCCGCGAAAGCCCGCACAAGGGAGAACACGGCTTTTTTGCACAGGTAGCACCTGTCGGTTGGATTGTCCTTTATCTCGTCGATGATCCCAGGCACCTCGATGAACTCGTGACGGACCCCCATGCCCTCTGCGATCTCCCTCGCTTCAGCGATCTCCCACCTCGGGATGTACGGGGAGACTATCGTGACGGCGACCGCCCTGCTTCCCAGCGCCTCGCTGGCAGCCTTCAGTAGGAACGTGCTGTCGACTCCCCCGGAGAAGGCCACCGCTGCGCTCCCCAGCCCTTTCATGCAGTTCAAAAGCTTCAAATACTTATCGTTCTTCATCATCAAATCCCTCAAGCCTTCTTGTTATTTCATCGTACACGGCCCTTATCGGCACCCCGTTTTCCTTGGCCAGTTTTTTGCAGTCCTCGTACTCGGGCTTGGAGTTGACCAGCCTGCCCTCGTAGTACGACATTTTCACCGACGCCTTCCCGTAGCGGGTGGCTACCTCGGCGAACCTTCTCTCGAGCTTCGTCCTGCTGCAGAGCTGCTCCCTGATCCCCAGCGTGCCCGTCTCGAGGAACATGGTCTCCTTGAGCTTTTCCTTGTCCTCTTCCCTGCACAGGACGCTGAGTATGACGCCCAGCCTCTCCTTTTTCATCAGGATCGGTATCCTGTACACGTCGAGTGCGCCCTGCTCGAACAATTTACCTGCGATATAGCCGAATATTTCCGGGTTCATGTCATCCAGGTTGCTTTCGAGGCTGAACACCTCATCCGAGGTGCTTCCGCTGTCAGCTAATGCAGTTTTTTTTTACCGAGGTATGCCCTGAGGACGTTGGGGATTTCCGTGTCCCTGCCGCCTATGCCGTAACCTACCTTCTCGATCACGAAATCCTTAACCTCGGAGAACTCATCCACTGAGGCAGCCAGTATCGCGGCCCCGGTCGGGGTCGTAGTCTCGAAAGGCACTACGCCAGCCTTGACGGGGATCCCTTTAAGTATCTCCACGGTCGCGGGCGCGGGGACAGGGATCATTCCGTGAGCGCATTTCACGAAGCCGCCGCCGAGCTCCACGGCAGACGACATTACCTTGTCTACCTTGAGGAAGTCGAAGCATATGGCCGCCCCGACTATGTCCACTATCGAGTCCAGTGCCCCGACCTCGTGGAAGTGCACCTCGTGCAGGGGCTTTCCGTGAACCTTTGCCTCCGCTTCCGCCACCTTGCCGAACATGTCCAGGCTTAGCCTTTTTACGTTGTCGTTCAGCGAGCTCGAGTTTATTATGCTTTCGATGCTGTGGAGGTTCCTGTGCTCATGGTGGTGATGATGGTCATCGTGGTGGTCGTGGTGGTGTTTGAGGATGACGTCCACCTTCGTTCCCGATATCCCTTTCCTGCTGTCCCTGTAGACGCTGATCCCGAATTCATGGTCAAGGTTCAGCTTCGAAAGCTCGCTTGCCAGGTAGTCCTTTTCCACGCCGAGGTCCAGCATGGCTCCAAGGTTCATGTCCCCGCTTATCCCTGAAAAACAATCATAATACAGTATCCTCATGTCAATCTCTCTCCATTCATCTCATAATATTCTTAGTACAGACCGGGCAGCCCTGCAGGGACAAGGGCTTTTCCAGCCCGCAGCTGTCCAGCAGCTCCCCGTCCTGAAGTATGTCCATCGCGCGGCCGTCCGCTGCGATTTCTCCGTCCTTTATCACCAGGACCCTTCCGCAGGTCTCCATGACCATGTCAAGGTCGTGGCTGGTGATTATCCTGGTGTGGTCAAAGCCGTTCAGCAGGCCTATGACCCTCCTCCTGGATTTAGGGTCCAGTGCGGCTGTGGGCTCGTCCATGATAAGCACGTCCGGCTCCATGGACAGGACCGACGCTATGGCAGCGGCCCTCTTCTCGCCGCCCGAAAGCCTTGAAGCTGCCCTGTCCTTCAGGTGCGATATGCCGACTGCCTCCAGGGCCCTGGCGACCCTTTCCCCTACCTCTTCCTCAGCCATACCGTAATTGCGGGGCCCGAACGCCACATCCTCGAAGACCGTAGTCATGAAAAGCTGGTCATCCGGGTCCTGGAAAACCATGCCCAGCCTCTGCCGTATCATGGGAAGGGTCTTCTTCGCAACTCTGACGTCCCCTACCAGCACCTCGCCGCTGCAGGGGAAAAGCACCCCCATCAGGAGCATGAGCAGGGTGGACTTTCCGGCGCCGTTCGCGCCAATTATCCCCACAGCTTCCCCATGGTGTATCTTGAACGAAACGTCCTTTACCGCGGACTGCCCGCCGGGATAGGAAAACCGCAGGTTCCTCGCTTCGATTTTATGATGGCTCATCTTGTCACCCCCGTCAAAAATGCCCCAGCCAGCGCGGGCAGGTCGTACAGCCTCGCCGCGGCGAAAAACGCCGCCCAGCCTGCCAGGTATGCTATATCCTTGAGCTTTACTTTTTCAGTTGCGCCGGTGTTGTATTCCCCGCAAAAGCCCCTCAGCGCCATGGACTGGTACACCCTCTGGGCCCTGTCGAAGGTCCTGAGCAGGAGCTGCCCTGCGAAAGGTCCCAGGCAGTCAAGCTTCACGCCCTTCTGCCCGGGCGCCCTCAGCGAATACGCCCTCAGCATTTTGGCAAGCTCCTCTGAAAGGACGGCTATGTACCTGTACGTCAGCAGGAGCTGCAGGACGAAGACCTTGGGGACTCTCATCATCCTCAGGGCCCCGGCGAGCCTGTCCATCCCCGTCGTGGCTATCAGCAGCAGGCCGGCGACCACGGTCAGGCCGCCTTTTATGAAGATTGACAGGAAGGTAACCCAGCCCCTGGAGAGGGCGAGACCTCCGACGACAACCGCCTGCTGGTCAATCAGCGGGTTCAGTATGCCTATGCCGATGATCAGCGGCTCCACCAAAAGGAGCTTCTTAAGCAGCGCTCCGGCCGGCAGCTCCGCCAGGGACATCACCAGCACCGGATAGAACACGAAGGGCAGGAGGCCGCTTATCTCGTACCTTCCGAACGATGCGACCGCGGCCAGGTATATGATTGTGGTCAGCACCTTTGCCAGCGGGTTTATCCTGTGCACCGGGGTTTCACCCCTGGCCAGGTCATCCATCAGCCTGATGCTTAAGATTGATTCCGTTACCTTCGACATGTCTTCTTCCTCTTTTTGAACAGGTTTATTGAAATCCCAGTGAGCCCCGCCAGGGCAAGCGTAAGCATTCCCCCTGCTATCCCGGAGACGCTTGTGCCTGCGTTGGAGGCCGCTCCCTGCTCAGCCTTGAAGCCGTAGTCCGGCAGGATGGCCGTCGCGCCCTGCAGCGCTGCCAGGGCTCCGTGTACCCTGTCCCCTTCCTCCAGCTCCGCTGTCCCTGCAGCCCTCTGGACCGACCACTCAAGGCCGTCCGGTTTGGTAGATGCGAACCAGGAGACGAAGCCGCCTGTAAGCACCGCAGCGACGAGCAGGCTGGCCAGTACCTTCCTTGCCGGTTTGCCAGTCGCGGCTTCTCCGCCGGCGGCGTTCTCAAGGATTTCAGGCCTGGCTTGCCACACGTAGGCCAATAAAGCCGAGGTCACAAGGCCTTCCACCGCGCCTATGGCCAGGTGTATGGGCTGCATGAGCAGCAGGAAAGCCATGAAGTGCAGCTCTGTCTTTCCCGAAAAAAAGGTCTCTAGCACAACGCTGAAAGCTCCCAGCTGAAGCCCAGCAACAGCCGCCGCCATCGAGGCCGCGAATATCCTCTTCCTTGTGAGGCCTTTTCGCGCAAGCCTCCTGTAGATGAGCGGGTAAGCGACGAAGCAGGTCCAGAAGCCAAGGTTGATCACGTTGCAGCCGTAGGCGAGCAGCCCTCCGTCCCCGAAGAACAGCGCCTGTATGAGAAGCACCGAAGCCATCGTGAGGAACCCGGCGTAAGGCCCAAGCACGGCAGCGAGTAGCAGCCCGCCCCCAAGGTGCCCGCTGGAGCCGGTGCCCGGTATGGTGAAGTTGATCATCTGGGCGGCAAAGATGAACGCCCCCATGACCCCCATGAGGGGTATTTTCTTCTCATCCATGTCGTCCTGTGTTTTCCTGACGGAATATGCTGCAGCCCCGACAGCGGCAGCCAGCATGACACCGCCTACCTGAGGCGAGATCAAGGCATCAGCCATGTGCATAGTAACATCCCCTTAGAAATAATAAAAACCACAAAGGTTGGACCTGTTTTTAAACAAATCAACCTTCGTGGTCATCGATCAAGCATATATATGTTCGTTATGTTATCTTCAATATACCTTCGTAGTATATTTTATAATTATGTCACAATATTTTCCGTTTGTAAACAATGTTTTGACTATTTGCACTCCGCGCTCAGCTCCTTGAGGAAGCTTATGAGGTTGACGGTGGGATCGACGTCCTCCCCCACTATCGGAACAATGCCGCGGCTCTCGAGTATGGTCTCCTGTATGGGATTTGGCACCCCCAGGAACATGTAGGATTTGGGCCTCTGGCTCTGCTTTGAGCTCTTCTTCCATATGTTGTTGAGCTTGAATATGAGGTACCTTATGTTGATGTCCGAAAGGCTGTAGCCTATGAACAGTATGGACTTGCCCAGGCTGTCGGACCTCAGCTTTATGTCCAGGGGGGACTCGAAGTCCATCCTCTTGAAGAAGCTGCTCTCGGTTAGGACTATGCTGTAGTCGTCCTCGAAGTCCCCGTGGAACTTCACTATCTGGGTGGTGTCCACGTCCATGTCGCAGAGGTCCTCCACCTTCGTAACCTTGTGGTACCTGCAGCCGAAGGTTTCGTGGGCCATCTCGAGGCAGTTGTCGTAGTTGGTCGTGTATATTATTGGGAAGTTCAGTTCGCAGATGTACCTGAACACCTCGGAGTGCTCCAGCTCGCTGTTGTCGACGCTCAGGTTCTTGTCCATCCAGCTCCTGAGCGGGCCTATGGAGCCTGTCTTGAGGCTGTAGTACTCGGTAAGGGTTAGGTTGTCGCCGTATAGCCTGAATATGCTGCTGTCCATTTCCAGCGCCTCCGCCACGTAGTCCATCAGCTGCGACCAGGTCGGAAGCCCCACTGTCGCAGAGACGCCTGCTCCCACGAAGAGGATCACCTGCCTGTTCCTTATCTTCTCAATTAAATCCTTCATACTTTACCTCCTTCAAGTGCTTCACCAGTGCCTGCAGCGCAAGCCTCCTGGAGGATATCTCGTATTTGAAGTCTCCCAGCTCGGCAAAGGTCTTGTCGTAGCCTTCCGGGATGAAGACGCAGTCCCACTGGAAGCTCCTGTCCCCCCGAGGCTCCCCTGCTATCCTGCCCCTGACCTCGCCTTCGAAAGTCTTGATCGACCGGCCGTCGCAGTAGCCTACAATCGTCCTTGCCACGGCCGCCGTGTTCCCGGTCCTTCCGAAGAACTCGCAGAACTTGTCAGCCTGGAGCGATTCCCAGACGATCTGCGTAAGCCCGCCGGGCAGGTTCCCGAAGTGCTCTATGTAGAGGCCGGTGTGCCCCACGAAGAGGGGCCTCCTCACCTTGGAGAAAGCCTTGACAGCCTTGTCCCAGATTATCTTCTCCGCGTCGGAGCTCTGTATCTCCTCTATCTTCATCTTGAGTGGCCTAATCTCCATGGCCTCGGGCAGCTCCGGGTTTATTATGTCCAGCAGCTCCTTCGACTTGTACTCGTTGTTTGAGGCAAAGTATATTATCATGGCACCGCCTCCCGCATAATTCTTATATGTATCATTCTACGCCGACCTCGATATTCCTTCACGGCTCGAAAAAAGCACCGGAAAAATTCCGGTGCCAGCATGCATCAGTGCTCGTCTATAAACCTCTGGAGCTCCGAGTGCCATTCGTCAGGCTCGAAGGTCCCTACCTCCGTGTCCTCCCCGAAAAGGAGGTCCACCAGGTAGCGCGGCTTCTTCCCGCCTACGTGCATCGACTTTATGCAGGAGATGCAGTAGACTGCGACGTCCTCCCTCGGCATCTCCGCCGCCCTTTCCCTCATCTTCTCCTTAACCTGCTCTGGCGGAAGGGCAGGGTAGAAGCTGTCGCCGCAGCAGCGCTGGTTGGTGCCGGTAAACTCAGGCTCAACGACCTTTATGTTCATCCTCTCCAGGAGCTTCCTTACAGCCCTGTGAACCCTCTCCTCGGTCCTTGTGGGGCAGGCGTCGTGTATGGACATCTCCACCCCGTTGTAGTCGGGGAAATTGAAGGTGGCGCTTTCGGCCAGGACCTCCCAGAGCGATACTGTGGATACGCCTTCGTAGAGGCTCCTGTAGCGCCTGTCGCAGCCGGCGCAGGTGTTGATCACCCTTGTCCCGGCCTCGAGGCCCGGCTCATGCAGGCAGCAGGTCAGGTGCTCGGGCACTTCACCCAGGTTTCCTTTGAGAAAACCCAGCACCTTCTCAGTGAGTTCGGGCTTGTATATCTTGAAAGCGCAGCCCGGCGCGTAAACTTGCTTCATAATAATCCCCTCCGCAATTCATTCTCACGTATAATTGTACAGCAAAGCGTCCAGGAATTCTTCCTGATTTTCACCTTCCAATTCCGATGAAAAAGCACCGGAATCCCCGGTGCCCTGTTCACTATCTCTTTCCTTTGCTTGCCTTGTAGGCCTTGTTCTTGTAAGCTTTTTTCTCGGCCTCTCTCCTGGCCTTTTTCTGGGCAAAATAAGTCTGGAATCCCGCGATAAGCGCGCTGACGATTATCACTAGGATCATTGCTTTGGTTAGTGTCATTGCAGAAAGCCTCCCCTAATACTAATAACATTATTATAAACGTTATTTCCCGATGCGACAATCGTTATATTTCAGGAAGGCTGGATTCCCCTATACTATCGGGCCCAGCCGCTTCCTGTTGCGCACTGCAAGGGAGATGAGAACCGCCGCGCCCCCCGCAGCCATGAGCCAGCCGGCGGCATCGAAGTACGCCGTGTACACCGAGTCGGTCCCGGCGATGAAGAGTATGCCCTTGAGGAAGCTGCCCAGTGTGAGCGTCGCTATTCCCGAGTTGTACAGGTTGAAGAAGAGGCGGTAGCGGGGCAGCCTGACCACGCCAGGGATAGTGAGGCATATCAGGCTGTAGAAAGCAGCCCCTCCGACGAGCGGGTAGAGAAACATCCAGGTCATGCAGGGGGAGTGCACGCCGTGGCCGAACATCCCGTAAACGAAGCTGACCGCCGCGGCAAGTGCCGCCATGGCTGCGAAAGTCCCAACCGTTTTCCGTATGTGCTTTTTTGGCGCTTTTATGCTAGTAGCCGAAGTAGACAATGTCGCTCACCGCCCTTTCTCCGCTGCTGTTTCCGCTGGTAGGGTTGTTGATCACCTTGCCGTTGAAGTACATGGTTGAGGATCCGCCCCCGTCAAGGTTGTAGGCAACTGTGCAGCCCCTTTCCTTGAACTCCTGTGCGAGCTCGAGGAGCGACAGCCCGGCGCTTTCGCTCGTCCTGCCGTCGGACACGATGACGATGTAGTGGAGAGCTGATACCTGCCCGATGGCCGTCCTCGGGTTGCTGCTCATGGACTGTGACACCTCGCTGGAGCTGTCGACCACGATGCTGCCGTCCTCTATGAGCGCCGGCCCGAAGGAGAGCACCTGCCAGGCGCTGCCGGCTACAGAGGAGAGGCTTGTCGCGCTCTCGTCTATGACGGAAAAGTTGCCGGTCTTGTCTATGACCAGGGCCTGCCCCGTTCCGGGGGTGCTCCTGTAGGCTACTCCGTTCCTCAGCACGTAGCCGTAGTTCCTGAAACCGTAGTAGTCACCGTTTATGGCGAATATCGCGTCGTTTTCCTCGGCCATCTCTGAGGTGGTCTCCTTTATGTTCCGTCCGTAGGTGCCGCTTGCCAGCGCGGTCTTGAGAAAGGAGGCGTCGGTCACCTGTATGTCGGCTACATAGACGGTTGAGCTGTAGTCCCTCACGGTCTCTATGGTTATCTTTATGTTGCCGTCGTCGTAGGAGCTGTCGGTGACGGTTGCGGCGCTTCCGGAGCTTGCCAAAGACGTGCTCGAGGTGCTGACCGCCGAGGCCGCCGAGGCTGACGGATTAGCCGACGCGCTGCCGTAGGATTTCTCCAGGACGAAGGTGTCCATTATGACGAAGGTGAACGCCGCTGTGAGGAGTAACGAGAAGACCGCGGCCCATCTATACGGTTTTGACAAAAACTTTTTCATCGCTTTCCGTGTCCTTTCTGCCGTTGTTGAAGATGTACCTCTTCTGGATCTGGTAGCTCAGGAAGAAGAGCCCGGTGTCTGCGAAAACCTTGACGACTGTCGGATGCCCCAAAAGGCTTGACAGCCCTGCGACGAGCACCCAGCTTGTCATCATCTGACCGGAGAACAGGGTGAAGTACTTGGCCAGCTCCGCCCAGTGGCTGCTGCTGCTTTTGAAAACCCAGTTCCTGTTGAGCGAGAAATTAACCGTCCCCGACAGGACCCTCGCCAGCACCGTAGACTCGAGTATCCCCTGGGCGCCTGCCCCGAAGATTGCCGTGAACAGGGTGAAGAGCGTCAGGTCGATGGCCGCGGAGGACATGGAAGCCAGGCTGTACTTCATTATGTTCAGGCATATCCTTGCGGAGTCCTTGATGGAGTTGAAGTGCGAGGCGTTGTTGTTCTCCATGTATATAGTCCTGATCGGGACCTGCGAAAGGGGAAGCTCCCTCTTCACGAACTCCATCAGCATGTTCATCTCGTATTCGAACCTGTCCCCCTTTATGGCAAGGCAGGTCTCCGCGTGCTTCCTCTGGATCCCCCTCAGGCCTGTCTGGGTGTCCGGGCAGCTCCGTCCTGTGCTCGCCCTGAAGACGGCAGCCGTGATGCGGTTGCCCCACCTGCTCTTGAAGGGGACGTCCTTTCCCCTGAAGTCCCTGGTCCCAAGGACCAGGCCCTCTGCCCCTTCCTCCAGCGCGGAGGCGACCTTGGCTATGTCCTCTGCCGAGTGCTGCCCGTCCGCGTCGGCCGTCACGTACCCGCAGGAATCGGGGTAGCCTGCCCAGGCGTACCTCAGGCCGGTCTTAAGCGCTGCTCCTTTTCCCCTGTTTTCGGGGTGGACCAGCACGTCGCACTGGTATCTCCATCTGAGTGTATTGAAGACGCCCCTGCATCCTTCCCTGCTTCCATCATTCACAACAACCACATCGAAGTCTTCTTTCCTTAGCTTCTCAACCAGAGCGACAAGTTTGCCATCAGGGTTGAGCGCCGGGATAATTACTACAGGCTTCATTGCTCTGCCTCCTTTGCATGTTTGTTATGATTACACTTTAACCGCAAACTTCGGCAGAATTATAAAGAAAATGTGTGAAAGTGAAGTTATTTGAGCAAAGAAAAAAGGAACCCGCGGGTTCCTCGCCCCTATCAAAGGGAAGCTAAGAATGTCTCGTAGATGTCCTGAAACCCCTGGTAAGGGTACTGGTTTCCGCCGTTCTGGCTCTTGCACTGGTTGTCGCTGTACTCCAGGCCCACCGCGAAAAGGTCGCCGACCGTTATGTTCCTTCCTGCCTCGCAGGCTATCTGGCAGAAGCTGTCCATAGGGTCCTCGGCAGAGCGCGTTGCCAGCAGCCTCTCCCTGAGCGCAGGGTCCTTCCTTGTGTCCGAATACAGCAGGTCAAGTTCTCTGAGTATCTTGTTCATGGGCATACAACTCCTTAATTAAACAACTAACATAATTATAGCACTGCTTCGTTCCTAATGCTAATAATAGGTGGACTTTTTTTGAAGCGAAGGCAGGATAATCGCTTTCAGCATAGAATATATTACCCTGCATGCTAATCGAGATTAAATTCCGGAAGGAGATGTTAAGGAAGAGATGACTTTGTGTCCAGAATGCGGAGCACTGTTGAAGGCTGAAAACCAGGAGTGCTGGAGCTGCGGCTCCAACCTCGAGATCCATCCGAACGAAAAAGCCGACCCTGTCACTGCGAAGGACTGTGCGGCGGCGTTCCTCATGCTTGCGATCCCGCTGCTGGCGTACTACATAGTGTACCTGAAGGGCCTGTAGCCCGTTCCTGCTGCGGTATGTTTTTCATAGATTTTTGTTGGCCCTGAGGTTATGCAGGGCCATTTTTGTTGTATAATAAGATTGCACAATTCGATTTTTGGAGGTTCATAATTATGAAAGTAAGCTACCAGCCGCTTTTCAACAAACTGGTCGAGAAGAAGATAATGCCCAAACAGCTCATAAGCGACGGCGTGATATCCGAGGAGACTATGCTCTGCATCATGAAGGGCGAGTACATCCCAATGGAGGCCCAGGAGAAGATATGCAGCTACCTTGGCTGCAACGTCTACGAGATCCTGAAGCACCAGGACTGACATTAAAACATAAAAGCTGAAGCAGCGAAGCCGCAAACCCTTGTTTTTCAAAGGTTTGCGGCTTGTTTTCTACTGCCAAAGGCTGTCCATCAACCCTTTTATCCGTTCCTTCCTTTTATCTGTCTCCTCGCTGTCTACCGTGATCGAGCCAGCCTCAAGCACCAGCACATCCCCTTCCCCTGCGCCGGCAGGGATGTCCTTCACGGGGATCTCCAGCATCGTCCTGTCCTCTTTCTCGCAGACCGCGAATTCTCCTTCGAACCTGTCTATTATGACCTTCATCTTCCTTCCTCCTCTGCTCTATTTTGTAGTTTGAAAAGTAATAGCCTTGCCGTCGCTGGTTGCCGTGATGGTGCCGGACTCGTCGGTGCGGTACACCCTGATCCCCCTGTCCTCGAGCTTTTCCAAGGTCTTCTGCGCCGGATGCCCGTATGGGTTGTCAGCCCCTGCGCTTATGACTGCGTACCTGGGCTCCACCCTGTCCAGGAAGGACGATGTGGTGGAAGAGGTGCTGCCGTGGTGGGCCACCTTCAGGACGTCGGCTTTCAGGTCGAAGCCCTTGGCTACCATCTCGCTTTCGGAGAGCGACTGGGCGTCCCCCTCCAGCAGGAACGACGTGCTGCCGTAGGTAACCTTGAGAACTAGGGAGTAGTTGTTCAGGCTGTCGTAGCTGGACGAGTTCGGCGCGAGCACTTCGACTTTGGCGTCGCCCAGCTTGAAGCTGTCCCCCGGGGCAGGCGCTGTTATCTTCATTCCCTTCCTGCTTACCGCGGTAAGGACGTCCTCGAAGGTTCTGGTGTTGGCAGACGCCCTGGGCATGTATATGCTGCCTGTGCCGAAGGAGCTTATGACGTAGTCGAGGCCGCCTATATGGTCCTCATGGGGATGCGTCCCAACGACATATGTCAGGTTTGTTATCCCCAGCGAGGCTATGTATTTTCCCACAGCTGTGGATGAACCGTTAGGGCCTGCATCGACGAGCATGGATTCGCTTCCCTGCTGTATCAGGATGCTGTCGCCCTGGCCTACGTCTATGAAGTGGACCTTCAGCGTCCCGCCAGCGGCTGCTTCCTCTGCAGCCCGTACTTCGCCTTCGGTTCCCCCCGAGCCCCCGGCTGCCGAATCCGTGGCCGCCTTCGGAGCGGCTTTCAAAACTCCGCGGATGCCTGCCATGCCGCAGCCCGCCGAAGCGGACATGAGAAGAAGAAGCATTAGCATTGCACAGCAGCGTCTGATGATATTCCTTGCTGCAGTTTTTTCTTTCATGTCGTCCCCCTTGTCGCACAAAGAACTGGAGCTTTTAACGGCTCCAGTTCCATTTTTGCTTTATTTGCAGAATTTCTCGAGCTTGTTGTGGAAGTCCCTTGCCAGGTCCCTCGCGTAATCCTCGTTGGTATAGTACTTGTAGATAAGGTCCTCCTCAAAGTCGTTGAGGTTGAGTCCCTTTAGGAAATACTCCTGGAGCATGAATTTCACGATGTCTGTGTCCGAAGCCTCTCCGGTGTCAAACACTTCTTTCAAAAACTTTCCGCTGTCCATTTTGCCATACCTCCTTTGATTAAGCCTTAATGTGTTTATCTATATTCCGTGCGGGTTGTGCACGTATATAACTATCAGGTCCTCGCCGAAGCTGAAAGAGTCAACCGCGTAGTTCTTTACGTTTTTTTCGTCGAACGCGTTGAACTTTCCTTCGTAAAGCATTTCTTCGCTGACCTTTCCAGGCTCAACCTCGGTGTCCACATTGCACATTACAACTTTCATGTCCGCTTCGTCCGCCGCGACCAGGTTTATCAGCGAATAGAGTTCAACTTCCTTTGCTTCTGATTTTAACATTTTCAGTTCCTCCTCACGATACGTTTTTGGTTTTAAGTTGCTGTAATATAATTATAGGCTTCCCAAAAACGATTTACAACACAGGGAGGTATACTTTTTCAGCTTTGGTCCTGGCTTGGCTCTTTGCTCTTGTGCTTCTCTATCAGGTCGTTCTTGACGGACCAGAGCTTTCCTGACAGGTCCACATAGTATTTCTGGGGGTTCACGAATCGCTTCGTCTCGTCCCAGATCGTGTCGACCTGCTGCCTGCAGTACTCCCTGATCTCCTTCAGGTCCGGAAGCCTGTATACGCATTCGCCGTTGAGGAACACTGGCACCTGCAGCTTCCTGGCCTTGAAGTCCTCGATCTCCTTCTTCTTCCAGGTGTAGACCGGATCGAATATCACGTACGGCTTGGTGTCGTCTATCTCCTCATCGGCAAGGGCGATTATGTCGGCCAGGGCCCTTCCCGTTTTCCTGCTGTACAGCCTCCAGGGCATCTTGTACCCCGGGTTCGTTATCTTCTCTGGGTTCTCGGATATCTTTATCCTCGGGATGACCTCCCCGCCTTCCTCGACGGCCACCAGCTTGTATACTCCTCCGAACACCGGGTCCGACTTAGAGGTTATGAGCCTTTCGCCAACGCCGAATATGTCAATCTTCGCCCCCTGGCCTATGATGTCGGTGATGATGTACTCGTCGAGGCTGCTGGACGCCACTATCCTGCAGTCGGCGAGCCCCGCCTCATCCAGCAGCTTCCTCGATTCCTTGGAGAAATACGCCAGGTCGCCGCTGTCGAGCCTTATGCCTTTGAGCCTGTGCCCAGCGGGTTCCAGGACTTCCCTGGCCACCCTGATGGCGTTGGGCACTCCGCTGCCGAGGACGTCATAGGTGTCGACCAGGAGAGTGCACGTGTCGGGATAGGTTTTGGCGTAGGTCTTGAAAGCCTCGTATTCGTCGTCGAAGAGCTGAACCCAGGAATGGGCCATGGTGCCAACGGCAGGGACTCCGAAAAGCTCGTCGGCTATCGTTGTTGCTGTGCTGTCCGCCCCGCCGATGTACGCCGCCCTGGCGCCGTAGATTGCGGCGTCGTAGCTGTGGGAGCG
The DNA here is from genome assembly GCA_002298915.1 of Clostridium sp. UBA699. GTDB lineage: Bacteria > Bacillota > Clostridia > Clostridiales > Clostridiaceae > UBA699. The sequence goes on from DBML01000004.1 coordinate 63,709, forward strand.
CCTTGCCCCGAACTCCATGAGCGTCCTCCCCTGCGATGCTCTGACGACGCGGTTCGCTTTCGTTGCGATGAGGCTCTGGTGGTTTATGGTCACCAGGAGCATCGTCTCGAGGAGCTGAGCTTCTATGATCTTCCCCCTCACTGTAACGAGGGCTTCGTTCGGGAACATGGGCGTTCCTTCCGGAACGGCGTATATGTCGCCTGTGAACCTGAAGTCCAGAAGGTACTGGAGGAACTCCTCCGAGAAAAGCTTTTTGCTTCTGAGGTACTCTATGTCCTTCTGGTCGAAATGCAGGTCGCTGACGAATTCCACCAACTGCTCCAGACCAGCAGCTATGGAGAATCCTGCGCCGTCGGGGTTCTTCCTGAAGAACAGGTCGAAGTAAACCACCTTGTCCTTGAGGTCGTTCTCGAAATAGCCGTTGCCCATGGTCAGCTCGTAGAAGTCCATGAGCATGGAAAGGTTCCTTTCGCTGTTTATGTTGAACTTCATGGCGACTCCTCCTTCATTTATGTTATTTCGTCGACTACCTCTATGCCGTTCAGCTTCATCTCCCACAGCGAGATGACCTTCATGAGGTCGCCGTCGTGGGTCCCGTAGTCGTAGGTCTCGACGCAGTCTATCGGAACTATAATCCTCCTGTTCAGGTTCTTTTCGTTGAAGTAGGTCTTCATGGTGGCGGCGAAGTGCGCCACGCAGATGTCGGCCTCGCAGCCGGTAACAATGTAGTTCTCTATCCTGCCCTCGTTCTTCTCAAGCCAGGCCCTGAACCCAGGGGCATGGAAGCCGTTCGTGCTGTTCTTCTGTATAACGGTCGCAGCCGCTCCCTCTGCCATCCCTGCAAGCTCTGGTATGAGCTCGTCCTCCCCGCTGCCGATGACGGCATGGATCCCGTAGGTCTTGAGCTCCGGCGAGCTGTCGCTGTGACGGTCCAGGAAAAATATCTTTTCGCAGCCCTGCGCCCTGGCCATGAGCCTTTTTATGGGGTCAACTATCGCGAGTATCCTGGGCGAGGACAGCAGCCCCTGGTGAACGAAGCCGTTGACCATGTCGACCACCACGATCGCCGTTTTGCCCTTCTGAAGGTCTTCCAGCCTTATGCTGGCGCCCCTTATTTCCTTGTCCATGTCCAGTATCTTATTGATCGAAGAAGATAACATGCTATCATTCCTTTCAACAGTGTTCTTACATAAATTATAACTTCTCTTAATATGAAAACACAAATTAATATTTGAATATTTTGACATCAGACGCCAGAAAGCGCTTAAATAGAAGAACCCCGGCTTTCGCCAGGGTTCTGTAATGCTTAGTATAGAGGGTATCTGTCGCAAAGAGCCGTGACGCCCGCCCTTATGGCATCTGCGCTTGCTTCGAAGTCGGTGGCGGTCAGCTTGATGAAACGTGCTATCTTGGCCATGTCGGCTTCCTTCATTCCGCGGGTGGTGACCGCAGGGGTGCCTACCCTGATTCCGCTTGTCACGAAGGGGCTCATAGGGTCGTTGGGGATGGAGTTCTTGTTTACAGTGATGTAAACCTCGTCCAGCCTCTTCTCCAGCTCCTTGCCCGTGATGTTCATGTTGCGTAGGTCCAGAAGCATCATGTGGTTGTCGGTTCCGCCCGATATCAGGTCGAACCCTTCCGCGAGCAGCGCGTTTGCAAGAGCTTCAGCGTTCTTGATGATCTGCTGCTGGTATTCTGCGAATTCCGGCTTGAGCGCCTCGCCGAAGCAGATGGCCTTGGCCGCGATGACGTGCTCGAGTGGGCCTCCCTGTATTCCCGGGAATACGGCTTTGTTGAACTGCTTTCCGAATTCCTCGGAGCGGCACAGGATCATGCCTCCGCGTGGGCCTCTCAGGGTCTTGTGGGTGGTTGTGGTCACGACGTCCGCGTATGGTACCGGGCTCTGGTGGAGCTTTGCCGCAACCAGCCCGGATATATGGGCCATGTCCACGAACAGGTATGCTCCGACTTCCTTTGCGATCTCTGCGAAGCGGTCGAATTTTATCTCGCGCGGGTAGGAGGAAGCGCCTGCTACTATGAGCTTTGGTTTGTTGGCGAGTGCTGTCTCGCGGATTTTGTCGTAATCTATGCGCCCGTCGTCGTCCACGTTGTAGTGGATGAAGTTGTAGTACTGTCCCGACATGGTCACCGGTGACCCGTGAGTAAGATGCCCTCCGTGCGCAAGGTTCATCCCCAGGACCGTGTCGCCGGGCTTGATCAGCGCGAAATAGACTGCCATATTCGCCTGCGCGCCGGAATGCGACTGAACGTTAACATATTCGGCTCCGAACAGCTCCTTAGCGCGGCTGATCGCGATGTTCTCAATGACGTCGACGTGCTCGCAGCCTCCGTAATACCTTTTTCCAGGATAGCCTTCGGCGTACTTGTTGGTAAGCGGGGTTCCCATCGCCAGCATGACGGCCTCCGAGACAATGTTCTCTGAAGCGATAAGCTCCAGGTTCCTTCGCTGGCGCGCGCATTCCTCCTCAATAGCTGCTCCAACCTCTGAGTCATAATCGGTGATAAATTTCATGGTACTGTTGATCATTTTTTCCAACCTCCGTTTTTTATTTGATTATTTTTACAGGGGCAGCATGGAGCGCATGTGCGCCTGAATTTGATACGACAAAAAGAGGACCGTGAAGGCGAATTTAATCCACCCCACATGTCCTCTGTTATCTTTACCTGAGAGTCTTGATATCGAAGATATCTTACACCTACGGTCCTGCATTCAAGCAGCCTTTTCAGAGTCCTGTCATGCAGCGCTATCTTTGCCTGAAAGTTTTTGATATAATCGTGGCTTATATCATTGCTTCTTCGGCCAGCAAATGCTGTCTCACGCTGCAGTCATCCAAACTATATTAGTACAATGTAGGACTATTGTATAACAGATTGGATGTATTTGCAACAGGAAATATCTGAAATTTGAAATATTTATTTTTTTATTATTCATAAATATGGTTGGATATTGTTAAGTATGTGTCATTTTGAGGTTTTGTGCAGTTTTTAACCTATCATCTATTCATTTTTCGATATTAACCTTATTCATAGCCGAATCTGAATTAAGGATGTCAACTGAACTGTCGATTTCATAGCAGTCAATCTTACAAGCTTCCAGTAACGGAATTTGTCAAGATAGTTGTCATAATTCAAACCTTTTTGATTTTTTATTTTTATAATCTAAATAAATTTAAGTGTTCTACCAATAAAAATACGGCATTTTCCAGCATTTAACATTAGTGTTGGTGTTTATGATGAGAATTCCAAACCAGCATTCTATTAGCTCTTCTTCATGGATTATTTCATATGCCAATATACTGAATCCTCCGATATTAATTGAATTTAATCATATTTTTATCTAATATTGCGTTTTTTTATATTGGCCTTAAAAAAGCGGATTAGAGGATAATGTATTGTAAGCGGTGATAATGGATCTATATCATCATCGCCTTTAAAACTGAATCGAGTAGTACCCCCATAATTGCCAATTACTCCTATATCATATAAAAATCGCAATATTTGTGCTGGTTTTCTTTTATTTTTTATAAGTAGCTCTACTTCATCAAAAACATCGGCTTTTCCTTTAATTTGAATAAAAAAGTCGTTTACTGTAAATGGCAAAGAGATCCCTGTTAAAGCCTTTTTAATTCCATCCACTTCTGCATCCGGATATTGTACAGTAAGAACTTCTTCAAATTCAACCCAAGATTCTTCGGCGTATTGTTTGGTAATTGTATCAAATGTTTCTTGGTCAATTGTATTTTTGTTACCCTGTAAAAATTGCATCGCTGTAAATAATCGAATTATATCTCTTGGTTTATACCATGTTAAATCAAGAACATAATTTGGAGCAGATACTTTTCTAATCCCAACATAAGGGATAAAATAATCAGTCCAAATATCTTGTGTTAATTGACAACCTCTTTCCTGCTCACTGTAGTGAATTCGTTTCTCAATCATTTTTAATAATGGATGATTCTTGATATTTCCACCCTTTTGTTCCCAAGAAATTGTATATCCAAAATCATGTGTTGTCTTATTTATTTCCATTCCTTTTGAAAGTATGTTTTTATACACTTCATTACGCACAGCTGCGATAATATACACATTAAAATGGTTGGTTCTATTTAAATCACATAAATATTCTATTGCAAATATCAAGTCTCTTATAAGCGTTATGTCACGCTCATATTTTTTAGATTGTTTGAAGGATAATTCTAGTTCGTCAATAAATATGTACATATTGTTTTCTAAAGGAACAAGAGATGAATATAATTCCAATATTTGTTTACCTATAGAAGAAAAGGATACAGTTCTTTGACTTGAGTCAATCCACTCAAATTCAATAGTAGTTTTCGCTAATTTTGCAATGTCTAATTCAATATTTCCCCGTTTTATTTTTGGTAATATCTTTTTAATAGGATTTTGTTCAGTTTTACCATATACGGCAGATAATAATTGGGTTAATTTTATCCAATTATCATCTTTGCGGTCGAAAACACCATATTCGGTTTTTTCGAGCCTAAATATAATTACTTTAATTAAGTATACTTGCCATGCTAAAATACTATTTACAGTCGAGTCGGTCGGTATTTCACTTTCCACTACTTCTTCGAAAGAATTAGTTGGTAAAGATGCACGTTTTATATGATTTCTGTCTTCTTCATTAACATCTTTTTTGAATCTAATAAATTCAGTAAAATTAGTAGCGAAATTTTCTAAAACAGTACTTTCAAGATATTTTAGTAACATTGTTTTGCCAGTGCCTTTATTGCCAAAAATATAATAAGTTGAACCATTAAGTAGTCGCTTAATATCTAAATTTGGAAATTCAAAAAAAAGACCTTTAAATGTCTCTAACCCATATTCTAAATATTCATTATACCCATCAATTTTGCCGAAATATATATCTTTTAATTGTAATTGTCCCACTTTTTCCCTCCATGTAATATATTTAAAATACTGATTTAAATATATTCTAATAATATATTACTCCCAATAATTTTCTTTAAACTTAGTATATTTTGTAAAACTTTCTTGATTATATCATGTTTGTGTAGTCTCAACAAGTTTAATACCATCTTCTTTTCCTTATCAAATGTCCTTTAATAAAGAAATTTCAATGCATTAAATACTTCTTTAAATATCAACGCAATTTGTAAATGTAATCTATAAATTCAAACAACTTTATACTTTTGTAAATGATACTATAAAAGTGTACCACTTCAGCACCAAATGATAGCGAATTAGTTTACCACCTTGAAATAAATCCCTGTAAGATTTAGATATACAAAAATCTTATAAGGAGATGAAAGGTGTGATTATCGAAGTGGATATTTACTCTAAAATCCGAACCCTCTACACCGAGGGTGAATCCCAAAGGTCCATCGCCAAGAGACTAGGTATCTCAAGACAGACTGTAAAAAAGTACTGTGAAGGCAACACACATCCCGATGTGCGAAGATCTTATTCTCGCCCTCCGGACGTCATCACTGATGACATAAAAGCCTATATCCTGTCTTGTATCCAGCAAAACCAGAAAGAGAATCTTAAAAAGCAGAAGCATACCGCCAAACGCATATTTGACAGACTCGTTGCTGAAAAAAGTTTTGAAGGCTCCTATTCTACGGTTCGAGAAGCCGTTAGGCTGCTGAAATCCGAGCATTCAGTTCCAGCCCAGGCTGATATGCCTCTGGAATATGATCCAGGTGAAGCCATCCAGATTGATTGGAACGAGGCAACTGCTTACTTTGACGGAATCAAAACGAAAGTTAACTTCTTCTGTGGAAGACTCTGTTACAGTTGCGACATCTTTGTACAAGGCTTTTATTCACAGAACCTCGAGTCATTTCTTGAAGCTCAGCAGCGTAAGTTCGATTACTTTAAAGGTATCCCGAAGCGGCTAATTTTCGACAATGCAAAGGTTGCCGTCGGCGAAGGATTTGGACTTCATGCCAAGGCTCCCAAGGGTTACGAGTCTTTTGCCGCACATTATGCCTTCAAGACGGATTTCTGCAACATAGCAAGCGGAAACGAAAAGGGGTTGGTTGAAAACCTTGTTTGTTTTGCCAGAAGGAACTTCATGGTTCCCGTGCCGAGGGTCAAAGACCTCTCAGAACTAAACCAGAAGCTGCTTGAAGACTGCATACGATACCGCAGGACTCATAAGGTGAAGTCAAGGTCACAAAGCGTCCAAGCGTCCTACGATGAAGAATGGCGCTTCCTGAAACAAATACCTACCTATCGCTTTGATACAAGCCGTACGGCATCACCCTCCGTAGGACTACTCTACTGTGAGGTTTGACAAAAATAACTACTCTGTGCCTGTCCGGCTTCTAAGAAAGAATGTAACAGTGAAGGGCTATGCGAATGAAGTACACATCTTCCATGCTGGGGATGTAATTGCCACATATGACCGAATGTACGGCTCAGGTAAAACAGCATACCGATTGGAACACTATCTGGATATTCTTGAACGCAAACCACGTTCCGTATTTCAGGCTAAGCCCGTAAGGGCGAATATCACCAAAGAACTGCTGGAATGGGACAAGCTCCTTCCGGGCTGCAATGCTGAAATGGTTAAACTTCTTCGACTTTGCGAAGATTATGGAGAGGCGAGAATCCTCTCTATAAAGGATCAACTTCCACCTAACATCATACCTTCCATTGACATGATACGTAGTCAGTTGCACGAAGTCCCTGAGTCGAATGTCGTATACCTCCAGCATGATATTGACATATATCCAACGGATCTTAGGAAATATGATGAGAAATGCGGGGTGGCGCAATGATAGACTTACAGGCATAAACGATTGAAATGTATTCCAAACAACTGCGAACTCCTATGTTTAACAACTACACAGAGGTCATAAGGCAGCTCGATCAGAATCAAAGTTATGGTGATTTTTTAATTGCACTCATGAAGCTAGAACTTGATTCCAGACTGGAAAGCACTCGTAGAAAGAAGGTCAAATCTGCCGGATTCCCATACATCAAGACAATCGATGAACTTGATTGCGGTCGATTTGAACACATGCAAGAGGCTTTCATACATGAGCTTGCAGCCTGCGATTTCATCGCCAAACGCCAGAATATAGTAATGATTGGAAATCCAGGTACTGGAAAGACCCACCTTTCAATTGCACTTGGTATCAAGGCATGCATGCAAGGAATGAACGTGAAGTTCTGTACTGCAGCAAACCTGGCTAACGAGCTGATCGAAGCTCAGGACAACCACCGGCTCATCCGCCTGGAGAAGCAGATAGCAAAAGTTGACTTGTTAATCATTGATGAGCTGAGTTACCTTACATACAATCGGCACCAGTCAGAGATCCTGTTTAAAGTAGTGGCTGATCGAGTAGAGCGAAAAAGTGTCATTGTTTCAACAAACCTCCAATTCTGCGAATGGACTACCATGTTCGAAAACCAGACCATGGTGACAGCCTTGATTGACAGTCTTACTTTCCGGTCTCATGTGTTAAATATGAATTCGGATAATCCTTATCGAGCAGAACATGCAGCTGTGGTAACAGATATCGAAAAGTGATAATTCGATAAAAAATGGGGAATGCTTCTGGTATTCCCCTTTATCAGAAACAAAGTGGTAAACTCTTTCACTGTCAGTTGGTAAACTTTTTGGTTGACATTCACATACTTTCTTTGATTTCATAGATATTGAAGTTTTGAACTGTTATAACAACACACTTCGGGAGTTTAAAAGTGTAACTCCCACCATATAAAAAATCAGTAACCATTGCGATCGCTAGATCATGATGCGAGGGAGAGGATCCACCCCCCACTAACTGGTTCGTAGTGTGATAGATAGCTTATTGCGTACAGACGCATCTTGTTGTAACCCCTGATATTTCAGCGATCGTATTAACATCCTTACTTTATCATTATTTGTTTTATAGTGTTTTTCTATATACGTAGTCTCCAAATAGTCTCCAACTTATTGCAGTCAAAAATTATATTTGAAATGTATTTTCGCTGTTTTTTCTTATTGGTTCCCTGTTACCTATTTTAGTATACTTTTATTAGCCATTTCATCAGCCCATTCCTGAAGCTTTAGTCTATTAATAAATATACGGTTACCGATACGGAATGATGGGAATTTTGGATCCTTGGCTAAATTATATAAGCAATTTCTCCCTATACCACCAAGTAACTCACGTGCTTCTTCAACACTAACAAGTATTGTCTTCTCTTCCATAATCATGCCTCCTATTGTATACTCTTTTTTAAATTATGTTCCAATTGGCTTCATGCATTTTATTTGCCGCTTGCCCTCTTAATTAATAATAGTAAAACAATAATCGGAAGTAGTATTAAATACATTAGAAACTTAAATAATCCTCGCATTACAAACACCTACCTTAAATAATTTCGTTAAAATTACTACAGGTTAACAAAAATCATTGTTTTCCAAAAGAGCTGCAAAATAGTTAATATGAACTTTGCTCACTTTCAATTTCTTATGCTCTCCATTGAACTTAATATCTACTATATAGTAATCCCCATTAAACTCTAGAACCTCCTCAGGGAATATATCACCTTCTATAAGAGCTTGAGACTGCGTGAATATATTACTTAGATCCTTTTTCCCTCCATGCTTAGCTATTGTATAGCAGTTAGGACACATACCTAAAATATTGAAGGGTCTTTCTGACTAAATGGACCCTATAGAGTGAACACAAGAAAAAAGGCGTCCAGTATAACACGAGTTTGCTGTGTCTACTAAAGTGGGTAAGGGTCAGTTCAGCTGTATTCACAGTTTCTCTAACATGATTGTCTGTGGTGGCTGCGGTGTGGTGTTCCGAAGGGTCCACTGGAACAACCGAGAGAAGAAATTCATAGTTTGGCGTTGTGTCAGCCGCTTGGAGAACACCGGCTTGTTCTGCGATGCTCGTATGGTACTTGAGAGCACCTTAGAGCAGGTGATGGTCACCGCCATCATCCAAGCATTGTGCGATAAAGATCATTTTCTTATCACGCTGCAGAATAACATCGAAACTGTTATATGCGATGAAAACAGCCATACTTTTTTGGAAATTGACAAACAGCTGGTAGAACTTCAAACAGAACTTTTAAAGCTCGCAGTTCCAAGGCTTAATACGAAAAGGTCGGCGATGAAATCTACCGACTACGTGAGGAAAAGCAAAAGGCCCAGCTCGAGAATCTGGGACAGGATGAGCTGAAAAAACGCATCTCAGATAAGAGCGCATTTCTACATGAGCAGCCAACTACCTTGACCCAATATGACGAGTCGATTGTCCGGCGACTGATTGAAAAAGTTACCGTTCACGAGGACAAATTCAATGTAGAATTCAAGTCCGGTTTGACGATAGATGTGGAAGAATAGTTTGAAATGGAGCAAGGCACTCTACGAAAATTATGATGTAGGGTGCCTATGGTTTGCAGAGCATATATAACTCTATAATTGAGCTAATCCATCTTCGAACGAACTCTTAAATTTCAACAAGTTTTTCCTCGCAATTTTCATAGCTTCAATAGACTCTTCAGCATTCTTTATTTGCCTTTTCAGTTCCTTTTTCTCTTTGCCGTCCGCAACATCGGCCTTCAATCTCAACTCGGTTAATCCGTTTTCAATATTCCTGATGTTTTGGACATATTGTTCATAAACAGTATTTGAATACTCTGTGTCATGTTCGTCATTCAGGAATATCTCGCGAATGGAGACTAGCAATTTAGCCGATTGCAAAATTGTGTTCTGTTTACCTATTAGACCAGCAGCTCCTACCGCTCCGCCGACACCTAAACCTGCGCCTATTCCGAGGGCAGCTCCTCCGCCAACAATCACAGCAGTACCGCCCAGCATGCCGGCACCACCGGCTGCTATTGCACCACCGCCAAGATAAGCAAGGCAGGCACTTGTTAAGGCAGCACCGCTAAGCCCGGCAAAGTTCGAGCCGACCAAAGCAACTGCGATGGGTCCGGATAATACTCCGGCTGTTGCAATGGTGATTATGGCGATACCGGCGGTTATTGCACCACCGATGAGTAGCCCCTTGAGAACCTCTTTCATCTCAAAAACGACCTTCTCGTAGCACTTACGAAGACGTTTAATGTAGCCTTGATGGTAGTAATTACCGCTGAAATATGAGTCAAGATACGCATCACCACTGTTTTTGGAATACCCGCAAGTCGGCATTTGCAACTGGTTGTATTTTTTGCTCGGTACAGTGTTGCCCTTTTTATCTTGTTCCACGCCCAACGGATAATATGGCTCAAAGAGCATAGCTTCAAGTAAAACCAATCTGAACCAGGTTTTCTGAGGCTCGTTGTCTTCAATTTTCTTTATGAGTTCTTGTTTAGAATACCAATGAAGCGTAGCACCTTCAATTCCCAAAAAGCTCGCAAAGCCATCTGTTATGAATGTTTTCCACTCATCAAGCCACTCATGTTTCAGGTTCTTAATTCCTTCCTTGTTTATGGGCTGTTTTGTGGCTTGGATGTCGTTTAGTGTTTTGTAGTATTCGAGGTTGTATAGAAGCTCCGTTTGCTCAACCGTTAAACCGAGTTTATCAATTTCCATATCCGCACCTATCCTTTTATAAATGTTATCGTCTTCTTGCCTATACGCAAACCGCTTTATGTCCTCATACACTTGTTTAATTCGTTTGACATTCCGGGCTTTCAGACACCAAGATACGTCTTCGCCTATGGCAATAGCGAAACGACCGACACCAACATAGTTAATCGAAACCCAGTATTCCTGTGTTATGACCGCTTCGCCGACATCTACGGTCGTGAAGACGCCTGTTGAAATCGTTAGCATTCTGGCGATGGTGGGATTGTTCAGCGGTTTCACATTGTCCCAGTTTATCTGGTTCATATCAGAAATCGACTGTATGTCGTTCGATCGTATTTCCATTGCAAGACGCCGAATGAGATAGAATGTCCTCACGATACAGTCGTTCGCTACAACCGGAACTGCCTGTCTTCCAAGTTCGATGCCAACGCCCATTTCACCACGTAATTCAAACTTGAGAACTGTTTCTTTGATAATAGTGCCGTTCTCATCGTGCTTCGCAAGCAGAGTACCGTTGAATAGCTTCGATAAGAATACCGACAGCGAATTGTCACTGACATTCATGTTTTTGAAAATTGGCAGTACTGAAAGTTCTTTTGCCAAAGCAAGTATAGGACCAGGTATTCCTGTGCCGCCACTTTTTCCGACTGAACTGCTCGAACCAGCAACATCGCTAACGAGATGAAAGAACCAAGTAATCGTACCAAAGAGTATCTTGGACTGTACATCGTTTCCAATAAAAGCTCTGCTCACTTCCGGCACATCGACAATCATAAAAGAACCGTTCGTATCCGTGCCGTAAGATTTGTCTGTAAACTGCGTAAGAAGTGAGAACATCAGTCCGACGATAGTGGGATGGTGAGAAAAGTCGCGTAGATGATGTTGAAGGCCGCCACCGAAGTCAGGAGTATTTCCGTCGCTCGGTATAGGAAACCTCTTCTCAAGGAATTTTACTGCAGATTCCAAATCATTATTTTTACAGCCAAGCATCTTGGCTGTTTTTGTGACAAAACCGTCTATTTTATCGCTTGCGATGCCCCGTCCGCGTTCCAAGCTAAACTCTCCGACCCAAAGGATGTCGAGCAAGCTGCACAGCACTCCGCTAGCGGCTGAAACCAAGTAGTCGAACTTGTCAGCTTGGCTTGACAGCAAATCTATGTGGCTATCCAAGTCAAAGATTATTTTGTCGAGGTCGTACTCCGCATTAAAAGCAGCCTCGCTATAAGGTTTTAGTTCAATTTGTAGATTATCCATTTCGCTCATTCCAATTAACATCCCCTTTTAAAAGATTTAAACGTTGCAATGGAGGTTAAATCCAACAAATTTTATGCCTACATCTAAATGACCACTCAGCAAGCCCTAAAAATCCAAAACATCTAAACCGACCACTCGCCAAGCACCGACATCTTAATCACTCTGTACGGGTCAAAATCAGCCCTTTGGATATGTTCCCACAAAGCAATATTTTTGCGATTTCAACACTTGGATTTTTCTCTAAAATCTCGAAAAGCCTTTATTTCAAGGCTTTTATACACCCTTACTTCTCTACCTTTGACATCAACACGACCGTCTCCATGTACAACGAGCCATTCATATTGATGTCTTCCATGCGTTTTTTCGTATAACGCAATACGCCCAAACTTTTTTATGTTTTCCTCGTTCAAGGGAATACGTCCACATATCTGCTTCATGATTACATTGATCATGGGTGAGCAATCACTCTATAAATTCAAAAATATAATCTTTATCAAGTAACTGGTTAATAATCCTTATGTAATCCTCTTTTTCTTTATAGAGTTCTTTTATTTTTTCACCAGCAATCTCTCCATGCTGATGTAAATAACCAAGTATAAGCATCTCGTTCTCTTCCACATTTTGCAAATTAAATTTATTTGAATTTAGTTTGTAAATTTTATAATTCAAAAATAGCTTTTCTTCACATTTACCTTCAATATTTTCTCTTAGCGAATCTAATGAATACCACTTATCGTTTTTGCATTTATAAAAACATTTTTCAAAAACATTCCCAGTATGTGATTTACGGTTAGGTTCAAATACTTCTGATATCTTTGTATATGCGTTATTAATGCTTGTTGCATTAAAATTATCAAGATCAGGAATACAGCACTTAACTCCTAATAAATTTGATCTCTTACTACCTCTTAGCTGTAAGCGCAATGGCTCCAACAATTTTACACCTATATATAAATCCCCAGTAAGCTGGTCAATTCTTAGTTTTTGAGCAAACTTTGATTTATCATTTGGTATATTCGTTGATGCAATACCAACCATTATCGTACTATCAACAGGTAAAATTTCTTTATACTCCTCCCATTGAGAGATTTCAACAAATCTTTTATCCTTCACTTTGTATTCCGGAATAATTAAGTCACCAATAGCCCCATCTTCTATAGTCGGCAAATTTCCGCCGTAAAAATATCGAATAATTCCATTCATTACTATCACAGGTATCCTTATTGTTTTTTCCAGAGAATCATGCAACATAATCCCTCCTACTCTCAAATTGTATACTCAGACCGACCTCTATAATTTTGTGGCGAGCATTTTTTATTATAAAGCCATTCAAATTTATAGCTCTTTCCCGTTTCATAAGAGTATCACTTTCCATGTTTGCAATTCAAAAAAATTATTCAATCCAGGGTTAATTCATACAGATTTAACCATTCGTTTAGAGCGCCTTCTTGAAATTCATTTTTCGGAAAATCCCTTTCTTCAATCAAATAACAAATATTTTCAATTCTCTTCCTGAAGGGTTCAAAATGATTCCTATCTTCTATTGATTCCATCAAGTAATCAAAGAAATACTTTGCAAAATCTTTGCTATTATCAAATATTCTAATCATAAACTCGTAATCACCATCAGTAAAATTGGCACACTCTAAAAGAAATAAGTAATTTTCCAACTCAACTTTAAGTGCTGCGTATTTTTGGGTATTACTAAATGCACCATTTAACGCTGTCAGCAATTTTTCATGAATGCAGTTCCAAATCGCTTCGTATGGAAACCATCCGTCAGAATCATAGTCGATTCTGTTTTCTTCAAGGAAATCTTCCCATCCTCCAAAGTCGATTATATTAAGTTCTTCACTCCCATCTATTTCGTCATAATTATCTTTTAGTGATGAAATTATCTCTTTAATAAAATCATTAACATTTGCGTGATTTTCAAAGAATTCGTAATCATACACACCAGGGTTATTGTAGATTACATGGGCATAGTAGTGTTCCCTCATAAATTATACTCCTCCCCCTCATTGCTCCATATCTTCAATAGATTAATAATCTATCCTCCTCTCCTCAAATAGCCAAGTATTTATATGCTAAAATGCTCCTGTGCAATTGCATTGAGCTGCCCAGCGATAATAGAAAACTCATAGTTCAAATCCAGTGTTTTGACGCTTACTTTATTTACCGCTCATCTGATAGACATTATCCGGCTGGATGGTTTCGTCAGTGCGAGCATAAAAAATCATTCCAGATACTGTGTGAGGCTTACCTCCAAATTCGGAGTCTTTATTCTTTACATAGGTGAATATCTGATATAGGTTATTTGAGTGCAAAGTATGGACATCATGCTGCACCTGCGTCGTGTGCGAGTAATACTTCGCGTCAATAATCAACACTGTCGATACCGTTTTATCTGTCAGTGTAATATCGCTATGAACAACCTGTAATATGGTGCAAAAATCTTCGTCAAGGGCCCACTGGATTTTCGAGGGCCGATGCGGTTAACTGTGGATACTCTTTTGTATAGTTTTCGAGGATGAATTTCTCATACAAACGGCACATACGCTGTTCATCCACAAACGATGCCAGCCGGTATTCTCCTTTGTATGTTGTCAAAAGGATTCCATAAGGATTAGCTGACACAGACCGATAATCATTCGGTAAAATAGGCGTGCATGAGATAAGTTCAGGCAATAATTGAAAGCGTTAGGAATGTCTCTGACATAAAATTTATTTACGAATTATTATAAATCTTCACCGCTGCCATTATTGCCTCGCGTGATTTATCAGTTCATCCTTTATTGATTTTACTAACCGATTTCGCATTATAGCCATGATTAACTCCGATTTTGTTCTGCGGAGTTTGACAAACAAGTTATATGGCATCTTTCCCTTGTTTTATTAACTTATCGGTATTATTGATTTTTCCAATCATATTTTCCCTAAGCTATCATGCTCGAATCTAATATCAGCAAAAATTAATAACAGGAGTACATATTATAATTTGAATCAATAAAAATACAATCCGGTACATCACAAATTATATATAAAGTTTTCTTAACAGAATCCAACACTTCTCTAACACTGACATTAAGACTAGAATCAGTAATTTCGATTTCATTAATCAATATCACATATCGATGATCCTCAGCGAACTGACTCACATCTTCTAAATTATTTGCCTCTAGGAAGCTCTCGTAATCCAACTCTGTGAAGCAATGTTTCTCAACAAAGTTTTCATAATCTACTTCATCAAATATTTCGAGAAGATTTGTTATATTATCATTTAAAGCAAGTATCTCTTCATCTGCTTGTTTCTTAAATAATTGTTTATCTTCCTCAGTTGGGCCACCAATGAGCTTGAAGTCAAAAATATACCCTTTTATAAAGCCAATATTATTATCATCAAGCCCGAGCTTGCTGTCAATTGATCTAATCGCAAGCTCTTTCTTTGTCTTATTTGAAATATCGTAAAAATCCCTATTAAACAATAAACTAATCAAATAACATCACCCCCATCTTTTCAAACAAAATACGATAGTTTTTTACTGATTATTCCACACCCAATGCCTTAAAGACGGCTTCCTGCGGGGTTGAGTAAAATATCAAGCTAAATGCACCTATGAGGTCTGACGGAACCGTTCCAAGTTCGGCGGCTGATGTTATAGGTATCAGTACCTTCTTCGCTCCAGCATCGAGGCAGACTTGCAGGACGCTCGCCAGCTCCTCAACTTTGAGGATTGTGCCGCTGATGCTGATTTCGCCCAGAACAGCAAGGCTTGATAGAGTCGGTTTACTTAAGGCGCAGGACGCGAGCGCAATAACAGATGGCAATGTCAGGTATTTCGTCATTCCAATGCCGTTCAGGTCCTGGTAGTTGATAATGTAATCTTTCGTTGTTGTGCTGAGTTGTCCGCTAATCTGGTTACCGCTCGCCTTCAGATAGTTGAATGCGGTGTTTGTGGCTTCTTTTGCGTCACGATCTGAACCAAGCCCTGTGCGCTCAAATTTGCCGTTACCGGGAAGCATCTGCGTTTCGAGGCGATACACGCCTATCATTCCGGTCTTGCCCTGAGAGATTGTATAGACATTGCCAGGGTTCGTCAGCCCTTCGGGGATTATCTTTCCACCACCTTGCTCAGGCACTGAGACGTAATGTTCATCAAAGGTTTCATTGTCGATGTAGGAGAAGTTCACATCGTAGAACTCCATCCCGCCAATTTTCTTTAGCTGTTCCTTAACACGGCGGCGCATTTCGAGTGCAAATGTCAATATTTCCTTAATCTCATCTTTTTTGAACTCGGCGTTTGGATAAAGCAGTTTGGTAAAGCCGGATACTATTTTACGGACGGCAATAACATCACGCTGATTCAGGTTGCTGCCAAACCGAAAGTATTTGTCACAGACATCTCCGAACGGCTCTTTTCGCATCTGCCGCATGAACTCGGCGAGGTAATCGGTGATGAAACCATAGTCGTTGGTGAACGATTCGGGACGGTATTTCGGAATCTCCCAACCCGGCACATAGCAGTGCATGCGGTCGAGAAACGCCGTATCATACGCCATCGCTTCAGGGAACGGGTCAAACAGGTGCGAGGTTTTCAAAAGCACGTCCACGCTCTGGTTGATGTTGCCCACGAACACCATAGAAGCGGAAGCCGCCTTTTCCTCTTTACCTCTGGCGAAAGAGCCGGAAGCCATATAGTCCTTCATTATCTGAATGCCATCTTTATCCTTAAACGTGATGCCCGCTACTTCGTCGAAAGCCACGCAGTCCCAAAGTCCCACAAGCCCGACTTGCTTGCTCGACATATTGTAGAATAGGTTAGCAACTGTGGTTTGTCCGCCGGACACGAGGATAGAGTTTGGCGAAATTTCCTTATAAAGGTGCGACTTACCTGTGCTTCTTGGTCCCAGTTCGCAGTAGTTGAAGTTGTTTTCAATTAGCGGTAACATACGGGCAAGTTGTAGCCACTTCTCGCGATTGGTAAAGTGGTCGGCTTCCATTCCCGTAGAGCGAAGCAAAACAGTAATCCACTCGTCCTTGGTAAAGGCGCGGCGTCCGTTCTTTATTTCGTCCATATCGATGTGCGGCATCTGAATCGGTGTCAATTTTACTATGCGGATTGGCGTGGACTTTTTGTCTTCCTCAATATACTCATATTCAAGCCCGATAATACACCAGATACCGCCGCAGAGCAGGCGGTCGTATTTCGATACATAGTCTGAAGATATAGGAATGTTTCGAACGCCAAGGTTTGAGAAGTCGGCCTCGTATCGGTCTTGTTTTATATTCAGGCTCACCGTTATGCGGTCGATGACCGTGTAACTGCCGCGTTCACGGAGCGACGACAGCACTTTTTGTGCTTCGTCAGGGCGCACGAAGTTTTCCGAAAGGATTCGTTTGACGTTCGCAACGCCGGTTTCGATAATTTGAGGGTCGTCGGAAGAGCAGTACTGCCCAAGCAAAAATTCCAAGACATAGACAGGCACATTTGCCCCCTCTTTGATAGCCTTGGTCAGGTCTTTACGGACAATTTTGCCATCGAAATGCTCTCGCAGTTTTCGATTGATGACTTCATTTGCGTCATCTACTTCCGATGTATACCCATTTGATTCTAAATCCATAGCAGAATCCTCCTTGTGTTACAGATCAAAGCCGAA
Organism: Clostridium sp. UBA699; assembly: GCA_002298915.1. GTDB lineage: Bacteria > Bacillota > Clostridia > Clostridiales > Clostridiaceae > UBA699. The sequence goes on from DBML01000004.1 coordinate 81,173, forward strand.
ATCATCGGCAAACGCTATGTCAATGCGGAACTCGACCTCTTCAGGAGCATCCGTATCGTTTGCAATGACAAGGCGGTATAATTTGTTTTTATTGTACTGCGCCTGTTTCAGAGTAAATCTAACTCTAAACACGCGGTCAGAGGCATTATTGCTTGTTCTGTCAGCAATAACCGTCTGGAAGTCGCTAACAGGTGCGCCAACTTCATCGGTAAAATACAAGGTGTAATTGCATGGCTGAACCTTATCACCAATAGGCTGCTTTTGCAGGAAGTCTAGAGAGAACATCAGGTTTGACACCTTGCGGCTTTCAGATATGAGTGAAAGACCCGGATTCTGCACCTCAATGTACTTCTTGTATCCTGTCCGCATTCCCTTGTATACGATAACGGGCACGACCATCTCCTGCATACTAATGCCACCATGGACATAGTTCTCACCGCCGCCCTGTACTTTGATACGGACTGTATCCTGCGGAGCGTAGCCTTTCATTGGCTCGCCACCGATAGTCCGTTCTGTTTTAACGGGCAGCAGATAATCAGCATTCGTTTTTGGCGACACTAGTGCATAACGTCTACCGAGTTCCAATATATCGCCGCTAAAGGTCTGCTTGCTGATTTTCTGGCTTTCCTCAAGTGGCTTGTAGGTGTATAGGAAGCCGTGGTCGGCGGTGATGAAGATATTCACCCCACTTAGGTCGTTTACGATAATCTTGACAATGGCGGTCAATTCATCGATTGCATCGTTGCATGCCTCAAACACTTTTGTTTCGGTGGCGACTTTATCACCAAGAGCGTCAATCGTGTTATGGTAGATATAAATAATCTCCTTGCCTGCAACCAATACACGCCGTTCTTGTTTTTTCATTTGAAGCAGTTCTTTATAGGTAACCGCTACGCTCTCGGAGTTGGCGGCTTTCAGTATCGTGCCACGTTGAGCGGTACTGACAGTCGGACTGCCGTTTACTAATATATCCATCTTCTCGTTTGCCGAAACCTCTTTGCCAGGCAGGAGAGCTGCCATCCCGAATTTTGTGATGCTTGGGAACACCGCTTGCACGGCTTCAAGTGTAGCCGTACCCTTGGTGGCATGACTCAGGGTTTCAGATAGTTCGGCGGCGACCTCGTAGCGAAGGGCATCCGAAATTACTACGAACACACGGTTACTCTTGCTTACGTTCGGTGAAACATAACGGTTATAGAATCTTCGCTGTTCATTTATCTCTGAAACATAACCAAGCGACTCCAAATCGCCTGCTATGGCTTTTGTCCAAGTAGAAGTGAGTTGCTTCAGGAACCACTCACGATATAAACCCTCGACTACATCGGAACACTTCTTCAAAGCATCTTCCAATAGGGCATTCGGACTTTTCAGGGTATTGCCGAAGCAGAAGTGGAAATGCCTATAATGGCTGTCCATCTCATAAGCATCGGTTGTATATAACTTCCAGACCTTCACAGGTTCAACGATATGAAATCCGTCTATGTGCGAGAGATAAAACTCTTGCATTTTTGCGATGTAATACAGACTTTCGAGGTAATCCTCGGTCAGGGCATACCAAGCGGCGGTGCGTCGGTTTTCGACAGCACCAATGATGTCCTCAACTTTAATGACGTTCTCATTAATCTCTTTAAAATAACGCTTGAGTATGCTTTCGTTGATAGCTGGGAATGTATCACTCTTTAGAAGGATACTTATTTCTGTCTTGTCAAAGCGGTCACCAAGGCGCAATTCACGCTCTACATGATGGCAAATCTCCTCCAAGTCACTGCTACCGTCGCTGCGTTGCCATTCATGAACAAGCTGATAGCAGTACGCTTTGTTGGAATCGGACGCAAACCGCTCCAGACCTCGCAGGGCAGAAGCCGACATCGTCTGTGACAGGGCGGTGATGAGGATATGTGCGGCAAGTTCGGAAAGCGGGCGGTCGTCGCTATTTTGATAGCCTGTGTACTTCTGAACTAACTGCCAGAACGCTTCAATGTTGCCAAACTTCTCAATATTAATTAGTGCATCATTACTTTCTTTTTCCAAGCCTGCCGACAGAACAGCGATGATAACATCCTGTGCCGATCCACCATTTATTCCGCACAGCACCGCCATAATGTCAATGTGCAGCTGCAGTGGTGTCTGGTAAGTATGCCCGATTCTTTTCAGCTTCGCCTTGCGGTCTTTGTTGTCGAGGAATTTGGAGTACAGTTTCATGGTCTTGCGCATTGCCGATGACGGCTCCACGAGCAGCTCCTCCATTTGGAGCGACACAAGGTCAGCGCGGAAATCCTCGCTATAAAGCTTGATGTCCAGCAGCCAGTCGTCATGCTGGTCTTTCTCGTAGGACAGCGGGTCATAGACAAGGTAGTCGCCCGTCAAATCATCAGCTGACAGCATTTTTTTGACGGCGAAGTTGTTTGACCCGGTAAGTTTGACGACGCTCACTCCGGGCAGGTCGAGTTCGTCAACTCCATCTGCAAATTCACCGTCTTCGTCGTGCCAGAAGACGATTCGGCGTTTATGAAATTCAGTCAGAGGCGCGGTGAACCGTTCTGCGAGTCTAAGTTTTATCGTTTCTGACAGCATAGTGTCCTCCTATATCTTCGCCAGAACAACTGTGAAGATCTCATAGTTCTTCTTTACACCCTCGTCGAGGTCAATCTCGATGTTTTGGTCGGCGAGGTGATGTACCTTTTCTTCAAAGGCAGTGATTTCTTTCAGTTGTTCTGACAGTTTATCCTGTTGTTTTACCAGCCGTGCTCGTTCCGATCCCGTAGCGGTGCTCAGAGCGGCAGCGATGTGCGAAAGCTGTGTACGGTAACGCTCCTGCTGCTCGTGGACATAATCTGTACGCAGCTTGGCCATTAGGTCGGACTGATAGCGATGCAAATAGACAAGCGACTTGAATCCGTTTTTCTTGCCACTATCAAACAGCCAGTAAATCGGGCGTTTCTGATAAATCTTGCAATGGTCGGTGTAGAAATCATTCAGGAAGTAGTTTCTAATAACCTCACGAGGTGTACCTTTACCTCCGAGCGCGTCGGCGATGAACTTCAAATTTTCCTCCAAGGTTTCCGCACCGTAGACCACGCGCACGAAGTCTACAAACCGCCCTAAAATATCATCGTCGAAATATTCGTCATCGCATATGGGGAGGATGTTGTCCTTGTCGGGGATAAATGAGTTGTATTTGCCCGCATCCCAGTCGCCGCCTGCGTAGGCAAGCCCCTCTGTATCGAGCGAGTACCGCCCGAACATACAACCCACAGCGTAACTTATCAGACTGCGAATCTCGCGCCCCAAATCAGCACGGCGCACGGTCACGTCCTTATCTTCTACCCTCGGTGTAAGTTCGTCCTGCAAGCTGTATAAGTCAATAAATATACGGTTGAGTTCTTCTTCATTGGCTTTCATCGCGTCAAACCGCTCCGCCGCCTCGCACTGCCACTTGTTAAATGCCTCCGCAACAGTTCGTTCCCTGCAGAGTAGCGGGTGGTTCTTGAAATCCCACGAGGTTTCAAAAGCGTCCCAATCAGCACGGGAAAGGTTGATTAAGAATTCAACCTTTTGTGTTATAGCTGCATGATAGGTATCATTTATTCGCAACGGTAATTCAGCAATACGACCGGGCTTGAAATCAAGTGTTTGAGCAATCGTTCCCAATAGATATGCTGAAATAGTTGAGTTAAGAAAGCCAAGTGCGTATTTTGTATTTTGGGGTTTGAACAAATACAGCATAGAACCTTTTGAATCAGCAAGTTTCCCTGTGCCCGAATACCGACTCCCAAAATTTCCAGAACTCAATGCCGTCCAAGTAATACCCTCTTGGAAAATATAATCTAAGTTGTAATTGTGTGAGCGTATTCGTCCCGTCTTTTCATCAGCATAGTTCATTATTTCCAAACCGTCGTTTTCCCAGTTAACAAGATATTCGTCGTTACCATACCACTTGCGAAAGTCCCCACCTTTGTTATATGGGAACCATTTCTTACCGCTATTCTTCGCACTTTCTCTATCAGCAAAACCGAACCCAATTCTCTGGCTTGAAACTTCAAACCAGAATCTTAGAAATAAATCATTATTTGCTGTTGCCATACCCTCGCGGGTTTCCCCATAATTCGCAACTGACGTTGCATGGCTGTAGATTTCATAGATTTGATGCGAAACTGCGAACGAAATTGGCGCACCTGGAATTTTCCTGAAATCCGATGTAAACGCCGTAAAACGATAGCCACAATTAGGTTGTGTAATCGCTTCAATCGTTTTAACACGCTGAACTTCCATGCCCCCGCGAAAATCCGTAAGGCCCAAATACTCCCCTGATGTTTTGGTGGTGGACACGCGGTAAACGAATGTGCATACAGGGACTGTGGCTTCTTCAAAGGCTGAGTATTCAAATTGAATCAAGCTAATTAGGTCTTTCGTGTCATAAATAAGGTTACGAAGTTTACTATATCGCTCAATGAACATCCAAACATAAGGTGTGAACATCCCGACATAACCGCCATGCCTTGTAAATTCTCCACACCGCTCTATAAAAGCCGAAAAAGTGTCATATTTCGTGTCTGGATAGTTGTCCTTTAAGAACTCAGCCATTTTTCCGTTCAGTCCTTTGTTGCCCATATACGGCGGATTGGTGACAACGACATCGTACTTCTGCGCCAAGAGCCTCTTAAAGTTCCAAGCGTTCAACTTCGCGTCGTAACTACCGTCAAACAATGTCATCTGCTGTTCTTTCGGAAGTTCTGGCATCGGTTCAAGTTTATCTATTTTCACGAGCGAGCCGTATTCCTCACCATCGGGAAATCCCGCAGGGTGATAGACCTGCGGCTTCACGCCATCGGTGAAAATACGACGGTTGTACTGCCGTGCTTTCATCATCAGCGAGAAATACGCAAGTTGATATGCCCTGCAGTCTATGTCGAGACCGTATATATTTTTCTCAAGTATTAATTTTGCTGCATCGCGGGGACTTACACCCACACTCTCGTAGATCTGCATCAGGACGTCAAAGGCGTAAACTAATATATGACCGCTGCCCATACAGGGATCGATCAGGCGGATATCCTCGGGCGACTTCACAGGTGACTGAGAGCGTAGAACGTGTAGACGCTCTGCTACTTCCGGAGTTTGCTCTGCTTCGTCGAGGTAGTATTTCCAATTCGCTTTCAGCGTAGGGTTCGGATGCGATTCAAGCCACAGCCGTCCGAGAGAGTTCTCCACCATATACCGAACAATCCAGTCCGGTGTGAAAAGCTGCGTGGCAGCAGGAATTTTTTCCTTGGTGATTTTCACGTTCTTTTTAAGGCCATCAAACACAGCTTGCTTCGGTTCGGTGTTGTAATACTGATACATCCACCCAATAATCTGTACGGCATCCTTCCAGTCGTCCTCGTCGATGTCCTTCACAAGGCGGGCGAGTACACTTTCCTGTTTGAGGATGTTGTTCGGCAACAGCATCTCGGTGTAGCTTCCGAGTTTCTCGAACATCTCCGGTAGAGCGGCGTTCAGCGCGTTGCACTGGGTGAGCAATAGATAACGGTAGAGTTCTTCCGTTTGGTTGGCGTTCAGCATTTCGGAAACTTTCGATTTGTCCAAACCTTCCAGTTCGAGGTGCAGAACGTCCTTGAGAATTTCGGGGTTGAAACCGCCACTCGTGTCCGAAAACACGCGGACATGGGTCGGCAGATAATCGTTGACCTCCATAAAGCGGAGAGCAACAAAGCGGTTGAACCAAGAGTATGCCACTTCCTCAACTGCTTGCTCAAAGCCGTTTCTCTTTATTTCGCTGACAAAAGCTGCACGTTGCCGCTTCTCGTCTGCGGACAGCACACGCCCGGCGATAACTGCGGCATTCTCTTCGCCGTAGCCCTTGGCGCTGATTCCGTATTGATAGGCGCGTTGCTTCACTTGCTCGATGAGTTCATTCCGCGCCCAAACTGCATATTTTTGTATGTTGTTTTTGTTCATATCAATGCCCTCGCTTAAATTATCTGAATTCCGTCGTTTGCTTCCAACGTGTCGTACAGCTTCTTGCGAATCGTTTCAAGGTAGACATCCACATCTTCTTTTGTGGTCAGCCGCTTGACAGGGAATACATCATACCGGCGCACCTGCACGATTTTTTGCTTCTTCAGCTTCTCTTCACCAGGAAGCGGCGGAGTCTCATGGAGGATGGATTCAATCCTCTTGCAAACTTGATCTTTATAGTTCTGTAACTGGGTAATTATAGCATCAAGCACGGTCAAGCTCGTTGCATCAGTGACTTTCTGCTTGTATTCGTTGAAACGGTCGTCAGCTTTTCGCACCTCTTCGACCGCTTTGCTTCCAACACCCGCGAGTGTGTGGACATCGCCCATGCACAGAGTAATGATGCCGCGCACTTCCTCTTTCTTTTGCTCCAAAAGGATTCCGTAGGAGATCTTGATTGACTGTATCAGGTCAGATAGATCTTTGATTCTTGTGTATGGCTTCGCCATACCAAGGATAGCGGAGACCTCGCTGATTTTATATGTGGTGTCAGCGTCAGTAACGAAGTAATCCCGTTCATCTTGTAAACTTTTTTGCAGTGCCCTTGCAGAATCGAAGATAGTCCGTTGGGACTTGAAAAAGGTTTCAATTTCCTCCATGTCATCGGACGCATCGAGCAAGTCATCTTGTTTGGCAAGAAGGCGTTTTAAGAGAGCCACATTGTCATTCTTCTGTGAGAGGACACCCTCAATTAGGTCGTGGGCGTTTTGCACGACGTCCTTTTGCGGATATCGGTCGTGGCTATATTCGTTGAGCAGAGTTTCGTATCGCCCAAGTTTTGTGGACAGTGTGTCTTTGACAAACGCCACCAAGCCATCCTCATCTTCTGCAATGCTCATTTGTCCGAGCCATTCACGCAAGAACTTGACTGTTTTTCGCATATCGTCCTCAGAGGGAGCGATCCTACGGCTCACACTTGCCTTATCAATTTCAGACTTCACACGGAGGTAGCGGACGAGATTTTTATCATCCTTGCCTACGACCGCACCGCCATAGCGGATTTCTATCTTCTGTGTAACGATAAGCCTTGCCACAAGCGCAGCAATGTCAATTTCTCGCCAACCGTAAGGTATCGCCTGATAGCGGCGCTGCACATCGCCCATCGACACAGGGACGTGGCTCATGTGGCGTTCCTCAAGCCACTGGCTGATTTCGTTCAGGGCAAACTCATTATTGCTGCCCATTCCGGCAATACCGCCTTGATACGGTTCGCTGTTCAGGATGGTCAAAATATCTGCGTCGCTATCATAGAAGGTGTTCACGAGGTTCAGCTTGGAGTAGACGCTCTCTATCAGTTGCTTCAAAGCTTCGTCCAGCTTGATCTTGGCATTGCCGTATTTTATTTCTATCTTTTCGCCGTAGATGAAGAATGCACCGCCAACGATAGCCTTTTCAATCTGAGCCTTCGCGCTCTCTTCCAGAGTGCGTGCTTGTGCCTGGCGCTTGCGAATAATATCCTGAATGCTTTCAGGCAACTGGGACACGTTCTTCTGCTTGATGTATTTACGAATTTTCGCAGCTGTTTCTAGTTCCTCGAAATACTGTACTTCATTGGACAGAAGGACAATAGCCTCATTGTTTGCCTGTGAATCCATGATCAGCTTCTGTTCGGAAACATTGTAATAGTCGCTCGCCACAGTCACGAAACGCAAGCGAACCCCGCCCTGTGCCGCACCAACAATGGTTTCGTCGATGTACTGGTCATAAGCGAAGTCATATTTATTGTATTTGTACTTTTTGGAAGGATAGAGTTCGCTGAATATTGTCTGCCCAATGCTCTGAACGATAGTCGCGCTGTCCACGGAAGTATTGCGGATGTCAATGGCAATATCCTGCTCCTCATCGGTCAGGAACGAGTAGTTGTCGCCATTTCGTGCGACATAGTTCTGACGCTCCAAACGCTCCAGAGATTCAGCAATTTCGCGTCTCAGTGTTATCTTGTCCGTGCGGATGTCATCAACCATCAGGATGGCGATATTATCGATGTTCGCCTTGATGTCATCAATATAGCGAATGAGGTAGAGCAATTTCAGAACGCTCACGTCACGCTGCTCCAAGCCATCGTGTTTATCTGCTGCAGTCTGGCAGCGGTCGATTACCCGACGTATGGGACTTTCAAGGAAGGTATGCACCGTATCATAGAACTGCGAGAAAGGCACAAGTGCGTTTTCGTCTTTGCCCTGTACTTTCTGTGCTGCTTCTTGGAAACCGGAGAGCATGGAGCGCTCACCGCCGGATAAGTGCTTGCCTGAATTACCATGCTTGCGGATTTCAGCGAGTACCTTTTGGATAATGATGAACTGGTACGGTACAAAGGGATAGGTTGCGGAGAATTCCGCTCCACTAACATAACCTTTGATGTCGAGTACTGCCTCGGTAAAAGTAAAGAGGTTCTTTAAGACTGCGTGTTCCTTGTCATAGACCATACGGAGAAGCTGGTCGGCATCCGGGGTCTTTTCAAGGATACGCTTTTTTATTACCTCATCCACCGAAGCAGAGGATAATGAAAGACGTGTGTTGAAACGACCTTGAATTTTGGAGAAGTCATCTCCACTGATTTTCACCACTGAGTCGATAGCTTCTTGGCTTGTGACCATCACCCAGACTTTTCCTCTGCATTTGCTTCCGAGTTCCTCAACGATGGACTGGAGATTAATCATCAGGTTGCCATCATCGCCGATGTACTGGCCAACCTCGTCCACGCAGAACAGAAGACGGAAGTCCTTACCCTTGGAATCAACGTATTCTTTGATTTCCTCTACGAGTTGCTTAATGCTCATATCCCCGTTTTCTTCGCCGTTGAACCAGTTGCGGGCGGCGGTTTCACTCATGCCAAGAACACTTTGCAGGACGGACACGATATCGTCCTCAAAAAAAGCATAGGAAGCTCTGGACTCTATCCATGGTGCGCCGTTGACTTCCTCAAACTCCTTGCGGAAAGCGTCGGTCTTGCCGCGCATATCCACGAAGCGTTCCAGTTTCGCTATTTTCAAATCCTCGCCATAAAAGCCGAGGTGGTTATAAAATACCTTGGCAAACACGCGCAGGACTGCCGTTTTATCCTTGTTAATAGGACCCTCGATATCGATATTAAAGAGAATCGATTCTGTTGGGATGTTCGTGCAACGTACAATCGTGGCGTACATCATCGGGTCGTCAAATTTATCCTGGAAGAAGTCCACGGCACATTGCCCTGCGACCTTTTGATTGGATAGTAGATAGGACAACATTTTAAGGAAGTGGGATTTACCACTTCCAAAGAAACCCGAAATCCAGACCCCAATTTTATCTGTCGGGTGGTCGATGGCTTTCGAGTAGTTATTAAAAAAAGTATTGAAATGGCGGCGGAGTTCCTTGGTGATGATGTATTCGCCAAGTTCCTGCACGAGACTCTGCTCGTCATCCTGTGCCACCTTGATAACACCGTTGATATCACGGTTGATGTTCTTTTGGAACATATTCTGAATCTTCATATGCTTTCCCTCCGGTTAAAGTAAATTGAACGCTCTATAATAGTTTCCATCGTGGAACTTGTCAAACAGGCTGAGACTTTGCCCATTAAACTCCCCCGGATAGAACATCACGATCGGTATATCCGAGAATACCTGCTGCATACTGTCGAGCATCTTGTGCGACCTCATAAAAGGATACACTTTGCCGATACCCGTAAGAAACAGCACATCACCACACTCATGTGGCTCATACTTCATCTTGGCAAGGAACGCTTCCTGTGTGGCAATCTTCTGGAGCTGTGCAAGGAGGTAGTCCTTGCCTTTCTTTTCTTCCAAAGATGGCACAGTACTAAGGACTCGTTTCTCCTCCAAGATTTCAAGCATGATTTTATACATATCTCGCTCGATGACCCTATAGTCGTCGGATGGCGTATTTACAAGCCGCTCAATGTAGTCGCGGACAATGAGTTCATGTTGCGGCTCATATTTGAAGACATGAATCCCCACCTCGTTGGAAAGCCCTTTGTTGGCGAGGAAGTTCGCATCAGAAATGCGTCCTTTAATTCTATCAAGTTCTTGTTTAATGTCTGCCATAGTCACGCTCCTACCTAAAACAGTTGAACGCGGCGAGCGCGGTCAAGTCGTTATTTTCACGGATGCCATTTTCCAGTTCGCTACTTATAAAGATGGGGTTCAGCGTGGTATCCCTGACGCTGTCAAGCATCTCCGTTTCAATCAGGCACTTGGTCAGCACCTGTTTCAATTTTGCTATTGTTTGCTCGCTCCAAGCGGCGATGTCATCATTCTGTTCTCGCAACCGCGAGAAGAATACGTTGATATCTTTTTTTGTATATGAAAAATCATGCTGACGATACTTTTCGCCGATGAGGTCAATCATAAACTCACGAACAAGGCGATTGTAGCGCATCATCGCATAGAGATTAATCTGCTTTGCTACTTCAATGGGCGCGTTTGCCACCTCGTAAACCAGTTTCTCATTATCAAGTGCTACAAGCCGTTTGTGACAAGCGCGAGCGATCCTTATTACCATGCGTTCAGTCGGGTATTGGAACAAATTATCCCTTTTGATATATGCAATAATCTCTTCAATTGATTTATTTTCAAGATACGGCTTCGATACAATTCTCATCTCATAAAAGAGGAACTGCTCAGCAGTCAGGGTGCCGTTATACGGCATAGAAATATCCATGTATTATTATCACCTCTTTACGCCCCACTCACCATAAATCTCCATCGGGGGCTCATTACAGCGTGGTATTGCTTCTTTAAGACAAACGTGTCTTCATTCAGTTCAGTCAGCAAATCTTCGTAGGCTTCAGTCTTTTTTAATTCCAGGTCGAATGTGCAATTTTGTATCCTCCTGAATCTATTGTTTTATTAACTCTTAATCACACCAGCCTATACCCGTGCAATTCTATTATATACCTCAAAAACCCATATTACTACCAAATAAATTATTACAAAATTTACCATCGACATATTAATAAAAATTATGAAATTTTTTATTAGAACCTATCTATTAATTGTGAAAATAACATTATAGTTTCACGCCCCCCTTGACGATGCTTACTATGAATGCCAACAAAGTATATAATTTAGAATTATGAACTTTGCAATCTAATTTTTATGTGATAGATATTAAGCCTCTTGATATTATATCGACAATCAAGGGGCTTAATAATTTAAATATTATTCATTTCATTTTCCTCATCATATGAATCTATTTGATCAACGAGTCTTTTTATAAATTCCTGTGCCTCATTCTCTAAACCATACCAGACATTAGCTCTGAAAAAACCAAATGGGGTTCCTGTCTTCAAATTCTTCCTTGGAGCTTTCCATATATGTCTGAAACGTTTAGCTTCAGGCAATAATACCGCATCACTCGCCAATGCAAATATATTATATACTCTTTCGAAAGTTGTACCATCCTCGTTACTAACCACAGTAGATTCATACCATCTGCAAACTGTTGCATTTTTATACCACCCAATGACTCTGAACTCATGATTAAGAGAAGTCGCGCACCATACAACCAATACATCTTCTGCATAGTCCTCCCGACCCAATGCCTCGCAACCTTTAATTCTTTCAATGTGAACCTGATTTACAGTATCTCCTTTTGTTGCTTTAGTCTCGAAGCTTCCAAGAACATATGTTTCAGATTCTCCATCTTCATTTTCGAAAGTTATTGGCAAAAAGTTCAAAGCTTCATTTGCATCATGGTGTATATCAACATACGATCCTCCATTTACTGGGATATCTTCATCACATGTACCTTGATAATATTTCATCCAGGCAATGTTGCAAAATAATATTTTCATCTTAATAACCTCCTACATCTCCAATTTATAATCACCAATCTTGTAGTCCAGAAACCTGTTGTGCTCGATAAAGTCAGGATATTTATGCTCTTCTCTGTAGAAATCTTTGTCATGCCTCCAGTAATCCCTGTGAAGCAGTTCATGATATATTACGAACTTCACTACTTCTTTGCTAACCTGTGGCGAATCAAGCAACTTATTTATGCGTATGTTGCCACCAATAAAGTATCTGCCGTAAAAGCTGTTGTATGGCTTATCCGTCCATTCGACGTTTTCAATGCCTGTATATTCCCCTCTAAACATCTCATCAATGACCTCTTTGGTAAGCTCGTCCAAATTATGGGTCGGTTGTATTTTATACGGTAGCAATTTGACAGGTATCTCCTTAATCACTGATTTAAGGTTTCTCCCTTCTTTGAACCTTATGCTGTCCATCAATCTGTTGAAATATGTTTCGAAATCACCATAAATATTTTCTACCAAATCAGTATTCTGGTCGAAGATCTCTCTTACTTTATCCTCTAAATCTGCAATTCCAACGTTTTCTTCCTTGAACCTTATCGCTAATAAGGTAGGATCAACATCCCCTCTGTTCTCAAAGAAGAACATATGTGGCACGCTTCCATTAGAAGCCCAATTGTCTATGAAGAGTTCAAGATCTTTCCTGCTCGGAGGCAGATCGAAACCTCCAAAGTATTTTGTGATTATGTCATCTACATTGATTACTGGACCGATATCTTTCCTATCAGTGCCTTTCAGCATATTAACAAATCCATCAAGTTGTTCTTTCCAAACCAGCATTGTATAATCATTGCCATCCTCATCTATCAGTGGATACCATCCTACCGGGAGCGCCAAAGTCCTAGCTGCTTCGTACTCACCTCTGTAAGTTATGCCTCTATAAATATCTCCTATGAGTTTCCATGGTATGGTGATCTTCTTCACCGTCTCATAGTCCTTTGGCCCAGGACCTTCTCCATCCCCGAAAAGCCATTCAGGATTCAGCCACTTGTTAAACGTGTCCCACTTGTCACAGAAATCAACTATTATAGCCTTTTCAGTTCCATTAGCGAACTTTCCTCTCATCCCACGGCCTATCATCTGCATGAGCAAGCCTTCGCTTTGAGTAGGTCTTGTCAGGAATACAGTCTGTATATCCGGTACATCACTGCCCTCCGTTAGTATATTTATGTTCACTAATACATCTAACCCATTTTCATTGTTATTGTCTTTAAATCGCCTAATTTTTAATTCATTATCCTTGTTTCCAGAGTATATAAAATCACATCTAATCCCTTCATTTTGCAGATCCTTGCATAGTGTATAGCAATGAAAAGCATTTAAAGCGAAAATGAGGGTCTTGCCGTAGCGATCCTTGTTAGCCATATACGTGTCTACAATAATTTTGTTTCTCTTTGATGAATGGGCAATCTTATCTGCCAATGTTGCGGGTAGCTCTCCATATCTTTTGATTAGTTTCGCTTCATCTATGCTTATCACACTTTCAAAATCCGAATTCGTCTCTATCTGCTCGAAATGTGGATCTGCTAGTATCTGTTTCTTAATGAGTCTGCTCATTGATATATCATAAATCACATTGTCCGCAAAAAGTTTCATAAGATATTTGCTCTCACTGTCTGTGCCCCTGATCGGTGTCGCAGTAAGCCCCAGGAGCTTTGCATCTTTTCTAATTTTCCTGATATAGTTGATTGTTTTTTCGTAAGACATAGCTACTGTGTGATGCGCTTCATCTACTACGATTATTACCTTCTTACCTAGTACAGTTTTTAAATAATCCAAGCTCCTGCATACAGACTGAACGCTTATTATCATAATGTTGTCATCTTTTTCAGTTGCCTTTATTGTTGAGTGCTCGCCAGATATGCAAGCAATTTTCAAGCTTTTTTTCTTTGGATCGGCAACTTTTACAAGAGGCGCATTATTGTAAAAAGCATCAGCTGTTTGATCAATCAGCATGTGACGGTGTGTCAGCCATACAACCTGATAGCCCTTGCTCACCATATGCTTCAACAGGAAGTACACAGCGGTCCTAGTCTTGCCGCTGCCAGTAGGCATAACGAGCAGGCCGCTCCTCTTGTCATCTCCTAAAAAGTTTTCATTAAGCTTTTGAACTGCCTCTACTTGAAAATCATATAGAGTGAGATCGTTAGGAATACTTGTAGTCAAATCGATTGTTAATGGCCTAGCAAATTTTGACCTTTCCTCATATACATATGTCCCGCTTCCTATTTCATAAAGAGCTGATATATACGCTCCAATCAGCGTAGCGCCGAGGCGTATTTTTGATAATTCATTCAGCATGCTAAGGTAGTTTGTGGATTTGAACCCAACCTGATCTTTATAGATTTTTGCGACAAGCTCCGGCTGTTTCCTCAGCAAATTGGCCTCAATTTCAATACGATAGGTGACAACGAAGTCTTTATTTGGATATGGGGCAATCCTCTCCATTGTCGGTATAAGCATATCCTTGTCGTCAGTTTTGCGAGATGGTTTCAATTCTTTCCTGGTCTTTTCACTGTAAACAACGCTTCCTATAAACTCTTCATCGAAATTATTCCAAGTAAAGTTTTTCATAATATCTATCCCCTTCACTTAATTTATGGCTTAAGTATACATCGGTCTGGAGCTGTTAATCAGGGATAACTTATCCCTATTTTTATGCTTTATCCCTATCCAGGTTTATGCCGATATACTTTTCCACTTCTTCGATGAAGAAGTCTATATCATCCTTTGTTTTTAGGGCGTAATACACTACATAGTCAAAATCGTTGGTGAGATTAAGTTCTCCTGAATGGAATCTGAACAACTTATTAGCAGCATCCAAATCTAATTTGAGTCCAACTGAAAATTTCGCCAAGAAATTCCTTGTCACCTTGTATCTCCCATTGACAGCTTTCTTGACAGTATCAGTGGGTATTCTGCAGCATAGTTCTATAATCCCAAAATCTGAGATTTTTACTCTATTTTCTTCCCTATATTCATCAGCTTTCTCCCAAATGATATTCCTCATATTTTCTCTTAAAGCAATTAAGTCTTGATTGTCAGGAGGTCTATCGCCTGGTACTCTTGATAATCCTCTCTCATAAGTCTGTTCTATTATACCGTAGGTTTCAAATCTCTGTTTTCGAAATTCAAATTCATTTATCATAATACAACAACCTCCATTAAGAATTAGATTCTATGTGAATATCTATAATCCTTATTAGTAAAATTGTAGCATTGTTCTAAAATCTCTTCAATCGAAGCAAAATCACTGTTATATTGAAAAACTTAATTTTTTTGTGTATTATATCGGTAAAAATCACATAATTTTTTTCTGACCCCCTACCAATAACAGTGAAAATTCAATTCACCGTTTCATCTCCCACCCCTTCTTAAAATGAACCAAGCCAAGATTCTATTTCACGCCAGCATCACCTCAGTACTTTTTTCGATATTAATAACTCTTTTCAACAATATAGAATATTGGTTAAATAAAATATTTAACCAAACAAATGTAATAAAAGGTAAATTATAGTATTATTGAACTAAAGAATACTTTACACTACAAGGGATTATTCCATGTCTCATTTTTTTTGTTCAGTTAAACAAATGTGGAATGCCCTCGATGCAGGTAGAAGCCGCTGTGAAAGACATGCTAATAAGTGATTTAACAAGATTAAACCTATAACTTTTGTTAAAAATAAAATTCTTCTTGTATAAGAAATAAAACGATAATACAAAGGAGATGAACATATCATGCTACAAAAGAACAATACCATATTAACAATTTCAAAAGACATACTACTTTCAACCGCAAATACATGCACCATATTCATACTTTCGCAAAATCTAATAAAAATGCCATCCAGATTGATTGGGGTGAGGCAACTGCTTACTTTGACGGAGTCAAAACAAAAGTAAACTTCTTTTGCGGAAGGCTCTGTTATAGTTGTGACATCTTTGTGCAAGCCTTTTATTCACAGAACCTCGAGTCTTTCCTAGAAGCACAGCAGCGCATGTTTGATTGCTTTAAAGGTATCCCAAAACGCCTTATCTTTGACAATGCCAAGGTTGCTGTCAGCGAAGGTTTTGGACTTCATGCTCAAGCTACCAAGGGTTATCAGTCATTTACCGCACATTATGCTTTCAAGACAGATTTCTGCAATATAGCAAGCGGAAACGAAAAAGGTCTAGTTGAAAACCTTGTCGGATTTGCCAGAAGAAACTTCATGGTTCCCGTTCCGAGGATTAAAAATCTCTCGGAACTGAACAAGAAGCTGCTTGAAGACTGCATGCAATACCGCAGGACTCATAAGGTGAAGTCAAGGTCACAAAGCGTCCAAGATGCCTATGATGAAGAATGGTACTTCCTGAAACAGATACCTGCCTATCGCTTCGATACAAGCCGTACAGCATCACCTTCCGTAGGAGACTACTCTACTGTGAGGTTTGACAAAAATAACTACTCCGTGCCTGTCCGTCTTCTAAGAAAGAACGTAACTGTGAAAGGCTATGCGAATGAAGTACATATCTTCCATGCTGGGGATGTAATTGCCACCTACGACCGAATGTACGGTTCAGGTAAAACAGCATACCGCTTGGAACACTATCTGGATCTACTTGAACGCAAACCGCGCTCAGTATTTCAAGCTAAGCCCGTAAGGGCGAATATCACCAAAGAACTGCTGGAATGGGGCAAGCTCCTTCCAGGCGGCAATGCAGAAATGGTTAAGCTTCTTCGACTTTGCGTGGATTATGGCGAGGCGAGAATTCTCTCTATAAAGGATCAACTTCCACCTAACATCATTCCTTCCGTTGACATGATCCGGAGTCAGTTGCACGAAGTCCCTGAGTCGAATGTCGTATACCTCCAGCATGATATCGACATATATCCAACGGATCTTAGGAAATATGATGAGAAATGCGGGGTGGCGCGATGACAGACTTATAGGCACAAACGATTGAAATGTATTCCAAACAACTGCGTACTCCTATGTTTAACAACTACACAGAGGTCATAAGGCAGCTTGATCAGAATCAAGGTTATGGTGATTTTTTAGTTGCAACTCATGAAGCTTGAGCTTGATTCCAGACTGGAAAGCAATCGCAGAAAGAAGGTCAAATCTGCCGGATTCCCATACATCAAGACAATCGACGAACTTGATTGCGGTCGATTCGAACACATGCAAGAGGCTTTCATACATGAGCTTGCAGCCTGCGATTTCGTCGCCAAGCGCCAGAATATAGTCATGATTGGAAATCCCGGTACAGGAAAGACCCATCTTTCAATTGCACTTGGTATCAGGGCATGCATGCAAGGAATGAACGTGAAGTTCTGTACTGCAGCAAACCTGGCTAACGAGCTGATCGAAGCTCAGGACAACCACCGGCTCATCCGCCTGGAGAAGCAGATATCAAAAGTTGACTTGCTGATCATTGATGAACTCAGTTATCTTAAATACAATCGTCACCAGTCAGAGCTCCTGTTTAAAGTAGTGGCGGATCGTGCAGAGCGAAAAAGTGTCATTGTTTCAACAAACCTCCGATTCTCCGAATGGTGTGAATGCTAATATAAAAGTGAGCCATTTAGTGCCTTTGTGCTAACGAAAAAGTGAGCCACTTTTCAAAAATCCCTGTATACTGATTTTAATTAGTGTAAGGGAGATGATGAAGGGTGTGATTATTGACGTGGACATGTACCAAAAAATCAGGGAAATGAGTACCCTGCAAGGTATGTCTCAAAGGGCTATAGCAAAAGTTCTCGGCATATCCAGAAATACTGTCAAAAAATATTGTGATGGCGATTGCGTTCCCTGGGAGCGAAAAGAATATAATCGTAAATCGGAGGTCTTGACCGAAGATGTATTAAAATTTGTTCTTGAGTGTCTCGAGGAAGACGATTGCGAAAACCTAAGCAAACAAAAACATACTGCCGAAGAATATATCAGCGCCTGGTTGATGAGAAGCAATTTGCCGGTGGAGAATCCACAATCAGGCTTGCTGTAAGCCAAATCAAAGAAAGGATTCCTAAGTCGTTCATCCCCCTGGAATTTGATCCGGGTGAAGCCCTGCAGATTGATTGGGGAGAAGCAACAACATATATTGATGGAGTTAAAACCAAGCTCAATCTTTTCTGCGCAAGGTTATGCTACAGCTGTGCGATTTTTGTAATGGCATTCAAACATCAAAATGAAGAATCTTTCCTCGAAGGTCAACAGAAAGCCTTCGAATTCTTTGGAGGCATCCCTCACAAAGTTATATTTGACAATGCGAAGGTTGCTGTAAAAGAAGGTTTCGGGCAATATGCGAAAGTACAAAATAGATATAAGGTCTTCAGCGCTCACTACGCGTTTCAGCCGATATTTTGTAACGTTGCTAGTGGAAATGAAAAAGGCCTGGTTGAAAATCTTGTAGGATTCTCAAGAAGGAATTTCCTGGTTCCAGTTCCTAGGGTAAATGAATTAAGTGAACTGAACAAACTCCTTTATTCAAAATGCTTGAAATATCAACAGCATTTGATTCAAGGTCGTGAGGAAAATGTCGGACTCAGGCTACGCCAAGAAGCATCCTACTTTTATTCACTTCCTAAATACAAATTCGATACAAGCAAGACTTCCACCGCGAAAGCGAGTGAATTTTCAACTGTCAGGTTCGATAAAAACAACTACTCCGTTCCCGCTTCTCTCATAGGAAGAGAACTGACTATCAAAGCCTACGGCAATAACATTGACATCCTTAACAAAGCAGAGCTAGTTGTCTCCTATGACCGCATCTACGGACGTGGAGGAGAAACTAAATATATGCTGGAGCACTACATGCCTCTTTTAGAACGCAAACCACGTTCGGTATTCAATGCTAAGCCGGTGAGGCAGTCTATTCAGAAGGACTTGTTGAAATGGGGCATGACCTTTCCAAACGCTAATCGGGATACTGTCAAACTCCTACGATTATGCCTTGATTATGGTACAGATAGGATAATCAGCATCAAAAATCAGATTCCACATACTGTTAATCCAACCATAGATCTAGTAAGAAGCTATCTTGACGGTCCTGTTGAGAATAGCACCTTGCCAAGGGATATGGATATACAAGTTGATGCAGTGGATCTCTCGTCCTACGATGAAAAATTTGGAATGGTGGTGAGTAGTTGATGAGTGAAATTAATATTAGAGCTCAATCTATTTTGCTTTACTGCAAACAACTCAAACTCCCCACTTTCTGCGATTATGAAAACGTGATTCGTCAGATGGATTCAGGAATGAGCTATGAAGATTTTCTGCACGAAATGCTCAAAGCAGAAAGCGAACAACGTTTAGAAAATAATCGTATAAAGAAGAATCAAGGCTGCAAAATATCCATACATAAAGACGCTTGAAGAATTCGATATCAAAAGGCTAAAGCATGTAAAAGAGCCGTTTGTTTTCGAGCTGGCAAGCTGCGACTATATAGACAAGCATCAAAATATTGTTATGGTTGGAAATCCTGGAACTGGGAAAACACATTTGGCAATTAGTCTTGGTCTCAAAGCCTGTAGCTGTGGATATTCAGTAAGATTTTATTCTGCCGCATCGCTTGCAACGGAGTTGGTTGAGGCAAGCGACTATCGAAGGTTGTCTAAGCTTGAGAAACAACTGTCAAAAGTGGATTTGCTCATTCTTGATCAACTGTCTTATCTTAGCTTCAATCGTCATCAGTCGGATCTACTGTTCAAAATAATCTCGGATTGTTCTGAAAAAGGAAGTGTCATAATGACCACAAATCTTGAATTTTCGAGATGGACAGAGCTTTTTGACAATCCGACGATGGTAGCAGCTTTGGTTGACAGGATAACTTTTCGTTCCCATGTTTTGAACATGAATGGAGATTCCTATCGAAAAGACAGCCTCAAGCCATAAACGGAAAGCCAAGGGAATGAAGGTAACTCCGGATTTCCCTATCTTTATACGAAAAGTGGCTCAGAAATTCATTAGCACAAATAAGCAAATGGTATACTTTTTCATTAGCACAGGTGGCTCAAAAATTCACTAGCACCTGGCTCAAAAATTCATTGACATTCACAAATGGACTACCATGTTTGAAAACCAGACCATGGTGACTGCATTAATTGACAGGCTTACCTTCCGATCTCATGTGTTAAATATGAATTCGGATAATCCTTACCGAGCAGAACATGCCGCTGTGGTAACAGAAGTCGGAAAGGGATAATGCAATAAATATGGGGAATGCTTCAGGGTATTCCCCTTTCTCAGAAACAAAGTGGTAAACTTTTTCAATATCAGT
The DNA here is from genome assembly GCA_002298915.1 of Clostridium sp. UBA699. Lineage (GTDB taxonomy): Bacteria > Bacillota > Clostridia > Clostridiales > Clostridiaceae > UBA699. The sequence goes on from DBML01000004.1 coordinate 101,271, forward strand.
TGGTAAACTTTTTGGTTGACATTCACACCCACGTCCTGGAAGGATTAAAGGTTAAAGCTGTTTCAAAACTTAATAATTTATATAAAAGAGATGGTGAGGATTGATAGTCTCATAGAATCATCAATATAACTCAAGAGGACAAAAATGGGGGGCAAAATTCTGCATCATTAAATAAAAAGCCTCGCAAACCGTTGATTTGCAAGGCTTTCTGGTGCGACGGAGAGGATTCGAACCCCCGACCAACTGGTTCGTAGCCAGCTACTCTATCCAACTGAGCTACCATCGCATGTATTAAGTTAACGTATCAATATTAACACAATTCATTCCAAAAAGCAAATGTTTGTGGGGCTGACCCTGCTATACTGAGCCTATAGCGCTATTTGTAGGCATCTATGCCTAAGAGCTTGTCCAGCGTTACTATCGTGTACCCCTTGGCCTTCAGCCCGTCTATCATGCCTGGCAGTGCCTCCGCTGTGGCTTTCTTGTCCCCGTTGGAATGCATAAGTATTATGTCACCGTTTCTCACGTTGTCCAGCACGTTCCCTGTTATGCTGGTGCTGTCCTTCTGTGACCAGTCCAGTGTGTCGCTGGACCAGATTACTGCCTTGCAGCCGCTGCTGTTCAGCAGTTCCAGCTCCTCCTTGGATACCGATCCGTAAGGCGGCCTCACTAGAGCCGGCCTTTTCCCAGTGATGCTGTAAATGGCGTCCTCAGTATCTGTTATCTCCTTCATCATCTTGTCAGGTGCCAGATTATGAAAGTCTGGATGGCACATTGAATGGTTGAGCACAAGGTTACCCTCGTTGTAGACCCTCTTCTCAACGTCAGGATGCTTCTTCACGCTGTTCCCGATGTAGAAGAAGGAGGCGTTGACTTCTTTTGCTTTGAGTATGTCCAGGATCTCCGGTGTCACCATACCGTCGGGCCCGTCGTCGAAGGTCAGTGCTACCTGCTTGCGTTCTGCTGGGCCGTTTATATACAGCTTACCTTCGTTTTTGCCTGCCAGGTCTACAATCTCGTCCCTCCATTTTTTCATGCTGGCCTGCTGCTTTTTGGTCAGGTTCTTCCACTCGCCCAGTATTTCCATAGGAACAATGCTGACCTTATCGCTTTTTGAGCCTGCGTCAACCGGCTGCTTCTGCTCAGCCGTATGCGCAACCTTTGCAGCACACCCGCAGAATACAACTGCTGACGCTGCTATCATGACTATCAGTGTTATCCTCAATTTCTTTATGCTTTCCCTCGATCAAACAAAATCATTAGCATTTGTGTTTCCGGGCATAAAAAAATCACCCAACAGAGTTAGGTGATTTGGCGGAGAAAGAGGGATTTGAACCCTCGCGCCGGTTAACCCGACCTACGCCCTTAGCAGGGGCGCCTCTTCGGCCTCTTGAGTATTTCTCCATGCCGAATTGTTTGAAAAAAAATATGGCGGAAAGATAGGGATTTGAACCCTAGGTACGGTCACCCGTACGCCGGTTTTCAAGACCGGTGCCTTAAACCAACTCGACCATCTTTCCGTAACAAAAACTATTATATCAGCCATGACGGGCTGTGTCAACACGTTTTCGCATTTTTCCTGTCAAATTCTTCATCTGGAGCAGGGAACCTTAAGGCCGGGAGCTATGCTTCCCGGCCCTCAAACGCCCTATTTCATCAGGTTCTTGGTGCAGACCATGTCCACCCCGGTGTTAAGTATGTTCTTGCAAACCACGTCGCCTATCCTCGCCGGAGGTCCCACGTACAGCCTGCTCAGCGCCTTGGAGCATTCAAGCCACAGGCTCTTGTCTATGGGCGCCGTGCTCTTCACAGGCAGCACCCTGGCGTTGCCTCCCTTGACCCTTACTATGGTTGTGTATATGTCCATCTTTGCTTCCTTATCCAATCTCAAGACCTCCATCTACATCTCGTCGAATTCCTTGATCCTGCTAACAACGATCCTTGAATTCTTCGAGTCCTTGACTATGTCCAGCATTCCCTTGCCGGTCTCCCTGGAGAGTATCCTCGCTATGTTAAGCATGCAGCCTGAGCCGCCGCAGTTGCCCGCCATGGCCCCTGTCCTTCTCCTTATTCCCTCGAGGGTCCTCGCCCCCAGCGGCCTCCTTATGGCGTCCACTATCTCTCCCTCGGAGACGTGCCCGCAGCTGCAGACGATCCTGCCGTAGTCCTTGTTCACCTTAATGACCTCGTTGATCTCCTCCATGTTCATGTCCTTGAACCTAATGAAATCCCTGCGCTTGTCGAAGAAGTTCTTCTTCAGCACGCAGTTCTTGTTGTTGTCCCTTATCGTCTCCACAACTATCTTTGCAATGGCCGGTGTCATGGCCACGAGCCCGTAGTGCTTGCCTACCACCTTGATGTAGCCCTGGTGGATCAGGCTGTCGTCTATTATCATGGAGTCCCTGTAAAGGTCTGCCTTCCTGTAGGACTTTATATCGTCCTCGTTCGCGCCGCCCAGCCTTCTGGATATCTCCTTCAGGCTTTCGCTGTAGTCAGGGTTGCTGTCCGCATCCACGGTCACTATGGCGCTGTCCTGTATGTTGGGCACCACCGAGAAGTTCTTTCCTGTCCTGCTCACCGTCGTGACTATGTTGCTAACCTTGGACTTCACGCCTCCGGTCATTATGAAGTAGTCCATGATGCCCCTCTCCTTGTGGAGCCTCTCGGATATGTCTACGCTGTAGTCCTCGTTCGGGGTCGTGTTAACGACAATGTGGCAGGTGAACCTGTTCTTGTTCGTTATGACCCTGTAGCCCTTGTTTATCTTCTTTATGTCCAGCACTTCCTCGTCCAGCTTGAAGTTCACGCCGTTGTCGAAGGCCACCTCTCCGTAGGATATTGCGAGGTCGTACGGGAGCGTGACAGCGAAGTTCCTGCTGTACATCGCCTTCCTGGAGTTTATCTCCATGCCCGGCTCCACCTTCCTTATCTCCTCGCCGTCCAGGAGCTGTATGTTCGTGTAGCCCGCTGCCAGGGCCTTGCTGTAAAGGTCCTCGACAGCCTTCTCTGTCTCCTCGTCCTCTGCAGCCAGCATGTAGCCGCACTTCTTGTAAGGGACGTTGAACTTAGAGGTTATCTCCGGCATGAGATCGCTGCCCATGCGCTCCAGCTTGGACATTAGAGTGTCGCTGGTCTCCGAGCCGTCGTATACGACGGCGGAGTTTGCAAGGGCCACGTCGTCTGCTATGTCGTGGTCCTTTTCTATCAATGCTATGTTCAGACTGTATTTCGAAAGCTCGTAGGCCGCAGCGCATCCCACGATGCCTCCGCCCAGTATTAGAACATCATAATCCATTTAGAGATTACCTCCGAATAATAAATGAAATCGTTTTTCCTACCCTCTATATTATAGTATCTTTTGCCCTCCATTTACAACAAGAAAAAAGATGCAGCTCCAGAAGGAACTGCATCATGAACATCTACTGTGAAAGCTGGTTAAGGAGCTCGCCCAGCTGCTGGATGTAGGAGCCGTAGCCGCTCCAGTCTCCGTTCTTCTGCGCCTCCAAAGCCTTGTTGTACAGGCTCTGCGCCTCCTGCAGCCTGGCCTTCTGCTCGTCGGTCGTCGCAGGTGTGCCTGTGCCTCCGGAAGTGCCTGTTCCGCCCTTGTACTTGAAGAGCTGCTCCAGGGCGCTGTCTATGCTGTCCGCAAGGATTATCCTGTCGGCGTAGGAGACTATGATCTTCTTGACCTCAGGTATGCTGTTCTCGCCGCTTGCCCTCAGGTAGAGAGGCTCGATGTAGAGCAGCGAGCTCCTGACAGGAAGTATGATCGTGTCTCCGAAGATGACCTGAGAACCCTCCTTGTTCCAAAGAGCCAGCTCCGCGGATATGTTCGTATCCTGGTTTATGTTCTGCTTGAACAGGTAAGGGCTGTAGACCGTCTTCTGGGCAGGGAATGTGTATACCAGCATCTTTCCGTAGCTGCCGCTGTCCATCCTTGCCAGGAACATTGCTGACATGTTCTCCTTGCTCCTCATGTTGAAGTACTGCAGGAGCACCATCTCCTCGCTGCCTGCTCCCGGAAGCTTCATCATCATGTAAGGGGCCTCGCTTGCAGTCATCTCACCGTTGACCTCTGTCTGGTTCTTGGCCACCTCCCACACGTCCTCGCCGTTGTAGAACATGCCCGGGTCGGTAACATGGTATTTGCCTAGAGCGGCGCACTGCATTGTGAATATGTCGTCAGGGTACCTGAAATGTGACCTCAGGTCCTCGCTGAGCGTGTTCACGTCCTTGAACAGCCCCGGGAATATCCTGGCGTAGCTGGCCGCTATAGGATCGGAGCTGTCAACTATATAGAAGTTTGTGCTTCCGCTGACCGAATCCAAAACTATCTTCACAGAGTTCCTTACGTAGTTGACGTTGCCCTGAGGCTGAGAGTAAGGGTACTTGTCGGATGTAGTATACGCGTCGATGATCCAGTATATCCTTCCGTTGCTGAGGACAGGGTACGGATCATTGTCTAGGGTGAGGAACGGAGCTATCTTGTTCACCCTCTCCGTTATGTTCCTGTTTATGAGTATCCTGCTCTGGCTGGTGAGGTCCTGGGAGAGCAGGAAGTTCATGTTCCTGTAGCTTATGGCGAAGAGCAGCTTGTTCATCAGCGTCATGCTGATGCCTGAATCCTCGTTGTAGGTCGTGGTCTGCGTGTCGCTGCCAGAAGGGTAGTCGAACTCCTTTATCTTCGTGCCGACTATGGCGTAGTCCTTAGTGAGCTCGCCGAAGTATATCCTTGGGTTTGTTATCTCGAGCCCCGAGGTGTTGGTCGGCGGTATGTCCTTTATTACGAAGTCAGGCTGCCCGGAGGCCGTTATGGAGTTTACCTTGTTCATGGCGAGGCCGTAGCCGTGGGTGTATATCAGGTGCTTGTTCTGCCAGGTGTCTGGCTGTATTGATTCCGTGTCTATCTCCCTAGGAGCTATGAAAACCTGGTTCAGCTTGCCGTCTATCTTGTACCTGTCGAGGTCGATGTCGTTGAACTTGTAGTAGTACCTTATTATCTGCACCTGGTTGTAGAACTCAAGGGCAGGCTCGTAGGAGTTCAGCCTTATGTTGTTTATGGTGTTCTCGTTGGCAGCTATGTCGTCCGTTGTCAGGTCGTTGGTGACAGGGAACGAGCTCAGCTCAACGTTCTCGATGTTGAAAGCCTTCCTGGTCGCCTCTATGTTGTACTTGATGTAGGGCTGCTCCAGGGTCTTCTCGTTAGGCTTGACCACGAACCTCTGTATGCTGAAGCCCGAAACCGCCTCGGCTGCAACCAGGACAACTATGACCAGCACCGATATTACTATCGGCCTGGACTTTGATCTGAGAAGGGACACGAAGATGACCACAGCCGCAGCAAGCGCCGCGACCACAATAACCTTGAAGAACAGCAGAGACACATGGATGTCAGTGTAGCTTGCCCCGAAGGTCACGCCGGTGCTGCTGTACACGAGGTTCACAGCCTTCAGCGCGTAGCCGACGGACAGCGTTATCATGAACAGGAACGCCACCACGGCGAGCTGCCTGCCCGCGAACTTAATTACATCCTCCTGCACTGTCTTGAAGTCGGGAACCTTCTTCATCCTTCTCACCGTTCCGTCTATGGTGTTGCTGGCGGACACTATGAAGTAGGACAGGAAGGTTATGACGAGCAGCATTATCAGCAGCGAAAGCATCGTGCTGTAAAGCGACTCTATGAGCGGGAGCTTGAACACGAAGAAGGAAACGTCAAGTCCGAAGATAGGGTCCTTCTGGTTGAAGCTGACCGCGTTGCCGAACTGGAGTATGGTGTACCAGTAGCCCGACGCGAAGGAGTAGGAAAAGATCAGCGACACGATTAGGTTAACCGTGTAGAAAATCTTCTTCTGGCGCTTCTCCTTTACGGGATCCACCTCCACTACCTTCCTCCACTTTACTATGTTCTTCCTCAGGCTCCTGTAGTAGAGCGTTATGGTAACGAAGCATATTATCAGTATCGGGACCATCAGCAAAGCTATGGCCTTGAGCTTGGTGAAGTATACAGACAGGTACCCCAGCTCCTTGAACCACTCTATGTTGATAACGAAGTTAACGATCCTGTTGAAGAACAGGACAAACAATAGGAATAATACGACTGCCAGCGCAGTCAATGCTCTCTTTTTCAAATGATCACCTCTTGTTCATCCTCAGCAGCTTGCTGAGTCTGGTATATTTTGTCTCTATTGCCCCCACCGGGCAAAGCTCCTGGCAGCAGAAGCATCTTATGCATTCGCTCATGTCCCATACCGGGTACTTCTTGCCACCGGATTCTGTCATCCTTATGACCCTCGGCTTTTCAGGGCACACCTCGCCGCATCTTCCGCAGCCTATGCACTTGTCCTTGATAAGCGAAGGGTTCGGCGCGATCATGTTCGTGAGGAACCTGGTCACGGCAGGGTTTATCCAGTAGAACTCCCCTCCTGTCCTGCAGAGCTCGAAGTCCCTGCATTTCATGCTCTCTAGCTCCTCACCCAGCACCTCTATGTCCTCGGGCAGCACCGCTCCCCAGTTGCTTTCGTAGGCGTCCTTAAGGGCCGGTATGTCGAGAGGGTTGTCGTAGCCTATTAGCCTCACCGCCACCGAATCAACGGCTGACATGCTGTCGCCCATGATTATGGTGTCCATCTTCTTGGGGTTGCCGCTCTTAGGCCCGTTGCCCTCCATGGCTATGATGCCGTCCAGTATGGCGAACCTGGTCTTTACCACCGTGTTTAGGTCCAGCAGCATCTTGCAGAAGTTGTTCGCTTCCGGCATCCTTGTGTGCCAGGTGGCCTTCATTGTACCCGGTATGCAGCCGAACTGGTTCTTTATAGCCCCTGTGAAAAACGCCATAGCGTGCGTTTTAAGCTTGGGAAGCGTTATGAGGACATCCGCCTCGTAAGGACCCTTTGCGACGGTCCAGGACTTGCACAGGAGCGAATCCTCCAGCATCACGTGGACGGTCTCGCTGAAGTCGTCGAACTTCACTCCGTAATTCTCCGCCACCTTCATGAGCCCCGACCTTTCGGCGGCCTTCCTCGGATCTCCGAAGCCCGGGGAATCCCCGAAGGTGATGTCGTCCGAGTACTCCTTCACTATCCTGATAACCGCCTCGAACACCTTGTGGTTCGTGACAACGGTTGACTCGGCTTCCTCGACCGCAAGCATGTTGGGCTTTAGGAAGACCCTGCTCCCCTCGGGTATAAGCTTCCTCAGGTAGGCGTCGCCACCCAGCAGCTCGAACCCTTCCCTAAGCTTTTTCTCTATTACATCTGCATCGTATTCCTCGCATCTTAGTAGTGCAACCTTTTCCATATCCTATCTCCCCGGCTAGGTGGCAAGATACTTCTTGCTCCTTAGCTCCTCCTCTATCCTGTCTAGTATTTCGCTGCTCTCAGCCATCACCGTGTGTAGGTGTATCCCTCCGGTGAGCGCCATGAGAGGCTCCGATTTAGATTTCCTTACCTTCTCAATGAACCTCTGCACATCGTAAAGGGTTTTGAGCATCAGCATTCCCCTCAGCTCGCCGTAGAGCTCGTGCTCAACGATGACATCCTCTATGATCCCGCCGAACTTCACTATGGTGCTGAGCTCGTCTTCTATTTCTCTTGAGCCGTGAACGACTGCGAAGACCTTCCTCTGATATTGCTTCTGGTCCTTCTGCTTCAGGTACCCTTCCGGCGTGGAGATTATCTTCTCCCCCGCAGCCCTCAGTATGGCTATGTCCTTGACGATTACCTGCCTCGTCACGCCCATGGCATCTGCAAGGGCGCTCCCCTTGACAGGCCTGTCGCTTTCGCTCAGCAGCTCGCCTATCCTCATTCTCCTTTCCTCGGAGTTCATCTTTATTCCTCCCTGCAGCGCGTCAGTTCCTGCCGTCGCATCTTCTGAGGATGTCCAGCTCCCTGTCACCCTCTATTTCCCGGTTGTGGTGGTTCTCAATGAGGTACAGGTCTCTTTCGCTGAGCCCCATGCCCTTCAGCAGCTCCCTGCCCATGGCCCCGTGGTTGAAGTACACGTCTACCTTTTTCCATTTAAGGCCCCTTATCCTTCCGCCCGAGAACTTGTCGGCCAGGACAAGCAGCGACTTGTCAATGGAGTTCAGCCTGGCTTTAAGCTTGCCCACGTCGTGGAGCAGCGCCACCCTGACCATCGCCTTAGCGTCAATGCCTTCCCGCTCGCACTCCGCCTCAACCTCCCTGGCAACCTTGTTGGAGTGCTTCTGCTCCTGCCTTGAAAGCCTCCTGAAAAGCTCGTGCTGAGGTGCGCTCAGGTTCCTCTTTGCGTATTCGATATCCTCCCGGTCAATCCTTGTGTCAAGAGACCAGAAGAACTGCTTGACCCTGTACATAAAAGCCATTTCACCATCACCCTATATATCATTTTATCTGATTTGAGGTTTATTATAAAGCAATTTTGTGAAAATTTTGGGAAATAAAAAGAAGCACCTGATATAATCAGATGCTTCCTTTGGTGGAGAATAAGGGATTC
>DBML01000013.1 GCA_002298915.1 Clostridium sp. UBA699
ATAGTGAACGGACTCATGACAACCATACACTCCTACACCAACGACCAGAAGATACTCGACATGCCGCACAGCGACCTGAGAAGGGCAAGGGCAGCAGCATTATCCATGATACCTACAACAACAGGCGCAGCGAAGGCGGTTTCACTTGTGCTCCCGCAGCTCAAGGGAAAGCTCAACGGGATGGCGCTGAGGGTACCTACCCCAACAGTATCCTGCACGGATCTCGTATGCGAGCTCGGCAAGGAAGTCACAAAGGAAGAAGTCAACGCGGCTCTCAAGAAAGCTTCAGAAGGTGAACTCAAGGGAATACTCGGATTCTGCGAAGAGCCTCTCGTATCTGTAGATTTCAAGGGCGACGCAAGATCCTCGATAATAGACGCGCTTTCGACAATGGTCATAGGACCTAAGATGGTCAAAGTCCTTTCATGGTACGACAACGAATTCGGATACTCACAGAGGCTTGCAGACCTCACAAAATTCGTAGCTGACAAGCTTTAGCAAACTCCATGGCAGACAATTAGACACACGGTTGTCTGCCTGATACCCCTTCACTTCTATGGACAAAATATTGATGAAAGAGGTGTATAATTTATGGAAAACTGGGAACAGATGATTCATGTAGCAAATGATTGTGTAAGTTATGAGAAAGCTTCAGAAAAAAAAGCATCGAACTCAAGGAAAATCTGTAAAGAATGCACGCAGTATGCTGACGGTGCCTGCCTGAAAGACCTTTTCGACAGCGCACTCATAACCATAGACTAAGAATATAACAGACAAGAATATTTGCTCCTGGGATGAAAATCCCAGGGCATTTGTTTGTCACAGAAAAATAGAATATTTTACAAGAGGAGAGAAAACATGCAAAAAACTAAAATGGTATTTACTATAGGGCCTGCAAGCCAGAGCGAGGAAGTGCTTTCCAAGCTGATTGAAGCAGGTATGAACGCTTCAAGGCACAACTTTTCCCACGGAACCCACGAAGAGCACAAAGAGCGTATGAACCTCATAAAGCAAATGAGGAAGAAATACAACAAGCATATAGCAATCATGCTGGACACGAAAGGACCTGAAATAAGAACCGGGAACTTCGTTGAAAAGCAGGTTGAGCTCAAGGAGGGAACCGAATTCACAGTTTACTGCGGCGAGACAGTTATAGGGGATGCAGGGAAGTGTTCCATATCCTACGGAGGACTTTGCAATGACGTTAAAAGCGGCGACAGGATACTTATAGACGACGGCTTGGTTGAACTCCGGGTAAAAAATGTTGAAGGCAATAGAATAAATACCATTGTCCAGAACAGCGGCTTCGTAGGAAACCATAAGGGTGTTAACGTACCCGGGGTTGCAGTTTCACTGCCAGCGATGACAGAAAAGGATATCGAAGACCTCATATTCGGATGCGAGATGGAGGTTGATATAGTAGCTGCGTCCTTCATAAGGAAGGCGGCGGATGTTCTTGCCATAAGGAAGGTGCTGGAATCCAACGGCGGCTCAGACATACAGATATTCTCGAAGATTGAGAACCGCGAAGGCGTCGACAACATCGACGAGATAATAAAGTTCTCAGACGGTATCATGGTTGCAAGAGGGGACATGGGAGTCGAAATCCCAATTGAAGAGGTGCCGCTTGCACAGAAGATGATAATCGAAAAATGCAACAAGGCCGGCAAGGCAGTAATAACTGCAACGCAGATGCTCGACTCCATGATCAGGAACCCGAGACCAACAAGGGCCGAAGCCTCGGATGTTGCCAACGCGATATTCGACGGCACCGATGCCATAATGCTCAGCGGAGAGTCCGCAAACGGAAAATATCCAGTTGAAGCGGCAATGACGATGTCAAGCATAGCACAAGCAGCAGAAGCCCACATGGACTACGATGCTATACTGAACGCGAAAAAGGGGAAACACCTGCAGAACGTGCCTAACGCAATTTGCCTCGCAACCTGCTCAACAGCCGCAGAGCTTAAAGCCTCAGCCATAATAACGGCGACACAGAGCGGCCACACAGCAAGGACAGTATCCATGTACAGGCCTGCATGCAACATAATTGCTGTCACCCCTGGCGAGAAGGTGGCAAGGAAACTGGCTTTAAACTGGGGTGTTGTAGCCGTTAGCGCGCCTGCCATGAAGAGCACTGACGAGCTCATAGAGAAATCCGTAGCCATCTCCCTAAACTCAGGTTTCATAAGCAAAGGCGACCTCGTTGTCATCGCTGCTGGTGTCCCTGTTGACCTTTCAGGCTCGACAAACATGCTGAAGGTGCATGTGGTCGGGGACATCCTTGTTCAGGGAAGGGGAGCCGGTTCAAGGCCGGGCTTCGGCAACGTCAAGATAGTCAAGAACCCTGATGATGCACTGAAGCTCATTGAAAGGGATGATATCCTTGTGATTGAGCACCTCGACAGCAGATACATCGCTGCCCTCGAAAAGGTAGCGGGAGTAATAGCAGAGGAAGGCGGAATGACCTCGCACCTGGCAATAGAATGCATAAGCAGGGAGATCCCGATAATATGCGGAGCCGGCGGAGCAACTGGCATCCTCAGGAACGGTTCGTTCATAAGCATGGACGTAAGAAGAGGAATAGTATACAACGGAAGGGCCAACATATCCTAACAAGAAAAAGCTGCCTGCAGAAAAATTCTGCGGCAGTTTTTTGCTTTATATTGATTGAAAATTCAGAATAAACATTGAAGTTTATTGCAGACAGGAATATAATTATCATACGAACAAAATATTTTATGGGAAAAGGGAGGAGTTTTGATGAAAGCTGTAATTGACAGGGAAAATTGCATTGGATGCGGGCTGTGTGCATCAGTCTGCGCCGAGGTTTTCGAGATGGCAGACGACGGAAAGGCTAAGGTAATAGTCGAAGTGGTTCCTTCAGAACTTGAAAGCTGCGCCAATGATGCCAAAGAACAGTGCCCTGTAAGCGTTATTTCTATAGAATAGGAAAAAGGGGGATTTGATATGGTCGATTTGAATTTTGCTATAAATATGGAGAATGAAGGCGAAAAATACTACATGGACCAGGCAGAAAAGAACAAGGACAACGCACTTTACACTGTCTGTCTAAGCCTTGCAAACGATGAAAAAAGACATGCTCAGATTCTGATAAATAAAATGAACCAGATGCCTTACGTTCTGGGCCCGATGGACACCCTGAAGCAGGCAAAAGATGTTTTTGAAGGCCTCGGAGACATGAAGCTCCCACAGAAGGGCACTTTGAACCAGTTCGATTTCTACAGGATGGCTGTCGATATAGAGCAGAAAAGCATTGCTCTATATACTGAATACAAGGCACAATCTCAAAACGAAAAGGAAAAAGAACTCTTTGATTACCTGATCAAACAGGAAAAGCAGCACTTCGAAACCCTTGATGAGATTTCGAGGATGATCAGGCAGTCCATGGAGCTTTTTGAGAATGCTGAATTCGGGCTGAGACCTGAGTACTAACGTTAGAGGTGAACGGTTATGGAGAAAAAAACGGATTTGGCTCCCGACAAGGAGCTAGAAGCACAGTGCACATGCCCAGGCTGCCCCAGCTTCATAAACTGCGGCAAGACAGCATTCTGCCTTGCGGGCGTTAGCAGCTGCATCAAGACCGAGCTCGGGTGCATATGCCCGGGGTGTCCTGTGTACGTGAAAAAAGGTTTCGACCGCAACTACTTCTGCATCAGGTAGATTGACTGTTCCCGAAGCCTTTGATTGGGGTGATTTCTAATGCTTAGATTTGAAATGCCTGATGCGGATAAAGCATATAAAGGAACTGGTGTATCCATAGGCCTCGACAGAGGCCTTTTGGTATATTACGGAGGAAACATGCTTGTTGAGGAGGGGATGGGGATAGGCGCCTGCGCCATGCAGGCTGGCGGCTATACATACTTCGCCTCTGTAAAAAACGTAAAGAGGGACGGGGATCACATCGAGGTGGAATACGCTTTAGACAGGAGGCTTGAATACAGCGTTTTCGGAATCAAGTCGAAGCTGATGACAAAATTCCAGGAGCAGTGGGCTACCTATTTCTACATGAAGTTTGAGAAGATCCAGGAAAAGCTGCTGAGACACGGCGATTACATAAAGAAACTCTTCAAAGTGGAGCTGGTTTTTGCAGAGGTTCCTGCACTTGGAGTTGTAAGAACGACCTATGACATCGGGGGAAATCACGTCCATGTTGACGTAAGCTGCACAATGAAAGAGGACAAGTTCAAGCTTTTCCTGATGAACGAGGTAGGGGGCAGCATATTTGACAGAAGCACTTCAGGCGGAGTACAATCATTACCGCCCACCGGCTGGTGCAGAATGCCTGAAGAATGCGAGCTCTTCAGCGAGGCACTATCGCTGGCGTTCAAGCTGGTCGAAAGGAAAGTCCCGGGTAACGTCACAAGTAGGCTTTACTGGGGACGAGAGCTAATTGAAGGAACCTTCTCCTGGTCAGGCTTCGAAAGCGAAATCCGATGCGGGACGGGAAGCTTTGAAAACTACGGGTATTCGATCATATTCAGGGGGTGAGGCAATGGGAGCAAAGAAGGTAATGCTTGTTTATCCATATTTCTATACGGGTAGGAAAAGAGATCAGATTTTCCCTCCGCTCGGCATCGGCATGCTCTCTGCACTGCTGAAGGCGAAGGGGCTTGAGGTGATGATCCTTGACTGCACCTTCCTTACCATGGAGGAAGCGTTATGCAGAGCAGAAAGCTTCAACCCGGAGATAACAGGGTTTTATGTCATGACAACCCTTGCCAACAACTCCTTCAGGCTTGCAGAAAGCCTCCGCAAAGCGAACCCGGCATGCATCTATGCTGCAGGGGGACCTCTTCCAACGCTTTACCCTGAAAGATTCGCCAGGTATTTCGACTTCGTTTTCAGGGGAGAGGCCGCAAGGAGCTTTCCGGATTTCTGCAGCGATTTGCTGGACTCCGAAAACAGGGCGGGATTCGTAAGAACCATGTTGCCCGAGCGATACCCCGGCATATACAGCGAAATGCCTGAAGTGCTTGGTTCAGAAGCTCTGCACATGACGAAAGAGGAGATAGACTCACTGCCGATACCAGACAGGAGCTGCTTCGAACACGAGAAATACCAGGCTCTCGGGATCGAGTGCTCGGGTAAAAAAACAGCATCCATAATGATGACATACGGATGCCCTTTCTCCTGCGACTTCTGCTCAAAGCCCATATTCGGGAACAAAGTCAGGTACAGAAGCCTGGACAGCGTCTTCGAGGAGATAAGGGACATAGTATCCTACGGCTATGACCATCTTTGGATTGCCGACGACCTGTTCACTAACAGCGAGGAGTACCTCAGGGGCTTCTGCGATAGGCTTATGGAGGAAAGAACCGAGGTTTCCTGGAGCTGCCTTTCGAGAGTAGACACGATAACCGGCAGCACCGCCAGGATGATGAGGGCTGCGGGCTGCGGAAAGGTGTACCTCGGGATAGAATCAGGAAGCGACGAGGTGCTTAAGCTGATGAACAAAAGGATAGACCTGCAGAAGGTGCTGAGCGGTGTGGAGACGTTCAAAAGCAGCGGCATAGACTGCGCAGGATTCTTCATAGTTGGCTATCCCGGCGAGACAGTTGATACGATCGAAAGCACCTTCGCGTTTGCGCTTTCCCTCGGCCTAGACGAGATATCCTTCAACGTGCCGTATCCGCTGCCGGGCTCTAAGCTGTACGACCGTGTGAAGGATGTAAGTGATGACGACTGGAACTTTGAGAACGAGACAAGGTTCCTCTACAGGAGCGAGTTCGATGAGGGGTGGCTGAAGAGAAGGATAGAGGAAACCATGAAGGAGTTTAATAGTAAGAGAGAAAGACCCCGATGAGGGTCTTTTTTTTTTTGCTGATGTTCAGTGGCTAGGAGCAATATCGGCTTGCCGACAGCATGAAAGTTAAAATAACATAATCTTTACACAGTCTTTTTATACTGATACCGCATTTGCCCTTTATAATAAGGCTATCAACAGAACAAGGGAGGGAGAAATGTGGCAATCAAGTCTTTCAAGAGATACGAAAAAAAATACCTGCTGGATGAAGAGCAGTACAACATCCTCCTGCCGAGATTGCTCGAGCATATGGATCCAGACGAGCACTGCAGATCGGGCAAAACGTACAATATCCACAATGTTTATTATGATACAGAAGAGAGCGACGTGATCAGGCACTCCATTTCAACGCCATATTACAAGGAGAAGCTGAGGCTAAGGAGCTACAAGATTCCTGAATGTCAGGACGACAAGGTGTTCCTTGAGCTGAAAAAGAAGATCAACGGGATAGTCAACAAGCGCAGGGCAGTTATGACCTTCGGTGAAGCTCAGAGATTCCTCGCTGAAGGCGTAAAACCAGCTTTGGGTGACTTCAAGAACGAGCAGGTGCTGAACGAGGTAGAATACTACATCAGCAGAAATGCCGTTCACCCTGCGATTTACATCGGTTACCAGAGGATGGCCTTCTTTGCCAAGGAAAACAGAGACTTCAGGGTGACCTTCGATTCCAGGATATTGACGAGAAGGGATGACCTGGGCCTTGAGCAGGGTTTTTTCGGAGAAGACATACTTGGAAAAGGAAGGTTCCTCATGGAGGTAAAGATACTGGGAGCGATGCCGCTCTGGTTCGCTGAAACGCTGGCTGAGAATTACATCTACAGCTCGCATTTTTCGAAATACGGACAGGAGTACATCAAACGGGTTGAAGAAGCCCGGAATATGAATACAGGGAGTTTGAGGCAGATATGTTAGAGAGTATTTTCATGACATCGGTAACGGAATCAGCATTGACACTTTCAGGAATACTACTGGTGACAGCGGTATCGATTGCGCTGGGAGTTATAATTAGCACCGTTTACATCAGGACAAACAAAGCAAACGGATATTCTTCAGGCTTCGCGACAACCCTTATAATGCTTCCGCTGATAATATGCATAATAATAATGCTTGTGGGCAACAACATCGCAAGGGCCTTCTCTCTGGCGGGGGCGTTCTCGATAATCCGCTTCAGGAGTGTGCCAGGCGAGCCAAGGGACATATCCTATGTGCTGTTCACCTTGGCTATTGGTCTTGCATGCGGCATGGGCTATCTGGGCTACGGGGCGCTGTTCACTTTGATACTGTGCTGCCTCATGGTGATATTGGAGAGGACAGGCTTCGGCAAGCCTCAGGGCAAAAAAATGCAGCTGAAAATAATGGTTCCGGAGCAGCTTAATTACGAGGATGCATTCGATGAGGTCCTGAAAAAATATGCGGACACATGGAGGTTGGAGCACATAAAAAGCAAGGATTTCGGCGCGTTGTTCGAACTATGCTACATAATAAACCTGAGGGAAGGTGCAAACAAGAAAGATTTCCTGGATGAGCTCAGATGCAGGAACGGCAACCTTAACATAGTCCTTACCATGACCGTCCAGGATGAAAAGGCATTCGGATAATTCTATTTGATACGGAGGAAAACATGAACAGGAAAAAAATTGCAGCCATGATCATTACTCTTTCCATCTGTCTCGGCGCAGCGGGATGCTCGGCAGGAACAAGCAGCACGGCTTCAACTGAGACAACCTCGTCTGGAACGGGGATACTTTCAAGCATAAACATCACAGCAAGCAAAGCGGAAACGGTAGGTTCAGCAGGTACAGCCATAACCCTGGGCGACAGCAGCACGGTCGGCGGCTCGGGAGCCAAGGTCAACGGCAGCACGGTGACGATCACCGCAGCAGGAACCTACAGCATAAAAGGGACATTGGCCGACGGGCAGATCGTCGTTGATGCCGGGGACAGTGCCGACGTTTATATAATCCTCAACGGCGTCGACATAAGCAGTTCCAGCAGTGCTCCAATATACGTTGAGAGCGCAGGCAAAGTTGTCTTGTGGACGGCGTCAGGCACAGAGAACAACCTGGCGAGCACAGCAGCAGAGGCAGCTTCCGATGCGGAGCCAGACGCGGCTTTGTACAGCAAGGCTGACCTGGTTATAAGCGGGACAGGCTCTCTGGCAGTGAAATCCCCGAACAACAAGGGGATCGTCAGCAAGGACGACCTTGACATCCAGAACGGCACAGTAACAGTGACATCAGCCGGAGACGCGATAAGGGGCAAGGATTCGGTTGAGATTACCGGAGGGACTATATCGGTAAACACCGATTCCGACGGGATCGTGTCTGACAATGCTGCCGACGCAGGCAAGGGCTACATCCTAATTGAGGGCGGAAAGATAAGCATAAATGCCGGAGAGGACGGGCTTCAGGGAGAAGTGAACACGCTCATAAAGAGCGGTGACCTCGAGATAACCACCGGAGGGGGCAGCTCGAACAGCAGCGACAAGTCAAGCTGGGGTCAGTGGGGGCCGGGTCAGCAGCAGTCCTCCTCATCGTCAGCAGCAAGCACCGACGCCGCTAGTGCAAAGGCGATAAAGGCAGGGCTCAACGTTGTCATCGAAGGAGGGACTTTCAGCATAGACTCTTCAGACGACGCGATTCACTCGGACAACAACCTCGTAGTAAGCGGAGGAACCTTCAGCATCTCCTCGGGCGACGACGGCCTGCACTCTGATTCAACGCTCACAATAAACAAAGGCACGATCAACCTTGCAAAAGCTTACGAAGGCATCGAAAGCGCCAACATAACGGTAAACGGCGGAGACATCGACATGGTGACCAGCGATGACGGGTTCAACGTATCCGGCGGCAGCGACTCCTCGTCGACCAGCGGCCGCCCAGGTCAGAACAGCTTCAACTCCGACAGCGGCGGTGTTCTCACGATAGCCGGAGGGGACATAAAAGTGAACGCATCCGGAGACGGGCTTGACTCCAACGGATCCATCAAGATGACAGGTGGGACAGTTGTGGTCAGCGGACCTACTGAAAACAACAACGGAGCAATAGACTACAACGGGACGTTCGACATCTCCGGCGGGCTACTGATCGCAGCCGGAAGCTCGGGAATGGCTCAAGCACCTAGCACATCCTCTTCACAGAAGTCGGTCGAGATCTTTCTTACATCCCAGTCGGCAGGAACAACAGTTACTGTCAAGGACAGCTCAGGCAGCGAAGTTGCGTCCATAGCCCCTGAAAAGCAGTTCGCTTCAGTTGTTGTATCCTCAGCTGAGCTGAAGAGCGGAGAAACCTATACTGTTTATGCGGGGGGAAGCGAGGCAGGAAGCTTCACGGTTTCGGGAGCAGTTACAACATTTACCCAGGCAGGCGCCAGCTCAGGAGGAATGGGCGGCGGACAGCAGCGTCCATAAAAAGCGCACAAGGCTGTTGCAAAATGAAAATTTTG
Source organism: Clostridium sp. UBA699 (assembly GCA_002298915.1). Taxonomy (GTDB): domain Bacteria; phylum Bacillota; class Clostridia; order Clostridiales; family Clostridiaceae; genus UBA699. The sequence continues at coordinate 9,272 of DBML01000013.1, forward strand.
CAGCGGCTTTTTGCTGCGCATAAGGCATTGAATGTGTTCAAGCCTGCGTGCAGGTGTTATAATCAATTAAAAGTTGTTTCGGAGCTAACGAACTTGTGTATGGAAAGAGGTGCACCTGATGAATGAGAGCAGCAGTAAAAAGAAAAAAAAGCCCGCCGGCAAAAGATGGATTATACTTCTGCTTGTGTGCCTGGTTACCTTTGTGAACTATCTTGACAGGGCAAACCTCGCGGTGGCGGCCCCTACAATTTCGAAGGACTTCGGATTCGATGCAGTCAGGATGGGGCTCATATTCTCGGCCATGGGATGGTCCTACACAGCTATGCAGATCCCGAGCGGATGGTTTCTTGACAGGTTCGGACCGAGAAAGATCTATGCGGCAGCCCTTGCAGGCTGGTCCGCCTTCACTGTTTTCATCGGCCTGAGCAAAGGCTTCTCTGCCTTCATCCTGAACCGAATAGGGCTGGGTTTTTTCGAATCACCTGCATTTCCCACAAACAGCAGGATAGTCACCACCTGGTTCCCGTCTAAGGAAAGGGCGTTCGCAATAGGAGCCTACACAGGAGCCGAATACATAGGGCTTGCACTTTGCACCCCTATACTCACGTGGCTCCTCGTGACCTTCAGCTGGAGATCGATTTTCATAACCACAGGAGTCATCGGACTCTTTCTTACGGTTATATGGCTGATGTTCTACTATGATCCGGCCCACACCAGGGGCATAAGCGAGGAGGAGCTTGACCTCATAAAGGAAGGAGGCGGCCTTGGCGACACCATCGCTGAGGAGAGAAAGGTAACCTGGAGAGAGATGAAGTACCTTTTCAAGGGAAGGCAGATGCTCGGCATGTACATCGGAGGATTTGCGAATTCGGCAATACTTTTCTTCTTCATGACCTGGTTCCCGTCATACCTTGTCAGCGAAAAGCACATGGTTATGCTCAAGGTCGGATTGTACGGCGCAGTGCCTTACCTTGCAGCCATAGCCGGCGTCCTAGTGGCCGGAAGATGGTCAGACCGCATGATTGCGAATGGGAAGGGCATAGGAATGGCAAGGAAGCTGCCGGTGATAGCAGGCCTTCTGCTTGCCTCCTTCATCATTGGCGCCAACTACACGAACGAGATAAACACTGTGATAGCGTTCATGTGCATAGCCTTCTTCGGACAAGGGATGGCTTCTACAGTGTCCTGGGCCCTTCTGTCTGAAATAGTGCCAAAGCAGCTGGTCGGCCTTTCTGGAGGAACATTCAACTTCTTCAGCAATCTGGGCGGAACGCTCTCGCCGCTTATAGTAGGTTTCCTGATCGGCAGCACAGGCTCCTACGCATCTGCGCTCGCCTTCGTTTCAGCGATGGGCATAATGGGAGCCATGTCATATATATTCATAATAGGCAAACCTCACAGGATAATCATCCCAGAAGAGGACCTGTAAGCAAACGAAAGCACCCCGCGGCATATTGAATGCCGGGGGTGCCTTTTAACGAGACACGAAGAGCCATGCAGCAAGGATAGCAAGGAATATGGCTAGGAGCGTAAGCAGGAGCTTAAGCTTCGGGGTTAAAGCGAAAGGCGAATCTTCGCTTTTAACCTCCCTGTAGCCCATATCATACTCCGCATTGTCCACACCAACAGTCTGTTCCTCAAGCGCTGTGTGTTCCGTAAACTCCTCCTGCATCAGGGAATCAGGCTTTTGGAAATGCGCAAGCCTGGAGGATAACTTTTCGTGTATTCTTTTTCTGAAGGAAAGGTATACTATTGCAGGGAACGTGTATAACAGGAAAGACAGCAGCATGAAAAAGAACATCTGCGGATCGTAGCTCACCGCTGAAATCACTATTATGAGCCAGAATATTATCCAGAAAGCGCTGACAAAATCCAGCATCTTGAAAACCAGGTTTTTGTAGTCCATATCGACTCCCCCTTACATAATATAATGATACAATGAGCTGCCATTATTTTCAATAAAAATAAGAGCCTCCCATCTAAATGTTGACGAAATTTTCAGAACATTATACTATATAATTGTAGAATGAAGCAGAATATCTACAGCCCATAGCCGCCTGTAAGCGAATCCATGAACAGTGGCAGGTGAGGAGGGGCGAGCGTGAATGCGATATAGGCTGCGAACAACAGCGCAGTCATGGAGAAGATGAAGAACATCCAGAAACGGTTAAGCTTAGAGTAGCGGTAGGCATGTAGGCCACCGATCTGTCCGAGCATGACTCCAAGGAATAGGGAAGTGACATCAAGGAGCAGGGAGTGGAGCCCAAGCGCTCCGGTGTGCAAGTAATAGAACGATATGATGAAGAGCGGGCATACGAGCTGGGAAACAGCGGCGGAATAGAACCACCTGAATGGCTGTACGCCGACTTTCTTTCTGATGACAAAAAAAGCTAGAATCCACCAGAGCAGCAGGGGGATGAACGCCAGCTTCTGGTGCTCCCAAATGCTCTCGTTAACCGGGGCCAGCAAACCCACAGCAGTCAGCCTGCCCGACCATTCGTATATGAAGTGCATAGGAGTTGCGGCTAAACCTATAATGGGGATGCTCCAGAGTATGGAGAACCTTACAGGGTCATTTTTTTTCTTTGATCCGCACATATAATCACATCCTAACATCTGGTTTTATACAGATTATAACAGCAGCTGAGATGGACAGTCAAATGCGCAGGTAAAATGATAATGTCAGGAGGGTGAATATGGAGAACGAAGCAGTCGTAATAAGCGAAAGGATAGCGATAGGCATAAGCGCATGCTGCATGGGCAGCCCTGTCAGATACAATGCAAAGGGTTTCGACCTTCTCAAAAATCTGGGCAGGGAAAAGAATGACTACAAGTGGTGCCCGGTATGCCCTGAGTGTATGGCGGGGCTTGGGGTCCCGAGAGATCCCATTCACCTTTCCGGCGGAGACGGCAGCATGGTTTGGTCCGGGGAAGCCGCAGTGAAAAACCGGCGAGGTGACGTGGTGACAGAAGAACTGAAGGAGTCCTCGGATGACTGCATGAAAGCCCTCAAGAGGGCAGGTGCGACAGCTTTCGTGTATATGGACGGAAGCCCGACCTGCGGTGTATACAGGACGACGCTTAAAGATCAGAAAAGGGGCAGTCCTCCTGGTGTTTTTGGCGCTCTGCTTCTGGAGAAAGGTTTTTTTCTGATCCCTGCAGCGGATATTCAGAGTCCGCTCAAATGGTGGGACTGGAGGAGGAGGCTGCTTGCCTTCCACTGGCTTAAGGGCGTTGAGCTGGATGGAAGAGAGGGCATGTACGCTGTATGGCATAAACTGAAATTCCTGTGCCAGGAGCTTGATGAACCCTGTGCCAGGGAAATGGGAAGAAAACTGGCAGAGGTGGGTAAGCAAAAGGATGAGGCTTTTGAAGAAGCGTTCAGGAAGGATGTCCTGAACTTGCTCAGAAGACAATCCGATGCCAGAAGGATCAAAAACAGCTTGTGGAAAAATTACTCCTTCTACAGGAAAGAAAAGGGGAAAAGCGTGGAAGGGATCAACTCTCCCGAATTCAAGAGGAACATCACCACCATAGCGAAAGAGCTCGTTCTTTTGGAAAGAACATCCTTCGAGGAGGGAATAATGTTCGGACCGTCACCTGTGCTTTACCGCGAAAGAAGGCAAATAGAAAAAAACATGGCTGCCAGGAGCAGCGGGGAGGTAGTATGATGAAAAAGTGGAGATGCACTGTCTGCGGGTACATTCACGTAGGGGACCAGCCGCCTGAGAAATGTCCTATGTGCGGCAGCCCTAAGGAAAAATTCGAACTGCTGACCGCGAAGAAGGAGGCTGAAGATAAGAGGACAGGGGAAGAGGAAGAAGCCGTGTTCAACTTCGATGCAGACGTCCTCGTTGTCGGGACAGGGGCTGCTGCGTTTTCGGCTGCCATAACTGCAAGGAAAAAGGGGGCGGAGGTGCTGATGCTCGAGAAGGGTGCATCTGCCGGAGGGACGACCATACGCTCAGGAGGAGGCTTCTGGACTCCAAACAACAGGTTCCAGAGGGAACAGGGCCTGGAAGACAGGAAAGAGGACGCACTCAGGTACATGGCAAGGTATTCTTTCCCTCACCTTTACAATCCGAAAGCGGAAAGGCTGGGCCTGCCAAAAAACGATTATGAACTTATGGAAGCGTTCTACGACAACTCATCAAGGGCAGTGGAGTTCCTTGAGGGCTGCGGTGCGCTGAAGACCATCCAGGAGATAAACTGGACAGGAAAACCTCAGGTCGACTACATGGACCATCTGCCGGAGAACAAGGGCATAAGGGGAAGGGTCCTGTATTCGAAAAATCAGGAGGGCAAGCTGAGCTACGGCTTTGAGCTTGTTCGCCAGCTGGAGGAATGGGCCAAAGCAAACGGCATCAGGATGCTCCTGAACCACGAGGTTACCAGGATAGTGCTCAACGGTAAAGGGGAGGTCATAGGCCTCGAGGCAACTGCGGAAGGTAAGGAAGTGAGGCGCTTCAGGGCTAGGAAGGCCGTTATATTCGGAAGCGGAGGCTACTCCCACAACCCTGAGCTCATGCTCCATTTCCAGAGAGGACCTCATTACGGCGGATGTTCAGCTCCTACAAACACCGGAGACTTCATAAGGCTGGCGGGAGAAATAGGGGCTAAGCTTGGGAACATGGCAGGCGCCTTCAGGGCGGAGAGCATAATCGAGAACGTTATGGAATACCCGGACGGCTCAAACAACGTTTTCTACATCCCCGGGGACAGCGTGATAGAGGTGAACAAGTACGGGAAGAGGATAATGGACGAGAAGAGGAACTACACCGACAGGACGATGCTGCATTTTGTCTGGGACCCGCAAAAGGCTGAGTGGACGAACATGCTCGTATTCATGATATTCGACCAGAGGACCGCTTCGCTGTGGCAGGGATTCCCGCCATATCCGGCCCAGGGGCAGGGGGAGGAACCTGCTTACATCATTAAGGGCGCAAACTGGGAGGAGCTTGAAAAAGGCATAGTGAAGCATCTTGAGGCTCTTTCGGAGCACACAGGAGGCTTCAGCCTGGACAAGCATTTCCTTGAGAACCTTAAGGAAACTGTGGTAAAGTTCAACGCTTACGCAGAAAAAGGCAAGGACGAGGAATTCATGCGCGGCGAGTTTGCATACGACAGGGAGTGGACCACCTTCCCTCCTACAGTGCCTCAGGCTGAATGGCCTCCTGCCGGAAGCAAAAACTACACAATGCATCCAATAAGCGGGGATGGTCCCTACTATGCGGTCATCCTAGCGGCGGGCACGCTGGATACAAACGGCGGGCCTGTCATAAACAGCAGGGCACAGGTTGTCGATGTTGACGGGGAGCCTATACCAGGGCTCTACGGGGCAGGAAACTGCATCGCATCCCCAACAGCAAACGCATACTGGGGGGCTGGAAGCACTATCGGGCCTGCAATCACCTTCGGCCATGTAGCCGGATGGAACTCTGTTTCTGAACCAGAGAAAGAAATGGGATAAAGTGAGGGATGTGAAATGAAATTCAGGAAGCACAGCGAAAAGATAGTCCATATTGCTGAAGACGGAGTGACGATGGAAGGCGCACTGGAAATTCCGGAAGGCGCTTCCGGGATCGTGCTGTTCGCGCACGGGAGCGGAAGCAGCAGGCACTCCCCCAGAAACAACTACGTGGCCGGGGTCCTTAGGGAGCACGGCCTGGGGACGCTGCTTCTTGACCTCCTCACCCCTGAGGAGGACATGATCTACGAGATGAGGTTCAACATAGACCTGCTTTCGAAGAGGCTCCTGGCAGCCACGCACTGGGTGCTTGAGCAGGAGGAGACGAAGAACCTCGCAATAGGTTATTTCGGAGCCAGCACCGGGGCAGCTGCTGCAATACAGACAGCTTCTGAGATGGGCGACAGGATAGATGCAGTTGTCTCAAGAGGAGGAAGGCCTGATCTTGCCTGGGAGCACCTGGGCTCCATCAGGGCTCCTGCGCTGCTGATAGTTGGGGGAGACGACGATGTCGTAATAGAACTCAACGAGAAAGCTTTCAATGAGATAAAAGCCGTCAAGCAGCTGGAGATTGTTCCCGGGGCCACGCACCTTTTCGAGGAGCCTGGAAAGCTGGAAGCGGTTGCAGAGCTTGCTTCACGCTGGTTTGTGAAATACCTGGGGAGATAATTAATCTAATAAAAGCAGGAATGGGGCTGCCGCTCATTAAAATTATGCGGCAGCCCTTTTCTATACACTAAACTTGGAGTATCATATGTATTGGAGATAAGAAGAGAAAGGGAGCGGAAATGAATATTCAAATTTTCGGAACAAAGAAATCATTCGAAACTCAGAAGGCTGAGCGTTACTTCAAGGAGAGAAGGATAAAATACCAGTTCATAGACCTGAAGCAGAAGGAAATAAGCAAGAGGGAGCTTGAGACGATCAGGGCTGCAGTTGGCCTTGGAAACCTCATCGACGCGAAGTCTAAGGAATATGAAAAGCTGAACATCGCTTACATAAGGAGCGAGGCAATAAAGGAGGAGCTGCTGCTGAAAAATCCCGGACTCTACAGGGTGCCGATAGTGAGGAACGGAAGGCAGGCAACTGTTGGATTTGAACCTCAGACATGGGAGGGGTGGGAGTAGTGAAACGAGGATACTGGCCTGGGGAAGGCCGGACCGGTTCATTATTTCGCATACTCAAAAACGAATTTGTTCTGGTTGCATCGGGAATGGCTGCTGCGGTTTCGGCATGCTTTGTCCCAGTATCATACAGCTACATAGGCTACATAGATTTCAAGGTAATCGCAATTTTGTTCTGCCTTATGGCGGTGGTGGCAGGCATCAGGGAATTGAGGGCGTTCGAGGTGCTTGCACAGAGCATGCTTCAGAAGACAGGCAGCGTCCGGAAGATTTCGCTGGCTTTGATTCTGATGTCTTTTTTTTCGTCCATGCTTATAACGAACGACGTGGCGCTCATCACATTCGTGCCGTTCACGATAGCAGTGCTGTCGTTCTCGGGTAAGAAGAACATAATCTTTGTCATAACAATGCAGACGATGGCTGCAAATCTGGGCAGCATGCTTACGCCGGTGGGAAATCCTCAGAACCTGTACCTCTATTCTTTCTTTAACCTTGAGGCGAAGGATTTCTTTTTTGTAACTATGCCGATTGTCCTGGTCAGCTTAGCAATAATCATTGTGATGACTATTCTTGCCAGGGACAGCACGATATCGGTTGATTTTCCTGAAGATGCAAGGATAGAAAGCTGGAGCAAACTGAATATCTTCCTTGTACTGTTTGCGCTCTGCCTAATGTCCGTTTTCGGGCTTGTTAGCTACATCCTGGTGACAATCACGGTTTTCGTCGTTCTCCTGATGATCGGCAGGGAGCTGTTTCTGAAGGTTGACTACAGTCTACTTGCAACCTTTGTGTTCTTCTTCATACTGGTTGGCAATATTGGACAGCTAAGCCATGTGGAGAATGCTGTGGGAGGCTTGATAAAGGGCAGGGAGATGATTTCAGCAGTCCTGCTGTCGCAGGTCATTAGCAACGTTCCAGTGGCCATAATGCTGTCAGGCTTCACAAAAAATTATGCTATGCTGATAGCAGGAACGAACATCGGAGGTTTGGGGACAATGGTTGCATCCCTTGCAAGCCTGATTTCTTTCAAGTTTTATCTGACGACTGATGGAGCGGAGCCGGTCAGGTATATGGGCGTATTCACTGCTGCAAACCTGGTTGTGCTTGGAGCGCTTCTTTCATTCGCACTTGTTTGGTACTGATAAAAGTGGGAAGGAGTCTGAATCTTGACTAAGAACCGCTTATGCAGCATAATTATATTTCAAGGGAGTTATAAAGCAAGATAGAGTAGAGGTTTAAGATATGAGTTTTTTTTCAAAATCGTCAAAAGGGAAACACTATAAGAATGCGAATCACGGAAGCAGACACTACCAGAGGAGAGGGCTTTTCGGTAACCTCTTCAACCTGATTGTTTCTAAATCGGGAACCGGCAGGTATTATGACAGGACACCAAGGCAGAATGCCCAGAGCGCTCCTGGAAACGTTCAGCATGTAAGCTGCAGAAGCTGCGGTGCCAACATGCCGGCTGGAGCGAAATTCTGTTTCAACTGCGGGAGCAGGGTGCAGGGCGACGTTTACTGCGGTAGCTGCGGGGAAAAAGTTCCGTCAGGTTCAAAGTTCTGCCTTAAATGCGGTAACAGGCTTCAGAGATAAAAAAACAGAGAGGAGTGAGCATGCATGCATCCTTTTTACGGACAAAACAGCATTCTGCTGTCTCAGGAATCAACCTGCTGGGTAGGCATCGTCTCTATGGCTATGTACCTGCTTTTCTGGGGAATTGTGATATTCATTGCCGCGAGGATGGCAAAAAAATACCTTGCTGGGGCGAACCTGATCCAGTCTAAGGGGGACTCTGCGGTGAGAATCCTCCGGGAAAGGTATGCAAGGGGAGAAATTGAGTTTGAGGAGTTCCTGAAGAAAAAAGAGGACCTCGAAAAGCACAGATAAAGCTGAAAAATAAAAGCACCGCGGAAATTCCGCAGTGCTTTTTCGATTGGTGGGCAATAGGGGACTCGAACCCATGACTTCCTCCACGTCAAGGAGACACTCTACCAGCTGAGTTAATCGCCCGCAACAACAATAATATAATATCACAAGTTTTTGTCTTTGGCAATATAAAACATTTTGCGATTCGTCATTACCTTAAATGAAAATCTAAACTCC
>DBML01000022.1 GCA_002298915.1 Clostridium sp. UBA699
TGCGCCCATGCCGGGCGCACAAAAACAAGATTCAGGTGCCCAAGCGCCTGAATCTTTTCTATTTGGCTATGTTAAAGAAAGTTAGTGATTTTACAAATATTTTAAAAGGACCTGTGAAGGTCCTTTTGATTTCGTTTAATTCAATCATTAACGGAGATTTATTGCCTAAATAAAAAATTATTCAATAACTTTTCAAGGGATTTGTTTTTAGTGTAAAGTATACTAGAAATTATGTTGAAAGAAATAATCATCACAATAAATTCATTTTCTGGTGACATTATCTTTAACCAATGTATGATATATGTAACTGATATCGCAATTAAAACTGCCATAATAGCTAATGTAATGCTGAACCTAAAAGGTTGAAGTTTGCTGAAAAACTTTCCCCATGTAAGTATAATAAAACAAGCGAAAATTAGAACATAAGAAATTGCATAGAGTATTTTGTTTTCATAAAAGTATATCCCCATTAGGAATCCAATTATTCCAAAGATTACAGCAATAATTAGTAATACTTTTTCAAAACTTTTCATATGTTCCCCCGTTAATTGAATAATTGGGATATCGCACCTTGTACAAGAATGCCTTAATATGCAATACACCATTTAACATTATACCAGCATTCTCAAAATAATGTAATCTTAAACACGGAATTCATAATTATAGCCTTATATTAGATAAAATATCAATATTATTCCTTAACACAACCTTCTATTTTACAGAGATCCCACCTTTTGGTCTGACGCTGAGAGCTTCCCAAAGCGCGTTGATCCCTTTTCTTCACACACACTCCAGCAGGTAGCTTATATGTTCCATAGAAATGTATGCCGGCCATATCATTTCAAGGAGATGTTCATCTTCTCCTTCATCCCAATGGCTGAAGCACTTGCATTCACTCCCTTGTTCCCGGCCTTATAAACTTGCCTCTTAGGGCGGGAAGCCTGCTGGAAGCATATCTTCGCCCTATGAGGCAAATCCCTGCAAGGCCTACGGCAGAGCCCATCAACATGTCGGAAATGCGCACTTTCTTCCAGGGGAAAAGCCTGTCTAGATTATACATTATGGACCATGACCTTTCTTGGCAAATATAAATTGTTTAGATGCCTAAATAATTTATATAGTTGCCTATGAGATTTTGAAAGAAGCTTGGAAAAGCTCAGAAATGTCCGCAACAGATACCTATGCCTGCTCCGGTTTCCTCAGCTTCAGGAACATCAGGTTCAATAGCGGCAGCAGGTAAACGTAGGCAAGGAACGGGATGCAGGAAGGGTCCGTGCCAAGTATGGTCATGGGGGCCAGGAGCGCTATGTTCCAGGGGATCAGCGCCGCAGTCATTATGGCCGTGTTCTCCAGGTCCACTGCTGCGCAAGCCGAGCCGAACCCGTTCTTCTCATAGGCTTTCTTGTTCAGCATATGCGAGAACGTGACGGCAAAGGTCTGGCTGCACCCTACCGCTGAACCGAAAAGGCTCGTCACGAACATGTTCCTGTAAACCTTGTACCTATTGTCGGCTTTCAGAGTAGCCTCCTCTATTGCGTTGAGCATCCCCGTGCCTTCCATGATCCCGGCGAAGGAAGAGGCGAGGAATACTACAAGCGCCGTCTTCATAAGGGATATCTCCCCTCCGCCCTTTATTATACTGCTGAGGGGGCTTGCCGAATCCATGCTGAACCCGAAGATGATGTATTTTAAGCACTCGGCAAGCGTCTTGTGCTGAAGCGTAAGACTTATTACTACCGCCAGCTTGATGCTCACGAGCATGGATAGCTTAACATTCACCCTGAGGATCGAAAAAATTATTATGACTGCGGCAGGCGCCAGCACCAGCGGGCTTGTGTTGAATTCGTTCGCAATCAGCTCAGGCAGGTTGCCCGAGGAGCTGTGCAGCGGAAACACCCTGGATACAGCTAGATAGAAGCCAGCGGAGATGAGGAACGTCACTGCACAGGTTTTCAGCATGTTCCTGATGTTGTCATAGATGTCGGTTTCGGTGATCGCAGCTACGAAGCTGGCGCTTGAGGATAATGGTGAAATCCTGTCCCCGAAATACGCGCCCGCTATAACTGCTCCCGCCGTGGCCGCCAGGCTTGCCCCTCCGCTCCTTGCCATAACCATCAGCGCCGTCCCCACGACACCCGAGGTGCCGACCGAAGTCCCTATGAGGCAGGACACCGTGCAGCTGAGCAGGAAGGCCGACAGTATGAACATGTCGGGCCTTATGAGCTGCAGCCCGTAGTTGACTATAGCCGGCACCGTCCCCGCAGCCATCCACATTGGGATGAGCGCACCTATGAGCATGAGGATGCTTACCACTATCAGCGACTTCCTCCCTCCGGCATACCCCATCCTGATCAGGGCACCGCCTGAGAAGCCTCGCCTCAGGGCAACGAAGAAAAACATCATGATCCCTGCGGCCAAAGGGTATGCCAGAAAAATCCCCTTGAACACGCTTGTCACGAGCAGAAGGAAGGTAATTGCGAATGCGGCGATGAGGTCCATAGAAATGCCTCCTTGATTAAGATACTTTATTCCATTATAGCAACGCATGATATATAATAAAAATATGTATATGCTATATGAAATATAATGATTTTATTATAAAAAAGAGGTGATATATGTATGGACAACAGGCAGCTGTTCAACTACCTGAGCATCGTCGAGGAAGGGAGCATATCGAAGGCAGCAGAGAAGCTGCACCTTGCCCAGCCCTACCTCAGCCAGCAGCTCAAAGCGCTCGAAGAGGAGCTTGGGGTCATGCTTATCGAGAGGACTACGCGAAGGTTCCAGGTAACCGAAGCGGGCAGGGTCCTCTCCTACAGGGCGAGGCAGATACTGGACCTGTCCGAAGCGGCTGTTAAGGAAGTGAAGGACTACAGCGGGGGAATCAGGGGCACCCTTTCCCTGGGCTGCCTCTCCTCCGTCATTGAAACCCTGCTCACTAACAAGATAAACGAGTTCCACGAAGCCTACCCGGAGGTCAACTTCGACGTGCGCCAGTACAGCAGCGAGGAGATAATGGAGCTCCTCAAGCGCGGGATCATAGAGATAGGCATAATCAGGAGCCCCCTCAACTCGGAGCTGTTTGAATCGATCGCGCTTCCAATCGAGCCTATGATGGCGGTTGCCAGCTCAAGCATGGGCATAGCTGGCGCGGGGCAGAGCGTGTCCCTTGAGGAGCTTGCAGACAAGCCGCTGCTGGTCAACAGGAGGTTTGAAAGCAGGATACTCGAGCCTTTCCACAGAAAGGGCCTCTCCCCGAGGATACTCTGCAAGATCGAGGACACGAGGCCTCTGCTCCTGCTTGCAAAGCTTGGCATGGGCGTCGCCATAGTCCCAAGGGACTGGACCGGCCTTGTATCCTCGCCCGAACTCGAGCAGTTCATGATACCGGAGCTGGGGATGGACACCGGCACGATCGTGGTCTGGCTCAAGGATCACTACCTGACTTTGGCAGCAAAGAACTTCCTCAGAAGCTTCCGGTGACAATCAATTATCAATCTTTTCTTGCAAATTGTCATAAAAATCTATATAATGAAAAGTACATATTGAAAAATCAGCGTTGATGAAAGCTACGATTTCAATCTTTCTTCAGAAAGCCGGTGGGCGATGCGAACCGGTGCAGGATTGGGTCCTTCCACTTTCGGAGCTGTTGGTGATGAACCGTAAGGCTGGTAACCTTTATCTTACTGTTGTCGAGAGGCTGGTTCGAAGGAACCATGCAATTTGGGTGGCACCGCGGATACATTCCTTCCGTCCCATATGAATAGTATGAGATGGGGGGTTTTTTGCTTTTTGCTTCATCAGGTCAAATCAATATTTAATTTTTAGGGGGTAAACCAATGTTAGATTTAAAATTTGTCAGAGAAAACCCGGATGTAATCAGGGCAAACGTTAAGAAAAAATTTCAGGATGCCAAGCTTCCTCTCGTAGACGAGGTGCTGGAGCTTGATATCGAGAACAGGAATGCCAAGCAGGAAGCTGACGCGCTCAGGGCTGACAGGAACAAGATCTCGAAGGAGATCGGAGCGCTCATGGGACAGGGCAAGAAGGCGGAAGCAGAGGAGTTGAAAGCAAAGGTCACTGCGGAGTCTGAGAGGCTTGCAGCCCTCGAGGCAAGGGAAGCAGAGCTCGAGGAGAGAATAAAGGTCATACTGATGACCCTTCCTAACATAATCGCAGACAGCGTTCCTATCGGAAAAGACGACAGCGAGAACGTTGAAGTTGAGAAATTCGGCGACCCGGTCGTTCCAGACTTCGAGGTTCCTTACCACATAGACATAATGGAGATGTTCAACGGCGTCGACCTTGACACAGCAAGGAAGGTTTCGGGCAGCGGCTTCTACTACCTGATCGGCGACATAGCCAGGCTCCACTCGTCAATACTTTCATACGCAAGGGACTTCATGATCGACAGGGGCTTCACTTACTGCATACCTCCGTACATGATCAGGAGCGAAGTTGTTACAGGAGTTATGAGCTTCGCTGAAATGGACGCGATGATGTACAAGATCGAGGGAGAGGACCTCTACCTTATAGGAACAAGCGAGCACTCGATGATCGGCAAGTTCATCGACTCGATCCTTCCTAAGGAAGAACTTCCTGTTGCCATGACAAGCTTCTCGCCTTGCTTCAGAAAAGAAGTGGGAGCACACGGCATAGAAGAAAGAGGAGTGTACAGGATACACCAGTTCGAGAAGCAGGAAATGATAGTTGTCTGCGAACCAGAAGACAGCCCTATGTGGTACGACAAGCTGTGGCAGAACACAGTGGACTTCTTCAGAACGCTCGACGTTCCTGTAAGAACCCTTGAGTGCTGCTCAGGCGACCTGGCAGACCTCAAAGTCAAGTCTGTTGACGTTGAGGCATGGTCACCAAGACAGCAGAAATACTTCGAGGTAGGAAGCTGTTCAAACCTAGGCGATGCCCAGGCAAGACGACTGAAGATACGCATAGACGGAGAAAAGGGCAAATACTTCGCTCACACGCTGAACAACACCTGCGTTGCTCCTCCAAGGATGCTTATCGCATTCCTCGAGAACAACCTCACTGAAGAAGGAACTATAAAGATCCCGGTTGCGCTCAGACCGTACATGGGCGGAATGACTGAAATAGTTAGAAAAAAGAAGTAGCATCAAGATAATAAGAGCTGCCTGGTTCATTTGAACCGGCAGCTCTTCCTCATGGCCATAGTTCCGAGAATCTTGATTACCCTATTGATAATGTCCCCGATTTCTGTTATAAATAAATGTGGAATAAATTTAATAGACAGTTCGTAAGCTTCCTGTCGTAAAACAAAACTAGGCAGCTAATTTACACCGTGTAAATCCAGGGCGCCTTTTCAGCGCCCTTTTTTATTTGAAATTCGGAGGGAAACAATATGTTTATAATCAAAAGCGAGGTCGGTTTCGATGCATCCCACTATCTTAGCGGTTACGAGGGCAAGTGCGGGAAGATACATGGCCACAGATACAGGCTCATAGCTAAAATACAGAGCAGCGAGCTGCAGACCGAAGGCTCAAGCCGAGGCATGGTCGAGGATTTCAGCTTCGTCAAGGCGGCCCTCAGGGAAATAAGGGACATGTTCGACCACAAGCTGATCATCGAGGACGACGAAACTGGCCGCAAGCTCATAGAAAGCCTCAAAGGCATGCCCGAGATTTTCGACTACATCCTTGTGCCCTACAGGCCAACAGCCGAGGAGATGTCGAGGCACATTTTCAACCTGATTAAGGAAAAAGGCATTGCTGTCCATGAGGTCGAACTTTTCGAGACCCCGACCAACAGCTGCATATACAGAGAGGGTTAAGAATGGCTAAGTACAACGTGATCGAGAAGTTCCTTTCCATAGACGGCGAGGGCCCCACCGCTGGTGAGCTGGCAGCCTTCATAAGGTTCGGCGGCTGCAACCTGGCCTGCGCCTGGTGCGACACTGCTTATTCCATAGACAGGAGCGTCATGGGGGAGCAGCTTTCCAAGGAGGAGATCTACAGCTTCGTTAAGGAAACAGGGGCGCGAAACGTCACGGTTACCGGAGGCGAACCCCTCATACAGGAGGGCATAGAGGACCTCATATGCCATCTTGCCGAAGAGAAGGAGCTGATGGTGCACATCGAGACGAACGGCTCCGTACCCATATACGGCTTCAGGAGGCTGACCCCTCTCGCCAACGTGAGCTTCATAGTGGACTACAAGCTTCCCGGCAGCGGGATGGAGGGCAGCATGGACCTCGGAAACTTCGAGCTCATTAGCTCCAAGGATGTTTGCAAGTTCGTCATTGGCAGCCGCGAAGATATGGAGAAGGCCAGGGAAATAATAGCCAGGTACGGCCTTGAAAAAAAGTGCCTCGTTTACCTCAGCCCCATAACCACCATGATAGAGCCGGTGGAAATCGTGGAATTCATGAAAAAGAACAGGATGAACAGGGTGCGCCTTCAGCTGCAGCTCCATAAGTTAATCTGGTCGCCTGATACAAAAGGAGTGTAGGAAATGAGAAAAGACAAAGCCATAGTTGTGTTCAGCGGAGGCCAGGACTCGACCACCTGCCTCTTCTGGGCAAAGAAGAATTTCAGGGAGGTTGTTGCCGTATCCTTCGACTACAACCAGAAGCACGCCGCGGAGCTGGACTGCGCGAGGGAAATAGCCTCAGAGCTAGGTGTTGAGCACCACGTTCTCGACATGAAGCTGCTGGCCCAGCTTGCGCCGAACGCGCTTACAAGGCCCGTCGTGGAGATAAAGGCGGGCGAGGAAGGAGCTCCTCCAAACACGTTCGTGGACGGCAGGAACATGCTGTTCCTGACTTTCGCCGCGGTCCTTGCAAAGCAGCTCGATGCCCCGCACATCATCACCGGGGTCTGTGAGACGGACTTCAGCGGTTACCCTGACTGCAGGGACATATTCATAAAATCGCTGAACGTCACCCTTAACCTTGCGATGGACTACCAGTTCGTCATACACACTCCGATAATGTGGATAGACAAGGCTGAGACATGGAAACTGGCCGACGATCTGGGAGCCCTGGACTTCGTAAGGGAGAGGACACTCACCTGCTACAACGGGATAATCGGGGACGGCTGCGGCGAATGCCCAGCCTGCATCCTCAGGAAAAGAGGCCTCGAGAGCTACCTCAGGTCCAAAAATATGAAATAGGAGAAACAGGAATGAGAGAGGAATTTGAAGGACTGTCCCTGCTCGGAAGCCAGGGAACGAAATACAAGACAGAATACGACCCGTCCATACTCGAGGTCTTTGACAACAAGCATCCGGACAACGACTACTTCGTGAAGTTCAACTGCCCCGAGTTCACAAGCCTTTGCCCTATGACCGGCCAGCCGGACTTCGCCACAATATATATAAGCTATATTCCGGGGAAGAGGATGGTGGAAAGCAAGTCCCTGAAGCTCTACCTTTTCAGCTTCAGGAACCACGGTGATTTCCACGAGGACTGCGTGAACATAATAATGAAGGACCTTATAAAGCTGATGGACCCCAAGTACATCGAGGTCTGGGGCAAGTTCACGCCCCGCGGAGGCATAAGCATAGATCCTTACTGCAACTACGGCAGGCCGGACACGGTGTTCGAGGAAATGGCCCGGAACAGGCTTTTCCAGCACGACATGTACCCTGAAAAGGTGGACAACAGGTAAAAAGTTTTGGGCAGCAGTTCCTTCGAACTGCTGCCCTTTCATATACCTGCGGCTATGCCACGTCTCCTCTTTTCGAAGAGTACTTTTCGTACTCCTTTGTGTCCATTATGTTTTTAAGAATGTTCACCACGTTCCACACGTCTTCGAAGCTGTTGTACATAGCGACCGGAGCAAGCCTAATAACGTTAGGGAACCTGAAGTCAGGGACAACGCCATTGCTCTTGAGGGCAGCGTTTATCCTTATCGCATCGTCATGCTCCAGAGCAACATGACCTCCCCTTTTCGCTGCTTCCCTCGGCGTTCCGGCTCCGAAACCGTAAGGCGCCAGCACGCTGTCTATGAGCATCATCATGTAGTCGGTCAGCTTAAGGGATTTCTCCCTCAGTTTCTCCATGCCCGCCTCATGGAACAGCTTGAGCGATCCTTCAAGAGGTGCCATGCTCAGCATGTGAGGTGTTCCGATCTGCCATGCACCTGCAGAATTTTCCGGCTCGAACTCCTGGACCATGTCGAACATCCTATTCTTGGCGAAGCCCATCCAGCCAGCCATGCCCGGGCCTTTTTTGAAATGCTTCTCGTTGATGTATATGCTTGCCGTGCCGCCCGGCCCGTTGTTAAGGTACTTATAGTTGCACCAGAATGCGAAGTCCACGTCCCATTTGTCGAACTCGTGCTGGACTGAGCCCGCGCTGTGGCAGCAGTCGAATCCTATCATGATGTTCTTCTCGTGGGCAGCCTTGGTGAGCTTCTCCATGTCAAGGAGCTGTCCGCTCCTGTAAAGAACACCCGGAAGCAGGATGAAGGCAATATCGTCCTCCATCAGGCTTATTATGTTGTCCTCATCGAGCATCCTCCCGTCAGGGCTTTCTATTACGACCAGCTTCTCGGCCGGGTCCAGCCCCCTCATCTTCAGGTGGCTTTCAACCGCATACCGGTCCGATGGGAAGTTCAGCTCGTCTATCATTATCTTGTCCTTGCCTGCGACCGGGTTGAAGAAGGTTGCCAGCATGTTGTGAAGGTTCACGGTGTTTGAGCTGTGGACGATTATCTCCTCGGGCTTAGCTCCGAAAAGAGGCGCCTGCAGCTTACCCAGCTCTTCAGCATAGTAGAACCAAGGCTTTGCTGGTTTCTCCCAACCGTTGATGCCGTAGTTCTTCCATTCGTCCAGCACTCTCAGGAGGCAGGCTTCGGCATCTTTTGAAAGAAGCCCCAGCGAGTTGCCGTCCATATAAATTTCATCGTCCTTCAGGTAGAACCTGTCCCTAAAACCCCTCAGAGTGTCCTCGGAATCCATTTTCCTTGCAAATTCGAGTGTCAGCTTTTCCATTTAGTTTTCCTCCCTTTATTTGTTTAGCTACCTAAATATTATATTAAAAATTGATTTAGATACTTTTTTCCATCTCCTTCAAGGCGGCCAGGACCAGCTTTTTCTCTTTCTTCGACATGAAGCCGGTTGTCCTATCCTCGAACTTTTCCACTATCGTCCATGCCTTCTCCTGGAGCTCGGCGCCTTCCTCTGCAAGATGTATCTTCTTCGTCCTTGCGTCTTCGGCATCAGGCTTCCTGCATACCAGCTTCTTCTTCTCCAGTATATCCACTGTGCCCGTAAGGGTAGGCGGCGATACGGATATGAGCTTGAGGATCTCCTTCTGGGACAGCGGCCCCTTCTTCCACAGGCAGTTTAGTACCCTGAACTGCGCATAGGTTATCCCGAGCGGCTCCAGCTCCTCGTTCAAAGCGACTGAGCTCTTCCTTGCTATTTCCTGTACATAATATCCCACGTGACTGCTGAACATATTCTTCTTCATAATCATTTAGCCCCCTAATTAAATGTTAACAGCGCTACCCTCCGCTGTCAATACTCTTTTTTAAATTATATCATTTGTCAACCTTCTTCGCCCTGCATGTTAACAATGTGTGAATACACTTGCTTTATCCAGGCTGGCGTGTTATGCTTAGCAAGAACTTAAATGAATAGTAATTGATACAGCATATATGTTAAGGTATTTAATACCGGAATTTTATTTGTGGTTTGTTACAAAGGGTTTAAGAAATAAAATTTCGGAGGTACTCATTAATGAATGGTACAGTAAAATGGTTTAACGCAGAAAAAGGATTTGGATTTATCACAGGAGAAGACGGAAACGATGCATTCGCTCACTTCTCACAGATAAACACAACAGGCTACAAATCCCTTGAAGAAGGTCAGAAGGTTTCCTATGAAGTTACAAAGGGAGCAAAAGGCCCTCAGGCAGAAAATATCAGCATTATCTAATAGGCGAATGTTTTACCCTTGGACAGGCAGCTGTCCGAGGGTTTTTTTGTTTTGATTCACCGTTTTACTGTGGTAGAATGAAATTGTACTTTAGAGAAAAGGGGAAATGATAATACATGAAACTCATATCCTGGAACGTAAACGGGCTTAGGGCCTGCGTGCAGAAGGGCTTTCTGGAATATTTCAACGAAGCGGACGCCGACATCTTCTGCCTGCAGGAGACTAAGCTGCAGGAGGGCCAGCTCAACCTCGAGCTAAAGGGCTACAACCAGTACTGGAATTACGCGGAGAGAAAGGGGTACTCCGGAACGGCTGTGTTCTCAAAAACCAAGCCGCTTGACGTCACTTACGGCATCGACAAGGACGAGCACAACAAGGAGGGAAGGGTAATCACCCTTGAGTTCGAGAACTTCTACCTCGTCAACGTGTATACCCCGAACTCCCAGAACGAGCTCGCGAGGCTGGACTACAGGATGACCTGGGAGGACGAGTTCAGGGCGCACATCAAGGCGCTCGACTCAAGGAAGCCTGTGATACTCTGCGGTGACCTAAACGTGGCCCACAAGGAGATAGACCTGAAGAACCCTAGGACGAACGTAAAGAACGCCGGCTTCACTCCCGAGGAGAGAGGCAAGTTCACAGAGCTCCTGGGAAGCGGCTTCGTAGACACTTTCAGGCACTTCTACCCTGAAATGGAAGGCATGTACTCCTGGTGGTCCTACAGGTTCAACGCCAGGGCTAACAACGCCGGCTGGAGGATAGACTACTTCGTCATTTCGGAGAGGATTAAGAACAGGCTGAAGGATGCGGAGATCCACTGCGAGGTGCTCGGGTCGGACCACTGCCCTGTAACCCTGGAGATAGACATATAGTGCAAAGAGGCCTCTGAAACAGTACTGTTTCAGAGGCCTCTTTGTGTGTATATTTTAAGGAATTAATGGAATTTGCTTTGCTAGACCGCCTCTACCGCTTCTTCCGAAGCATCGCAGGACTCTTCTTCATCAAGCAGCTTCACTAGCTTCTTGTCGAACACGAAGAGAAGGACTGCAGCAACGAAGAGTATCACAGGTATGACGACGTAAGAAACCATGATCGGATAGCTTGAAGCTATGGCGTAAATGTATCCGTAGGACTTTCCTGCTATGAAGGAAGCCAGTATCCATACGCCCATGAGCACAGAGTACATCTTGTTCGGAGCATGCTTTGTTACGAATGAGTTTCCGAGCGGTGAGAAAAGCATCTCACCTATGCTGAGCAGTATGCCGAAAAGCAGAAGCCACATCAGGCTTGCCTTTGCGGTAGCGACTCCGCCTCTTGAAAGCTCTGCGAACACTAGCATGAGGAACGACATCCCAAGGAATCCGAGGCCGAGGCCAAGTTTCTTGAACAGGCTGAGGTCTCCCTTAGGGCCTTTCGACATCTTGAACCAGAGTGCTGCAAGCACAGGTCCAAGGGCTATGCACACAAACGCGTTGAGCGAGTCGAACCATGAAAGAGGAACTTCGAATCCGCCCGTCATCATGTTGATGAACTGTCCGCCGTAATCGTAGGCAGCGAGGTAAGTGAGGTACCAGAACACCCAGAATACAACCGAGAACAGTGATACGAGGACTATAGCGAATACTTTTCTTTTTTCCACTTTTGTAAGCGGCTTAACTTCAGTTTCAACCTTCTTTTCAGTGTGCTTTCCTGCTTTGAACGGTTTCTTTCCAGCTTCTCCGAGGAACTTAATCCCGAAGAGGAACCAGAGCGCATCGATTGCGCATATAAGCCCGCAGAGCTGGAACGCCGGCCTGAAGCCCTGGACTCCGCCGTGTGCAAAGGTTGTAGCAACGAGTATGCCTACAGCAGTTGTTCCGATGAATGATCCTATGTTGACGAAGGAGTACTGGACCGAGAATGCCGAGTCAAGCTGGCTTTCGTCGTCGAACAGGGAACCGTTTATTGCTGAAACGTTGCCCTTGAAGAGTCCCGTTCCAATTGCCACGAGGGCAACCATGATTGTCATTCCCGCAGCGCTTGTCGCTGATCCGCCGAGGAAGTACCCCACAGCCATGAGGGCAAGTCCCACAGGCACGCAGTATCTTGCTCCTATGAACCTGTCGGAGATGAATCCTCCAACTATTGGTGCAAGGTATGTGAATGCAACCAGATTGGATTGAATAAGTGCAGCCTCAACTTTTGTAAGACCCAGACCTCCTGTCACAACCGTAGCTGCAACGAAGACGAATATAAGGTACTTAGCTGAGTAATACGCCATTCTTTCGAGCATGAAAGCGACGCAGCAAACGTAGAATCCGAAAGGACGTTTGTTTTTGATAACCATTTCGCTCATTTTTTTGTTATTCCCCCTAAATTTAATTATATTTCTCTTGTATATTTCTTAAGCCATTCGCGTTCCTCTTCTGTCAGATGAGCTGAAAGCTTTTCGTACACAAGCTTATGATAACTGTTGAGATACAGTTTTTCATCGCGGTTAAGTTCTTCCTCTGCTATTGCGTCGAGATCTATAGGCGCAAACGTTACTGTGTCGAAGTACATGAACTGTCCGTTTTCGTTTTCGACACCCTTTCTCACGACCAGCTCGTTCTCGAGCCTTATGCCGTGGGAGCCGGCGATGTACAATCCCGGTTCGTCGGTGATCACCATGCCTTCCTCAAGGTTGTGAGATTCGTTCCTTCCAGGCATCATGTACCACCTGAAGCCTGCAGGTCCTTCGTGTATGTTAAGAAGGTAACCCACCCCGTGGCCTGTGCCGTGCTTGAAGTCCAGGTCGAGGCTCCAGAAAGGCTCCCTCGCCAGAATGTCAAGATTATAGCCCTTGCAGCCGTAAAGGAACTTGGCGCGGGCGAGGTTCATCATCCCCCTTGCCACAGTCGTGAAGTGGTGCTTGAGCTCTTCGCTGACCTCTCCAAGGGCAACCGTCCTTGTTATGTCGGTCGAGCCTTCGAAGTAGTTACCGCCCGTGTCCATGAGCACGAAGTGCCCTTCTTCAAACTCGACGTCGGACTCTGGCGTAGCCGAGTAGTGGACTATGGCAGCATGCTCCCTGAAAGCGCATATAGGAGCGAAGCTCTGCCACAGGTACCCCTCCTGCTGCTTCCTGAACTCTTCAAGCTTTTCAGCAGCGCTTATCTCTGTTATCTTCATCTTTCCAAGGTTCGTTTTCAGCCAGTACATGAGCTTTGTGAAAGCTACCCCGTCCTTTATATGCGCCTGCTCGATGTTGGCAAGCTCCACAGGGTTCTTCATCGCCTTGAAAAGGATCGTAGGGTTTTCTTTCTCTATCTTCTTGGTGTGCGCAGGAATGTTTTTGTACAGAGCGTAGTTTATCCTGACAGGGTCTATCAGCACTGCTTCGTCAGCCCTGAAGCCCTTAACGTATTCGTAAATATCGTTGTATGGCCTGAACTCAACTCCGTCCTTTGAAAGAGCTCCCCTGACCTCTGAATCCAGCTTGCTTTCTTCAATGAAGAGGCATAGCTTGTCCAACTCCACGACAGCATAGCAGAGGACCAGCGGCGAATACATTACATCGTTTCCCCTTATGTTCAGCAGCCAGGCTGTGTCGTCGAGTGTCGTGAGGATGTGGCGGCTTGCGCCTGCTTCCCTCATGGCTTTCCTTACCCTTTCAAACTTTGACACTCTGCTCTCGCCCGAGTATTTTTCCTCGAGCATGAACACAGGCTCCAGCGAGAGGGCAGGCCTTTCTTCCCAGACAGTATCCACTAGGTCGAATGCATAATCCACTGCCACGTTCTTGTGCGAAAGCTGTTTGATGTACCCTTCGCCTTCCTGCAGGCCTATCAGCCTCCCGTCGAATCCCAGCTTTCCGTCCCTCGGCATTTCGGCCTCGAGGAATTCCAGCACTGAAGGAACTCCAGGGTTTCCCATCCTGAAGAGCTCCACTCCGGTTCCATCAAGCTGGAGCTCGGCCTGTATGAAATACCTTCCGTCAGTCCACAGTCCTGCCTTGTCTTTAGTGATTACCGCTGTTCCCGCCGAACCAGTGAAGCCTGTCATGAAGGCCCTTGCCTTGAAAAATTCGCCTACGTATTCGCTCTGGTGGTTGTCAGCTGAAGGTATGATATACGCATCCATACCTTTTTCGGCCATCAGCGCTCTTAGTTTGGAGATCCTTTCCCTAATAACTTCATTCATCGCTTGCACCTCGCTTATTCTACAACGATAAGGTCTTTGCTGTAGCTGTTGAGAACTTCGCAGCCGTCCTCGGTTACAATGACAAGGTCTTCTATACGAACCCCGACATCTCCAGGAAGGTATATGCCAGGCTCTATGGAGAAAATCTGTCCAGGCTGAACCCTGTCTGTGTTTACAGATGAAACGTCGCCGAAATCGTGGACCTCAATTCCTATCGAATGTCCCAGTCTGTGTGTGAAGTATTTTCCGTAGCCCTTCTCTGTGATATAGTCCCTTGCCGCAGCGTCTATGTCGCAGAACCTTGCTCCTGCCTTGACCTTCTCAATACCGCGCTTGTTTGCCTCGAGTACTATGTTGTAAACCTCTCTCGCGTGATCCGAAACCGACTTGTAGAACACTGTCCTCGTCATGTCCGAACAGTAAGAGTCCTTCGTGCAGCCGATGTCTATCACTACGCTGTCGCCTTCCTTGACGGTTGAGTTGTCCATCGAGTGATGAGGGTCTGCAGCGTTTGCTCCGTAGCCGATTATAGGTTCGAAGGAATGCCCGTCTGCGCCGAGCTCTTCCCATATGCCTGAAAGAAGCTGACCCATCTTCTTTTCCGAATGCTTTTCAGGAACAAGCTTTATCATCCTGTCCATGGCCAAGTCGTTCAGCCTTGATGCTTCCCTCATGAGGTCCTTTTCTTTCTCGTCCTTGCACATCCTGACCTTGTCGATTATCTCTGAGCCGTTGACGAAAGCGCTTGCAGCCTTGAGGTTGATAAGCCCCAGAAGGAACCTTGCAGGCCAGTTCTTGTCTATTCCAAGAGGCTTATCCTGCTCTATATATCCCGCGAGTATGTCCACAGGCTTCTGTGTGTCGTTGAACCAAACAAGTTCCATTCCCAGGTCTTCGTTTACAGGGAACAGCTCGTTGATGAAGAGCTTGTGCTTGCCGTTGAGGTTGATGTAAAGCGCAAGCATCCTTTCGCCCGGATGTATCCATTTTCCTGTCAGGTAGAATATTGCAGCCGGATCAGACACAACCATCTGTGGCAGTTTCTGCTCCTCCATTATCTTTAAAACTTTGTTTAATCTTTCCTTATTCAAGAAAAATCCCTCCAGTATTGTGATTTAAGAATCCAAGGATTCATTTATACGTTTTCATATTATCATAATCTTTATGGTATGTATATAATTAATTTAAGTATTGCAAAAATATTTTTCACAGCACTTGAATTAACTTGATGAATAAAGTATATATTATAGTAGCACTTAATTCCGCAATGTTTGAATATAATGCAGAGTTGTGTTATTATTGTGGAGTATACTAGTGAATATTTATTACCTTTTGGAGGGAAATCAGTTAATGATAAATGAGATATCCGATAAGATCAAGGAACTGAGAAGAGAAAAGAATATGACGCTCAAAGATCTCAGCGCTAAGACCGGTCTTTCAGTAAGCTTTCTGTCCCAGGTGGAAAACGGCGCTTCCTCTCTGGCCATAACTTCATTGAAAAAAATCGCCGACGCTTTCGATGTGACCATAAACTACTTCTTTGAGGTGCCTCAGGTTCACAATTACCTGGTAAAGGCAGAGGAAGAAGAGGTCTTCAAGATGGAAGGCACAGACTCCGAGTTCATAAGGCTCAGCGGAGACTTCCCCAACAGGAAGCTTGAAGCCATGATCACTATTATCCCGCCAGAGCACAAGCACGGCAGCAATTTCAGCCATCCAGGCGAAGAGTTCGTATACGTGCTTGAAGGAACCGCAATAATAGAAGTGGACGGAACGGAATACCTGGTCAAGGCCGGCGACTCCATACACTACCCGTCAACCTGCAACCACCAGTGGACGAACCCGCTCAAGCAGGAGACGAAGCTTCTCACTGTTCTGACGCCGCTGATATTCTAGTCAAAAAATGACGAAACGCATATCCTTTGATATGCGTTTTTTTATGCCGTCTATTTTCTGAAGTTCTCTGCGAACTGCTTCACCACTTCCTGGACCTCGGCCACCTTTTCGGGTTTGAGCAGCTCAAGCATTTTAGGTATGAACTGTGCTATGTCCTCCTGACTGAAGCTCCCCTCCTGCTGTTTCTGGAAGTTGCTGAGCATCAGCTGCTTTGCCTCTTCAGCCCTGCCTTCCTTAACCCTATCAAGTATGTAGTTTAGAAATTGCTCCTGACCTTTGTTCATCAAAACACTCAGCTCCTTACTTAGAATCATACCTGTCTTTTTGATCGAAATAAGTTATGTCTGCATACCCGGCATATATTTTGCCCGAATGCCTGACGCCGCTCGGAATGTAATACCGGTCCCCCTTCCGGAAGGTGTGCTTGGCTCCGCCAATAATCAAGTCGACCTGTCCCTCAAGGACAAATCCCACCTGGCTCTCATGGCTGTGTTCCGGCAGGTCTACGTCCTCTGAAAACTCCATGAAAATAATCTGGTGGTTTTCGCTCTGGGAAAGGAATGCATTGACGCCGCTGATAGGGATGTCTGCTTGTGGTAGGTTCGCAATAGGTTCTGGGAATATTGTTTTCATTTGTAACACTCCTATCTAATAATTTTTGAAGCAGTTACTGCATTTATTTCTTATAAGAATGGGCGTTGGTTCTGAGTAAAAGAATACTAGGAATCGAATTATAAATCTAGTTCATTAAGCAGATCACGTAATTTTTTCGCCTCATTAATTGTTATTGTCACGCCTTTTCCAAAGTCATCATGATTTTCAGTCCAAGTACGAATATCGTAAACTGGTTCCCTTCTATTCCAACTGATTAAGTTTAATTCTTTTACCCAACCATTATTAGGATTTGAAATTTTGCCAACTTCTTTTACAATATCAAAGTCCATAATTTCATTCGACCTCTTTCCTTAATAATCGCAATTACCTACAGTGACACCGAAAAAAGATTACGCTTTAAACATTTAAGGTGATTATTTGTCTTACGATAGACTCAAGTTTTAACTCTAATTCTTCCTCCAACTCATAGAACCTATTATCAACACTTTCAAACAAAGCATCCAAGTCTTTACCTTCGTCATCCCATGAATTAATAATACTGTTACGATCATCAATATCTCGTGGTGGCATTGAGTTAGGGAACAGCCCATTAACCTGCTCTACTAAGCCAATAACCTCTTGTGCTTCAATTTTCTTTAAATCTTCTAAAGTTTCATTTAAATAATTTGCCCCATAATTATAGTAGAAACTTATCACTCCGCCATTGTCTACAGCATCTATTAATGAACGGATATTGTACCATACTCTCTCATCAGATGTTAATTTACCATATCCTTCATTTTCACACTTGGTTACAAGATTTTCCCAGCTATCTTTCCAATCCAAGTAATCCATGGCTTATTCCTCCTCTATAATTGGTGAACGATAACCTACAATGATTCATTATATTAGGTTAACTTTTTAAAACTTCAATACGATCAAGACTTTACAAGACATTTATCAATATTTCAAATATAATGTCATCAAAATTATCATCAGGATGCCCATCATTACATTTATAAATTCGTTTATTTCCATCTATTACGATATTCATAGCAGCTCCTCCAAGCCACGCATCAATACCACCTCTTCCTGGATCCCATGCATTCCAAACCATCAGTTGACCTTTTTTTATTTCGCCACTAAATATTACAGGCATATCCATGTCTGATGCCCAAATAACAAAGTCATTTCCAGACTTTGAATTAATTGTTAGAATCCCATCAAGTTTAATACGAATTCCTTGCTTCCATATCGAGTTGACTGATAGCAATCTTATAGAACCTGAAAATTTCTTATTAACCGGAATTTTATCTATCCTTACTAATTCAATTCCATTGAAAATAATCGGAGCTCCTTTTGCTTCCACAAATGCCTCATCAAAACTTGGCATCTTCTACCCCCAACACGTTTATTTATCTACATACTACTGAGACGCCTTAAAAGAATATTCAGTATTACTTAATCTTTGTATTTAATTGCGTCGTATAAAGCTGCTATCAAAGACAATGTTACAAAAGCAATTGCATAAGTAATACCACCAAGTGTCTTATCAATAAAAAAATAAACCAGAATTCCGATTATGAGGCTAATAAAATTGGCGCTATTAAATAAAATATAAAATTCAGGCATAATCCCTATTCCAACGGGTGCGCCAAATAATATGGAAATATACTTTGGCACTTTAACTAAGTGTTCTTCACTTTTAGCCTTGAAATATGCAATTACATAGTTCAAAGAAAACCAAAGTAATATCGATCGCAAAACAGTTTCTTCTCTCATCAATTTCCCTACCTATAAGATTTATACGTAATATTCTATTGTTCTTCGTTAAGCGAACCATTTTTGAAGATTCTGAAATAATTATTTTAGAATTTGTATTCAACCCATTTTGCCAAGTTTTTCATAATTCCCCATCTGCGGTTTTCCTAATTCTCTTCCTTTAATCCTTACTGGAGAAATAATATCATGCTGACAATCCGCTATTGGCTCATTAATACTAATCCAATCATACTGCATAATATTATAGTCTGATATGCAGATTTCTTATGCTTCCTCTAAGTTTCAAAATAGTAATCTGTACATGCGGAACATCATAAGTGGTATTATACAAAAATAGATAACCCCCATCTCGTGAGTCTTATAACGTTACCTTTTTAACTTCGCTTAAT
>DBML01000012.1 GCA_002298915.1 Clostridium sp. UBA699
AGGGAGCAAGCTACGTTAAATAAACGATTTTTACAGGCCGGCGCAAATGCACCGGCTTTTTCCTTGCGGTGAAAACGCCCATTTGCGTTGTCGGGACATATCAATTATAATATAAAAGGCAGGCATTTTTTGCCTGAGCAGTAAATAGAAGCGAGGTATGATTTAATGGGAAGAATGTTCGGAACCGACGGGGTTCGAGGTATAGCAAATAAAGAATTGACTGCGTTGACAGCATACAACCTTGGAAGGGCAGGAGCCTTCGTGCTGACCAAGGGTGCCCACAAGCCAAAAATTATTGTTGGGATGGATACAAGGATATCGGGTGACATGCTCGAGAACTCCCTTGTTGCGGGAATACTGTCAGTGGGTGCTGAGGCGGTCTGCCTTGGAATTGTCCCGACACCGGCTGTAGCCTACCTCACAAAGAAGTACGGCGCGGATGCAGGTGTAGTGATCTCGGCATCTCACAACCCTGTGGAGTACAACGGCATCAAGTTCTTCAACAGCAAGGGCTACAAGCTGTCAGACGAGCTTGAGGACAAGATACAGAGCGTCATAGAAAACGGATTCCAGGGAGTCCCTCTTCCGACGGGAGCTGACATCGGCAGGAAAGTGATCGAAGAAGGAGCAGTTCTTGACTACATCAGCCATTCGAAGTCGCTCATCAAAGGCGACCTCAAGGGGCTTAAGGTTGCTCTTGACTGCGCTAACGGAGCTTCATACATAACTTCGGTGCAGACTTTCAGGGAGCTCGGCGCAGAGGTGGTTGTAATCAACAACGATCCTGACGGCATAAACATAAACAAGAACTGCGGATCAACCCATCCTGAAGAGCTTATGGACTACGTCGTGAAAAAGGGCTGCGACCTCGGGCTTGCGTTCGACGGTGACGCGGACAGGTGCCTTGCCGTGGACGAAACAGGAAAGCTGATCAACGGCGATTTCATAATGGGGATCTGCGGAAGGTACCTCAAGGAAAAAGGGAAGCTTAAACACGACGTTATTGTCGGGACCGTTATGAGCAACCTGGGGCTTCATCTGGCGCTTGAAAAAGAGGGCATAAAGCTTGTCAGCGCCAAGGTAGGCGACAGGTATGTCCTCGAGGAGATGCTGAAGGAAGGCTACGTCCTTGGCGGCGAGCAAAGCGGCCACATAATATACCTGAAGCAGAACACGACAGGGGACGGGCTGGCGACAGGCTTAATGCTGGCTTCGATAGTCAAGAGCACCGGCAAAAAGCTTTCAGAGCTTGCATCCTTCATACAGGAATTGCCTCAGGTGCTTGTCAACGCGAAGGTTCCTAACGACAGGAAGAACATATACCTGGAGGACAAGGAGATAGTTGACGAGATCAGGAAGATGGAGGACACGCTCCAGGGCAAGGGAAGGGTCCTAATTAGGCCTTCAGGCACAGAGCCTCTCGTGAGGGTTATGCTCGAAGGTGAGAACCAGGCCGAAATAGACAAGATGGCGCACAAGCTGGCCAAGCTTATCGAAGAGAAGACAAACCCTTAAAAGAATGAATGAACGGCTGCTGCCGGCATCTTACTTGATGCCGGCAGTTTATTTATTAACATTTTGAGAACACATTCCAAATAAAGTATACTTTGCAACCCTGCGAGAGTATAATTATAGTGGGTTTGCTGTCAATTTGACCTTGAGTGAAATTTTTACTATAATATGATGGTATCCCTTTTTGATTTTGAAGCAAAGGAGGGTAGAGGTTAAGAAAATAAAAGCGCCAGAACTTGAGTGGTGGACGGTCAAAGAACATGTTTTTAGAGAAGCTCCGCAAGGCGGAGTAAGTTCGACTGGCTAAATCAAAGATTTATGAAGAGTTTAATGAAACTCCGCAAAGCGGAGTAAGTTCGACTGACCAAATCAAAGATTTGGAGTCTCACTTAAGTTGACGAGGATGGGGAGTATCGAATCTTCGGCGGGTGCCCCACGGTATCGCACTACCGTTAACGACTGAATAAAACCGGCAAGAGATTGACGGCACAAAATCAGTCAGGTGTTAAAACCTTAAATATTAAGTAAACGAAAGGAAGATTTTTTATGTGCGGAATAGTTGGTTACATTGGTAAGAGAGATGCGTCACCAGTGCTTATTTCTGGTTTGAGCAAACTGGAATACAGGGGCTATGACTCTGCAGGTGTCGCAATATTCAACGGAGACAAGCTCGAGATAGTGAAGAGAAAAGGAAGACTTAAGAATCTAAGCGATGCCCTGGATGTCGATCCGGTTTACGGAAGCGCTGGCATAGGCCACACGAGATGGGCGACCCACGGAGAACCGTCAGACGTCAATTCACACCCTCACAACAATGCAGACGGAAGCATATGCGTAGTTCACAACGGCATAATCGAGAACTACATAAAGCTTAGGGAGTTCCTGATTTCAAAAGGATATAAATTTGTTTCAGAGACGGACACAGAGGTAATACCTCACCTTCTCGACTACTACTACGAAGGGGATCTTCTGGAAGCCGTAAGGAAAGTCCTTGGCAAGATAAGGGGAAGCTATGCCTTCGGTATAGTGACATCAAAAGAGCCGGACAAGCTCATAGCTGTAAGGAAAGACAGCCCTCTTATTGTGGGCCTCGGCGACGGTGAGAACTTCATCGCTTCCGACATCCCGGCTGTGCTTAGCTACACGAGGAACGTATACCTGCTCAACGATAACGAGATAGCTGTGCTGACTAAGGATGACATTAAGCTGTACGCTCTCGACGGAAAAGAGATCACAAAGGAAGTATACCATGTCACATGGGATGCTGACGCTGCTGAAAAGGGCGGCTACGAGCACTTCATGATGAAGGAAATACACGAGCAGCCAAAGGCCATAAAGGACACTATGGCTTCAAGAGTAATGCTCGGACAGCCGATCACTCTTGACAAGATAAGCCTCACAAAAGAGGATATCGAAGGAATAAACAGGATATACATCGTTGCCTGCGGAACAGCATACCATGCAGGAATTGTAGGAAAATACGCGATAGAGAGGCTTGCTAGGATCCCTGTCGAGGTTGACATAGCATCAGAGTTCAGATACAGGGAGCCGATAATAGACAAAAACACGCTAATAATAGTAGTCAGCCAGTCTGGAGAGACTGCCGACACGCTTGCAGCCCTGAGAGAATCGAAAGCCAAGGGCTGCCGAGTAATCGCTGTAACGAATGTTGTCGGAAGCTCAGCTTCAAGAGAAGCAAGCGACGTCCTCTACACGCTTGCAGGACCAGAAATAGCGGTTGCTTCTACAAAGGCGTACATCACTCAGCTTATCGCTATGTATATAATCGCGCTCTTCTTCGCTGAAAACAAGGGTACAGTGGCAGCTGAAGAGATCGAGAAGATGAAGACGGAGCTCCTGAACCTTCCGGACAAGGTTGAAACGGTACTCGAGCTGAAGGAAGAGATAAAGAGATATGCCGGTGAAATATACATGGAAGATGACATGTTCTTCCTTGGAAGAGGACTGGACTACGCCGTTGCCATGGAAGGCTCGCTGAAGCTGAAGGAAATATCGTACATCCACTCTGAAGCCTATGCTGCAGGAGAGCTTAAGCACGGCACGATAGCTCTCATCGAAGAGGGAACAGTGATGATCTCGCTTGCAACACAGGAGTACCTGTTCGAGAAAATGGTCAGCAACATAAAAGAGGTTAAGGCTAGACATGCCCATGTAATAGCGCTTGCGTTTGAAGGAAACGAGGATATTGAGAAGACTGTCGATTCAGCTATCTTCCTCCCAAGAACCCTCGACATCCTGGCACCAGTGCTGTCAGTAGTGCCTCTGCAGCTTCTTGCTTACTACGTCTCCATAATGAAGGGCTGCGACGTTGACAAGCCAAGAAACCTGGCGAAATCTGTAACAGTTGAATAGTTTATAGCACAGCTTGCGCCGAGTGGATCGAAGAGATCCCTCGGCGTTTCTTTTCTTCTTAAGCAGATGCTGATTTCGGGGCTCTGCATATTGATAAATATTGGAAAAAAAGGTAGAATGGTTCTGTGACATGAACAACAAGGCAATCTTTTGGAGGGTGAAATGGAGTTTGAAAAGTTAAGCATAAAGGCAAAGAAATCATGGTTTTTGTCAAGGCTGATATTCCTGATAGCACTGGCTTGTACACTTGTCAGCGCAAGGCAGTTTGCAATGAAACTGGCAGGCTACCACTTATGGGTCGACGTTGTGATGGGGGCTGTCCTGGCCCTGCAGCTGCTGAACACCTTCCTGTACCCTCAGATAGAATACAGGCAATGGAAGTATGCCGTCGATGAAGAAAAGCTTGAATTTAGCGAAGGGATATATTTCATAGAGCATACGATTGTCCCGATCGAGAGGATACAGCACATAAAAATTGAGCAGGGACCGATTAACAGGAAGCTTGGTCTCGCCAGCATAGAGATCCACACTGCCGGGGGAAGCTTCAGCATACCTAACCTTGAGAAGGATAAGGCCGAGCAGATAGGGCAGTTCCTTAGAAGCAGCGTTTCGGACAAGCTGAAGCAGGAAGGGAAAGACAATGGATAAGGGGAGGAGAAATCACAAGATCACAATTCTGAGCAGCGTTATCTTCAGCCTGAAGCAGACATGGTTCCTTTTGCTTTTGCTGGTCACACGTGATTTCGGAGGTTACAAAGCTGTAATTATAGCAGCGGGTCTGCTTCTCTTTTTTCTTATTGGCTACGTGAATTGGAGAAACACTTATTTTTATATCGACAGCGACAGGCTTCACTATATGAAGGGAACGGTCAACAAGAAAAATACAGCTGTCCCCATAAGCGCCATCAGCACGGTGGACTTTTCACAGAATGTACTCCAGAGGCTTTTCGGCGTCGTCTCCATTAAGGTCGACAGCGGGGCCAACAATCTCAAGGACAGCGAGATGAGCATCGTGCTTGGGAAAGCTGAAGCCGAAGAGCTGAGGGGCAGGCTCAAGAGAAGCGATGCTGAAGCGGTGGATATAGGGCTTGAACAGCCAGTGGAAACCGGTAACATCTTGGTGAAGATGACTCCAAGGAAGGTTTTCACCTACTCCCTGACTCAGAACAATCTTCCTGTAGTAATCGGAGCTGTTCTCTCGCTGCTGAACTTTGCTGACGACATCAAAGAGGTGACCGGGCTTGATCTGACAAGGGTTTTTGAGGAACAGAACCTTTTTCAGAATGCCGGTTTCAGCCTTGATTTTCTTATCGGAATAAGCTGGCTGATCCTGGGAGGGCTTGCTGCATCGGCTTTATTCTCACTGATTTATTACGCGCTGAAATTCGGAAACTTTACAGCTGTTAAGGAGGGGCAGAACATCTACATAGAATACGGCCTCGTCAGCATAAAAAAATATTCATTCACCCTGGACAAGATTAACGCGGTAATCGCAAAACAGAACATGCTGAGAAGCTTTCTGGGGCTGTACAAGCTGCACGTTAGCATAGTAGGCTATGGCGATGACAAGGGGGAGGAAGCCGTTATTTCTCCGATATGCGGCAATGATGAGATTGTGAGGCTTCTGGAGGTTATAAATCCGGCGCTGAAATTCGAAGGGGAGGCATACTCGGTTACGGCGGCAGGGAGAAGAAATTTTTTCATCCTTCCGCTGGGCGCTGCTTTGGCGGTTAGCGCAGCAGGCATACTTCTGACAAAGTTCGGTTTCTGGTGGCTTCTGCTTCTTCCGGCAACTTTGCTGGTCAGATACCTTAAATGCAAAAACACTTCCCTGGGATACAATGATAAGATGCTCGTAGCGACAACTGGGATTTTTTCAAGGCAGACGATATTGCTGGAGATGGCCAAGCTCCAGTCCATTACAAAGAAGACAAACTATTTTCAGCGGATGAAGAAGCTCTGCACCTACAGACTGCAGTACTACTCCCAGACCTTCGGAGGAAACGTAACGCTGAAGCACCTAGAGGACAAGCACTTCAGCATCCTTAAGGGAATTTTGTTCGAATAAAGGAAGCGCCGGCAAGATCGCGATCGATCTGCCGGCGCTTGTGTTTTAGTTGGTCTGGACTGTGCTTGCAGGATATTTTCTCGCAACAAACACTTCGATTCTTCTGTTTTTCGCTCTCCCCTCAGCGGTGGAGTTGTCAAACTTCGGCTGGTATTCCCCGTATGCCTTGATGGAAAACCTGCCCGGCTGAAGCTTGCCCTGGTCAACCATGAAGTTCATGACGTTGATTGCGCGCATCGAGCTCAGCTCCCAGTTGGAACGGAATTTGCCGTTGTTTATGGGCACGTTGTCAGTGTAGCCTGCAACCTCTATGTCGTTGTCCAGATCCTCCAGCAAGTCCGAGATGTGCAGCAGAAGAGGAGAGTACTCCTTGATTATCTCTGCTTCGCCGGAGTTGAAAAGGACTACGTCCTGTATGGAGATCGCTAACCCTTGCCCGCTCAGATCGACCACAACCTTGTCTGAGTAGCCCATTTCCTTGATCTGCGCCTCGAGCATGGACTTGACCTCGTTCATCTTCTCACCTTCAAGGATCCCGTCAGTTACGTCGGTCTGTGCAGCCTTCTCCGACGGGACGGACGAACTGCCGCCGTCGGGCAGCACGGAGCTTGAAAAGATGATGTTGAACTGCTGGCTCAGCCTCACGAATTTCTGGTTGTCCACTTCGCTCATGGCGAACATTACTATGAAGAGCGCGAGAAGGAGCGTGAGCATATCCGAGTATGGAAGAAGCCATGTTTCATCGACATGTTCGTCGTGGTGCTGCTTTTTCTTTCTCTTCATCACTTTTCTCCTTGTTTGCTTTCCAGAAATCTCAATTTGTCAGCAGGTTTAACCATTGTCAGAAGCTTCTTCTGGATGAGGTTCGGGTTCATGCCTTCCTGAACGGCGAGCACGCCCTCGAGTATGAGGTACATGTTGTTTATCTCCTCGTTTGATTTTCTCTTCAGCCTGCTTGCGAAAGGGTGGCATATTACGTAGCCGAAGAAAATTCCGTAAAGCGTTGCGACGAACGCTGCGCTGATCATATGGGCGAGCATCTCGGTGTCGTCAAGGTTTCCGAGTGCTCCGATCAAGCCGATTACTGCTCCGAGAACACCGAGAGTAGGGGCAGCGCTACCGGCGGTCGAGAAGATCATGGAGCAGCCGCGGTGCCTTTCCTCAGTGCTGTCTATCTCAGTGGTCAGTATGTCCCTGACGTATTCGGGATCTGCCCCGTCAACAACAAGCTCCAGGCCGAGCTTCATGAACTTGTTCTCCATTCCCTCGATCCTGTCTTCTATGGAAAGAAGGCCGTCCTTCCTTGTCATCCTTGCAATTTCTACAATCTCTTCAACTATCTCAGTAGAATCCTGGTTGCTGTTCCCCTTGAAGAGGATTTTCATAAGCCTTGTTGAGTTCAGGAACTCTTCCTTAGGAAAGGAGTTCATCACTGCTGCAACCGTGCCGACAATAACGATTATCGCTGCTGCCGGATTTATGAGAACGGCGACGTTAGCCCCTTTAACGATCATTCCAACAACTACTGACAGTACTCCGATTACAACGCCTAAAACCAAAAATATATCCATACGAATCCTCCAAATCTTAGATAAACTCACATATTATATCGGCTGATACCGGATTTTTTTAACCTCAGTTGGTGAGGATTTGAGGAGCGCCGCCTGAATTTTGTAGTATAATGTTATTGTGAATATATGTATAGTGAGACAAAACATGAAAAACGGGCTCTGCTGATTAGGAGTTTCCTGAAATATTGCTGAAAAAGGAGAGAAGATCATGCTGTTATTATCAAAAGAGGATATCAAGAAGATATTTACCATGAAGGATGCGATCGAGGCAGACAAGGATGCTTTCCGCATATTTACCGAGGGGAAAAGCGAAGTGCCTCTCAGAACCGTCATACCTGAACAAAAGCATGGAGGGACATTCCTCTTCATGCCTGCGTATGTTCCTGACATGGACACTGCGGCGATCAAGATTGTAAACATTTTTCCGAGAAATATTGACAAGGGAATGCCGTCAGCTCCTGCGCAGGTGCTGCTTATAGACGGCTCAAACGGACTCGTCATTGCAGTGCTGGACGGCACTTACGTGACGCAGCTCAGGACGGGGGCGGCATCTGGAGCCGCTTTTGATTTGCTGGCGAGAAAGGATGCAAAGAAAGGAGCCCTCATAGGGACCGGAGGTCAGGCGGCAGCGCAGCTTGAGGCTATGATGACAGCGCGAAAGCTGGACATAGTAAAGGTGTACGATCTGAACCTGGAGAGGACAAGGGAGTTCGCCAAGAGGATGGAGCAGGAGCTCGAAAGCTATGGAACAAAGGTGATCGCAGCTGCCAGCTCTGATGAAGCCATCGATGATGCGGACATGATAGTGACCGTTACACCATCTGAAAAGCCAGTGTTCGACGGCAGCAAGGTTAAACAAGGCGCCACGGTGAGCTGCGTGGGGTCGTACCAGCACCACATGCAGGAGATGGACCCGGTTGTACTGGAAAGGGCAAGCAAAATATACTTCGATTCTGAGGAAGCCGTTCTTTCCGAGGCTGGGGACATACTGATACCCCTCGAGCAGGGTAGGATCTCAAGGGACGATTTCACTGGAGACCTGGGGGAGCTCATACTGGGCGAAATTCCAGGAAGGGAGCACGACGATGAAATCATAGTGTTCAAGACGGTAGGGATAGGAACTCAGGACCTGGTGACTGCCAAGTATATCTACAACAAAGCTGTCGAAAAAGGCATAGGCACAAGCTGGAGCTAAATATGATTCGGCGCAAGAAAAAAGCCAGGAAAGCATTTTAAGCTTCCTGGCTTGCTGTTTTACTGGATCCTTCGCCCGTACGAGAAGTCGCTGTTGAGCGGCGCTATCTTCACTACATCGCCGGTGTGAGGCGCGTGGATCATATAGCCGTTGCCAACGTATATTCCCACATGGTGTGCCGGTTCTCCGAAGAAGACAAGGTCACCTGGCTTAAGGTCTTCCCTGGAAACGTAAGTGCCAACCTTTTGCTGGTCTGCAGCAACTCTTGGAAGGCTGATGTCGAAGTGTGCGAACACATACCTTACAAATCCTGAGCAATCGAAACCTGCAGGTGTAGTCCCGCCCCAAACATAAGGCACTCCGAGGAATTTTGATGCGTATGCGATAGCCGCTTCAGGGGAGTAATCAGAGGAGCCAGCCGACACAGATGTTGAGCTTGAACTTGAGCTGCTGCCTGAACTTGAGTCGCCCCGTGAGGTGGATGAGCTAGAAGCTTGTGCGGCAGCCTCCTTCTTGGCTTTTTCAAGTTCTGCTTTGGCAGCGGCAAGCGCGGCTGCTTCTGCAGCTGCAATCTGGGATCCATACTTTCTCTCCTGTTCCTTGAGATTGGCGATAAGCTTTGCCTGCTCGCTCTTTTCTGCGTTGAGCTCTGCAAGCTTTTTCTCGTTGTCTTCCTCAAGGGCAACGAGAGAGTTCTTTTCGACTTCGAGGGATGACTTCATTTCGTCCAGGGCAGCCTTTTTGTTTTTGAAATTGTCTATTACGCTTACGTTGTAGTCCATGACCCTCTTTATGTTCTCGGCCCTGGAGAGAAGGTCTTCGAAGCTCCTGGAGTCAAACAGGATTTCCAGTGTGCTGGCTGATGTTCCGCTTATGTACATGGCCCTTACTCTCTCCTGGTAAAGGAGCTGCTCAGCCTTGATGTCCTCTTCGGCCTTAACGATGTCGGCCTGAGTCAGGTCTATCTCCTTCTGCTTTGCTGCAATGCTTTCCTTGTTGCTGCTGATCTGGGACATTAGAGTCTCTATCTGATTATCCATAAGCGTTATCTTGTTCTCCAGTTCGCTTCTCTGGGACTGGAGAGACTGGAGTTTAGCCTTGTCTGAGGCCAAATCCGCCTTGACTACAGTGAAATTAGCAGTAAAAACAAAGGCAATGGCAACTGCGGCTGAAATGATTTTCTTGTTCAAGTTCCCGCCTCCTTTAAATCTTTTGTCTGAAATAATTATGAAAATTGCGACAATTATTTAATTGTATTATAACACAAAATAAAAGGAAGTGAATACCTTATTCAAAATAATACCAATAAATCTTGTTGACAGTGCGAAGGGAAATATTATATACTATATCTCAAGCAATCACATAAAGTAGTGACAGGCTTGCACCAGAGGTGCAAAGGCTGGGCCCTTTTGGGCAGCAGGAATTCAACCTGTGGGTTTATAATATTAATTATAAATCCGCAGGTTTTTTTGATTAGGGGAGGAATAATATATGCCAATGGAAAGGAAAGTGCGCTTCGCACTTCTTTCAATCGTTTCTAACACGGCGCTCATAGCGCTCAAGATCATCGCCGGGATAATGAGCGGCTCAGTCAGTATTATATCCGAGGCAATCCATTCTTCAATGGACCTCGGGGCTTCGATAATAGCGTTTTTTTCTGTCAGGGAGTCATCGAAGCCTGCAGACAAGGAGCATCCTTATGGCCACGGCAAGATGGAGAATATTTCCGGGGTAATAGAAGGGGCTCTGATCTTCATAGCTGCTGGCATGATCATCAACGAGGCCTTCAAAAAGCTTTTCGAGCCTGCTCCGATAGAGGAGGCATTCGTGGCAGTAGCCGTAATGTTTGTCGCTGCACTGGTGAACTACTTCGTGTCAAAAACCTTGTACAAGGTTGCAAGGGAGGAGGACTCCATGGCTCTTGAAGCTGATGCTCTCCATCTCAAGACAGACGTATACACCTCCTTGGGTGTCGGCGTAGGCATTCTGCTCATCAAAGTTACGGGAATACTTATCCTAGACCCGATAGTTGCAATACTGGTCGCGCTCCTCATCATCAAGGAAGCCTGGGAACTTACCGGAAGCGGACTCAACTTCCTCATGGACGCCAGGCTGTCTGAAAAGGATGAAGAGGAGATAAAGGCGATTATAGAATCCCACAAGGACAAGTTCGTGGACTATCATAAGCTCAAGACCAGGAAGTCGGGTAACAAGAAGCACATAGATTTCCATCTGACGATGAACCCGGACCTCACTGTCAAGGAGACACATGACATAATAGGCCTGCTGAAGAAGGAGATGGGCGAGAAATTCGTGAACTGCAGGGTGAGCATCCACATCGACCCTTACAGGGAGGGTGGAGACACTGGGGAGGATTAGCATGGAGAGAAGATTGGCTGTCGGCAAGAAATACAGGCACTACAAAGGTAAGGAATACCTGGTGCTCTACCAGGCAAAGCACAGCGAGACTCTGGAGGGCCTTGTCGTTTACCAGGCGCTTTATGGGGAACGTGGTATATGGGTCAGACCTCTAGGCATGTTCCTGGAACAGGTTGAGGTTGAAGGGAAGATTGTGGACCGTTTCGCAGAGCTCGGTGAAGATGAATCTTAAAAACGTTGGCGAAGTAGTTGAAATTGCAACTACTTCATGCTATTATGTATTTAGTTGAAAGTTCAACTAAAAGGAGGCGGGCTATTTGGAGAAACTCGACAGCCTTATATTGAGGGAGACTGGAATGGTTGCGCGTTGCATACAGTCTATAAGCGACATCAATTTCAAGGAACTTCATCTGCAGAAGGGGCAGTACATCTATCTGACCCGGATATGTGAAAATCCAGGAATAAGCCTGATAGATCTTGCAACCATGCTTAAGGTGGATAAAAGCAGCGCTACAAAGGCTATACCAAAGCTTGAAGCTGCAGGCTATATAACAAAAAAAAGGGACGATAAGGACAAAAGGCTTTG
Source organism: Clostridium sp. UBA699 (assembly GCA_002298915.1). GTDB lineage: Bacteria > Bacillota > Clostridia > Clostridiales > Clostridiaceae > UBA699. Next base: position 11,685 of record DBML01000012.1, read on the forward strand.
GCGACTCTATCCTGAAAATTTTGGGCTCGAGGTGTACGAGGCCGTGTTGAGCGAAGAAAACAGGAACATCAGCGTTTGCTTCAAGGGCTTTACAGACATAGAAAAGGAAGAGACTTTGAGGCTTGTGAGCAGGATGAGGGAGAACATAGAAGAAGACTGGAAAGAAATAAAGAAATACGGAGGGGAATCGGAATGGTAAGAAAAGCGTCAATGGAGGATTTGGCCAAGATTATAGATATAATCAAGGACACGGTTGCGGAGATGAAGACTTACGGGAACACTCAGTGGGACGAGAACTATCCTCAGGCCAGGGATTTTGCACGAGACATTGAGAAGGGGGACCTTTACGTAGATGAACGAGATGGCGAAGTTGCTGGTTTTATCTGCGTTAACCAGGTCGAACCTGCAGAGTATTCCGGCCTGAACTGGTCATCAAAGGCGCAGGCGATGGTTGTGCACAGAATGGCTGTCAACCCTAAGTTCAGAAGGCAGGGCGTTGCCGTCGGCATGATGAGCTTTGCTGACGAGCTTGCTCTTAGCAGGGCGGTTAGATACATGAAGACAGACACGTACTCGGTAAATCCGAAGATGAACGCTCTGTTCGTAAAATGCGGCTACAGGTTTGTTGGCGAGATGAGCTTCCTGGGAAAAGAAAAGCCGTTCAATGTCTACGAGAAGATGCTTTAAAGCAAAAAGGGGCTGCATATGAAAAAGAATAGAATTTGGATAGCAGCAGCGTTTGTCTCTGCAGTGCTGCTGATCGCTGCGGGTTCAGGTTACATTCATCTGGAGGGAGCAGCAGAAAGCGGAACTGCCCCTATCGGAGCAGCTGTTCAGGGGAAAGCGTATTATTCGGCGGAGGATTTTGGAATAAATACAGTAAAGAGCGGAAACGACGAGAACGGAAACGGATCGGACGACTACACAGACATCATGCTTGGGGCAAGGGCTGATGCCGAGAGAAGGCCGGTGTACAGAAGCTCCTATTACAAGGGAGGCTACCCGCCGGAGGGTGAAGGTGTGTGCACCGACTTAATCTGGAGGGCTTTCAAGAATGCTGGCTTCAACCTGAAGGAAATGGTTGACGGGGATATTGCTTCCAACGTAAGCGCATATCCGAGGGTTGATGGAAGCCCTGATCCGAACATCGATTTCAGGAGGGTCCCCAACCTGAAGGTGTTCTTCGAAAGGCACGCACTGTCCCTCACGCTGGATACTTCAAAGATAGAGGAGTGGCAGCCTGGAGACATAGTGACCTATGGAGAGTCGCATATAGCGATAGTATCGGACAGGCGCAACAAGGACGGAAAACCATACATCATACACAACATGGGACAGTACAACAGGGAAGAGGACGCCTTGACTTACAGCAAGATAAGCGGCCATTTCAGGTTCAAGGCTGACTGAGCAGGAGCGGGGTTTAATATGGACCCCGCTTTTTTTATTGGCTCAAAACAGGCTGCACTTTGACAAGAACATGATTCTCGAATATCAATTTATGGTATAATATCAGTATTAATATATAGAATATTTGATCATAGAGGAGAATTCACATGGGGATAAGAAGCGCTAAACCCGAGGATTGGAAAGAGATCGGCGAAATGCTTGATCAGCTGGGGTATCCCGGAACCGAAGAATTTTTAAGGGAAAGAATCGTGCAGCTCTTAAATCATCCTGACGAGGAGCTCCTTGTTTACGAATTGGAAGGCAGGCCTGTGGCCTTGATGTCGCTGCACTTCATACCTCAGATAGCGCTCAGGGGAGATTTTGCAAGAATAAGTTATTTTGTGGTAGACAGGGATTTCAGGAACAGAGGCATAGGAGAGGAGCTGGAGAAGCACTGCTTCAACCTGGCCAAGGAAAGAAAATGCGACAGGATAGAGGTGCACTGCCATCAAAGAAGGAGGATGGCACACCGGTTCTATTTCAGGCATGGCTTCGAGGAATCCCCGAAGTATCTGATGAAGATGATTGAAGATTGAATAGGGAGGTGACGAGATGAGACCTTTGATAAGAAAGGAAATCGATGCATTTTTCTCAGGGCAGCAGAATAGGATAGAACTTTACATGGCTGTGGAAGAGATGGTGAAATCACTGGGTTCGATAACAATCGACATAACAAAGTCACAGATATCCTTCGGCACCAAATATAAATTTGCATGGGTGTGGCTTCCGCCTGACAGCTCCCACAAGCGTCCGAAGGACAGCATTGTCCTATCGTTCGGCTTGGACCACAGGGTTGAAAGCAAGCAGATAGTGGAGGCGGTGGAGCCTTATCCGGGACGCTGGACTCATCACATTATAATTCAAAAAGAAACTGACCTAAATACTGATGTTTTTAAATGGCTTAAGCAGGCTTATGCTTTTTCGAAAAGCCATGAAAAAAAGGGTCATTAAAAAGTAAAGTATGAAAAGAATAAAAATGCTATCGAAAGGGGTTTTATGATGAAGAAAAGGCTAGCGATAATTTTTGGAGGAAAATCTACTGAGCACAAGGTTTCGAGGACTTCTGCAACATCAGTTCTCAAGAATATCAATTCGGAGAAATACGACATAAGTGTCCTGGGAATAACGGAGGATGGAGTCTGGTACGAATACAAAGGCAACTATGACATGATCGAAAGCGGAGACTGGGAGAAGGATTCGGTTAACCTGATTCCGGATGGACAGAACAAGATTTTTAAACAGGAAATCGACGTTGCGTTTCCTGTAATGCATGGACTTTATGGAGAGGACGGTACGATACAAGGGATGCTGAAGCTGTTCGGGATACCTTGCGTTGCACCGGGGGTCATGTCTTCGGCAATATGCATGGACAAGGTGTATACTAAATACATCCTTGAAAGATTCAGCATTCGACAGGCTGATTACGTTGTTGTTAACGCTCACGAGTACAGGGAGGGAAGAGAGCCTTTCATCAGCCTCATAGAGAAGAAGCTTGGATACCCTGCCTTCGTCAAACCTTCGAACAGCGGATCGTCAGTCGGCATAACAAAAGCTCACGACAGGGCAGAGCTCATCGAAGGATTGGAAAACGCTCTGAAATATGACAGAAAGATTCTTGTGGAGAAGGCGATCAACGCAAGGGAGATAGAGGTAGCAGTCCTCGGAAATGACTACCCTCAGGCAGCTGTTCCTGGTGAAATAATGCCGTCAAAGGAGTTTTACGACTACGAGGCAAAATACATCGATCCTGAATCAAGGCTTCTCATACCTGCGGCTATAAGCGGTGAAAAACAGGAGGAAATAAAGAACCTTGCAATTTCAATTTATAAAATTCTAGACTGTGCAGGGATGTCCAGGGTTGATTTCCTGGTCGACAAAGACACTGAAGAGGTTTACCTGAACGAGGTCAACACGATTCCTGGCTTTACTAGCATAAGCATGTACCCTAAAATGTGGCAGGCGTCAGGAAAATCATATCCTGAGCTTATAGACAACCTGATAGAACTCGCGGTGGAGAGAAACAACAGCTAGCGTTCAGCCAGCTTGCGGGACGGTTAATCAGAAGCTGCAGTAACAAAAAGACATGTATTAAATGGCTTAAGGAGGAAAGAAATTGGATAGATATTCACGTGTTCTGGGAGGTCTTCTAGGCGTAGCCTGCGGTGACGCGCTAGGAGGAACTCTTGAGTTTTTATCGGAAGCCGAGGGGAGAATCAGATATGGATATCTCAAGGATATTATCGGCGGGGGCTGCTGGGATCTTGAGCCGGGTGAAGTTACAGACGACACAATGATGACCATATGTGTAGCAGAGGGCATCCTTGACGATCCTAAGAATCCGATTGATCGCATAGGGGAAAGATTTATTGAATGGTACCACAGCAAACCTAAGGATATTGGCAACATAATAAACCTTGCACTGAGTGCATACATCGAAAGCGGAAGCTGGAAGATCGCTTCTTTATCAGCTCACGGCTTTAACGAAGGTATTAGCGCAGGCAACGGTTCTCTTATGAGATGCATACCTGTGGCTCTCTATTACAGAGATCATCAGATTATGGAGATGGTAACCGAACAGCAGTCGAAGCTCACGCACTACGATAGTAAGGCGACCAGGGCATGCTTGTTGTACAACAAGCTTGTTAGCGGATATCTGGAGGGTGAGTCCAAAATCTCGTTTATTAAGGAAATGCTGGAATACTATCCTGAATACAAAAAAGTGCTTAGCATGGGCAAGTGCAACCTGAAATCCAGCGGATATGTTGTCGACTCGCTCATTTCAGCGCTGTGGTGCTTCATAAACACAGATTCCTTCGAAGAAGCTGTATGCGAAGCTGTCAACCTTTGCGGTGATGCAGACACAGTGGGCGCTATTACGGGCGGACTGGCAGGAGCATACTATGGTGCAGAGGCCATTCCTTCAAGGTGGAGCGATAAGATCCTGGTGAAGGACAAGCTGATCGAGCTGGCTGAGAGGATGGCAGGCAGAGAGCTCGGGGACGGTTAATCAGCAGATTAATTGATGAATAGAATCTCCTTGAATGGGCATGATTATAACAATCATTCCAAACAAGGAGGTTTTTTTATTATGCCGAGAACTGCCCGTGTGAAGAGTCCTGATGCTAAGTATCACATCATGTCCAGGAGCATAAGCGAAGTGGATTTGTTCCGCGACGAAGAAGACAAGGCGAGATATCTGAAGATAGTCAAGCGCTACAAGGAGAAATTCAAAATCAGGATAAACGCCTATTGCCTAATGGACAACCACAGCCACCTTTTAATAGATGCGAACGGAGCAGACATATCTAAGGTTATGCATGGGATCAACCTGAGCTACGCGAGGTACTTCAACAAGAAATACGGCAGGCACGGGCACTTGTTCCAGGACAGGTTCAAGAGCAAGGTGATCGGAAACAACGGCTATTTCCTCAGACTTTCAGCATACATCCACAACAACCCCCATTCCTTGAAGGGATACGAGAAGTCGGTGGAGAGCTATAAGTATTCGAGCCTCGGGATATACATGGGCACGAGGAGTGACAAGCTGAAAATCTTAGACAAGGGCTACCTGCTGGGCCTT
>DBML01000002.1 GCA_002298915.1 Clostridium sp. UBA699
AGAGCGCATCCCTTGCATCTTTCCTCTCTGAATGTTACTTTTGGCATAATGACCCCTCCTTAAAAATTTAGTGATAAATTTCCAGTCAATACCCTCATGCACGTGTTGCTTCAGGTTTATGAAATCGTATTCATAGACCTTGTTTTATATGGGCTGCATGACAGCCCATATATATTTTACCATAACTTCTATTATTAGTATACTTTTGCGCTTTCTTCGCCCTTGAGCACCCTGAGGCCTCCCTGAGCAAGTGCAAGCAGCTCGTCCTCGCCAGGATAAACGACTATCGGAGCTATGAAGCTTACCATTTCAGAAATTCCGGCAACTACAGGCTTGCTGTATGCTATTCCGCCTGTGAGTATTACTGCGTCGATCTTTCCTGCAAGAACTGGAGCGTTCTTTCCGATTTCCTTAGCAACCTGGTAAACGAAAGCGTCGAATATCAGCTTGTATTCCTTGTCGCCTGCGAGGGCTTTCTTCTCGATTTCGATGAAGTCGTTCGTGTTCAGGTATGCGACCATTCCGCCTCTTCCTGTGATCTTCTTCTTCATATCTGCAAGCGTGTATTTTCCGCTGTAGCAGAGCTCAACGAGCTGTCCTACTGGAACTCCGCCAGATCTCTCAGGTGAGAAAGGACCTTCTCCGTCAAGGGCGTTGTTTACATCTACAACCCTTCCGTTCTTGTGAGTTCCTACGGATACGCCTCCGCCCATGTGCACAACTATCAGGTTGACGTCGTTGTAGTCTTTGCCGTTTTCAGCAGCATACCTTCTTGCGACAGCCTTCTGGTTGAGTGCGTGGAATATGCTCATCCTCTCTATTTCAGGCATTCCAGATACCCTTGCAACATCCTGCATCTCGTCGACAACAACAGGGTCAACTATGAAGGCAGGTATGCCGAGTGATTTTGCGATTTCGTCAGCTATTATTCCGCCGAGGTTTGAAGCGTGCTGCCCCATAACTCCGACCTTCAGGTCTTCGAGCATCTTTTCGTCTACTGCGTAAGTGCCGCCTTCTACCGGTTTGAGAAGACCGCCTCTTCCTACTACTGCGCCGAGTTCCTTGACGTCGAAGTTTTTATCTGCGAGCACCTTAAGGATAACGTCCTTTCTGAACTCGTACTGGTCGTATATTGTAGCGTATTTGCCTATTTCCTCGGCTGAGTGCCTCAGAGTCTCTACAAGCACCTGAGTTTCTCCATCGTAAACACCGATCTTTGTTGAAGTTGAACCTGGATTGATTACCAAAATTTTGTATGACATATTTTTTCCCCTCCTAATAAATATGCTTATTTCTTCAGCAGCTCTGCAACGAGCGCCGCAAGCGCAATAGCGTTCATCTTTGTTTCATGGCTGTCATTCCTTGAAGTCAGCACAACGGGTGCAGACGTTCCAACCAGGAGAGCTCCGCTCTTGCTGCTTGTTGTGTAGGACAGCGTCTTGTACATTATGTTTCCTGCTTCTATGTTAGGCATGAGCAGTATGTCCGCCTGTCCTGCAACCTCTCCTGTTATGCCCTTGTGGTGAGCAGCCTCAACAGAAAGTGCGTTGTCAAGTGCGAGCGGTCCGTCTATCAAGCAGCCCTTTATCTGGCCCCTGTCGTTCATCTTCGAAAGCATTGCCGCATCAAGCGTCGCCGGCATGTCAGCGTTCACAACCTCTACAGCGCAAACAGGTGCAACCTTAGGAGTATCTATCCCTACAGCTTTTGCAACCGTCACAGCGTTGTTCACGATGTCTATCTTTTCCTTGAGCTGCGGGTACATGTTGAAAGCAGCATCAGTTATGAAAAGTAGTCTGTCTATTCCCGGAACCTCGAATACTGCAACGTGAGACATGAGCTTTCCTGTCCTCAAGCCTTTTTCCTTGTTGAGCACAGCCCTAAGGAAGTTTGCAGTGTCTACAAGGCCCTTCATTACCATGTCAGCTTTTCCTGACGAAACGAGCTCGACGGCCAACAGCGCCGCCTTTGCAGCATCCGCTTCGTGAATTATCTCGAATTTGCTGAGATCGAGGTCGATCTCTTTTGCCACTTCTTCTATCTTTGCTTTGTTTCCTACGAGCACAGCCTCAACGAGACCTATTTCGCAGGCGTCTTTTATGGCCTCCAAAACCGGCTTGTCCTGAGCTACCGCTACGGCAACCTTCTTTGTGCTCTGGCTCTGGGCCATACTTAGCACTTCTTCGAAATTTTTAATCATACCAACACCCCATCATCATTTCTTTTGGTTTTTCTTCTCTCTGATCGCTCTGAGTAAGCAAGACCTGCAGTCAAGATTTCACTTCCCGCATTACGGGAATCGCGTTCCGTTTTTCAATTATATTATACTACAATTTTTCAATATGTCATTTCTTTTTACGAAAATAATTGATGTATTTTTTTCATTTTCTTGATGTATTTTTATGCAAATTAACAATACCTCCGGATCGCGCTGGATCCGAAGGTACTGAGTTCTTTCTTATGCCGAGAATTCTCTCATAATCCACTCAGCGCTCTTTATCCCGTCCACCGCCGAGGATATGATGCCGCCTGCAAATCCGGCGCCTTCGCCGCTCGGGAACAAGCCGCCAACATTCGAGCTTTGGAAATTTTGATTTCTGAGTATCCTCAAGGGCGCAGAAGTCCTTGTTTCGATGCCTGTAAGTATAGAATTCTTATCGGAAAAATTCCTGATTTTTTTGTTGAAATTAACAAGCCCGTCTTTCAGGGATTCAACTATGTATGAAGGAAGGCATTCCCTCATGTCTGCGAACCTGTAGCCCGGGGTGTAGGTAGGAGATATGTTACCGAGCTTTTCGGAAACCCTGTCGTTAAGGAAATCCTCTGCCAGCTGGACCGGCGCAAGGTACCCTCCACCGCCTGCAGCGTATGCAAGCTTTTCGTATCGCCTCTGGAATTCCATTCCCGCAAGAGGCGAGCTGCCACTGAAATCCGAGCTTCCCACAGACACGACTATTGCAGAGTTTGCATTATCCTTGTCCCTGCTGTAGTCGCTCATGCCGTTGGTGACAAGCAGCCCTTCCTCGGAGGCAGCCGCAACCACCTGTCCGCCGGGGCACATGCAGAAGCTGTACACGCCTCTTCCCGAATCCCCGCAGTTGTGTGTCAGCCTGTAGTCCGCAGCCTTCAGCCTAGGATGGCCAGCGAATTTGCCGTACTGGCTTTCGTTGATGAGCTGCTGGGAATGCTCTATCCTGACTCCTATGGCGAAAGGCTTCTGCTCGAGCAGGATCCCCTTCCTGAACAGCATCTCGTAGGTGTCCCTCGAGCTGTGGCCGATAGCCAGCAGGAGAGCCTGGCAGGCAAGCTCTTCGCCGTTCACGATGATCGACTTTATCCTGCCGTTTTCTATTTTCACATCCTCCAGCCTGTGGCTGAAAAGAACAGTCCCGCCAAGGCTCTCTATCTCTTTGCGGATGCTCTTTACGACAACCTTCAGCACGTCTGTCCCAATATGCGGCTTTCCCGAGTAGGCTATTTCCTCTGGAGCGCCGGCTCTGACGAACTCCGTGAGCACCTGGTCGCACCTGAAGTCCTTTATCCTGGTCGTAAGCTTACCGTCTGAAAAGGTGCCAGCACCGCCCTCGCCGAACTGCACGTTGGATTCAGGGTTCAGTATGCCTTCTTCCCAGAAGGTTTTAACGGATTCGTCCCTCTGTTCGACAGCCTCTCCCCTCTCTATGACAAGCGGCCTGTAGCCGTTCCTTGCAAGCTCAAGGGCCGCGAACATTCCCGCTGGACCCATGCCCACAACGACAGGCCTAGACAGGAGCTTTTTGCTGCCGAATACGATCTCTTCTTTTTTGTCAGCCTCGTACAGAAGCACATCCTTGTCCCGAAGCCGGTTGACCAGCTGCTCCTCGCCGTCCACCTCGACCTCGAGGGAGTAGTTGAATTTAATGCTGTCCTTTTTCCTTGCATCCACCGACTCCTTGAGGATTTTCATGCTGCTGATCTTGTCCACGGCCAGGCGCAGCTTCTTTGCTGCCTTTGCCTTGAGCTCCCCTGTATCTTCGTCCAGGCTGAGGCTTATGTTGTTAATCTTGATTGGCATCTTTTTACTGACCTCCGCTTTGATTTTTCTTGATTGTCACGTTCACGCTTTCAGGGGTCATCGCTGTTTTCGATACTCCCGCCGGAAGGGTCAGAGTCACCTGAACCTGCTGCGCCCCTTCAGAACTGATGCTTCCCAGGTCCACATAGCACCCTATGCTGTCAGCCGTTATGCCGCTCAGCACTTCAGCCGTTCCTGAGATTGTTACCGTTGCGCTTGCCTGGTCTAGCGAAGCGCTTAGGCCGCTCTGGAGATTCCTGACAGTGATAGGCACCGTCAGCGTCTTCTCTGATTTCTCGGCATAGGTGATGTTCAGCTTGACCGAGGCGCCATTCCCTACCAATACAATGCCCTGCGGCACCAAGAGCTTGGCGTTCACCGTTTTTGCTCCGTTGAGGCTTGCTACTGCTATGCTCTCCGTATCTATCCCTGTGATGGCCTGCAGCTGGACCTCGTCCCCTGCTATAGTTATTTTGCTGCTTTCAGGAAGGATCGACTTTATTCCGCTGGCTGTAAGGTCCCCTGTTGTCTTCACGTTTACCGCTACAGTCTTCGTCTTTTTGACCTGAAGCGTCATGTCAAGGTCGGAAGGCTCCACTGTGACATACTTGTACACCGTCCCGCTCTTGGATTCTGCCTTCAGAGCCTCCTTGACGCTCATGTTTTTGTAGTAGTCGCTTATGTCGCATCTGGCGACGGCATAGGTCACAGCGTTAACGAGTGATGAAGGCCCTCTTACAGTCGCTTCCTTAACATCCAGTTCAGGCTGCACAACGTAGTAGCCGCTGCGTGCTTCGCCTTCGAGCACGACCTTGACAGGCACTGTCTTCTCCACCATCTCGTCTATGTTGACAGTGATCCAAAGGCTCCCTGCATTCGCGACCTTTATGTTGGCCGGCTTCTTTTCCACAGTGACCGGTATCTTGTTCTCACCCTTGACGATGCCTGCTGAGCCCAGATCAGCCTGCAGAGCGAAGTCGCCGACGTTGAGGTCGTTTATCTCAGAGACGCTTCCTCTGACGGTTATCTTGATTTCGGCATCGCTTTCTATTACCGGGGCGAGCTTGGACTGCGCAAGAACGTCCTGGTTCACTATCGATACAGGCACCGTGATTACCTTATCCATCACCGGATTCTCGAAATTATAAATATATAGCCAAAGCATAAAGGCAGCCACAACGCAGCATACCTTCACAATCAGCTGTCCTTTCTTATTTTTCCCATCCATCGTTTAACATGCTCCCTTATTGGCGATTTTTTCTGTATCCTCTTCATTATTATCTTCTTGAGGATATTCTTAAGCTTTGCGCCGTCGTAGTTTCTGGTCAGGTTCCCGTTCACTGCCAGCGAAATAGTTCCAGTTTCCTCTGAAACGATAATCACTATTGCATCCGAGCTTTCAGACATACCGATGGCAGCCCTGTGCCTTGTGCCAAGCTTTTTGTTTATGTCCCTGCTGCTTGTAAGCGGAAGGATGCACCCCGCAGACTGTATCCTGTCGTTCCTGATGATCGTTGCACCATCGTGGAGAGGCGTGTTCTCAACAAATATGTTTTCAAGGAGTGCCGAAGAGATTTCGGCATCCAGCTTTATTCCCGTGTTCGCTATGTCCTGAAGGCCGGTCTGCTGCTCTATTATCATCAGAGCACCGGTCCTGCTCTTTGAGAGGTTCTCAGTTGCGACTGCTATTTCGGTTACCATCCTATCCAGCACCTCGTCGTCCTCCATTAGCGCCTTGTCGAGGAAGCTGGTCCTGCCCAGCTGCTCAAGCGCCCTCCTGATTTCAGGCTGGAAAATGATGACGATGGAGAGCACTCCTATGGTGAGAGTTTTTGTCAGTATCCAGTTCAGCATGGTCAGGTTCAGCACACCGCTTATCGGTATGAGGATGACCAGAAGTATTATCCCTTTCAGAAGCTGTTCAGCCCTGGTTTCCTTTATCAGCATGTATATTTTATAGAATATATATGTAACGACAAGTATGTCTATCACAGACGTAAATGTCATGTTCTGTATTGAGTTCAGTATTATATTGATCAGATCCACTGTTTCCACTCCCCGCGTTTACATTATCCTTTTTCATTATACACCATTTATTATTTTTAGTATGGCTGTATTCATATTATTAATAATTTTTTAATCAATGAACGCAAAAGATGCAGCAAAATCTTGCTGCATCCGGAATCAAAAACTTCCCTATTTTTTTGTATCGAGATAGGTTACCGCGCTGAGCGCTGCTACCTGACCTTCTCCTGCTGATTTGATGTACTGGTACGGCTTGCCGGCGCAGTCCCCTGCAGCAAAGCAGCCTTCGATGTTTGTCCTCATAGCTTTGTCAACCTTAATGTGGCCTTCCTCAATGAGAAGCCCAGGCACAAGCTGGTCGGGAGCAACGCTGTCCTTGAGCAGGAATATCCCGTCTGTCGTTATCTCGGTGCCGTTCAGCTTAAGGCTCTCCACCTTTTCCCCGCCGATTATCTCGAGAGGGATGTCCTTAACGATGTGGATGTTCGAATTAATCCGGTACTCGCCCTTGTACATCGGGACGTAGTAAACCCTGCTTGCAAGCTCGCTGACGAAGTTCGCTTCCTCCTCGCCTTCCCTGTTGTAAGCGACTATCGTCACGACCTTTCCCTTGTAAAGTGGAGCGTCGCAGGTTGCACAGTAACCGACACCCTTTCCAAGGAACTCGGCTTCGCCCTTTAGGGGCCTCGTGAACTCCATCCCTGTTGCCAGGATGACGGCGGACGCCTCGTACATCTTTTCGTTTACCTGAAGCACGAAATACTCGCCCATCGCGTAAACCGTGTTGACCTTCTCGTTTGTGAGCTGTATCCCCATTGCCTCGATGTGCTGCTGGAACCTTTCCTTCAGCTCGAGCCCGGTGACGTCGTAGAAACCCAGGTAGTTGTTTATTTTGGGCGCTTTCACCAGCTTGTGGCTGAAGTCGGGATTGCCGAAGATGATTATGCTTTTGTTCCTTATGCTGGCATTCACCGCGGCAGACAGCCCTGCAGGTCCGCTTCCTATTATCGCAATATCGTATCTGCTGCCCATCTCTTACCTCCGCTCCAAGTATTAAAGGTATTTGTCGATGGCTGTTTTGAAGGCCTGCTTAGGCCTGAAGCCGACTAGTGTTTCGGCGACCTTGCCGTTCTTGAATACAATTACGGTAGGTATGCTGCTGACTCCGAACTGCATAGAGGTCACAGGGTTCTCATCTACGTTAAGCTTGTAGAAAGCTGCCTTATCCCCGTACTCAGAGGCCAGCTCATCTATGACAGGGGAAAGCATCTTGCAAGGCCCGCACCATGCAGCCCAGAAATCAACCACTACCGGCTTGTCACCCTTGTTTATCTCCTGTGAGAAATTTGAATCCTTAATCACGTTAACCATAATCTTTTCCTCCTTTACATTTCCAGAATAAGCTTCTTTACTTTCAGTATGGATGTGTAGCTCATCGAGAACTCGTCGAGCCCGTATTCGACCAGCAGCTTGACGGCATCCTCGTCCGAAGCCATCTCGCCGCACATACCGCACCACTTTCCTTCCTTGTGCGCCGCATCTATGGTCATCTTTATCAGCCTCAGTATGGCTGGATGCATAGGCTTGTATAGGTACGACACCTTTTCGTTGCCCCTGTCGGCAGCAAAGGTGAACTGTATGAGGTCGTTCGTTCCTATGCTGAGGAAGTCGGCATGCTTTGCCAGCTCGTCAGCGCAGACGGCCGCTGCAGGGACCTCGACCATTATGCCCACTTCGATATTTCGGTCATAATCTAAATATTCGTTGTCCAGTTCCCTCTTGCACTCCTCGATCAGGTCCTTCACCGCAAGGAACTCCTCGACGGTTGATATCATCGGGATCATTATCTTCAGGCTGCCGTATGCTGACGCCCTTAGAAGCGCCCTGAGCTGGACCTTGAAGATATCCTTCCTGTCGAGGCAGAGCCTTACAGCCCTGTACCCCAGGAAAGGGTTTGTCTCCTCTGGAATATGGAGATAGGGAAGGGGTTTGTCTCCACCTATGTCCAGCGTCCTGATGATGACGGCTTTGCCCTGCATCTTCTGGACCGCAGCTTTGTACGCTTCGAACTGCTCCTTTTCATTAGGCAGCCTGTCCCTGTCGAGGTACAGAAGCTCTGTCCTGAAAAGGCCGATTTCGTCGCCTCCATTTTCTATAACGAAGTCTACCTCCTCCGGCTTTCCTATGTTGCCTGCGACCCTGATCTTCTTGCCGGATTTTGTGGATACGGTTATGTTCTTGAGGCTCTTGAGCTCTTCCTTCTCTTTCTCATATTCTTCCTTTTTCCTGCGGTACCTGTTCAGCGTCTCAGTGTCTGGGTTTATGAACACCTGTCCAAGAATGGCGTCAACTATGAGTATGTCTCCGTTCTTGACAACCTTTGTTATGTCGTTCAGGCCGGCTACGGAAGGTATCCCCATGCTCCTAGCCATTATGGAGCTGTGGGAGGTCTTGCCCCCCAGGTCCGTCACAAAGGCGATCACGTTCTTATGGTTAAGCTGAGCCGTTTCCGATGGGGTCAGGTCATGCGCAACTATCACGGTGTCCTTCTCTGAGGTTTCAAGGCCCGCCACCGCCATGCCAAGGAGGTTCGAGAGGATCCTGTTTCCAACATCCTTAATGTCTGACGACCTGGCCTTCATGTAGTCGTCCTGCATGGAATCGAAAATCGAAATGTACATGTCCATTACTTCCTGCATGGCTTTCTCCGCGTTCACGATATTCGATTCGATGTTGCTCTCGACGGCCCCTATGAATTCAGGGTCTTCTAGAAGCATCAGATGGCTCTCAAAAACTGCTGCATTTCCTTCGCCGATCTCCTCGCTGACCTTGTCCCTTATCTCTGTCAGCTGCTGCCTGGATTTATCTATGGCCCTGTAGAGCCTCTCTTTTTCAGAGATAACATTGCTTATCTTTTTCTGTATAATTTTACTTTGGTAGCTTCCTCTTATGAGTGCGCGGCCAATTGCATAACCCGGCGAAGCTGGAATGCCTACTTTCATAAAACCCCTCCCCCCAACGATAATTTCGAAAATTGTCTATTATTCAATTATACTTCATTTGGAGGAATTTAGATACTCTCTCTGTCCAATTTCATACAGGTCATTGCCTTCGCAGTCTATGACGACCATCACCGGGAGATCCTCTACCTCAAGCCTCCTGATAGCCTCGGACCCCAGCTCCTCGTACGCAACCACCTCTGACTTCTTTACCGCCCTTGCCATGAGGGCAGCCGCCCCTCCGATCGCTGCAAAGTAAACCGCGCTGTTCTTCTTGATGGATTCCTTGACCTCCTTCGACCTGCTTCCCTTGCCTATCATCCCCTTGAGGCCTATATCCATGAGCCTGGGCGCGTAGGGGTCCATCCTGTAGCTTGTTGTGGGACCCGCCGAGCCGATCACATTGCCTGGTTTGGCTGGGCTCGGGCCTACATAGTATATAATCGCATCCTTGACGTCTATCGGGAGCTCCTTACCCTCATCGAGCAGGGCGACCAGCTTTTTATGGGCCGCGTCCCTTGCTGTGTATATTACTCCTGAGATAAGCACCCTGTCGCCGACTTTGAGTGTCCTTGCCACATCTCCTGTGAGCGGGGTGTGAATTCTGATTTCCATCTGCATTACCTCCACTAAAGTGTGATTTCCTTGTGTCTTGTCACGTGACAGTTTATGTTCACCGCCACCGGCAGTCCAGCAATGTGCGTCGGGAACTTCTCTATGTTTACAGCCAGCGCCGACGTCTTTCCCCCAAACCCCTGAGGACCTATGCCGAGTTCGTTTATCTTCCGGAGCAGCTCCTCCTCGAGGTCCCTGTAGAAAGGATCCTCGTTCCTCTGTGAAAGGGATCTTGTCAGAGCTTTCTTTGCAAGGAGCGCAGCCCTGTCAAAGGTGCCTCCGATGCCTACCCCAACAACTACGGGCGGGCATGGGTTCGGCCCCGCTTCCTTTACCGTCTTCAATATGAACTCCTTTACGCCTTCTATGCCGTCGGCAGGCTTCAGCATCTTTATCTGGCTCATGTTTTCTGAACCGAAGCCCTTAGGTGCCACCATGATCCTCAGCTTGTCCCCGGGCACCATATCGTAGTAGATGACAGCCGGAGTATTGTCTCCGGTGTTGACCCTATTGATAGGGTCTCCCACCACAGACTTCCTCAGGAAGCCTTCCGAGTAGCCAAGCCTAACTCCTTCGTTCACCGCATCCCCTATGCTGCCTCCTGTAATGTGGACATCCTGCCCTATTTCAATGAACACGCAGGCCATACCTGTGTCCTGGCACATAGGCACATTCTCGTCCTTTGAAATCTCTACGTTTTCGAGTATCTTCTCAAGAATGTCCTTCGCCACCGGCCAGGTCTCCTCTGCTTCGGCTCTGACTATGGCCTCCCTGACATCGGCCGGAAGGAAGTAGTTCGCTTCTATGCAGAGCGTTTTTACAGCATCCCTTATATCATCAACATTTATTTCTTTCACGCTTCGTTTCCCCTTTCAATCTCTTCTCTTTCCTGGAGCTTCCTCCTGTTGAACCTCTTCAGCTCTTCGCTCAAAGGAACCTTTCCGGCGTTCAGATATCTGACTGCGCCTAGCCTGTCCCTTGCCGCGGTCAGCTCGCCAAGGCAGTAGCTTCCAGGGCCGGAGGGCAGGTCAAGCACCCCTTCCCTGAAGGATTTCAGAACGCCGGCTGCCAGGTTCCCTGCACCTGCCTCCAAAACCCTGCTCACTATGCATTTAGTTTCGGCCTTTATAATGGCTATCTCCGTCTCAACCTCCTTGGAAAGGGGGAGCCTCTGTCCGAAAAGCATGTTCAGAAGCTGCTTTGCCTCCTCAGCTTCCTTCCACTCTATCACAACCTTGTCTGCGCCTGCCAGAACGGCCGCCATGACTCCGTACGCGGCTCCCGCCGCCTGAAGCTGCCCGTTGTCCCTGAATTCGCTCTCCATCTGGTGGACGGCTGCGGTTAGCCTTACACTCCCCCTGCCGAAAAGCTGGAGGTATTCCCCTGCCTGCTCCAGGAGGGCGAGAGTTGCAGCTGTATCCTGTATCAGGTTCCCGCACTGCCTATGTGCGAGGGTGATGTCCTTGACCCCCTGTTCTGCGGCCATGAGCATCTCGAGAATAGCCACAGCGTTCGAAACGCTAGGCGGGACCAGCAGCCCCGATGGCGGAACGCTGGTTTCCCTGTTTATCGGTATTCCGCACTCGTCGTAGAAGCTGACGAGGCGGTCACAGTACCTCCAGTCGCAGAGCGACTGCTCAAGGTTGAAGTCTCCCTCGAAAGGTACCCCGTACGAGATGCCGCCTCCCGCTATCGAGGTCCAGCCTGATGCGCAGAGCAGCTCGCACTTGACCTTTGCCTCTGCTCCTGCAATCCTTCCCTGGACAGGCATATCCAGCTCCTCGAAGAGCTTTCGCAGACCGCTCAGTGTCATGTGTTCAGGGTCGGCTGCCATGATGTCCCCGGACATACCAGCCTGAAGGAGCGTGAGCCCCTTCTCACGGGCCGCCCTGATTTTATAGCAGCAGCTCCTGTGCACCGGCATATCCAGGAGATATTCAGTTGACTCGATAAGATTTATTTCTTCGCCCTGAGGGAAACCGGCCGAGACCTTGACCCTCTCCTGTGCGAACCTTTCATCAGACCATCTACCGTTTTCCATTGCAGATCTCCTTCCTTGGGGGCTAGCTGTTCCCCTTCAATTCCACAATCTTAGATTTGAGAGCTTTGACGGATCCGTCATCAAGACCGTAAAGGAACTGGATAATATCCTTGCCCTCCCCGGCTATTTCCCGAACCTCCTTGTATCTGCCCGGCGACACGATTATAACGTCGGAGTTCGAGATGAGCCTCTTGAGCTCGTTTTTGTCCGTGGTGTTGGAGTATTCTATGTCGATGCTGCCCAGGCCGGCCTTCTCAAGCGCTCCCCTGGCCTTGAACATGAACTCCTTCGACATGCAGATGAAGCCGAAGGCGGTCTCAAGAGGGAACCTGGCTATTTTGACTATCGTCTCCAGATCAGGGTTTATTGCGACGCCAATTATGTCCTTGTCATACCTTTTGGTGAGGTTGACAATCTCGTTGACGTGGTTGAAGGTGGCAATTATGACCTGCGACTTTTCAAGTATCGTCTCGGTCTCTGCTGACATTTCCTTTATGTCCTTGATGGTGAGAGGGACAACGTTCATGTTAGTCCTCGTGCTGAGCTGCTTGCTGAACATCTTCGACTGCTCCTCGTTGCACTCCACGTACACCGCGGTAATCTTGCTCATCATGTCCTTCTTCTCTTTCACCCTGTGCAGTACAATCTCGACAAACTCCTCGGCGTCCATTCCCGCTTCGAGGGCTTCCTCGAACCCGAGGTCGACAAATTTAACTATCTTTTCCTTAATGTTCTGGGCCTTCCATGGGTTCGCTTCCTCTGCAACGAAAGTGCCCCTGCCCTGGTAGGACTTGAGAACACCGTCCTGCTCAAGCTCCTTGTAAGCTGTGCTGATCGTGTTCCTGCTCACTTCGAGCTGCTCTGACAGCACTCTCTCTGTAGGTATCTTTGTTCCCACCTTGAGATCGCCGCTCTTGATCATGTCCATGATCTGTTTCTTAACCTGCATGTAGAGCGGAACCCCGCTATCCTTCACAATCTTAATATCTATCTTCATCGCCCCCTGTAATATTGGCTCATTGGCTCATTGATTGGCTTAATCCACTTTGTATAAATATTACTATATTAGCACCAAATCTTCAAGTGGTAAATGCCTGAATCCATTGACACCAGACGATATCGGTATTACAATATCGATATAAAGATATTTATTACCGGGGAGGTATACATATAATGAAGGAAAAGAAGGAAGCTTCCGTGTCGATCTCAGCCCAGGCTCTCCGCAGGATGCCCTACTACCTGCACTTCCTCAAGAAGCTGCAGCTTGAAGGCAGGTCCGTAGTCGCAGCCCCAGAGATAGCGGGGAGCCTCAAGCTGAACGAGGTCCAGGTACGAAAGGACCTTGCCGCTGTGAGCAAATCAAAAGGCAAACCGAGATCTGGATTCCCTGTCAGCGAGCTCATTGAAAACATGGAGGAGTTTCTCGGCTACCGGAACATAGACGATGCCGTGCTGGTTGGAGCCGGTTCCCTTGGGAGGGCGCTTCTTTCCTACAAGGGATTCGCGAGCTACGGCCTCAACGTAGTCGCCGCGTTCGACCTTGACGACAGCGTTGTTGGCTCAGAGATATGCGGCAAGGTTGTGCTGCCTGCCTCGAAGCTTTGCGACATGTGCAGGAGGCTCGGCATAAACATCGGAATCATAGCCGTACCAGCTGACCAGGCCCAGGAAGTATGCGACACGCTCGTGTCCTGCGGCGTGCTTGCAATCTGGAATTTCGCTCCGGTGCACCTGTCCACCCCTGATAACATACTCGTCCAAAACGAGAACATGGCCGCTTCCCTGGCGATGCTGTCGAAGCATCTCCGCGATAGCTTCGACAGGCAGCGGGATTAAGGAGGCTCGAAGATATGAATACGATGTATTACAAATACGCAGTCGAGGTTGACTGCACACGATCGATCACCCAGGCGGCAGAAAACCTGTTCATGGCCCAGCCCAACCTGAGCAAAGCCATAAAGGAGCTTGAGGATACCCTTGGTATTGTCATTTTCAAAAGGACCTCAAAGGGCGTAGTGCCCACGCCCAAAGGATCGGAGTTCCTCGTATACGCGCGCAACATCCTGTCAGAGCTGGAGAAGATGGAGTCCCTAAGCGTGCCGAAATCAGACGGCAGGCAGAACTTCAGCGTTTCAATCCCGAGGGTAAGCTACATCTCCAAGGGCTTCACCAGCTTTGCAGCCGAGCTTGATCCCGACAAGGAGATAGAGGTAGACATACAGGAGACCAATTCCCTGGAGACCATAAACAGAGTTGCTGAAGGCTCCTTCAGCTTCGGGATCATACGCTACCAGAACAAATACGAAAGCTACTTCCTGGATTATCTCGAATACAAGAACCTGTGCTGCGACCTCATATGGGAGTCGGAATTCGTTGCCCTCATGTCCCGATATCACCCGCTTGCAGAGGCCGATTCTGTCGGCTGCGAGGAACTCTGCAGCTACACAGAGATTGTCCACGGGGATACGGTTATACCGTACCTGAACTCCAAAGAGACAAGGAACAACCTGGAGCCGGGCCGTCCCTGCAAAAGGATATACATCTACGAGAGGTGCAGCCAGTTCGACATGCTGGCGCACATGCAGTCCGCTTTCATGTGGGTGTCGCCTGTTCCGGATGAGATGCTAAACCGCTACGGGCTGGTCCAGAGGAGCTGCACGGCACCGTTCAACAGGTTCAAGGACCTCCTAGTCTATCCAAAGGGGTACAGCTTTTCTGACCTTGACAAGAAGTTCATAGACAAGATATATTCAGCAAAGAACGAGGTTGCCTTCCAGGAATACAGATAAACCAGTATGCGCATATCGATATCGGAATATCGATATGCTTTTTTTATATTACCGGACCGGCACGTCCTCTGATATTATTAAAGCATAGCAGATTTGAAAATCTCTGCTGCTGGGATTGCATCCTGTTCGATAGCGCTCAGCACTTAAGCGTTAATACTCAAAACCATCAATTTCTTTTAATTTAATCCACACACAAAACAGCTGCTGGACCACCCTTTTCCAGCAGCTGTTTTGCACCCGTTTTTGTTCCACAAACACCTAAACAAGCATATCGATATCAGAATATCGATATATAGCATTTATATTATGCAGTCGCCTTCATCCTTGTTAAAATAATATCAAATAGAGCTTTTTATTTTTAGGAGGATGAGATTTATGGCTAGATTCACATTACCAAGAGATTTGTACCACGGAAAGGGCTCTCTGGACGCACTGAAGAACCTTGCCGGAAATAGAGCAATGGTCGTTGTAGGCGGCGGCAGCATGAAGAAGTTCGGCTTCCTCGACACTGTTGTTTCCAACCTTCAGGAAGCAGGCATGGATGTTGAATTGTTCGAGGGCGTTGAGCCGGATCCATCCGTGGATACTGTAATGAAGGGTGCCCAAGCGATGAGAGAATTTGAGCCGGACTGGATCGTTTCCATCGGCGGAGGCTCGCCTATTGATGCTGCAAAGGCCATGTGGGCTTTCTACGAATATCCCGACACGACTTTTGCCGATCTGTGCATACCTTTCAATTTCCCTGAACTTAGGACAAAGGCAAAGTTCTGCGCGATACCTTCAACCTCCGGAACTGCTACCGAGGTCACAGCTTTCTCGGTAATAACCGACTACGGCAAGGGAATCAAATACCCTCTGGCTGACTTCAACATAACCCCGGACGTTGCCATAGTTGACCCAGACCTGGCGGAGACTATGCCTAAAAAGCTTACAGCTCACACAGGGATGGACGCTATGACACATGCCATAGAGGCTTATGTTTCGACGCTTAACAGCGACTACACCGACCCTCTGGCTCTCCACGCTATAAAGATGATAGGGGAATACCTTCCAGATTCCTACAACGGCTGCAGCGATTCAAGGGCTAAGATGCACAACGCACAGTGCCTTGCCGGAATGGCCTTCTCAAACGCCCTTCTCGGCATAGTGCACTCGATGGCCCACAAGACCGGCGCTGCATATTCCGGCGGTCACATCGTACACGGCTGCGCCAACGCCATGTACCTTCCTAAAGTAATCAAATACAACGCAATGGATGACACTGCAGCTGCAAGATACGCTGACATCTCCAGATTCCTGAACCTGGACGGCGCCACAAATTCCGAACTGGTTGATTCTCTTGTAGCACATATCGAGAGCATGAACAAGGCCCTCAGCATCCCTTCCTGCATCAAGGACTATGAAGGAGGGATCATCGACGAGGCTGAGTTCCTCGAGAAGCTTCCAGAGGTCGCTGAGCTTGCGGTAGGCGACGCATGCACAGGCTCAAACCCAAGGGCCATCACTCCAGAAGCAATGGAAAAACTGCTGAAATGCTGCTACTACGGCACTGAGGTCGATTTCTAAATGCAGTCAAGGGCAGTCCCAATGCGAACCCTGGAGCGCCTGCCGCTTTATCTTAACTTTCTCAGGTCGCTGCCGACAGATAGAGCTTCGAACATATCCGCTACGGCAGTCGCGGAGGCACTGGGACTAAACGACGTTCAGGTCAGGAAGGACCTCGCACTGGCCAGCGGCGGAGGGAAGCCAAAAATTGGCTATGTCACCGAGCACCTTATTCGTGACATAGAGCAGTTCCTTGGGTACGATGATTCCGACAGTGCGGTCATCGTAGGCGCAGGCAACCTGGGCCGTGCACTGCTCTCATACGAGGGATTTTCAGGCTGCGGACTCAGAATCGTTGCGGCGTTCGACACAGATGACAAAGTAATTGGCAAGACCGTAAAAGGAAGGCAGGTTCTGCCGGCTTCAAAGCTTGCTGACCTCTGCAAGCGGCTGCGGATAAGGACGGGAATAATAGCTGTTCCCGAGACCGAGGCTCAAAAGGTGTGCGACGCTCTGGCTAGCGGAGGAGTCAGTGCGATCTGGAACTTCGCCCCAGTCCACCTCGCCAAGCCTGAAGGCGTGGCAATAAAGAACGAAAACCTTGCATGTTCCCTCCTGTGCTTTCTAAGCACATTAAGATAGATACCCCTCTAAATTGCAATCCCCCTGAATATGGATCGATTCAGGGGGATTGTTGATTTGGGGACGGTTATTCAGCAGGTTCAACTGTTCTTCAGTATGAGCGAGTTCTCAACCTTTTTATGTTTCCTGTAAAATCCAGGGTTCTCTTCGTTGAAAGTCATCACCAGCGCTTCACCTGGTAATTCAACGTTCTCGGCTATGTCCTGCTGAGATTCAGCCATGAATTTTTTGCTGGAAGATTTGAAAAGCAGCCCCAGGATATAGAGAGGTTCTTCAGCGTAATGCTCAACCTCTTTTCTTACAAGGTATACTTCCTTGAGCCTTTCCCTGTCTTTGAGCTGGTCAACTATGATTTCTAGCTGCTCCTCGCTAAGCCCGTGAGGGGCAAAGGTATCTCTTAGGCTTACTACCTCCCTCTCCTCGACTGCCTCTTCAAGCCTCTTAGCTTCGCTCATGCCCATGTCCCGATAGGACCTCGCTTCCTCCTTCCTGCCCTGCTTAAGCAGGTAATCGTAGACCAGCTTCGTCCCCAAATAGCTGTACTCGCCGTCCAGCTCCATGACGCGGTCCAAAAGGACCTTCCCTTCCTCTCCCGTGTTGTCGCGGGAAATCAGTATTTCCCCTTTCGAGAACATGGCCTCGAGGTTTTCAGGGTTCATCTCCAGAAGTTCCTCATACTTTTCGAGTGACTCCTCTTCTCTGTCCAGCTCTCCGAGTATCCTTGCTGCAATGAGCAGGCTGTTTTCTGTTTTTTCTGCTTCCTTCAGCTCTTCCAGGTCTTCCTGAAGCTGCTGATACTCCTCGTACTTGTATTCCCAATACGGAGCAATCTCCTGCCTCCAGCTCTCGCTCAGCCTCTTGAGGATTTCTCCCTTGCGTGCACCCAGAAGCAAATCTGCTGCCCCGCTTTCTTTCAATTCGAAGGAGGCAGGGTCGTACCCGGCTGCGTCAAGCCTCTCCTTGCGGGACGGGTGGGTGCTGCTGTCATCGTTCTGGGCCTTCAGAGCGCCGGCGATGACCTTTTTCTGGTACGCTTTTTCAACGGGAATTTTAATGAACCTGTCAAGCTCCTCGAAAACTCCGCTTTCAGGCTCCGGGCATGTCTGCATTTTCCTGAAAGTCTCCCTCCAGAAAGCTTCGGAGATCCTGCCAGCGTATATGTCGTACTTAAGCTGGAACCCGCCGAAGGCTTCCTTTCCTGCAACTCTTACCGATTCCCTGTCTGCTTCGAATTCGTGCTCCCTGTACATGGAAAGCGAGTATTCATCAAGTTTAGGAAGATACCACTTGAAGAAGCGCTTGAACAGGAAGGCTCCCCAGTGCTTCTTTTCTTCGAGGTTCCCCATGATCTGCAGCCATACTTCCCTGTTCCTGTTGATCTTGATAGCCCAGACCCCGTGGGTTTCCTTGAGATGTCCGAACTCGTGAGCCAGAACCCCTTTGAACTCTTCAGCCGACGCTATCATCAGCAATGGCGCCCCGATGAGGACGTAGTTCTTGTAATATCCAAGTATGCCGAGCCTCGGGTATTGGACAATTGATGCGTTCAGGTCCTCGGTCAAAAGTATTTCGTACTCTTTCGGCCCGCCCACCTCGGCTCCGATTTCTGTAACAAACCTCGCCAGCTCAGGCAGGTTTCTTTCGTCAACTTCCAATCCTGTTGGCTTTTCGAATTTCACCCATAATGCTTTGATGATCAGGAAGAGGAAAACCCCAAGAGCCATCAAAGTCTTGAAAGCAGCGTAGTAGGCACCCTGCTCATGCCAAGATGCAAGAACGATTAGTCCAGCTATCCCTATTGCCCCTAGTATAACAGCCGCTATGTACACGTAACCAAGGATCGAAAATAGCCATAAATTCTTTTCTTCTGATTTGAATATCTTTCCGTTCATTTCAATTTACCTTTCCTGATCGTTTTTTGATGTACTGATTATAATGTATGCCGGGTTCGGCTTCGATGACGGGGACGGTTATTCGATCCCAAGCTCGATGGCGTGTTTTATCTGCCTCATCTCCTCAGGCTTAAGCCCTTCGAGCGAGTTGCCGCTGTAGCCCTGTATTATCTTTACTGCCTCGATGTCTATCGCCACTCGTCCCTCAGAGGCCAGCAGGAGTCCGGGCTCCCTTACCTCTCCCTTTGCAGGCCCGCCGCTTATGAAGCATTTCCTGGCATCCATGATGATGAGGTCCGGCTTGTAGATTGTGTTCATCTCCGCAACCTTTTCCGGGACGCTGTCCCCTGTATGCAGCTTTATCCTCTCCTTCGGCTTCATGAAGCCCACGATGATCTTGAGTGCGCCAGTAAACTGAGCTATGTGATGAGTCTTGCAGCAAGGAAGGAGGATGATCCTGTCCACCTCATCCATTAGCTTAGGCACAGAAACCTTCTTCAGATACTTGCCTTCTTCAATTTTCTTCTTCACCCAATCATGTTCGTCAAAAATGTAGACCTCAGGTTTCAAGGGAAGCTTTTCAAGGTCGTACACGCAGGCCTCGCAAAGCGTGTTCCTGGTGAAATCAGAGTGATCGAACATCGAGAACATCGAACTCTCTCCTACAATAACTTTTCCGGCACCCGCCTCAAAGCAGAGCTCTACTGCTGCCTGCAGGAAATCCAGAGAAGTGGAAGCCGGAGGGTCATCTGCGGTATTGTAGTTTGGCTTTATAAGAACAGTATCGCCCTGTTTTACAAATTTCTTGAACCCGCCGAGCTCTCCGACAAGTTTTCCCACTGATGCCTTTACATCTTCTTCAGCTTTGCGTACAGCAACTTTTCTCATATCTCTTCCCGCCTCTCCATTCTTCGAAACACGCACTGTTTTTTCTAAATTTTCTAACAAAAATATACCACAATACGTTTGCAGTGTAAATGAGGGACGGTTCTCCAGCAGATTCAGTCTTTTCTTTAAGCTGCTGAAGAACCGTCCCCAAAAGACAAAGCGGGGCGTTTAACAATCGTTTTTTCCTTAAAACAATCGTTAAACGCCCCGCTTGATAATGCCGCACATTTTATAATACCATGAATGATGCTGAGTATTCCGATGCATCTTCCACTTGATCCTTCTTCATCTTCTTCAGGTAATCGTAATAGTCGTTTCTGGCATGCTGCATTCGGCTGGTGTTTGTATCTTTATATCTTTCCACTTCTTCATCCATCCTTTTTATAATATTTGCTGCTCCATTTGACCTTCCCTAGAACGTCATGAACGATGCGCTGTAGTCCGATTCTTCTGCATTGTCCTTCTTCATTTCCTTCAGGTATTCGAAGTATACATCCCCTGTCTGAAACACGTTTTCGCTGCGGTACTCTCTTTTCTTTTCCATTTTCTCATCCATCCTTTTTATATTATTATTTGCTTCTCCATTTGCCCTTCCCTAGAACGTCATGAACG
>DBML01000027.1 GCA_002298915.1 Clostridium sp. UBA699
CTGTTTAATTTTCAAAGACCATTATGCAATCGTTATCTGTCTTGGTTGGAACTTTATATTATCATATCTTTCCTACCAGTGTCAACAAGTTTTTAACTTGTTTTTTTTGATTTCCTATTGCATTTACCGTCCCGTTTCCGGCGACATGTAATATAATATCACCATTTAAAAACAGGAGTTAATGCCCGTTTCCCGCTGTAGGAAATTATCCCTGCATTAACTCCTGATAAATCATTTATCCTCAATAATCCTCATATTGATACGCCAGGCAGTGTAGCCTATGCACCCTGTTCCTCATAGATGTCTACGATCCTCTTTTTAAGCACAGGATGGATGAAATACGGAGCTATGTCGCAAAGCGGCTTGAGAACAAAAAGCCTCTCCTCCATCCTCGGGTGAGGAAGGATAACCTTATCGTCATAGCTGATTAGATCATCGTAAAATATTATGTCGAGATCTATTGTCCTAGGCCCCCATCGGATGACTCTCTCCCTTTTCAGCACCTTTTCTGTTTCAAGAAGCTTGTCCATAAGCTCATGAGGGGTTAAAAGCGTCTTAACCTCGAATGCACCGTTCAGGAAATCCTCCTGTTCAACGAACCCTACAGGTTTTGTTTCATACATGCTGGACACCTTCACGACGCGGCAGTCAGGCGATTCGTCTATTATGCCGATTGCGTCCCTTATGTTCTTATGCTTGTCGCCCATGTTGGAGCCGACGGCTACATAAGCTGTGTGCCAGCTCCTCTCCAGCTTCACCGAAGCATATTCGAGCGGCTTGCCTATAGGCGCCCACGGCTTCTTTATCTCAACGACCACTTTTTCAACGGTTTCGTAATTCTTAAGGACGAATGCTGCAACCTTCTCAGCAGCAGCCTCTATGAGGTCAAGCTTCTCGCTGTTGAACTCCTTCTCCACGTCATAGCAAAGCTGCGCGTAATTGACCGTGTCCATCAGGTTGTCGCTAACCCCGGCCTTCCTCAGATCAAGGAAAATGTCAAGAGATACTACGAACCGCTGCCCCATCTCCTTCTCCTGGGTGTTTACTCCATGGTAGCTGTAAATCTGCAGCTCCTTTATCCTAATCCTGTCCACTTAGCTTACCTCCTCACTATGGCATCCGCCATCTTGCAGGCCCTTTTGTTCTCAAGCACATCATGCACCCTTACAAAATCGCAGCCCTTCATAACGCCTATAACCGAGGTGGCCACAGTGCCCTCAACCCTCTGGTCAACAGGAAGGTCGAGCACCGCGCCTATGGTAGATTTCCTCGAGGTCCCTAGAAGCAGCGCATATCCCATAGCCTTTATTTTCTCCAGTGAGTTTATAGTCTCGAGGTTCTGCTCCACCGTCTTTGCGAATCCTATGCCCGGATCAAGGATTATCTTTTCGGGTTTAACGCCTGCCTTAAGCGCGATTTCTACGCTTTCCTTCAGGTCGGAAATTATGTCCTCTATCAGGTTTTTGTAGTCCTTATCGTGGCGGTTGTGCATCAGGCAGCAGGCAGCACCGTACTTTGCTGTCACCTCAGCTATGTAAGGATCGTGCTTGAAGCCCCAAACGTCGTTCACAAGGTCAGCTCCTGCTTCCAATGCCGCTTCTGCCACCTTGCCCTTATAGGTGTCAATGGATACAGGGATGTCGAACCTTTCCTTTATGGCTTTTATGATTGGGACGATCCTGCTGATTTCATCCTCGTCCGATATTACTATATGCCCCGGCCTTGTTGATTCGCCGCCTACGTCGATTATGTCGGCTCCGTCCTCTATCATCTTCCTAACCTGGTCCATGGCGCTTTCCATGTCATTGAACCTCCCGCCATCAGAAAAGGAGTCCGGAGTCACGTTCAGTATTCCCATTATGTAGGTTCTTTCACCTATCCTGAATTCTCTGTTTCCAATCTTCATTACTTCCTTCATTATCAGCACCTCGTCTTCTCAATATTTTATAAACATGTTTTTCTTCTCAGCATTCCAGTTGCATTCCTTCTCTGCACTGCATTCGAAGCAGTTCCTTGACAGCTTGTCGCTCCTGCTGAATAAGTTGCTGAAGCTCACAGAGCCTTCGGTATCCCCCCTGTGCGCTTTCACTGCTGACAGCACAGTCTCCTTTTCCGAACTGTCAAAGCCTGCAGCTGTAAGGATATCCTCGGCAAGCTGAGCACTCCCTTCGTCGTGAGGCTTTCCTTCGCTGTACTGCAGCCAACGCCCGATATCGTGCAGAAATGCCGCAGCATACACGACCTCCTTGCTGACATCCAGCCTGTTCTCAAGAACCAGTATATATGCGATCCTGGCCACATCCAGAAAATGTCTCAGGTCATGCCTGCAGAATTTTCGTTCGGCCTCATATTTTTCATTCAGCTTCAGATACTCCTTGTACCTTGGGTCGTTTAAGATCCTGTTAACCCTTTGCAAGCCCTCACCCCCATCCGTTAAAACTTATTATACACAAAAAAGTACGACCTGTGAACGCTGGCGATCGATTCATCATAATTTCGCAATTGTTTTTATTATTCATAATCTTCAATTTTATCCCGCGCTTTGTTTCTATTTGTACGAAGCAAAACAGAGGCTGTGCCTCCATGACGGGCATAGCCTCTGCTTTTAATTGAGAAGAAGAACCGCAGCTTTTGGCACTCTAAGATACAGGTTATCCTTGTCCTGCCTGCTGTCCCATTCTTCCTTCTTGACCTTATAAAGTATTCCGTTTTCAAGGAGTATGCTGTACTCGAAAACGTCCTCGACTATCTTCTTTACGCTGCATTTAAAAACATTTGTTCCTTTGCATTCACTGCTTAAACTTGTCATCTTGAACTCATGAGCCCTTATGCCGACATATTTTGTCTCATGGGATAAATCGGCATCTGTTTCCAGAACAATGTCCCAGTCGGTTGCCCGCAGCGCTTTGGAGGACAGGACCTCGCATTTTGAAATGTTTTTGCAGCCGGTCAGCCTGGCTGCGGCCAGCAATCCGGGCTGCCTGAATATCTCTCTTGTATCGCCGGCAAGCACCGCTTTTCCCTTGTCAATGATTATGAGATTCTTGCACATCCTGTAAGCCTCATCCCTGCTGTGGGTTACCATAAGCACCTCGCCCCGGTAAAGTTTCAGAAGCTCAAGCACTTCGGACTGAAGCTGGTCCTTGAGATGCGAATCAAGTGCCGAGAACGGCTCATCTAGCAGAAGCACATCAGGTTTGTACACAATGCATCTGGCCAGGGCCACCCTCTGCTGCTGCCCGCCAGATAGCTGATTGGGATATTTTTTTTCAAGCCCATCCAGGTGGAAAGAACTTATCATCTCTTTCACCTTCAGTTCCTTCTCTTCACGGCTGCATTGCAGACCTAATGAGATGTTCTCCTCAACAGTCAAATGAGGAAAAAGCGCGTAATTCTGAAACAGATAGCCAATGTTTCTCTGCTGAGGCTTCAGGTTTATTTTCCTTTCAGAATCGAAGAGAACCTTTCCGTTGAGGACAATCCTGCCTTTGTCTGGCGTTTCAATCCCCGCTATGCATTTCAGCGTCATGCTCTTCCCGCAGCCTGAAGCTCCCAGAATCCCAAGGTACTCGACCTCAGTTTCAAAAGATACGTCCAGAGTGAACCCCTTCAGCCTTTTCTTTATGTCGACAAGCAAACCCATAACTCTTATTCCTACCTTAAATATTTTCTTTCCCTTGTCGTGAAATAATTTGTTGAGACCACGACTACGAAAGATATCGCTAGTACTACTATAACATAATACGCTGCTGCTTGCATGTTCCCTGCGGCAACTTCCGAATAGATCGCAAGAGGCAGCGTCCTGGTGACTCCAGATATGTTGCCTGCTATCATTGCAGTTGCCCCGAACTCCCCGAGCCCCCTTGCAAAGGCCAGTATCGTTCCAGCGGCGACGCCCGGAAGGGCAAGAGGCAGAACTATCTTCCAGAATATCCTCTTCTCGGACATACCCAGCGTCCTAGCCGCCAAAATCAAGTTATTGTCCACCTGCTCAAAAGCACCCCTTGCCGAACGGTACATGAGCGGGAACGAAATAACAACAGCTGCAATCACGGTGGCTTCCCAGGAGAACACTATCTTTACCGCCAGGAAATCAAGAAGGAATCTTCCTACAGGGCGGTTTACTCCGAACACTATCAGAAGGAAGAATCCTACAACCGTCGGTGGCAGTACCAGCGGAAGTGTCAAAATCCCGTCAAGTACCATTTTCGCTTTTTCGGATTTCATCCTGACTATCCACCTTGCAACAAATAACCCTAACAAAAACGTCAAGGCTATCGCTGCGGATGCTGTCCTCAAAGAAATCAGTATAGGTGACAGATCCATATAATCTTCTCCTTACTTGTTTGCTGAGAAGCCGTATGACTCGAATATCTTCAAGGCTTCGTCGGTTTTCAGGAATTCAATAAAAGCTTTTGCTGCATCCTGGTTTTTGCTGGCTTTTACAGCGCCAACTGGATATACCACTTTCGAAACGCTGTCGGGCGGAGCTTCCGCAACAACTTTGACGTTTGCATTTGAAGCTGCATCGGTCGCATATACTATCCCTGCATCAGCGCTGCCCTCTGCCACCCAGTTCAACACTTCTGTCACATTTGTTCCATAGCTTGCCTTAGCGGATACCTGATCCCACAGCTTCAGGTTTGTGAGGGACTCTTTTGCATACTGTCCAGCCGGCACGCTCGCAGGATCGCCTAACGCTACCTTGTTCGCTTTTGCGATGTCAGTGAATGCGGTCAAGCCCAGAGTGCTGTTAGCAGGCACGATAAGTACGATCTTGTTCTGAAGGAGCTGGACTATGGAATCTTTAGCCATGAGACCCTCATTGTCAAGCGCGGTCATCTGTTTTGTTGCTGCTGAAAAGAACACGTCTATGTTTGCTCCTGATTCAATCTGCGTCTGCAGCTTACCTGAGCTGTCATAGGTTGTCTGAACCTTCACATTCGGGTACTTGACATTGAAAGCCGGGATTATTTTTTGATCCATGCAGTTTTTCAAGCTTGCTGCTGCAGCAACAGTTATCGTCCCGCTCTTTGAATTAGCGCTGGAGCATCCCGCAAAGGAAAATACCGCCAGCAGGCATAAGGTTAGAAGTATACCGATTCGTTTTTTCATTCTGTTTCCCCCTTTAGATTTTGCATTCAGCCGGTGTATATTGATATACATTATTAAAACGATTTAAACCTAACTAAACACAACTCAAACTATCTAATCAGATTGTATTACTTTAGCATACCCCTGTCAATTCGTTTTCAGAATCTTGTACCACATTGAGTCAGTGCATCATAATTATACAGTTGTTTTACATATTTTGTTTGTGCTAAAATAAATCGAGAGGTGAGTTGAATGAACGACGATATCTTGTATAAGCCTGAGGAGATAGCCGAGAAATTGAAGATAACCAAGGGCACAGTATATGAAATGATCAAACGCGGCGACCTTGAAGCACACCGCATAGGAAGGCATATAAGAATTTCAGGCAAGCAGTTTGAGCATTACCTTCTGAAAGCGAGGGGCTCAGAAAATATATATGAAGCGGAAATCATTCGTAAGGAAGATGAAACGCTTGCAAGGATCGGGTCGGTTGACATAAGCGTCAATACCGATCAGGAAGGCCATGTCAAGGTATCCATCCGGCCCGAGGATATCATCCTAAGCACAGGAACCTTCATAAGCAGCGCCAGGAACGTTCTGAAAGGCACGGTAAAAAACGTAATCGACGAGGGGACCAGCGCAAGGGTTGTTATCGATATCGGAATACCCATCATGGCACTTATTACCAAGAAATCCCTCAAAGAGATGGGAATAGTTCTCGGAAGCGAACTCTTCGCCATATTCAAGACCATGGCAGTAAAGGTTTATAAATGAGAAAAGGAGCTGGTGTAAATCCCAGCTCCTTTGTGCTAATTATTATTTTAATGCGCCACCAGAGTCGGCAGCAGTATGAAGTACGCAGCAAAGATTACGCCGAAGGCTATCAGCGAACCATATACAATAGCGTTGTTCTTAAGGATAATCCCTGCGATCGCACCTATTCCGGACAAGACAAGCAAACCTAAACCAACTGTAGACAAAAGCCCAATATTCATGACGTAAAAACCCCCTCATTAAAAAATAGCGAACCATAGGAAAAAACACCTCAGTATAACTGAAGTGTTTATTTTGGTGGCCAATCCAGGAATCGAACCAGGGACACGAGGATTTTCAGTCCTCTGCTCTACCGACTGAGCTAACTGGCCATATAGACCTGGCGACTACCTACCCTCCCACAGGGCCTCCCCTGCAGTACTATCGGCGCTTTGAAGCTTAACCTTCGTGTTCGGAATGGGAACGGGTGTTACCTTCAGGCCATCATCACCAGATGCTTTTAATCGCCATAAGCTTCGCATTACTGTGTCAGCTTCGTCAACGACCGTGCTCACATACCAAAGTATGCTCCGCTCCTCGTTTCCTTGCTTCCTTGTACTGCTCGCTTCTATCGATTAAAAGGACTCAATTCTTTTGAGTTCCTTTTTGAAAGAATTTTATTGTTCTTTCAAAACTGCATAGAAAACAATTTTTAGTATTTGG
>DBML01000008.1:0-205887 GCA_002298915.1 Clostridium sp. UBA699
TCACATTTTCAATCAACCTTTTTCGAAATATTAACTTTTGTAGTACTCCGTAAAAGCCTTCACAATGCTGATGTAGTCTTCCACACCCGCGAGCTCACGTACTGAATGCATAGCCAGGACAGCCGTCCCCACATCCACGGATGGGATGTTCAGGATTGATGATGTCACCGGACCTATTGTGGACCCTCCGCGCTCGTCAGACCTGTTCACGAACTTCTGGACAGGTATCCCTGCCTTCCTGCAGATTCCTTCGAAAACAGCTCCCGAAACGGCATCTGATGTGTAGCTCTGGCTGGCGCTTATCTTGATTATCGGGCCCTTGTTTATCACAGGCTTGATGACAGGGTCCGACTTCTCAGTGTAGTTAGGGTGAAGGGCATGACCAAGATCGCAGGAAATCAGGAAAGAACCTGAAAGAGCCCTGAAGTAATCCTCGCGGCTCAGTCCCATGGCTATCGTTATCCTCTCCAGGACAGTCGCAAGCATCGAGGAATCCGCCCCCTGCTTGGTGTTGTTGCCAACCTCTTCGTTGTCGAAGCACACCATCACCTTCGTAGCTTCCTGATCACCAGACTCTGTGAGCGCCTTGATGCCCGCATGTACCATCATGAGGTCGTCAAGCCTGCCGGAGGATATGAATTCGTCGAACATCCCCATGACGCAGCCCTTCTCGTATTCATACAGGAAAAGGTCGAAATCCAGGATTTTTTCCTGCGGCACATCGAGCTCCTCAGCGATTGCCCTGATGAAGCAGTTTCCTTCCTCCAGCTTTTCGCTTACGGTAGCAAGCAGCGGCAGCGTGTGCTTCTGCCTGTTAAGCTCGATGCCTTTGTTGACGTCCCGGTTCATGTGGATTGCGAGGTTGGGGATTACAAGTATCGGCTTCCTGAAGTTAACCAGATACTCTTCGGGCTTAAGTACATCATCGCTTTCAACTGTTACCCTTCCTGCTGCGGACAGCGGCCTGTCCATCCATGTGTTCAGTATGGGCCCTCCGTAAACCTCTGTGTTGAGCTTGACGTAGGCTCCCTCAGCCTTTATCTCGGGCGAGGGCTTTATCCTGAAGCCTGGAGAGTCCGTGTGTGCGCCGATGATCCTGAAGCCAGCCTCCCTGAGCTCTCCCTTTCCGGACACGAAGGCTGTTATGGCGGAGCCGTTCTTCACAGTGAAGTATTTCCCGCCCTTGACTATCTCCCAGCGTTCTCGGTCCCTGAGCTCGGAAAAGCCGTTTTCCTCCAGGATCTTCCTTATGCCTGACACCGCATGGAACGATGTCGGGCTTTCGTAAATGAAATCTATGAGTTCGTTTGCTGCCTTTATTTTCCTTTTCATGTTTCCCTCCAGATAAACTCCTATTTGTTAAAACAAGTATATCACTTCAGGGTGAAATCCGAAACCTTCTATACGGCAACCCAGTTGTCCCTGTTTATAGCCTCCGAATGGTTTTTCCCGCCTTTCATTATCCTGGAGAGCTCCTCCCTTGAATAGTTCACAATCCCCTTGCCTATGCAGTCGTTTGTCCCCTGGATGAACACCTTTACCACGTCCCCCTTTTGGAAATCACCTTCCATTGCAACGATCCCCTTAGGCAGGAGGCTCTTGTCCCTCTGGGTAAGGGCTTCGGCGGCTCCCATGTCCACGTAGATGTTTCCCGTGGTGTTGGCATAGAATGCCATCCACTGGCGCTTCGTCTTGAGGCCTGTGTGCCTTGCCTTGAACATGGTGCCGCGGGCCGTCCCTTCCACAGCCTTCACCACGCTGTTCTCCTCCTTTGAGGAGCATATGAATACAGGAACACCCGAGCTTGTTGCCAGGGCCGCGCTCTTAAGCTTCGTGGTCATACCCCCTGTCCCCACCGCGCTTCCCGCACTTCCTGCGGCTTCATAGAGCTCGTCGGTGATCACCTCCACCACGTCGATATGCCTGGCCTCCTTGTCCTTGCTAGGGTTTGCTGTGTAGAGCCCGTCGATATCCGTGAGCAGTATCAGGAGGTCGCTGTGAAGCAGTGCGGCAACCTGGGCCGATAGCGTGTCGTTGTCTCCCAGCTTGAGCTCCTCGATGGCAATGCTGTCGTTCTCGTTTATTATAGGTACAACTCCTCTGTTGATGAGCACCGACATGGCGTTGAAGATATTCTTGTACCGCCTCCTGTCGGAGAAATCTGCGCGGGTGAGGAGGAGCTGTCCGCAGGTAACACCGTGTTCAAGGAAGCACTTCGTGTACTCCTCCATCAGGAGCCCCTGCCCAACAGCAGCCGAGGCCTGCCTGTCAGCTACTCCTGTTGGCCTCTTTGAAAACCCAAGCCTCGTGAAGCCCGCCGCTATGGAACCCGACGAAACGAGCACAACGTTGTGCCCCTGCTCCTTAAGCCTGCAGAGCTGTGCGGTTATGTCCCTGATTTTTTCGCTGCTTATGCTGCCATCAGACTTTGTAAGCGAGCTTGTGCCGACCTTGACTACGATTAATTTTTTCTGCATTCTTTTTTCCTCCTCGATATTTTTGGAAACAAAAAACCCCAAGCTGATATTATTCATATCAACTTAGGGCAAACTTTTCAATCTGCGGTACCACCTAAATTCAGGAGAAACTCCTGCTCTCTACAGCACGAGGTGCGCGGGCACCTGATACTTTTTCCATGTAACGGCGGAATCCCGGCAAAGCCTACTCGATCTATCTTTCGGTTAGCGGCTCCAAGACTGGTTCAACATTTCTTCAACAAAGTTTCGCACCGACCAACTTTTCTCTGAATATCCAAAATGCCTACTATCTCTCTTCACAGCCTTTATGACTGATTTGGTTTATTCTATCATTTGCATACTCAAAAGTCAACATATCAATTTTAACCACTTCTGCGCTCGGCTCTTAAAGCGGAAAAGGATGCCGAAAGGGCATCCTTAAAGTTTTGACTATTTTACAGCTTCGTAGCCTGCATCTTTCCATGCTACGATTCCGCCTGCGTATCTGTACACATTAGTGTAGCCTTCCTGCACAGCCATTGCAGCTCCTACGTCGCTTCTTCCGCATGCAGTAAATCCACAGTAGATGACAACTGTAGCACTCTTGTCTGCAGGGAGCAGCTTAAGGAAAGCAGCCTTCTGCTCAGCAGTTACGCCTTCAGCCTGAGTCTTTGGAAGCTCAGCGTTAACGGCGCCTTTGATGTGCCCGTCAGCGAAGCTTGAAGCCGGCATTGTGTCGATTATGACCATCTGCTTGCCGCTGTCAACCCAGGATTTGAGATCTGCTGTTGAAACCAGGTTGTAGCCGCCTGCCTTTGTTGCGTTTACAAGCTTGATAGCAGCAGTTTCTATGCTGACTTCGTTTCCGTCAACCGCAGTTCCAACAGTCTTTGCTGGTGTAGTTGAAGTGCTTGTGTTCGATGAGCAGCCTGCAAATACAGCCACTGACATTGCCAGTGTTAAAAGTAGAATTAGTGCCTTTTTCATTTGTATAGTTCCTCCCTTGTGTTGTTTGATATAACCACCAAGATGATGTTAACACAATTTTCGGAACCAATCTCGCTGTATTGCAAAACAGAATAGGCCGACTTTCGGCTATAGCTTTAGCTTATGAAAACATGGCGCTTTTTACAATATCATAGTGCCGACGCCTTCGTTCGAGAATATCTCGAGCAGTATCGAGTGGTCGATCCTTCCGTCTATGATGTGTGTCCGCCTTACGCCGCCCTTGAGGGCCTCCCTGCAGCAGTCCACTTTCGGTATCATACCTCCGGAGATCACCTTCTTTTCTATCAGCCCGTCTATGTCCTCAACTCTCAGCTCTGAGATGAGGGAGCTTTCGTCCTTTGGATCCCTCAGGACTCCAGGGACATCTGTCACGAGTATGAACTTCTCTGCCTTCAGCTTCACGCTTATCTTGGCCGCAGCGAGGTCCGCGTTTATGTTGTAAACCTTGCCGTCCTCCTGCCCCAGCGCGATGGTGGATATGACCGGGATGTATCCACCTGCTAGGCAGTGGCTTATTATGTTGTCGTTGACTTCCGTGATCTCGCCCACGAAGCCGATGTCCTGCCCGTCCTTTGTCAGCATCTTCCTGGCCTTGAGGAGGTCTGCGTCTATGCCGCAGAGGCCCACAGCCTGGCCTCCGTTCTTGTCTATGAGAGAAACTATGTCCTTGTTCACCTTGCCTGCAAGGACCATCTGAACCACGTCTATCGTCTCCTCGTCAGTGACCCTGAGCCCGTTCACGAACTCGCTCTTCTTGCCTATCTTCCTGAGGAATTCGTTTATCTCAGGCCCGCCGCCGTGGACAACCACGACCTTTATGCCGACGCAGTTCATCAGTATTATGTCCCTAATCACTGAATCCTTAAGCTTCTCGCTTACCATTGCGTTGCCGCCGTATTTTATTACGATTGTTTTGCCGTTGTACTGCTGTATATAAGGCAGCGCCTGGCTTAGGACGCTAGCCTTCTGGTAGCTTAAACTCAATTCACTGTTGAACATATCAAATTCCTCCCTCAGGTATGCTGTACCAGCACATCTCATGGAGAGCCCTGGTAGCCATAACGTATTTCATCTTATCATCATCTTTCTCTGTCGCTATGCAGATGGTGCAGTCAAACTCCATGCCCTTCGCAAAGTAGGCAGGTATAGCAACCGTTCCACCTTTGTAGATCATTTCCTCGCTGTCAAAGATTACAACCTTCAGCTTTTCCCTGATCCTTTTGCCGATAGCTCTTGCCTCGGCGGTGTTCCTGCATATGACGGCGATGCTTTCATATCCCTTTTCCTCGTATTCCGATATCTTTTCCGCTGCTTCCCTTGCCAGAACTTCAGCATCGTTGAAATGCTTCTCCTCTACAGCGGCGCCCTCCCTCACAACCGGGATTATCGCCTCATCTCCGAGGAACCGGTTTGAAAATTCCATGATCTGCTTTGTTGACCTGTAGCTTGTGCGCAGCCTGAAGCTTTCTATTTCGGTGCCTTCCAGGATTCCGCCAAGGTCGGTCATGGCAGCTTCGGCCGCAGCAGGCATGAGCCTCTGGTTTGAATCTCCTACTATCGTGAAGGACCTGCAGCCCGTGAGCTCCTGAAGCACCCTGAACTGCAGCGCAGAAAAGTCCTGGGCTTCGTCCACCACTATGTGCTTTATCTCGCCCTTGACCTTCAGCCCATCGAGCTTAAGGGAAAGGTAGAGCAGCGGCGCCAGGTCATGGAAGGTCAGCTCAGAGCCTGAATTGAACTTCCTGTAGATATCGAGAATGTCGGGGCTGTCAAGCCAGCTGAGGCTCTTCTTTGCGCCTGCGGCTTCCCTGACGACCTCCCTGATGCTGTTTCTCCTTATGAATTCCAAGTTGTTCCCTTCTATTTCGAGCTCCGCTTCGCTCAGCGAGTCCAGCTTTTCCCTGTGCTTCTTCTGTATTTCGTTTACAAGCCTCCAGCTTTCATCCTTGATCCTTGAGAAAATTATTCTCCTGATCTTCCTGCTCCTTCTGAAAAGAGGCATGCTCCTGAAATGGCCTCTGAACATTTCGCCCGTTTCTTGGGCTGGAACGATTACGCTTCCGAAGAACATCACGTCCCTGATGCTGAAACAGCTGTTTTCAAGATCTGCTGCGAGCCCGTCAAGCTCCTCGACGTATTCCTCCGATTCCTTTCTCCTGCACTCCTCGATGTATCCAACCTCCCCGTTAGCGATCCTCTCCATTGAATCCTGGTAGGATGCGATCCCCGGGTTGTTCATCAAGCCTGAGGCGAATTCCCTGAAGGTCGCCTGCCTTATGCCGGTCTCTCCAAGGCTCGGGAGCACCGTCGATATATAGTCCATGAAGATGTTGTTGGGCCCTATGATGAGCACCTTGTCCTGGAGAACGTCCCTGAAGTTGTACAGCAGGTACGCCACCCTGTGGAGGGCTATCGTCGTCTTTCCGCTGCCTGCAACCCCATCCACAACTATCGTCTTTCTCCTGTCATACCTTATGAGCCTGTCCTGCTCGGCCTGTATTGACATTATGATGTCCCTTAGCTTTTCTCCTGCTTTCTTGGACAGGACCAGCTGCAGGATTTCGTCGGTTATCTCCGAGGTGGAATCGAACAAGCCCTCAAGCCTGCCCTTCCTGATTATGAACTGCCTCTTCTGAAGGACGTCCATCCTGACCTCCCCGACCGGAGCCCTGTAGCTCAGCTCCCCGAGCTTCCCGGCATAGTACAGAGAAGCTATCGGGGCTCTCCAGTCAACGATCACAGGCTCGAGGTCGTTCTCCCTGTTGAGCCCGAACCTTCCTATGTAGAACTGCTCGGTCCCGGGTTCGCCGGGCTCTCTGCAGACTATCTTTGCAAAGTAAGGGGCCTCCCTAAGCACGTTAAGCTCCCTGAGCTTTCTGTCTATCATTCCGAAGGCCTCTTCGCTGATGTACCTTTCATGGTCGAAGTACTCGGCTATCTTGTCCTCGTCGTCCTTGAACTCCTCGACGGCCTCTCTCCTGTACTTGACGATGTGCTCAGCGATGGACTTCCTTTTTACAATGCAATTTATCGTCTCTTCCTTTATGATGTTCAGTACCTGCTCAAGCTTATCCTTCTCCCTGCTGAGTTCGGTTTCGTAATTCTCCATCAATCTTCCTCCTGGGAATTTAAAAATAGGACCGCGATCTCGGACAGCACTGCTGCCGTCTTAGGTATTATCTCCTCGTCGACGTCGAATTCAGGGCTGTGCAGCGGGTTGACTATCCCCTTTTCCGCATTCCTGTTTCCAACGAATATATAGGTTCCTGGAACATGCTCCTCGAAGCTTGAGAAGTCCTCCCCTATCATCGTTGGCTTTTCAACAATCTGCACGTTTTTGCGTCCGAGTATCCTGGCTGCAGCAACCGTAGCCAGTGAAGTGATTTCAGGGTCGTTTATGACCGGCGGATGGTAAGGGATGAAGGTGAACTCGTAGTTTGCCCCGTTTGCCTCGGTTATTCCCTTGAGTATGCCCTCCATAATATCCGGTATCTTCTTCCTCGTAGCGTAGGACAGCGTCCTTATGGTACCTTCCATGTACGCATTGTCTGGGATGATGTTGTGGGAGGTTCCCGCGTTGAATTTCCCTATGGTGATGACAGCTGGCTCCAGAGGGTCGATGCTCCTGCTTATTATTGTCTGGAACGCCATGTAGACCTCGCAAGCCACGGCAATAGGGTCGATGCACTTGTTCGGCTGAGCGCCGTGTCCTCCCCTCCCCAGGATCGTTATCTTGAAGTTGTCGCTTGCAGCCATGAGGGCTCCAGGCTTAACGCCTATCTTGCCCGAATCCAGTCCCGGCCAGTTGTGCGCTCCCACGACGGCGTCGACCGCAGGGTTCTCCAGGACCCCGCTGTGGATGGTCATCTCTGCCCCGCCCTCCTTCTCCTCCGCTGGCTGGAAAAGGAATTTCACGGTTCCGTTAAGCTCGTCCCTGAGCCCTGAAAGAATCATCGCTGCCCCGAGAAGCCACGCAACATGCGCATCGTGTCCGCAGGCATGCATGAACTCCGGGTACACGGATTTGTACACCGCATCAGTGTTCTCGTGGATCCTGAGGCAGTCCATGTCCGCCCTCAGGAGTATGGTCCTGCCGGGTTTGCCGCCTTCCATTATCCCGAGCACCCCCGTGACGCCTATTTGCTTTTTCACCTCTATGCCGCATTCCTCAAGGACCTTGGCAACTATTTCGGCAGTCCTGACCTCGTGAAGCCCTATCTCAGGGTGCTGGTGGACATCCCTTCTGATTTCTATGAGCCTATCCTTTATTTGCTTTGACTTTTCCAATATATAGCTCTCAAACATTGCAATACTCCATCCGAAATTTAACTTTTATATTATACACTAAATATACCACATTTATCACAAAAAAATCATAGGGAATGAATAAAAATTCATTCCCAAAAGATAGCTGTTTTCTATTAGTATGCTCTTCCCCAGTACACGACTTCCTTGGCTGGCTTTCCGCAGCATACGCAGGTTTCTGCAATCCTTTCCTGTTCGAAAGGTATGCATCTTGAGCTTGCGCCCGTTTCTTCCTTAATCTTTTCTTCGCAGGCAGTGTCTCCGCACCACATAGCCCTTACGAAGCCTGTCTTGTTGTCCAGGACATCCTTGATCTCGATCAGAGACCTGCAGTCTGTTGTCCTCTCTTCAACATGCTTCTTCGCTGCGCTGAGCATGGAGTTGTGGATGTCGTCGAGAACTTCCTGCATCTTTGCTTCTATCTCGTCCAGGGAAACAACTATCTTCTCCCTTGTATCCCTTCTCACGAGAACGGCCTGGTTGTTTTCGATTTCCTTTGGTCCCAGCTCTACTCGGAGCGGAACGCCCTTCATCTCGTATTCGTTGAACTTCCAGCCAGGCATCTTGTCCGAATCGTCTATCTTTACCCTGAAGCACTTCTTGAGCCTGTCCTTTAGGGCCCTTGCGTTGTCAAGGACGCCTTCCTTATGCTGTGCAACAGGGATAACGACAGCCTGGATCGGAGCTATTCTTGGAGGAAGCTTAAGTCCGCTGTCGTCTCCGTGAACCATTATTATCGCTCCGATAAGCCTTGTTGTTACAGCCCATGTTGTGTAGTGAGGGTGCTGAAGCTTTCCGTTCCTGTCGAGGAAAGTGATGTCGAAAGCTTCAGAGAAGTTCGTTCCCAGGTAGTGGGATGTTCCCGCCTGCAGGGCTTTTCCGTCATGCATGAGGCTTTCTATTGTGTACGTATCGTCCGCTCCCGCGAACTTTTCTTTTTCTGTCTTCTTTCCCATAACGACAGGCATTGCGAGCATGTTCTCGCAGAGATCCTTGTACATGTTGAGGATCATGAGCGTGTGGCCTTCAGCCTCCTGCTTTGTCTCGTGGATAGTGTGCCCTTCATGCCAGAAGAACTCTGTTGTCCTGAGGAACGGCCTTGTAGTCTTCTCCCATCTTACAACCGAGCACCACTGGTAGTAGAGCTTTGGAAGGTCCTTGTAGGACTGTACTATCTTTGCGAAGTGCTCGCAGAAAAGCGTCTCGGATGTAGGCCTGACTACCAGCCTCTCCTCAAGCTCCTCGTCTCCTCCGTGGGTTACCCAGGCAACCTCCGGCGCAAAGCCCTCGACGTGGTCCTTTTCCTTCTGGAGAAGGCTTTCAGGTATGAACAGAGGCATTGCCACGCTTTCGTGGTCGGTCTCCTTGAACTTGGCATCCAGGTGCCTCTGGATGTTCTCCCATATAGCGTTTCCATACGGACGGATGATCATGCAGCCCCTGACGCTTGAGTAGTCAGCGAGCTCCGCTTTTTTAACTATGTCTGTGTACCACTGTGCAAAGTCTACGTCCATTGGCGTGATTTCTTGAACAAATTTTTTAGCTTTTTCCATGAATATTTTCCTCCCGTTTATAATTTAAAATAAAAAAAGCCCCAGATCCCAAAAGGGACCGAGGCTGTGTCGGCGGTACCACCCTGTTTAACGCGCGCCAAATGCACGCATTCACTCAAATTGATAACGGTCAATCCCGCTGTATCCTACTGCTACTTCGGTACAGTTCTCCAAGGAAGGTTCGATATCCTCTTTATGGGAACTTTCACCGTGTGGTTCCCTCTCTGAAAAAAAGATAAAATATCTACTAGCCCTTATCGTCGAATTTAGTATTATCATAAAATAATTGAATGATAATGTCAACCTCTAATTTGCGCCGAAAAACCTGTTCGCTATGCCGACGGATTCCTTGGCGTCCCTGCCGTAGAAATCTGCTCCGATGGATTCTGCGTAGCTCTCGTTCAGCACAGCTCCTCCCACCATCACCTTGCAGCCCGGGCAGTGCTGCCTCAGGTGAGCTATGGTCTCCTCCATGCTGGTGACGGTTGTCGTCATCAGCGCGCTCAGGCCCACCAGCCTCACGTCTTTTTCCAGCACTTCCTTGAGGACAGCTTCCTTAGGGACGTCCTTCCCCAGGTCGATGACCTCGAAGCCGTAGCTTTCCAGAAGGACCTTCACTATGTTCTTGCCGATGTCGTGCACGTCTCCTTTGACGGTCGCCAGGACAATCCTCCCCTTGTTGACCCCGGCCTGAGACGTAGCCGCCAACTTCTCCCTGATCGCTGAAAAAGCGTTTCGAACGGTCTCAGCCGACTGTATCAGCTGCGGCAGGAATATGTCTCCCTTCTCGTACTTGTCGCCGACGGTGTCCAGGGCAGGAATTATGTGGCCGTTAATGATGTCGAGCGGCTCTTCCTTTTCAAGCAGCTTCACCGTCGCACCCAGCGCTTCCTCCCTCAGCCCTTTTTCTATTATCTCGGAAAGCCCTCGGGAGCTTTCAGCGGTTTTCTTCACGGCTTCAACCTCTGCGCTGCTGTATGCCTCGACGTATCTCTCGCAGTTAACGTCCTGATACCAGAGTACCCTGAAGGCGTTAATGACGTCCAGCATCCCCTTGTCCAGCGGGTTGATTATTGGCAGGTCCAGCCCGGCGGCCAGCGCAGCGGTCAGGAAAGTCCTGTTGAGCAGGCCCCTGTTCGGCAGGCCGAAGGACACGTTCGAGACACCGAGCACTGTTTTCACACCGAGCTTGTTTTTG
The DNA here is from genome assembly GCA_002298915.1 of Clostridium sp. UBA699. Lineage (GTDB taxonomy): Bacteria > Bacillota > Clostridia > Clostridiales > Clostridiaceae > UBA699. The sequence continues at coordinate 10,521 of DBML01000008.1, forward strand.
ACAAGCTCAAGGGCCTTGACAGTCTCCCTGACCTCCTTCTGCTGCGCTGCGGCGGTAAGCGTGAGGCAGTCGATGTACACATCGCTCCTGTCTATCCCGAAGCTCTCGGCTTTCCTCACTATCTTTTCAGCTATCTCGAACCTGCCTTCAGCTGTAGGAGGTATCCCCCTCGAGTCCAGCGTCAGCCCAACGACGGCAGCTCCGTATTTCTTTATGAGCGGGAGAACCCTGTCCAGCGTCTCGTCCTCTCCGTTCACGGAGTTGACTATGGCTTTCCCGTTGTAGATCCTCAAGGCTTTCCCTATAACATCGGGGTTGTTTGAGTCGATCTGCAGCGGCACGTCGATGACCGACTGCAGCTCCTCGACTACCTTGACCATCATCTCAGCCTCGTTTATCTCGGGCAGCCCCACGTTGACGTCCAGTATGTCGGCGCCCGCCTCAACCTGGGCGATCGCCTCCCTGACGATGTAGTCGAGGTCCCCGTTCTTCAGGGCTTCCTTGAACAGCTTCTTTCCGGTGGGGTTTATCCTTTCCCCGATTATCCTGACTGAATCTATCTCGACCACTTTCGTAGGCGTGCACACGCTGCTCGTCCTTTTCCTCTCAAGCTTCTTCGGCTCCATCCCCCTCAGCGTTTCCGCCAGCAGCCTTATGTGGTTGTCTGTGGTTCCGCAGCAGCCACCGAGGACCCTTGCGCCGTTTTCTGCGAACTCCCTCATGCTGTCGGCGAACTGCTCCGGTGTAACCCTGAACTCTGTCCTGCCCTCAACTACCACAGGTATCCCTGCGTTCGGCTGGACCATGACAGGAACATCGGATATCTCAAGTATCCTGTTTATGAGAGGCTTCATCTCCACAGGGCCGAGAGAGCAGTTTACCCCGAGCGCGTCTACGCCGAGCCCCCTTGCCGTTGCAACCATGGCTTCGGCGCTGCAGCCGGTGAAGGTCCTTCCGCTCTCCTCGAAGCTCATTGTGAAGAACACAGGGAGGTCGGAGTTCTCCTTCGCAGCAAGTATTGCTGCCTTGGATTCGTAAAGGTCAGTCATTGTCTCTATGAGTATGAGGTCGGCGCCGCTTTTCACTCCCTGCACAACCTGCCTTTTGAATATCCCGTATGCCCTCTCGAAGCTCAGCGTTCCCATCGGCTTAAGCAGCTCGCCGATTGGCCCTATGTCCAGGGCTACCCAGCCTTCCCTGCCTGCCAGGGCTTCCCTTGCATTGCTCACGGCGGCGTCCACAGCTTCCTCAACCGTGATCCCTGAATCCTTCAGCTTCAGCTCGTTTGCGCCGAAGGTGTTCGTCGTGATGACCGTCGCGCCCGCGTCGAGGTACTTCCTGTGGGTATCGACTATTAGCTCCCTGTTTTTTATGTTAAGTACCTCGGGGATCTCTCCGGCCTTCAGCCCTGAGTTCTGGAGCATGGTCCCCGTCGCTCCGTCAAATACTATGAATCCTCTCCTCAATCGCTCCCTTATTTCCATCCTATCTATTCCTCCGTTCTTTTGTAGGCGCATTCCTTGTTGTTGCTGCAGGCTGCGCAGCCTGAGGCAGCCATCCTGCAGCTGCTGCCTGTGATGCCCATCACCGCTGTAACCGACTTCCTCGGCAGAAGTATGTTTGTGGACGATGCGGTGAGGCCGATCCTCCTGCCCGCGTCCAGCACCGCCAGAAAACCCTTCTGCAGGTTTATCGGAAGGTCGCCGTAGCCCGGACTGAAGCGCCAGGTCAGGTGTTCGCCTTCCTTCAGCTTGCTTTTTTCTATATCCTCGCACACCTTGTCGCATACGTCCTCGATGTATGCGGTGGCGCATGCGTCCAGTATCAGCGCTTTCGTCAGGTCCTTCTTTTCAAAGTACCTTATCCTCTTGTCGACATCGCTGCCAAGGGTTGCGGCCAGCAGCATGCAGGAGTCCGACTCGCCCAGGTGCCTTGAGATCGCCTTTCCGGTCAGCTCGAACAGCCCGTTTTCCAGGATCACCGAGCCGTCGCGGCCTGTTATGCTGAAGGTCCTCAGGATGTATTTAGGCGAGGCAACCGCCTTTATCTCCTCTATGCACTCGTCAACGAGCTCCTCCAGCTTCTCTCCTACCTCCTGACCTCTGTGGCCAAGGTACCGCAGCACTTCCTTCCTTTCTATCCCGAAACGCTCCATAAGCTATACCGCCTCGTTCAGAGCAGTCCTTATGGAGCCTATGTTCTCGGTGATCTTCTTGGCTACATACGGGTTGTTCATGGTATAGAGATGGACTCCAGGTGCCCCCGATGAAACAAGGTCGACTATCTGGTCCAGCGCGAAAGCTATCCCGGCCTCTCTGAGCGCAATCGGATCGTGCTCGTATCTGTCCATAATCCTAAGGAACTTCTTCGGTATGGCTGTTCCGCACATGTTCATTATCCTTTCCACCTGCGCCTTGTTTATAACAGGCATGATCCCCGCCTGTATAGGAACGTTTATGTTTTTCTGCGCAGCCTTGCTGACATAGTCATAGTAAAGGTTGTTGTCGAAGAACAGCTGTGTTGTGAAATGCTCGGCTCCCGCGTCGGCTTTCAGCTTGAGTATCTCCATCTCGCGCCTGAGGTCCTTGCTTTCTATGTGGCCTTCAGGATAGCACGCTGCCGAGATCCCCAGGTCGCTCGTTTGCCTGATGTAGGCGATGAGCTCGTTAGCGTACCTGAAGTCGCCCGGCTTGTACTGGTTCAGCGGCACGTCCCCCCTCAGGGCAAGGACGTTGTCCACGTTGTTTTCCTTTAGGCCCTTCACGATGGTGTCTATCGTCTCCATCGTAGAGCTGATGCAGGTAAGGTGGGCCAGCGCCTCGATCCCGTGCTTGTTCTTTACAAGCGACGCAAGCTCCGTTGTCCTGTTGTTTGAAAGGTTTCCGCCTGCTCCGTAGGTCACGCTTATGTAGTCTGGCCCCAGCAAGCTCAGCTCGTCAATCGTGTCGAAAACGGTCTTTATGGGCGAAGTGAGCTTTGGTGGGAATATTTCAAACGAGTATACGACTTTCTTTTCCTTAAACAATTCTTTGATTCTCATGTTTATTCTCCTTTTCCGATTAGTGCAAATAAAAAAACTCTCCGCCTGCAAAGGCGAAGAGAATATAAAAAGCAAGTTCCGAACTTCTACTTATCTCTCAGCATCGCCGCAGGAATTAGCACCATGTATGCAAATGAAACATACTGGTTGCCGGGTTTCATAGGGCCAGTCCCTCCACCTCTCTAGATAAGAACGCGTTATTAAATTATAAAAAATATTATACTAAAAGATTTCAGATTAATCAATACATTTCATGGAATTTTATTTCCGGGCTGCCCCTGCGGCCCTTCTTCCCTATGTCCTTATTACTCCTCGAGCATGGATGTGCAGTGAGGGCATCTCGTAGCCTCTTTAGGTATTTCGCTTAGGCAGTATTTGCATTTCTTCATTGTTGCAGGAGCCGGCACTTCCTTTTTCTTGAATCGGTTGAGCTGCTTAATAACAATGAAGATCGAGAATGCTATGATTAGGAAGTCGATGATGTTGTTGAAGAAAAGGCCGTAGTTCAAAGTTGCAACACCTGCAGCCTTTGCTTCCTCGATCGTCTTGAACGAGCCTTTTCCCAGCGTTATGAACAGATTAGAAAAGTTGGTGTTGCCCAAAATGAGCCCCAGCAGAGGCATGATGATGTCGCTCACCAGCGAGGACACAATCTTTCCGAACGCTCCGCCGATTATGATGCCTACAGCCAGGTCGATCATGTTGCCTTTCAGTGCAAATTCCTTAAATTCCTTCCACATAATGAAACCTCCTCCGCTTGTTTGTTAGGAATATTATACCACAGGGTGATGTAATAAAAAATGCCTCCCGCATGGAAGGCATTTTTCACGTGTGTACTATGAGGGTATTTTATGATTAACTAGGATGCTGCCGCTGATATTACAAGGGATAAATATTTTTCCTCCGAGGAAGCTCCCCTTGAGGTTAGGACTATTGGAACCTTAGCTCCCACTATGAAACCTGCCATCTTGGCGCCTGCTGAGTATACGAGGCATTTGCCCAGTATGTTTCCGGCTGTTATGTTTGGCACTATGAGTACGTCCGGATCTCCTGCCACAGGGCTGTCGAAGCCTTTTATCAGTCCTGACTCCTTGTTCATGGCTATGTCGTAGGATATAGGCCCTTCGACATAGCAGCCCGAGATTTCGCCGTTCTGGTTCATCTCCTTGAGCTTGCCTGCGTCTACCGACTCAGGCATCTTAGGGTTCACCGTCTCGACTGCAGCGAGAACGCCAACCTTAGGGTTTTCATACCCAAGGGAGTGAAGCACGTCCACAGCGTTTTCTATTATCTTTTTCTTCTGCTCCAGGTCCGGGTACATCATCATTCCGCCGTCTGTTGTTATGAGCAGCTTATGGTAGGTAGGTATCTCCTGTATCGCCACGTGGGACATGACCTTTCCTGTCCTGAGACCTTTTTCCTTGTCAACAACAGCCCTTAGGAGGTCTGCTGTCTGGAGCTTGCCCTTCATGATGAAGTCTGCCTGTCCGTTCCTTGCCAGCTCTACAGCCTTGGCTGCTGCTTCGCTGTCGTCTGCAGTCTCTATTATGGAATCGTCGCTTACTGTTTTTCCCAGCTTTGCAGCGATCTCCTTGATTTTTTCCTTGTTGCCTATAAGCACCGGTTCAACTATGTTGTTTTCCACTGCTTCGAACACCGCTTCAAGCGCGTGCTCATCATGCGCAGCAGCTACCGCTACCTTTTTCTTGCCTTCGAAGCTCTGAACTTTCTTTATGAGCTCATCGAAATTCTTAATGACCATTCGGAACCCTCCCCGATTACTTTACTACGTCCATTCCTGCTTTGAGAGCCTTTAGGTTTAGTTCAACAAAAGCTGGTTTTACGTTGTCTCTTATTATCTTTTCCCAGTTGATTTCTGTCAGATTCATAGCCTTGATAAGTGCTCCCAGCAGAACTATGTTCATAGTCTTTGGGTTTCCAATCTCCTTGGCTATTTCAGCTGCGTTGATTACCGTTGTCTGCGCGCTTGCTTTCAATACATCCAGTATTCCTTCAGGATAGTCAACCTTTCCAGAAAGGATTGGAGCTGAAGGGATCTTGTAGTCATTGACAACGATCTTTCCACTTGGCTTGAGGTATTCAAGCCATCTGAGCGCTTCCATCATTTCGAAGGAGACAAGTATGTCTGCTCCGCCGATTTCTATAACCGGTGACTGAACTTTTTCACCGTATCTTACCTGCGAGGAAACGGATCCGCCTCTCTGCGACATTCCGTGTATTTCGCTCATCTTTACATCGTAGCCCGCTTCCATAAGGCCTGTTGTTAAAAGTTTACTAGCCAGAATAGTACCCTGTCCGCCTACTCCAACCAACATTATGCTTTTTGTTGCCATATTATTTTGCCTCCTTTTCGATAGCTTTCACTGGACATACCTGAGCACATACTTCGCATCCAACGCAAGTTGTGGCATCTATAACGGCTTTCTTGCTTTCCTTGTTGAATGAAACGGCAGGACATCCGACAGTTATGCATTTCTTGCAGCCTATGCATTTTGCTTCGTCAACCTTGCATTTTGTTGTGAATGCTCCGCAGAACTCTTCCTTGTCTTCCTTTGACAGTTTCTTGAGAACGCAAGGATATCTTGTGATTATTACCGAAGGTTCGTCTATGCTGAACGCCCAGTCGATTACTTCCTTAACCGCTTTCAGGTCATTAGGGTCTACAACTCTTACGTTCTTAATGCCTAATGATTTGACAAGCGTTTCTATGTCCACCATTGAAGTTTCTTCTCCCTGGAGCGTGTATCCACTTCCCGGATTTTCCTGGTGTCCTGTCATTCCTGTGATCCTGTTGTCAAGTATTACGTTTATGGCATTGCCCCTGTTGTAGAGAGCTCCCATAAGAGAGTTTATTCCTGAGTGGAAGAACGTTGAGTCTCCGAGAACTCCTACAGCCCTCTTTGTGTTGTCTTCCTTCATGTTGAACACCTGCTGCAAGCCGTGAGCCATGCTTAAGCTTGCTCCCATGCAGACAGCCAAATCCATAGCGTTGTAAGGCGGTGCAAAGCCCAGCGTGTAGCAGCCTATGTCTCCGGATATTACCGCATCTTTTCTCTTTCCGATTTCGTAGAAGAATCCTCTGTGAGGGCAGCCTGCGCAGAGTGACGGCGGTCTTGGAACAACCTTGCTCTTGTCGTAGTCTATCGAATCCAGATTCTTGCCGTACAACGCTTTTCTGAGCACATCAGGAGTCATCTCTCCCATGTAAGGGAACACGTCTTTCCCGTGGCATTCTATTCCGAGCATCTTCATCTCGTTCTCTATGATTGGGTCATTCTCTTCGATTACGTATATCTTGTCCACTTTCGAAGCGAACTCCTTGAGCAGCTTGTGAGGAAGCGGATTTGTGAATCCAAGCTTGAGGTATGATGCGTCTTCTCCGAACACTTCTTTAGCAAACACATAGCTGCAGCCTGATGCCACAACGCCTATTTTAGTGCCGTTGATTTCCATGAAGTTCAGAGGTGAGTTGTTTGAATACTCCTCGAGCTTGTTCATTCTTTCTTCAACTTTAACCCTGAGCTTTCTTGCGTTTGCAGGAACGGTTACTGTCTTTTCTGCATTCTTGACATATTCCTTTATGTCGACTTCCTTCCTGTCACCGCATTCTACTATGCATTTGGAGTGGCAGAGTCTTGTAGTAACCCTGAACAGTACAGGTGTGTCGTACTCTTCGCTCACGTCGAACGCTGTCTTTATCATGTCCTTTGCTTCCTGGCTGTCTGACGGCTCGAACATAGGGATCTTTGCGAACCTTGCATAGTTTCTGTTGTCCTGCTCGTTCTGTGATGAGTGCTGTCCCGGTTCGTCAGCTGAAACCAGTATGAGCCCTCCGTTAACTCCTGTGTAAGCGTTTGTGAAAAGCGGGTCAGCCGCAACGTTTACTCCAACATGCTTCATAGCTGATATTGCTCTCGCTCCGGCAAACGATGCGCCGATTACGAATTCCAGGGCAACCTTTTCGTTTGTTCCCCATTCAGCCTTGATGTCCTCTTTGTACAACGCTATGTTCTCGAGGATCTCTGTGCTAGGTGTGCCTGGATATGCGGATGCATATCTTACTCCTGCTTCCCATGCTCCACGAGCTATAGCTTCGTTTCCAGTAAGTAATTTTTTCATCTTCTTTCCCCTTTTCCATATATTTTAATTATTTCTTGAGCTTTTTTATTAGGCTTCAGTGTATTCGTGAGCTTCCTCTTCTCCTTTGAGCACTCTGATTGTTCCCTGCGAAAGAGCTTCCATCTCGTTTTCACCCGGCACTAGGACAACCGGAGCTATGAATTTCACCCTTTTCTCTATTGCTGAAGTCATGAACTTGGAATATGCTATCCCCCCGGTAACAATGATCCTATCAACTTCTCCGTCTACAACGGTTGCAAGCTCGCCTATGCCCTTGGCTATCTGGTATGCCATAGCGCTGTATACAAGCTTCGCATTCTCGTCGCCGTCTGCTATCATTTTTTCAACATCCAAAGCGCTGTTTGTACCAAGAAGGGATACAAGCCCGCCCTTTCCTCTGAGCAGCTTTTTAACAACTGCCTTGTCCTGGCTGTAGCACAGGTTCATCATTTCCTTGGCAGGGATCCTTCCCGACCTTTCAGGCGAGAACGGACCTTCGTCGTCAGAAACTATGTCCACCATTTTTCCATTTTTGATTACGCATGCAGAAATGCCGCCGCCCAAGTGGGTCACTATGAAGTTGAAATCCTTCAGCTCCTTGCCCATTTCCTTTGCTGTCTTTATCGCCACGGCCCTCATGTTGAGAGCGTGTGCAAAGCTGCTTCTCCTGATCTGCTTTATGCCTGTGATTTTAGCTATCGGCTCCATCTCGTCAACGGCTACTGAGTCGTAGATGAACGAAGGGATTCCGAGCGGCTCAGCTATGCTGAAGGAAATTATGGCGCCCAGGTTCGATGCATGCTCGACAACAGGATTGTTCCTCAGCCTGTCTACCATGAGCTGGTTGACCCTGTATGCCCCTGATTTTACAGGAGGAAGAAGCCCGCCTCTTCCGACCACTGCATCCAGGTCCTTCACATCGAAGCTGTTGCTCTTGAGAACGTCAAGTATCGCATCATGCCTCATCTCGTACTGGTCTGCAATGCCCTTGTACTTCTCCAGTTCTGAATTCGGGTGTTCGATGTTTGTCTTGAATACCTGCGTTGCGTCATCGAACAGTGCAATCTTTGTTGATGTTGATCCAGGATTAATCGCTAATACTTTGTACCCCATTTGAAACCTCCTATTTATTTGGTTTTTTCTTTGCGAAAGCCAGTATTCCGCCCAGTGCTATGGACAGGAATGCGGCAGCTATTACTCTGTATTCGGCCGGCAGCAGGAACACGATGGTGTGTGCCGGTATCCAGAAGAAAGGTATTGTCTTGAGGATTACGAAGGAGTAGAAGCCTGACCAGTCTATCCTCTTCGCAATGCTGCTCACCGATATGCTGCTTTCTTTTTCGTACTTCATGTCCAGGAAAGTGTCTGTGAACCTGTGGAATATCATCATCGAAGGTCCGAAGGACAGGTTCATGGAAGATGATACGAAAAATGCCCAAATTATGCTGTTTCCGTTTCCAGGAAGAAGCCCCTTTGCCATAACAGCGGTTACTCCACCTGCGAATATTGAGAACGTAAGAGTTATGGCCATTCCAAGGAAACCCCAAATTATTGCCCTGAAAACCCAGCCCTTAGGCGCTGACCAGCCCGAAGTAATTATCCTGATCGCCAGGAGTTCTCCCATAGTTGCAAGGATGCAGAACTTTATGAAGCCTGCGATGTACGGATGGTAAGTTGTCAAGTTTACGAACACGGCGTGGCTTGCTGGAACTATGAGTATCGCTGCGATAACAGCAATTCCCAATCCCCAAATTATATCCCCTTTTTTCAAATTTAACACTCCTATCATTTATGAGTTTGCACATATTATTGCCAAGATATTTTTAAAGCAATTTGCGTGCCAATTGAACGCATGCTCTGCAGCCCAGTTTTTTGCTGTTATTTTATAAATTTTCTGCAAACAATGGGTAAAACGGTATCAATGGTATATCCCATCTAACCCGTTAGTGTGGTATAATGAAGCCATACCATTCGCGAGGAGTAATGTTTATGAAAAAAGTAGCCATATTGAATTATGATCCGAAATCTGCCGAGATATACGCAGCCCAGATAGAAAACGTTTTTTCAAACAATATAATTGTAGAGAAATACAGCATAAACAGCAGCCCGCTGAACAAACCTATAAAGGCAGACCTTGTGCTGGTACAGAACGAGGACGTATACGAAAAAACCAAGGGCTGCATACCCGAGGATACCCCAATAATGTTCTGCTACAGAACCATCTCCAAGGACGGCTATTACAAAATCCTTAACCTCCCTGAGCACAGCGATATATACATACTTGATGAAACCATGGAAATGTCAAAGGATATCATCTCAATAATATACGAGAAGGGTATAAGGAACCTGACCCTTCTCCCTTCATGCCCAGAGAACATACATGAGCTGAAGAACAAGACAGTAATCATACTTGGCGAGTCAAGCATGCTTCCAAAAGACGCAAAGGAGATCATCAACATCGGCAGCAGCCTTCTCGACATAATAACAATAGTCAGCCTTGGCTTCAGGCTGAAGCTTGACTACCTGATCCAGAACAAGGATATCCAGAGCAGCTACAGCGAGATAATCCCTGCGAATTACGGCCTGGCCGACCTTCTCGGAAAGTTCAACATTACCGAGGGCATGCTCAACGTGCTGCTGAGCATTATCGAGGACGGGGTAATAGGAATCAATATAAACGGCATCGTTAGCTCCATAAACGACAAGGCAAGAAAAATCCTTGAAATAAAAGAGGAAAATCTCAACAGCTGCAACGCAATCGACCTACTCCCGAGCATACCGTTCTCAGAGGTCCTGCAGAAAAGGAGGCCTGTCAAAGATCTGCTTTTAAAAATAAACGGCTACGACGTGATAATGTCAATCGAACCCATTTTCCATTCCGGAAAGCTTTTCGGGGCTTATGCCATAATGAAGGAGTTCGGCGAAGCAGAGCTGAAGCAGCACAAGTTCAGGACAAGGATAATCGGAAAGGGGCATAAGGCTAAATACAATTTCAGCAACATAGTGGGCAGCAGCGAAGAGATAACGAAATGCAAGGAAATGGCCATGCGAATGGCGGATTCGAACTCCACGGTGCTTATAACCGGCGACAGCGGCACAGGCAAGGAGCTGTTCGCCCAGGCGATCCACAACAACTCCGTAAGGCGCAGCTACCAGTTCGTCGTTATAAACTGCGGCGCGCTCCCGGAAAACCTGCTGGAAAGCGAGCTCTTCGGCTATGAGGAAGGCTCCTTCACCGGTGCAAGGAAAGGCGGCAAGCCCGGTCTTTTCGAGCTTGCCCACAACGGCACACTCTTCCTGGACGAAATCGGCGAGATGCCCCTTTCCCTGCAGTCAAGGCTGCTCAGGGCGATACAGGAGAGGCAGGTCATGAGGCTCGGAGGCGACAGGCTCATAGACATAGACGTTAGGCTTATCGCAGCAACCAACAGGAACCTCAGCGAGATGGTCAGGAAAGGCGAGTTCAGGGAGGATCTCTTCTACAGGCTGAACGTCCTCAAGCTTAGGATACCTTCCCTGAACTCAAGGAAGGAGGACATACCGCTCATAATAGAAAGCCTCAAAAAGGCTTTCAACGGCAGCTTTACCCTTAACGATTCCGCACTGGACGCCCTCATGAAGCACGACTGGAGAGGCAACGTGAGGGAGCTCAAGAACTACGTGGAATACCTTGTGAACCTGAACATAGACAAGGTTGACGCGTCGGACCTGCCTTTCTACGGAGATGCTCCCGAGGATGCTCCGAAGCCAGACATGCAGCAAGAAAGGTTTTCGGAGGGCAGCCAGCTCAGCCCGCTTGAAGCCCTCAGGGAAGCAGCAGGCAAGACCCTCGACTCGCATATATTCGTCCTGAGGCAGCTGGAAAAAGGCTTCAGGGAGAACAAAAGGCTCGGCAGGAGGAGCATCTACAAGGAATGCGAATGCAGCAACCTCTTCATAAGCGAGCAGGAGATCAGGACGATACTTATGAACCTTGAGAGGTGCGGCATGGCGAGGATCCTTAAGGGCAGGGGCGGCTCCGTGATCACCGAAACGGGGCTGGAGGTTCTCAACCTGTTGAAGCAGCAAAAATAAGCAGCAAAAAAAGACTGTGAAATAATCACAGTCTTTTAATTTATCCTCTTAAAGTTCGCCTTTCAGGTCTATCTCCTCTGCTACCTTCTGCATGCCTTTTATGGTCTCGCTTATGACTTCGTTCATGTCCAGCCCCAGCTTTGCCGCTCCGCCTTCTATGACCTCCCTGTTGACGCCTGCTGCGAAGCTTTTCTGCTTCCATTTCTTCTTTACAGACTTTGTCTCGAGGTCAAGTATGCTCCTGGACGGCCTCATAAGGGCGGTCGCTGTGATCAACCCGGTGAGCTCGTCGATAGTGTAGAGCACAAGCTCCATCTTTTCAACCGGCTCCACATCGCAGCAGAGCTGGTAGCCGTGGCTCTGTACAGCATGTATGTAGTCCTCAGGGTAGCCTGCTTCCTGCAGCAGCTCTTTGGCTTTCATGCAGTGCTCATCGGGGTACTTCTCGTAATCGATGTCGTGGATCAGCCCTATGATCCCCCATTTTTCGGAATCCTCGCCGTAGAGCTCTGCGAAGTGCCTCATGACAGCCTCAACAGAAAGAGCATGCTTTAAAAGCGCATCGCTCTCGTTGTATTTCTTGAACAGCTCGAGTGCCTGTTCTCTTGTAGGTAAAGCCTGTGCCATTTTTCATTCCCTCTTTCCTATTGTAATTTGCGCTCGCTGAGGCTTCAGGAGCGAATATGAATAAACTGCCAGCGCGATCCAGATGAAGCAGAAGCCTATCAGGTTTACCTGAGTCAGTTTTTCGTTATACATGAAGATACCGATGAAAAGGCTCATCGTAGGAGATATATACTGCAGGAAGCCCATTGTGGAAAGCTTCACGTTTTTTGCCCCTTCAGCGAAAAGCAGCAGAGGTATCGCGGTAGCAACCCCTGACAGCATGAGAACAGCTGTCACTGAGGATGAACTGCCGAAAGCACCAGTCCCGTTCGCCCCCAGATGAAGGAGGAAAGCCAGCGCAAAAGGAGCTGTCACGAGCGTTTCCACCGTAAGTCCTGCGGTGGAGTCCAGCGAGATCTTCTTTTTCAGTAGACCGTAAATGCCGAAGCTGGTTGCCAGTGCAAGCGGTATCCATGGGAAGCTTCCGTAGATGACGACCATGGCTGCAACCCCTGTGGCCGCTATGGCTATTGCCGCCTTCTGGACAGCAGAAAGCTTTTCCTTCAGCACAAACGTCCCCAGGAACACCGACATGAGCGGGTTTATATAGTAGCCCAGGCTGGATTCGATTATGTGTCCGCTGTTGACGCACCATATGAAAAGAAACCAGTTGAAGGTTATCAGCACAGAACAGCCAGCGATGCAGGCAAGGGATTTCCTGTCCCTGAAGAAGTCCTTAAGCTTTGAAATATCTCCTTTCAGAGCGACGATCATAGCCACCAGCGCGAAGGACCAGATAATCCTGTGAGCCAGTATCTCGTAGGCCGGCACGTCACCGACAAGCTTCCAGTAAATCGGGAGCACTCCCCACATCATGTACGAAGATATACCGCAAAGAATTCCGTATCTTGTTTTGTCGTTACCTGTGTCTGCCATCCAATTTCCTATTCCCATGTCATCAGCACTGCTCCCTATTTTCCAATCTACATTCTATTATACCAATATTCGCAACAATCCAAAGAGTTTTTTTATTTTTTGCAAAAGTATTGACAAGCTCAGTAAAGTGTTGTAAATTGTAAAACATAGATTAAATACTTTGACAGGGACAAGTAGGTAAGGCAATTGTTTCTTAGAGAGCGGGGCAAGGTGAAAGCCCGCAAACGATCCTATCGAAACTCACCCTCGAGTAGCAGGCTGAATCAAGTAAGCCGCGCCGGTTAGCAGCCGTTATTCAATGAAGAACCAATTTGGGTGGTACCGCGGACTATTTCTCGCCCCAAGAGAAATGAGTCCTTTTTTTATTACCCGAAACCTGAAAAATGAATATCAAAAGCGTTGATAGGGCCAAGTAAATGTGTCAGATGTTTCAAAGAGAGTGGGAAAAGGTGAGAACCCATGGATCTGCATATCGAAACTCCCCCTGGAGCTGCAGGCTGAACAAAGTAAGCTGAGCCGGTCTCAAGACCGTTAACCAATCAAGAAAAAATTTGGGTGGTACCGCGGACAGTCTTCTCGCCCCAAGAGAAGGACTGTCTTTTTTATATCCTTAAATGTCGAAATATTATAACTTTTCACCTGGCCAATGGGAAGTTTAATATAAAATATTAATAATTTAGGAGGAATCACCAATGACAAGATTTTCAAACATGCCGGAATCAATGAATTCGAGGAACTCGGGAGAGGGCAACAGGAACAGCACCTCCGTGTATTCGGGAGGAAATGAGTACTACAGCTATTTGAAGGACATAAAGAACGGCACTTCAGCAGAGAACAGCGAGTATTCAGCAGCATTCATGATGTTTTAAATACAATAATAGAGAAGAACTGGAGATAGCAGAATTGATTGAAGACCTAGATCTCATGCAGGCGGGCTTCCCTGCAGCGCAGGGAAGCTTCAGCATGGGTAATGAGACTCGAAAAATGCGTTTCGGAAGGCATCGAGCCAAACCGCAAGCGATTTGATATAAAGAATAACAGAACAACACAAGGAGGCAAAATAATGGGAATGACAATGACTCAAAAAATACTTGCTGCCCACGCAGGGCTTGAAAGCGTAAAGCCGGGCCAGCTCATTATGGCAAAATTGGATCTGGTGCTGGGAAATGATATAACCACGCCGGTTGCAATAAGGGAATTCAGGAAAATCGGCGCCAAGGAGGTTTTCGACAAGGAGAAGATCGCAATCGTCCCAGACCACTTCACGCCGAACAAGGACATAAAGTCCGCTGAGCAGTGCAAATGCTGCAGGGAGTTCGCGGGCGACATGGAGGTCAAGAACTACTTCGAGGTCGGACAGATGGGGATAGAGCATGCCCTCATACCTGAAAAAGGGCTAGCCGTTGCAGGCGACGTTATTATTGGCGCAGATTCCCACACCTGCACATATGGAGCCCTGGGGGCGTTCTCCACAGGAGTGGGCAGCACCGACATGGGTGCCGGAATGGCGAGAGGAGAGGCCTGGTTCAAGGTCCCTGAAGCAATAAAGTTCGAGGTAACCGGAAAGATGGGCCCCTGGGTCAGCGGAAAAGATGTGATTCTCCACATAATCGGAATGATCGGAGTTGACGGCGCCCTCTACAAGTCGATGGAGTTCTCAGGAGAAGGCCTGAAAAATTTGACTATGGACGACAGGTTCACGATAGCGAACATGGCCATCGAAGCGGGAGCTAAGAACGGAATATTCGCTGTCGACGACGAGACCATCGAGTACATGAAGGAACATTCCAGCAGGCAGTACAGGGTTTTCGAAGCTGACGAGGATGCAGAGTACAGCGAGATCATAAAAATCGACCTTTCAAAGATCAGGCCTACGGTTTCCTTTCCCCACATCCCTGACAACACTAGGACGATCGACGAGGTGGGCGACGTAAGGATAGACCAGGTTGTCATAGGTTCCTGCACAAACGGGAGGATAAGTGACCTGAGGGCTGCGGCCGCGGTGCTTAAGGGTAAGAAGGTTCACAAGAACGTGCGAGCGATAATATTCCCTGCAACGCAGAAAATATACCTTGATGCAATCCGCGAAGGGCTCATAGAGATATTCATAGAAGCGGGGGCAGTCGTTAGCACGCCGACCTGCGGGCCTTGCCTCGGAGGGCATATGGGGGTTCTGGCTGCAGGCGAAAGGGCTGTTGCAACAACAAACAGGAATTTCGTGGGAAGAATGGGGCATCCAGAAAGCGAAGTTTACCTTGCAAGCCCTGCAGTGGCGGCAGCTTCAGCCATCACCGGAAAGATTTCTTCACCTGAGGAGGTAGCATAACATGATAGAAGGAAAGGCAATTAAATACGGTGACAACATAGACACTGACGTAATCATACCCGCAAGGCACCTTAACACGATAGACCCGTCTGAGCTCGCGTCGCATTGCATGGAGGACCTGGATGCAGATTTCGGGAAGAAGCTTTCCTGGGCAAGCATCATCGCTGCGGGCAAGAACTTTGGCTGCGGCTCCTCGAGGGAGCATGCCCCTATCGCCATAAAGGCTTCCGGAATAAAGGTGGTAATAGCAGAGAGCTTTGCAAGGATATTCTTCAGGAACGCTATAAACATCGGGCTTCCTATCGTAGAATGCCCCGAAGCTGCAAGGGACATAGAGGAAGGCGACGAGATCTCGATAGACGTCAAGACCGGAACAATCGTGAACATGACAAAGGGCAAGACTTACCAGGCTCCTGCATTCCCTGAATTCATGGAGAAGATAATGGAATCCGAGGGGCTCATCAACTACATTAAAAAATCTTACAGATAAGGGGACTTAATATGAGAATAACTGTTATACCAGGAGACGGAATAGGCCCGGAGGTCACCAGCCAGGCTATGAAGGTGCTGCAGGCCGTCGAAAAGAAGTACAGCTGCGAATTCGAGTTCACCACAGCAAGGCTGGGCGGGGACGCCATCGACAGAACCGGGACGCCTCTTCCTCAGGAAACCGTTGATATGTGCAAGGAAAGCGCCGCTGTCCTCTTGGGGGCGGTCGGCGGCCCTAAGTGGGACAGCCAGCCGGCTTCCCTCAGGCCCGAGGATGGCCTTTTAGGGTTAAGGAAGGCTCTCGGAGTTTACGCCAACCTGAGGCCGGCGATACTCTTCAAGGATCTTAAGGCTGCCTCGAACCTTAAGGAAAGTGTCCTTGGAGACGGCATCGACATAATGATAGTGAGGGAGCTCATAAGCGGTGCGTATTTCGGAGAGAAAAAGATTGAAGCCATAGAGGGAGGCGGCAAAAAGGCTTCCGACACGATTTCCTATACAAGCTTCGAAATAGAGAGGATCGCTAAAGCCGCCTTCGAAATCGCAAGGGGAAGGGGCAAAAAGCTGACCCTGGTGGACAAAGCCAACGTGCTCTACTCCTCAAGGCTCTGGAGAGAGGTGGTTTCGGGGATTGCCGAGGAAAACAGGGACATTGAGCTGAACTACATGTACGTTGACAACGCTGCCATGCAGCTGATAAACAACCCTCACCAATTCGATGTCATCCTGACGGAGAACATGTTCGGAGACATACTGAGCGACGAGGCGTCCATGCTTACAGGATCACTTGGGATGCTGCCGTCAGCCAGCCTTGGAGAAAATTCAATGGGGCTTTACGAGCCGATCCACGGCTCTGCCCCTGACATCGCGGGCCAGGACAAGGCTAACCCGATCGGGACGATAATGAGCGTAGCAATGCTTCTGAGGCACAGCTTGGGCATGGAAAGCGCTGCAAAGGATGTAGAGGAGGCTGTGAAAGCCGTCATAGGAAAAGGCTACAGGACTGCCGACATCATGGAGGCTGGCAGGAACCTCGTAGGAACCGAAAGGATGGGCGACCTGATCGCCGCAGAAATATAAATACGTGCAAGAGCGCGGTGCATCTGTTTTGCACCGCGCTCTTGTTTTTTTCTCTTATATGCACTTCTTCAGTTTCTTTGTGGTGATTTTCGCTTCCAGAACCCCGTCGGCATTGTTTATATAAAGCTTTGTGCCGTTGTCCGAGTATTTCAGGTCAACAAGTGCGAAGCCTATGCTTTTCTTTGCTTTTGGCGAGAAATGGCTCAGTGTAACCACCCCGACCTTCTTGTCGTTGGCAAGGATTGCAGCGCCCCTGTCAGGGACTTCCTTTTTGTTGTTTAACTGGAAAGTCACGACCGCCCTCTTTATCCCCTTGTCGTGCTGCTTCACCAGGGCATCCTTACCGACAAAGTCCTCTTTGTCAAGCCTTATCAGCGCCTCAAGGCCAGCTTCGATCGGAGTTATGTCTCCTATCAGCTCGTCGCCGTAAAGAGGAAGCTTCGCCTCATACCTTAGCGCGTTCCTTGTCTCTATCCCGACCGGAAGGATGCCTTCCAGCATACCTGCATTCATTATGCTGTCTATAACCTTCTGTGAGGAATCCCATACAGTATATATCTCATAGCCGTCCTCACCTGAGTATCCCATCTTGACAACGATGCATTTTCCTCCGCCTATCATAACGTCCTTCTTTACGTTCATGTAGCCCATGCCGTTAATATTGTCGGCAGTAACCTTCCTGAGTATGGCTGTCGATTTAGGCCCGTGGAGCCCTATGTGGTACAGCTTCTCTGTAAGGTTGTTTATGCTTATATCGTGATACCTTTTCCTGTTTATAAGCCATTTGAAAGTTTTTTCTACATTGCCAGACGTTATTATTATTAGGTAGCTGTCCTCGCTAAACCTGTAAAGCACGAGCGAATCCATCACGGATCCGTCCGGATAGCACATGAGAGTGTGGGTTCCCTGGTTGTCGCACAGCATGCTTATGTCGACCGTAACCAGGTTCTGGATGTACCTGTAAGCGTCCTTTCCCTTTACCTGTATCTTGCCTATCCTAGGCAGATCAATTAGTCCTGCTGACTTTTTTACGGCTTTGTATTCTTGTTCAATCCTTACTGCTTCTTTGGCTTGCATAAAATATTCCTCCCGCGTTATTTTTTCAGCAAATCAAAAAGATCATGGGGATGCTAAATAGATCCACATGACCTCTGTTATCTAACCTGAGAGCTTTGACGCAAAAGCGGCTTTCCCCGACGGTTCTATGTACGAAAATAGGATTTTCAGAGTTTCGTCCAGCTACAGTTCGCTTACCTGATAGTTTCTAATAAGCCTATGTGAAACTTATTATTGCCTCTTCGGTTAACATAAATGTTATCTCCTGCAGCCGTCATCCGACATTATTTTGTTTTGCCAAAATCATTATAACAAATATTGCAGCTTTCGTGTATACAATATGCAATTATTTAATTATAATTAACAATTTCTTTACAAGTTGCTTCATCCTTTTTCGCAATCTTAGAACAGCCCGGATATCCTTCCAGTGTTGTCCACGTCTATCCTCTCCGCGGCCGGCAATTTCGGCAGGCCCGGCATCTTCATTATGCTGCCTGTCACCGCTACTACGAAGCCCGCTCCCGCCGACACGCTGACCTGCCTTACCGTTATGCTGAAGTTTTCAGGCCTTCCCAGCTTCGTCTGGTCGTCCGTCAGGCTGTACTGCGTCTTCGCCATGCACACGGGCGTCTGTCCAAAGCCGTATTTCTCGAGCTCTGCGATCTCCTTGTTTGCCTGGTCTGTGAAGGACACATCGTCAGCCCCGTATATTTTCTGGGCTATCGACCTTATCTTATCCTTTATCGGGAGCTTCTCGTCGTATGCGAACTCGAGCTCGCCGCTGTTCACGTCGATCAGCCTCAGCACCTCTTCTGCGATGTCAGTTCCGCCGGCTCCGCCCTTTGCCCATACTTCGGATAGCTTCATGTTTACGCCCAGCTCCCTGCACTTGTCCTCCATGAGCTTGAGCTCAGCTTCGGTGTCCGTAGGGAACCTGTTCACCGCCACGACGGCAGGAATCTTGAACACTTTAGTTATGTTCTCCACATGCTTTAGCAGGTTAGGAAGCCCCTTCTCCAGAGCCTCCAGGTTCTCGTAGTTAAGCTCGGCCTTAGGCACCCCTCCATTGTACTTGAGGGCCCTCACTGTGGCAACTATGACGACCGCGCTCGGCCTGAGGCCCGACATCCTGCACTTTATGTCTATGAACTTCTCTGCTCCGAGGTCCGCGCCGAAGCCTGCTTCTGTGACCACGTAGTCTGCGAAGTGGCAGGCCATCTTCGTTGCCATTATGGAGTTGCAGCCGTGCGCTATGTTCGCGAAAGGTCCTCCGTGTATGAAAGCAGGAGTTCCCTCAAGGGTCTGCACAAGGTTAGGCTTCAAGGCGTCCTTGAGAAGGGCCGCCATCGCTCCATGGGCGTTCAGCTGCCCCGCTGTCACGGGCTCTCCTGACCTGTTGTACGCGACCACTATCCTCGCAAGCCTCTCCTTGAGATCGTCTATGTCGCTTGCCAGGCAGAATATTGCCATAACCTCGGAAGCGACCGTGATGTCAAAGCCGTCCTCCCTCGGTACACCGTTCACCTTTCCGCCAAGGCCGTCAACCACGAACCTGAGCTGCCTGTCGTTCATGTCGACGCAGCGCCTCCACACTATCCTCCTGGAGTCGATGTCCAAGGCGTTACCCTGGTATATGTGGTTGTCGAGCATAGCCGCCAGCAGGTTGTTTGCAGCTCCTATGGCGTGGAAATCACCTGTGAAGTGGAGGTTTATGTCCTCCATAGGCACCACCTGGGAGTATCCGCCGCCTGCGGCTCCGCCCTTTACTCCGAACACAGGTCCGAGGGAGGGCTCCCTCAGCGCGACTATGGTGTTCTTGCCGAGCCTCGAAAGACCGTCGGCAACACCAATGGAGGTCGTTGTTTTCCCTTCGCCTGCAGGGGTCGGGTTTATGGCCGTCACCAGCACGAGCTTAGCGTCTCTGCCTTTTGCCCTGTTTAGAAGGTTGTAGTCTACCTTGGCCTTATACCTGCCGTAAAGCTCGATGTCATCCTCGCTCAGCCCTATTTTTGCCGCTATGGTCCTTATGTCCCTGAGCTCCGCCTCCTGAGCGATTTCTATGTCTGATTTGAATGCCATTATCTGTTCCTCCTCGTTTCCTTTTTCTTACTCATATGTATAAATATAAATAAGTATAACCTGTAATGCGCTTCTGCGCAATACTTCTTGGGATTTAAAAAAGGCTGGCTCCGCCATATATGCGGGAGCCAGCTCTGTTCTTCTTTCACTTATTCTTCTTCGTAATATTCAGGGTAATTCAGGGCAAATTTTGCTCCCAGCTCCTGGACCCTCTCCTTGATTGCGTCCAGCGCCTCAATATTCTCCACATTGGAAGCTACCTCGTCGATTATGCCTCCGATCATCTCCATCTCGTCTTCCTTCATGCCTTTTATCGTCATGGCTGTTGCTCCGATCCTGACGCCGCTGCAGACCATTGGAGGCTGAGGGTCGTTAGGGATCTGGTTCTTGTTGACGGTTATACCCACGTAGTCAAGCGCCGTGTCCAGCTGGAGGCCGGTTATGCTCCTAGGCCTGACATCCACAAGCAGAAGATGATTGTCCGTCCCGCCGGTCACAAGCCTGAAACCGCATCCGACCAGAACCTCACCGAGCTTGCTGGCGTTCTTAACCACCTGCTTCATTGTCTCCCTGTACTCGTCTGTCATCGCCCTTTTGAAGGTGAAAGCTTTTGCTGCCATCGTTTGCAGGTGCATCGACCCCTGCGCTCCGGGGAAGGTTGCCTTGTCAAGCATCCTGGCATACTCCTCCTTGCAGAGCACGAATCCGCCTCTTGCACCGGCAAGGGTTTTGGTTGTGGTCGATGTGACGAAATCCGCGTATGGAACCGGGCTCGGATGCACTCCTGCAGCGACAAGCCCTGCGACATGCGCCATGTCTACCATGAAATAAGCGCCTGCCGATTTTGCTATGCTCCCCATCCTCTCATAGTCAATGAACCTTGGGTATGCGCTAGCTCCGGCGATCAAAAGCTTTGGCTTGAACTCGTTCGCCATCCTTTCAACTTCATCGTAATCTATCCTCTCCGTCTCGGCATTGCAGCCGTAAGACCTGAAGTCGTACGTTTTTCCGGAGAAGTTGACCTTGCTTCCGTGGGTAAGGTGTCCTCCCTGGTCGAGCCTCATTCCCATGACCTTTTCGCCAGGTTTCAGTATCGCTGCAAACACGCAGGCGTTTGCATTAGACCCGGAATGCGGCTGTATCGCTGCATGCCCTGCCCCGTAAAGAGCCTTAGCCCTTTCTATGCCCAGCGTCTCCAGCTCGTCAATGTACCTGTAGCCTGCATGATACCTGTTTCCCGGGAACCCTTCCATCGTCTTGTTCGTGAGTATGCTTCCCTGGAGCTCCAGGATTTCCATCGGCACGAAGCTTTCAGAAGCTATCATTTCCAATCCGTTCTTCTGGCGGCCCCACTCCTTCATTACTATATCGTAGAGTTCCCTGTCACTCTGCCTTACACTTTTCAACATATCAATACCTCCACATTTTTTAATTGCAGCTTGATTTGTTTCTACAGCCTGTAACTGTATTATCACACATCCGCCGGTTAACAAAAATTAAGAGGATTGAACATATATTGAACTAAATTGAACACTTGCCCATTTTTCCCCTGAACAGCAAAAGGATCCCTGCCGGGATCCTTCTCTCACTTTTATAGATAGTTTCTTACGCTGACTACCTTTCCGTCCTTTATATACACCCTTGGAACTCTTCTTCCTACCATGCATACAACCTCATTTTTTATTGTGCCGAGGAGCTCTGCCATGTCGTCAGCATCGAACTTCAGCCCTGCCTGGCTTCCCATGAGGATTACTTCATCGCCTGCCTTCACGTCTCCGATGTCCGTCAGGTCGATCATGCACTGATCCATGCATATGTTCCCGACTACAGGCGCAAACTTGCCGTTTATGATTACTTTCGCTTTTCTCGAAAGCATCCTTGTGTAGCCGTCGGCATAGCCCACCCCCAGGGTGCCTATCACGCTTTTCCTCTCCGTCTTGAATTTCCTTCCGTAGCCGATGTACTGCCCTGGCTCAACCTCTTTAATATGAAGGATGCTCGCCTTCCAGGTCATTGCAGGCTTCAAAGGAATCACTTCTTTTTTAACCTCTTCGGATGAATAATAGCCGTAAAGGATCATCCCAGGCCTGACTCCGTCAAGATGCGTCTCTGGCAGGTCTGATATCGCGGCGCTGTTTGCGATGTTCTTAAGCTTTATGTACAAACCCTTTTCCTCTATCTTGCCGATGAACCATTTGAATTTTTCGAACTGCTTGTCTGAATACTCCTTGTCGGTTTCGTCTGACGTGCTGAAATGGGAGAAGATGCCTTCGATCTCGAGGTTTGGAAGCTTGCTTATTTTCACAGCCTCATCCACTGTAGCCTCCGAAGGCAGGAATCCGATCCTTCCCATCCCGGTATCAACAGCGAGGTGTATTTTGGCGATCTTGCTTTTTGCTCCAGCAAATTCAGAAAGCGCTTTAGCATAGCCGTAGTCGAAAACCACGGGTTCAAGATCGTATTCGAGAAGGTCTCCAAATAATGTTGGCGGTGTAACACCCAGCACGTTTATCTGGCAGGTCAATCCCGCTTTTCTAAGCTCAACTCCCTCTGTCATCACTGCGACAGCAAGCCTTGTCGCTCCGTTTTCCAGGAGAACAGGCGCAACGTCTATAGCTCCATGCCCATAAGCATCGGCCTTTACTATGCCGAATATTTCTTTGCTTTTTGACGCTGCTTTGATGCTCCTCATGTTGCTTGCAATGATGTCGAGATCCACTTCTGCCCATACCGGTCTGTGATTCGTGAACATATAAATTTACCCCCTTAAATTGTATATTATTATTTCATTCCTTGCCTTTATAAACGTTGGGAGTTGCTCCCACGCATTTTTTGAACACCTTGTAGAAATAGTTGAGATTGTTGTAGCCCACCTTATAGCATACTTCCTTTATGGACAGGTTCGTCTCCTTCAGGAGTGCTGCCGCATTTTTTATCCTCAGGCCGTTTAGATATGCGCTGAAGCTGGTGCCGCCGTATTTCTTGAACATCCTGGCTATATAGCTGGAGCTGGTGTGGAACTTTTCGGCGCAGTCCTTAAGCTCTAATTCCTCCGAATAGTTCAGGTTTATATATTCGATTATCCTGTCGAACAGATCGTGGTTTGATCTTTTATATCCGAGGATCCGCTCAGCCGTCTCGAGAAACAGCTCAGGTTCTACAGGTTTAAGAAGTATATCCCTGGCGCCCAGCCGCAATGCCGTCTGCGCGTATTCGAAGTGATCGTAGGCGGTGACAATGATGAAGCTGACATTGCCCATATGCTCGGCATTCACCCTCTCGATCACCTCGAGGCCGTTCATTATCGGCATCCTTATATCTATAAAGACAACATCCGGATTAAGTCTATTTATCAGCTCAAGCCCCTCATCGCCTGAATATGCCTCCCCAACCACCTCAATCGGAATCTCATATCTCCGGATAAGGTATTTCAGCAGCTCTACCGACAACTCTTCGTCATCCACTATAACCGCGGTCCTCATTTTATCCCTCGATTCTTTTTCATATTTTGTAGCTTATCCTGACTGCAGTTCCTTCGCCTTTACTGCTTTCTATAGAAAAATCAAAGTCTTCTACGAAGAGCTTGAGCTTGGAGTACACCATCATGAGCCCCCTCATAACGTACTTTTCATGGTTTCTAATTTTTTCTCTGAGCATATGAAGCGTGTCGGGCTCCATTCCTTCGCCGTTGTCCCTCACCTCGATGACTGCGCGGCTTCCTTCCTTTCGCCCCAGGATGTCAATCCTCATTTCACCCTTGACATCCTTAAACCCATGTACGAAGCAGTTTTCCACAACCGGCTGAAGGCAGTTGAACGGAATGTTTGCATTCAATATATCGGAGGATATGTCTGTTGTTACTTTAAGCTTGTCTCCGCACCTCAGCTTCTGCAGGCTGGTGTAGTTGGCGATGTACTGGAGTTCGTCCCTGAGCTGAACATAGTGGTTTTCGTTTGAAGAAATGTATCTTAGCATGCCTGATACATCAATAATCGACTGGTAAGTGCTGAAAGCCTCCTCCTTCACAGCCATTCCCGCTATGGCGTTAAGCGTGTTGAACAGAAAATGGTTGCTGATCTGGATATTAAGCATCTTTTCTTTGGCCGACCTTAATATCAGCTCTTCATTCTTGAACAAGTAATAATTCTGTATGCTCTCGCCAAGCTTCTTCAGCTGCATAAGCAGAGCATTGACCGTCCCCTTCGGAACGATGTTCTCTCTCGTGTCCGAACTGTCTGAAGAAGTCCTGATATGCCCCCCTTTTATCGTCCCGATAAGCTTGCCTTGTATTGATATGGGCATACTAATCACAGTCAAACCATGCGGGCATATATACGCCGAAGAATTAGCATAATGAGGCTGATCGTATTCACCTTTCAAACTGTACATAGGGCAGTTTCCGCTGTCTCCCAGGCATTCACTCCTGCACAGCTCGGGGTAACCTTCCCCCTGCAAGACCACTCCCCCTTCCTTATCGAGCACCGAGATCGGAATGTTGAGAGGCTTTGCGATGGTGTCGTATATGTATCTTATCTCTTCATTGATGTTGATATCCTCGTCGAATTTGAAATCCTTACCGGCCGCTGCGCTCGTGCTCTCGTTCGAGGGGATTCCCTGCTCATAGCTCGCAGGAATTGAAATCAGAAGATGTTTTATCGGCACTTCCCTGTTGTTTATGGTTTCGTGAATTGTCCCTGCCTCCATGTGGTATATCTGCTTAGGCTTCATTTCACTTACCCTTCCGCCGATAAGCTGAACGCCCTCTCCGGAAAGAACGTAGATAAACTGTTCATCACCGTAATGTATATGCTTGTTCTGCCGCTTGTTGGGCAAAATCGTTGTTATGCCTATGCTCATTTTGTTTATTGAGCTTCCCGAATCAGGTTCGTAGATCCATTCTATATGTCCCCATTCAAAATACTGTATATTTTTGCTCATATGCTATTCCGCCTTTAAACATGAATGATCGAAGCAATATAATTACACATGAAATTATTATATCATCCAGGTTGAATTTTCTCAATATAATAAATATTCTTTATTATATTAAACAAAAGATATGATATAATAGCTGTAAATTCTTGTTTTGGGGAGATAAATATGAGCACTGCAAAAATCGGAAAAAAAATCATGGATTTCAGAAGGTTGAAAGGCATTACCATAAGGGATTTCTCAGAGATAACCGGCCTAAGCACATCTTTAATAAGCCAGCTCGAAAGAGGCATGGGCAACCCGAGCCTTAATGCGCTGGAGGCCATTGCAGATGCGCTTGGGATACCGATGTTTTCGCTGTTCATGGGCGAGATTGACAACGCCTCGCTGATCCTGAGAAGGGAGGACAGGAAGAAGGTTTTCGATTCGGACAGCAAGCATATCCTCTATGACATCCTGACTCCGAGCCCTATCAAGTCGAGCCTCGATCTGCTTCTCATGAACCTCACTCCCAAGGCCGAAACCGCTGGCGGCTTCTCAACCCACGCAGGCGAAGAGATAGCCTTCATCCTTGAAGGGGATGTTTTCATCATGCTTGAGGACGAGAAGTTCCTTCTCCGCGAAGGCGACACCGCCAGGATCCTTCCAACGACAAGGCATAAGTTCATCAACGAGACCGACAAGGAGATCAAGGTCCTGTTCGTGAGGAGCAGCCCCATATAAGCGGAGAAGGGCCGATGCAGATTATAGTTTCTGCATCGGCCCTGTTATTCTATTCTCTTACGAGAACCTTCTCTATTTCTGCTATGTACATGATGTGGTAATCCTTGTTTGGATACTGCGCCTTCTCTATCTCCTTGTCGAAAAAGCACTCTGGCTCAAACTTCTGAGCATACTTCTTCCTGCATATCATCACGAGCTCAGCCTGCTCAAAGCAAGGGGCGTCTTCACCCTTAACCATGGTCAGCCCGGCTTTGGCTATTTTGTCCTCCTGCCTTCCTGAAACGGATCCAAAGTAGGTGAACTGTTCCCTGAAGCTTTCGTCATAGAACGAAAGGGACAGTGTCTCGGAAGCGTCTATGAACTCTCTCGTGTACCTCTGCGGTCTGACGAATATATAAGCGACATTCTTGTTCCATATGACTCCAAGGCCTCCCCATGAAGCTGTCATTGCGTTGACCTTTCCTTCCCTTTCAGCTGCAACGAGCATCCAGTCCTTTGCTATCATTTTGAACGGGTTTCCGCTGATCTCATGAACAGATATCTCCCTGAACTTCTTCATAAAATTCACTCCTCCACTAAACATCATAACCATATTTTACAGCAACATATCAAGTTTTGCAAAAAATAAAAATACAGATCGAGTCTGTATTTTTGCGAGGGGTATTTTTCGCCTGCAGTTTGTGTGCGTTTTGGAAGCAGGCACATTAGAAGGGTAAAATTACTGTCCTAATACTGATGCAGCCCGAACTGTATTACAGCACAGGTTTGCTAATGTAGTACAATTAATATTGTATCACCGCAGTTGATATATTTCAACCCTATTTTCTTCAATTGAGTATATTTTGTGAAAATTGCACAGGTTTACAGTTGGCGGAAACGTTGCTGCAGCTTGGTTTAAACGATTACAATGACTTTCCGCTGCTAAATTCTGCAAGTTTATAAGTTTTGACCTGCGTTATTTTACGATTTGCTCAACTCCTTAAGCTCGGCTTTGGCAGCTTTCAAAAGGTCCTCAACTTTCAGTTCGATCTGTGTTCCAATCCTGCCCCCGCTGACTATTATGCTGCTGATGGAACCCGCGCTCGAATCGACATATGTCCTATACTCCTTCTTCATGCCGATTGGCGAACACCCGCCCCTTATGTATCCCGTCACCTTCTGGATATCCTTTACATGGATCATCTCGACCTTCTTTTCCCCGGCAGCCCTTGCTGATTTTTTCAAATCCAGCTCATCGGCCACAGGTATGACAAATACATAGTATTCGCCGCTGCCTCCCTGGCAGACCAGTGTCTTGTAGACCTGGGTCGGGTCCTTGCCGATTTTTTCCGCAACCGAGACTCCGTCTATCCTTCCGTCGCTGCTGTCGTATGCGTTCATGCCGTATTCGATTTTCTTCTGATCAAGTATCCTCATAGCGTTTGTCTTTGACTGTGCCACTCTCTGATCCTCCCCTCACGCTCATAGGCTTTTTACTAGATTATAACTTTTAACCAAGATTTCTTCAAGATTTGTGCTTGACATCCGCGGAAAACGGATAGTATAATACTAACCATAATCCTTTGAACAGGAAGAGTACCCATATAAGTTTAGTCTCAGAGAGTTGAGGGCGGTGCGATCTCAACACGAAAACCTATGGCGAATGGACCTGGTAGGAGTAAGCCGAACCCGAAGAAACCTTCGGGAGTAGTACTTAACGTGGGCCGCACGTTACAGCGGATAGGATATGCATGTATCCGAAAATGAGATGTGCTCCCACGGAGCATAAATTAGGTGGCAACGCGGATATACTTCGCCCTATGTTTAGGGCGGAGTTTTTTTATTTCACGAAAGGTGGTGACAGGAATGGTTTGAAGTGAAGATTTGTCTGACTGGATCAACTATACAATGAAATTTGAAGGAGAGATTAATTACTATGAATTTAAGAAAAATGATTTTGACCTCGCTGTTCCTTGCGCTCGGACTTGTGCTGCATCAGGCTATGCCCCCGATACTTTTCGGAATGAAGCCTGACATTATGATATGCATGATGTTCATCGCCATCCTTCTGAACAAGGATGACTACAAAATGACGCTCCTCATAGGTGTAATCGGGGGCCTGTTCGCCGCTATGACCTCCACGTTCCCCGGCGGCCAGCTGCCAAACATGATAGACAAGCTTGTGACCGCCAACTGCATCTTCTTGCTGTACAGGGTCCTTGACAGGAAGGCAGCCGACCAGGTTAAGATCGTCATCGCCGCCGTTATCGGCACTCTGATAAGCGGCACCGTGTTCCTGGGCTCCGCGGCGTTGCTGGTTGGACTTCCGGGACCGTTCATGGCCCTTATGCTGGCCGTAGTTCTTCCCGCAACCGCTATGAACGCAGTCGGCTGCTCCGTGCTCTACAACGCAACCGTCATTTCACTAAAAAGAGTAAGGGTTTCCTAAAAAGGAAACCCTACTCAAAATCCTTGTACAAGAGGCTAGGCTGAACGCCCTCGTTGTTTTGGTATTTGCCGCTGCGGTACTGGTCGTAGTCGCCTTCCACGCTGTGGTAGTATATCTGGCAGATTTCAACCTTGGGGTATATCCTTATCGGCTGCACGCAGAATATTTCAAGCGTCCAGTAGCCTTTGAACCCCACGTCCCCGAAGCCGGCGGTGACGTGTATGAAAAGGCCGAGTCTTCCGACCGAGGATCTCCCCTCAAGCATCGGGACGTATTTGTCTGTAGCGGTGTACTCCTCAGTCCTTCCCAGATAGAGCTTTCCTGGTTCGAGCAGCAGTCCCTCCTCCGGGATGACAATCTTCTTAACTTTGTTCTGCTTTTTCATGTCCAGGATTTCCTCATCGTACACCAGAAGCTCGTTGTGGAGCTTAAGGTTGTAGCTGTTGGGATTAAGCTGCTTCTCACTGAACGGGTCGATGACAATTTCTTTTCCGAGTTTGTTCCTGATTTCTCTGCCTGATAGTATCACTTCGTCTTTTCCCCCTTAAACTTTAGTTGCTATGCATATTCGATGAACCGGAGCACAAAATTCTTTGCGTCCAGCAGATCCCTTTCATTCGGCCTGCCCTTCGATATTCCCCCTATGATCTTGAAAGGGCCGTAGTCCGTAAATCCCCTGCAGGCGAAGCTTCCGAGCACCTCGAACCCCTTCCCTTCAAGCATCTGCTTAATGCTCCCGTTTGCCTTTGACCCTTCAAAGCCGCAGGTGAAAAACGCGAAAGCTTTCTTCCCCAGACCATCCTGCAGCCGGTCGATGAACCCGGCGAGCTCGGCGCTCGGCCTTCCGCCGTATATTCCGCTGCCGAAGCCTATCATGTCGTAGCCTTCTATGATCCCGGGATTGAGACCTTCAACCCTGGCCAGGTCCGCCCTAATGGCTTCGGCCATTGCTTTTGCGACCTTCTCCGTGTTCCCCTTATGAGCAGATGAATAAATTATAAGCTTTTTCATGACCTACCCCCTATTCGGCAAGACTCATCTTTTTGCCTATTGTCTTGTCCCAGCATCTCTTAACCTCTTCCGCCGCAGAGCACCCTGGTTTTGCCGCAAGGACGAGTATCGATCCCCTCTCCGACACTTCCGAAGGTTTGTATTCGACGCTCCCTCCGGCAGCATCAACGAGGTTCCAGCCGTCCTCCAGTTCGAAGTAGCCTTTTATCCTTATGCAGATTTTCGAGGCTTCCTTAAGGAACCTGTTAAGCTCGGCTTTCTTCATCTCCCTGTCGTATCTCAGGATCAGATGCTGAGGTTTGCTTCCAATCCCGGCAGCTGCATCCTCGCAGGCTTTTGCGTGGATTCCGAACAGGTCCTCACCAAGGAACTTGTAGTCGAACCTGCCGAACTGAGCCTCCTCCACCCGAATCGACCTGTTGGCTTCGATTATCCTTGCCTTTATCTTCTCCGCGGTGTTTCTCCCCACCAGGTCCACCTTGTTGATAACCGCAAGCTGGCACTGCTCAAGCTGCTTCCTGACCACCTGAGGATTTTCCATCTGGTCCATGAAATACAGGCCGTCGATGAAACATATTGCACCCCTGTAATCATAGATATCTCCTTTTTTCGCCGATACGGCATCCATGATCCTGCGGAAATTCTCAAAGTCCGCGATACCCTGCCTTTCAATGAAAACGTACTTCAGTGAGTATTCCGCCATCTCCATCAGCGCATCTGCGATGGAGGATATCTTGCAGGAGCATGAAACCGAGCCGTTCTTTCTGACCATGAAGTTGATGCCGTTCTTCCTGTACACTTTTCCTTCTCCATGAACCCTTCCGAACTCATTGACTATTATTCCGATTTTTTCTTCCGCAAGGAAAGCTGATATGTTTTTCAGAAAAGAACTCTTTCCCGAGCCGGAAAAACCGCAAAGTATGTAGATCTTCGTCTTCTCCTCCATGATTACCTCCAACATCATCAATTTATAATATTATAGCATATAGAACAAAAGAGCGGCAAAATTCGCCGCTCTTTTTTGTGAACATTCGGTGTGCTCCGCAGTGCTATTTTACTATCAGGTCAAGCGCCTGTTTAAGGTCTGCAATTATATCCTCTACGTCTTCAAGACCTACTGCAAGCCTTACAAGTCCGTCGCTAATTCCCGCTGCCTGTCTTTCTTCGCAGGTGTACGGCGAGTGGGTCATTGAAGCTGGGTGCTGGATAAGTGTTTCAGCATCTCCAAGTGAAACTGCCAGCGTGCAAACCTTCACGTTGTTCATTACAGTCTTACCTTCTTCGACTCCGCCCTTAAGCTCGAATGCAATCATCCCCCCCGGTAATGACATCTGCTTCTTCGCTAATTCGTAGTATGGGAAGCTCTTCAATCCCGGATAGTAGACTTTGTCTACCGCAGGATGTGCTTCAAGGAATTCCGCAACCTTCATCGCATTTGAGCAGTGTCTGTCAACTCTCAGTGAGAGGGTTTTCATTCCTCTGATTATAAGATATGCATCGAACGGGCTGAGGACAGCTCCGGTCATGTCTTTGATACCGAAAAGCCTTACGCTGTTCACGAATTCCTGCTTTCCGCATACGAAGCCGGCGATGACATCACCATGTCCGTTCAGGTATTTTGTAGCTGAATGAAGGACAACGTCTGCTCCCAGTTCTATCGGCCTCTGTGTGTACGGTGTGCAGAATGTGTTGTCAACCATGACTAAGCAGCCTTCAGTTTTGTGAGCTATCTTGCACACAGCTTCAATGTCGGTGAGCTTAAGCGTAGGGTTGGCCGGTGATTCAAGGTAAACCACCTTTGTGTTTGGTCTCATAGCCGCTTCAACTGCTTCAAGATCAGAAGTGTCTACGAATGTGACGTCCACTCCGAACCTTGTCATTCCGTGGTTAAGCAGTGCGAATGTGCAGCCGTACAATGTTTCGTCTGCAACTATGTGGTCTCCTGCCTTCAGCGCAGTCCAAAGCGCAGCCGAGATGGCTCCCATTCCCGATGCTGCCGACATGCAGGCTTCAGCGCCTTCGAGTATTGCCAGCTTCTCTTCAACGACTGAATTTGTCGGGTTCCCGAGCCTTGAGTAGATGTAACCTGCCTCCTCAAGTGCGAACCTGCTTCCGCCCTGCTCAGCTGAATCGAAAACGAAGGTGGAAGTCTGATATATAGGAGTAGCGAGTGCGCCGAAACTGTTCTTGGCAACCCCTCCGTGTATTGACCTTGTTGAAAAACCCATTTTCTCTACGAAATCTCTGTTCATTGCAAAACCTCCAAATAAATTAGCATTTTGGTAATATTAATAGCAAGAAGCATGCCAAGACCTCGAGGCCAGAAGTATCAACAAAAGAAAAAGAAACGGAAAGATTTTCTTCCATTTCTTGAGGTTAAACGGTTACATTGGTTGCCGAGTGGCAACTAATGTTGCCATTCTATGTTGTACTTCTTTATTTTGTTAAGGATTGTCGTATGGGAAACCCCCAGGGCTTTTGCTGTTTTTCTGATTGTTTTGTTTTTTTCGAGGGAACTAAGTATCTTCTCCTTTTCGAAGATCTCCACAGCATCGCTGAGCTTCACCTCTGCGCCTTCCGTCCGGCCGACGTATTTCTGCGCGAATTCGCTTCCGATGTTCAGTATCAGGTCCTCCGCGGTCAGTATGTTCTTCTCGCAGATGTTCATAGCTCTTTCCACGACGTTCTGAAGCTCCCTCACGTTGCCCGGCCAGTCGTGCTGAAGAAGGCCGCTTATGAAATCGGCGTTCGCGCCTTTTATGTCCTTGAAAATCCTGCTGTTGATCTTCTCTATGAAGTAAGAGACCAGTCCGGGTATGTCCTCCATCCTCTTCCTGAGAGGAGGGATGTAGATCGGGAATACGTTCAGCCTGTAATAGAGATCCTGCCTGAACTTCCCTTCGCCTACCATGGACTCCAGGTCCCTGTTAGTTGCAGCGATTAGCCTTACATCGACATTTTCTTCCCTGTTGCTTCCAAGCTTTCTGATCTTGTTCTCCTGGAGCACCCTGAGAAGCTTTGCCTGAAGAGGCATGGAGAGCTCCCCTATCTCGTCGAGGAAGAGGGTTCCTCCGTCGGCTTCCTTTATCAGCCCGTCCCGTGTGGACAAAGCCCCGGTGAAGCTTCCTTTTTCGTAGCCGAAAAGTTCGCTCTCGATCAGGTTTTCCGGGAGAGCAGCGCAGTTGATCGTCACGAAGCTTTTATCCTTCCTGGGCGACAGGTTTTTAATGGCTTTTGCGAAAAGCTCCTTCCCTGTTCCGCTCTCGCCTCTGAGAAGGACCGTGGAATTGCCTCTAGCAACCGTCGCTGCAAGGTTCTTCACCCTTTCAAACTCGAGGCTGTTCCCGATGATTTCAGAGAAAGCCCCCTTTTCGGTTGAGGTCACCACGTTGACAAGCTGTATCACCTTGTTGATGTCCTTGAGGGTTGCCACGCCTCCTACAGTCACATCGGAGTCGTTCTTTATAGCCCTGCCCGTCGTTATGTAGTGAACCCTGCCTCTCTTGTTCTGCAGCTGCAGCTCGACGTTGTCGTAGTTCCTGCCCGTTCTTAGCAGGTCCATTAGAGGAGGATTGACGTTCAGGAGGTCTATGAGCTGCTTTCCCAGCACCTCCTCCTTGCTGTACCTGAAAAGCTCCTCGCAGTACTTGTTGAATATCTCTATCCTGCAGTCCCTGTCGACCATCAGGATCCCCTCGTCCACGGTGTCGATGACAGCCATGAGCTTCTGTTCGTTCTTCTCATACTCCAGCAGGTCGGTCTCCATTACAGTCTCAACGCCCTCGATTTCCTGAAGCCTGACCGTCACCTCCCTGATCCGGCTTTTGGAGATCTCGTGGATCTTGATGTTGACCTTGCCGGGGAAGACTTCCACAGCAACAAGACTTATACCTTTCCCCGACAGCACGTTGAGTATGTCGACCGTGATGCCAACCCTGTCCTTTCCCGTTATAGCGAATCTGGTGTACATTTGCATTCTCCTTTTACTTGTCGAGAAGTTCGTAAAGCACCTGCGTGCCCTTGTTCTCCTTGTTCTCCCTCACTATCTCGTCATAGAGGGATTTTGAAAGTTCGAGCCCAGGCGTCCAGAGTCCCATCTTCTCAGCCTCCCTAAGCGCTATGTCCATATCCTTGACCATATGCTTCACGTAGAACCCCGGCTCAAAGTCTCCCTTTATCATCCTAGGTGCAAGGTTGCTTAGCGACCAGCTTCCCGCCGCACCCGCGCCGATGCTCTCAAGAACCCTTGACGGGTCTAGGCCTGCTTTTTTCGCATAGACCATGGCTTCGCTTACGCCTATCATGTTCGAAGCGATGGCTATCTGGTTGCACATCTTCGTATGCTGGCCTGCGCCGGCTCCGCCCTGGAGGATTATGTTCTTGCCCATCACCTGGAGCACTGGCATCATCCTGTCGAAAGCCTCCTGGTCGCCGCCCACCATTATCGTGAGCGCAGCATTCTTTGCCCCCACGTCTCCGCCTGATACAGGAGCGTCCAGGGAATATATCCCCTTCGCCTTGGCCTCCTCGTATATCCTTTTGGCGAGGGAAGGCTCGGAAGTGGTCATGTCAATCAAATATGCCCCCTTCTTAGCATTGTTCAGGATGCCGTTTTCGCCCAGGTATACCTCCTCAACATCCTTCGGGTAGCCTACCATGGTTATTATGACGTCCGCTTCTTTTGCCACCTCAGCAGGCGTGTCTTTCCAAACCGCTCCGTTTTCAACGAGCGATTCAGCGCTTGACCTTGTCCTGTTGTAAACAAGCACCCTCCATCCTGCCTTCATTAAGTGGGAAGCCATGCTCCTCCCCATGACACCTGTTCCAATAAAGCCTATAACTTGAGTGTTTTCCATCATCGTATCCTCCTTATCTTTCTTCCTTGTGTTTTTCGTAAAACTCATAGTATTTTGCCAGTTCTTCCCTGAGTATCTTGGTCGTGTCCAGCTTGTAAGGGCACTTCTCCCTGCAGCTTCCGCAGTTCAGGCAGCCGTTTATGAGGTTCATCCTCTCCCTGAAGCTTTCCTCGAGAAACGCCTTGTAGGGAGACCTTTTCATCATCAGAGATATCCTTGCCTGCAGCGGTATGTCTATGCCTGCCGGGCAAGGCATGCAGTACCCGCAGCCCCTGCAGAAGCTTCCCGCGAGCTCTTCCCTGTCCCTTTTTATTGCCTCCTGCAGGTTTTCGTCCAGGGCTGGCGGATTCTCCTCAAGAGCCAGGAACTCCTCAAGCTCTGACATCCTCTGAATGCCCCATATAGGCACTATGTTGCCGTATTGCCTCAGGAATGCGAAGGTTGCCGCGGGCTTCGTGATCAGCCCTCCCGACATCGCCTTCATAGCGATGAGCCCTACGCCGTGCCTCCTGCATACATCGGCAAGCGCCAGGTCCTCCTCCGAAGAAAGTGAGCTGAGCGGAAACTGGACAGTGTCGTACAGACCCGACTCAGCCGCCTGGATCGCATTTTTCAGACTGTGGTTCGTGATCCCGATGTGCCTGATCAAACCTTTCGACTTTGCATCAAGCAGCCCGGCATATATCCCGTCGGGAGCTTCCGGATCGGGAAGCTCAGGAGGGTTGTGGAGCTGGTATATGTCTATGTAGTCTGTCTTCATGTTCCTCAGGCTTGTCTCAAGGTGCTCCTCCAGGGTCCTGCGGTCCTGCGCGTGCGTCTTTGTTGCAAGGACAAGCCTTTCTCTCACGCCGCTCAGGGCCCTTCCGATTTTTTCCTCGCTGTCCGTGTACATCCTTGCTGTGTCAAAGAAGTTTATTCCGGCGTCCACGGCCCTGAGGAGCAGACTTTCAGCATCTTCAAAGCTTATCCTCTGTATCGGCAGGCATCCGAAGCCGCTCCTGCTCACCTCAAGCCCAGTGCGTCCAAGCCTTAACTTCTCCATAATCCCGCCTCCCTTATTTCAGCGTTGTTGCCAGGCTTCCGATCTTTTCTATGCTTACGGTGATCCTGTCGCCCGATTTCAGCCACTCCTGCTTGTGCTCAGGATATCCGAGCACGACTCCGCTCGGTGTCCCAGTGTATATTATGTCTCCTGGCTTCAAGGTCATGTACTTCGATATGTAGCTGACAATTGCCGCGCAGTCGAAGATCATGTAGCTCGTGTTTGAGGACTGCACCGGCTTGCCGTTGACCTCGCACTTTATGTCAAGGTTGTCAGGATCAACTTCCTCGTCAGTAAGGAGGTAAGGCCCGAGAGGAGCAAAGCCGTCGCAGGTCTTTCCGATAAGCCACTGGCCGCTAACGAACTGCAGATCCCTTGCAGAAAGGTCGTTTCCCGCAGTGTATCCGAAAACATAGGATAGGGCATCCTCCTCTTGCACATTCGACGCCTCTTTCCCCATCACGATCACAAGCTCTGCCTCGTAGTCGAATTGGCGAGCTCCCTTAGGAAGCCTGACGGTGTCTTTGTGAGCTGACAGCGCGTTGTTGAACTTGCTGAACACCACAGGATTCTCCGGTATCTTCATCTCGCACTCCTCTGCGTGAGGCTTGTAGTTGAGTCCTATGCAGAGTATCTTTTCAGGGTTTAGGACGCATGGAGCATAGACCATGTTCTTCTCGCTCAAAAGGTCGCTGTCCTTATGCATTATCTCCCTGAGCTCACTCAGCGCTTTCTCCCCTCCTGCAATTGCCTGCTCCATAGTGACTGGCGCTTTCATGGAATTGGCG
The DNA here is from genome assembly GCA_002298915.1 of Clostridium sp. UBA699. Taxonomy (GTDB): domain Bacteria; phylum Bacillota; class Clostridia; order Clostridiales; family Clostridiaceae; genus UBA699. The sequence continues at coordinate 46,127 of DBML01000008.1, forward strand.
TAAGCTGCTTTTTCCACATCTATCACGCCCTTTTCGGTCCATATCCCTAAGCGTATCTCATTTCCTTTTCTGAAGTTAAGCAGTTTCATAATATTCCTCCCAGCTTGTCATATCTATTTCCTCATACATATCTATATTATATGCCAAATTTTCTGTAAGTGTCACGATGATTATTAATTACCTGTCTTTAATTTGCCTTATAACAAATATAACGAAGTTTAGGAGGAGGATCATCATGTCTAAGAGGTATATAGCAGAGTTCTGTACGGGTGTAGACCTTCACGGTGGCGATGTTACAAAAGCTGCCAAAAAGGCAGTGAGAGACGCGGTTTCGCAGTCATGATCAACGCTTCAATAACAGTCTTCGTAAAATAAAATAAAGGCTTTGCCTCAGTTGTCACTGACGCAAAGCCTTTTTTGCTGTTTATGCCGATCCGAATTAAAGGATAGTTATGTTTTCAGCCTGTGGTCCTTTTGGTCCCTTAACTACATCGTATGATACGTTCTGTCCTTCTTCAAGAGACTTGTATCCTTCCTTCTGGATCTGTGAGAAGTGAGCGAAAACGTCGTTTCCGTCTTCTCCTGTTATAAATCCGAATCCTTTTTCTGCGTTGAACCATTTAACTGTACCGTTCATCATGTGTACCTCCGAAATTTTTTTATTCCCTTAAATCCTTGTAATAATCCACAAATTAAATCTCGATATCACATTTATGAGTGGTACTTGATATTTGTTTGTTGCATTATTAACTATCAATTTAAGCTTCCTGTACAGAATACCACATAATTTTAAAAATTTCAAGCCCGATATCAGTAAAATACTTCCAGATTCTTGCCGAAGGCCTTCCTGAAATCCTTCTCGCATTTCAGCGAAAAGGCGTTGCCAGGCTCTTTTTCATTTCCGGGGATAAGCTTTATGCCCACCCCTCTGTTATCGAGGCGGCAGCTGATGCCTGCAACGCTGCCGTACTCGTTCCTGTCAAGCTCCTCGGCTATCCTGACGAAAAGGCTAAGCTTTTTGACGGCCTCGTAGTCGCTCTTGGTCATGTAGAGCTTGTACTCGCCCCATTCCTTCTTAAGTGTCTCGCTCCTGTGCATTCCTATGATGAACGCGCAGTTTACCAGTTCCTTGTTGCTTATGCCGTTGATCCCCGAATTCAGCGCCAGGTAGAAGCCGTGGCTGTGGTGGTTGTAGTAATCAAGGTAGAGCCCTATGTCATGAAGCAGCGCTCCGACCTCGAGAAGCTTCCTGTGGTTCGTTCCAAGGCAGTGCAGGTCCTGGAGCTGGTCGAACATCTCCAGGCAAAGCTTCCTTATGTGGTAGCTGTGCTGGATGCCGGCATCGTATTTCTTGAGGGTGTTGAAGATGCTGTGCTGAAGAACGTTCGTAACAAGTTCCTCCTTGAAACCGAGCTTCTGCAGGTACTGCTTGAAGAACACGCCCTCCCTGAGGCCGTTACCGCTGACAACTAACGTTTTCGAGCCGATGTAGTCCATCAGGACCTTCAGGGGTACTAGCCCGCCAGCAATGATGTCAGCCCTGTCCTTCTGGAGGCCGGGTATCTCCTTCCTCTCGCTTAGCTTTGAATCGGCAACCTTCCTGTACACCTCCTGCACCTCGCAGGAGTCCATCATGTAGTTGTGGAGACCCTCCAGAAAGTAGCCCTTCGCCCTCTTGTTAACCTTGGCCACAGTTCTCACGGAACCTCCAAGACCTACCACTGGGAGGTCTGAAACGTCGTCCAGCCATCCAAGGTCCTTGAGCTTTTCCCTGAAGTGCTTCTCCAGCTTCTCCAGCTTCTCCTTCTCGGTCTCGCCCTTTCCGAGGAACTTCTCTGTCATGTTGACGGCGCCTAAAGGGATGCTCACGGAGTTCCTTATCCTCCTTTTTTCAACGCGGACTATCTCCGTGCTTCCTCCTCCTATGTCAAGGATGATGCAGTTTTCAACATCTATGGTGTTCACAACCCCCAGGTAGTCGTAGTATGCTTCCATCTCGCCGGGAATGACGTCGAATTCAATTCCTGTTTCTTCCTTTACCCTGTTGATGAACTCGCCTCCGTTGGTCGCGTTCCTGACGCCCGCTGTTGCTACGGCAATCGTCCTCCCCACGCTGTAGTTTTCCGTGAACCTCCTGAAAAGCTTAAGGGCTTCGATTGTCCTGTCGATCGCCGCGGGGTGAAGCAGGCCGTCCTGCGAAGTGCCTTCGCTCAGCCTGACCATTTCCTTTGCCTGGTCTATCATCTTGTAGGATCCGTTTTCGTATATCTTCATTATGATCATTCTGACCGAGTTTGAGCCAAGGTCGATGATTGCAAGTTTTTCTTCCATAATGCACCTCCTGGATTGCTTTGGTCTTTGCTACGCTCCGGTCTCGAAATCCTCGATATGCAGCGCCTCAAATTTTTGGGTGTCGGCTTCTGGCTCCTCCGCCTTGGCACCCCTGAGCGCCTGCTTGCAGAAGTACATCTGGCTGTCCAGGCTCTTCTTGCCGCGCCGGTCTATCTTCCTGTACTTTCCGCTCTGCTCAAGGACCCTTGCCTTAAGCGTGTCGGCAAGCTCTATGTCAAGGATTCCAATAATCTTTTCCTTTATCTCTCTGTCCTCGACAGGGAAAAGAAGCTCCACCCTTGCATCCAGGTTCCTCGGCATCCAGTCAGCGCTCGCCAGGTATACGTCCTCCCTTCCGTCATTCCAGAAGTAGTTTATCCTGCTGTGCTCCAGGAACCTGCCTACGATGCTCAAGACAGTGATGTTCTCGCTTATACCCTTAACACCAGGCCTCAGGCAGCAAATCCCCCTCACGATGAGCTTGATCTCAACTCCGGCCGCCGATGCCCCGTAAAGCGCAGATATAAGTTCGCGGTCGACTAGAGAGTTCATCTTGGCCATTATGACGGCTTTCTTGCCTGCGAGCGCGTTCTGCCTCTCGTTTTCTATGAGGGCGAGCAGCTTTTTCCTTAGCCCGACAGGTGCGGCCTCAAGCTTGTACCACTGCTGAGGCTCAGAATAGCCTGAAAGCATGTTGAACACGGCAGAGGCGTCGGCTCCGATGTATTCGTTTGACGTGAACAGACCCATGTCCGTATATAGAGTTGCCGTAATATCGTTGTAGTTGCCCGTTCCCAGGTGGACGTACCTCTTGATGCCTGATTCCTCTCGCCTGACTACCAGCGTTATCTTGCAGTGGGTCTTGAGGCCTACAAGCCCGTAGATGACGTGGCATCCGGCCTGCTCGAGCCTTTTGGCCCACTGGATGTTCCTTTCCTCGTCGAACCTGGCCTTCACCTCGAGCAGCACCATTACCTGCTTGCCCCTTTCGGCCGCCTGCTCAAGCGCCCTAACAATCGGTGAGTTTCCGCTCACCCTGTAAAGCGTTTGCTTTATCGCGAGCACATCGGGATCCTTTGAGGCCTTTTCGATGAACTCAACAACCGTGTCGAAGGAATCATAAGGGTGGTGCACGAAGATGTCCTTTTTGTCTATTGCCTGGAATATGTCCTCCTCGTCCGCAAGCGCCTGCGGGTACTGCGGTTCGTAGGCTCTGTACTTCAGGTGCCTGTAGCCTTCCATGGAGCTAAGCTTCATGAGGAAGGTCAGGTCTATCGGCCCCTTGATGTAGTATATGTCACCCTTGTGTATCCCCAGGGAACCCTTGAGGACGTTGAGCAGCCTCTCGTCCATAAGGTGGTCAACTTCAAGCCTTATGCCAGCCCCCCAGTTCCTCTTCTTCAAAGACTTCTGGATCTCCTGCAGCAGGTCCTCCGCCTCCTCTTCGTCGATGGTGAGGTCGGCGTTCCTTGTTATCCTGTAGGGATGCGCGCAGATGATTTCATGCCCCGTGAACAGCTTGTCAAGGAACATCATAATTATCTCCTCAAGGAAAACGAAGTTGCGCTCGTTCTTCTCAGAGGCTTCGGGAGCCGGAAGCTCTATCATCCTTGGCAGCCCCGAAGGAACCTGTACCGTTGCGAACATGTAGCCTTTGTCGCCGTCGCTGTGCTTGAGCAGTATGCCTATGTTGAGGCTTTTGCTCAGGATGAGCGGGAAGGGCCTGCTGGAGTCGACGGCCATCGGGGTCAGAACCGGATAAACCGTGCCGTTGAAGTATTCCATGATGAACTCACGCTGGGCCTCGCTGAGCTCCTCGCTGGAATGGAGCCTGATCCCGTTTTTCCCCAGCAGAGGTATTAGGGACCTGTTAAGCGTGTTGTACTCCTTCTCAACGAGGGTGTGAGTCCTCAGAGAGATCTGCTTTAGCTGCTGCTTCGGCGTGAGCCCGGAAATGTCCGCTTTGGTGTAGCCGGCCTTGACCTGGTCCTTGAGCGAAGCCACCCTAATCATGAAAAACTCGTCCAGGTTCGAGCTGGTTATGGCAAGGAATTTCACCCTCTCCAGGAGGGGGTTGATCTTGTCCCTAGCTTCGTCGAGCACCCTGTCGTTGAACTCGAGCCAGCTCAGCTCCCTGTTGATGTAATATTCTGGATTTTTATATTCCACGCTGCGCATTCGTCATCACCTTCCTGATCTTGATTTCCGGGATAACGCCGAATACCGTTTTGAAGAATTCGGCCTTTGACTCGAAGGTCCACTCCTCCAGGAGCATGTCCTGCGAAGACTCAACCTTGACAGTGAGCCTGCTGCTTTCCCACTCCACCTTCATGTCCTTAACCTTCTGCTTGTGGCTTCTGTCTAGTGCGTCTGCGATCCTTATTATCGCTGAAAGCTTCGCCACAACGAGCCTGCTCTGGTCGTCGAGGGCCTCAAAGTTGGGATGGCTTTTTTCGGGCCCTATGCCGCTGTGGTACCTTGCCACGTTAGCGATGATCTCCTGCTCGCCCCTTGTCACACCGGGGATTTCCGACGCCAGCACGATATTGTAGGACTGAAGGTAATGCTCGTTATTGCTTATGAATTTGCCGCAGTCATGCATGATGGCGGCCAGCTGAAGCAGGAGCCTTTCCCTCTGTCCAAGCCCATGAAGCTTCCTTGTCTCATCAAAGATCAGCAGCGCTTTCTTCTCCACATCCTCTGCGTGAGCCTTGTCGTACCTGAACTTGCCGGCTATGGAACGCGTCAGTGATAGCGCGTCCTTTTCTAGCTCATCCTTTTCTTCCCCGATCAACTTTTTCCTGCAGATATCCACGGCAAGCCCGTCGAGGATAGTTATAAGGGGTGTGAAGAATCTGTCGGCCGCTGTCCTGTCGAAGAATTTCTTGAAGATCATGATCGTAGGGAGCAGTATCTCTGCGCTTTCAAACTCAAGCTCGAGCTCCTTCATTATCGCCTGGGGCGACTTGTAGAGCACCTCCCTGTAGAATTCGTCGAAGTCCTTCCTCATCACATAGTTCTTTTTCTTGTCGCCGTTGATCCTGTGGTTCAGCTTGCTTATCATCCTTGTGTCCCCGCCTATGAGGACTATGTTCCTGAAGTATTCCCGGTTCTTGAAGAACTCTACGGTGTCGATCTTTCCGTCGATAAACTCCTCGAGGACTTTTGGAAAGTTGAGCGTCCTCCCTTCCAGCGCCGAAAGGATTTCCTTGACCCTGAGCGAGCCCAGCTTCAGGTTCAGGCTTACCTCGAGCCTTCCGCCCCTCTGCATGTAGACCTGGCTGCTTCCGAAGCCGATGTCTGCTATTATGCCGCCTTCCTTGCGAATGTCGCCGTAGTTCGGCAGATGCTCCCTTAGCGCGCTGTAGGCGAAGTACCTTTCCGTGGAGTTGTCTATGACGTCTATGTCGAGTCCGGTTTTCAGCTTGACCTGGTCAACAATGTACTCTCTGTTCCTGGCTTCGCGGACTGCGGTGGTCGCCACCGCCCTGTAAGTCTTTACATTGTAGTCCCCCATGAGCTTCTTGAACCCCTTAAGCACTTCGCAGGTCTCGACCAGAGTTTCGAAGCTCACCCATCCGGTTGCAAAGGAGTCCCTGCCAAGGTCGACAGACTTCCTAAGGCTCTCAAGGGTTCTGATTTCCATGTTCTTTCCAACTTCGACTATCTTCATGCTGAGCGCATGGGATCCCAATTCTATGGCTGCAGCCAGCTGGCTTTTCGAACTCGCGTTCATACTATCTCACCCCTCAAACTTCGTATAAGCAGATTATGCAATATCCGTTTCTCTCTTTACGTATTTCATGAAGCCATCGTCGAGCACGGTCTCAACCATCCCTGTATCCTGAAGGTACTCCAGGTAGGATATGAACATCCTCTCTATTACGGCATATTTAAGGCTGTTGTTTATGGTTATGCTGAACTCCCTGGTCACAGCCCTGAATATTTCTTCTTTAGTCATCGCGCCTTCTATTATGTCGTAAATCCTTTTGGCTCTCTTCTTGTAGAACACTATGTTGTCGTATATCAGCTTTGTTATGTTGTCGTATATCCCCTTGTGGGCAACTATATACCTGCTGCAGCTGAGATCATAAAGCTTTTCCTTGCTCTCGAGGTCTGTCTTGAGTATGTAGGCATACGGCATCTTTGCGCCGGACATGACATCGCTGCTGATGAGCGCATCTCCGAGGTACGCAACGTCATCCGGAGTTATTATGCACATGTGCGCAGGGCTGTGGCCGGGGGTGTGGAGGATTCTGAACTTTACGCCGCAAACGTATATCTTGTTCTGGTCCTCTGTCACCATTATGTCTGTTTCGCAGACAAGGTGCCCAAGATGCTCTTCAACTTCAGAAAGCGAACGGTTCCTGAAATATACCTTGAGGTTTGTCAGCGAGCTGCAGAAGTACGCCTCGTAAGCCGACATGACTATCACGCTGTTGTACTTGTCCTTGAAATAGGCGTTGTTCCCTGCGTGGTCTATGTGGACATGGCTGTTTATTATGCCAGCCACCCTGAAGCCGTTCCCTTCCAGCAGGCCGACTATCCCTTCACGCTCTCCCTTGGCCCAGCCTGTGTCCATCATTATTACCTCTTCGTCGTTTATCTTGTAGAAGGGTATGTATGACATTCCCGTATCGATGCAGTAGGTGTTCCCTTTTACTTTCATGATCTCCATTGAAAATTCTCCTCTTGCGAATTGGCTTCTTTCTATAAGGTTATTACAAACAGCCTCATCATGTCAATGGCATGAAAAATGTCCCGGGACTCCGCATCCCGGGACAGTGGAAATTACATTTTTCTTCTCTTCACGTAATGGGTGTGGAGGAGGTGGTGAGCCTTTTCCCCGTAAGGTTCTCCGAGGAATTCCTCGTAGATCTTCTTGATGTAAGGGTTCTCGTGGGACTTCCTTAGAGTCTTGCCCTTGTCCTCGGTGTATAAGGCTTCCATACGCTTCTTGAGTATGTCTGCATCGCCGTGGATGTATGGCTGGCCTCCGCCGTTTATGCATCCTCCTGGGCATGCCATTATCTCGATAGCGTGGTAGTTTGCTTCTCCTGATCTTATCGCTTCGAGCAGCTTCCTTGCGTTTCCGAGTCCGTGCGCAACGGCTATCTTGACGTCCAGGTCGTTCACCTTTACGGTTGCCTCCTTGATGCCCTCGAAGCCTCTAAGCGCCTCGAAGTCTACCTTTTCAAGGGTTTCGTTAGTGAGCCACTCGTATGCGGTTCTAAGCGCAGCCTCTATAACTCCGCCTGTGGCACCGAATATAACCGAAGCTCCTGTTGACTCTCCAAGAGGGTTGTCAAAGTCTTCATCCGGAAGCGTCATCAGGTCGATGTTTGCTTCCTTCATCATCATTGCAAGCTCCCTTGTTGTTATTACCTTGTCAACATCCTGCAAGCCGTTGTTTGAAAGCTCCGGCCTTGCAGATTCGTACTTCTTTGCCAGGCAAGGCATTACCGACACCACGTAGATGTCTTTAGGGTCGATCCCCATCTTTTCAGCATAGTAAGTCTTTACAACTGCTCCCATCATCTCGTGCGGCGATTTGCAGCTTGAAGGGATGTCGAGCATGTCGTTGAACTGGTGCTCGAAGAACTTGACCCAACCTGGGCAGCAGCTTGTCAGGATCGGCAGCTTTCCTCCGTGCTGGAGCCTGTGAGCGAACTCCGAGGCTTCCTCCATTATAGTCAGGTCCGCCGCAAAGTCAGTGTCGAACACTGCGTTGAACCCCAGCCTTCTCAACCCTGCAGCCATCTTGCCTGTAACGCTTGTGCCAGGCTCAGCCCCGAATTCTTCTCCCAGGGCAACCCTGACAGCAGGAGCAGTTTGGACTACGACGAACTTAGTTTTATCGTTCAGCGCATCCCATACCTTGCCCATGTTGTTTACCTGAACCAGAGCTCCGGTCGGGCAGACCGATACACACTGCCCGCAGAAAACGCAGGTTGATTCGAGAAGCGGGAGGTTCATGGAAGGTGCAATATGGGTCTTGAAGCCCCTGTTTATTGCTGAAAGGACGTTGACAGTCTGAACCTTGTTGCACATAGTTTCGCATCTTCTGCAGAGGATGCATTTGTCCATGTCTCTAATTATGGAATAGCTTGAGTCGTCCTTCGGAACTCTCAGCCTTTCTCCCTGGTACCTTACCTCACGGATATTAAGCTCTCCGGCAAGCGCCTGAAGCTCGCACTGGAGGTTCTTTTCACATATGAGGCAGTCCTTAGGATGGTTGGAAAGAAGCAGCTCTACAACTGTCCTCCTCGCCTTGATAACCCTTACGGTGTTAGTTGTTACGACCATGCCTTCGGCAACAGGTGTTGCGCAGGCCGGCGCAAGGTTTCTTCTTCCAGCAACCTCAACAACGCATACACGGCAAGAGGCAGCCTGGTTGACCATCTTAAGGTTGTGAAGATCGAGATGGCAGAGAGTTGGAATCTTTATATTAAGTTTCTTGGCTGCTTCAAGGATGGTTGAACCTTCCTCGACGGCAACGTTCTGATTGTTAATTGTTAAATTTACCATAGCCATAAAGTCTCTCCTTCCCTAACGCTTTTCTATAGCGCTGAACTTACATGCTTTCATGCATGCGCCGCACTTGATACATTCTGCCTGGTTTATCTCGTGAACCTGCTTCGGTGCACCTGAGATGCACTTGACCGGACATACCCTTGCACATGCTGTACAGCCTATGCATTTGTCCTTGAGGATATTGTAGGACAGGAGCGCCTGGCATACGCCTGCAGGACATTTCTTGTCCACGACATGGGCAACATATTCATCATAGAAGTAGTTCAATGTGCTGAGGATCGGGTTAGGAGCAGTCTGACCGAGCCCGCAGAGCGCTGTGTCCTTTATGGTTTCGCCGAGATCCCTTAGCTCGGTTAGATCCTCCATGGTGCCCTGCCCGTTTGTTATCTTCTCAAGTATTTCATGGAGCCTCTTTGTTCCAACACGGCACGGAGTGCACTTTCCGCAGGATTCGTCAACTGTGAATTCCAGGTAGAACTTGGCTATGTCCACCATGCAGTTGTCCTCGTCCATGACTATCATACCGCCGGAGCCCATCATTGAGCCTATTCCGGTTAGGTTCTCGTAGTCTATCGGGATGTCCAGGTTTTCGGCTGTTATGCATCCGCCTGAAGGTCCGCCAGTCTGGACGGCCTTGAATTTCTTGTTGTTCTTTATTCCACCGCCGATCTCGTATATAACATCCCTGAGCTTTGTACCCATAGGCACTTCGACGAGACCTACGTTGTTGATTTTTCCTGCGAGCGCGAAAACCTTGGTTCCGCCAGACTTTTCGGTTCCTATCTTCTTGAACCAGTCAGCTCCCTTGAGTATTATCGGAGGCACGTTTGCAAACGTCTCAACGTTGTTTACGCAGGTAGGTTTGCCCCATACGCCGCTTTCTGCCGGGAACGGAGGTTTTGTGGTAGGTTCGCCTCTTTCCCCTTCGATGGAGTGGATAAGAGCTGTCTCCTCGCCGCACACGAATGCGCCGGCACCATATCTCAGCTCAAGGTCGAAATCGAAGCCTGTGCCCAGTATATCCTTGCCGAGAAGTCCCAGTTCCCTTGCCTGTGCGATCGCTATCTCAAGCCTGTGTATGGCCAGCGGATACTCTGCCCTGATGTAGATGTATCCGTGGTTTGCGCCGATTGCGTAGCCGGCAATGGCCATGGCCTCGAGTACAGAATGAGGGTCTCCTTCAAGGATTGACCTGTCCATGAAAGCGCCAGGGTCTCCTTCGTCGGCGTTGCAGATGATGTATTTTTCATCAGACACGCTCTTGTTCGCGAATTTCCATTTAAGGCCTGTAGGGAATCCGCCGCCGCCTCTTCCCCTGAGCCCGGACTTCATGACCGTGTCTATTACATCTTCAGGTGTCATTTCGGTTATGCATTTTGCAAGCGCCTGATAGCCCTCTGCCGCAAAGGACTCATTTATGTCTTCCGGGTTGATGAAGCCGCAGTTCCTGAGCGCTATACGGACCTGTTTCTTGTAGAAAGGGAGATCCTTCTGGCCTTCCATCTTTACGTTAAGGTTAGGCTCAACGTAGAGAAGTCTCTCGACCTGGCGTCCTTTGAGTGCATGCTCGGCAATTATCTCTTCGGCATCGTCAGGAGAAACAGTTACGTAGAAGACGTCATCTGGGTAAACCTTGATGATAGGACCCTTTTCACAGAAACCGAAGCAGCCTGTGGTTACTACTTCAACCTCCTTCTCGAGACCGTGGTTCTTTATGCTTTCATTCAACTTGTCTATCAGCTTCAAGCTTTGCGAAGACGTACATCCCGTTCCGCCGCAAACCAATAGATGCATTCTGTAGCTACTCATACTTCATCCTCCCTTATTCGCACTTTTCAAAGGATTTTGTGATTATCGCATTCTGCAGGAGCCTGCCGTTCTTGATGTGCTCAGTTACGATCTCGCGGCCCCTGGCTGCATCTACGTGCCCGTAAAGCACAGGCGGTTTGTCATTTGATACGACTTCGACTATAGGCTCGTCTGCACAGTAGCCCATGCATCCCGTCTGGGTAACAGAGACGTTCTTGATCCCCTGTTTCGCCAGTTCGTCTATTATTGCGTTCATAGTCTCCCTGGCTCCGCTTGCGATTCCGCAGGTTGCCATTCCGACTCTTACTATCATCCTGTCCTCAGCTTCCGCAGTTGACCTTAAATCAAGGCTTTCCTTGGCAGACTGCCTGAGCTTCTGGAGCTCTTCCAGCGATTTAATCTTACTCATACAATAACCTCCTATTTGCATTCCTCGAGAATTTTTATAACCTGTTCTTTTTCCACTCTGCCGTAAACCTTATCATTGATCATGACTACAGGTGCGAGTCCGCACGCGCCAACACATCTTAAACCTGACAGTGTGAACTTCATGTCGGAACTTGTTTCTCCGGCTTTGATGTTAAGCTGCTTTTCGAATTCCTTCATGATCGCGTCAGCTCCTCTTACGAAGCAGGCAGTACCAAGGCATACATTGACAACGTATTTCCCTCTAGGCGTTGTTGTGAAATAGGAGTAGAACTTTATTACACCATAGATTTTGGAAGTTGGTATGTCCATCTTTTCGGATATGAAGTAGATCACCTCGTCCGAAAGGAAACCGTAAAGATGCTGGGCTTTATGCAGAACTGCTATCAATGCACCTCTCTTGTCCTCGATCCCATCAATAAAGTTGTCAAGCTCTTTGAACATTTCGCTTGGATTGGAATTGCTACATGCCATAAACAAACCTCCTTTTCTTCACTATAGACCTATTTTAATACATAACATTTAAAAAATAAAGAAAAATATATTTATTCTGATTATTTCACATCCTCCGCAACCGCAGGCAGGCTTTCTTCAAGCAGCGAGGGATTTTCAACGTACTTCCTCAGCAGCTTGAGGGAGTTGGCCAGATAAAGTCCATCGCATATCCTCTCATCAACCGTGTATCCTATTTGGCAGCAGTTCTTTGCTGCCACTTCGCCATTCTCGATCACCGGCAGTTTTCCAACCTTGCCAAGTGCGGCGAAAACGCCTGTGGTCCCCACATCGTAAAGGTGATGGTATATGTAATCCGTCTTGATCGACTTCAGGTAGGAAAAGAAAAGGCTCGTGTGGAAAGGGCTTGCTTCGATTATGCTCCCGGGAAGGAGATTGTGCCGGTCCATTGCTTTCAGAACTTCCACAAGCATTTTTTTGGCAGGTCCAGGGAAAGACATGATCCTGGCTGCAACCTTGTCGGCTTCGCCTTGTATTTGCTTGCCGGTGCTGTCCGAAACCACCCTGTCAACAAGCTCAGCGATTTCGAATATGCTCTCGCAGCCCGTGAACGCGAACTTGACCGTCGTCTCCTCCCCTTCATCCCTCAGGGATCGCTTTACGGCCATTGATACGAATATCCCTTTTCTAGAATAAAGCTGGCGGTTCATTACGAACCTGTTAAGCTGGGGCCTTTGAGCGAGCACGCGTACATATGCAGCTATGAAAACGTGCATGTAGGTTATCCCGTGCCCTTGAGCCCGTTTCTCAGAAATATATTCATCGATAGGGTCCGTGCAGATAATCTGCTTGAAGAAAACCTGCGCATCGCTGCGCCTGCTCATAATGTACGGGGTAATTTTAACGAACGGGCCTAATGATTCTAACTTTCTTCCATCCTTTCTGTCCAACACTGCCACCTCTCTTTAGAATATTTTGGTTGCAAAAAGACCGGCATTAACCGGTCCCTGCTGAGCTATATTATGAAGAAGCATGCGCCCATGACAAAGTAGACAGCAAGCAGCTGTACACCTTCCAGCCAGTTGGACTGGCCGTCGTTTGCAACCCTGTTGCCGATAAGAACCGAGAAGAACAGGGCGATGAGCTCAAATTCGTTGAAGACTATGCTCATAGGCGAGAAAAGCAAGCTCAGGAAAATGAGCACCGGCATGACAAACAGTATTATCTGCAGGCTCGATCCAAGCGCGATTTCAACCGCAACGTCCATCTTGTTCTTGTAAGCCATGGCAACAGCTGTGCTGTGCTCTGCAGCGTTGCCTATTAGCGGTATGAGTATGATACCGACGAAGAACTCGCTAAGCCCCATCGTCTGCATCATCGGCTCGACTGCGCTAACGAAGAATTCAGACTCGAAACCGATAACCACGGTCGCAGCCACAAGCACGAGTATAGCAGTCTTGATGTTCCACTTCGGGGCGCTCTCCTGGCTGTGATCCACCGAATAAAGGTCCTTGTGCGTGTAGAAGGAGAAAACAAGGCTGAATATGTAGATGACGAACATTATCACGGCTACAAGTACGCTAAGCCCTTCATATTTTGTCGTGAGAAGCTCGGGGCTTACAGTGTGCGTGAAAAGCGCCGGAACTATGAGCCCTATTACCGCAAAGAGGAGCATGCTCGCCGACACCTCCACCGCCTCCTGGTTGAACGTCTGTGTCTTGTGCTTCAGGCCGCCAACCAGCATGCTGAGTCCCAGTATCAGCAGGATGTTGCCTATTACGGAACCCGCCATCGACGCCTTGACAACGTCGAAAAGCCCTGCCTTCAGTGCGAAGAAAGCGATTATGAGCTCGGTTGCGTTTCCGAATGTCGCGTTTAGGAACCCTCCTATGCGTGGCCCTGTATAGAAGGATATCTCCTCCGTCGCTTCACCCATAAGACCTGCCAGAGGCACTATAGCTAGCGCAGAGAGAAGGAACATCGCCGTCCCCGACACGTGCATGAATTCCGCTGCTATGCTTATGGGAACAAAAATCAATAAATATCTCAATATCTTCATTATGTTTCTTCCCTTCTTATATTAAGTAATATCAGTATACCATTATTTCTCAAAAAAAGAAGTCCCGATTTCTCGGAACTTCTCCTAATGCCCCTTCTATAACTCTGCTTTTGAAGAAAGATGGTTGATGAACTGCTGGGCGGTCCTGCCTGAAACCCCTCCGTGACTGAGCTCCCATTTATTGGACTCTGCGCGGAGAACGTCCTGAGGCAGATTGATGCCGTTCTTCCTGGCCAGCTCAAGGACGATATTGTCGAACTCCTTCCTAGACGGCTTTGAGAAGTATATCGTCACCCCGAACCTGTTCACAAGTGACAGCTTTTCCTCCATCGTGTCTGAGCGGTGCAGCTCCTGGTCAGTCTCCATGTCAGCCCTGTCGTTCCAGGTCTCCCTGATAAGATGCCTCCTGTTCGAGGTCGCGTATATAAGGATGTTTTCAGGCTTTGTTTCAACGCCGCCTTCGATGACTGCTTTTAGGAATTTGTACTCTATCTCGAACTCCTCGAAGGATAGGTCGTCCATGTATATTATGAAGCGGTAGTTCCTGTTTTTTATCTGCGATATCACTGCTGAAAGGTCCTTGAACTGATGCTTGTATATCTCAATCATCCTGAGGCCTCTGTCGTAATACTCGTTGACGACAGCCTTGACGCTGGTAGATTTTCCCGTGCCGCTGTCCCCGAACAGTAGAACATTGTTTGCTTTCCTTCCTTCAACGAACGCTTCAGTGTTTTCTGCAAGCTCCCGCTTCTGTATCTCGTAGCCCACAAGGTCATCAAGCATGACCTTTTCCATGTTGTTGATTGGGTGGAAATCGATCCCTTTTTCTCCGCTGCCGTCTATCCTGAAAGCCTTGTTGAGGCCGAACATCCCAACGCCATAGTCCTTGTAAAAGCCGGTGACGCAGCTGAAGAATTCATCTTCGTCAGCCGCTGCTGCGAGCTGACCGCTTAGTGCGCGCACCTTTTCGCTGACGTTCTTGTTGTACATCAGCTCCTTCTTCTCAATTGCCTTGTAATCTGAAATCATGGAAAAGCAGTCTATCCCCAGCTCCTCCTCTATTCTGCCGAAATCGTAGTCGAAGAGATTTTTATATGCCTTGAAGTCGTTTTTTGCAAATGCGTTCACGCTCCCGTCCTTCGCCCCAACCTTCTCGCAGGTGATGCTGAATGGATTCTCGTTTGTTATGAGGAGAAATGTCAGGTAGTTGTGCCACAGGTTCTTGTCGAATCCGTAAGCGGTCGCCACCTCGAGGAGTCGCTTTATCTGTCTGTAGCATTCCTTGACGAGCTGCTCCTTCGATGCGTCCTTGTTTTCAAACCTTCTGAATATCTCACCCATCTGGTAGAGGATGGACCCCTCGCTCAAGTCTCCGTATATTATAAGCTTTGCAATTTCCCTATACAATGTTTCGCTCCCTTTCCGCCGGCTACCCTAACCTCTGACTTTTTTCTCAAGTATACTATTACTGCCCCTTATATTCAACCGTACAATTTTAACCAAAACAAAAGGCAGACGCATAAGCTGCATCTGCCAAATTGATATTTTAGAACTCCTTCTTGCCGTAGCCGCCCTTCTTGTATGCGAGTATGCCGTCAACGGCTAGCGACTTTCGCCCGAGGACATTCTTAAGCTTGATAGTCACATTCTCTATCTCGCCGCACATAGCCTTATGGGGTATGTAGCAAGTGATCCCGTCTATCTCGTATGCGTCGTAGCTGTTTGTGCTTTCGGGCCTTCCGAGCTTTACTACGGGTACGAAGATAGGGCCCGAGCAGCACCCTCCCCTGTTGTCCATATCGATATACAGCTCCTTGAAATACTTGTCTTCAATGTATTCTTTTACTCCGTGTTTGATCTCTATGTTAATGACACTTCACCCTTTTCTTTTATGATTGCTTTCTACAGGTACATTTTACAACTTTGCGCCAGTCTTTGCAACATACCATTATAACCTGAGGTTGGCCTTTCTTCAAAGGAAGCTTGCAGAAAAAGCTTTGAAATGGTTATACTAAACCTATAGTAGAAGGAAGGTGGTGGCGGCATGGCATCGAAAAAAACAACAAGGCGTGGTTTCGCTTCCGGAGACCGCAGGGACTTTTCAGGGGAGGCACTGGTAAAGCTGGGCGAAGCACAGGAAGAGATCCAGTGGCTGCTGGGCAGAGGATACAGGATAGGCCCCGCAGTTGATTTCATAGGCAGCCACTATCAGCTTTCCTCAAGGCAGAGGACAGCACTCCAGCGGGCTTGCTCCTCCAGTAAGCTTAGGAAAAGGAGGCTGTCGAGGCTGCTTCAGCCCGAGGCAGCCTGCGGCGGCTGTATGCATATTGACGGCTTCAACCTTGTGATAACCCTCGAGGTGGCACTTTCCGGCAGCCTTCTGATACTCGGAAGCGATGGAGTGCTGAGGGATCTAGCCGGCCTCAGGGGAACCTACTTCCTGATAGATCAGACCGAGAAAGCCCTGAGCCTTATAGGAAAGACATTCAGGGAGCTGAGCGTTCCCGAGGCCGTTTTCTACCTGGATGCGCCGGTGTCCAATTCCGGGAGGCTTAAAAGCCGCATACTGGAGCATGCCTCTGGATGGGGCATGCCTGTCAAGGTTGAGCTTGTTCCAAATTCAGACGTCGTGCTCTCAGGGATGGAAAGGGTGGTGACCGGCGACTCCGTAATTCTGGACCGGTGCACAAGCTGGTTCAACCTCTCCAGAAAGATAGTCGCTGACAACATAAGGGACGCCTGGATAGTCGACCTGGAGGACAAAAAAATCACCGCAACCGATTAGACCGGGCGGTGATTCACTTCGCTATTCTTGCTCGCTTCCGAACAGTTCCTTGAGCAGTCTCTCTCTTTCTGCCCTTTCCTCCTGTTCTTTCTTCTGGTTCATCTCATAAGTCTTTGCTTCTTCGCATTTGTTCATGAAATTATCTGTAAGGTATTCCTTGTTTCTGTAGTAGAAGCAAACCTTTTTCTGCTCTTCATCCTTGCATATATCTTCGCAATAGTTGATTTCTTTCTGTGGTATTTTATCAAATCTGTTTGTTGCCATTAAATCCTCTTCTTTTCTTATTTCTAACTGCGGCTCAACAACGGGAACGGGTACGGTCCAGTGCTTCGAAGTCACTTCAACTTCGACTTCAGGTAAAGGTTCAGGCTCTGGTTCCTGAACTGCCTCGAAGGCAGGTCCAGCCTCAACAAAAGCTGCCGGCTCCTCTTCAACCACCGTGACAGGTATTGTCCAGTGCTTCGAAGTCACTTCAACAGCAGGCTCAGCTTCTGGCATCTTCTCCGAAACAAGCCCTGCAACAAGCTTTTCAAGCTCAAGTTCATCGGTCCGCGCTGCTTCAGGCTTTTCTGCATCCTTAGTGATAACCTTAGCCATCGGTTTCACTGCAGCCTTTGCCTCAGGCTTCGGTTCCTGCTTAACTTCGTTGTTTTTGAGTTCCTTTTTTTCCATAGGCTCAAATTTAACGCTGATCTTTTTTATTTTTCCATACTTATCGTAAAATTCCATCCTCAATACCTCCGGGCAGATTATCTCTTATGTAAAAATCACACAATTGGCTATGTACAAAAATCTGATGTCCCGACATCCCTGGAAATTATCTATTTTTGCAAAAAATAAGAGAACGTGGAATATTACTTATGCTGTTAATAATCACGTTCCTATTTTATTAGTTTTTACCTCTATGTGCTGTCTTTTTGGTGGAGGCGAAACGCGTCATAAATATCCACTTACAATTCTCCACTTACATTTGAAGTATAAAATATTTTCAACTTTATGTCAATAATCGACAAAATAATTAATATTTTGTACATAATCGCCGGTACAGTTGCTTCAAAAAATAAAACAACCGCATCAGCTCTCTCTGATGCGGCCATGGTTCAGTTGTCACGATTAATAATATAATTCAGCAAATGCTTCAAAAAAGTAGTGTTGCGCGGTATATCTTGCAGCTTTTCCATTGCAAGGCAATAATGCTCCCACATCTCTTTTCTTGCCCCCTCTTGCCCTAGTATGGACACATAAGTGGAATTGCAGTTTTCAGCATCTTTGCCGATTGATTTTCCGAGCATTTCAGGATCGCCTTCAACATCAAGCAAGTCATCCTTAATCTGAAATGCAATGCCGGCATGACGTGCGAATTCTTTCAACGCAACAATTTCCAATTCTTGTGCATGCCCTAGAATCGCAGGCATTAATATGGAAGCTTCGAAAGCTATCCCTGTTTTATAAAAGCACATCTCATCCAGTTGTTCCAATGTCAATTCCTTACCTTTTGAACCCAAATCCATTGCCTGTCCTCTGCACATTTTCTCCGTAGTTTGGGCCGAATACCGAATCAAGTCAAGTACAATTCTCGAATCAAACTGTACAAGGGATGCTTGCTCCTCGATGGCCTTTTGAGTAAGAAAAAGACCAGTTAATTCAGCGGTGGCAATATCATAAACTTGATGCAGGGTTGGATATCCCCTGCGAGTGGATGCGTTATCCTGCGATGGCAAATCATCAAAGATCAAGGAGGCGGTATGCATATACTCCAATGATCTCAGAAGTGGTAGGATTGCCGACTTATCTAATCCATATTCATTAGTCCCCATCATCCAAGTCACCACTGGTCTTAGCCGTTTCCCATCACCTTTAAGACTGTAATTGGCAGCGTCAATTATTTGTTCGTTTATCAGGGATATATTGTCCTCTTTTGGGATATATAATATGTCGTTGATTTGATTGCGCACGGTCTTAACAGTATTCAGAAACGCTTCCTGCTCAATACGTTCCTTTTTCAGCATTGAAATTATATGGTCCCGAAGCAGTTTGTCAAAAAAATCCACATCGTCCGATTTCTTAACCACACTCTGGATAAGATTGCTAAACTGCTTATCTTTAGGCGAAAACAACTCCATAATTTCATTGTATTTTTCAGTTCCCATGCGTTTTTTGAATCGTTTCAGACCATTCACTGCACGATCCAAAATAATCTCACAAGTCTTTGTATCCGAGTTATAAACATTGTTAATTAAATTGAAAATCACTGCCCAGTATAATTCAAACGGATTTATAATGTCCAGACGTTTATCATGGTACTTTATATAATAAGTATACGGTGTTACTGCTCCCGCTTCCATATCATCAAACATATCTGCAAAATCGTCGGCCAGCTGGTTATATATACCGTAAAAGAAGGTTCTATTGTCAAACCCTTTATCCTCCTCAGCACTTATTATTGAACGGACAATCAGTCTGGAAGCAGCTGATTTTAAAATGACCTGTATATAGAGCTCTTCATTGGTATAATTACCATTGGAAATATCCTTTGCCCGGTCTGCTTCCTGTGAATTAAAAAACACATAACATTCCTCTAAAAATGATTTCACTTTCTCAGGCTGCTGATGAGCCTTAATATACTCAAAAGCCTCCCTAAGCTCTGAATGGATGTATTTGATCAAATCTGCATTCGCTCCAACCCACTCACCCAATTCAGGGACAATCCCTGAGGTCAGTGCGGTGCGTATCAGGTCGGAATATTGTTCCTTCTCTTTAGCACACAAAACTTTAGAATCCAAAATATCGTCTATAAATGGGTAGGTCAGACCATATGCATAACCCAAACGAATAGCTTCATCAAGTTTTCGAGTGCGCTCTTCAGAGGATACACCTTCATTTAATCCCTCAATCTGATGCATCATTACTCCTGCAATGATTTTAATAATTTTCCTTTGCGCCTGTTCAGCATCAATTCCCTCAGGAATATTGGCGGATACAATCTTCAGTTTATTTATCAACCATATCAGCGTTGATTCAACGCCTTCTTTCTGAGCTATCCTGTATATTCCAACCATACTAATTTTATCTGTTTTTGCTTCCGTTTTTTTGTCATTTGAATGGACCAGCTGTTTTTTCAAACTGTCAACTGCACGCTGAACTCTTATCTGTATATCAGGGGCGTCTAAAACTTTACCCAGATCTCTCATGAAAATATATGAGACACTCCTGTCCAGATAATTGTCCAGCTTTCCTGTGCGATTCAGCCATTGTATATATCCCTGATAATCCTGAATATCAGGAGCCTTCTTTCTGCGAGAAAAAAAGGATAATCGGGACTTACTATTAATATGTTTTCTCTTCCAACATATTATATCCTTTGTTAGTACTGGTACATAAGTCTTTTCTGTGACCTGCGCATAAAGCTCATTAAAATAGTCAACTGCTTTCTGCTCTGCCCTCTGATAGCATAAGTCAGCATCTTTGGTTAAATTCTTATTCATACATATTCCCTCTTCTTTAAATACTGCATTACAGCATTTTTTTTTTGCATCCTTTTGATTTGCTGTTAGTCATAGGTAGTTGCCTCCATTTTCGCTTGATCCAGGCATATTTATGATAACTCTATGGCATTGCAATCTCGGGTTTAGAAATGTTCTTAAAGATGGGAACAAAAAAAACCCGTAGAACATATTACTGTCCCACAGGTAAATAATCCTCCTGCTGCCAATTAAGGCCCAGCCCCACGAACTTAATTTCAAGTCCATCGCCTGCTCAGTTTGTACTGTAGATTTATATGCAGTGCAAAGAGATAAAAAAATCATACCATTCCTGTTGTTGTTTGTCAAACTAATTGTATGGAGCCAATCTTCATACTGATCGTCAAATGCAATGCTGACAATTTAGTTAAGTCCGAGTCTGACCCCAAAAACAAAACAACCGCACCAGATCTCTCTGATACGGTCGTCATTCATCTTGGGTTAAACCCCTCAACTTGCGTCGAGGGTTTCAATGGTGGAGGCGAGCGGTGTCGAACCGCTGTCCGAAAGCAGCAGCATCCAAGCATCTCCGAGCGCAGTTCTTATTTTAACATTCCCTCTGTCTGACGCCTAAGAACAGGCTTCAGATTTCAGTAGCTTCATGTTTTCCGTTCCTGTGGCAAAGCTTATACAGGCTCGTTTCCCCGCTGTCGACGCCCTATCCTAAGCCGCGGGACTCAAAGGTAGGACGTAGCAGACTAAGCTGCTAAAGCTAAATTATCGTTAGCGTTTATATTTAAATTCCCAGTTTTTTAACGCAGGCCCAGGAGACCTTCGGCTCGCTTCTTGAACACGACATACCCCCGTCGAAACCAAGTACGCCCCCGTGTTATATTCGGCCGGCCGCATCTTTCGATACATTCCGACGTCTAGTTAATAATACACCAATTCTCAGTCATTATCAATAGAGAACATATAACATTCACAGAAATGTAATACAATTATCTGCTGCGTTCCTTCATCTGCCTGTCTATATCCCGCTTGGCGTCCTTTGCCATCATGGAATCCCTCTTGTCGTAGTCCTTCTTTCCTCTCGCAACAGCTAGCTGAACCTTTATCCTGCCGTCTTTGAGATAAAGCGACAGCGGCACGAGGGTGAATCCCTTCTGAGATATATATCCTGCAAGCTTGGCGATCTCCTTCTTGTGCAGGAGCAGCTTCCTTACCCTCAGCGGATCCCTGTTGAAAATGTTCCCTTTTTCGTAGGGGCTTATGTGCATGTTGTGGAGGAAGACTTCCCCGTCCGTAACCTCTGCATAGCTGTCCTTGAGGTTTGCCTTGCCGGCCCTTATGGATTTAACCTCGGTGCCGACAAGTTCGATTCCCGCTTCCATTGCTTCCTCTATGAAGTAGTCATGTCTGGCTTTCCTGTTTTCAGCCAGGACCTTGTTTCTGGATTCTTTTTTCATCACGTCACCTGCTCTTCAAAATCATCTACAAGCCCCATTATATATCAATTCCAGGGGCAAATCAAATCAGCTCGAAGGATATCTCGTGGGTGAACAGGTCCACCTTCACGACCTTGACCCTAACCTCGTCACCCAGCCTGTAGGCCTTCTTTGTCCGCTCTCCGATGAGGCTGAGATGCTTCTCTTCAAATGTGTAATAGTCGTCGTTTATCGTGCTTATGTGAACGAGCCCTTCTATAGTGTTAGGCAGCTCTACGAACATCCCGAAGTTTGTAACCGAGGAGATTATTCCGTCGTATTCCTGGCCTATCCTCTCGCTCATGTACTCAGCCTTCTTGAGGTCGTCGACCTCCCTCTCGGCCTCCTGCGCGATCCTCTCCATCTCGGAGGACTGCTTGGCTGCGTATTCAACTTCCGTTGTGAGCTTCTTAATCCTCTTGTCGTCTATCTTCCCATGGATGTATTCCTTTATTATCCTGTGTATCATCAGGTCCGGGTACCTTCTTATCGGGGATGTGAAGTGGCAGTAGTACCTTGCTGCAAGGCCGAAATGTCCAGTGTTTTCTGGCGTGTACCTTGCCTGCTTCATGGATCTCAGCAGCAGCGTGCTGACGACGTTCTCTTCCTTTTCACCCTTGACTTTCTCAATCACCTCCTGGAGAGCCTTCGGATGTATTTCCTGCCCCCACTTTACCACGTAGCCGAGGTTGTGGACGAACTCGTTGAACACCATGAGCTTCTCCTCGTCCGGTTCCTCGTGGGTCCTGTAAACGAAAGGCATATGTGCCCAGAACATGTGCTCGGCGATAGTTTCGTTGCACACCAGCATGAACTCCTCGATTATCCTGTGGGATATCGACCTGTCGTACGGCTTGATTTCTATAGGCCTGCCCAGGTCGTCAAGGAATATCTTGCTTTCCTCGAAGTCGAAATCTATCGACCCCCTGGTCATCCTTTTTTTGTGGAGTATGCTGCACAGATCTTCCATGGTTTTGAATTCCTCAAGGAGGTAGTCGTACCTTTCGAGGAGCTCCGGCTCCCTGTCCACGAGTATTTTTGTGACGTTCGTGTAGGTCATCCTCTCGGAAGTCCTGATGACGCTTTCCGTTATCGTGTGGTCAACCACCGTGCCCTTCCTGTCTATCTCCATAAGGCAGCTCAGCGTCAGCCTGTCGACCCTGGGGTTAAGGCTGCAAATGCCGTTCGACAGCTTCTTTGGAAGCATCGGTATGACCCTGTCTATGAGGTAGACAGAGGTTCCCCTCTTCAGGGCTTCCTTGTCCAGAGGGTTCTTTTCCTTGACGTAGTTTGAAACGTCCGCGATGTGCACGCCCAGGTAGAAGTTGCCGTTAGGGAGCACCTCTATCGACACAGCGTCGTCCAGGTCCTTTGCGTCCTCGCCGTCAATAGTGACAATTTTCTTCTCCCTGAGGTCAAGCCTTCGCTCATATTCCTCCGCGGGAATCTCCTCTTCTATGCCGGCAGCATAATTTTCAACCTTGAACGGGAATTCCTCAGGCAGTCCGTGCTTCTTTATGATAGTGAGTATGTCTATGCCCTTCTCGCCCTTCATCCCGAGTATCTCCGAAATCCTGCCTTCAGGGTTCCTCCTTTTCTCAGGCCAGACGGTTATGTCCACCACGACTATCTCGCCCGTTTTAGCGCCCGCCCTTGAGTCCTTAGGGATGAATATATCCTGAGCTATCCTCTTCTCGTCAGGGACAACAAAACCGTAGTTTCCGCAGTCCTCGAATATCCCGATAACCTGCCTGTTGCCTCTTTGGAGTATCCTTATGATCTCTCCTTCGCTTTTCTTTGTACCAGGCACCTCTTTCGTTATCTTGACTATTACCCGGTCGTTATGCATTGCCCCGTTCAGATTGTTGGCAGGCACAAAGACATCCGGCCTGTCAGTCTCTGGAAGAACGAAACCGAAACCCTTCTGGTGGCCCTGCAGCTTTCCCACTACCATGCCCATCCTCTCCGGGACGCCGTAGTGCTCTGTCCTCGTCTTTACTATCTCGCCATCCTTCTCCATGTATTTTAAAGTTTTGCCAAACTCATCCCTGTCAGCCTTCGAAATATTGAAAACCCTCTCAAGCTCCTGAAGGTTCATCGGCTTGTAAGCCTGCTCCCTCATGAATGCAAGTATGCTGTCCTTGATGTTCATAACCGTTCCTCCTCTCAAATTTAGAAATAAAAAACAGCAGAGCATCCAAGTAATTAGCTGCTCTGCTTAAAAAATCTACTGAACGAAGTTGTGCGCAAGCGACAACGCCGCAAAAATGACCGCACAAACGATTGTAATCCTCACCAAACGCGCTTCGGTTGTTCTTGATTTGTTTTTTGAATAGAATGACGTGGAAGCTCCGCCTGCCGACATAATGCCCTGGAAACCGTTTGTTTTCCCTGGCTGCATGAGAACTACAACTATCAGTATCACAGATACAATAACCTGCAGAACCGTTAACACTATACTTAAACTCATTTTTACCTCCGTAATGCTATAATCCATTATGGTAATTTTACCATAATTTCATCAAACATTAAATAGCCAATATTTTTCTGCGCTATTTTATGTTGTAGAACGACCTGAGCCCCCTGAACTCTCCCATTTCTCCGAGCTCCTCTTCAATCCTGAGAAGCTGGTTGTACTTTGCAACCCTTTCACTTCTCGCAGGGGCGCCTGTCTTTATCTGCCCCGCGTTCACTGCCACTACGAGGTCAGCAATCGTGGTGTCCTCCGTTTCCCCTGACCTGTGGGAAATCACGGCCGTGTATCCCGCCCTCTCAGCCATCTCTATGGCGTTCAGCGTTTCCGTTAGGGTGCCTATCTGGTTCAGCTTTATGAGTATGGAATTGGCTACACCTAGTTTGATCCCTTTCTCGAGGCGTTCGGTGTTTGTGACGAAAAGGTCGTCGCCTACAAGCTGGATCCTGTCCCCAACCCTTTCCGTGAGCAGCTTCCAGCCTCTCCAGTCTTCCTCTGCCATGCCGTCTTCGATGGAGATGATCGGATATTTGTCGATCAGGTTTTCGTAGTAGTCAACCATCTCCTCGGAGCTGAGGACCCTTCCTTCCCCTGCAAGATTGTATTCTCCGTCTTCGTATATTTCCGAGGACGCAGGATCCAGCGCAATGAATATGTCTTTTCCCGGGATGTAGCCCGCCTTTTCCACAGCTTCCACTATTATCCTGATCGCTTCTTCATTGCTGCCCAGGTTTGGAGCGAAGCCGCCCTCGTCGCCAACTCCTGTGTTGTATCCCCTTGCTTTCAGGATGCCCTTAAGGCTTAGGTACACCTCGGAGCACAGCCTTAGCGCGTCGCTGAAGCTTTCAGCTCCCGCCGGCATTATCATGAATTCCTGAAGGTCGACGTTGTTGTCAGCGTGCTTGCCTCCGTTGATGATGTTCATCATCGGCACCGGAAGCACCTTGGCGTTGACCCCTCCTATATACTGGTACAGGCTGAGGCCCAGTTTTTCGGCCGCTGCCCTTGCGCAGGCAAGCGATACGCCGAGCATTGCGTTCGCCCCCATGTTCTCTTTGTTTTTGGTGCCGTCCAGCGCCAGCATCGTGCTGTCTATAAGAACCTGGTCAAAAACGTTCATGCCTATGAGCTCTTCAGCTATGAAATTGTTGACGTTGTCTACAGCTTTCAGAACGCCCTTGCCGCCGTACTTGCCCTTGTCCCCGTCCCTGAGCTCGACAGCTTCGAACATTCCTGTGGAAGCTCCCGACGGCACTGCCGCCCTGCCCACGGTTCCGTCTTCGAGAATAACGTCAACCTCGATCGTTGGCATGCACCTTGAATCCATAATCTGCCTCGCTTTTACATCCACGATTTCAACATAGTTTCTCATTCTAACACTCCTTTATTTTTATAGAATAAGGCTCTTTCCTGTCATCTCCTTCGGAACTGCAATTCCCATCGCCTGCAGCAGCGTTGGCGCTATGTCGGCCAGGATTCCCTTGTCCCTTATAGGTTTAGGGTTCCCGGAAACATAAATGAATGGAACCGGGTCGGTTGTGTGCGCTGTCATCGTCGCACCTGTTTCGATATCTACCATCATCTCTGCGTTTCCGTGGTCTGCAGTCACGCAGACTATGCCATCCTTCTCCAGCATTTTGTCCACAACTTTGCCGACGCATTCATCCACAGCCTCGACAGCCTTCTTCGCTGCTTCGAAAACGCCCGTATGTCCCACCATGTCAGGATTTGCAAAGTTGACCACTATGAAATCATACTTGTCCGAATCAATCCTTCTTATAAGCTCTTCACAAACCTCATAAGCGCTCATCTCCGGCTTCATGTCGTAGGTCGCAACCTTCGGCGAAGGTATTAGCACCCTGTCCTCACCCTTGTTTGGAGCCTCAACTCCCCCATTGAAGAAGAAGGTTACGTGCGCGTACTTTTCGGTCTCAGCTATCCTGAGCTGCGTTTTTCCCAGGCTGCTAAGGTACTCGCCAAGGGTGTTGCTCAGGTTTTCAGCTTCGAATGCTATCTCAACATTTTCAAGCGTGCTGTCGTACTCGGTCATTGTTACAAATACCAGGTCGAGGTTCTCCCTTTCGAAGCCTGAGAAAACCTTGTCGTTAATGGCCCTTGTGAGCTCCCTCGCCCTGTCAGGCCTGAAATTGAAGAATATGACGGAGTCCCCGCTCTTTATGGTAGCAGCAGGCATTCCTTCCTCAGCTATGACTGTAGGGAGCACGAACTCGTCAGTGACCTCCTTGGCGTAGGAGTTCTCCAGTGCTTCTACGGCGCTTCCGGCCCTTTCGCCTTTGCCGTTAACCAAAGCTTCGTATGCAAGCTTGACCCTCTCCCACCTGTTGTCTCTGTCCATAGCGTAGTAGCGTCCTGAGATAGTCGCTATCCTACCAACGCCTATCTTCTTCATGTAGGCTTCCATCTCCTCGATGTATTCCTTCGCGGAAGCTGGCGGAACATCCCTGCCGTCAAGGAAGGCGTGCAGGTAAACCCTTTCCAGCCCTTTAAGCTTGCAGAGCTTGAGCAGCCCTTTTACGTGCTCCGTATGGGAGTGCACGCCTCCAGGTGAAAGCAGCCCCATCAGGTGCAGCGACGAATTGCTCTTCAGCGCGTTGTCGACCGCCTCGTTGAGCGCCTTGTTTTCAAAGAAATCTCCATCCTTGATGGATTTTGTTATCCTCGTCAGGGACTGGTACACAATACGGCCCGCCCCTATGTTTAAATGTCCCACCTCGGAGTTGCCCATCTGCCCCTCTGGAAGGCCGACACTCATCCCGCTGGCTTCTATCACCGAGCTGGGATATTCCCTGACAAGCTTGTCAAGGTTAGGCTTGAGGGCCGCCTTTACGGCGTTGCCCTCCACATGCTCCGAAAGTCCGTATCCGTCCAAGATCATTAACATTACCGGTTTTTTCATCTTTTCCTCCATGCGTTTAAAAAACTAATATTTATTTGTAATTGACTATGGCAGCGAAGTCCGCAGCGTTAAGGCTTGCGCCTCCTACAAGAGCTCCGTCAATGTCTGACTGCTCCATCTGAGCCTTTATGGTCGCAGGCTTTACTGAGCCGCCGTACTGGATCCTGACCATGTCTGCGGTCTCCCTTCCGTACATGTCTGCTATTACGCTTCTGATGTAGGCGATGGTTTCGTTCGCCTGCTCGTCTGTCGCAGTCCTGCCGGTTCCTATAGCCCATATAGGCTCGTATGCTACAACGATGCCTTCAACCGCCTTGGCCGAAAAGCCCTTGAGCCCTTCCTTTATCTGTATTTCAAGCTTTGCCTCTGTAATGCCGCTTTCCCTTTCCTCCAGGGATTCGCCGCAGCACATTATAGGAATT
Organism: Clostridium sp. UBA699; assembly: GCA_002298915.1. Lineage (GTDB taxonomy): Bacteria > Bacillota > Clostridia > Clostridiales > Clostridiaceae > UBA699. Next base: position 73,284 of record DBML01000008.1, read on the forward strand.
ATGCCGTTTTCAAGGGCAGTCCTTACCTTCCTGTTAACTGTATCGTCCGTCTCGTTGAAGTACTGCCTTCTCTCGCTGTGCCCTATGATCACGTATTCCACTTTGAGCTCCTTTAGCATCGAAGGCGAAACCTCTCCAGTGTATGCACCGCTTTCCTCAAAGTGCATGTTCTGTGCACCGACCTTTATGTTGGTCCCCTCTAGAGCCTCGGCTACCTGTGCAAGGCAGACAAATGCCGGGCATACGATCACTTCGCACTCCGCATTCTTAACCAGGGGCTTGAGTTCTTCTACAAGCTCCAGCGCCTCTTTAGGTGTTTTGTTCATTTTCCAGTTTCCAGCTATTATAGGTTTACGCATTTTTTCACTCCCAATCAAAATAATTACTTCTTGTCGTTAAGCACGGCTATTCCCGGCAGCTCTTTTCCTTCAAGGAACTCCAGGGAAGCACCGCCGCCTGTTGAGATGTGGGTCATCTTGTCTCCGTAGCCGAGCTGGTTTACAGCTGCAGCGCTGTCCCCTCCGCCTATAATCGTAACAGCGTCAGTTTCTGAAAGCGCTTTGGCTATAGACTTGGTCCCGACAGCGAATTTCTCGAATTCGAAAACACCCATAGGTCCGTTCCAAATGACTGTCTTTGCGTTCCTGACAGCCTCTTCGAAAATCGCTATCGTCTTAGGTCCTATGTCGAGCCCCATGTAGCCTTCAGGTATGTTTGCATCCTCTGTTGTCACTGCGACCGCATTCGCGTCGAACTTGTCAGCGATTACGCAGTCCACAGGAAGCAGGAATTTCACGCCCTTTTCCTTGGCTTTTGCTATCATTTCCTTAGCATATTCTATCTTGTCTTCTTCGAGGAGGGAGTTGCCTATGGTGTTCCCAAGAGCTTTTGAGAACGTATAGCTCATGCCGCCTCCTATGATGATTGTGTCCACTTTTTCAAGCAGGTTGTTTATTACGTTTATCTTGTCTGAAACCTTTGCTCCGCCGAGTATTGCAACGAAAGGCCTGACTGGGTTTGCAACAGCGTTTCCAAGGAATTTGAGCTCCTTCTGGATAAGGTAACCGCAGACAGCCACAGGCAGGTAGTTTGCAACTCCCACAGTCGAGCAGTGTGCCCTGTGAGCAGAGCCGAATGCGTCGTTAACGAAAACCTCCGCCAGGGAAGCAAGCTCCTTTGAAAAGCTTTCTTCGTTCTTGGTCTCCTCTTTCCTGAACCTTGTGTTTTCGAGGAGCACTACATCTCCGTCCTTCATTCCAGCAACAGCTTTTCTGGCGTTATCTCCAACAACGTTATCGTCTGCCGCAAATACTACCTCTTTGTTCAAAAGCTCTGAAAGCCTTTCCGCAACTGGTTTAAGCGACATTGCCGGATTTGGCTCCTTCGGTTTTCCAAGATGCGAGCAGAGTATAACCTTTGCACCCTTTTCTATTAGATAGCTGATTGTAGGTAGTGAGCCTACAAGCCTGTTCTCATCAGTGATTTTGCCGTCGATAAGGGGTACGTTGAAGTCGCACCTTACAAGGACCTTCTTGCCCTTTACCTCTATATCCTCGATTGTCATCTTGTTGTACACCATAAAATACACTCCTTTAACAATACTATTTGGTCATCATCCTTATATTATACATATTATGGACAAAAAAAGAAAGGAAGATCAGAATCTCTTCCTTCCCTTAGAGCTTTTTATCCCCATCTCTTCCCTGTACTTCGCCACTGTCCTTCGCGAAATGTTGGTACCATCCTTGTTGAGCACATCGCAGATGTACTGGTCAGATAGCGGCGACTTCTTGTCCTCGACCTCGATGAGCTTCGTTATGGCGTTCTTTATTATGTTCGTGGAGACATCCTCCCCGCCCTTGCTCGAGGACATGCCTGTCGTGAAGAGGTCCTTTATCTTAATGGTCCCCCTGTCCGTGAGAACGTACTTGTCCCTTATCGCCCTGCTGACCGTTGACTCGTGTATCTCGAGAGAATCGGCGATTTCCCTGAGCGTCATAGGCCTGAGGTGTTCTTTTCCGTGATCGAAAAATTCCTTCTGAAGCTCTATGATTTTTTCAAGCACCCTGTATATCGTCGTTTTCCTGTGCTCGATGCTTTTTATGAGGAAGACTGCGCTGTTCAGCTTGTCCTTTATATACTCGACAGCCTCTTTGTCGCTGTCAGCTTTCAAAATCTGCTTGTAGAGAGAGCTGATCGTAAGCTTCGGCCCTAGCTCGTCGTTCATTATTATGATATATTCTTTGTCGAGCTTCTTGATGTAAGCATCGGGTATGACGTACTTTACCTGCTCCCCTGTGTAGAAACCGCTTGAAGGCTTCGGCTGGAGTGTCCTGATAAGGTCTCCGTATTCCTGAGCCTTAACCACGTCAATCCCGAGTTCCTTTGCTATTGCTGTGAACTTGTTGTCTGCCAAAAGCTCAAGATATTCCTCAATAATCCTGTATATATTAACGTCCTCGATCCCTCTCCTTGCTATCTGCAGCTTGAGGCATTCCTTGAGATCCCTTGCCGCTATGCCGGCTGGATCCAGGGACTGTACGACGCATAAAGCGTAATCCACTTTCTCTTTTTCTATCCTCAGCTCTTCCGCCAGCACCCCCGAAGGGATATCTAGATAGCCCTTTGAGTCGAGGCATTCTATTATATAGTTGCAGACGCTCTTGCAGAGCTCAGACTCGTCCAGATCGCTTACCTGCTCAATCAGGTACTCGCTCAGCGATTTCGACTCCGATATGAAGTTGAAAGGCGAGACCTCTTCGTCGTCCTGGGTGTATACTTTCGAATCGCTCGGGCTGTATTCAAACTGCTTGGCGATTTCGGTAAAATCTATCTTGTCCTTGAGTTCGGTGTTGAACATCTCCCCAGTGTCGTCTAGGACGGGATTTTCTTCCAGCTCCTTCTCAATGTGCTCCTGGAGCTCAAAAGCGGTCATCTGCAAAATTTTGACGGAAAGCTGCATCTCCTGCGTCATTACGAGCTTTTGTTCCTGAGTCAGATTAAGGTTATATTCAAGGTTGATACAAATCCCTCCTTCCACTGCGGAATTCAACCTCTTATATTATACATTTATTTTTCTGAATTTGCACGAAATAAAATGAGCCGCCAAAATGCTCAAAGCATGATGACGGCACATTTTAGTGCGAGTGTTATTTGAATCCTTCTTTTTGAAGGATGGCTGTGGCTTTTTCTGCATCATCTTCCGATACTAGGACTATCGGGCCTGTGCAGCCCATTCCGCTCTCGGCGTAGATGCCTTCCTTCCATAATGCCCTTGAGGCGTTGTCGAGCTCGAGTATGTCGACTCCGGCTATGCCGTGAGTGACTACCTTCTTTTCAGGCATCTTGATTTCTTCCTCTGCCTTAGGCTTGTCCTTCTCGAGTATCTTTCCTACTATGGCCTTGAGGCCTGCGGCGTTCGCCTGCTTGTATTCGTCTGCAGCTAGTGCTATCAGGTTGTTCTTCGCGCACAGCGAGCAGTACCTGAGCGCTTCGCAGATGAGCGGTGCTCCCGAAGCCCTTGAAACTATGTTCACGAGCTTGTCGTAGCCTTCGCCCACTCCCGGTCCGTAGCCGTAGCCGACGGTCTCGTAGTTGCCGCCTGTGGTGTAGGATGCGAATATCTTTATCAGGAGGTTTCCTGTGAGCGAGTCGCATACCATGACGTCAGGTGTTCCTGCGAGCAGGTCGTTTCCTCTCATGACGGATCCTCCGTCAGCCCTGAGGGAGCCTGAGAATTCGAAGCCGTAGCCGCCTTCCTGGAGCTCCTTAAGCGCCTTTTCAACGCTTCTTGCTCCGTCGACGTTGAGTATGCCGACCTTAGGGTTGCTTATTCCCACAGCCTTGGCTGTGGCTATTCCTCCTATGGCGTTCTTTATCATGCCCTCGACCCTGTTTGTGGATGTGGTTCCGGTCGTGGTGGCTATGATCATCTCGTTGCCCCTGCCAGGAGTGACGACCCTTCCGACCGTTGATACTCCTATAGGGAAATCGAAGTGCTGTGTTACGCAGCCGTCGATCCCGCCGTTTTCAAGAAGCTCTGTCATCTTCTTGTGGCCTTCCTCTGCATCCGCAACCTCGACAACCTCGAAGTCGCCCTCGACCTTCGGTCCAATAAGGACCACGTCGAAGTCGCCGTATTTGCTCTTAGCCATCTTTGCGGCCTTGACCATCTCGTCGACGCCGTGCTCGGAACCGAACGTTGTCAGTCCTATCTTGACTTTCTTTGAAAAGCTTCCGGATTTGATGCCGTCTGCTATTTCGCCGAAAACTTCAGCTATCAGTTTTTTAGTCTGGTCCATTAATAAAACCTCCTATTTCAGCATTGACTCAGCAAACTTCTTCATCTCGTCAGCTATCATGTTCTTTATTTCTTCCTTTGATACTCCTGCAGGTTCAGCTGTGACGCCTGTGTTCTTCTCTACGAGTATGGATATTCCGTCGAACAGGTTAGTCATCCTTCCGAGGAACAAGCTTCCTTTTCCTATTATCATGAAGTTCTTGAGCGTTCCGTCCATTATGTGATTTACGCCGTGTCCTACTATAGGAACTCCTGAAGGGATGTGTCCCTGTGTAGGAGCGTATCCAGGATAGCCGTGAGCGGTTACGAATGCAGGAAGCTCTTTTCTGTCGAGCTGTCCGCTCTTTACTGCCAGCGCGCCTATCATCTTGTAGTTCTGCGTAGGGACGTCTCCGGCTCCTGCAGGCTCTGTGATGTCCGGTGTCTGCATTTCCGGAGCGAACTTGTCAACGTCTGTTATCTTCATGCCGTTCTTTGCAAGAGGCTCTGAAACGAGGGCTTCGATAACCGCCTGCGGCGCTGCTCCGTGTCCTATGGTGTGCCTTCCGACAACGTCGGTCCTGAGCACAGGGCTTACTCCGTCGTTCTCTGATATCAGTATTGCGAAGCCTCCCAGGCAGTCCTCGAGGACAGGAAGACCTTTCTTAACATGGTCCTTTCCGTTCATTCCGAGCTTTGCTGTTGCTCCGCCTGCGAATACTATTACGTTCTTGAATACTCCGGACTGGACAAGCGCTGCGGCTGTAACCACGGAGTGCGAAGGGCCTGCGCAGAAGCCTCTCATGTCTATTCCTGTGGCTCCCTTTATCCCTGCTATCTCTCCGCATGCCTTGGCGATGTTTCCGCCGCCCCTCTGGTTCATGTCTCCGATAGCTTCCTCGGAGCATTCTATCAGGTACTGCACGTCGTTCACGTCAACCCCTGAGTTCTTCACCAGGTGCATGAGCGCAAGCACGCCTGAAGCCTTTACTGCCAGGTTCTCGAGCATTATGTGGGAAGTGAGGTTCTTGTCGTGCTCGTGAGCTTTCTTCACGCAGCCTACGAGCTTTCCGCCCTCATAGAGTCCCTCTGCTCCTGCAGCTACGAAGCCTTCTATTACCGAAAGCTCTTCTCCTGCCTTAAGCGCGTCGGCCTTCATGCTGAGCACAGGGTGAGCAGCGAATTTAGCTCTTACAGCTTCTGTGAAATCCTTCTCCAGGAGAACGAGGTCGAACACGTCCGATACCTTCATGAGTCCATAGAACTCGTCCTGAGGCATGATCTCGCCGAACTTCGCGAACCTTTGAGCGCCTTCAACGTTGACTCCGTTCCAAGGCCTTGGAATAGCTGCCAGCTCTTCAGGTGTCATTGCACCGATGTATGTCTGGTTAGGAGCGTAGCCTACAACATCTTCGAAGCTTCTCAGGTTGGAAGGGATCGACTTGAGGTATTCGGAATCAGGGTTTGACTCCTTCTCTGCTGTAGCTGTAGTGCCGTTGTGGATTATCATGTCCGGAGTGTTCACCAAAATATAAGCGGCATTTTTAATTACTGGAAAACTCATTATTTATTACCTCCTCAAAAATTTAACTGAGAATTGAGAATTAAGAACTCTATGTTCAGCCTGAATTCTCATTTGTCAATTCTCAATTCAATAGGTTATTGTTGGGCTGCCGTTCGGCAGCCCATCAATCATTTATTATTAGAATACTGTCTGGGTGTCTACTGGTGTTTCAAGTGCTTTGAGCGCTTTTTCAACCAGATGATATCTCAGTTCATACTCATCTTTAGCATCCATTGCTGGATTTCCAAGAGGGTGAGGTATAGCGATTGTCGGTACTATTCTGTTAGCACCAACAGTCAGAGATATTGGAACTATTGTACACATGTGGACTATTGGAAGTCCTGCTCTTTCGATTTCTTTAAGCATTGTTGCACCGCAACGTGTACATGTTCCTCAAGTAGACGTCATTATAACTGCTGTTACGCCGTTTGCGATAAGGTCCTTAGCGATTTCTGCGCCGAATTTCTTCGATGATGCAACCGCAGTTCCGTTACCGGTAGTTGAGTAGTAGAAGTTGTGAAGTGATCCTATCTTGCCTTCCTTCTCCATCTGTCTCAGAACATCAACAGGGATAACTCTGTCTGAGTCTGTGTTGGCGTAAGTTGGGTCGTATCCGCCGTGAGCTGTCTCAGAGTTTGTCTCGTCAAGGTTGTTTATTCCTTCAATGCTGTATTTGCCATATTTTGAAGCGTTTGATGCTTCGATGTGGTCAGGATTTCCCTTAGGAACTATTCCGCCTGAAGTTACTATAGCAACCTTAGCTTTTGTTATATCAGCAACAGCTGGAGCAGCTGGTACTCTATCGAATACAGGCATCTTGAATTCTGTAACAAACGGCTCGCCTTTAAGCTTCTTGACAAGCATGTCTACAGCTCTCTTCGAGCCTCTTTCCTTAGCGAAGTAGTTCTTTCTGATTCCTCTTTCGATGAAGCCTTCTTCTTCAGGAGTTCCAAGCTCTTCACCCTTAGCCAGCTTTACTGCAAGGCTTGCTATCTTTGGAAGTGCATCCTTCATGCCTACTGCGCTGTTCTTTGTGCTGACGATATAGAGGCTCTTCTTGTAGATGTCTGCGCCTGGGTTTTCAATGTACATTGCTGTCATTGCAGGTATTCCAAGTACATCCTGAACTTCCTTTGCAATGTCTCCGCAAGCTACGCCGTATCTTCCAGCGTTGAAAGCAGGTCCTGCTATGAAGAGGTCTGGGCTGTATTTCTTGACCATCTCAAGTATTTCTTTTTTTGCTTCTTCAACATTTTCGTTGAAGTATGAGTCGCCGCAGATAACTGTTGCAACTATCTCAAGTCCTTCCTTCTTCAGGAGACCGTTTAGACCCATACCTGGACCTACAACACCTTCTCTGACCTCTGGCTTAAAGTCCGCTTTTTCTTCGCCGCCGATACCGGCATAGAATTGATTTATATAATGTACAACCTTAATCAATTAATTTCCCTCCTTTTAGGAATTTGGTCATTTGGATTAGTATTTTGAGAATTCTTTCCTTATCTTGCTAACCTCTTCGATGATGGCATCTACGTCGAGAACCATTTCCATCATGCCGCACTGCTCGTCGTATACTGCTGGGTCGCATTCATCCTTTATTTCAGGCTCTACGACATGGTAAACAGCTAATCCTAATGCAACTCCTGCCAAAGGACCTGCGAAAGTAGGGTCTCCTGCAGCAACAGTTTCAGCTGAGAGTCCTGAAGCCTCTGCTTCTGCTCCGCCTATAACTACAACGATATTTTCAGCACCGTGTTTATCAGTTAAGTCTTTTATTCTCTGTTGGATCTCCAGATCCATAGCTCCTGCGGCTGTTCAAACAAAGCATTCTGTAGATGCGAAAATAACCTCTGCTCCTGCACTTTTTACACATTCTTCAATCGCTGGTCCTGGTATACCGTCTCTGTCACCAACAGCGATAACTTTTTTTCCTTTTAACATTATGGTTTCCTCCTTATTATCAGATCGAGTTTATACTTAGAATCCTTTAGCGCTCATGTAATTGAATCCAACTTCGCTTGTAGCTCCAGTTATTACCTGAAGTTCTGCTTCGATAGATCCATCTTCTCTTAAGCTTCCTACGTGTCCGCCTGCAATTACGTTTGCAGCGTCGATATGGCCTATTATTTTCTTCATTGGAGGCAGTACAACAACTTCGTTTGCGTTTCCGCCTGTTACTACTGCATCTGCAAGTGGAGTTGAGTCAGCCAATGACTGTGAAGCTCCGTCCTGTCCTGCATACTCGTCAGTTATAAGAACTGTCTTTATGCCCATGTCTGTGATCTTGTTGCAGTTCATTACGAGGTCGGCATCAGGGTTTCCGAAACCTTCTTCGGATATGATTACTGCATCTGCTCCAAGGAAGTGAACCAATTTAGCAGTCATGTTTGATGATCTTTCCTTGTCTGCAAGGTATACGTTCTCGTTTGTGACTACGCAACCCAGGAAGTTGATGTCTTTTCCGTGTCTTTCGTATAAGTCATCAATTACCGGATGGTTCATGTGAACGTAGGTTGGGTTCTTGTCGCATGCTGAAACGCAGTTTCCGCTTACAACAGCTCCGTCGAACATCTCTGTAGGGTAAAGGAATGTAGGGATTATCTTCTTTCCGTCTACTCCGTAAACATATGTGTCGTGAAGCAGTCCCTGTGTCTGTATCATGTACACGTACACAACCTTTGGAAGTTCAGGGTACTGTTTAGCCTGCTCCAGTATTGGCAAAGTCTCGTATACTTTGACTTCGTCAGGAGTCACGTCCATTGCTGCTTTTCCAAGGTAAGTGGCAGCTTTGAATCCTACCATTCTGACAGCATCCTCGTGGTCATACTGGTTGATGCCCTCTTTGTGCTCGCAGATTATGACAAGGTTGTTAGTCTTTGAGAATGGAGTGTACTTCGCTCCTTCTCCGCTCATGTCTACGATTCCTTCCTGGAATCCGACAATGCTTCCTGTAGTGACAACAGCAGCGCCTTTAAGCACGTGCGTTCTGCCTGAACCAACCTGCTCAACGTTAGCTATGAAGCCAGGGAATATTCCACCCTTTCCTTCAACCTTTACTCTTGGCTCGATAACGTCTTTTACTGGTATTATTCTAGTCTCGTCACCAGGTCTGGCGATTTCAAAATCGATGCTCGTAAGTCTCTCGTCTCCAGAAACTTCTTTTAACAATTCTTCTTTGTTTACGAAAAGGACTCCGTTTTCAACCTTAGTTGCAGCTCCAAACTGAACATCCTTTACGTAAATTTTACCAACTTCTAAACGCAAAACATTCACCTCCATAATATTTAAACCGGGGAAAAGCCCGGGAAGACTCCTGAGCCATCCCCCTGATTTCACAAAATTGTTTTAGACTAGAGTGTTTCGTAGTAAGCTTTGATGAATCCTTCGATGTCATCAAGTGATGTGATTTTGTCTGCTGTTATTGTGCTTACAGCTTCTCCGTTTTTGTATATTTTCATTGTTGGGAGTCCAAGCACCTTCTGTGCTATAGCAAGCCTTCTCTGTCCTGATGTGTTGAGGCTTGCGAACTTTATCTTGTCGCTGTATTTGTGCTCGAGGTCGTGCACTCCAGGCATGAGCTGGATGCAGATTTCGCATTTGTCGCCCCAGAAGTCTACGAATACAGGCTTTTCAGTATAGTTCGTTATTTCTTCATCCCAAGTGTCTTTAGTTAACTCTATCATATCTACACTCTCCTTAAATTTGTTTATATTTATATCAGAGGCCTTTTGGCTCCTGATAAATGGCTTTTTATTTGCAGCTTTCGATGTAGTGCTCTGCTATTGTTGATGCTATGGCACCGTCAGCAGCAGCAGTTATTACCTGCCTTAGGGATTTCACTCTTATGTCTCCCGCTGCGAATACTCCAGGTATGTTTGTCCTCATGTCGTCGTCTGTGATGATGTATTTCGAATCATCCATAGCAACCTGGCCTTCGAACAGGCTTGATATTGGGTCGTAACCTACGAATACGAAGCAGCCGTCAACCTTCAGCACCGATGTTTCGTTTGTGAACTTGTTCCTTACAACAAGGCCTTCCATGATCTCGTCTCCGAGAGCTTCATCAACATAGCTATCCCATATGAAGCTTATCTTAGGGTTTGCGAAAGCTTTTTCCTGAAGTGACTTTGCGGCCCTGAGAGCGTCCCTTCTGTGGATTACTGTTACGTGCTCAGCGAACTTTGTGAGGTAGATCGCTTCTGTTATAGCTGAGTCTCCTCCGCCGATAACCGCTACGTCAAGGTCTGTGAAGAAGTCAGCATCGCAGGTTGCGCAGTAGGATACTCCCTTTCCTCTGAGTTCAAGCTCGTTTTTGAAGCCTGAAAGCCTTGGGTTAGCTCCTGTAGCTATTATTATTGTCTTTGCCTCGTAAGTCTCTTTCTTGCCTGTTACGACTTTGACATCGCCTTCAAGCTTTACTTCAACCACTTCGTCTTTTGCGAACTTGCAGCCGAACTCCTCAGCCTGTTTTCTCATTCTTTCGCTCAGGGTTGTTCCTGTGCAGTCTTCTATTGATCCAGGGTAGTTTTCAAGCTCGTCAGTTGTTGTAGCCTGTCCGCCGTATTTCGCCCTCTCTAAAAGAAGTACGTCCATTCTTGATCTTGCTGCGTAAAGTCCGGCAGACAGTCCTGCAGGGCCTCCGCCGATTATGATAGTGTCATATAAATGTGCCATTGATACATTCCTCCCGAAAATTTAAATTAACCTCATCATGAAATTGCATGATATATTAGGTCGAAATCGATAAGTTGAAAATCCTCTAAGATCTTTTCTGTCCAGACCGGTATCCCGAAATTCATCAGGAATTTTTCCAGGGTATGGATAGCTTCCTCGATATAATGAAGGGACTGGATATCCACTTCCTTGCCGGCTTCCCCCGTTATGACAACTGTCCTGTAGGGTGTCTGGTTCGGCTTTATGCTGCTCATTATTGGATGCGTAAGCAACCTATGTCCTGCGTGAATGTAGTCTCTAGCTTTTTGGTACACCTCCATTGTAGAGCCATCCACAAACTCTACGTGACATTTTTTCTCAAGTTCAACCTTGCTCATTGGATTGTTAGTCACTACGATTATGGTTTTCATCTCATTCTCCTAAATAAATAAAAATTAACAAACAAAAAAAGACATAAGTAAACGCTCGCTCCACTGCATTTACCCTGTCTTTATACCTGAGAGAATTACTCCTTCGGTGCTTTTCGCTTTCCAGAGTCGTGTCAATTCTCGGTCCTTTTGCCTGAGAGCTTCAGATTGTCTTGGAGTGACAACCCTTACTCCTTCGGCTATCCATTTAAGGATACCATGGTTATTTGAACCACAGCTGAGCATCGTAACCAGTATTTTACTTTGTTAAGATTTTGCTCAATCTCCCGGGAATCTCATCCACCAATATTCATTTTTAAACATCTTACAGTCACATTATAGTACAAAACCTTAAAATAATCTATAATTATTGCAATGTAAACCTATTCATTTTCGTGATAGCGCCTATTATTTTTTTAAATTCTGAATTTCACGCCAATAATATTGTTACACAATTAACAAACCCGGTGTCTCCACCGGGTCTCAGCATCTTTTTTTACATTTATATATACTTATCAGAAATTTTCGACGAAGAAGACGCCGCATGCTCCCGGGCCTGCATGTACGCCCACAACGCACCCTACCTCGCATTCGAAAAAGTCCACTCCGCACTCCAGAAGGTTCCCTCTCAGCGCAGGAAGCGCCTCCCTGCTCTCCACATTCACAAGAACCAAGGGTTCGCCGCTTTTTATTGCGAGCTTCTCGATGTAGCTCGTTACGTACTTAACCGCCTTCTTGTTGCCTCTTGCTTTGTCCAGCAGCTTCATCTCGCCGTCTCCCACTTCCATGATAAGCTTGATGCCCAGCATGTTTCCTACCATTCCGACTGCTCTTGGAAGCCTGCCTCCCTTTACGAGGTTTTCCAGGCTGTCGAAGATGAGCGCGCTCTTGACATGCGGCAGTATCTCCCGGACCCCCTCAGTGATTTCCTCAGCTGTTTTTCCATCATCCCTGAGCCTGCAGGCCTTTAGGACGAGCAGGCCCAGACCCGAGGTAACATTCCGGCTGTCAATTATATGGATGTCCTCTGAGCCTAGTATATCCTTCGCAATGCTCGCAGACTGGTAGACTCCGCTCATCTTCGATGAAATATGTACTGATACAATCTTGTATCCTTCGCCAAGATATTTCCTGTAGGTGTCCATGAAGGTCTTTGGGTTGACCTGGGAGGTAGTGGGGAACTCATCCGAATTATCCATCATTTCCAAAAGCTCGGCCAGCTTTATGTCTATACCGTCACGATATGACTTTCCGCCCATGTTCACCGTGAGCGGAAGCACCTCGATGCCGTGCTTCTCAACGAGATAGCCTGGCAGGTCCGCCGTACTGTCTGTTATAATCTTAATTTTTTCCATCGTTGCTCTCCTATTTCATATTCGGAAAACCGAGCTGCCTTAAAGCTTCGTATGAAACTATGGCGACAGTGTTCGCAAGGTTAAGTGATCTTGTGCTGCTCTTCACCATGGGCACCCTGATCAATTTGTCCGGGTAGCTTTCCTTTATCTGCTCCGGAAGGCCTTTGGATTCCCTTCCGAAAACAATGAAATCCCCCTGCTTGTACTGGACATCAGCATAGCTGCTGGTCGCGTGGGTTGAAGAGAAATAGAAATTCGCATCCTTGTGCTTCTCCACTAGTTCCTCAAATGAATCGTATAGGTGAAGGTCGAGGTATGGCCAGTAGTCAAGGCCGGCTCTCCTTACCTGCTTCTCGTCTATGCTGAAGCCAAGAGGCTTTATCAGGTGAAGGCTGCTGTCTGTCAGCACGCAGGTCCTCGCTATGTTTCCTGTGTTTTGTGGTATTTCGGGCTGAAACAATACTATATTTAAATTCAAGTTGATTCCTCCATATAATTTGCTTACAAAAATATGTTACCTCAGTATAACCTCAAGGTCAACAAAAAAACACCTGCAACCTTTGATTGACCAATAGGCATGAGGTGTTTTGATTTATTGATGTTGGTGCGGAAGATGGGACTTGAACCCACACGTTAAAACACACGCTTCTGAGACGTGCCTGTCTGCCAGTTCCAGCACTTCCGCATTTTGTACCACAACCATCACTATGTGTTGTGCACAAAAAATATTATACAACGTATCCCTGCAAATTGCAAGCAAATTGTTGAATTAATTAGAGCGTCCCGCCCGGATTAGCTGTTCCAGCGTTGTCGACCGCCGCTGTGCCCGCTGTCCCTGATGGGTTTGCAGCTGTTCCTTGAGTTGACGGTGTGCCGGCAGGTGTAGTGCCAGGCGCAGCCATGGTCCCTCTCTTTACCACCCCGTTGACAACTTTGTAGGTGTCGTTCGATATGGTTGACTGGCTGACCTGTTTCCCGTTTGTGAAGACGGTCCTGTAAACCCTGACCTTGTAACCTGTGTGAGCAGGCGTCTGCGTTACAGTTGTCCCAGTGAGAAGCGTCGCGTCGTCTATATAGGTAGTGGTCGGCTGTATGGTTTCGTATATCTCGTTTGTTATCTTGCAGGTTGTGGCTGTAAGGGACTTGTCGGAGTATATCGAAAAAGATACATAGCCTCCGCCAGTCGTGCCAACAATGTATAGAGGGTACGAGTAGGAGTTTGTAAACTTGAAGTCTATGTTGCCGTAGTCGACGGTTGCATCCTGACCCTTTGGAACGTAAGCCGAAGGGAACGTATGGTGCGTTCTCTCTGTTATTTTCAAGTCCCCAAGAAGGCATGCGTTGTACAGGGTTGATGACACCTGGCATATACCACCGCCGAGCCCCGAGTCCACCTTGTTTCCTATGATTACAGGCGCTTCCTGGTAGCCTCTTGCCACCGTCCTCTCGCCGACTGTGCCGTTGAAGCTGAAGGTTTCGCCAGGCATGAGAAGCGTACCGTTTATGCTTTTTGTTGCTGTGACAATGTTGTTAGCTCGCGCAGGCGAAGATATCGAACCGTAATTTGTGCTGTAGGTTGCGATTTTCGCATTAACGTTCTTAAGGCTTTCCGCAGTCACGGACGCCTTCGCTGTGCTGACCGATGCAGAAACGTTCGTGTCCGCCCCAAGCTTCCCGTCTATTTTTGACAGAAGCTCCTTCTTGAGCGCTTCGCTGTCGAGCTTTTTCCCGTCCCGCTCAGGAGTGATTTTGTAGCCTGAGTTGACATCTATTTTTGCATCGACTGCGTCAACATTGACTGCTGCTTCGATTGAGGCTATGAAATCGCCAACCGCCTTCTCACTGTATTCGAGCTTCATCTCAATGTTCTTGTCCTTGACGAATTTTATCGTGTTGAACTTGCTAAAAAGCGATAGGTCTTTCCCGTAGGAATAAGCCTCCTCCACCGCCGAATCGATGTCGTAGGAAGGGTTCAGCTTGGAATAGGCGATTGAATACGTCTTCCCCTCTGCGGTTACATTTATTTTTTTATCCGAAATCACGCTGCCGTGTTCCTTTGCCAGCGCTTCCTTTGCCTGTTCTCTGGTCATCCCTGAAAGATCTGTTCCGTCAACAGCAACTCCAGGATAAATCAAGTCGTCCCAGCCTTTCACTGTATTGTTTTCGAACGCTGCTAGAGCGACAAATACTATGAAAAACGCCGATATGGCTGCCACAGCCCTTCTCTTCAGGTTTCTTGCTCTAGAATTCCTCTTCTTCTTGCGGCCCATCGGACAACCTCCTCTCAAAAAAATCTCAATATAAGAATATATTATACTACAAAACTACTTATTTTGCACTGTTTTGCTGGCCGTACTGGTTTTTATAGTAGTCGACCATGCGCTCGGCGTCCTCAGCGCTTATCAGGTTGATGTGCCCCAGGTTTTTTGCGTAGGCAAGGATCTGTGCACTCTTTTCAGTAAGGACGCAGGACTTGTACGCCGCCTTCATGTTTTCGCCAATGCCGAGAGCTCCATGGTTTTTCAGCAGGACAGCTTTCCTGTCCTCTATCGCATGGCAGACGTTTTCCGCCAGCTCATCTGTTCCTGGAAGGGCATACTTGGCTATTCTGACGTTGCCTCCTATGTGCTGGATCATGTCCTCAACCATCATCGGTATGCCTATGCCCACCACAGCGCATGCTGTCGCAAAGGTGCTGTGCGTGTGGATTATGGCGTTGATCTCGCTTCTTTCCTCATAGATCTTCATGTGCATCCTGAGCTCTGAAGTTGGTTTCCTTTCACCAAGCACTATGTTCCCGTCCCCGTCCAGAACAAGGACATCGTCGAGAGTAGTATCCTCATACTCCATGCCCGAAGGAGTAACAACGAAATATTCCTTGCCGTCGTGACTGACCCTCATGCTGAGGTTGCCCCAGGTTCCCACTATGAGGTGTTCCCTGTAAAGCTTGAGTGACATATCGACTATCTGCTGCCTTTCCTCTGTAAACAAATAATTCAACTCTTTCATTTTTATCTTTCCCCTCTTATCATAAGAAATCTATCTGAAAAGGTCTGATATTGCTTTTTCGTACGGTGGTTTAAGTATGCCCTTTTCTGTTATTATTCCGGTGATGTATTCGTTTGGAGTGACATCGAAAGCCGGATTGAACACGTTGACAGCATCCGGTGCGGTCTGGACGCCGAACAGGCTTCTGACCTCCTGCTTGCTTCTTTCCTCTATCTCTATCTCGCTGCCGCGCTTTAGGCTGATGTCTATTGTTGAAAGCGGCGCTGCGATGTAAAAGGGTATCCCGTGCTCCTTTGCCAGAACGGCCAGCGAGTAAGTCCCTATCTTGTTGGCAGTGTCCCCGTTCAGGGTTATCCTGTCGGCTCCCGTTATGACCAGGTCAACCTTACCTAGCCTCATCACGTACCCTGCCATGCTGTCCGTGATAAGCGTGCATGGTATCCCTTCCTGTGTCATCTCCCAAGCCGTAAGCCGTGCCCCCTGGAGAAGCGGCCTTGTCTCGTCTGCGTACACCTGGATCCCTTTTCCCGAAGCATGGGCAGCCCTTACGACTCCGAGTGCGGTGCCGTATGCAGCGGTGGCGAGAGCCCCCGCGTTGCAGTGGGTGAGGATGCTTGCTCCCTGCGGCACGATTGCGTTTCCGTGCTCTCCTATCTTCATGTTGCATTCTATGTCTTCGGCGAACAGTATCTCCGCCTCCTTGAGCAGCATATCCCTGATCTCCTTTTCAGAAAACCCCGCACAAGCCTTGATAACCTCCTTAACCCTGTCCAGTGCCCAGAAAAGGTTGACCGCTGTAGGCCTTGTGGCTGCAAGCTCTTCAACTGCTTTTGCCACGTACCCAAGGAAAGCCTCCTTCGATCCCGCCTGCCCCAGCGCTTCCTGAGCCGCAAGCACGACTCCGTACGCTGCAGCTATACCGATCGCCGGAGCTCCTCTTACGGCGAGGCAGTTTATCGCATCTATCAGTGTCCCATAGTCCCTGCAGGTTATATATTCTTCCTTGACAGGCAGCTTTGTGCAGTCCAGGAGCACAAGGCTGTCGTCTTCCCATTTTATAGCTTTAACGTTATTCATAATTTCCCCCTTAACCATTTCGCAAGTTATATTCTATACCTTTTTGACTTTTTTCGAAAGGTATTT
Organism: Clostridium sp. UBA699; assembly: GCA_002298915.1. Taxonomy (GTDB): domain Bacteria; phylum Bacillota; class Clostridia; order Clostridiales; family Clostridiaceae; genus UBA699. The sequence goes on from DBML01000008.1 coordinate 89,715, forward strand.
TCTTAATTTATTTATTGCTTATTTTGCTATAATATATAGATAGCACAAATAATTTTCACGGAGGGATGGATATGAATGCAGAAGTAATCGCCGTAGGCACCGAGATACTGCTGGGCGACATTGTCAATACAAATTCTCAGTTCATTGCAAGGCGCCTTGCCGACTTCGGAATCCCCCTTTTCCACCAGTCTGTGGTAGGGGACAACAAGACGAGGCTCATGCAGGAGTTCGAGGACGCATTCGAAAGGTGCGAACTGATAATCACCACAGGCGGGCTGGGACCGACAACGGATGACATAACGAAGGAGACCGCTGCGGAGTTTTTCGGCAAGACTATGGTTCTTGACGAGCCTTCCCTGGAAAAGCTGAAGGAAATGCTTGCAAACAGGGGCTGCTCGCTTGGAGACGCAAACAGGAAGCAGGCCTGGTTCCCGGAAGGCTGCACCATTCTCCCCAACGACCACGGCACAGCACCAGGATGCATAATAAGCGAAGGCGGCAGGACCATTATTGTTCTCCCGGGACCTCCAAGGGAAGTTTACCCGATGTTCGAAAACTATGTTGTCCCTTATCTCAAGAGCCTTGCAGACAGCGTCATAGTGTCCAGGGTGCTGAGGGTTATTGGCCTGGGAGAAAGCCTCATGGCATCCAGGGTCCAGGACATAATTGAGGGCAGCTCGAACCCTACGGTTGCACCCTACGCCAAGCAGGGCGAGTCCATACTGAGGATCACTGCGAAGGCCGGGACAGAGGACCAGGGGCTGGAAATGATTGCGCCTGTCGAGAAGCTGATCCGCGAAAGGCTGGGAGAGGCCGTGTACGGTACCGACGACGAAACAATAGAAGCCGTCATAGCCCGGATGCTCATAAACAGGGACCTCACGATATCCGTCGCCGAGTCCTGCACCGGAGGCATGATATCCGCGAGGCTCATCGATTACCCGGGGATCTCCAAGGTCTTCATGGAAGGGTCTGTAACCTACAGCAACCAGGCCAAGGTGAGCAGGCTGGGGGTGAAAAAGGAAACCCTTGACAGGTTCGGTGCAGTCAGCGCAGAAACCGCTGTCGAGATGGCTGAGGGGATAGCAAGGACCTCAGGAACGAGCATCGGGCTTTCAACCACAGGAATCGCGGGACCGGAGGGCGGCACGGATGAAAAGCCTGTCGGGCTCGTCTACATAGGCCTTTCTGTGAACGGAAAATCTTCCTATATTAAATGCAATTTCTCGGGGACGCGGGACATGATAAGACTGAGGGCGACGATATCTGCCCTGGACCTCCTGAGGAAAGCTCTGCTGAAATGAAAAGACCATCAGGCCGGCGATTAAACTCGACAGCCTGATGGTCTTTTTATGCTTTAATGCTGGATCCTTACGCCCAGAACCCCGAAGGTCGGTTTCGCGAAAGGTAGCTGCGGATGCTGGATTATGGCCACCTCGTCATCCATCTTCAACTCCTTTGCGATGAACACCTTCACGCCGTCAACTTCGAACTTGTTGTAAAGGTAGTCCTCCACTTCGCTCTCATGAACCGCTTTGACCCTGATACTCAGGGTCTGGTTAGTTGTCCCGTCTCAGCAGGACAGGTTGACAGTTATGGTCCTGACCACGAAGCTCAGTCCCGTCTTTTTGGCGTAGTTCAGCGCCTTGTCCTTTATCGTTATCACTTGTTACACTCTCCTCGCGATCCCCATCTGAACCGCAATCTTCTTTACCGCCTCGGCAACCGAGCTGCAGACCCTCTTGTCGAACACGTCTGGGATTATATAATCCTCCTTCAGCTCCTCATCAGTGATAAGGCTTGCTATCCCCTTCGCTGCTGCAAGCTTCATGTCGTCGTTTATCTCAGAGGCCCTCACGTCAAGAGCTCCCCTGAATATTCCGGGGAATATGAGCACGTTGTTTATCTGGTTAGGGAAGTCGGACCTTCCGGTGGCAACCACCCTCGCGCCACCTTCCTTTGCAAGGTCAGGCATTATCTCCGGCACAGGGTTTGCCATTGCGAATATTATGCTGTCCTTGTTCATAGATGCGACCATCTCCTTTGTGACGATCCCGGGCGCAGATACGCCTACGAACACATCCCTTCCGACCAGGATATCTGCCAGCTTTCCGCTTTTCTTTTTCCTGTTGGTGAGCTTCGCCATTTCCTGCTGAGCCGGATTCAGGGTTTCGTCCCCTTCGACAAGGGCTCCCTTTATGTCGCACATGATGACATCTGCAGCTCCTGCCTTAAGAAGCAGCTTAGTTATGGCGGTTCCTGCCGATCCAGCTCCGTTAACCACTATCTTCGCGCTCTCCAGCTTCTTGCCAACAAGCTTCAGGGCATTGTACATGCCCGCAAGCACTACGACGGCAGTTCCGTGCTGGTCATCGTGGAAAACCGGTATGTCGAGCTCCTTTTTGAGCCTGTCTTCTATATAGAAGCATTCCGGAGCCTTTATGTCCTCCAGGTTTATGCCTCCGAAAACAGGAGATATCAGCTTCACCGTCTTGATGATTTCATCAGGATCCTTGCTGTCGATGCATATAGGGAATGCGTCGACCCCACCGAACTCCTTGAACAGGAGCGCTTTTCCTTCCATAACAGGAAGTCCGGCGCCTGCTCCGATGTCTCCGAGCCCCAGTACCGCCGTTCCGTTTGTGACTATAGCCACCATGTTCCCTTTTATTGTGTATTCATACATTTTTTCCTTGTCCTTTGCTATCTCAAGGCAAGGCTCCGCTACTCCCGGAGTGTACGCTATGGAAAGGTCCTCCCTTGTCTTGACGGGTATCTTGCCCACAACCTCAAGCTTTCCCCTGTTTTCCCTGTGCACTCTCAGTGCTTCTTCTTTTAATCCCATCCACTTAATCTCCTTTTGTAAAATATGAACAATACGGTGCCAGAGGGCACTCGCAGCATTTCGGATTCCTTGCAGAGCAAAGGTTCCTTCCGTGTGCTATAAGGAGATGGTGTGCGTATCCCCACATCTCCTCCGGAAAAGCCTTCATCAGGCCCTTTTCCACGACCTCCGGTGTCTTTCCTTTTGCTATGCCAAGCCTGTTCGAAACCCTGAACACATGGGTGTCCACCGCTATGGCAGGCTTGCCGAAGGCGTTTGCGAGGACAACGTTTGCCGTCTTCCTCCCAACTCCGGGAAGCTTCAGCAGCTCCTCTATCGTGTCGGGGACTTCGCCGTTGAATTCAGCCGCAAGCATAACGGTCGCGGCAAGTATGTTCCTGCTCTTGTTTTTGTACAATCCGCAGCTTTTTATCTTTTCCCCCAGCTCCTCTTCTGTAAGCTCCAGCATTTTTGCAGGAGTGTTGTATTCCTTGAACAACTCCCCGGTGATTATGTTCACCCTTACATCCGTGCACTGCGCCGAAAGTATCGTCGCAACAAGCAGCTCGTACGGGGTGCTGAAGTTCAGAGCGCATTTCACGTCCGGGTAGGTTTTAATGAGCAAATCCAGTATCATATCCGCTTTTTTCAATTATTTGTACACTCCCCTGTAGGATTCCGGAAGAAGCGAAGCTATGCTCTTCATCATCAGGTTAAGGATACGTTCATCGTAGTCCCTCCTGTCCTCATCCTTTTCCCTGGGCGATATTTCAAGAGGCTTGCCTATGTTCACGTTGACGTCTGCGTAGTTGAAATCCTCAAGGGCCATGTCCTTTTCGTTTATCGGAAGCAGCTTGTCGGTGCCGCTCATGCCCACAGGAATTACTGTAGCCTTTGACAGCCTCTGTATGAGAACGATTCCTTTCTTCGCCTCTATCATGGAGCCCACCCTGCTTCTGGTGCCCTCTGGGAATATGAGGACGTTGTTGCCGGCCCTTAGGCAGGTGACAACGTTCGATATCGCATCCTTGTCGGCAGCGTTCGGATGTATGTTTATGGTCTTGGTTATGGACATCCCCAGCCTGGTCAGCACATTGTCATCGAGCTTGACTCCGGCAACGAAGGTCAGGTCCTGATCCTTGAACACGGTGTTAAGCACCAGCGCATCCGAATTGCTCAGGTGGTTGCATATAAACAGTATAGGCTTCTTCACGCCTTTGAGGTTCTCCTTGCCGCTCACCTTGATATTTGCATATTTTTTTATATATCCGTACAATATTTTGTTTGCCAGGAAGATAAGAGGTCTCTCTGGCAGCATGCCTATTAGCTTTGACATACCCGGAGAAATCATTTAGAGTCCACCTTTCTTATGCTAGTATTTAATAAAAACTTACATATTAAATTATAGTTTGAAAACACGTAAAAGTCTATTGCAAATATCCTTAAGAATAGGTGATGCAAAGTCCTCTGCCCTTATCCTGTCCGCGGCCTCCCTTTCAAGCTGGAACAGGCTGATGAGCGCGTTCCTCTGCAGGATCGCCTTCCCCCTCCAGCCGCAGGAGGTCCTCCTGTACCTTTCCCTGAAAAGGCTGCCGCTCATGAACGCGATCTCCTCCGGGTCCGGATTGCACATGAACCCGTAGGGTCTGAAGCATTCCAGGGCGGATCTCTCCGCTTCCCAGTTGAAGGGGCATGCATCCTGGCAGGTGTCGCACCCGAAAAGCCTCCCGCCAAGCCTTGTGAGCCAGCTGTCCTCGAGCTCCTTTTTCTGCATTATGTATGAGAGACAAATGTTTGGGTTGTCCTGCTTCAGGGATCCCGTGGGGCATGCCTCGACGCAGCGCGAACAGCCCCCGCACAGGTTGTGTGCCGGAGCGTCTTCCTCTATCTCCAGGTCTGTGATTATCTCCCCGAGGAATACGTAGGAGCCGTACTTCCTCGTTATGAGCATGTTGTTTTTGCCTATGAACCCGATCCCGCTCATAGAGGCTATGTACCTCTCCGGCAGGGAGTTGCTGTCGACGAAGTGCTCCGCCTTCCCTCCGAGCTCCCCGATTCGTGCGCATATTTTTTCAAGGTAATGGTTGACTGCGGCATGGTAGTCCATGCCCTGCGTGTACTTAGAGAAGTGCGCTTTGCCCTCGCCGCTGCAGTCTGTTTCCCCATGAAAATAGGGAAAAGCGACAGATACTATCGTTTTCCCGTTTTCCATGTAAAGGAAGGGATTCACCCTCCTGCCTATGTCTTCTTCTTCGAACTCGTTCCGGACATTCCTGTCCTTTCTTGCATTATAATTGGATATCAGCTCGGTGTATTTGCGGCACTTTGAAAACCCCACAAGCTCGAGCCCGAGGCTCCTGGCGTATTCCATTATAGACTCCTTGCAGTCCATGCAAACTGATTCCCCTTCTTTTTCTAAATTACCATTTCGTTGAACAGGTAATGGACGTTATGCTCAACTATCTGCGCCGGCATCTTCTTAAGGACGACCCTTGCAGGTATCCCTACCGCAGTCGAGTCTGCAGGTACGTCCTTGAGAACTACCGCATTGGCTCCCACCTTTGCGTTCGCCCCTACCGTTACGTTGCCCAGCACCTTGGCTCCTCCTCCTATTATAGCATTATCCTCGACTGTCGGGTGCCTTTTTCCGCTGTTGTCTTTGCCTGTTGCGCCCAGGGTCACGCCGTGGTACATATGGACATGGTCTCCTATAACGGTGGTTTCTCCGATCACTACTCCCATCCCGTGGTCTATGAAGAAGCCTTTCCCGATCGTCGCTCCCGGGTGGATCTCAATCCCGGTGAGGCCCCTGGCAATCTGGGATATCAGCCTGGCCGTAAAGAAGAACTTCTTAATGTACAGCTTGTTGGCAATCCTGTAGGCTATGAGGGCATGCACGAACGGGTAGAGTATCAGGTCGATTTTCTTTCGGGCTGCAGGATCCCTCTTCATGATATTGTTCAGGTCATAGTTAAGGTCTCTGATGAATTTCATTTGTTTTCCTCCTTTTTTTCAAAAAAAATAACTTCGTCTCTATCAAAAGAGACGAAGTAACACTCCGCGGTTCCACTCCAATTAGGCTAAAAGCCTCAGCTCTGTCGAGCACGCTGCATGCTCTATCGCTATAACGGGTGAACCCGGTGCAGCCTACTCGCATTTCGGTGCACAACTCCGAAGGGCACTTCGAACAGATTTCATTTATGGACCTCTCAGCCTTGGGCCCACTCTCTTTAAACTTCCTCTGGACTACTTTCCTTCTTCTCAGTTTTTATTTCCGAGTATTTAACTATGAATTAATAATAATGTATTTCAACATTCATGTCAATAGTATTTTTTTGAATTTTATACGGCTTTCCTGAAGCGCCTCTTCCAAAGCGGCATGAAGACTTCTTCTATGATGTCGTTCATTATTATGATTCCACACAGCTTTTCTTCCTCATCAACTACAGGGAGCGACAGGAGATTGTACTTTGTCGCCTGGTTTATGGCTTCGTCTATGTTGTCGCTGTCCTTTACCCTGACCACATCCTCTGTCTGGATGTCCCTCAGGTGCGAATTTCCGTCCGCCATTACCAGGTCCAGCAGCGAGAACACCCCTGCCAGCTTTTCATCCTCGTCCACCATGTAGATGTAATGCGAAACCTCGTCGTCCGGCTCCATCTCCTTTATGAGCTCCACCGTTTCGCTTGCGGTTATGTTCATGTTGAAGGATATGAAATCCTTGTTCATGAGGCTTCCTACCGTTTCGTCCTCGTACTGCATGAGCTCCCTGACCTCGTCTGCGTCTTCCTTCTCCATGTTGAGCAGGATCCTCTCCGCTGTCTCTTCGTCCATGTCGTCCAGCATGTCTGCTATCTCGTCGTTAGGCATGTTGTCAAGGACCTCTTCCCTTTTCGATTCGCTCATGGTCTCCAGAAGGTCGGCCTGGAAGTCCGGCTCTATCTCCTCGAAGGTGTCTGCAGCGAGGTCCTCTTCGAGGCTTTCGAATACCCTCTTCCTGTAGTTTATGTCCATGTCCTCGAGTATGTCCGCCAGGTCCGCCGGGTGAAGCCTTGAAAGCTTCTTGTAGGGCACAGAAAGCTTCAGGTTGTTGTTCACCATCTCCAGGGATTCAACGTTGTCCCAGATTATCAGGGTGTCCTCCTGCTTTTTCTTGATAAGCTTGAACACCCAATCCAGGAGCTTCTCTGCATTGTACTTCCTGCCGAGCGACATGATCCCTGTGTCTACCGCTATTACCCTGTACTCGGCGGCAAGCTCCGCTATCCTCAGGTCGTTGACCTTTACGAGCTTTTTTCCGTTTATGTCTACGATCCTGGTGCCGAGCAGGTGCTTTGAGAGCAGGTATGAGAATTTCTGGACTATGATTTCCCTCTCGCCATGGACCTTTATCACCGGCTTGTTGTTGTCCTCGTAGAAATCGATGCTCCTGAACTCGCAGTTGATGAGCTCCCTTCCCCTCTTTATCTGGTAGCCGATGACGCGCGGAAAACCTTCTGTCGTAGCAACGTAGACATCCCAAAGCTTACCGATAACCTCATCATCTTCGTCAATCACCTTTTTGTAGAGAAATTTATTAAGGTAGAAGCTGGATAGTTTTCTCATGATATTCCTCCTTCTGAGCAAAGGAATATCATTCAGCCTATCTCAGCGAAACGGACAGAACCACCCTTTGCACATCCATTATTGATTTTTTTGAAAGTTTAGTCCGGACGCTACTTGGTCCACTGTCCATTAAGTTCCACCACCTTTGAAAATAAAAAAGCCCGCTTCGGGGCTCAAAAAACAAACTGAATCACTTCGTCTGAGTTTTAGCACTATACGGCATAGGATAGAAAATCCAGCTACATTAAATAAAACCTTAGTCCGGTAATCTTTGTTGACCCATTGGCATCTCTCGATGTTTCCGGGCAGCAGCATATATCCGCATAGGAGCCTCACCTAACACATTTATATTCTATTAAGTTTACATCTATTATTATATATTTAATATCAGATTTTGCAAGCCATTTCGGAGCCTTTCTGATATAATTGATTCTAGCCATGAAAATTATGAAACAAAGGGATGAAAAAGATTTGAATATAAGCAAAGAGTTCTTGCCCGTATCAAGGGAAGACATGAAAAAATCGGGCCTGGAAAGCCTCGATTTCATAATAATTACCGGTGACGCTTATGTGGACCACCCTTCCTTCGGCACGGCAATAATTGGGAGGGTTCTTCAGAGCCAGGGCTTTACGGTAGGTATCATACCGCAGCCGGACTGGAGGGATGTGGAAAGCTTCAGGGTGCTCGGAAAGCCTAAGCTTGGTTTCCTGATCAACTCGGGCAACATCGACTCCATGGTCAACCACTACACGGCAGCCAAGAAGAAAAGGCATGACGACCTCTACTCCCCGGGCGGGAAGGCTGGTTTCAGGCCTGACAGGGCTGTCATAGTCTACTGCGGAAAGGCCAGGGAAGCCTACAAGGATGTCCCCATACTTATAGGCGGAATAGAAGCAAGCCTCAGAAGGTTCGCCCATTACGACTACTGGGAAGACAAGGTGAGGCGCAGCATACTGATAGACTCCAAGGCGGACCTGCTTATGTACGGCATGGGCGAAAAAACGGTCGTGGAGGTAGCCAACCTTCTGAAATACGGGATGAACGTGAAGAACATTAAGGGAACCAGGGGAACCGTCTACGCTGCCAACACGCTGGAAGGCCTTAAGGATTACGTCGAGGCTGCATCCTTCGAGGAAGTTTCATCTGACAAGATGGCCTATGCAAAAAGCTACAAGACCGAGTACCTGGAGCAGGATCCTACCAACGGCAAGACAGTGGTGCAGAAGCACGGAGAAAGGTATATCGTACAGAACCCTCCCCAGCTTTCGCTCAGCCAGGAGGAGATGGACGCTGTTTACGGCCTGCCTTATGCGAGGACCTACCACCCTATGTACGAAAGCCAGGGAGGAATCCCCGCAATAAAGGAAGTTAGGTTCTCAATAACAAGCCACAGGGGCTGCTTTGGCGGATGTTCCTTCTGCGCCCTGAACTTCCACCAGGGGCGGGTTATCCAGAACAGGAGCAGCAGGTCGGTGCTCGACGAAGCTAAGCTCATGACAACCCTGGACGACTTCAAGGGGTACATCCACGATGTGGGCGGCCCCACAGCCAACTTCAGGCACAGGGCCTGCAAGCTCCAGGAGAAAAACGGGGTGTGCAAGACAAGACAGTGCCTTTTCCCTACGCCGTGCAAGAACCTGATCGTCGACCACAGCGAGTACCTCGGCATGCTAAGGAACATGAGGAAGCTGCCGGGCATAAAGAAGGTGTTCATAAGGTCCGGGATCAGGTACGACTACCTCACCTACGACAAGAACGACAGCTTTTTCAGGGAGCTGTGCGAGCACCACATCAGCGGACAGCTCAAGGTTGCCCCCGAACACATAAGCAACAAGGTTCTGAGGCAGATGGGGAAACCGGGCAAGGATGTTTACTGCAGATTTGCCGACAAATACAACAGGATAAACAAGGATTTGGGAAAGAAGCAGTTCCTTGTTCCCTATCTGATGTCGAGCCATCCTGGCAGCGACCTCCATGCGGCCATCGAGCTGGCGCTCTACATCAAGGAGATGGGCTACATGCCCGAGCAGGTTCAGGACTTCTACCCTACGCCGGGCTCGCTTTCCACTACCATGTACTACACCGGCATGAATCCCTTGACGGGGGAGACGGTTTACGTCCCGAGGACTCAGAAGGAGAAGAACATGCAGAGGGCGCTCCTGCAGTATTCCCTTCCTTCCAATTATTCGCTCGTGCGCGAGGCTCTTATTGCTGCAAACCGCGAAGACCTCATCGGCAAAGGAAAGAACTCCCTCATACCGGACTCGCCGCCCCGTGCGGTCAGAAAGCCAAAAGGCAAACCTATGGGCAGCAATGTCAACAGCAAGGGCGGCGGCAAGGACAGCGCAAAAGAAAATACGAAGCCTAAAGGCAATAAAAGGGCAGCTGCGAAACCAAGGGGAAAATAACCCCCGGGCGCAGCTGCCCTCTTCTACTGTATGTTTACTCCCAGCACCTCTATACCGTGCTTTATGCATTCGATCTCAAGCGGGAAGTCCGGCCCTCTTTCACCGTCTATGTCAGTGACGATGTCCTCATAACATTCTATCCTTATCTTGTCCGTCTTGAAGTACATTATGGCGTTTTCGTGCTCCAGGTGAGCGCCCCTCAGCATGTCGACTATGAGAGGGATGAGGTCCTTGAACATAACAGCCTTGAAAATGATGACATCCAGCATCCCGTCGTCGACCTCCGACTTGTAGGCAAACTTAAGGTTCCCTGCCGTCTGGCCGTTGAACACGAGCATGAGATACATGTCGCCGTCAAAAACGCCGTGTTCCGAAGTAACCTTTATCTTGAGCTTCCTGAAATTTGGCACCTGCTCAAGGCCCTTGAGGTAGTATGCCAGTTTTCCCATGGTGTTCTTCAGGTTCTCATCTATCTTCTGGGATACATCCGTGAAAAGCCCCGTGCTGGCCACGTTTATGAAGTACTTGTTGTTTATCCTGCCTATGTCGATCTTCTTTACCTTCGAGGTGAGTATCTGCTCGCATGCAGCCTCTACATCCTCCGGCATCCCGATGTATTTCGCGAAATCATTTGCTGTGCCTACCGGCAGCATGGCTATGGGGATGTCTATCCCTTTTCTCTTCATGGCGTTCACGGCCAGGTCTATGGTGCCGTCTCCGCCTGCTATCAAAACGTATTTGAAGGACTCGTCCAGGCCTTCAAACGCCTCGTCCATTCCAAATCCGTGCCCAAGCCTGAACGGGACAACCTCGCAGCCATATTTTTGATGTACCTTTATGACCTTGTCTATATCAGTCACTATGGTGCTTTCTCCGGAATACGGATTGTAAATAAATTTGACTTTATCCATAAGCACTCTCTCCTAACAGTTGAATTGTTATTTTATTATAACACTTAATGCGGCGAATCCACAATACAGCGCAAATATGCGGTGAACTTTGGCTGAGCATGGCTTATAATAGTAATTGGAGGTGAAGAAGATGGCTCGTATATCAAAAAGCTCGGTTCCCGATGCGCTTACCTTTGCCAATCTTGGACTCGGAATTATTTCCATGCTCGTAACCTTTGGCGGAGACTACAGGCTCGCGGCCCTCCTGATCATGGCGGCGGGCCTTGCGGACAGGTATGACGGAAGGATAGCGAGATACCTTAACGTTTCCAGCGAATACGGAAAAAAGCTCGACTCCCTCGCGGACTTCGTTTCCTTCGGGATAGCCCCGGCACTACTCGTTTTCCAGCTCTACGGTTTCAGCAACTACGGCGCTGCAGGATACCTGCTGGTGCTCGCGTTCCCCATGGCGGCAGCGTACAAGCTCGCAAAAGCCGATAGTCAGGGATGCGGAACATCCTTCATCTATGACGAATCGCCCGTGCTGGCAGGCACCGCTCTGTCGCTGTTCGCCTTTGTTACTGCGGACATGCCTGTCGCACCACAGCTTGCTGTTATTATAACAGCTGCCCTCACATACCTTCTTGCAGCCAGGTTCACATCCAAACTAGGCTAAAAAGATACAGGTCAACCTGCAGGCGACCTGTATCTTTATGTTTATGGAATAATTATTTTCCGAAAACCTGTTCCTTCATCTTCAGGCCTGTTTCAGTTATTGCCACTCCACCCTGGGCTGTCTCTCTCAGCTCGCAAGGCATACCTTTTCCGATCTTGTACATTGCTTCCACCGTTTCGTCGAACGGTATCTTGCTCATTACGCCGCCCATGACCATGTCTGCAGTCGTGAGCGCGCTCACTGCTCCTGAAGCATTCCTCTTTGCGCATGGGATCTCTACGAGTCCTGCAACAGGGTCGCAAACAAGTCCGAGGATGTTCTTGAACACTATTGCCGCTGCGTTGAGAGCCTGGTCAGGAGTTCCTCCCATCATCTCGACTATTGCCGCTGCAGCCATCGCTGCTGCCGATCCGCATTCAGCCTGGCATCCGCCTTCCGCTCCTGCCATAGTTGCATTCTTCGCAATGATTATGCCGACTCCTGCTCCTGTGAACAGAGCCTTTACGAGGTCGTCGTCTGACTTGCCAAGCTCTTCGCCGGCCGTAATGATAGCTGCAGGCATGATTCCGCAGGAGCCTGCCGTTGGAGCTGCAACAATCCTTCCCATCGATGCGTTGACTTCAGAGCAGGAAAGGGCTCTTGCCATGGCCTTGACCATCATCTTGCCTGTGAGGGTTTTACCGCTTTCGGCATACCTGCTGAGCTTGAAGCCGTCTCCGCCGATAAGCCCGCTTACCGATCTGACTTCGTTCTTCATGCCGTATTCCGCTGCTTCCTGCATGACCTTGAGGTTAGCCCTCATCTTTTCGAAAACTTCCTCTTTGCTGAGGCCTGTCTCCCTTGCTTCGTCCTCTATGGTGTATTCCCATATCGGCATATTCTTTTCTTCGCAAACTTTAACAAGTTCATATCCGTGATTTACCATAATAAAAACCCTCCCGAATTAAATGTTGATGGCCTTAGCACTCTTGATGTTCGGTATCTTCTTGATTTCTTCGATCTCTTCATCAGTAAGTACACCGTCGACCTCGAACACCATTGCCGCGTCCTGTCCCTTAGCGCTTCTGAAAACCTTGAGGAACGCAACGTTTACATTGTGATCGTAAAGGACATTCGTAACCTTGAGGATCATTCCCGGAACGTCAACGTGGTGTATGAGGAGCGTAGGATACATTCCCGTGAACTCGAGCGCGTCTCCGTCGACCTCTGTTACAACGATGTTTCCTCCTCCGATCGAGGATCCAACTACTGACGTGACTGATCCGTCTGTTTTTGTTATGACTATCTTAACTGTGTTGGGATGAACGTCTCCAAGGTCTGTAGGTATGAACTCTATGCCGATTCCTTTTTCCTTGGCAGTTTCTATCGATGTCTTGAGCCTGTCGTCCCAAGGATCCATCCCAAGAATTCCTGCTACCAGTGCTTTGTCCGTACCGTGGCCTTTATATGTCTGAGCAAAGGATCCATGGAGATAGAACTTGACGCTTTTTATCTCTCCCCCGGCTATGACCTTTGCAACTTTGCCTAGTCTTGCTGCTCCAGCAGTGTGAGAGCTTGATGGTCCTATCATTATAGGTCCTAGGATGTCAAATGCGCTGTAATTTCTCATAAACAACACCAACCTTTCAAATATTCCACGGTTTGTAAAGAAAAACAAACCCACATAACATTATACATATATTTTAGCATAAGTCACGATAATTCTGCATATAGTTGCAGAAAAACTTATCCTGTGTGGCAAATGTTCCGATAATAGATTATAATATACAGGGTAAGGAAAAATATTTGTTTGAAAGGTGGAATTCTCTATGCCATTAGTAACTACCACGGAAATGTTCAAAAAAGCCTATGAAGGAAAATATGCTATCGGTGCATTCAACATTAATAATATGGAAATACTCCAGGGTGTTGTCAACGCTGCCAAAGTTAAGCAGTCCCCTGTAATAATCCAGGTTTCATCAGGCGCGCTTAAATATGCAGGCCCAAGATACCTTAAGGCGATGGTCGACGCTGCTGTTGAAGAGACTGGCCTCGACATAGCTCTTCACCTTGACCACGGCGCAGATTTCGAAGCATGCAAGGCCGCTATAGACTGCGGATTCACATCGGTAATGATCGACGGTTCCCACTTCGAATATGAGGAAAACGTTGCAAAGACTAAGGAAGTCGTTGAATACGCGCACGCAAGAGGCGTTGTCGTAGAAGCGGAGCTCGGAGTTCTTGCAGGAGTTGAGGACGACGTCAAGAGCGACGTGCACATATACACCGAGCCAGCACAGGCAGTTGATTTCGTGAAAAGGACTGGCGTTGACTCCCTTGCGATAGCGATCGGAACAAGCCATGGAGCATACAAGTTCGCAGGAGAAGCAAAGCTCAGATTCGACATACTAGAAGAGATACAGGGCAAACTCCCTGGCTTCCCTATAGTCCTCCACGGAGCTTCATCAGTTGACCCTGAGTCGGTAGAGATGTGCAACAAGTACGGCGGAGCCATTGCAGGAGCAAAGGGAATACCTGAAGACATGCTCAGACAGGCTGCTTCCATGGCCGTATGCAAGATCAACATGGACACTGACCTCAGGCTTGCAATGACTGCTTCGATCAGAAAAGTATTTGCAGAAAGCCCTAAGGAATTCGACCCAAGGAAATACCTCGGTGAAGGCAGAAAGAGGATCCAGGCCCTCGTTGAAAGAAAGATCGACGAAGTTCTCGGCTCAGCTAACAAGCTTTAATTGAAAACAGAGTGCCAGACATTCCGGACAAGACAGCCGGATGTCCGGCACTTGCTTTTTTTTGTTGCTTCAGCCTATTTCAGCTCGATGAGGTCATTGAGCATATCTTTAATCTAAAGAATTTCCAAGGAATTGAAAAACCGCGCCCGGAGTCCAGCTCCGTGCGCGGTATAATCTTATTTGACCACTATGTTTACGAGTCTTCCCTTTATAACTATTACCTTAACCACATTTTTCCCTTCAAGGAACGGAGCAGTCTCCTTATCCTCCAGGGCAGCCGTCTCTATCTCCTTCTCGGTCATTGAGCTGGCTACGTTTATCTTGGATCGGATCTTTCCGTTGACCTGTATCGCTATCTCGACCTCGTCCTTTATGAGGGCTTTAGGGTCGAACGCCGGCCAAGTCTCGTTGAACACCGAGTATCCGTTGCCGGCCAGCTCCCACTGCTCCTCAGCAAAATGAGGCGCGAAAGGCGCAAGCAGCCTTACATAGTCATCTATGACCTCCTTAAGGAATCCAGGGTTCTTGTTCTCCACGTTCATGTACTTCATGAGAGCGTTTGTGAACTCCATCATCCTCGCTATCGAAGTGTTGAACTGGAACCTGTCTGCATCCTCCGATATGGATTTTATGGAGTAGTTGCGCACGTAGTTCAGTTCCTTCTCATCTGCTCCCATATCGCCCTTTGTGCTTTTAGCATCAGCTATCGCTTCCCTCGACATTTCGAGCACCCTCTCGACCCTGTCGACGAACCTTCCTACTGATTTTATTCCTTCGTCGCTCCATGCTCCGCCGCTGGCGTAGTCAAAGCCGAACATCAGGTACATCCTGAATACGTCCGCGCCGAACTGCTCGATGTATTCGTCCGGGGATATCGTGTTGCCCTTTGATTTGCTCATCTTCGTTCCGTCAGGTCCGAGTATCGTACCCTGGTGCCTCAGAGCGGTGAAAGGCTCGTCGAAGTTCAGATATCCCATGTCCCTCAGAGCTTTCACAAAGAACCTTGCGTAGAGAAGATGCATGACAGCATGCTCTGCTCCTCCAACATACATGTCGACAGGGAGTATCTTGTTTATCTTTTCAGGATCCCACGCCTGCTTGTCGTTCAGGTTGTCTGCGTATCTGAGGAAGTACCAGGATGAGCATATGAACGTGTCCAGCGTGTCTGCTTCCCTCTTTGCAGGTCCGCCGCATACCGGGCAGGTAGTGTTCATGAATTCCTCCGATTTCAGGAGCGGTGATGTTCCGTCAGGAGAGAATTCAACATCATGTGGCAGCAGTACCGGAAGGTCGCTCTCCGGAACAGGAACCGTTCCGCAGCAGTCGCAGTACACCATAGGGATAGGCGTTCCCCAGTATCTCTGTCTTGATACAAGCCAGTCCCTAAGCCTGAAGTTGATTTTCGCGTTTCCTTTCCCCTGGCCTTCGAGTTTTGCTGTGATAGCTGTGATAGCTTCCTCTGATGTCATACCTGTGAATTCTCCGCTGTTAACTAGCTTGCCGTACTCAACCGAAGGGAGGTCTCCTCCCGTTATTACTCTCTCGATCGGGAGGTTGTATTTTGTAGCGAACTCGAAGTCCCTTTCATCATGCGAAGGAACGCCCATTACGCAGCCTGTGCCGTAAGTATTCAGTACGTAGTCAGCGATCAGTATCGGAACCCTTCTTCCGTTTATTGGATTTATGGCGAAAGCGCCTGTGAACACGCCTGTCTTTTCCCTTGCAAGGGACTGCCTCTCTATGTCGCTCTGCTTCTTTGTTTCTTCCTTGTAGTTTTCAACCGTTTCCCTGTTCTCTTCTGTCGTGATCTTGTCTACAAGGTCGTTCTCAGGAGCTATTACGCAGTATGAGCAGCCGAAAAGCGTATCTATCCTTGTTGTGAACACTGTGAAGTCCAGGTCCGAATTGTCCACTTTGAACACCACCTCGGCTCCGATTGACTTTCCTATCCAGTTCCTCTGCATCGCCTTTGTCTTCTCAGGCCAGTCTATCTTGTCCAAATCCCTGAGAAGCTCCTCCGCATAGTCTGTTATCTTGAAGAACCACTGGGAAAGGTCTTTCTTTGTAACCAAAGCGTGGCATCTTTCGCATTCGCCGTCAACTACCTGCTCGTTTGCAAGAACCGTGTTGCAGCTCGGGCACCAGTTTACAGGAGCCTTTTTCTTGTAGGCCAGGCCTTTTTCATAAAGCTTAAGGAATATCCACTGCGACCACCTGTAGTATTCAGGCTGGCAGGTTATTACCTCGTTCTCCCAGCTGAACATCGCGCCCATGGCTTTCAGCTGTATCTCCATTGTCTCTATGTTTTTAAGCGTGGATTCCCACGGATGTATGCCTGTCTTTATAGCGTAGTTTTCTGCAGGCAGACCGAATGCGTCAAAGCCCATAGGCTGGAACACGTTGTACCCCTGCATCCTCTTCATCCTTGCCCATGAATCCGTTGGCCCGTAATTGAACCAGTGGCCTGCATGTAGTTTGCTTCCTGAAGGGTATGAGAACATCTCGAGGACATACAACTTCTTCTCGAGATTCGTGTCATCGAACTTGTTAAGTTTTGTTGCTTCCCATTTATCCTGCCATTTCTTATCGATTTTTGTACTGTAAAAACCCATAAACATTCCCCTTTACACAAAAATATTTGAATAATATAAAAAGCCTTCATCTCTGCAAGAGACGAAAGGCTAAATTCCGCGGTACCACTCTAATTAAACCAATACTGGTTTCACTCGTAGAATATAACGGTTTCCCCGTGCCTGTTTTTGCAGGCATACTCGGCGGTGAGTTCATCTTTTTATCAACACTGTTTCCCAGCACACAACAGCTCTCTTAGAGGATAAAGAAACTAATATTCCGCTTCAACGTCTGATATTTAATTATTTAAATTCTATTATATCTGAATATTGTTGTCAAGACTAAAAGCGGAAATGAAAAAGTCCCCGAAACAATTCAGGGACTCAATGGCTGCCCATGCTGGACTCGAACCAACACAGTGCCTGCTCCAGAGGCAGGTGCCTTACCATTTGGCTAATGGGCATCAACAACAACTATTATATCAGATACAGGTTCAATGTCAACTCTTTTTTCGAATTATTTTGAGATGAGTTTGTCGAACCTCTTTCTGAAGTATGTTGCGAAGGCCGAAAGCATATAGTCATACAGCAGGAAGACGAACTGAGCCGCAGCCAGGACCACCCATACCGCTCCCTTGATATCCAAAAGATTCGGAAGGAACAGCCTTGAGATCAGGAACATGGCTGCAAGGCACAGGTTGAAGTATGCGAGCTTGAGGACGTACTCAAGAACTATCCTGTTGAGCCCCTCTATGTAGTATTTCACAAAACCGTAAAGGCCGAAAACAAGAGCATAAGAAATGGTCGTAAGCCTGAGCCCTCCTATAAGGAACGCCAGGATTGCAGTTGCTGCATAGACCGCGGCGCTGTTTTTCGTGCCTATCACGGTTATGCCGGCAACTATAATGCAGCTCGTCAGCCCCTCGAGGAATATCCTGCTTGTGGGCAGGATAGAGCTTATGTAGACCAGCAGCGCGCCGAGAGCCGTCAGCATGCCTCCCAGGGCGGCCGCGTAAGCTTTGCTTTTGTTGGAATCCATCATTTTCACCCGTAAGCCTACATGCAGTCGATCATGTCGCCGCCGCCGCATTCGCAGCAGGTATCCATGCACCACAGCGTCATGCACATGTTGCAGAAGTCAGGGTCGTTCCTCGTCTTCCTGTAGTTGCCCCTGTAGTTGGCATTCCCGTAGTTCATCCTGTTCAGGGCATCCCTGTACTCCATGTTCATGGGATCAAGCTTGCAGGCCATGCTGAGGTGGCTGTTCGCTGCATCGTACCAGCCTTTTCTAAGGTAAAGCAGACCGCTCAGGTAGTTCCATTCGGCGTCCCTGACCTTCATGCTGTTCAGCTTGCTCTCTGCTGCCGCAATGTTTCCGTTCTGGATGTCCATCCTTATGGACTGATATGCGGCCGAGCTTCCCTGCCCGCTGTAACCGCCGCTTCCGCTTCCTCCGGCGTTCCCGTAGCTGCTGCGGCCGGTCTCAGCGCCGTTTTTCATGAGGTAGTCGTAAGCTTCGTTGATCTCCCTCATCTTCTCTTCTGCGAGCTCCTGGAGAGGGTTCGCTCCGTGTTGGTCAGGGTGGTACTTTTTAGCCAGCTCCCTGTAAGCCTTCTTTATTTCATCTTTTGTCGCGTTCTCCTTTATTCCGAGCACCTCATAGGGATTTCTCATCGTCAAAACAGCTCCTTTTAAATACTTTGTCTATCTTTTCCATTAAACCATACTGCAAAATATTTCGCAATAATTCCTCGTTCTTTTTAAGCGGCAGCGCCTCCAGGCGTTCAAGGCACTCTCTCGCGCAGGCAGTGAGCAGGAAATCCATCCTCTCCTCCACTGCACCGCAGAACTCGCCGTAGCCGAGCTTATCCTTGTTCAAGACTGCTTCGATCGCGTTGAATTTCCCTTCCTTCATGTCTTTTTCAAGGTCGTCATAGGCATCTATGATGTATATCCATTTGCCAAGGTTGTAGCCCAGCCAGTAAAGCTCCTCGGCTTCCTCATCGCAGTACTCGGAAAGGATGTATCCGGTGAGGTCCGCGAAGGGATGGCTTATCTCATCTATCGACCTGCCTGCCGGCGAGGCTTCCATGGCTGAGAGTCCGGCTAGCTTCCTCTCGACCTCCTGCTTTTTTGTCAGCATCTCTTCCGGGTATTTCCTCATGTACGGCTCAAGGACCGACTTCATAAGAAAGCTCCTCAGGCTTCCGTCGTCGGCATAGTTGTCCATGAGCTTGTAGTAGCTGAGGATCGTGTTGAAGTACGCCGCATACTTGATCGCGTCGTTGTCCACGATGACAACCTTCTTTTTAGCCGGGTGCGCCATGCAGACCTGCCTCTCGTAGGAGGTCCGCCCCTCTGACAGGGAGTCCAGCAGCACTGCGAGAAACGTCATGTCGTAGTTAAGCGTGAACCTGGGCAGGTTGCCGACGTTGCTCTTGATGGACTTGCATAGTCCGCAGTAGTAGGACCTGAACTTCTCGTAGTCCTTCATCCTGAGCTCCATTTTGCACGGGGTAACGTATCCGAACATCCTAGTACCCTTCCCCTGCCTTGTAATCCTCGATGAGCTGGTATATGGTCTTGGACGTGGTGTCCTTCATTTCGTAGCCGAGAAGCTCGACTATCTCCTCAAGCTCCGGCTCGCTCGCTGTCTCGATTTCGATATAAGGCACCGGGAAGAAAGCCCTGTCGTTTATGTCGATTTCGATGAGGGCGTCCTTGTACCTGTAGCTCTCCCTGTATCTGGCGATGCTGCTGTACTCGACAAGGCCGAGGGCCTTGAATATGTTTTCCCCCTCGACATGGTCGCTTATCTCTATCTCGTTCTCCTCCATGACCTTGAACTTCTCCTGGCTTATGATCCTTTTCGTCGTCATGTAGTAGTGGTTCCTTCCCCCGAGTAGGTCCTCGACCACCCTTATCCTTGCATAGCCCTTGCTGCTGAGCAGCCTTTTGTCTTCAAAATCGAATATCTTGTTAACCTGGTTTTCCTTTTTCACAAGCCCGGCACCTATCGACTTCATCTTTTCCCTGATTTCATCAGGCTCTATGTTAACTATCTTTGTTTCAAATTCCTTCAAACGAACCACCCCTTATAAGATTTGCGGCCTTCTGCAGCCTTGCATAGTCCGACATTAATATTATATAATAAATAGTGCTTAATTTCGTTAATATAATGTGAATAAATGAGGTGGAATTGTGGAAAATATTTATAGGCAGGAAGTAGACGCAAGCAACGTAGTGCGTTTCAAGACAATGAAGGTCCTCGCGATCGCCAGTTTTATCATCGCCGTACTTTATCTCTTCATGGGGGAGTTCGCAGCCGGCTCCGTGATGGCGCTCTTCGGATTTTTCGCCCTCTATGCAAGGCAGTACTCCATGACGAGATACTCCTACATCTTGTCGGGTGACACCGTCTCGATCGAAAGGACGCTCGGAGGCAAAAACAAAAAGAAGATGTTCGAATTCAAGCTGAGCGAAATCATCATCATGGCCCCTCAGCAGAGCGGCAAGATAGCGGAGCTTAACATAAAGCCCGATAAGACGATGGCCTACCACATGAAGGGCCAGGTCACAGGTGTTTACACCGTGCTTACGGAGGTCGAAGGCAAGGTGTTCAAGATCAAGCTTGCTCCCGACAAGAAGTTCATCGAGATGTGCCAGAAGAGGAACAAAGCTAAGGTCATAAAGGGGTAGCGCGGTTTGGAATACATAAGGGAAATAAACATAAACGAAGCGGTGCTGCACATACTTGACACAAACTCCGACGAACCTATCCTGAACGAGTTCAAGCTGGACCTTGACGAGGATGTCTACAGGTTCCTCCTGCGGCATACGGAACGTTGCCTCAAGGACGAGGAGCTGAAATACGCCCTGTTCAACGATGAGCGAAACATAGTGAAGGAAGTGGCCCAGGAATACCTGAACGGCCATGGCGACATAATCGACGTGTCGAAGGAGATCGCAAGGCAGCTTTTCACTCTGATGAAGTCGAACTCCAACATCCCGTCCTGCGACCTGGTGGTGGTGTCCATCTCGACTGAGTTCGGCCCGCTGCTCGGTATATTCAAGATGGACTACATAAAGAACTTCACGCACAGCGTGGACTTCATCGACGAGAAGATAGGCATAAGGATACTTCCTGAATACTCCGGCCTGCCGTCAAGCTCCTCCAAAATCCAGAAATGCGCTTTCATAAAGCCATTAAGGGCGGACCAGGAGTTCAACCTCATGGTGATAGACAAGCAGAACAAAGACTCGAACTATTTCATAAACAACTACCTGGGCTGCAGGCTGATCGACAACGAAAGGGACAAGACGAGGAACCTCATAAAGGCTGTCGAGGACTGGACAAGGTCAAACCTTGACGGAAATGCCGACAAGGCGGAGACAGTGAGAAGCGCGGTCAAGGACAAGATACTTTCCGAAGAGACCGTCAACGTTGGCGAGCTTTCTGAAAGCCTCTTCGGCGATAAGCAGCTGGAGAAGGAAAGCTTCAACGAGTTCATCAGCTCCAAAGGCGTAGCGGGAAGCATCGAGATTGACCGGGAATGGGTCGACAAGAAGCTAAAGAGGGTGCGGCTGAAGATCGACAACGAGATAGACCTGTACCTCGCTCACGAGACGTACAGCGACAGGAACCGCTTCGAGATCCAGAGGATCGGCGACGGCAGCATCAACATAGTCATAAAGCACGTCCAGAACTATATCGAAAAATAAAAATGGAGGCTTGCCTGCAAAAGGCAGCCTCCATTTGTTTATCTGTACATATCCAGGGTTTTCTCTGTAGCCCTGAGGAGGTTGTTAAGGTCGTAGACCTCTCCCTCCTGTATTAGCCTGCTGAGCTGAGTCTGGTACCTTGTCGCCTCTGAGTTCTTACCCAGCGACGAAAGCAGCAGTATGTTATTCATTATGCTTGAAACAAGGTTGGACTTGACCTCGAACAGCTGCTGGGCGTCCTTTATCTCGTCCTTTATGCCCATCATGAGCTCATCCAGGTTGAACGCGGCATCCGCCGCGGATTTAAGCTTGTACTTTATATCGTCCGGAATGGCATGCTTGTACTTGTAGTTGAGTGAATGCTCCACCGTAGCCCAGAAGTTCATCGATAGTGTCCTGATCTGGAACTCCGCGAGGATCTCTATCTGCCCGTCCGCCATGTTCACAGGGTACTTCACTATGACATGGTAGCTCCTGTAGCCGCTCTTCTTTACGTTGGTCACGTAATCCTTCTCGTATATTATCTGCATATCCTTCCTGTTCCTTATCAGCTCAACAACCTTATCCACGTCGTCAACGAACTGGCACATTATCCTGATTCCGGCTATGTCCTCTATTTCGTATCCGACCCTGTCCAGAGGTATGCTGAACTTGTTCGCCTTCTCAAGGATGCTGGAAAGCTCCTTGACCCTTCCGGTAACGAACTCGATCGGCGAATATTCATTTTTAGTCCTGTATTCCGTCCTGATGCTCCTGAATTTGACCTTAAGTTCCTCAACCGCCTGCTTGTAAGGTATCAAAAATGTTTTCCATTCCCCAATAGCCATATACTCACCCTCAAACGTTATTATTTGTGCTCTCTAAAGTATTCTTACGGGATTGAAATTTATGAAATCCGAAGAGGTAAAGACGTACCTGACCCCGTTCCTGAAGCCCTCGAAAGCGTTCATGACGGAAGGTCCGTGCAGGTGCCCGTAGACGACAATTTCCGCCCCGGACTCGTCGATTATCTCAGTGAAGCCTGTGGTTCCTTCCTGGTCGGCCACGGGAGGGTAATGCAGCATTATCAAGAGCTTGCTGTAACCCGCCTTCTTTGCCGAATCTATCGAAAGCCTGAGCCTGAGCAGCTCCCTTTCGTATATCTTCTCATCCTTTGAAGTGAAGGACTCGCCTCCTGGATATGTCCAGCCCCTTGTCCCGCATATAGCGTAATCCCCGTAGCTGAAGAAGTTGTTCTGGATGAAGTCCATATCGTCAAAAAGCTGGTTGAGCCTGCTTATGCTGCCCCACCAGTAATCATGGTTCCCTCTTACAAACACCTTCCTGCCTGGCAGTCCGTGTATCCATTCGAGATCCCTTATGCCGTCCTCCAGCTTCATGGACCAGGATATGTCTCCTGCCACGAGCACCGTGTCTTCAGGGCCTACGTTCCTCTCCCAGTTCTCTTTTATCTTCACGCTGTGCCCGGACCACTTTTCCCCGAATATGTCCATGGGCTTGTCCCCCATAAAGTCCAGGTGGAGATCCGAAATCGCATATAAAGCCACAAAATCACCTACCACATAACTTACAATTTCTTATAGATACATTATAACCTAAAATGCCAAAAAAATCCGGCTTGCCGCCGGATTTTTTGCTAGTTTTCCTTTGCAGTTTTGCCCCTCGTGCCCAGCTCTTCGTGGAGCACTGAGGAAACCCTCTTGTAAACGGGGAGAGTGATAAACGCTATCACAAGCCCTTTGAGCAGGTTGAACGGCACTATCGCCCATACTATGAAGCTGTTCAGATCCTTGATGTTCGAGTTCACCTTCGTGCCCATTGCGACTACAGCCGACACAGGGAAGTTGAGCACCTTCTCGTAAAGCGGGAGCAGCACAAAGTAGTTAAGTACAGAAGCGGCAAGGGTCATAAGGACCGTCCCAAGCAGCATTCCGATCACTGCGTTCCTCCTGTTCTTTTCCTTTGAATACCAGAAACCTGCCGCAGCAACGTAAACAGATCCGACTGCGAAGTTTGCGGCTTCCCCTATGAAGGCGGTTCCTCCCACGAATATGCCGTGCAGCACATTCTTCAGGAGCTCTATTGCGATCCCCGCCGCAGGCCCAAGCGCGAATGCTCCAATGAGCGCAGGCAGGTCGCTTACGTCGATCTTAAGGAAAGGCGGGAATATCGGCGTCGCAAGCTCCAGGAACATGAGCAGGAAAGCGATAACACCCAGCATCGAGACTTTGATCATTTTGTTCAGTTTTTGGTTTGCCATTTGTCATTTCCTCCTTGGAATCTCCAGAGATACAAAAAGCCCCGGCAAAGGCCAGGGCGACGTTTATATCCTACATCTTCTACCATCCAGACTGTACTGTCGGCTTCGGAATTCAACCGAATCAGCCATTGCTGGCTCGCGGGCTTTACCGCCGGTGGGGAATCACACCCCGCCCTGAAGATCACTTATTATTTATTTACACATACATTATATACCATATGCAAGCATATTTCAAATTATTTTGCGTCTCCGCTTCCCTTCATGGTGAGAGATATCCTGTTCCTCTTTTCGTCCACCTCCAGCACTGTCACTTCGACTATGTCGTTGACCTTGACTACCTCGAGAGGGTGCTTTACAAACTTGTCTGAGAGCTGGCTTATGTGCACGAGGCCGTCCTGGTGGACTCCGATGTCCACGAAGGCCCCGAAGTCAGCCACGTTCCTTACGGTGCCCATGAGCTTCATGCCCGGCTTCAGGTCCTTGAGCTCCACAACCCCTGTCTTTAGTATCGGTTTCGGCAGCTCCTCCCTCGGGTCTCGTCCCGGCTTCCTGATCTCCTTGACTATGTCCTTGAGCGTTGGCACACCCACGCCGAGCCTCTTCGCTATATCATCTTCGCCCAGCTTTGCGACCCGGCTGTCTATGTCCGCGAGGCTTCCCTTTTTTAGTTCGTCCCGAGTGTAGCCGAGCAGCTCGAGCAGCTTCCTGCAGGAATCGTAGGATTCCGGGTGAACCCCGGTGTTGTCTAAAGGCTCGTCGCTCTCCATGACCCTGAGGAACCCGGCGCACTGTTCGAACGCCTTAGGCCCCAGCCTCTTGACCTTCAGCAGCTCTTTCCTGCTCCTGAACTTGCCTGCGTCCTCCCTGAAGGCGACGATGTTGTCGGCAATGTTGGAGTTTATGCCGGAAATGTAGGTGAGGAGCGCTGGCGTCGCTATGTTGAGGTCTACCCCAACAGTGTTGACGCAGTCCTCAACGACTCCCTTAAGAGATTCGTCAAGCTTCTTGGTCGCAACGTCGTGCTGGTACTGTCCGACGCCTATGGATTTTGGGTCTATCTTAACAAGCTCAGCCAGGGGGTCCTGCAGCCTCCTGCCGATGGAGATCGCCCCTCTGAGCGAAACGTTTATGTCGGGGTATTCCTTCGACGCAAGCTCCGACGCGGAATACACCGAGGCTCCCGCTTCAGAAACTATCACGTAGAAGAGCTCCCTTCCAGTCTCAGCCTTCACTTCCTTTATGAGCTCGGCTATTACCTCCTCTGACTCCCTGCTTGCCGTGCCGTTTCCGAGGGATATGACGTCAACCTCGAATTTCTTGACGAGCTCCTTGAGCTTCCTGACGGACGCTTCCTTGTCGTTCCTGGAAAGCGTGACGTAAACCGTGGCGGTGTCCAGAAGCTTGCCGGTGTCGTCCAGCACGGCTATCTTGCAGCCTGTCCTGAAGCCGGGGTCGAAGCCCATCACCGTCTTCCCCTTTATGGGCGACTGCATGAGCAGCGCTGCCAGGTTCTTCTTGAAAATGTCTATGGCTCCCTCTTCGCCCTTCTCGGTGAGCTCAGCCCTTATCTCCCTCTCTATTGAAGGGTAAATGAGCCTTTTGAGGGAGTCCCTTGCGGCAACCTCGATGTACTTGTCGGTCGCCGGGTTGCCCTTCAGCGTCTTCCTTATGAGGTAGTCCGCTATTGCCTCAGTGTCTGCGGTGACCTTGACTGCGAGAACCTTCTCCTTTTCCCCCCTGTTGATAGCGAGTATCCTGTGGGGCGGAACGTTCCTTACAGGCTCCCTGTAGCTGTAGTACATCTCGTAAGGCGTTGTCTCCTCGCTGGACCCGCTGCTCTCGAGGCTTCCGTTCCTCTTCACGTACTGCCTTATCCATTTCCTGAAGTCGGCCTCATCGGATATCATCTCGCTGATTATGTCCATTGCGCCAGCCAGCGCCTCCTCGGCTGAAGCGACCTCCTTCCCGGCGTCGATGAACTCCGCAGCCTTACCCTCTATGTTGCCTCTGAATTCCCCTCCGAAGATCAGGTCCGCAAGGGGCTTCAGCCCCCTTTCCGCGGCTATCGTCGCCCTCGTCCTTTTCTTCGGCTTATAAGGCCTGTATATGTCCTCGACCTCTGTAAGGGTTTCGCATTTCAGCACTTCCCTCCTGAGCTCCTCGCTGAGCTTGCCCTGCTCCTCTATGAGCCTTATCACGTCCTGCTTTCTCTCCTCCAGGTTCCTGAGGTATGTAAGCCTTTCGCTGAGCTCCCTGAGGGTCGTGTCGCTCATCCCGCCGGTGAGCTCCTTCCTGTACCTGGCTATGAATGGGACCGTGTTTCCGCTGTCCAGAAGCTCAACCACCGCATTCACGTGCTTCAGGCTGACTTCCAGCTCCCTGCCCAGCCTCTCGTTTATGTTTGTCATGTTGCTGCCACCTCTCAATTTTTTCTCTGTTAAGCGAAATCAGGCAGTATTTACACTGCCTGAGATTCCTGTTTTAGGTATTCGATTATGAAAGCGTCCAGGTCGCCGTCCATGACGGCGTTGACGTTCGTGTTCTCGACCTTTGTCCTGTGGTCCTTTACCATCGTGTAAGGCTGGAAGGTGTATGACCTGATCTGGCTTCCCCAGCCCATGTCCTTCTGCTCCCCCGTGAGATCCTCAATCCTGTCCTTGTGCGCCCTTTCCTTGAGCTCAACAAGCTTGCTCTTGAGCATCTTCATGGCCTCTTCCCTGTTGTAGTGCTGGCTCCTCTGGTTCTGGCACTGCACAATTATCCCTGTAGGGAGGTGCGTTATCCTTATCGCCGATTCGGTCTTGTTAACATGCTGTCCTCCAGCTCCGCCCGACCTGTACGTGTCAACCTTCAAGTCCTCGGGCCTTATGGTTATGTCCTGGCTCTGGGTAAGCTCAGGGAGCACCTCCACCGAGGCGAAGGATGTCTGCCTCTTGCCGTTTGCGTTGAAGGGTGATATCCTCACGAGCCTGTGTATGCCCTTTTCAGCTTTAAGGTACCCGTAGGCGTATTCGCCCGAGATCCTGAGAGTGGCGCTTTTTATCCCGTAGTCGTCCGCCGGAAGGATGTCTATCGTCTCCACCTTGTAGCCTTTCTTCTCAGCCCACCTGGTGTACATCCTCAGAAGCATCTCCGTCCAGTCCTGTGCGTCCGTTCCGCCGACGCCCACGTGCAGGTCGAGGATGGCGTTGTTCTTGTCGTATTCGCCTGACAGCAGCTGCTGGATCCTCATGCCCTCCAGCTCAGCGGCTATGGCTTCAGTGTCCTGCTGTATCTCCTTAAGAAGGGTCAGGTCTTCCTCCTCGATGGCCATCTGCGTGAGCACCTCGGCGTCCTCGATCCTCGCAGCGAGGCTTTCGCATGCATCCACCTTCTGCTTGAGGGAATTTGCTTCCATCGATATCTCCTGGGCCCTTCCCGTGTCGTCCCAGAAGCCCGGCTGCTGCATCTGAAGCTCCAGTTCTTCTATCCTGGTTTTTATCCTGGCCAGGTCAAAGAGAATCCCTTACTTTCCTATATGTTTCACTCAATTCGCCGAGCCTGCTCAGCGCTTCTTCCAGCTGTACCGACATTTGATCCACTCCTAAAATGTATTTTTATTTCAGCCTGCCGCAGCAGTTCTTGTACTTCTTGCCGCTGCCGCACGGGCAAGGATCGTTCCTGCCCACCCTGTTCTCCTTCACCAAAGGCTCTTTCCTGTTGGAATCGTCCTCGTCGTAGTTCGTCGCGGTCTCCTCTGCAACCCTTTCCCTCTCTGGAGCTTTCTGGATCTGGACGTGGAACAGGTACTTTATTGTGTCGACCTTTATGCTCTCGATCATCTCTTCGAACATGGCGCTTCCCTCGAAGGAGTAGGCCTGGGCAGGGTCCTGCTGCTTGTAAGCCCTGAGGCCTATTCCCTGCTTAAGGTGGTCCATGTTGTCTATGTGGTCCATCCACTTGGTGTCGACGACCCTAAGAAGTATAACCCTTTCTATCTCCCTCATGTGCTCCGGCGAGAACTCGTTTTCCTTCTCCATGTATATGGAGGTTGCTATGTGCAGGAGCCTCTCCTTTATCTCTTCGTTCGAGATCAGCGAAAGCTCTTTTGCTGTCGCAGCTCCCTTAGGCAGGAATATGTCCTCCAGGTAGTCGATGAGCTTTTCCATGTCGCTTTCCAGCTCGTCCTCAAGCCCGGACACATGGGAGTCGACGGCCGAATTGACCAGGTCCCTTATCATCTCCTGGATCTGCAGATGGATGTCCTCTCCCTCGAGCACCTCTGTCCTCTGCTTGTATATTATCTCCCTCTGCTTGTTGATTACGTCGTCGTAGTTGAGGAGGGTCTTTCTTATGTCGAAGTTGTTTCCTTCAACCTTCTTCTGCGCATTTTCTATGGCGTTAGTTATCATCTTGCTCTCGATGGCTTCGTCCTCCTGGAGGCCCAGCTTTTCGACTATGCCTGTAAGCCTGTCAGATCCGAATATCCTCATGAGGTCATCCTCCAGGGATACGAAGAACCTGGACTCTCCCGGGTCTCCCTGACGTCCTGAACGTCCCCTGAGCTGGTTGTCTATACGCCTTGACTCGTGCCTCTCGGAGCCTATTATCTTGAGGCCGCCTACTTCGACGACGCCCTCGCCGAGCTTTATGTCCGTACCACGTCCCGCCATGTTGGTCGCGATGGTTACCATCCCGAGCTCGCCGGCGTGGGAGATGATCTCTGCCTCCATCTCGTGGTATTTGGCGTTGAGCACCTGGTGGCTTATGCCTCTCTTCCTGAGCATCTCGGAAAGCACCTCTGACTTCTCGATGCTAACGGTACCTACGAGTACAGGCTGCCCTTTCTGGTTGGTCTCTATTATCTCCTCGACTATGGAAAGGAACTTGCCCCTCATGGTCTTGTACACCACGTCCGGCTGGTCGATCCTTACCATCGGCATGTTAGTAGGTATCTCTATTACGTCCAGGCCGTATATTTCCCTGAACTCGTTCTCCTCAGTCAAGGCTGTACCGGTCATTCCGGCGAGCTTTTTGAACATCCTGAAGTAGTTCTGGTAGGTTATGGTAGCGAGAGTCTTGGACTCCCTTTCGACCTTGACGCCTTCCTTTGCCTCTATGGCCTGGTGGAGTCCGTCGCTGTACCTTCTTCCTTCCATCATTCTTCCGGTGAACTCGTCGACTATAAGGACCTCGCCTTCCCTCACCATGTAGTCCTTGTCCCTCTTCATGATGTAGTTAGCTTTGAGGGCCTGCACAACGTGGTGCTGCATTTCCATGTTGTCTGCATCGGCGTAGTTATCCACGCTGAAATACTTTTCTGCCTTCTCGACACCTTCGTCTGTCAGGATTACGGAATTTGTCTTCTCGTCCACGGTGTAGTCCGTCTCGCCCTTCAGCATCTTGGCGAAATAGTCTGCAACCTTGTAGAAATCCGTGGACTTGTCGCCCTGCCCCGATATGATCAGAGGAGTCCTGGCTTCGTCTATAAGTATGGAGTCGACCTCGTCGACGATTGCGTAGTTGAGCCCCCTCTGGACCCTCTCCTCCATGTATATCACCATGTTGTCCCTCAAGTAGTCGAAGCCGAACTCGCTGTTTGTTCCGTAGGTTATGTCGCAGCCGTACGCCTGCTTCCTCTCTTCGCGGTTAAGGTTGTGAAGGATGACGCCGCAGCTCATGCCAAGGAACTCGTATATAGGGCCCATAGTGTCCCTGTCCCTCCTGGCGAGATAGTCGTTAACTGTTACGATATGGACGCCCTTGCCTTCAAGCGCGTTTAGGTAGGCAGGCAGGGTTGCGACCAGTGTCTTACCTTCGCCTGTCTTCATCTCAGATATCCTTCCCTGGTGGAGGACAACTCCTCCCATGAGCTGCACCCTGAAGTGCCTCATTCCCGTAACCCTTGACGATGCCTCCCTTACAACTGCGAACGCTTCCGGAAGTATGCCGTCCAGTGTTTCACCGTTTGCCAGCCTTTCCTTGAACTCAGCGGTCTTAGCCCTAAGCTCCTCGTCGGTGAGCGCCTTAATTGCAGGCTCGAAAGCCTCGATTTTATCAGCGATCGGGACTATCCTCTTGATTTCCCTGTCGCTGTATGTTCCGAACAACTTGTCAAATAGTTTCATCTATCAGTAACCTCACAAAATTTATTTTTGCCTATAACATATAAATTATACCACCTAAATTTTTCCCATTCAAACTTTTATGCGCTTTCAAATGTAAATATTGTGTTATTCAGCTGCCGCATAAAAAAAGAGGAAGCTTCCGCTTCCCCGTTTATTCATTAAATATTAGAATTCAGGACCTATCAAACCGTAGTTCCCATCCTTCCTTTTGTAAACAACATTGACTTGCTCTGTGTCGCTGTCCCTGAAGACAAAGAAGTTGTGTCCGAGAAGCTCCATCTGAAGCACTGCCTCTTCAGCCGACATGTACTTGACTGCGAATCTCTTTGTCTTGACGATCTGGATTTCATCGCTCTCCTCTTCTTCAGGCAAAGGTATTGACTGATATCTGAGGGAGTCGTTTCCGTAGTTCCTCTTCTCAAGCTTTGTCCTCTGTTTCCTGATCTGCCTTTCAAGTATATCGATTACCAGATCGATGGATTTATACATATCATCTGTTGCCTCTTCACCTCTTAATATTACCCCGTTGAACGGGATAGTAACTTCAATTACCTGCTTTGCTTTTTGTACGCTTCTGTTTTTTTCCACTCTGAATGTAACGTGTGCCTCCACATTAGGGTTGAAATAACGGTCAAGCTTAGACAATTTTTCTTCTGCAGCGCTTCGCAGTGCATCAGTAATCTCCACGTTTTTTCCTCTAACTGTTATTTTCATAATTCCAGCCCCTTTCTAATTGTTGAAAAAATTTATGTTAACTTTATTTTAATACTCTTACAATCAAAATACAATAGCTGATGTGCGAATTTTTGAAATTATCAGTAAATAAGAACGCGGGCAAGGAAACGCCGGCAAATAACAGATATTGTCAGCTTATAGGTTTATCACGTCCAGGTCATCCGGGACGAAAATCTCGCCATCAAAGAACTCTCTGCCCTCTGCAGTATAAAGCTCCTTCCTTCTCTCTATGTTCTTGTCCTCTGTGTGGAACATCACTACAGCCTTTGCCTTAAGCCTGGCTGCGTTTTCGCAGGCCTCCCTTACCGTGGCATGGTTCTTCTCGTAAGGTTCGAAGATGTCCTTCTCCGAATATAGGCAGAAGGCTTCGTGTAGCAGGTAGTCTGCGTTTTCCGCAAACTCGGACAGCTCCTCCTTGTAAGGCTCGTCACCGAGGAAGGTGACCTTTTTGCCGTTACCCAGGGTAAGGCTGAAGCCGAACTGCATAAGCTTGGTGCTCTTTATGTCGAAAAACTCGACATCCCAGCCCATTATGGGAAGCTTGCATCTGTCACATATCTCCCTGAAAATTATCCTGTTGCCGATGTACTGCGTGAACTTCTTTTCTAGCAGAAGGCCTGCTATTATGTTTATTGCGTCTATATTGTCCCTGTAGCAGTGGATCCAAAGCCTGCCCTCGTACCTCCCATCCAGAATGGCTTGGGATACAGCCCTTATTATCCAGACTATGCCGGTCATGTGGTCGTTGTGGCTGTGGGTGATGAACACGTTGTGGACCTGGTTTATGTCTATCTCAAGCTTCTCGAGGTTAACGAGCACTGTGTTTCCTCCGCCCGTGTCGACCAGGAAATGCTCCTTCCCGTCAGATAAAGTGAAGCAGGTGTTGTAGCATTTTGTTACCATGGCACTGCCCGTGCCGAGCATGTTTAAAGTTTCCATATGTTCCTCCGATGAATTGCGCGCAAAAATTTTAGCTGGACTTGCCTTTTATATTTTATAACTGACCAATCAAAATTTCAAATCTATTTGCTGAAAATAGAAAAATGCCGTGCTATAATAATCCTATGGGGTTATCGTAAGACTCTATGTAACGACATTATGAATGAGGAGCAAAAATAAGATGACATTCAAAGACATTATAAACAATAAACCGCTTTATTTGAATTTATTATTGGCTTTAACGGTTGCAATTTTACTGGTTAGCAGAAGCATCCCGCTTATCGTAATATTCCTTGTTTCGTTTATTTTTGAAGGGGATATGATGATTTCATTAAGATTCAAAGACAACAGGCTGAAAATATTTCTATATTCTGTGATATTTTCGCTAATAACAGTAGGGGTGTTTTTCGGGAGCATTTTTGCTTTTATTGACAATGCTGTTGTCAGGGATATTGTAACCTACATTCTTTGATCGAAATTTTGCGTTTGAATTTACAATCAGAAGAAAAAAACCGAGCCAGTTAGATTGCTGTCGCCGTCAAAGTTCCATGAACAAAAAGCATTTATCGCCACTCAAACTGTTAAACAGATTAGGTGGCGACATTTTTTTGCTTTTTAAGTTATCGTGTTTATCACTTCCAGCATATCGTCTGCGGCTGTTATGGACTTAGCGTTCACCTGATATGCCCTCTGAGTCATTATCATGTCTGTCATGCTCTGTATTGTGTCAACGTTGGAGCTCTCCAGCGCCCTCTGCCTTAGCACCCCGAAGCCTATTCCCGGATTGTCGGCAGAGTTGTACAAAGCGAGGCCGTCCTTCAAAGAGTATCTGCCTTCCCCCAGGGATATGAGCTCGTCGCTGTTCCCGGTCGCGTAGATTATGACCTTGCCAAGCTGCACCGCATCACCGCTGCTGTCCTTTGCAGTGATGATGCCGTCTCCTCCTATGCTTATCTCAGAGCCCTGAGGCCACTGCCCGAAAGGCACATAGCATTCCATGCTGAGCAGGTTACCCGAATCGTCGGTGATCGAGTTGTCCCCGTTCTGGTGGAAGCCCCCGTTCCTTGTAAGGGTTAGCTCTCCTTCCGGCGAGACAACACCGAAGAAGCCCATGCCCTCCAGAGCCATGTGGAAGCTGCCCTCCGAAGGTGTGATCGCGCCCTGCCTGAAATCCGTTTTTGACATGACAGCCTTTGAGCCGGCGCTTATTCCAAGCTGGTTCTTGCCTATCTCATTGACCAGGAGGTCGCTGAAGTCCGCCTGTTTCTGCTTATAGCCAGCAGTTGATGCGTTCGATATCTGGTCAGCTACGTTGTCCATGACGTTCTGAGCCGTCTTCATTCCTGAGCTTCCGATCCTCATTCCGTTAAACATGATCCGTTACCCCCTACACCCTGCCAACGTCGTTGACAGTCTTCTCCAGTGTGCTGTTAATGACCTTGAGAGCCCTCTGGTTCGATTCGAACTCCCTGGAAACCTCCATCATCTTTACCATCTGGTCCAGCATGTTTACGTTTGAGGACTCCAGGAAGCCCTGGTTAACCGCGCTTTCAGTTGCCTGGAAGCCCTGACCCGATGCGTATATTGTGTTCCCCTTGAGCTCGAACGCTCCGTAATCCCTGAAATCAACAGTCAAGATCTTCTGCTGGGTTCCGTTTATGTACCCTTTTTTGTCCACGTTCATGCTGTCATTCTGTAGGTTAATGCCGGATATGTTCCCCTGCGGGTCTATCCCCAGGACCTTGTAGCCCTCTTGTGTAGCAAGCTGACCGTTTTCGTCAACCCTGAAATTGCCGTTGCGGGTGAAGCCCATTGTACCGTCATCCAGCTGCACCGCAAAGAAACCCTTCCCGGATATGGCCAGGTCTGTGTATATTCCGGTCTGCTTCAGAGCCCCCTGTGAAAAGTCGGTGTATGCCTCGTCTATCTCCGTGCCGAAATTTATGCTCCCTAGCTCCTGCCGCTGGTTGCTGCCTGCCCCCCCGGCATTGTTGCAGAGCTCATACTCCTGCATGGTGCGCTGTATGAGGTCCTGGTATTTGAACCCAGGCGTGCTGACGTTTGCAGTGTTTGCAGCATTGTTCTCCTGCTTCTGCTGAAGGACGTCCATCTGCCTGCTCACGTTGTACAAGCTTCTAACTATCATCAGTTTCCCTCCTCTGCTGACAGGGCTCTTATTTCGTCCGGGTAAACCATACCCATAGCCCTTGCCTTCTCTTCTATATTCGTGCTTGCGCCGGACATGAAGGTTATGTTCATCACTATCGCCCCTATCATGATACCCATTCCCAGCGATATAAGGACCTCCGGCTTTATCTTGAATAATGCTTGGATAAGTTTTTTAATAGTAAAACCTCCCCTTTGTCCATGCGCGTTATGTTAGCGATCTCCTGCAGGCTCAGCCCCTGGCTCTCGTATTCAAGGACAGCCTTTACGCTGTCGGGCATAGGCTGTTTTTTTATCTGCTGCTCCTCAGGCGAAGCAGGCTTTTCAGGCGCTGCAGCTTCCCCTGCCTCTTCCGAAGCCTCTGCCTTCATTTCCTCCCTGCTTACAAGGCTCTGGAACAAAAGGTTTTCCAGCCGCTCAAGTCTGCCATTCATCTCGTCCAGAGCTGAACTGCTTGCCGCAGTGCCAGCGTCTGCCTGTACAAGGTCCTGTGATGGCGCCGCCGTCCTCTGTATCCTTCTGTTCACGAGGCCCAGCATAACAAGCACCGAGCCCAGCAGCATCAATTTGTAAAACATCATACCATGTACTCCCTTAGCTTAAGTAATATCTTGCCGTGTATCTGCGAAACCCTCGGTATGGATATGTCCATCGCGTATGCGATCTCCTTGAGCGTCAGCTCTTCGACGTAGTACAGGCTGAGTATCGCCTGTTCCCTTTCGCTCAGCTTCTCTATCGCGCTGCCGAGAAGCTTTTTGCGCTCCTTCTTTATGTACTCCTCCTCCGGCGAGTCGGTCGATTCGTCCTTAAGGAGGTCCGCCAGCTGAGTTTCCCCGCCGTCCTTCTGGAACAGCGTAGCCTCGAAGGAAACCTTAGAGAGGTAGTGAACGGTCTCGTGTATCCTGCTGAGCTCCTTCTCGGAAATCCCCATCTCAGCGCAAATCATATGCTCGTCGGGGCTCCTCATGAGCTGCTGCTCGAGCTTCTCCTTAGCGCTGTAGTACTGGTTTAACCTTACTATCCTGTCCCTGGACACCCTGCCGGATTTTCTCATCTCGTCTATTATGGAACCCTTAATCCTCACCGTGGCATAAGCTTCGAAGGGCACGGACTTACCGGCGTCGAACTTCTTGACAGCATCGATGAGGCCCAGGACGCCCACAGAGAAAAGGTCGTCCTTGTCCATCTCCCCGTCCCCGGTGTCTATCCTTGCTACGATCCTGGTGACAAGAGGTATGTGTTTGAGCACCATATCGTTATCCGCAGCTGTATTCAGATATGCCATAGAAGCACCTCCCCAACTATTTTCTGCTCTTCATCCTCATTATCCTGAAGACATGCTTGACAATGAGGTCCTTCGTTTCTTCGTCCAGGTCCCTGAACTGTATGCCGTAAAAGTATTTTATGTGGTTGGGGTCCACCGTCAGCTGCTTGTGCACAACGGCTCCCGGTACAACCAGCATTTTGTCGCATATGGATACCAGGAAGAGTATCTGCTGACCCTCCTGAAGGTTTTCATGGCAGGAGAACTTGATGCCCCCTCCGCTGATGTCTATCATGAAGGCCTCTTTCATGAGCCCCGTTATCCTTTCGAAAACCTCCTGGGCGTTTTCCATTTTTTTCGCAAGCTCCAAAAGCTCGCTGTCGCAGCTGTACTCCATGGGAGCGCTGTACTCCACCCTGACGTTCTCCCTCCTCTGGACCGTCTCGAAACCGTGAAGGCCCGATATCCTGTAGGTCGGCACGTCCCCGGAAATCCTTTTGCTTATGCACCCGCTGAAAAGCAGCCCCTTGTTGCGGCTGAACACCTGCGCCTGGACCTGCTCCCCTTCTTTGAAAAGCTTGAAGCGCCTGTCGTCTGCAGGTATGGAGAAGTCCACGTATTCTCTTGTCTTGTCCACAACCATGCCCTCGACGATGATGCAGTCTTCGCCTATGACCTGTATTTTACCCTTCAGTTCTATCCTATCCATCTGACCACCTGCTATGTCCCGAATATTTTCATGAACCTGTTCCCAAGCTGCTTGAGCGTTGAGACGTTCCTAACGTAGACGTTCTCGTCAAGTATGTTCGCGGCGATGTTCCTTATGTTGCTGCTGGAAAGCGCTCCCGGATATGAAAGAACTACCGGGTGCTGCTGCATGATCGCCTTCTCTACCCTTGCGTCGTCGAATATGTATCCGCAGTTCTCTATCTCCACCGTGAGGAACTCCCTGGAGGTGGCCTGGAGCTTTCCGAACGCCTCGCTGCCAGCTTCGCTGCTCGCAACCTTGTTCACTATCACCTTCACTGTCGGCTTCAGCCCGTAGAAGCTTATTATCTTCAGGACCCTGTAGGCATCCGTGATGGCTGTCGGCTCCGGAGTCGTCACCAGGATGACTTCGTGGGCGAAGGTGATGAAGCTCAGTGTCTCCCTGCTTATCCCCGCTCCGTTGTCTATAACCATGACGTCGAAGCCCCCCAGCGCTATCAGCTCGTTTATGAAGGCCCGCTGCGTCTCTTCCGCCAGGCTCTCGATCTCAAGAAGGCCTGCGCCTCCCGATATCACCTTTATGCCCTCAGGACCCTCGTATATTATTTCCTCCAGAGCAGCCCTGCCCTCGAGGTAGTCGAAAAGGTCGTAATCGTAGTGGATGCCCATCACTATGTCTGCATTGGTCATCCCTATGTCCGCATCCATCAGCAGGACCTTCTTCCCCATTTGCGCCAGGGAAATCGCCAGGTTGACGGAAACGTTCGTCTTCCCCACTCCGCCTTTTCCGCTGACTATGGAATATATCTTCACCAGGCCGTTTGCTTTTTCGGCCTGTGCGGCTTTGTTTTCAATTACCATTTTTCTTAAGGATTCAGCCTGATCTACCATTTTACAGCTCCCCCCATAAATATGACAGCG
Source organism: Clostridium sp. UBA699 (assembly GCA_002298915.1). GTDB lineage: Bacteria > Bacillota > Clostridia > Clostridiales > Clostridiaceae > UBA699. The sequence goes on from DBML01000008.1 coordinate 126,243, forward strand.
CATTTTCCAGAGAGGATTCCCGAATATCCTCAGGCACAGTCTGTCCGAAGCAGAAATACTGTATCGGCAGCCTCACGTTTTCCATCATATTCCAAAAATTGTTGAAATTCTTTACTTCGTCGAACTTGGTAAGGATTACCGAGTTGTAATCCAGCGCCCTGTATGCCTCCATAATGGAGTTGTTCGTGTCAACGTCGGAGGACATGCTGACCGTTAGGTAGGTGTTCTTCTCATCCTCTATCTCGTCAAGGTACTGCTTCACGTCCTCTATCCTGTCCTCGTTCTTGGGGCTTGCCCCCACAGTGTCAACAAGTATTATGTCGCAGTTCCTGAGCTTGCTTATCTTGCCCTTCATCTCTGAAGGGTCGTTGACCGGCTCGCAGTTGATGCCGAGTATTTCAGCGTATTTCTTGAGCTGCTCCACTGCCGCGATCCTGTAGGTGTCTATGGTTATCAGCCCCACTTTCCTTCCGTTCTGAAGGAATTCGCCTGACGCCAGTTTTGCTATGCTGGTCGTCTTTCCAACCCCTGTGGGACCTACCAGGACGTTTATCCTTCCCAGCCCGAGCTCCCTGCTGAACGCGTTATCAGGGTATTCCTCCCCGATAAACCTCTTGATCTGCTCAAAGCCGACGCTCTCCTCCGAGATTGCATGCCTGTCGCAGTAATCCTGCCACCTCGCTGCAGCCCCTTCGTTTCTCCCGAAGACCTTTTCCTTCCTCGTGCTCTTGAGCTTGGTCTCGGCAGCTCTGTCCTGCTTCCTGGCTTCCCTGGGCTCAGGCTCTTTGCCTTCCTTCTCCTTTTCATCGCTCTCCTTCACGCGGACGTTCTCCTCCATGGCCACCGTGACCTCGAGCATGGTCTTCCTGAAAATGTTGTACCATTTTCCGGGTCTTACGGATTTCTGGCTGATTATGATCGCGTCGCTGCCGAGCTCGTACTTCGCCCTTATCAAAGCTTCCCTCATGTCGTTTACCACGTATCTTCTGATTATCAACGGAACTCCACCATCCCCACTATCTCGATTTGGACATCACTCGGTATCTCGTTCAAGGAAAGGACCGCGATGTTTGAAAAAGTTATGGCTATGAGGTTCTTCAGCGCCGTCCTCACCTTAGGGGATGCCAGTATGATTGTCTGGTAACCCTTCATGAGCGCCTCGTCGTAGGCAGACTTCACGCTGTTGAAGATCCTCGTTATCATGTCAGGCTCCAGTACCGGAATGGAGCCTCCTATGGATTTGTGTATGTTCGACCCGATCAGGTCCTCAAGCTGAGAATCTATCGTGACGACGTTCAGGATGCCCTGATGGTCGAGGTATTCCTTCACTATGGTCCTCTGCAGCGCGTGCCTCACGTGCTCGGTAAGCACTTCCGTGTCCTTAACCGTCACAGCGTTGTCTGCGAGAGTTTCAAGGATGGTTACCAGGTCTGTGATAGGCACGTTCTCCTTAAGCAGGTTCTGCAGAACCTTCTGCACTTCGCCCAGCGACATTATGTTTGGTATGAGCTCCTCGACAATAACCCCGTAGCGCCCCTTGATCTCGTCGATGAGGTTCTTTGTTTCCTGCCTTCCCAGGAGCTCGTGGCTGTGCTTCTTTAAAATCTCCTTCAGGTGGGTGACGAGCACGGTGACCGGTTCAACGATAGTATACCCGTTCAGCTCTGCCTTCTCCTTGTCCCTTCCGTCGATCCAGAGGGCCGCCAGGCCGAAGGCCGGCTCGGTTGTAGGAATGCCCTGTATGTCGAAGTCGGAGGTTCCCGGGTCTATTACGAGGTACTTGTTCGTGTGCACCTCGCCCTTTGCTATCTGGTTCCCCTTTATCTTGATCACATACTGGTTCGGGTCGAGCTGCAGGTTGTCCCTGACCCTTATAGGGTTCACAAGAATCCCCAGCTCCGAGGCCAGCTGCTTCCTTATCGATGTGATGTGGCTTATAAGGCTGCTGTCTGAGCCTTCGTCGACAAGGGATATGAGCCCGTAACCGATCTCCAGCGCGATAGGCTCCACCTGGCAGGACGCCACGGCATCCTCTGACTCCTTCGCTGAAGCAGCCCGGTTTTTTTCCTCCTTGTGGAGATCCTTCTTCGCTTCGACCTTCTCGTTCTCCCTGACTAGGTACGCGGCGGAGCCCAGTATGAGCGCGAACACGAAGAAAGGTATGAACGGGAATCCCGGAACAAGTCCAATGGCCAGTATCACCACTGCGGCGATCATCATCACCTTCCAGGAGGCGAAAAGCTCTTCTGAAAGCGTGGAGCCGAAGTCCTTGTCGTTGCCGGATCTTGTAACGATGATACCGGATGCCACCGAAATAAGAAGCGACGGTATCTGGCTCACAAGGCCGTCTCCAATAGTGAGCCTCCCGAATTTGTCGATTGCGTCCATTATGCTCAGGCTTCCCTGAAGAGAGAATATGATGACCCCTCCGAAAAGGTTTATTATCATTATCAGTATCCCAGCTATGGCGTCGCCCTTGACGAACTTGCTCGCTCCGTCCATGGAGCCGTAGAAGTCCGCTTCCCTCTGCAGGTCCTGCCTCCTCTGCTTCGCAGTCTGATCGTCTATTATACCCGCGTTGAGATCGGCGTCGATGGCCATCTGCTTTCCCGGCATAGCATCGAGGGTGAACCTTGCGCCAACCTCAGACACCCTGCCTGCTCCGTTTGTCACGACGATCAGCTGCACGATGGTTATGATAACGAATATGACCGCTCCAACCACGTAGTTGCTTCCCGTAACGAACGTTGCGAACGCGTTTATGACCTCGCCAGCATATCCGTGGCCGAGGATCAGCCTTGTGGAGGATATGTTAAGCCCCAGCCTGTACATCGTCATCACGAGGAGCATGCTAGGGAATATTGAGAACTCCAGCACGTTTTTCGTGAACAGCGTCAGAAGAAGGATGAGGACGGAAAGCGTGAGGTTGATGGTCAGCAAAAAGTCGAGGAGGAATGTCGGCATCGGAAGTATTATTATCCCGATTACCCCCACCACCGCGAATGCGACCAGTATCTCGAAGTATCTGTTTATCTTGTGTAGTATAGACTTAATCCCTTGTGGCATAAGCTGCTCCTAACTGAAAGTTCTCTTGTTCTTTTTCTCCATCTGGTAAACCAGTGCCAGCACCTCGGCGACCGCCTGGTAAAGCTCCACCGGCACTAGGGAGCCGGCTTCGACGTTGTGGTACATGGCTCTCGCCAGCGGCTTGTTCTCGATGACAGGAATCCCGTTCTCTGCGGCCTTCTCCCTGATTTTCTTAGCCATGAAGTCGAGACCCTTGGCCATTACCACCGGAGCCTGGTCCTCGCCCTGCCTGTACCTGAGTGCGATAGCAATATGGGTAGGGTTTGTTATTACAACTGTCGACTCCCCGACGTTCTGCATTGTCCTTGACATGGAAAGCTGCCTTTGCCTCTGCTGCCTGGCAGCCTTGATCTTTGGATCCCCTTCCATCTGCCTGTACTCCTCCTTGACCTCCTGCTTCGTCATCATCATCCTCTTCTTGAAGTCCCTCTTCTGGAAGATGAAGTCTATGACTCCGATAACTGTCATGAGCAGGGCCAGGTTTATGCTGAGAGTCTTCACTATTCCCCCGAAGAAGGCATAGAGGTTTTCGATGCCTATCTGCCCGGAGTTTATTATCTGCAGGATGATGCCCTTGATGCCACAGTAGGTTATGTAGGTTACTGCCGCAAGCTTCATCAGATTTATTCCAAGGCTGAATGCGGACCTGGAAGAGAATATGTTCTTGAACCCTTCTATTGGGTTCAGCCTCTTGAAATCAGGCTTGAGCGGCTCCAGAGTAAGAATGAAGCCCGTCTGCACCAGGTTCGTTGCAACCCCCAGCACCACTGCAAGCAGGCCGAAGGGTATGAAAATCCTGAGTATGCTCTCGACGCTGCCTGCAAGGATCTCCCCTGCGTTGCCGGGGCTGAGGTTTCCCCCGCTCCCTGCTGTCAGCGACGACTTCAGCATATCCATTGAGCTGGTAAAGAAGTACTGCCCCAGCGCTCCAAGGAGGAGGGCGAAGGCCAGGAACGACAAAGCGGAGTTGAAATCCTTGCTTTTTGCAACCTGACCTTTTTTCCTGCTGTCGCTTAACCGCTTGGGGGTCGCCTGTTCGGTTTTGGAATGCTTGTCCTCCACGTTATCTCTCCTTTACCTGAAAATCTCCAGGATCTTAACAGCAAACCCGCCCATCAGGCCCAGAGCCTGTCCCGAGGAAGACATAAGGGCCGACGACATCATCAGGAAAGCCACAAGCCCAACAAGCGCCTTCAGCGGCATGCCTAGCATGAATACGTTTATCTCTGGCACCGTTCTTGACAGCAAACCCATCACGATGTCCGTCACAAGCAGGACTATTATCATGGGAGCCGCTATGCACACTGCTATCCTGAAAGCGTATGAAAATATGTACAGCACCCCGGTCAGCGTAAGGCTCCCGAAGCCTATCTGCCCTGCCGCAGCCACCTTGAAGGAGTCCATGACAGCCATAAGGAGGGCATGGTGGAAATTGAGCATGAAAAACACCATTATGCTCAGCCAGTAAAAAAGCTTGCCGTAGTATGACGAAGCCGTTCCGGTAGCTGGATCGTATATGGCCCCCATCGTATAGCCTACCTGGAAATCTATGAACTGTCCGGCCATCTCTATTCCCGAAAAAACAAGCCTCGCAGCGAAGCCCATTGAGAGCCCTATCAGCGCCTCCCTGAGCACGGCCAGCATGAAGAGCAGCGTCTGCTCGAATACGGGCGATGCCGGCATGTTCAGGTAGACTACCCAGCTTAGTATGGCTGCCAGTGCAACCTTCGAAGTGTTCGGAAGGCTTCTGTGGGAGAAACCTGGAACCGCGACTATGAAGGAAGTGATCCTGGCAAGTATGAACAAATAACTCTGTACTTCTAACACAAACATATTCTTGTACTCACATTTTCGGTATTATTTCGATCGCGTACCTGAAGAACTCCAGCATGGAGGTCATCATGAAGCTGCCGAACAGGATGAGCGATATGATAACCGCTATCATCTTCGGCACAAAGGAAAGCGTCTGCTCCTGCACCTGAGTAGTCGCCTGCAGTATGCTTATGACGAGCCCCACCAGCATGGCCACTATCATGACCGGTGCCGAAACCTTTATCGTATTCAAGAATGCATTCCTAAGCAGGTCAAGTGCCATAGTTTGATTCATCTGAAGCTCCTCCTAATGAAAACTGTGGATAAGGGATTCCACCACCAGATACCAGCCGTCGACAAGCACGAAAAGCAGCAGCTTGAACGGAAGCGATATCATGGATGGCGGAAGCATGAACATTCCCATGGACATCAGGATGCTCGAAACAACGATGTCGATGACAAGGAACGGCAGGAACAGCGCAAAGCCTATGCTGAAGGCTGTCCTAAGCTCGCTTATGGTGAACGCCGGTATTATGACAGTGAAGGAGAGGTCCATAGGGTTGTCTACCTCCTTCACCCCCGATTCCTTCACGAAAAGCGCCAGGTCCTTTTCCCTTGTCTGGGCCAGCATGAATTTCTTGATCGGCTCCGAACCGATGGACACTGCTTTGCTCTGGGATATCTTCCCGTTCACGTAAGGTGTCACTGCATCTCTGTATACCTTGGTGTAAACCGGCTGCATGACAAACAGCGTTATGAAGAGCGCCAGCCCTACGAGCACCTGGTTGGGCGGCGTCTGCTGGCTGCCTATCGCGCTCCTAAGGAACGAAAGCACTACCACCACCCTGGTGAAGCAGGTGGTCAGTATTACGAAGGCCGGCACGAGGGTAAGCACAGTCATGAGCAGGAATACCTGGACCGTGTCCACCACTGCCTGAGGATCGTTTCCAGTTGAGTTGAAGTTTATCCCGACTCCGCTTAGGTCAAGTGGTGCTGCCGATGCCCCGGCGGGAAGCAGCAGGATGAGTCCTGATATTACTGCTAGGGACAGTATTAAACGTTTCTTCTTCACTGCTTTTTCCTCGCTTGCACCAGTTTTTTCGCTGGCCCTTCACCGCCGAGCTTCATTAGCTCGGCCAGCCTGCTGTTTATAGGGTTCTCTTCGAGCCTCTTCCTCTTTTCCTCAAGGGACGCTTCGACTTCCTCGGCTCTGATGTCCTTCAGTATTTTTATGTCTCCCGAGGCTACGCTGATCAGGTGGTACTCTTCCCCTATTTTGGCCACAGCGAGGTAGGAGTTGTTTGACAAATTTGTCTTCTCGATTATCTGAACAAGGCTGCTGCCGCCAGTGTTCAGCCTTCGCGCCATCCTGAGCACAAGATAAGCAAGTGCCAGGACTGCAATAAGCGCTATTATGGTTTGCAGCAATGCGAACAAAATCTCTAAATCCATTGTTTACTCCTTCTATTGGATCAGGAAATCTGTGAAATAAATCTCCGTGACCACGTCTTCACCTAAAGCCGCATTGATGTCCGACTTGAGCTTTTCCTTAACCTTGTCCATACCTCCGGTAGCCAGGAGCTGCTCCGATGAGCAAGCCATAAGGTCCCTTATTATGACATCCCTTATCTGGCTGGTCTTTTCGGTCAGCATCGCTGTTTTCTTCTTGTTGTTGTAGACCAGTGAAATCTGCGTCTTCAGGTAGCTGTTTTTAGACATATCCCCTGTCGACAGGTTCACTACGAAGTCCTTCATCGAGATCACGTAATCCTTTTTTGTTTCGAACTTCGCCGCTATAGCGGTCAGGCTTCCCCCGCTTGCTGCAAACGCAACCGCAGTTCCCCCGGCGCCAAGCATGACGCAGAGTGTCACAATTATTATGATAAGTTTTTTTGGTTTTTTCTTCTCGCCTTCTTTAGCCACTGCTCTTCCTCGCCTTCAGTCTTTATTTCCCGGACCCGCCGTCCAGGTCACCCAGGAATATCCGCCTCTTGTACTGGACTATCCTGTCGATGATTGCCTGGGGTGCTTCCTTGACCCTCAGTGTCTTTCCGTCTGTCAATGTTATCACCGTGTCAGGAAGCGCCTCCACCTTGACAATGAGGTCATTGTTCAGGTAGAATTCGCTTCCGTTCAATGAATGCAGAAGTATCATGTTTTCCTCCTATCCGCTACCTTTTCAGGTTCATAAGCTCCTGAAGCATTTCGTCTGAGGTTGTTATGGTTTTGGAGTTCGCCTGGTAGGACCTGCTCGTTATGATCATTTCAGTGAATTCGGTTGCCAGGTCCACGTTCGACATCTCCAGCACGCCCTGCCTCACCGTACCGAAACCCTTGGCGTTTGCCGTCCCGTACTCAGGGGTCCCGGAGTTGTTCGAGGCGGTGTAGTTGCTGTTTCCTGCCTTTTCAAGACCTGCCGCGTTGTTGAACCTGCAGACCGCAAGCTGCCCGAGAAGGTACGGGTTCCCGTCGCTGAAAACTCCCACAACCCTGCCTGTACCGTCTATGGAGAACGACTCGAGGTTCAGTGTCTGCGCCGTTCCGTCAGCCGCCGTCACGTTAATAGTGTTCGGGATGCTGAGAGGGGCCATTGCGTCCGCTCCTGTAAGCACGGTTGCGTCAGGAGCTGCGTATTCACCAGATGCAGGCACGTAGCCCATGACCCTGTAGCCTCCTGCGTTTACCAGGTTGCCTTCGTAGTCCCTGTAGAAAGCTCCGTCTCTCGTGTAGAACTTCATGTCGCCGGCTTTGTCCTGCGATACTACGAAAAAGCCGTTGCCCTCTATCGCGAAATCCAAATCGCGGTTTGTGGTCTGCATAGACCCTTCGGTCATTATGGTGTCTATGGATCCCAGCTTGACGCCCAGGCCCACCTGCTGAGGATTTACTCCCCCCAGCGTGTCGTCTGTAGGAGACTGCGCGCTGGCCATCGACTGGCTGAGCATGTCCTGGAACCTTGTCCTTTCAGCTTTGAAGGACGTTGTTCCCACGTTCGCTATGTTGTTTCCTATGGTGTCCATTTTTGTCTGGTTGGCTCTCATGCCGCTAACGCCTGAATACAAAGATCTTAACATATATTTCCTCCTGAAGTTTTATTTTTTCCTGTGCCGCTTCCGTCATTCGGCGGCAGAATGGCTTCCTGTAGAGGTCCGGCCATCTATTTTATGCTGACTGCGCTGTCTATGTTTGTCACTGTCCCGACTTCACCGCTTTTCATCGCGGTTATTATTGTGCGGTTGCTTATGCTGGCTATGAACGCTGAGTCCTTGTAAAGCAGCAGGCTTTCCTTGGCCCCCTTTTCCTCAAGGGCGTCCATGGCTTTGTTGATCTTCTCCATATCCTCTCCGCTCAGGGATATCTGCCTCTCCTCCATACGTCTTCCTGCATGGGCCGAAACTTTGACATCAGCCTTCCCCTTGCTGATCGCTTCAAGGAAAGCTTTTTCGAAATCCGCCCCCGAACTCTCATGCTTCCGGACGGACGGCTGCGAAGGGATGATTTGCCCGTTTTGAATCCTGAAAGACAACTCTTATTCCTCCCCTACTTCCGAGACCATGTCCATAGAGTACTCCGTACCGTTAATTACCGGGTAAGCGTAACCGTTTCGATACCTTACCTTCTCCACCACACCGGTGATGTCATCATCTCCGACCTTTACCGTTGCGGTCTTGCCGACAAGCGAGAATGAAATCTGCTGCTGGGACAGCACTGAGAGGTTGCTCAGGCTTTCTGTCAGGTTGCCGAGCTGTTCAAGCATGGTGAACTGCGACATCTGTGATATGTACTCGCTGCTGTCGGCGCTGTTCTCTCCCATCGGGTCAAGGTTCTTGAGCTGGGCTGTCATCAGCTTCAAAAAATCCTCTACGTTGAGTGAGCTGCTGCTCGCTGCTGCGTTCGTCTGCGTCGTAGTGACGCTGCCTATTCCGTATACACTCATGTTTTCTCCTTTCCGGATCACGCCAGCACGTCTATGCCTCTAACTGCCGCGCTATGCGTCCTCGCTTCGTCAAGCTGCGGGATCTCGTCAATGTACCTCATGGTCCTGTTATGGTAGAATACCTGCCTCTGTCCCGGCTGCCTTCCCTGGCTCTGGTCCTGCCCGGCCCCGATGCCCACGTCCAGCTTCGCCACCTGGATGTTGCTGTCCTTAAGCGTCTGGTGCAGTTCATGGATCCTTTCAGTGAATATCTGCCTCGCTTCCTTGTTGTCAACCAGTATGCTGCCCGATATCCTGCCCTTCTCCATGCTGACTGTGATCTCCATTTCGCCTATGCCCTCGGGATGCAGCTTCACCTTTATCGTAGTGCTTTCTCCATCGGACATGGTTTGAGCCTTGTGCATTATTTCCCTTGCTGCTGTCTGAACGTTTCTTTCGGCTGCCGGACTGCTCTGTGCCGGGGTGCTTTCCCTGGCTGTGCGCGCTTCGGCTGCTTTTATGTTCTGGCCGGGGTCTGCGGCTATTGCGGTCTTTGCTTCCGCCTCATTGGCCTTGGCCGGTTCAGGCTTTGGTGCATCTGTCCGTATGCTATCTTCCTTTGGAATGGAAGCCTCGGCTGTCTGCTGTTCCGCCTTTTTGCTGTCAGGCGCCTGGGCGGGAAGCTTGAATTCTGCGGCCTCCTTCATCTGAGGCTCTCCGGCTTCCTTCACGGTGTCTTTTGCTGCTGTTTCAGCCGGGACCGCGATTTCAGCTGAAACAGCGGTTGCTACAGCCGGCTTCTGATCAGCCTGCGGTGCCGCGCTTGGTTCCGATGCCGGTATCGCTCCTGCCTGAAGGCTCTTCTCCTGCTGATTTTTCTGGAGTATCAATTCCGCCGGCAGCAGCGGTATGGAAATGTCCTTTTCCTCTTTCGTGCCTTCGCTTTTTTCGTCTCCTTCTTTTGGGTCGCTTTTTTCAACCGTGTCAGCCTTGACCTGCGGTTCCTCTTCACTGGCAGTCGTGCTCGACTCAAGCACTGCAGCGAAATCCTCTGACCGGCTTTCGGTCTTGTTTTCACCTGAGCTTTTTGGTTCCCTTACCGGGGTGTTCATCTGTACTGCTCCTGTAATCTCTCTCACCTCCTTTCAGCGGCGGTTCTTCCTATTTTGCGTACTTCATCACGCAGAGGTCGTCCAGCTCCTTCTGCTCACGGCTTGCGAGCTCGGCGTCGAACTTCTCCTTGTCCTTCTCCTTGAGCTTCTCAATGATCTTCCTGTCCTTCCTGGCTTCTATGAGGTTTCCCCTTGCGTCCTCGAGCTTCGTCTCTATCTCGTCGACCTTCCTCTTTTGCGAGGTAAGCTGGTTCTTGAGCTTCTCCCGGTACATGAGGTTCATCTTCATTTCGTTTACGCTTACGGCTTTCTTGCCGGCGTTGCTGTTGTACTCGCTCTCAAGGCTGTCAAGGTGCTCCTTTTCCTTGCTTAGCATGATGTTTATCTTTGCGTAGTCTTCTACCTTTTTCTTCTCAACGCTGTTTTTGTACTCCAGTACTTTCTCCATTTTAAAGGAATAGCTTATCAAAACGATTGTCCCCCTTTATTTTTTGAAGATCCCCTCCAGCTCCTGGACGGTGCGTTCGAAGCTCCACGGCTCCTCGATGTCCTGCCTGAGGAAGCTGTCTATTGATGCTTTAAGGTCAACAGCCCTGTCCAGCTGGGGGTTCCTCCCCTTTGCGTAGGCGCCCACGTTTATCAGGTCCTCGGACTCCTGGTACCTGCTGATGTTCTCCTTCAGCCTGCCTGCGTTGTCGTGATGTTCCCTGTCAACTATGCCCTTCATGACCCTGCTGATGCTCTGTTGCACATCTATAGCAGGGAAGTGGTTCTTGCCTGCTATCTTCCTGCTTAGAACTATGTGTCCGTCAAGTATACCCCTCACGGCGTCGGCGATAGGCTCGTTCATGTCGTCGCCCTCGACCAGGACCGTATAGAAGGCAGTAATGGAGCCTTCCTGCGACATTCCGCTCCTTTCGAGAAGCCTTGGCAGCATGGCGAAAACGGAAGGGGTGTATCCCCTGGTTGTAGGAGGTTCCCCGATGGCGAGTCCGATCTCCCTCTGGGCCATGGCGAAACGGGTAACGGAGTCCATCATGAACATCACCTTCTTACCCTGGTCCCTGAAGTATTCGGCGATGGCTGTCGCCACATAGGCGCCCTTGAGCCTTACAAGCGGAGGCTGATCCGAGGTGGCGCATACCACGACCGATTTCCTGTAGCCTTCCTCTCCAAGGTCCCTTTCTATGAACTCCAGGACCTCCCTGCCTCTTTCCCCTATGAGGCCTATAACGTTGACATCGGCTTCCGAGTAGCGGCTTATCATCCCCAGCAGGGTGCTCTTGCCCACGCCGCTGCCCGCGAATATCCCTATACGCTGCCCTTCGCCGCAGGTGAGTATTCCGTCTATGGCCTTGACTCCGGTGCTCATGACTCTCTCAATCTTCTTCCTCTCGAAGGGGTTCGGAGGCACCCTGTTTATGTCGCAGTAGCCCTCAAGCCTTCTGCTCTTCAGGTCAAGGGGGTTCCCAAGCCCGTCAAGGGTTGTCCCGAGAAGCTGCTCTCCAACCTTTACCTGAAGCGCTTTCCCTGTCGGGAGGACAAGACAGCCTGGGCCGATGCCCTGGATGTCTCCAAGAGGCATAAGGAGCACGCTTTCGTCATGGAAGCCCACGACCTCGGCTGAAATCCTGTTGCCTTCCCCTATGATTATGTCGCAGACCTCTCCAACAAACACCTTCAGCCCCACCGCGTGGATTATCAGCCCTATGACCTTTTTCACTTTTCCCATCTTCAGCTCAAGACTGTTTTTTTCGATAATCTGCTCATAGTTCTCAAACGGAATGCTTATCATTTGTCCGGCTCCTTGTTCAGCTGTTTGCAAGCTCCAGGAATCTCTGAAGCTGCTTGCTTATCTGCAGGTCTGTGATCTGGCTCTCGTTCTCTATAATCAGCCCGTTTTTCTCAAGAGACCTGTCTTCGAGTATGAGCACCCGGGCGTTAGGGCAGAGCTTCTCTATCTCTGCCGACTGGCCCCTGACCGATTCCACGTTATCGGGACTGCAGGTTATTACGACGTTCTCCGTCTTTCCGTATTCGTGAAGGATGGGCCTCGCCAGCAGCATCACGCCGTCCGAATTGGCGTCTATGGTCTGGTGGACTATCTTCTCTGCAATCCTTGCTGCTAGGCTGAGAATCTTAACCTCGCATTCCTCGAAGTATTGCTTCGCTTGCCTTTCCGCATCCTCGATCATGCTCAGGGCATTCCCCCTCAGGCCCTCTGCCTCAAGCCTGCCTTCCTCGAGCCCTTTTCTGAAGCCCTCTTCAAAGCCTTCCTTGGCGCCCTGCTCTGCGGCGGACCTCTTTATCTCTTCAGCTTCTGATTCCGCAGCTTCCAGCACGGCCCTTCTCTTCCTTGCATTCTCCTCCTGGAGCTCTCTCCTGATTTCCTGCTCCATGAGCTTTACAGGGTCGCTTCCTTCGCTGTCATCCATATGTACTTCTGCTTTGGGCCTGAAATCCTCCACATCCAGCGCGTGCAGGTATCTTTCCCTATGTTCGTTGTGCGAGGTGTTTTTTATAATTTTATACGACAAAGCTATCTGAATCACCCCTGCCTATAACGATCTCTCCGGCTTCCTCAAGCCTTCTTATTACGCCGACAATCCTATGCTGCGCTTCTTCCACTGTCTTGAGCCTGACCGGTCCCAGGAACTCCATGTCCTCCTTGAGGGTTTCCGCTGCTCTCTTCGACAGGTTGCCGTAAACAGTGGAGGATACCTCCTCCGATGCTCCCTTGAGCGCCAGCACGAGGTCCTCGTTCGGCACCTCCCTGAGTACCCTCTGGATGGAGCCTTTGTCCAGGGAGACGATGTCCTCGAACACGAAAAGGTTGGCCTTTATAACTTCGACGAGTTCTGGCTGTGTCTTTTCCAGGTCGCTCAGGATGCTCTTTTCAGTGTTCCTGTCGACGGAATTGAGTATGTCGACAAGGGTTTTCACCCCTCCAATGCTTTCGTTGTCCTCCTCGACTATGTTCTTGAACTTGTCCTGGAGTATGGCCTCGATCCTCTTTATGACCTCCGGGGAGGTCCTGCTTATGACGCCGATCCTTTCTGCTATGTCCGCCTGCAGTTCGGAAGGGAACGCGCCAAGCACTTCTGCGGCTTTATCAGGCTGTATGTAGCACATGATGAGCGCTATGGTCTGCGGGTGCTCGTTTAGGAGCAGCCCCGCAAGCTGGGCTGTGTCGGCCTTCCTCAGGACAGCAAAAGGCATTTCCTTTCGCTGTATCTGGCTCAGCTCCTCCAGCACCTCGTCCGCCCTTTCCGGACCGAGGGCCTTTTTGAGCAGGTCCCTTGCGTAGTCTATTCCGCCGTCGAGAATGTATTCGGAAGCTGAGGCCATGTCCATGAAATCCTCTATGACCTTCTCCCTCTCCTTTGGCTCGACCTGCTTTATGTTCGCTATTTCGTATGTAACCTTCTGGATCATCCTGTCCGGAAGCATCCTCAGCACCTGGGATGAGACCTCCGGCCCGAGCGATATCAGAAGGATGGCCGCTTTTTTTGTGCCGTTATCCTTACCCTTCATATTCAATCAACCTCAATCCTTCAACCATGCCTTAATGAGATCAGCAGCAATCTCTGGGTGCTCCTGAACGTATTCCTTGACCTGCTTTTCTTTCCTGTTCTCTTTGACTTCAAAAGCCTTCTCGGTTTTTTTCCTGTACAGCTCATCAAGTATGTCTACCTGCTGCCCCACTGTCACGGGCGTTTCGGAAGCTGCCTTGCTACCGGATGCCCCTTTCTTTTTCCTGGAGAGGAAACCGACGACAGCTGCCGCTACCAGCGCCAGCAGGAGAACAGCTCCTCCTATTATGAAGAAGATCTTGTATTTGCCGAAGAAAGTATCCGAATCAGCCGTTGTTCCGGACCCGCTGGTGTCGTCCTGATAGGACTTGTCGAATATGACGCCCTCAATGTTTATCAGGTCTCCCCTGTTTGCGTCGTAACCGGTCGCCGTTGCCACAAGGTTCTGGATGGTCGCCTTCTGCGCTGCGGTCAGGTTTCCGTCGTAAATGACCGATGTCGTGATTTTCCTTACCTGCCCCGGCGCCTTCACCGTCTTGGTGGTCGACTGGCTCAGCTCGTAGTTAGTAGTCCCGTCGTAGGTCTGCTGACCAGTGGAGCCGCTGCCGTTTAGGACGTTCTGGGTGTTGTCGGTGTTGGAGCTGCTGTCCACGGTGCCGGAGTTTACGCTGCTCCCCGTGGCGCTCTTCTGCTCGCTCCTGACAACGGGATCCTTATATGTAATCACGGTTTGCTCTGTTGCGTCGAAATCCAGGTCTGCGTAAACCGTTATCTTAATTTTGTCTGCTCCGTAGGCAGGACCCAGGAGAGACAATATGTTGCTTTCGAGTTCTGCTTCGAAGCCGCCCTTTATCTCGTTCTGCTTGTCATAGGAGCTAACCCCTGTGGAAGAGTCGTTCGCCATCCCCAGGTTGAGGAGGTTGCCAGACGAGTCTATCACCTTAACGTTGGCCTCGGGAAGGTTTTCCACGGCTCCCGTCAAAAGCGCCACTATGCCCTTGACCTGGTCCTTGGTTAGCTTTGAGCCCGGCTTTATGTCCACGATGACTGAGGCGGAGGCCTGTGTCTTTTCGGAATTGAATATGCTGTCCTTGCTCATGACCAGGTGCACCCTTGCGCTTTTTATCTCGCTGAGGGACATGACCGACCGCTGCAGCTCGCCCTCCATGGCCCGCTGGTACATTATCTGCCTGTCCTCGTCTGTAAGCATGAGGTTCTGGTTGTCGAATATCTCGAAGCCAGTCGAGCTCTCGGGCATTAGCCCCTTTGTTGCGAGCTCCAGCCTGTACTTGTCTACGTAGGCCTGGTCTATGTAAATGTCTTTTCCGCTGTTTTCAAGCTTGTACTTTATGTCGCCCCTTGCGTCGAGGTCTGCTGTAATGTTCGCCGAATCCTGAATCTCAAGGTTCGTGAACAGGGCAGCGTACGTGACCCTGTGGGTGTACCACGTGATAATGCCCGCAACCAGGATGACCCCGACCAGTGCGGTTACCAGCGTGACCCTTTTCTTCTTGTCTATTGTTTCCCAGCCGCCTTTTATTTTTCCAAGTATGTCCTTTACCTTATCCATCGAAATTGCTCCTTATCCTGCTCCCATAAACACACAAAACTGCCCGGAATGCAAAACCCTATCGAACTTACTGCAATTACCTGAAGTCACATAGAGCCAAATTTGCATTTGAACAGTTTTCTACATGAGTTGTATATGCTGTTTTAGATTGCGCGCTTTCCTATAGCTGCATGTTGTTAAGCTCTTTGTAGGCATCGATGATCTTGTTCCTTACCTGGACCGCCATCTCCATGCTGAGGCTCGCCTCCTCGGCTGCTATCATTACCTGGTGGAGGTCATCGGTGTTTCCGGCCGTGAAGTCGGCGATCAGGTTGTCAGCGCTCACCTGCTGGCTGTTCAGCTTGTCTATCTGAGCCGAGAGCAGCTCCCCGAAGCTTCCCGCTGCGGCGTTCACGCTTTCCTGGTCGCCCGCGCTTCCTGCTTCAGGGGCCGCTGCCTGGCTTATCATGCTGCTGTACCTGTCCATTATGGTGCTGTAAGAGTTTATAACGTTAGCCATGATTTATCCCCTATCATTTTGAGATTTGTGTAGCTTTTGTAAGCATAGATTTGCTTGCCTTAAGTGCTGTCGCGTTAGCTTCATATGTCCTCTGCGCCTCTATCAGTCCCACCATTTCGTCCAGCAGGTTGACGTTTGGCATGGTGACATAGCCCTCGGCATCAGCATCGGGGCTTTCGGGGTTGTAAACCTTCTTGAAGTTCTGGTCGTCTTCGGCTATCCCGGTCACCTTTACGCCGTTCGATACCTTCTCGTACTTCCTGGTGCTTTTATTGTACTGCTCCTTGACGATCTCCTCGAAGACTACCTCCTTGCGCTTGTAGGGACCTCCCTCTTCGGTGCGGGTGGTATTCACGTTCGCTATGTTTGAGGATATTGTGTCGAGCTTCATCCTTTCCAGAGTCAGGCCTGTTGCGCTGATGTTCATTGAATTAAATACTGACATGATATTCTCCTTCCGGTACTCACCGCATCGTTACTTGTTAATGACGTAGCTCATGCTTCTCAGTTTGATGTTCATCTGCTCAACAAGGGCTGAATAGTATATTTCGTTTGCGGACAGGCTCACCATTTCGCTGTCTATGTCCACATTATTCCCGTTTTCGTTCATGCTATTCGACTCGTCGCTGACAGTCCTGGGAGAAACTTTTGCTGCGGCTCCACCTATGTGGCTTTCGCTTGTGCTTTCCATGCCGACACCGCCGTTGCCCAGGGCTCTTTTGAGCTCACTTTCGAATTCAACCTTTTCAGCCTTGTAGCCCTCTGTGTTGACGTTGGCTATGTTTGAGGATATGGCTTTCTGCCTCATGGATGCTGCATCCAATCCGTTCTTGATCAGCTGGTAGCTAAGATCGTTCATATTGACCCTCTCTCCTTGTATTCTACATGCATCTTCTTGCATTTTTATGAAATTTTTCAATATTCTGTTTTTTAACTATTGTTTTAATTTTACTCACAAATCAATAATATTATACAGTCAGATAATGGTGAAATCAATAAAATTAAACAAAAAATCCCTTGGAAAATCAAGTATTTCAGCATTTTTTTTACAAACCCCCTTAAACTTTTACGAAAACAGCCGATAACCATGATTATGTGATTTTTTTGGGATAAATTATATGAAATTTTGGTGTTTTTTGGATAATTATTGAAGGTGAAAATGCATGAAATGCTTCACCTTAAAATGTTAATATTATTAATTTTGGACTCATAAAAAAAAGGCTGCACCAAACATGAATTTGTTCGGTGCAGCCCTTTTGCGCTGTGAAAATTAGCTGATTTGGCTCCAGGCATCCCTCAGCTCCTCAAGATATCCGATGACTTCGTCCAGGATGCCCTGGTCCTTGTCTATGTTGGCCCTTATGGTCCTGCGGTACATGTAGTCGTAAAGCGACATGAGGTTTTTCGCAATATCCCCGCCCTGCTCCAGGTCCAGAGTGCTCATGAACTCTCCGAGGATCCTCTGTGCCTTGATTACGCAGGTGTTGGTCTTCTCAATGTTTCTTTCGTCTATGGCGAGCTTCGCCAGCTTGAGGTTCCTGATAGCTCCGTCGTAGAGCATTACAACAAGCTTTGTCCTGGATGCTGTCATCACCTGGTTGTTCATATATGCGTTGTTCGCGTTTGCGTATGCGTTGCTGCTTGCGTACATAGTCTTCCTCCTTGAATCAGGCTCTTTCGTTTATTATCTTTCCCACGAGCTTTTCCATGCCTGCCTCGTAGTCCAACAGCTTTTCCGAAGGGATCTCCCTTATGACTTCATGGCTGGTGGTATCGACCACCTTCACCATAGTTTTCCCTGTTCCTTCATGGATTTCAAACCTGAGGTTTGTGATGTTGCTGCTGAAGAGCAGCTTGTTGGTCTTGTCAACTGCCGCCTGAAGCTCTTCCTTCGAATATTCCCTTTTCACTTCCTGAGGCACTTTTGCGCTTTCCGTGCTGGCAGCCTGCTTCCTGCCTGCAGTTATTTTTGAGAGTCCTTCTGAGTTCGTTACCGGCTTCAGAGCCACGTTGGTTTCAATCATTACAATCACATCCTTTGATACATTTCAGTTTATACGCTTTTTGAGTAGACGCCGGCTGCTGAAACCGAGGTGCCGATGTAGCCCTCCGCGGCTTTCCTTGACCTGGCCAGCTCGCTCATCTCGTTCCTTATGGCTTCCCTTTTTTCCTCATACAGCTTGTTAATTCTCACGGTTATATTCTTGAACTCTTCCGAGCTGAGATATTCCCCGAACTGCTCAGGGGCTTCCTTTGAGAAACTGCTGTAGAGCTGTTCCCTGCTGCTCAGCTGCTCCTCGAAGCTTTCAAGCTCGTCATTCCAGAGGGAGCTGTACAATTTATCTTCCATTTCCTTTGCTTTTTCCAAATAATCCATAGCTTAGTACCCCATCATCGAAGAGAACGATGACAGCTGACTGTTGTACTTGTTCATAGCGGTTTCCAGCGCGGTGTACTTCTTGTACAGGGCAGTCTGCTGGTCGTAGTACTTCGCCTTCAGGCTTGTTATGAGCTTCGTCTGGCTGTCTATCAGGTTCTGCAGCGTGTTGCTGCTGAGGGTTGAGGATCCTGTGTAGCCTGCTTTCTTAAGCAGGGCTGAGCTCGACATGTTCGCGTTGTCGTTCAGAATAGTCTTGAGCCTCTGCATTATCCCGGAATCCCTGTACTTTTCAGCTGCGTCAGATGCAGCTGATGCGTTTGTGAAGAAGCTTATAGCCTGGTCCGGGTTGCTCTCAAGAGCAGCCTTCAGCTTCGTCTCGTCCAAGGTGAGCTGACCCGGCTTCGTGTAGTCGTTCGTGAAGTCAATCCCCAGGTCCGTGTACTTGAGTGTGGAGGTGCCCACGGCTGTGTTAATGGCGCTCCTCATCTGGTTTGTTATGCTTGTGAGGTAGCTGTCGCTCCTCAGCAGTCCCGACTTGGATTTCGTCTCCCACTGCTTTATCTGGTCCTCTGTCATATCTTCCTTCTGTGCGTCGGTGAGCGGTTTGTAGTCGCTGTACTTCTTCTCCTGAAGCTTAGTTGTTATGTTGCCAATAAGCGTGTTGTAGTCGCTTACGAAGCCAGCTATCTTCTTCTGGAGGGCTGATACGTCCGTCTTTCCAGTAAAGGATATCCCGGAATCCGATGTTGCCCCCGATATCGTGAACTTCACGTTGTCTATGGTGAAGCTGTTGGTTGAGTATGTCTTTTCGGCGGTAGTTCCGTAGCTGTCGGTGACCGTCACATGTGCGTCCGAGCCAGCAAACGAAAACGTCGTCGCAGGGTTTGGATCAGGCTGCGGGACGGATATCCCAATTGACTGGGAAGCTCCCGTCTGGTTTGTCTGGAGCCTGTAGCCGGAAAGCGTGCTTTTCGTCATCTTGGCGTCTATCCCGGCCGTCGTAAACGCACTGTTTATCTTAGCCAGCAGCTCGTCGTCCGTAGGGTTTGCTGAGCCTGTAGGCCCGGTCGTAAGGTCAACTGTGACCGTTTTGCCGTTCACAGTGAACTGTGTTGCGCCGCTCTTGAGGCCGGACAGGTCGGCGAAGCTGCCTGCTGCTTTTGTTGCTATGTTGGCAACCTTTATGTTGTAGTTTCCTGTGACCGCTCCCGCAAGACCTTCTGCTGAGACGGCACCAGTAGTATCGCTGGTCGTGAAGGCTGTGGTCTGGTAGTTCCTCGTTATAGCAAGGTTTGAGTCCAGGTTTGTTAAATCAGTGTACTTCGAATAGAAGTCCTTGAGCTGCTTGATGACATCCCTGTAGAGCTCCTGCTGGAACTGGTATGTCTGCTTTTGCTGGTCTGCCTTGTCTATCTTGGACTGCTGGCCCTGCAGAGATGCCTTGACTATGGCGTCCGTGTCGAGACCTGTTGCAAGGCCTGAGATCCTATTGTATGAAGTTGATGAACCTGTTGATGTTGACGAGTTGACGTTCATTTGCTGCCCTCCTGTAAATAAAATTTGGCAGGTATTTTCCCTAATAACATTATGTATGCCTAAGCTGTCACTGCTTAAACATACATAATGCTATTATCCTAAAAGAGAGCCAGAGTTTTTGCTCTGACTCTCCCCTGATACTTTGTTTTTAATTGGTCTTCTGCTTATCTGAGAAGCTGAAGAACCTGCTGTGGCTGCTGGTTTGCCTGAGCAAGCATAGCCTGTGCTGCCTGTGAAAGGATGTTGTTCTTTGAGAATGTTGACATTTCTTTAGCCATATCAACGTCTCTGATTCTTGATTCTGCAGCCTGTAAGTTTTCTGATGTAGTTCCCTGGTTGTTTATTACGTGCTCGAGCTTGTTCTGGAGCGCTCCGTAGGTTGCTCTTGAAGTGTTAAGTTCTGTTATTGCTGCTTCAACATCATCAACACCTACAGCTGCTGTTCCAGCCGCTGTTGTTGCTGCATCAGTTAATGTTTTCAAAGCAGTAAAGTCAGCTTTGGTCAAAGCACTAATGCTGACAGTACTAGCAGCATCTTCGCCATATGCTATAGTTGTAGCAGTATTGAACACTGTTACTCCGTTGAATTTAGTATTAGTTATGATTTCATTCGCTGCTTCACCAAGAGCTTTCATTTCAGCGCCGATATTTACTTTGTCATCATCGCTGTAAGTTCCATTCTGTGCCTGAACAGCCAGTTCCTTGAGTCGTGTAAGCATTGAACTTATTTCATTAGTTGCACCTTCTGCAGTCTGCAGATATGAGATACCATCCTGTGCATTCCTTGTAGCCTGATCAAGTCCTCTTATCTGGCTTCTCATCTTTTCAGATATTGATAGTCCTGCTGCATCGTCTGCTGCCCTGTTTATTCTCTGGCCTGAAGAAAGCTTCTCCATTGATTTGTTTGCTGCTGCAGTGTTTACACTCATGTTCCTTGTAGAGTTCATGGCGCTGATGTTGTGGTTGATTATCATAATGTATTCCTCCTTGAATTTGGGTTTCGGCATCCTTGCCTTTATTTAAGTTCAGAAGATTGTCGGCCGACTTTCTCTTCTTGCGCTCATGGTATATATATCGTGGCGTCGGAGGATAATTTAATAGTATTTCAGAATTTTTTTAAAGAAAAAAAACCGCATCAGCGGTTTTTCTTAAGTTTTGCGAAGCTGTCCAGCGATATGCTGGCAGCCTGAGCGTTTTCACTTTTTATCTCTTCGAAGACTTCTTTCCTGAGGACCGTCACGTCCTTCGGAGCTTCTATCCCTATCTTTATCTTTCCGTCAGCTATCTCAAGCACCTTTATCTCGATCCTGTCATCGATCATGATGCTTTCTCCCGGCTTTCTGTTAAGGACAAGCATTAATTTTCTTCCTCTGTGAACAGTGGATGCTTGGTCATGTACTTGCCGCTGTTGAGCACGTACTGCCTACCTACCCTGTCCTCTTTGTTTATGACCACAGGCGCAAGCAGGTTCAAGGTGCTCTTCTCGAAATCGTCCGACAGGGTGACGATGTTCAGCACGGCGAGCTGCTCTTTTTTGCTAATGTTTATCTTCTGGAGCTCCTCATCGGGTATGTCGAAGTCGTAGCTCTTGAAGAAAGCCCAGGGATCCGTCACCACGAAGGACACGTACTCGTCCTCGGCGTTCTGAAGTATCTTGAAGACATCGTTCTCTGGAATGTCCAGCAGTGCGTACTTCCTGCTGTCTTCAAACCCGGGTATCCCCTCTGGGAAATCTATGATTTGCTTTTCGTCAATTTCAACCTCTCCCATAAACCTTGTTCTGATTTTCATGGCTCTCTCCTATCCTGATAGTCTAGAGGTAGTCCAGCAGGCTTTTCTGCAGGATTTTGGCCCCCGAGGACAATGAAGCTTCGTATACCGAAGACATGGTGCTGTACTCCATCATCTTTTCCGCAATATCTATGTCCGAGTTCTTGGAAAGCAGCTCTGTGAGACCGAGGTTCTGCGCTTCGTTCCTCTGCCCGGCAGCTTCAAGCCTGTTGTATATGGCTCCCATCTTTGACCTGAAAAGGACTGCGTTGTCGAAGTTTTTGTCGAAGCTGCTGAGGAGGCCTCCCGAAAGCGAGGCAATGTCTCCGTTCTCCAAGGCCTTTGCTATGTCTGAAAGGATAACTCCGAGGTCAGATGAACCTGCTGTCGTTATCTGAGATCCGTCGCTCGGTATGGTGACTCCCAGATTGGGCGCTATTTCCCTTGAAATGTTGTTGCCGTCTCCTTTGTACACCATAACTCCGTCGGCATTCATGCTGAAAGGAGGTTCAGTGGTCTTCTGACCTGCGAATATGTACCTTCCGTCGATCTTCGCGTTCAAGCTGTCTGAAACCTGCTTTGTAAGCTCCTTGACCTCCACAGCGATCGATGATCTGTCGGAGTCGTCAAGAGTTCCGCTGGCACCCTGCACCATGAGCTCCCTTATCCTCTGCAGCGCGTCCGTGACGCTTTCCATCGCGCCGTCTGCCGTATTGGTCCAGTCCATCGCTGAAGCTATGCTGCTTTTGTACTGCTCGTTCTCCTTTATTGTTGTGTCGAGGTTCATTATCTTCGAAACAAGCATCGGGTTGTCAGATGGCTTGCTGACTTCTTTTCCTGTAGAAAGCTGGTTCTGGTATGTCTGCATCTTCTCCAGGTTTCTGGAGAGATTCCTGAGGTAGTTGCCGGTCAGGGTGTTGTTTGTTACTCTCATATATTATCCCCCTATACGCCTGTCTTGTTAATGAGTGTGTCCAGCATCTCGGCAAGGACGCTTATGACCTTGGAGTTTGCCTCGTAGCTCTTCTGGAACTTTATGAGGTTTGTAACCTCTTCGTCGATTGACACTCCCGAAACAGATTCCCTCCTGTTGGTAAGCTGAGCCATCACAGCATCCTGGTTGGAAACCATGTTGAGGGCATGCTCAGTAGATATGCCGATTTTGGTCACTATGCCGCTGTAGGTTCCCTTGAGAGTTGCTCCGTTTGACATTTCCTTGTCCCTCAGGTTTGCTATCGCCAGCGCCTTTGAGCCGTCTCCTGACGGCGATGAAGCGCTTGCGCCGGTAGCTACAAGGCTTTCGTCATCAGTTATATCTTTGTTCACGCTTATGTTAAGAGCGCTTTCCGTTCCGCTGAAGGTGAAGAAGTCTACCCCGCTTCCCTCAGGGTTGTGCAGGCTGTTGACCTGGTCTGCTATTGTCTTCGCAAAGCTGTTCAAATCCGAAAGCCTTGCCTCAATTTCGCTCAGGGCCTCAAGGTTTCCGCCCACCGCGCCTGAACTTATTTGTGCAGCCGAAACAGGCTCCGAAGCACCTTCCTCATAGTATGCCGGGCTTCCAGGCCTCAGGTTCTTCGCAGCGTCAGCCGTCATGCTGACGGACTTGAAGTTTGAAGAGTCTCCCCCCACAGCGATTTTAACGGTGCAGGTGCCGTCGCCGTTGTCGGTGATCGAGTTTACCGTGCTGAGCTTGTAGCCTGCATCCTGCGCGGTTATGTCTTTTCCTCCGAGGGTTACGCTTACCCTGCCGTACTTGTCGAAGCTCGAGGTGCAGTCGGCAAGGCCGCTGAGCTGCTTAAGCAGCAGGTCCCTCTGGTCAAGGAGGTCGTTCGGACTTTCACCTTTGATCACTATGTTGTATATCTGGCTGTTCAGCGTCTTAAGCTTGTCCGCAGTTGAATTTATATCGAAGGTGTTCTTTTCTATGTTGGTTATGGTATCGTTCCTGAGCCCGTCTATCTGCGCTGCAAGCTGTTTCAGCGCATCCGCGAAGGTTTCCGACTTTTCGACCACGACGCTTTTGGCGCTCTGGTTTTCGGGGTTGTCGCCGAGCTCCTGCCACGCGTTGAACATCTCCCCCATGGCGTTGTTGACACCGGTGTCTGAAGGCTCGTTGAATATCGATTCGAGCTGGCTCATGGCGTCGCTCTTTGCCGTATATTTGCCCAGCGTGCTGTTTTCATTCCTGATCTGGTAGTCCACGAAATCGTCGACCACCCTCACCACGCTCTCGATCTTGACGCCCGTGCCGAGCTGCCCTATCCCTGAGTAGTCGTAAGCCTTGTCAGCTTTAAGCTCCACGCGCTGCCTAGAGAAGCCCTCGGTGTTCGCGTTGGAGATGTTGTGGGACGTGGTATTTAGGGCTGTCTGCTGCGCACTCAGCCCTTTGACTGCTGTATTGAATGAATTAAATAATCCTGACATATTCCACCCCTATACCGACTGGTCCACGATGCTTACTTCCTTCTGGCCGTTCATCTGGCCCTTTGAAGAGTAAGTGCTGTATCTGGACGTATTGTTTTTTGCCAGCGCCTTCAGTATCTGCTCCTGGTAGCTCAGCGCCTGCTTCGTGAGGAGCAGGTTCGTCTCCTGCAGAAGCCCGATCTGCTCTGCCAGGTCCTTAAGCTCCCTGTCCCCGGAAAAGTCCATTCCTTTGAACTCCCCGATTCTTCCCGCCAGAACGTTTTTCTTTTCGACTATCGCCGCCAGGGCTGCAGCGTCGCTCTTTATGAGCACCTGCTTCTCCTCTTCCAGCACCTTCAGGAGCTCCCTGAGCACCGCTGAAAGCTTTTTCTGGCTACTCATCCGAACCCGCCCTCTCGGCGTCTATCTTCTCCATTATCTTGCCGGCTATCCTGTCCGGATCCACCTTGTAGGTTCCCTCCTGGATTGACCTTCGGATGGCTTCAACCTTGTCTGAGAAGTGGGAGTCCTCAGATTCGCTTATCCTCTTGACAAGGGCCTTCGCCTGCGTTGAGATCTCGACCGTCGATTTGTCCGAGGTTTTGCCCTCCACGTGCTTCCCTTTTCTCTCTTCATTAGTCTTATATATGTTGTTAACGTAGTTGCTGTAATACTGCCCTATTTTCATGAGACTCACCTCTCTAATAATCCTTATCTATATTATCGTAGGCAATGACTTTTTTTTAAGGTGCATATTAAAAAAAGAGGACTTGACGTCCCCTTATTTCAACCCCTTCACGCGCTGCTCCTTGCTCAGTATCTGCGTTATCCTTATGCCGAAGTTCTCATTTATTATGACGACCTCTCCGTTGGCTATCAGTTTTCCGTTGACGTATACCTCTAGAGGCTCATCCGCCAGCTTGTTGAGCTCAACAACGCTGCCCGAACCGAGCGCAAGCACGTCCTTAATGGTCTTCTTTGTTTTGCCCAGGACAACGCTGAACTCCAGCGGCACGTCCATTATGAGGTCCAGGTTCCTTTTCTGCGTAGGCTCAGAGGTGTCCTCCAGGTTCGCGAAAACAGGCTTCTGCACCTGCACCCTGGCCGGTTCCTCCTTCAAGGGTTCGTTCAAGCTTTCCTCATCTGCCGCTTCCTTTTTCTTTAGCAAGGCGTCTACTTCCGCCTGGGATAAAAAGTTATCTTTCATATCTCAACATCCTCTTCCACGTATTGTAATACCTGAACCGCCAGCTTCTCGTTGTGAATCCCCGGCTGCACTAGGTAATGGACCTTGTCTTCCACGTACATCTTCATCGGTTTGTCAGTGCTTATGTCCAGCTGGACTATGTCTCCCTTTTCCAGGTGGAGGAAGTCATCCACCGTTATCACGGTCTTCCCCATCTCAACCTTCAGCGCAACCTCGGCACCGACCAGCCCTTCAGTGATGAGCTCTCGGTACTTGTTCTCATCGTAGCTTCTTTCCATGTCGAACCAGCTCTTTATGCTCAGCTTGTCGATTATGTTTTCGAAGGATACGTAAGGTATGCATATGTGCATGGTGTTTGCTGCCCCGAAGATCTCCGCCCCGAAGCTTATCCTAACGACCGGCTCGTTCGGCGACATTGTCTGAAGCTGCTGCGGGTTGGTTTCTATTGCGTCCAGGACGGGCTCGATCTCCATTATCTCGCTCCAGGCCGACTTGAAGCCTATGAGCAGGTCCTCGATTATGTCCTTTATGATGCCCAGCTCGATTTCAGTGAACTTTTCCTTCTTCGACGCGCCGGCGTCCTTTGATTTTGTTCCGCCGCACATGAGCTCGATGGCCTGGACTGCAAACCCGGGGTTGATCTCGATGATCTGGTTTCCAGTCAGCGGCACGCAGTGGAAAATGCCCATCACGGTAAGACCAGGTACGGAGTTAATAAACTCGTCGAAGCTTATCTGCTCCACCCCCTCCAAGACTATGGCCGTGCTCGTCCTGACCTGGGACGACAGTACATCCGAGGCTATCTCCGCGAATTTCTCGAACAGAATGTGGAGCGTGTTGATATGCTCCTTGGAGAGCTTTATGGGCCTCCTGAAGTCATATTCCCTCACCTTTGCTTTTTCTTCCTCTTTGCTTTGTTTAGGATTGATCTCACCTGTATGCAGTGCATCCAGAAGGGAGTCAATCTCCTGCTTCGACAGTTCCTGTTTCAAGTTATCCCCTCATTCGCTAAAGTACTCTTCGTTCGCCGCTGCGCATGCAATACAGCAATGCTTATATTATTCTGCAAATCATCCGATTTTCCTCTAAAGTTTCGCTTATTTTTGCAATAATCTCAAAAAATAGAATTAGCAGCCCGGAAGGCTGCTAATGCGCTCGAGTTAGCTGACCTGGTCTTTGACCCCACACTCGCCTGCTGGAACTTTCGCTACCGGGAATTAACCTCTCACTACTAATCCTCTCGTATTGAACGGCAGGACTAACTTCTATACCGCACCATGCTCATTAAACACTTTATTTAACTTACGTGGATCGCTTTGCCTGCGACTGGCTTCGACTTTCAACCACAAACCTAACTCACTAATATATTATACTCCACTTTTCGCAGCAGTCAAGACCAAGACGCTAACCGCTCCGTTTTTTGTAAGCGTCTCGGCGCACCAGAAGGCCGTCGCTCCGGTTGTGACGACGTCGTCAACCAGTATGAACGACTTGCCGCAGACTCCAGCCCCGCTCCTCAGCCCGAAGCTTCCCTCCATGTTCTCCCATCTCTCGAGCTTCCCCAGGCCTATCTGGTCCTTCGTCCCGGAATTCTTGACCAGGGTTTCCATCAGCCCGATGCCGGTGTTTTTAGATATGAGCTTCGCAAGCACCTCGCTCTGGTTGTAGCCCCTCTTCCTCCTGGACCTCCTGGACGACGGCACGAACGTCAGGAAATCGCCCTTGAGAGAGTTCTCTTCCATAACCTCTGCCATAAGCACTGCCAGCACCTCCGCACTCCTGAAATCGCCCTTGTACTTCAGCCTGAGCACCAGCTCCCTCACAGCCTTCGAGTAGTAGGCTGCGCTGTAGCATTCAAAGCCGAGACCGGCACCGGAAAGCGTCATAGGCGAAAGGCACCGCGTAACGCCCGCCCTGCAGCTGCCGCACAGGGAGTCATCGCGGCAGCATTCACCTCCGCAGGCTATGCAGCTGCCGTCACCGCAGTAGACGACCTCCAGCGCGCAGTCGAACAGGTACCTTATGCCCTCAGCAGCCCAAGCTCCCAGGCCTCCCTGTTTAGCTTCCTTATCATGCCCTTCGCCGCCTCCACGTTCACGCAGCTTTCGTTGCAAAGAAATACCACCTCTCCCATGTCATTTCGCTCCAGCTTTACGACCCGCGCAGCGAGATGCACGAGTATCTTGCTGCTGAACCTGGTATCGCCCGCGAAAAGCACCATGATGTCCGTTTCCGCAGCCGCTACGGACGTTTTCTCAAGCTCGTCCGTCACCATTATGGATTTCTTCCTCAAGAAAAAGTTCTCCAGAACCTTGGCATCCGATTCGCCCCTTATGTAGCAGGAAACGCTGCTGCACTTGTCTGCGCAGTACCTTCCGATGTACCCGAACACCTTTTCCGCCTTGTCACCGTCCGGAACGTATATCAGAACGTTCCTGCCGCTGCTCAAGGACCATTTTATGTAGTCGTAGGCGACGTAGGGTATGTCGCTGCTTATGTCGATCCTAGTGATTATCTCTCGCGGCTCCGTCATGGGCGCCTTCCTGTCCCCTATGGGGAGGAGGATCACCTCTCCGTTCTTGAATTTGCTGCCAACCGAGTAGATTATGCATTTTCCGCCAGCCCTGGTCCTCGACTCCACAAGGCCGACTATCTCGCTGTCGCTGTAACCGGGAAGGCTGTTTATCTCGTCGTATATGACAAGGTCGAAGGTCTCCTCAACCAGCCTTGCCGTTGCGGTGCTGCAGACCGTAAGCTGGTCTAGCTGCCCCCGGTCGTAGCTCCTGAGGTGCGAGTAGCCCTTGAAACCCGAGCACTTCTTTATGCTCTCCAGCAGCCTTATGCTGTCCTTCTCGTCCGTTATGTACAGGATGCTCCACCCCTCGGCCACAGCGCCCTCTATGGTCTTTATGAAGATGTCGGCTTTGTTCTGGGGGAGGGTCACAACGTCGAGCCTGTCCTTGCCGCTCCTGCTCCAGCTGAATATCAGCTCGCCGACCCTTTCCCTCGCCTCGGCCAATACATCTTTAACCGCTTGATTCATAAGGCACCTCCTTTAAGAGTTTTTCTCAAGTCCGTGCTGGACGATGTCCATTATGCGCCATTTCAGCATGGAATACCTCTCGAAGCTCCTGTTGTTGTTCACCATGGAACTCAGCGACTTGACCGAGCCAACAAGCACCACCATCTGCTTCGCCCTGGTTATCCCGGTGTACAGGAGGTTCCTGTTCATTAGCATCGGCGGACCCGGGAACAGCGGTATTACCACAACGGGGAACTCGCTTCCCTGGCTCTTGTGTATGGTGATGGCATAAGCAAGGTCTATCTCGTCGATGTACATGGGATCGTACACGACCTTCCTCTCCTCGTCGAATATGATGGTGATCGTACCACCGTCATCGTCTATATCATCTATGTAGCCCATGTCTCCGTTGAATATTCCAGTACCTTCCTCATCGCCGTCTCCCGAAACCCTCGTCCACCTGAGCATGTAGTTGTTCTTTGTCTGCATCACCTTGTCCCCAACCCTGAAGACTGTATCCCTGAACTCCTTTTCCTTCTTCAACGCCGACGGAGGGTTCAGAAGCTCCTGCAGCTTGAGGTTAAGGTTCGATATCCCGAGCACCCCCTTCCTCATAGGCGACAGCACCTGTATGTTCTTGTTAGGGTCCCAGTTCTTGTTGAAGGACGGCAGCCTCTTCCTGACAAGCTCCATGAGGGTGCTCAGGATCTTGCCCTGGTCGTCCTCCCTGATGAAGTAGAAGTCTTTATCCCTTGCATTTATGACGGGCATCTCGCCGCCGTTTATCTTATGTGCGTTGACTATTATCATGCTCTCCCTTGACTGCCTGAATATCTCCTTCAGCCTAACCACCTTGATCCACCCTGATTCTATGAAGTCCCTCAGCACGTTACCGGGGCCGACGGAAGGAAGCTGGTCCACGTCTCCCACGATTATGAGCCTCGTACCCTGCTTAAGCGCTTTTAGAAGGTTGTGCATGAGCATTATGTCTATCATGGACGCCTCGTCCACGATGAGCACGTCGCAATCCAGGGGCGCATCTTCCCCTTTCGAGAAGAGCATGTCGTCCTCGTCCTCTCCTACGCCCATCTCGAGCAGCCTGTGTATGGTCTTGGCTTCCCTTCCGGTTGCTTCCGTCATCCTTTTTGCGGCCCTGCCCGTGGGAGCCCCTAGGAGCAGGTTCAGCCCCGCCTTTTCGAAGATTTCGGCTATGCAGTTTATGATCGTGGTTTTTCCGGTACCCGGACCGCCTGTTATTATCTCAACGCCGTTCCTGAAGGCACCCTTTATGGCCTCCTTCTGGGAGGGTGCGAAGGATACCCCTCTTTTGTCCTCGAAGAACTTTATTTCTGCATCGACATCGATGTCCACATCCTCGTACTTGTTGAGGGTCATCTCGATTATTTTTTTGGTGACGCCTAGCTCGCAGTAGTAGTAAGGCAGGGTGAACACGCAGGACTCCTCCTCGACGGTCTCCACCTTTATCCTTCCCTCCACCGCGCAGGAATAGATGCCTGCCTCAATCTCCTGCTCAGTCACGCCCAGGGTTTCAATGCAGCTCTTCACGAGCTTGTCCTTTGGCATGTAGGTGTTTCCCATTGCGCAGAACTGGTTGACTATATATTTTATCCCGCTCTCTATCCTGAAGGAGGAGTTCACTTCTATCCCCAGACTCCTCGCGATCTTGTCGGCGGTTTTGAAACCTATGCCTGAAACCTCCTCAGTAAGGATGTAAGGGTTCTCTCTAACGACCCTGATGGAGTCCGAGCCGAACCTTTTGTATATCTTAGCGCACTGGTTGGGCGAGATCCCGTAGTTCTGAAGGAATATCATGATGTTCCTTATCTCGTGCTGTTTTGAGAAGGATTCGCTTATGACCTCTATCTTCTTGTTGCCTATGCCCTCTATCTCCTTAAGCCTCGAGATGTCCTTGTCCAGGATATCCAGCGTTTCCTCGCCGAACCTGTCGACTATCTTCTTTGCAGTTACGGGCCCTATCCCCGTGATGACTCCGGATGCCAGGTACCTCTCTATGCCCTTTACGGTGTCCGGGAGGAGCTCCTCCCAGCTCTGCACCTTGAACTGCTGCCCGAAGGTGGGGTGGACTGTCCATTCCCCAGAGAGCTTCAGGTTCTGCCCCTCTGAAAGATATGGTATGTACCCGACTATGGTTATCGTCTCGTTCCCTTCCTTTATCCTAGCTATGGCATAGCCATTTTCATCGTTCTGGTAGACTATGGTGTCTACAAACCCTTGGATCTCCTGCATACTCTACTCCCCAGTACTTCGTTTTCATTTACATTATAACCATTATACCATAATATAAGCATTTATTTAGATCCCGCTAAAAAAGCTGCCAGGACCGGGTTATCCGGTGCCTGGCAGCCATTGCTCTTAAAGATATTTCTTTATTTCTTCTACTTTGTCGAGTCTTTCCCATGGGACATCCACGTCAGTACGTCCGAAGTGGCCGTATGCAGCAACCTGCTTGTAGATAGGCCTTCTCAGGTCAAGGTCTCTCAGGATAGCGCCCGGTCTCAGGTCGAATACCTTGTCGACTATCTCGATTATCCTGTCTTCGGATACTTTACCCGTCCCGAATGTTTCAACTTCTATTGATACAGGCTTTGCAACTCCGATCGCGTAAGCAACCTGGATTTCAAGCTTGTCTGCAACCCCTGCTGCTACGAGGTTCTTCGCAACCCATCTTGCAGCGTAAGCAGCTGATCTGTCAACCTTTGTAGGGTCCTTTCCTGAGAAGCAGCCGCCGCCGTGTCTTCCGGATCCGCCGTAGGTGTCTACGATGATCTTTCTTCCTGTGAGGCCTGCGTCACCCTGAGGTCCTCCGACAACGAACCTTCCTGTAGGGTTGATGAAGTATCTTGTCTTGTCGTCGAGAAGCTCGGCTGGAATTACTTCCTTTACAACGAGGTTGATGAGGTCGCACTCGATCTGCTCGTGTGATATTTCAGGGCCGTGCTGAGCTGATATTACTATTGTGTCAACCCTTAAAGGCTTGTCGTTTTCGTATTCAACGGTTACCTGAGTCTTTCCGTCAGGCCTGAGGTATTTGAGAGTGCCGTTCTTCCTCACTTCTGTAAGCCTTCTTGAAAGCTTGTGAGCCAGCGATATAGGCATCGGCATGAATTCCGGGGTTTCGTTAGTAGCGAAGCCGAACATCATTCCCTGGTCCCCGGCGCCGATAGCGTCGAGCTTGTCCATTTCGCCCTTCTTTGATTCGAGAGCTTCGTCAACTCCCATAGCTATGTCGGCCGACTGCTCGCCGATGGATGTTATCACCGAGCAAGTGCTTGCGTCGAAGCCGTACTTAGCCCTTGTGTATCCGATATCCTTAAGCGTGTCCCTTACGAGCTTGGTTATGTCAACGTAGCAGTTGGTCGTGATTTCGCCCATTACGAATATAACGCCTGTGGTAGTTGCGCATTCGCAAGCAACTCTTCCGTTAGGGTCTTTAGCCAAAATTGCGTCGAGCACCGCGTCGGAAACCTGGTCGCAGATTTTATCCGGATGCCCTTCAGTAACAGATTCTGATGTAAATAGTCTTCTCATCTAAATTCATTCCTCCATATTAAAAAAATAAAACCTCTTCCGATAAGAAGAGGTTAATTTTACAAATTAAATAATCCTCTCTTATCTCGCAGAAACAAATCTGCAGGAATTGGCACCATTGCGCTAATGCGCCGGTTGCCGGGTTTCATCGGGCCCTGTCCCTCCACCTCTCTTGATAAGAGTACTCTTTATTAAATTTTATGGTGGAGGAAGATGGATTCGAACCATCGAAGTCAGAGACAACAGATTTACAGTCTGCCCCCTTTGGCCACTCGGGAATTCCTCCGCATTATGGAGCTGGCAATAGGAATCGAACCTACAACCTGCTGATTACAAGTCAGCTGCTCTACCGTTGAGCCATGCCAGCAATTCGTTTTGGCGATATCAGTAAATATCGACAAAAACAAGTATACAGTCTAACAGGTATAATATCAAGTCCCAAATCGGCCAAATTTCGAAATGAGACCCGATATTCTTCCGTTATATCACGTTTTCGCTCGCGTTCTTACGAAAGCTGTTACTCAATCATCGTTACGTCGTCTCCCGTGAAATTGACTCCGGTTTTGTCGATGTAGTCCAGAACCTTTCCCGTTCCGTATGCAACGCAGTACTCGGCGTCATCCGCCACGCGTACCGGAACCCTTGTTTCGGCAGCTATGAGGTCTGCCAGGCCGTTGAGGAGAGCTCCTCCGCCTGTCATTATTATCCCGCTGTCAGCGATGTCCGCAGCAAGCTCAGGAGGCGTTTTCTCGAGGACTGCATGGGCCATCTCTGCGATTGCAGTGACTGTCTCGTTGAGCGCTTCCCTCATCTCAGCTGAAGTAATTACCTGGTTTTTAGGCAGGCCTGTGATGAGGTCCCTTCCCTTGATATCCATCTGGTTGTTTTCTCCGTTGTCGAAAGCTGAACCTATTTTGATCTTCAGGTCCTCTGCCGTCCTCTCCCCTATCATCAGATTATGCTTCTTCCTTATATATTTAACTATGGCTTCGTCGAACTTGTCTCCTGCTACCTTGAGCGATGACCTTACGACTATGCCTCCAAGTGAAATGACCGCGATGTCCGTAGTTCCTCCGCCGATGTCTATGACCATGTTTCCGCTTGCCCTTGTTATGTCAAGTCCCGCTCCGATGGCTGCAGCCAACGGCTCCTCAATGAGGGAAACAGCCTTAGCTCCGGCGTTTTTGGCCGCATCAATTACTGCTCTCTTTTCAACTCCTGTGGATTCGCAAGGGATGCAAACCACTACTCTAGGAGCAGACATTTTTTTCTTTCCGCAGGCTTTGGCGATGAAGTATTTCAGCATCCTTTCTGTAACATCGTAATCGGATATGACACCCTCCCTCATCGGACGGATCGCCACTATGTTTCCAGGGGTCCTTCCTATCATCTGCCTTGCTTCCTCGCCGACTGCGAGGACCCTGTTGTCGTTCTTGTCGATTGCGACAACTGACGGTTCCTTCAAAACTACGCCCTTCCCTTTTATGTACACCAGCACTGTTGCTGTTCCCAGGTCAATGCCTATGTCGTTTCCGACACTGAATAGATTAAAAAACTTAGAAAACATCGCCGAACAAACTCCTTCTCTTTAGCAGTAATTTTTTTATTCAAGCCGAATTTTCACGGCCCCACGTTTTATTATAAACCTAATGGTATCAACCTTCAACAAGAGTTTTGCGAAACTTATAACAGAAAAAGAGATGCCCTTTCGGACATCTCCATGATTGTTTTGTTATACCTTCATCCTGGCCAGGGCTCTTGCAAGAGCGAGCTCCGCTCTCTTTACATCCACGCCAGTCTTCTGTTCGAGCCTTTTCTCTGCCCTCTTTTTTGCCTCTTCAGCTCTCTTTTTGTCAATCTCCTCAGGCCATTCGGCGGCATCGCAAAGCATAGTGACTTCGTTGTTCTTCACTTCCAGAATTCCCGATGAAGTAAATGCTTTCAGCTTTTCCCCGCCCTTTTCGACGATTTCTGTAGAAGAAGGCCTTAAAGTAGTGACTAATGGCATATGGTTTGCAAGAATACCGATAGATCCTTCGGTGCTTCCTACAATTAATTCACTTATTTCTCCTGAGTAGAACTCTCTTTCAGGAGAAAGAATGATCAGCTTATAAGAATTCGCCATATTTATCTCCTTCTTTAACTAAAATAGGCTTTACATGCTATTGCCTGAGCAATTAGCCTGCCATTGTCTTAGCCTTTTCAACCGCTTCTTCTATAGTTCCAACATAAAGGAACGCTGCTTCCGGCAGATCATCGTACTTGCCTGAGAGTATTTCCTTGAATCCTCTTACTGTGTCTGCAACTTTAACGTATGCACCCTTCATGCCTGTAAACTGTTCTGCAACTGTAAACGGCTGTGAGAGGAATCTCTGGACTCTTCTTGCTCTGGCAACGATCTTCTGGTCTTCTTCTGAAAGCTCGTCAACACCAAGGATTGCAATTATATCCTGAAGTGATCTGTATCTTTCAAGAACCTCTTTAACCTCTGAAGCTACCTGATAGTGCTCTTCACCTACAACCCTTGGGTCAAGGATTCTTGATGTTGAATCAAGAGGGTCAACAGCTGGGTATATACCAAGCTCGGTTATCGCTCTTGAAAGAACTGTTGTAGCGTCAAGATGAGCAAATGTTGTAGCTGGAGCCGGGTCTGTCAAGTCGTCCGCAGGAACGTAAACGGCCTGAACGGAAGTGATTGATCCGGTTTTTGTAGTTGTGATTCTTTCCTGAAGCTGACCCATTTCTGTTGCCAGCGTAGGCTGGTATCCAACGGCGCTCGGTATACGTCCGAGAAGCGCTGAAACCTCTGAACCAGCCTGGGTGAATCTGAATATGTTGTCTATGAAGAGAAGCACGTCCTGGCCCTGGTCTCTGAAGTACTCAGCTATAGTAAGTCCTGTAAGCGCAACTCTCATTCTCGCTCCAGGCGGCTCGTTCATCTGTCCGAATACAAGAGCTGTCTTGCTGATAACTCCCGATTCATTCATTTCGCCGTATAGGTCGTTACCTTCTCTTGTTCTTTCACCAACACCTGTGAATACCGAAAGTCCGCCGTGCTCTTTAGCGATGTTGTTGATAAGCTCCTGTATGAGAACTGTCTTACCAACTCCGGCGCCACCGAAGAGGCCTATCTTTCCACCCCTCTGGTATGGTGCGATCAGGTCTATGACCTTGATGCCTGTCTCGAACATTTCAGGCTCAACAGACTGCTCTTCGAAAGTAGGAGCCGGTCTGTGGATAGGGTATTTAATTTGTGATTCAACCGGGCCAGCTTCATCTATCGGCTGTCCCAATACATTCAAAAGTCTTCCTAAAACAGGCTGTCCAACCGGAACGGAAATCGCTGCACCAGTGTCAACAACCTCCATGCCTCTTTTCAGTCCCTCGGTTGCCTCCATGGATATTGCTCTGACGATGTCGTCTCCTATGTGCTGCTCTACCTCAGCAACAAGGATCTTGTTGTCCCCCATGTTGATTTCAACCGCGTTATAAATATTAGGAAGGTTTTCTGTACTAAACTTAATATCTATTACAGGTCCTATTACCTGTACAACTCTGCCTATATTTGGCATCAGTTTCCCTCCTTACTTAAGAGCTTCTGCTCCTCCGACAATTTCTGTTATTTCTTGAGTGATAACGCCTTGTCTTTCTCTGTTGAACCTTATTCTCAAAGCATCCAACAAGTCGTCTGCGTTCTTGGTTGCTCCATCCATGGCCTGCATCCTTGATCCCTGCTCGCTTGCTTTTGCATTTATCATGTGGTTAAGAAGCCTCTGCTTGAAATGCAATCCTGCAACTTCGCTTATAAGATTTTCTGCTGCCGGCTCAATTTTGATGAATGAATGTGAAGTGCTGTCCTCAGCTTTCTGGATAGGAAGCACTTTGTCCACTGTAACCACCTGTTTTACAGCTGAAAAAAACTTCGTGTAAACTATGTTCACTTCGCCAACTTCTCCGCTTGTGTACATCTCAAGAGCTTTGTTTGTTACCATGGCAGCTTCTTCGTTGGTCGGAACGTCTGAAATGTCGACGAACTCCGCCTCAACTCCGTACTTGTACCTCTTAAGGTACATTTTGCCTTTAGCTCCTACGCTGATAACAACCGAATTCTCCCTGTCCTTGTTAAGGACAGCAGCAGCTTCGCCAACTACCGTTGAGTTGAATCCTCCGCAGAGACCTGAGTCTGAAGTTAAAACTATATACAGCTTTTTAGTGCTTTTGTTTCCATGAGTGAATACGTTATATTCCTCTACTCCAGAAACTGCATCAGCAATTATCTGGTTGAAGTGGTTGTAGTACTTCTCATTCAACGCCAGCGCTTCTCTGGTTTTTCTTAGCTTAGAGGTGGCAACTAGTCCCATGGCTTTTGTTATCTTCTGAGTACTCGTTATGGACCTAATTCTTCTCTTTAATATGAGTAGTCCTGCTCCTGCCATTTTTCACCTCCCGCAAAGGATATTACTTCTCCTCTGCTAAAAATCCTTTTTTGAATTCGTTGATTGCATCAATCAGATTAGCTTTGATTTCATCAGTAAGAGCTTTCTTGTCAGCAATCGCAGCCTGGATTTCAGGATGGTGTGTGTCAGCGAACTCGAAGAACTTGGCTTCGAACTCCCTTATTCTGTCAACAGGAACATCCATCAGATGGTTGTCAACACCTGCGAAGAGAATCATAACCTGCTTCTCAACCGGCATCGGCGAGTACTGTGGCTGTTTCAGTATTTCAAGAAGCCTCTGACCTTTGTCAAGTCTTCTCTTTGACTCCTTGTCAAGGTCTGATCCGAACTGTGCGAATGCAGCAAGCTCTCTGTACTGAGCAAGCTCAAGCCTCAATGTACCTGAAACCTGTTTCATAGCTTTTATCTGAGCGCTACCACCAACTCGGGAAACGGATATACCGGCGTTAACAGCTGGCCTCTGTCCCTGGTTGAACAGGTCTGACTCAAGGAATATCTGTCCGTCAGTTATGGATATAACGTTTGTCGGGATATATGCCGTAACGTCTCCAGCCTGAGTCTCTATTATCGGGAGCGCGGTAATTGAACCTCCGCCCAGTGCATCGGAAAGCTTTGCAGCTCTCTCAAGAAGCCTTGAGTGGATGTAGAATACGTCTCCTGGGAACGCTTCTCTTCCTGGCGGTCTCCTAAGAAGAAGTGACATTGTTCTGTAAGCGACAGCGTGCTTTGACAGATCATCGTATATTATGAGAACGTCCTTGCCCTGTGCCATGAAGTGTTCTCCAATTGTAACTCCTGCATAAGGGGCGATGTACTGGAGCGGAGCTGTTTCAGAAGCTGATGCTGATACGACTATCGAGTAGTCCATAGCGCCTGATTCTGTAAGCGTGTTTACAAGGTGCGCTACAGTAGACTGTTTCTGTCCTATAGCAACGTAGATGCATATAACGTTCTGGCCCTTCTGGTTGATGATAGTGTCCAGAGCAACAGCTGTTTTACCTGTCTGCCTGTCGCCTATTATCAGCTCTCTTTGGCCTTTTCCGATAGGAATCATCGAGTCTATAGCTTTCAGTCCCGTCTGGAGAGGCTGTTTAACTGACTGCCTTGTGATAACACCCGGCGCTACGAGCTCTATTGGCCTGTGCTCAGTTGTGTTTATCGGCCCTTTTCCGTCTATAGGCTGTCCGAGTGAGTTGATAACTCTTCCCATCATGGCATCGCCAACAGGAACAACAACAACTTCCCCTGTCCTCTTGACGATATCTCCTTCTTTTATACCTTTGTCGGATCCCAAAAGAACGCAGCCAACATTGTCCTGCTCAAGATTCAAAGCCATTCCCTTGACATTGTTAGGGAACTCGAGCAGCTCTCCTGCCATGCATTCGTCGAGACCATAGACTCTGGCGATACCATCTCCAACATTGATTATAGTACCTGAATCTACTGTCTCAATTTTGCTTTCATACTTTTGAATCTCTTGTTTAATTATCGAAGTAATTTCTTCAGGTTTTATGTTCATAGGCTCACCTCTATTCTCTCTTAAGCATTATTTTTTTCATCTCATCGATTTTGGACTTTACAGTCCCATCGATGACTTCGTTCTCAACCTTGACAAACATACCGCCGAGTATAGCTGGATCCAGCTCCTCCTTGAGTATTATTGTCCTGTTGAATTTTTTCTGAAGATTTCTGATCAACTCAGCCTTCTCCTCTTCCAGCAGCGGAACAACAGTCTTGATTTCTGCGACTGAAGTATTGTTCTTTTCAAGATAGATATCCTGAAGCTGTTTGAGCATGTTTCCGATTTCAAGAATTCTTCCTTTTTCAAGGAGGAGCTTCATGAAGGAAAGTATGTCATCCTCAACCTTGCCTTTGAATATGTTCTCTAGAAATTCCTTCTTGCTTGATGTGCTGATCGATGGGTGCTCGATAAGCAGCTTAAGGTTTGCATCCTGGTCAATCAATCCAACAACCGTTTTCAGCTCATTTAAAAACTGATCTACTTTTCCCTTTTCCTCGCCAACCTGATACAGCGCCAGTGCATATCTTCTATCTAAAAATTCATACATATTAGATACCCACCTTAGCGATAAAGTCGTTTATAAGCCTTCTGTGCTGATCCTCGTTAATGGTTTCTCCAAGAGCCTTTGAAGACATAAGAACTGCAAGATCCACGATCTGACTCTTCATCTCGTCAGCGGATTTCTCCATCTGTCTCTCAGCTTCTGTCTTAGCTCTCTTTATTATTGTATCAGCCTCGTCTTTTGCGCCTTTGACTATATCGTTGGAAAGTTGTTCAGCTTTTACTTTGTAGCCTTCTACTATGTTCTTGCCTTCGTCCTTGGCTCCGGAAAGTATTTTATCATTCTCGGTTTTCAAGGCTTCAGCTTTTTTCATATCTTCATCGGTTTTATTAATTTTATCAATGATTTCATTTTGTCTCTTGTCTATCATATTGTTTACCGGTTTGAACAGGTAATGTTTTAGTATTAAGAACAGAATGAGAAAATTGATAAGCGTCGCAATAATCTTAGATACTTCTATTTCCATCTACACAAAGCCTCCCTTCAGGCTAAGATTTTAGTCTGCTTCGTTTTAGCATTAGCCCCTTGACAATAAAAGAAGTGCAACGAGCAATGCGTATATTGAAGTAGCTTCTGAAAGAGCGGCACCTATTATCATTGTTGATATTATTGTACCTCTAGCTTCTGGCTGTCTTGAAACGCCTTCAACAGCTTTTCCTGCAGCAGTTCCGCAACCGATACCTCCGCCTAAGCAACCTATAGCAGCAACACCTGCTCCTAGTAAAGCCATACCGTGAATGAAGTTTGCATCAAATCCCATGTTTCTTCCTCCTCAAATTTCCTTTAATTTTTTAATTAATAAGATTTTTTTAATGTTCTGCGATAATTTTTATGTTAATCATTGTCAACATAACAAATATAAACATCTGTATTCCAGCATCGAATACATCGAAAAAGAAGTGTACAGGAATCGGTATACCAATCTGGGCGATTCCGAAGAGAACGCCGTGCAGACCCTCATATACTATTCCTACAACAACAACTGCCGCAGTCATATTACCCATAAGTCGCAAACTAAGTGATACAGGCAGCACGAATCTTTCAATAAGATTGAGCGGCACCATAACGGCAAATGGAGTAAAATAACCTTTCAGGTAATGGCCGAAGCCAATCTTCCTGATCGCGTTCCACTGAACAACCACAAAGCTTACAAGAGCGAGCGCGAGACAAATGTTGTAGTCTCTTGTTGGCGGCTCGATTCCAATCAACCCTATGACGTTCATGCTTAAAATGAAGATTACTAGAGTGCCTATGTATGGAATAAATGATTTGTAGCCTGGTCCCATGTTGTCATTGACCAGACCGTTGATGCTTTCAACTACAAGCTCAACAATGTTTTGCCTTTTGCTAGGAATTTTCTCTAGATTCTTGCCAAGTATGATGGCTCCTACAGCTATTACAGCCGTAATAATCCACATAACCAGGAAGCTGTCGGTTACCCCGAAGCCAAATATGCTAAATATCGGTTCTAACTTTTCCAATTCATCACATCCCTTCTTTTTTTAGTGTTATTCCATACAATGTTAATGATATAAAGTGTGAAGTATATCCTAACATATAAGCAACTACATTAAAGGTGTTTCCGTTGTAGAGCAGCAAACCGATTCCGCACACGATTATCACCCTGATCACAAATCCTGCAATCGTTATCAGAACGGGATTCTGCTTGTCTCCTGCGTATGCATACTGGGTTATCAGGCTGTTAATTAAAAAAGTTGCAATCGCAACTCCAAAGCCGATCAGAAGCGCCATCGTATAATTGATAAAAAATAAACAAGATGCGATTGCAAGAAGCACCGCTACTATTATATCAAAAAACAAAATCCTTCTGAACATAATTCGTATTTCGTTATTCATGTATTCCTCCAAAACCGTTTTGCCACGCTATATCATTATACTTTTTTACTTCCCATAAATAAAGCACTGCTTTTTCCTCAAAATCCTTGTTTTTAACCGAATTCGGCGATTTGTTTAAAATTTATTAATATTTCATCGGTTTTTCTTGTGTTTTGAGCGAATTGCTTTAATTTTGATTTCACAATCCTGCACTTTTCCATGTTTCGCATTTGCTTTAATATTCAGAATAATCGGCAAGAGCGCTGCAGGCCTACAAACACTTGGCTTCGTCTCTTGGTTTCCAAATATTTGAGGGCGCCCGTTTTGACACCGGCGCCCTCAATTGATTGTTTTGTGCTGAAAAATCACAATTGATTTTTTGTTATTCGAATTCACTCAACGTTACATTTTTAACATTAAAATACTTCAATATCGCATTTACTATCCTTTTCGAGGCTTTTCCGTCGCCGTACGGATTGATCGCCCTGCTCATCCCTGCGTAATGCTCGCTGTCGTTCAGCAGCTGATCCGCGCTTTCGACTATGGCGTCGAAGTCCGTGCCGACAAGCTTGACCGTACCGGCCTGCACCGCTTCAGGCCTTTCCGTGACGTCCCTCAGAACAAGCACAGGCTTGCCCAAATGAGGGGCTTCCTCCTGCAGTCCGCCCGAATCGGTCATTACCATGTAGCACCTGTTCATGAGGTTGTGAGTCTCCTTCGTGTCGAGAGGCGTCAGGAGGTGAACCCTATCGCTGCCGCCCAGTATCCTGTAGACAACATCCTTTACTACCGGGTTCAGGTGAACGAGGTAGACTATCTCCACGTCTTCGTTTTTCTCCACGATGCTCTTCAACGCGCCGCATATGTTCTCTATCCCTGCTCCCCAGTTCTCTCTCCTGTGAGCCGTCACCATGATAACTTTTTTGTTCCTGTAGTCTATCCTGTTAAGCTCCTCAGTCTCGAATACATAATTATCTTCGACAGTGTATTCCATGGCGTCTATGACAGTATTGCCCGTCACATAGATATCCTTTTCCGCTATGCCCTCCCTTAGGAGGTTGTCTTTCGAGCCCGATGTAGGGGCAAAGTGCATGTCCGCTATCGCTCCGGTGAGCTTCCTGTTCATCTCTTCAGGGAACGGGAAATATTTGTCGAACGTCCTGAGCCCGGCCTCAACGTGCCCTACCTGGATCTTCTGGTAGAATGCCGCCAGCGATCCCGCGAAGGTTGTTGTCGTGTCTCCGTGCACGAGCACGATGTCAGGCTTTGTCTCCGAGAATATCTCCTCAAGGCCTTCGAGCACCCTGTTGGTTATGCCCGTAAGCGTCTGCCTGGTCTGCATAATGTTCAGGTCAAAATCAGGAACGATTTCAAACAGCTTGAGAACCTGATCAAGCATCTCCCTGTGCTGCGCCGTGACGCACACCTTGCTCACTATGTGCTCGTTTTTTTCGAGCTCCTTGATGAGCGGAGCCATTTTGATGGCTTCAGGCCTGGTCCCGAATATAGTTACTACTTTGATTTTATCCATGCTTATCCTCCATTTTTCCTTCTGTTGTGAAATCAATCCCTGTTTTTGAAAAATCCGCATTTCAAGGCCAGAAGCACAAGAAAGACCATTATAAGCGCAAGTATGAAATATGCTCTCTGGTTGCTTATCTGCATGGCAATGATTGCAATGCTCCCGAGTATCGCGCTGATCAGGTACATAATCAGCACCACCTGGCGCTGGGTAAGCCCCATGTCCATAAGCCTGTGGTGCAGATGGCCCCTGTCAGCCTGCATGATAGGTTTCCCGTTTATTTTTCTCCTGATCACTGCGAAGAGCGTGTCATATATTGGAATCCCCAGCGCCAGTATAGGCACGGCAATCGCAAAAGCCGCCGCCGATTTGATGGTCCCTTCTATCGAAATCGCCGCAAGAAGAAAGCCCAGCAGCTGCGCTCCGGTATCTCCCATGAATATGCTGGCAGGGTTGAAGTTGTAAGGCAGGAAACCCAGTATCGCCCCGCTCAGTATAGCGGTAAGGACCGCCGCGTCAGCCCTGTTGTTCAAAATCGCTATGATGAAAATCGTCACGGACGAAATAAGCGCAACACCTGCAGCCAGGCCGTCAAGCCCGTCGATGAGGTTCAACGCATTTGTTATGCCTATTACCCATATTACCGTAAGCGGAACCGTGAGCCAACCGACGTTCCAGTAGCCGTCCCCGTTTGAGAGAGGGTTTGTGACCGAGCTTATCTCCACTCCGAAAAAGATCAGCACCACAGCAGCAGCTGCCTGAAAAAGCAGCTTGTATCTGGGCCTGAGCTCGATTGTGTCGTCGACTACGCCTCCTATGACTATGATCGTGGCACCGATCAGAATGCCAATTTCCTGGGCATTCAGGCTTCCGTCCTTCAGAAGCATCACGAGCACGAAGGAAAGGTAGATGGCCAGCCCTCCAAGCAGCGGTATGGGCTTCTTATGAATTTTTCTTTTACCCTTGGGCAAATCTATGACTTCCAGCTTCAAGGCAAGCCTTCTCACCAGCGGAGTTGCGGCAGCCGAAATGGCCACCGCTATTGCTGCCAGAACAAAAAAAGTGCTCATACCGTCTAGTACCCCAATTCCCCACTCAGCGAATCGTCCTCATCAATCCACACGCTAACTGGTATCTCTGTGTATTCTGTTTCGGATTCCCGTATTACAACGCGCTCTATTCCCGCATTTATTATCATTCTTTTGCACATCGCGCAAGGCCTTGCTTTCTCGACAATTCCGTTTGTCCTGGCATCCCTGCCCACAAGGTAAAGGGTGGAGTTCAGCATGTCCCTCCTGGAGGCGCTTATGATCGCGTTGGCTTCGCTGTGAACGGACCTGCATAGTTCATAATGCGTCCCCCTCGGAACGTTCATCACGTCCCTCTGGCACCTCCCGAGATCGCTGCAGTTTTTCCTGCCCCTAGGAGCTCCGGTATAGCCCGAGGAGATTATCTCATCGTTCTTCACTATGATCGCCCCGTAGTTGCGCCTAAGGCACGTGCCCCTTATGAGCACGGTGTCTGCTATGTCAAGGTAGTAGTTGTTCTTGTCTTTTCTGCTGTTCATTACTTTGTTCCGTAGAGCCTGTCTCCAGCATCTCCGAGCCCAGGAACTATATATCCGTGTTCGTTAAGCCTTTCGTCTATAGAAGCTACGTAGATGTCGACATCAGGATGCGCATCCATGACCTTTTTGATTCCTTCAGGAGCCGCGATGAGGCACATGAGCTTCATGTTCTTAGCACCCTTTGCCTTGAGCATAGTCAGTGCATCCGCAGCAGAGCCTCCGGTGGCCAGCATAGGGTCCGTAACTATTATATCCCTTTCGTGGATGTCAACAGGCAGCTTGCAGAAGTATTCAACAGGCTGTAGTGTCTCCTCATCCCTGTAGAGCCCTATATGCCCAACCTTTGCAGCCGGGATAAGCGTAAGAACACCGTCTACCATGCCTAATCCCGCCCTCAGTATAGGAACTACCGCCAGCTTTTTGCCCGACAGCGTCTTGCACTTTGTCCAGCAGATAGGTGTTTCGATGTCCACCTCTTCAAGCTGCAGGTCCCTTGTAACCTCGTATGCGATAAGCATCGACACTTCGTGTACCAGTTCCCTGAATTCCTTTGCGCCTGTGTTTTTGTCCCTTATGTATGCAAGCTTGTGCAATACCAGCGGATGTTTGATTTCTGTTACTTTGCTCATTAGTTTTCCCCCTCAATCTGTGTTATCTTGTCGATCCTGTTCTGGTGCCTGCCGCCCTGATACTGCGCGGCAAGAAACGCGTCGACTATTTCCATGGCGAGGCCTGAGCCCGTAACCCTGGAACCGAGCGCTATTATGTTGGCATCGTTGTGTTCCCTGCAGGAATGAGCACTGAAAGTGTCTCCGCAAAGAGCGCATCTGATCCCGTTGACCTTGTTTGCGGCAATGCTTATTCCTATCCCTGTGCCGCATACCAGTATCCCGAAATCTGCCTTTCCCTCTGAAACCTCGTATGCGACAGCCTTTGCATAATCCGGGTAGTCAACCGACTCCTCCACAAATGTGCCGAAGTCCTTCAGCTCGTAGTCTCCTCCCTCAAGATGTTTGATTATTTCATTTTTCAGCTGGAACCCAGCGTGGTCGCTTCCTATCGCTATTTTCACGACAATCCCTCCATTACCTTTATTTGATTCTATTTTAAGCTTTTCCAGTATGCTGCCTATGCATCGCCTGAGCTGAACGTAGGTGTTCTTGTAGGTGGACATGTCCCCTCCGTAGGGATCGGATATCTCCCCCTGAATCTCGGCATATTCATTGATCGTGAATATCTTTCCCGCAAACTCGGGGAAGCTCCCAACCAGCAGCCCCTTTATA
The DNA here is from genome assembly GCA_002298915.1 of Clostridium sp. UBA699. Classification (GTDB taxonomy): domain Bacteria; phylum Bacillota; class Clostridia; order Clostridiales; family Clostridiaceae; genus UBA699. The sequence continues at coordinate 170,409 of DBML01000008.1, forward strand.
CCCTGCGTCATCGCTAAGACGAAATCAGCCTCTTCGAGATGGGCGCGCGTAAGCTGCACGGCATCCCTTCCCGCGATGTTAACGTCTATTTCATTCATCAGAGTCATCACGGTGTTCAAGGATGCTTTGCTGTTCCTTATGGCGTACACTCCGCAGGACCCTGCCTCCAAACCCTCTATTCTGCATTCGTGGTTGAAAATGGCCTCAGCCATGCAGCTTCTGCAGGTGTTGCCCGTGCATACAAATAGTATTTTCATACATTCCCCCCAAAGTCATCTAGGCTTTAATAATATCGAAGCCTGCAGCCTTTTTCAGCCTGTTCATGACCGCAATGCCTTTTCCGGTCTCCTCGAAGGACTCGGAAAGGATGAGGCTTACGCCCTCGCTGTCGAAGCTCCTGAGCGTCTCGAAAAGGTTCCTGGTTACGCTGTCCATATCCCTTCTGCTGCCAAGCGAGACAACAACTCCGCCCCTGTACCTGTCTTTCGTTTCGTCGGTGGCTATAATGCCCACTTTTTTGCCTTCATTTATATAATTTTGCACCATTTCATTGATTAATGCAATAACTTTTTCCGGCTCGCCCTGCACTATCCTGACCGGCGCTTTTGGCGCGTAATGCCTGTACTTCATGCCGGGCGCCTTCGGCCTGAAATCCGCTTCCGGCTTCTTTAGGATGGACGGGTCTATGTATATGTTCTCGTCCACTGTCCTGAACATTTCAAGCGTTATTCCGCCCGGCCTGAGTATGCACGGCGGATACTCGGTAACATCTATCACGCTTGATTCGACGCCCACCTCGCACTTTTCCCCTCCGATTATCATGTCGACCTTGCCAGACAGGTCCTCTATGCAGCTGTCCACCTCGGTCGGGCTCGGCCTGCCGGAGATGTTGGCCGAAGGAGCAGCTACAGGTACCCCCGCCGCCTTGATGAGGGCTCTTGCAATCGGGTTTGAAGGCATCCTTATGCCCACCGAATCGAGCCCTGCGCTGGTCTCGTCCGGGATGACCGCCGATCTTTTAAAAATTATGGTCATCGGGCCCGGCCAGAACCTGTCCATCAGCTTCCTCGCTATGGCCGGAACCTCCGCCACAAGGGGCTCAAGCTCGTCGAAATCACATATATGCACTATCAGCGGGTTGTCCTGGGGCCTTCCTTTGGCCTCGAAGATCTTTCTGACTGCGGTTCCGTCCAGCGCGTTAGCGCCAAGGCCGTAGACGGTCTCTGTCGGGAAAGCAACAAGGCCTCCCTCCCTCAAGATTGCGCCGGCCGCTTCAATGATCTCCTGATCTATGTTTTTCTCATCCAAATACGATACCTTTGTCTCCAACTCCAATCCCTCCCTTTCAAGAATTGAGATTCGCTCTGTAGTACTTAATAGTTTCTATGGCTTTTTCTGAGTACGCTGCCTTGACGCAGCTTTTGAACACAGCGTCAAGGAGCCTGTACTTCCTCAGCCCTCCGGATTCGACAGCTATGTAAAACTGTTCCTGGCCGATGTCCCGGAGCGCGTATTTCTCCCGGAACGACTGGTCGACAGCCTTGAGCTTCTTGTTCCTGAATTTGGAGTCCGAAACGAGGATTATCCTGAAATCCTGGAAGCCCTTCACTTTTTCAACGCCAGCCTCAACGTCCACATATTTTATCCTGTCGCAGTTTATGCTTTCCGTCCTTCCAAGCAGACCGCGCCTAAGCCTGATCCACCCCATGCTGTAGTCGAAATCCAGGTTTTCGCGGTTTGCGCGCATGCATACCGAAACCGCCACGAGAGCCTCTATCACCACAAGGAACGCTATGTAGAACTTCTCCGTCCTTCCGTAGAATATCATTGAGGCGGGGAGGGCAAAAAAAACAAAGCACATTGAGAGCAGAAATCTTTTATAAGACTTTCGTTGCTTTCTGATGGCTTTGTTTATATTCATATACTATCTCTACTCCTCACTGCCCATTGCTTTCATTTTTTCAGCCTGATCAGCGGTGATCAGAGCATCTATAATTTCATCAATATCGCCGTCAAGGAAAGACTCAAGCCTGTATAATGTAAGCCCTATCCTGTGGTCGGAAACCCTTCCCTGAGGATAATTGTATGTTCTGATTCTTTCGCTTCTGTCGCCGGTTCCAACCTGGCTCTTCCTGTCTTCAGCTATGCCTGCGCTTCTCTCCGCCTGCGCGATGTCGTACAGCCTTGACTTGAGAACCTTCATTGCCTTTTCTTTGTTTTTCAGCTGCGACTTTTCATCCTGGCATGATACCGCAAGCCCTGACGGCAGATGCGTTATCCTTACAGCCGAGTCAGTGGTGTTGACGCACTGTCCGCCGTGTCCGGATGCCCTGAAAACGTCTATCCTCAGATCGTTGGGATTTATGACAAGCTCAACGTCGTCGACTTCAGGAAGAACGGCCACAGTAGCTGTGGAGGTGTGTATCCTTCCGCTCGATTCGGTGTCAGGCACCCTCTGGACCCTGTGAACCCCGCTCTCGTATTTGAGCTTGCTGTAGGCTCCGGCCCCTTTAAGCATGAACACGACTTCCTTCATGCCGCCGATGTCAGTCTCGTTGATGCTCATGATCTCTGTTTTCCAGCCTTTTCGCTCGGCATATCTGGTATACATCCTGAAGAGGTTTGAAGCAAACAGCGCAGCTTCTTCTCCGCCTGCCCCTCCTCTTATTTCTATGAAGACATTTCGCTCGTCGTTCGGGTCTTTAGGAAGAAGCAGTATCCTGAGCTCCTGGTATGTCCTTTCAAGGGTCTCGTTAAGCTCCTTTATCTCCTCCTGGATCATTTCCCTCATGTCCCTGTCGGATTCTTCGGCCAGCATCTCCTTAGCGTTCTTCAGTTCCTCTTCGGCTTTCCTGTATTCCTTGTATTTAGTCACAAGGATCTCAAGCTCAGCGTGCTCCTTGCACAGCTTCTGCCATTCCTTCTGGTTTGCCATCACGCTCGGGTCGCTTATCTTCAGCGAGAGCTCTTCGTATTTATTTTCTATAAAATCAAGTCTTTGTAACATTATTTAACCACTCCGTATATATATTTTCACAAGTAATTATTATACCACAATCACAGGCATCCATACAACTATATTATAAACCCCAGCACAACCCTGTCGTTTCCGCCAAGGTCCCTGTACGCTTCGATGTCCCGGAAACCCTTCTCTGCCATTATTCCTATGACATCTTCCCTCTGGTCATGTCCGATTTCGAACGCAAGCAGCCCGCCTTGCTTAAGCAGCAGAAGGCTCTGCTCGGTAATTTTCCTGTAGAAATCCAGTCCGTCCTCGCCTCCGCTGAGAGCAATCAAAGGCTCGAAGTCCCTCACATCCTCCATCAGGCCGCCTATCTCGGCCGACCTTATGTAAGGCGGGTTCGACACTATGACATCAAACTTTAGTTTCTTATCTGCGGGGTATTCCAGCAGGTCGCTGAAAGCTACCTCCACCCGGTCTGCGACGCCGAGGGCGGCCGCATTCTCTCTGGCAGTCTCGATGGCTGTGTCCGAAATGTCCAGGCAGAGCACCCGGGTTCCCGGGCACTCCTTAGCCAAGGTTATCCCTATTATCCCGCTTCCTGTGCACACGTCGCATATGCTTCGGTAGCCGCGCTCCCTTACAAGGGAGATTACGGACTCGACCAGTATCTCGGTGTCAGGGCGAGGTATGAGCACCCCTTCCTTGACCATGAACATGTGCCCCATGAACTCGCACTCGCCGAGTATGTATTTTACCGGCATTTTCCTTTCCCTGAGCTCGAGGAGCCTCATGAATTCCTCAGCCGCTTCCGCCTCAACAGTGAGCTCCCTGTGGGTTAGTATGAATATCCTGTCCCTGTCCAGCGCTTTTGAAAGCAGAATCTGCGAATCTATCTGGTAGCTCTCTATGCCCGCTTTTTTCAACCTTTCGTAGCCCGCCGCCAGGAGGGACTTTATAGTGCTGCTACTGTGCATTGTATTCCTCACTTCCATCTATCCCTTCTGCAGCCTTCAGCGCAGCTATGGCGACCTCGATCTGGTCCGGGTCGGGCTCCCTGGTAGTGAGCTCCTGAAGCTTCAGCCCCGGATAAGAGAGCACCCTCGACAGCCCGCTGTCACTTCTGCCCATCCACCTTATTATCTCGTAAGTAACTCCGGAGACCACAGGCAGGAGTACGACCCTTGAAACTATCCTTTCGCCAAGGGTTTCCCAGCCTGTGAGAGAGAAAACCAATATGCTGACTATCATCACCAGGAACATGAAGTTCGTTCCGCACCTCGGGTGCAGCCTGCCAAACTTCACGGCATTTTCAGCGGTAAGCGGCATGTCGTTCTCGTAGCAGAAAATCGCCTTGTGCTCAGCGCCGTGGTACTGGAACACCCTGTGAGTATCCTCCATCCTGCCTATGAGGTATACGTACAGCAGGAACACGCCGACCCGTATGACCCCTTCGAATATGTTGAGGACGAAAGGATCCTTAATGCCGGCGAACACGAATATGTTTGCGGCAAAGGTCGGCAGGACGAAAAAAAGCCCCACAGCCGCCGCCAAAGCTACGATAAGCGTTATCGCGTTCGAAACCTGCCCGCTCTTTTCCTTGAACACGCTCTTGAACCACGCGTCAAAACGGGATTCCTCAACGTCTTCTTCGATATACTCGGCCGATTTGTTCAGGGCGTTCATACCGATAACAAGCGATTCGACAAGCGATACGAACCCCCTTACAACCGGCAGCCCGAGAAACTTATTCCTTTTTGTGAAGGGCGTGAACCCTTCAACGCTGACGTCTATGCTGCCGTCGCTCTTCCTGACAGCCGTCGCGATGCTGGAAGACCCCCTCATCATGACTCCTTCTATAACAGCCTGTCCCCCGACAGATACCTTTCTCGCCATTGCTACACCTCAATCCTTCATACTGTGCTGTGCACGATATCTTAATTTTACCATTTCCATTCAATATTATAAAGTAAACATTATATTAATTGACTTGCATCTTCCTCCGTGCTATAATTTAGTGGTTAAAAGCAGATTTCTCATCTGCAAGCTTGAAAGAGGTGAAAAATATGAGAGAAGGCATACATCCAGAATACTATCATGAAGCGGTAGTAAAGTGCGCATGTGGAGAAACTTTCACAACTGGTTCAACAAAACCTGAGCTGAAAGTAGAAATATGTTCGAAGTGCCACCCGTTCTTCACTGGTAAACAGAAGATCGTAGACGTAGGCGGAAGAGTTGAAAAGTTCATGAAGAAGTTCAACATCGGAAACGAAGAATAATATTTATCTGCGCAGGAAAAAGAGCTGTCTCAACCGAGGCAGCTCTGTTCTTTTTTTGTTTTTTACTTGGATGGCCTTATCTTGCTCAGTATCCCGAAAAGCTCCTCGTTCGTCTTCGACTTGGAAATCATACCGATGAGCTGCTCTGTCACGCTTTCTATGTTCTCGGTGTACAGCAGCTTCCTGATGTTGTATGCCGCTTCCTTCTCTTCGCTGCTTCCATACAGAAGGTCGTCCTTCCTTGTTCCTGACTTGAATATGTCTATCGCCGGGAATATCCTTCTCTCCTGCAGCCTTCTGTTCAGGTGGACCTCCATGTTTCCCGTACCTTTGAATTCCTCGTATATCATGTCGTCCATCCTGCTCCCAGTCTCTATCAGAGCAGTCGCAAGTATGGTGAGGCTTCCGCCGCTCTCTATGTTCCTTGCCGCGCCGAAGAATTTCTTTGGCATGATAAGGGCTCCAGGGTCCAGACCGCCAGACAGCGTCCTTCCCGTAGGGGTTATCGTGAGGTTGTATGCCCTCGAAAGCCTTGTGATGCTATCCAGCAGTATGACCACATCCTGCCCCTGCTCCACGAGCCTCTTCGCCCTCTCCAGGACCATGTACGCAACCTTGGTATGGTGGTCGGGCTCTTCGTCAAACGTCGAGTATATGACCTCTCCGTCTATGGACCTCTGCATGTCCGTAACCTCTTCAGGCCTCTCGTCTATCAGCAGGACGATGAGCTTGATATCCTTGCAGTTCTTGGTTATGCTTTGGGCGATCTGCTTAAGAAGTGTAGTCTTTCCGGCTTTAGGAGGAGCAACAATTATACCCCTCTGGCCCTTTCCTATGGGGGACACAAGGTCCATCATCCTCATGGACAGCTCCCCGTCTTCCGTTTCGAGGCGTATCCTCTCGTTCGGATAAATCGGCACGAGCTTGTCAAAAGATTTTCTTCCTACTGCCTTTTCAGGATGTTCTCCGTTTACCTTCTCCACGTAAAGAAGCGCCTTGAACTTCTCTCCCTCCTTCGGAATCCTTACCTTTCCCTGGACCTCGTCGCCTGTTTTGAGGTTGAACCTCCTTATCTGCGACGGGGACACGTAGATGTCGTCGGGGCTTGTGAGGTAGTTGTTCCCCCTCAGGAATCCGTAGTTGTTCATCTCCATGATCTCCAGGACTCCTCTGCCCGTTGGCGCCTCAGCTGCCTGTTCCCGGGGCCTTTCCTGCGGCTTCTCTTCAGGTTTCACTTCAGCCTTCTCTTCCAGCTTGGCTTCAGGCCTTTCCTCTGGCTTCTCGCTGATCTTCTCCCTCAGAACGACCCCGCCCTTTTCGATCGCGGCCGGAGATGCCTTTTTTATTTCCTCAATAAGCTCCTGCTTCTTATATTTCGATATGCTTTTAACACCTACTTCCCTTGCCAGCTCCTTGAGATCGGCAATGGTCATAGATTCGTAATCCTTGTTCAAAAATAACACCTCTCATTTGGGGATTTTAGTAGATAAATTCTCTAGACGTGAATACTGCATTATCAATTATAGCACATAACGCTCACAATATACGCCCTTGACGAAAAAAACAGGATAAAGCAAGCTTTATCCTATGTATACGCGCATATTTTCTTTTCGATTTTGCTTATTCTGCTTATCTTTTCCTGAACCCTCGCCCTGTCTCCCAGGTAGAAAAGCGGCAGCCCGGTGAATTCGCAGCCACCTATGATGAGCGTTTTGGAGCAGAACTCATGCAGGCTGTATTTGTAGGTGTGCACTCCGCCGCATAACGGGCAACGAACTTTCAAGTTGATGCTCTGTCCGGATTTTGATTTTGAACGGGCTGCATTGAAGACCGATATTCCGTTGACGTCATATCCGCCGTTGTTGTTCTTAAGAGCAATTGTCCTCTCTGTTTCCAGCAACATAATTTCACCCCGATCCTCACTTTCTTTGTATATATTATTCTATGTCATTCCCCAAAATCCTTCCTGTGTTAAACCTGATTAAAAAAAACACAGGATTTTTTTTATTCCTGTGTTTTGATGTTAATTTTGAGCGTTGTGTCTAGAACGTCGGCACCAACTATGCTGAGAAGGTACTTGATGTAGATTTCCCCGCCGTCTTCATCAACATCAACGTCGAGCTTTTTTGTTTCTATCTTCATCTCAAGAGTGCCGAACGGAGTATTGTACATCGAGACGCTCTTCTCTTTTTTATCGAACTCCATCTCGGTGCTTGTGCTCCCCTCCCTAATGAGCGAGAAGCTGTTCGGCTTTATCTTCATGGTCGTGGTTGTGCCTTCCATGCCGGATATCTGGGTTTCTGCATACTCAGCATAGAAAACGTCGTCCTTTGAATAGAAGGTTCCCGGAGTGACTACCTGGATTTCTTCATTGTCTCCCTGCTGCTTGCTCGTTACTGAAATTATGGCTCTCTTCTTCATACTCATGGCGCCTCCTTAATCCGAACCTATATCAGGTATTTCTCTATCTCGCTGTCCTGAGCAGGCTCTGCGGATATTATCGTGTCGAGAGCATGATTGAAGCGCCCATATTTCACAGCGACCTCTTCCTGACCCTTACCCTTGCAGTATCTGCCCGTCACCCTGGCAGCGAACTCTATGTCCGCTTCTCCCGGGTTGCCAGTCACTATTATCATGGAGCCGCCGAAGTCCCTTGCCAGGAATACATAGTCATCCTCTGAGAGGTACTTCCTTATATCCCTTGCCTCATCGCTCGTCCTCGTCGATATTATTTTGGCGCTGTCGGTCACCCTCATGTGCCTTCCGAAGTTCAGCAGCTTTATGCTGTTTTCTGAAGGGTCGGAATCGTGTGCTACGAGGTCAAACAGCCTTTTTGAGAAGTTTGGCTCAGTGAGCTTGCAGCCTCCCGCCGGAGAAGGGTAGTCGACTATGCCCCATTTCTCGGCGAGCTCCATCTGCTCCTTCCTGCTTCTTCCCGAAATCTTGAGGAGCTTCTCCCTGTCAACAAGGCCCTCCTCCTCCATCCTGGTCGGCTTCAGGTTGAGAGCGCAAAGCGGCCTCAGGATCTTGTCGGAGTATCCGGACTCCTTCTTGACTATGTCAAGGGATGACCTGTTCTGGGACATAGGCCTCTGGTTGAGCACCTCCCCGGTTATTATGAAATCGGCGCCGTACTCCTCAAGAAGCTTGCCCGAATAGTTCATCATCATGGCATGGCAGTCTATGCAAGGGTTCATGTTTTTTCCGTGGCCGTGCTTCGGGTTGATGACCATGGCCAGGTGCTCCTTTGAAAAATCAACCACCACAAGGGGTATATCTATCTGTTTTGCCATCCTTATGGCATTCTCAGGCCCAAAAAAGTACGACTTGAAGCATATACCTATCACTTCAATTCCCTGTTCTTTAATAAGCTTCGCAGCGAGTATGCTGTCCAACCCACCCGAAATCATCGCAAGCGCTTTTGTCAATTATCTCACCTCATAAAATTAATCATACAATGTATATATAGTCTATTGGAATTCACAGATTAAAGCAACATCAAATTGTCCTCGTTATATAGCTTTCTTTGTACTTGAGTTTCATGGCGTCGTAGCAGCGCTGGGCCTTCAGCATGTCGTCGAAGAACCCGAACACGGTAGGGCCGCTTCCGCTCATCATGGACCCGACTGCCCCCATGTCAAGAAGTTCGCTCTTTAGCTCCCTCAGTGTCTGGTTCCTGCTGAGCGTCACGTTCTCAAGCACGTTTTTCATGTTCTTCGCAACATATTCCAGATCCTGCTCCCGCATAGCCTTGATCAGCCTGTTTGTGGGAGGATGAATCCTTATCTTGCCTATGTCAAGCTTCTGGTAGACGGACTTCGTGGAGACGCCGAACGGCGGTTTGACGAGGACAAGTATCTTGTCCCTGAAAGGCTCCAGCCTCGTGAGCTTTTCTCCTATCCCCTCGCACAGTGCGGTGCCCCCTGCAATGCAGTAAGGGACGTCCGCCCCTATGCGCAAGCCGAGCTCCATGAGCTCCTCGTCGCTTATTTCCGGTTTCAGGAGGTTCCTCAGCCCTTTGAGCACGGCTGCAGCGTCGGTGCTTCCTCCGGCCAGCCCGGCCGCAACGGGGATGTTCTTCTCGATCTCTATCCTTACCCCGCTCTCTATAGAGTACTCCTTAAGGAAAAGCTCCGCAGCCTTGTAGGCTATGTTCCTGGAGTCGTTAGGGACATATGGTTTGTCGCAGCTCAGGTCGATCCCCGACTCCTGCAGCTCGATTTTCACCGCATCGTATAGGTCAATGCTCTGCATTATCATCCTGAGGAGGTGGTATCCATCCTCCCGCTTTCCGACAACGTCCAGCGATATATTTATCTTCGCATATGCCTTTAAAAACATATATATTCCTCCAAAACAAAACAATATCTGAAGTATAGTATAAATGAAAAAAGCGGTAAAATCAATTTACCGCTTCTAAGCCGAAAACACAAGTTGTACAGTCTTTGTTAAAACATCAGAATAACTATAGGTTACTTTCCTATGGGTGTCGTTATCCAGCCTGATCACAAAAATGTTTGGGTAGGTTTTCTCTATGATTCCGTTATCTACCAGAACTTTCCTTCTCCCGCCGTTTGCTTTCAGGGTTACTCTATCGCCAACATGACTTTCAATATCTTTCTTAATGCAAGCCAATACATTTGCTTTTTCCACACTATACACCCTCTTTCATACAATATATTATACCTCTACAAAACCTGTGTGTCAAACGAAAACTTTTATTTTATCAGTATATAAACCCGTTGTCAATATTAATTTTTTGTTAACAGAGCTGAAAACTAACCCTTTTTTTTATTGATATGGTGTGACCTTTGCCAGGCTCCTTTATACTCGCTCACACGCATGATAAGGTTTACAATATAATTTTTTACTAATATAATATTATTAGCAAAATAATGTTTGAAGGGTGGTTTATTATGGCTAAGGATAGTTCATTCGATATAGTTTCAGAGGTTGACATGCAGGAAATGGACAACGCTGTCAACCAGACAAGGAAGGAGATATCTCAGAGGTATGACTTCAAGGGCAGCAAGGCCCAGATAACGCTTGAAGCGGATTCCCTGAAGCTCACAGCTGAAGACGAGTACAAGATCAACGCCATGCTCGATATGCTCAAGGGCAAGATGATAAAGAGGCAGGTTCCGATAAAGGCGCTGGATCCAGGCAAAATGGAGGGCGCTTCCGGGGGCACAGTGAAGATGACTGTCAAAATCCAGAAAGGCATCAGCAAGGAGAAGGCGAAGGATGTAATAGCCTATATCAAGGACCTGAAGCTCAAGGTTCAGGCCCAGATCATGGACGACCAGCTCAGGGTTACAGGCGCAAAGAAGGACGACCTTCAGCTCGTAATACAGAAACTGAAAGAGAAGGACTTCGGCATCGACCTGCAGTTCATCAACTTCAGGTAGCGTACGCGCTTCATCTTGCTCCTGACGACAAAACGCAGAAGAGGCTGCTGCCGGCTTAATGCCGACAACAACCTCTCTTTTTTTGCTTCCTGACTATATCTACTGGTATACGTTCTGCGGCGCACCTTCGGCCACATCTGCGAAGAGGCTCCAGATGTCCATGCCGAAGTATTCAGCAGAGAAAGCGAAGCTGTCGTCCGAATATATGTTGTAGGACGCCGAAAAGCTGCCGTACTGCTTCAGGTCCCCTGCGGCCGTCTCAACATCCGAGCTCAGATACTTTGAAAACTCCCTTGCAAGGTCGCTGTTGCGCGTGTTCCTGCTTATCATAAGGTTGTATCCGCCAAGCGATACATCCCTGTTTCCTCCCGGTTCGAAGGCAGGGAGCTTCATTGCGCTCCACTTCCCCTGCAGGGAGGTCGCCCCGTTCATGATTTTAACAGCATCAGAAGGGTTCACGATTGCAGCGAGAGCCTTTCCCTGCTTCAGAGTCGTCGTTACCGAGGTCGAAGCCTGCAGCGTTTTGTCTGCCACCATGCCGTTTATTAGCTCCGCCACCCTGCTGTAGCTGTCCAAGTCTGAATAGTTGATCCTGAGCTGGCTTAGCATGGTTGCCCTGAGCCTGTCGAAGTCGTTGGTGTTGTATATCAGGAACTTCTTGCCCGTGCTCTCAGAAACGGAGACCCCCATTCTCCTGAAATCATCCCAGGTCTTGATGTCGCTCACGTCGACACCCTCAACCGAAAACACGTCGCTTCTGTAAAGCACAATCATCGGTTCAGTTGTCCAGGGAATCCCGTATATGTTTTTTGCGCTTGAAAGGCCCGCAAGGACTCCATTGGGGTATGCATCCCCCATGGCCTCCACATACTGGGTCAGATCCATGAAGCTGTCCCTGGAGTCCTTCAGAAGGGCGGCTGTGCCCTTTTCAGGAACGACGAAGACGTCTTCGCCAAGGCTCCCTGCCTTTATCTCCTCCGATGCGGCCGCAGCCGAATCGCTTTCCTGCTTCACTTCTATCTGAACCCTTGGATGGAGCTCCTTGAAGGCTTCTGCAGCTTCGCTGACCGCATTATAGCTGCCTCCATCCGCCACCACGCTTATCCTGCCCGAAAGCTTGACCTCCTCATTCTTGCCTATACCTGCAGCGTAATAGATTATAGTTCCCGCCACAAGACTGACGACAGCGATCAAAGCTAAAATTATCAGATTTCTTTTCATTCAGCATCACCCGTTCCAAAAGAATTATATCTCCATTTTACCACAACGGCCCCAAAACAACAAAAGGGCTCCTGCAGTGCAGGAACCCCTTGAAAAAACGCAATGTACTATTTTGCCTCAGCCTGTGCTTCCTTGTTCTTTGCTTTAGAAGCTGATTTGAACATCATTAATGCTGTGTAGATTATAACTGCGTCTACAAGCCATCTGAGTATGTCGAGCGGAAGCGATTTTACGATGTATGCAGCTATGAGAACGCCGACTGTTCCGAATACAGTGATAGCCATTGATGCCTTTCTGTCGTAAGCGCCTTCCTTTATGAACTTAGCTGATGCTACTGGCATAAGGAACGCACATGATCCCATCATTATAGGGAACGCAACCTTAGGGCTCAATCCGAGAGCAAATACGAGCGCCATGCATGGCGCATAGAGGCCTATTCCCAGTGTCATAAGAGCTCCAAGTATGAAGTTGCCCACTACAGCAACAACAAGTTTTGCTCCAGTAAGTCCGATAGCTTCGCCGCCTGCAGGCATAAGCTTGAGCTGTCCGGCAAGCATAACGCAAACAACTATGAGAAGCGCAATACCCATGCCGAGCTGGATTTTTCTTTCAGGAAGCTTGGATACTATGCCGGCTCCCATGAAAGCGCCGAGAGTTGCTGCAGCAAGCATTGCAACAAGAGTTATTGGTTCAACGTTTATAACTGTTATGAATATAAGTGCCTCTACAACAACCGGAATTGTACATGCAACGTTCAGGGTTCCAGGTATTGTTCTGTCGGCTGAAAGCTTGAAGTTCTTAAGCAGTGCAGTTGTTGGAGCAAAGCTTCCTATACCGAGAGTATCGAAGAAGTTTGTGACAAATCCTACTGCGCCTAATGCGAAAAAGCTAGCCGGTTCAAGTTTGCCTTCCTTCTGAGCCTTTGCATAATCTTTGAAAAATATGACTGCGAAATAGAGTGTTAGGACGATGAGTACGCCTAGTACTGCTGTAACTAAATTAAATGACATTTGATATCCCCCTTACTATTAATATAATTTTTGGATTGCTTGTTATATTCTACAATAAAATGGCTTAAGATTAAAGCCATTTTATTGCATTGTCACATATTGTTAAATTTGTAACTTTTTACTTCAGAATAAAGCCGTACTTAACTGGGTCTTCAGGGTCTATGAAGAACTGGCTGTGTCCTGTAATGAATGCGCTTCCTGTTATTTCAGGTATGATCGCATCGAATTCGCCGACCTTTGTTTCGCCGATTACTCTTCCCTTGAACTTAGTCTGGAGTATGCTTTCGTAGATGAAGTCTTCGTTCATCTTGAGCTTTCCTTTAGCGTAGAGAGTGGCGAGCTTAGCGCTAGTTCCTGTTCCGCAAGGTGACCTGTCAAGCTGTCCCTGTCCGAATACAACCGCGTTCTGCATAGTGGCGTCCGGGCTCTTTGCAGGTCCGTATATCTCTGCAAGGTCGACAGTCTTTATGTGAGGGAGTGTAGGGTGCTGGATTTCAACCTGCTCGTTTACAGCATGGATTATGTCCATTCCTACCTCGATAAGCTTCTGTGCGTTTGCAGCGCAGATGTCGATTCCTAGGTCCGCGCTCTTGACCAGTGCGAAGAAGCTGCCTCCGAAGGATATGTCCACCAGGACCTTGCCCACTTTTGGCACATCTACCTCTACGTCACTCTTGTATAGGAATGCCGGGACGTTCACTATTGAAACTTCCTTAGCTTTTCCGTTTTCAACCTTTACGTTCGCCTTCACAAGTCCTGCAGGGGCTTCAAGCGTAAGCTCTGTCACAGGTTCTGTCACAGGGACCATTCCTGTCTCGACAGCTACTGTAGCAGCTCCTATCGAACCGTGTCCGCACATGTTCAGGTATCCGCCGCCGTCCATGAATATTATGCCGATGTCTGCCTCGTCCTTTGTAGGCTGAGTGAAGATTGAACCGAACATGTCGTTGTGTCCTCTCGGCTCCAGCATTATGGCTGTCCTTACAAAGTCAAGGTTCTCCTCGAGGTATGCCTTCTTCTCAGGCATCGTTTTTCCTGGGATGTTTGGAACTCCTCCTACGACTATCCTCGTAGGTTCTCCCATAGTATGCGAATCAATTGCAAATATGGTCTTAACTGATTTCATTACTTAGCCTCCCTGTTTCTCATCTTTAATTTCAAGAAAGCAAGAGCTTTCTTTGCATCTATTGGCTCAACCGTGTTTTCGCCGACCACTTCAGTCTCTATGCCTTCCTTTGATTTGTTGAAGTCTACGATAGTGTCCATGTATTTGTTTGTAACTACGAACTGAGCCTGCACTCCTACAAAGCTCATCCCGACAACGGGGATATTTCTTTTGCCCACTTCCTCTATGCACGTGGCAAAATCTATATTGCTGTTCCCCCAGCCGTCAATGGATACTATTACACCGTCAGCCCTCATCGCCTCAGTCCAGGCTGCAGCCCTTTCTGCAACAAAAACCTTGTCGCCGTTCTCCTGCGGAGTGCCGGCAACTATTATGCCCAGAAGGTCTACATCGTTGTCTGAAGAAACTACATCAAGCAACGGATCCCTGAAATGGTGAAGCGTAGTTTCTTTTGTAGATGGACCTATTCCCATTGTCGTCCCTCCCTGTTCACTAGTTCATGGCTCTAAGAGCGCCATCCCTGTACTCGTTAGGGCTCAAAACAAGCGGCATGTTGCCCATATCGATTATGGATCTTCCGCCTGCGAAGCCTCCTGGCTCGCGGCTGAGCAGCTGGGTGTCGTACATCGCCCCCTGGCCTGCTACCTGTTTTATGATGACTACCTTCTTCTTTCCAGGCTTTATCTTGTCGTAATATTCGTGCTTTTCATTGCAGTATCTGCCGTTCATCCTCTTCAGGTACTCGCGTATCTCCTGGACGATTGCATCACACAGCCTGTGAGCCGCTGTAGGGCCAGGCCTGCTGCTGCCTCCGCCTGCTGTCAGTGTCACGTCTATGTGGAGCATGAGGTCTTTTTTCGAAGGCGTACCGGCCTTGTCAAATACAACCTGCTCGCTGAGTATCCCTTCCGATGAGCCGAATTCCGCAACCTGGATTCCATTTTCGTCAACTCCGGTAAGCATAACGGCCATTCCTGTGAGTACGTGGGTTATCCCCTCTCCCATTCTTCCCAGAACCTTGACGGCTACCGGTGAAAAATCCATTATTGAATTCACGAACATGTCGTGGGCATTGGGATATATGACTCCTACTTTCACTTCCTTGATCAGGGGTTCTTCCTGGAGCAGCTCGTCTCCTATCCCCCTTCTCAGGTGCAAAACTCCGTTTTCAATGTAGGTTTTTTCATCAATAACAATTTCAGTGATGTGAAAAGTCTTGATCACAAGCCTTCTCATCTCTATTTCATTATTCACACCAAACCTCCATGATTCTATTTTTTTGATATCAGCACCAGCCCTCTTTTGACAAAGAGGGCTGATGCTTGAAAATTTTAAACCTTAGCTACGTATTCGTATGGAAGCGGAACTATTGTTCCAGGAGTTGTGATCTTGATAAGTTCTTCGAGCGTATCCTTAACGATAGCTGTCTGCATTTCCTTATCATTTGGAGCTCCTGCGTTTGCTCCCATAGGCACTCTTGGAGCAACTGCTCTTGGAGTTCCTGTCTGCTTAACAACTGGAGGCAGTGCAGCTATAACTATTGTAGGTATACCTGCTTCTTCGATTGCTCTCTGCACCAAAACTGCAGAGCGGTGGCAGGTTCCTCAGCCAGCGGTGAGGACAACTGCATCTACGCCTTCGTCCTTGAGTATCTTTGCGATAGCAGGACCAGTTTCGTTCTTGAACTTATCCTGGTTTCCGCCGCCGCCCATGAATCCTACGTGTGTTGGAGCAACTGCTTTTATGAAGCCTTCAGCAGCGAGCTCTCTGAGCCTGTCGAGTGGGAACATGCAGTTGATGTCTTTGTTAACATCTCCGTTATCGTATCCTCCGTGTGAAACCATCATTTCGCTTGTCGGAGCATCTCCCGGTATAAGTCTGTATGTGAAGTCTCCTGCCAGGTTGAACCTCTTGTCTGACTTCAGGTGAACACCTGCAGCAGTAGCCAGAGCTATTGTCATTTCCTTCAGCGGTTTAGTTACTGGAGTCCATACCGGTGGAGGAGTTATAGGAACGAATATTTCTGACTGTAATCCCTTAATAACTGTTAAATCCATTATTTTTTTCCTTCCTTTCTGTTTCTGATTTCTAAATTGCTTACATATTTCTCATTGACTTCCTCGCCCAGAACCTCTATGAAGCTCATTTTGAGTCCAACTTCCTGTCCTACCTTGAGCGGGTAATCGCTGATTAGCATTCTCATAGGCACTTTTAGATATCCTAGCCTTCCCTTGAAGTCTATTGCAACGCATCCATCGTGAACTTCCACGATCACGCCCTGCATCTCTATTATCTTGTCACCATATTTTAAATCCATCTTATCGCCTACTTAGTTGAGTATTTTTCAAGTCTCTTCTCGCTCATCGGAACCGCAGATTCGTTCTCAACCCTGTCTATCTTTATGCCGTAGCCTTTTTCGATAGCTTCCAGGTTGTTTTCCTTAACGTTTGGATTCCATTTTCTTTCTGCTTCTGCAACGTCTTCTTCAGCCATCGCAGCCTTGAGCATAGCTATTGCTCTTACAGCATCCTCAGGGCAGAGAGTGTTGCATGAAAGAACTTCGTTCTCTATGCCGGCTTCTGATTTGTTGTTGTCAACCATGTACTTCATGTACTTGTTACCTACAACGAGAGCTCCCTGTACTGCGCAGAATGACATACCAACGCATGGTATTCCTCTCATTCCTATCTGTTCGATGTGGCTAGCGAAGTCTATGTGGTTGTTTCCGAAACCTTCTGTTGTAACTACAGCTCCGTCAATATCAAGAGCTTCAACGATCATGCCCATTCTTTCTGAAACGTAGAATTTCTCGCTGTTGATCTGAGGGCTTCCTACGAACATAACGCCGCAAAGGTCAACTTCAGGATCGTTCATCGCTTCTATTACGAGAGGCTCTCTCCAGTAATGTCTTGAACATTCCTTTGAAGCAGGTCCTATGCAAGTGAGAGCGTGGATACCGCCGTCCATTACTTCGAGTGATGAAAGCATTACAGGAACGTTTCCTAAGTCAACGTTAGGCTTTCCTCCAAGAACTCCAACCGGCTCAACTGGGAGTATCAGGTTGTCATGCATTGCGCCCTGTCCCATGATTTCCTTAACTATTACGACTTTCTTCTTTCCTGGTCTTCTCTTCTGCTCGAACACTTCAGTGCTTACAACAAGTGAATCGTCAACCTTCTTGAGAGCGTCCCTGATTTCCTGAGTTATGAAGTCAGTTGCTTTGTGGGCAGCGTAAGGGCCCGGTCTCTCCATGTTTGTTCCTTCAACTATTGTAACCTGAGTCTTTATGAATATTTCGCCCTTGTCAGGTGCTCCCGGTCTTCCGAACTGGATGTTCTCTTCGAGTATACCTTCGGATGATCCGAACTCGCCTATCTGGACTCCGTTTTCATCTGTTCCTGTAACCATTACTATTACGCCGTCGAGGACTCTTGTAACTCCGCTTCCGAGTTTTGATTCTCCCTCTTTAGTAGCTATCGGCTGAACGTCCATGATAGTTTCGCTGTATGTGTTGTACTTGTCTGGTGTAATTATCTCAACTTTTATGTCCTTTACTAAGTGGTCGATCTTAAGAGCATCGTGCGCTGCACCTTCTCTTATAGTAAGTACTGTTCCTTCGATCTTAGTTTCAGGTCCGAATTTTACTTCTGTTATTTTGTAGTGCTTTCTTGTCAAAGTTCTTACGACTTTTTCTTCAAGCTTTGCTGCAGGTGCTGCAGTTGCTGCTGCAATAGCCTGGCTGATAGCAGCTTCCTTTGCAGCTACCTTAGGTGCTGCTGCTGTTCCTGCCAATGTTCCGTTCAACGGAACTTCAATGTCGATGCCTTTGCCTTCAGCGATCTTGATTCTAAGCACGCCGCCGGATAAGCTAGTTTTTGCCTTTGGTGTTTCTACCATTTCTACTTCCTCCTCATATCCTTCTAACATGTCGGGAGTTATTGCGGTTATCGCCGGTGCATCAACCTTCAGAACCTTTCCTGCTGCTTCTTCCCTGCTCAGAACCCTGTCGGTAAGTTCGATCAAAAGTGAGTCCTGAAGATTTCCGAAGTGCATTGGGTTCTCAAGGTCAGCAACTGCTATAACCTCTCCCGCCTTCTTATTATATTTTAATACTGCCTTTTCACCGCCCTCGGTAAGCGCCTCCTCAGCTGCTGCCGCTGAAGATTCGTCTGCCGCTGCCACGCCGGCAAGCAAGTCCGGGGTTAGCGGGGTTAGTGAATCGATAGTCTTAAGAAGCTTTGCTCCCAGTACCTGGCCTATTTTCAAACAATCGTCCGGTATATTCAGCAAACCTGAATCCACCATGTCGGGGAATATCGCCGGATCTTCCAGGTTGTCCGCTGATATTATTGTCCCTTCTTCTGTCCTGCAGCACACTACAGCTAATTCATCCTTAAGCTCCAATGCGTGCTCTGCATTCATTGACATATTAAAATTCCTCCTTCCTGAATTATGATAGCCTGTTTCTTAAAGCGGAAATTCTATGTCTATGCCTTTGCCTTCTTCAATCTTTATTCTAAGCACTCCGCCTTCGATGATTACTTCAGCTTCCATTTCAGGTTCCTCTGTTTCTTCAACTATAGCTTCAACAGCCGGAACTTCCTCAACAGCTGGCTCCTCTTTCTTCTCTTCTTCCGCTTTTACCACACCCTCAAGCAGGTCCGGAGTAAGCGGTGTCAGTGAATCGATTGTCTTAAGGAGCTTCGCTCCCATAACCTCTCCTATCTTAAGGCAGTCTGCGGGGATTTCCAGAAGACCTGAATCAACCATGTCCGGGAATATTGCCGGATCCTCAAGGTTGTCTGCCGAAATTATAGTTCCTTCTTCTGTTCTGCAGCATACTACAGCTAATTCATTTTTTAGCTCTGCTGCATGTTCTGCGCTCATTGACATAAATTTGTACCTCCTGGTTTTTTTATTCTATAGGCATCTTTCTTGTAAGCTCGTGGTCAACCGTTCTGAAAACATGGTCTGTGTGGTGGTAAACCGGCATGCCCATCTTAGGAGCACAGCTCATTACAGTGTTTGAACAGTCTGTGCAGTTAGCAATGAGAATCCTCTTTGCTCCCTCTTTCTTTAGCTGCAGTACAGCAGCTGTCTGGCCCGGTCACTCTCCCGGGGTCTTGCATTTTAAGGCCCCTTTGATCTCGACGATGTTCTTGCAGTTAACTGCCGAAGTGACATTCGATTTCATTTTTGCAGCTACATCCCTGAGCCTTGCTTCGTTTGCACCGCATGCGCATACCAGAAGCCCCAGGTCGCCTTTGTATTCAGGAAGCTCGATGGTTACGATCGCTCCCCCCGTAGTTTTTGTGACTGCCGCTTCCTCAAGGTCTTCAGCCTTTCCTGTATACGGTCCGCCGACTATCAGCTCGCCGTATGCGCCGTCTATTCCGCCGGCTTTTTCTATAAGGCTTTTTATCGGAGTTCCAACAGGAACGTCCAGGAACACATGAGGTTTTTTTCCGGTCTTCAGCTTGCCAATGACTGTTACGTCCTTGTCTATAACCGGCTTTCTGTCATCAACAGCTTTCGCTATGTTTACGAGTGTTTCGGCGTTCAGCACTACGCATTTCGCCTCAAGCGGCAGCTGTGTAGGCTCAAGCCATATACCGAATATCTCGTGTATAAGAGCCCTTTCCTCTCCCATCGGGTATATGTCCCTCAGGGCTTTAACTTCTATTGAAGTGTCTCCCGCGAGAGCTCTTTTTACTGACTCTATCGCTTCAGGATGCTTTGCTTTTATTCCGATGTATGCCTTCGGAGCTCCGGTGGCTTTCATGGCATACTTTATTCCCTGAATCATGAGCTCAGGATGTTTTTCTGCCATCTCTATGTTGTGGTGAAGCACCGGCTCGCATTCAACGCAGTTAGCTATGATGTATCCGTCCGGCACCTGAGCTTTGAGCTTGACATGGGTAGGGAATCCTGCTCCACCTGCTCCAACTACTCCGGCTTCGTAAACCGCATCTATTATATTGTCACATTCCTTGATCTTAACGTAATCGACCGTCTGGTTATCGTCTGCTTCAATAACGATTTCGGTTTCTGTTATCCTGGAAACTATTCCCGATACGCTCGCATGTATCTTTGCGCCTAATCCGTTAGGCTCGGCGATACATTCTCCTCTTTTTACTTCCTGTCCCTCTTTGACCACAGCAACGTCAGGCGCTCCGACATGCATCTTCAAGGGGAACTTATAAAAAACAGCCATAATTAACCTCCTTTTGAAACTCTCTGTGCACACTAATACTATTAAGCAATTACCGTGCCAAAAGTTTAACTATCCGCTTTACTAATAAGAAAACCGGATTCTATAAGGTTTTGCGATAGTTTTGAGCAGGAAATGAAAACGTTGTCCTTTCCGAAATATGTCGTATTTTCTGACACTTTATGTCATTTTTCTGACATTACAGTGCTGGAATCACCGAAAAAGTCAATTCTTTAACAAAAACGAGGCAGGGCTAGTGTCATTTTTCTGACACTAGCCCTGTTGACTACTCTATTCCATATTTTTCGAGCTTGTAGTAGAGCGTGCTTCGCTTTATCTTAAGCATTTTCGCCGCTTTCTGCTTGTTGCCGTCCACAACCTTCATGACTTCCCTTATCGTCTTTCTCTCGAGCTTCTCCACCAGGCCCTCCAGGTCGAAGTCGTCCACAGCCTTCTCTTCTTCGGGCCCTACGCTGTCGGTGATGTATTCAGGTATGGATTCCACAGTTATCCTTCCGTCGGTGGACAGAACCACCATTCGCTGGATAACGTTCCTAAGCTCCCTTATGTTTCCGTCCCACCTGTAGTTTGCCAGTATCCTGTACACCCTTTCGTCTATGTTCTTGATCTTGATGCCTTCCTCTGCAGACATCTGTTCCAGGAATAGCTTTGCCAGGTCCTTGACATCCTCCTTCCTCTCGTTGAGGGAAGGCAGCTTCATCTGGACAACCGCAAGCCTGTAGTAGAGGTCTTCCCTGAACTTTTCTTCCTCGATCAGCTTCATAAGGTCCTTGTGGGTGGCGGCGATTATTCTGGCGTTAGTGTTTATGGGCTTCTCGCTTCCGAGCCTGTAAATTATGCCGTCCTGCAGGACTCTCAGCAGTTTCACCTGCATATCCATGGGCATGTCGCCGATTTCGTCAAGAAAAAGCGTTCCGTTGTTTGCCAGCTCGAACTTGCCGGCCCTTCCCTTCTTTATGGCACCTGTGAACGCTCCCTCAACGTAGCCGAAGAGCTCGCTCTCGAAAAGGCTCTCAGGGATGGCGCTGCAGTTTATGGCTACGAAATTTCCCGACCTGCCGCTGGCTTCATGGATCGACCTCGCGAAAACCTCTTTTCCCGTGCCGCTCTTTCCCGTAATAAGAACGCTAGTGGAGGTAGGGGCTACCTTCTGAGCCACAGTGATGGCGTCGATGATTTTTTTGTTCTTTCCTATGATGTTTGAAAAAGTGTATTTCGAAGCTATTTCCTTCTGATATTCCTTCTGGAGGAACTCAACCTTCGACTTTTCCGTCTCCAGCTCCTTTGACAGCTTCATGACCTCTGTTACATCCCTGTCCGTTGAGACCGCAGCGATGATCTTACCCTGAGTGTTGAAGATCGGCACCGCGCTGAGTATTACGAACTTGCCCTCGTTTGGCTCATGGAGCACGCTGTCAACCCTCTTGCCGTTCCTGAGGACCTGCAAAGCCATGGCGTTCTTGAAGAAATCCCCAAGGTACCTGTGCAGGATTTTCTCCGACTTTACTCCGTAGAGCTGCTCCGAGCTCGCGTTCCAGTACTGGACCACTCCATCGGCATTGACGATGCATATGCCCTCGTGGAGGTTGTCCATGATGTTGCTCTGGAGGGTGAAGAGCTCCTCCAGCTTCGGGTAGTAGCTGTCCCTTATGTTCTCGGCAGTCACTATGCCTATGATATTCCCTTCCTGGAGCACGGGCAGCCTTCCGATCCGCTTCCTTACCATCAGGTCCCTGGCGCTTCTTGCTGAACTATCGGCCTCAATATATATTATGTCCTTAACCGCATGATTTAATACAGGCTCGTCATAAGAAATATTGCTGTTTTTTATGTTTGCCAGGTCTTTTCTCGTGAATATGCCGAGCAGCTTGCTGTTTTTGTCCACAACAAGCACCTCATCCCTGTACTGCCTGGCCATCCTGTCGGAAACCTCCCTTATGGTTTCCCCAGCGCCGACCTTTATGAAGTCGGTAGTCATTATGTCTTTGGTTTTAAAAATCAGTTCATCTATAGTCAACTCACGCAACCCTTCCCCTAAATATTTTCTCTGTACAAAGCTTCTGCCGCTTCAATGAAGCTCACAGGGATTGCTTCCCCGCATATCTCAGGATAATACAACGAATATAATTTGTAAAGGACTCCAATGCCGACCAGCATCCTGTCCATCCTGTTCAGTTTGAGTTCATCGAATTTTTTCTCCTCGTTCCTCACACCCGCCCTGAGCTCCCGCAGGAAATCCTCGAATCTTACGGACGCCGTCTCCGGCTTAAGCCTTTTGCTGGCGACGATTACCAGGTCGCAGCTCATCTTTCCCCTCCTGTTTTCAACAAGGCCCGCCTTGTACTCCATCTGCACAGGGTAAGCCTCTGTTATGTGAAAGCCTGCGTCCATCAGGGAGTCGAAGAGCACCGCCCAGCCTTCCGCGCCGCTGCTGCTGTACGTCATGACCAAAGGCCCGTCATCCCTTAGCACCCTGCGTATTTCCTTGAAGCATCCGGTCAGTCTCCTCGAGAACTCCGCACTGCTTATTCCCTTTACGGAATTGACAGTGACCTCCTCTGCTGAATCTACGTGCTCGGGGCCAAAGAAGCTGTACTCCCCTGCAAGAAGAAGGCGCTGCCATGAATAGAAGAACTCGCTTATCTCTCCGTAGTTGATGGCCGAGAAGTAAGGCGGGTCCGTTACCACCGCATCGATGCAGCCGTCAGGCAGAAATCCCATGTCCTCAGCGCTCTGACATCTTATCAGGGCATTGCCGCTTCCGCACAGAAGTTTTTCAAAATCTTCTGCGAATTCCCCGCAGAACTTCTCTTCCTCCATTACGACCGCGGAAGTCTTGCCTCCTTGATGCGCCCTCTCGAAAGGCTTGTAGTTGAACTGCTTGGCCTCAAGCGTTGCGGCAAAGCATTTGAGGAAGCTCCCCCTTCCGAAGCGGGTCCCCCACAGGTTGTTTTCCACGGGATTGACAACGGGACCTATGTTGTGGTCCCCGAAAAGAGGCTCAATCTTCTCGTACCGGGCATTGTAGATGCAGAACATGTTGTTTGCATTGAGGGTGTTTGAGAATGTGCACAGGAAAAGCTCCCTTACCACCCTGTTTTCTATGCGGCTTATCTCCCTCAGCAGCTTGGCAAGAAAGTAGAGCTGCCTCTCGTTGAACATTTCGGTCCAGAGCCTGTAGTTGTGGTTGCGCACCTGCCTAGTGTTGAAGCCGCAGGGTATGCTGCCGGCAGGCAGGAATTCCGAAAGCTCGTCTTTCAGGCTCAGGTATTCCTGCCTTGTTCTGCCGAAGGCTTTCAGGTCCCTTATGTCAGGCTTCTTGAACCCTTTCTTGCCTGTCTGCCGGTCATAATACTCGATTGCGCACATCTCCGCCTCAAGCGGTCCGCTGCGTTTGGACATTACATCCTTGAGTAGACCGAAAACTCCACCGCAGGATTCGCATCTGAACCTCCTGTTGCTGTAGATGCGGAGGTCTCTGCTGAAATCCGTGCCGCAGCTGGTGCAGCGCAGCTCAGCCTCGTTCCCCTTCACTATCTCGCCGCAGCTTGGGCAGAAGCTCAGGTTCACACAGCCGGCCCTGTCCACGTCCGTTATGGACATTTTAGGGTACAGCTTCACCTCTTTCCCGCATTCCGGGCATTTGGCCTTCTTTATCCATAGGACGTACATTATATCCGCTTCTCTCTCGCAGCCGTCTTCGCCCGTTATGGAAGTCCTGTAGGCTCTTTTTATCTCGCTGCCTACAGCCCCCTCTATCCTTTCGAGCTCAATTTCCAGCATGAGGCGTAGTTCCTCGTATTCTAGGAAGCCGCCCACGTCCGCTGGAACCTGGAGCTCGTTTTTTGTCACGAACCAGGCCACCGGATTGACGTCCACGCCTATGGCCTTGCCGCCCAGCCTCAGCGTGTTGACGAGGGTGCTGCCGCCGCCCATGAAGGGGTCCAGTATATACTTGCCCTTCAGGGCCTCATTATTTTCACTGTAGTATTCAGCCTCCATCCCATCCGGATACCCTTCAGGCGAAGCAATGCTTAGCAGTATGCTCCTGATCACGGCATCGGTCTTCCTCCCGAACCACTTGTGGATCATGTATACGGGTTTTTTGCTGTTTGCTTCTATTCTTGAAAGGCCTGATATGAACTCCAGCATTACACCTTCCCCCAAAATAAAAATAGCACTCAATACAATTATAAATGTATTGAATGCTATTTGAAAGGCATTTATGAATTTGCTCTCCTCAGCCGTCCTGACAGCTTGTAGCCCGCGAAGCCCACCTTGTCCAAAACAGTTATGAGCAGATTGATCAAATGTTCAATCATATCACTTGCAGGAATTTCGCTCGATTATCTGGTGCTCCAGGACATAGCTCTTTTCCTCAGGTTCGTTGCCGCTTATCTTCTTAATGAGCATCCTCATTCCGACGGAACCCATATCGTACATAGGCTGAGCAACAGTTGTGAGCTTAGGATAGAATATCGAGGACAGGTATATATTGTCGAAGCCCATGACGTCGACCTGCTCTGGAACCTTTATACCTCTTTCCCTCAGGGCGTTTATAACCCCCATAGCTATCTCGTCGCCTGTGCAGAACACTGCATCTATTTCCGTTTTCTCGAGCATCCTGCTGACCGCGTCGAAGCCGTCCTTGGCCTTGCTGCCCGTGAACGCGACCCTGTCCTCTGCGAGCTTTATCTTTTTTTCCTTTAGCGCTTTTTCGTATCCGCTGTACCTTTTGGCGCTCAGGTTTTTTCCTTCCTTGTCGGAGCCGATGTAAGCAATTTTCTTGTTCCCCTTGCTTATGAGGTAGGAAACACCGTCGTAGGCTGCCTTCTCGTTGTCGATAGTTACGCTGGCTAGCTTTCCCGAAGGATCTATGTTTTCGACCAGGATTGCCGGAAGCTTCAGCTCGTCGAAAAGCTTAAGCACATCTTCGTCCAGAGAGCTGCTCATGTAGATTATCCCGTCAGCCATCTTTTCCTTCATTATCCTGATGTATTCAATTTCCTTTTCCTTGTCAAGGTCAGTGTTGCAGAGCATGACGTTGTATTCGTAAATGTTGGCCACGTCCTCTGCTCCCCTTACGATTTCAGGATAGAACTGGTTGGATATATCCGGAACAATTATCCCCACAGTCCTTGTCCTCTGGGTCTTTAGGCTTCTTGCCACTATGTTGGGCCTGTATCCCAACTTTTCTATGGCTTCCTTTACCCTCTGTTTTGTATCGTCGTTTACAACATCGATGTTGTTCAAAACTCTAGATACAGTCGCAATCGACACACGGGCTTCCCTAGCCACATCCTTAATTGACGCTGCCATTGTCATCAACCTCCATGTTTTTAATAAAATGCATGCAACCTGTTATGATTGCATGCATTTTTTATTTTTTTATTCAGCTACTTCCACAAACATGTTAAGCTTCTCGCCGTTTATGTTGCATTCAGTATAATCTGCCTCTTTGTTGTAGAACACCTCTACAGCAAGAGTTTCCTTTTTTATCGAGTCTTCGAATTTTGCGACTATCTTCTCCAGCATTTCATTACCTGATACGTAGAGGTTTATCTTGTCTGCAACTTCGAAGCCGCTGTCTTTCCTCATGTTCTGGACCTTGCTGAGCATCTCCCTGACAAAGCCTTCTTCCCTGAGCTCGTCGGTGATGTGCGTGTCGAGGACAACTCCCACAGGACCTTCCCCTGCAAAAGCGAATCCTTCGAGACCCTGCATTGTGACAAGCAGGTTTTCAGCCGAAAGAGCGATGTCCTCTTCGTCTATGGTCACGTAAACCAGCTCTCCCGCCATTATCCTCTGCGCGAGGTCCATCTGGTCCATCGCGTTTATCTCTTTCCTTATTGCAGGTATGAGCTTGCCGTATTCTTTTCCGAGCACCGGAAGGTTCGGCTTTATGTCGAAGCTTACGTATTTCGAAAGATCGGCACCGAAGTTGATGTCTTTTATGTTCAGCTCTTCCTTGATTATGTCTCCATAGTACTCAGGGAGTGATTTTGTGCTCACGAGCATGGCTGCCAGCGGCTGCCTGTTCTTGATGTTGGCGGCGTTCCTTGTGCTTCTGCCCAGCTTGACTATCTTGTATGCAAGCTCCATGTCCTCTTCAAGCTCGCTGTCCACGAGGTCGGCGTTGTATTCAGGCCATCCGCAGAGGTGGATGGATTCCTTGGCTGCAGGATCCAAAGCCACTACGAGGTTCTGGTATATCTCTTCAACCATGAAAGGCACAAACGGCGCTGCGACAAGGCAGACTGTGTTGATCACGTTGTAGAGAGTTACGTATGCCCCTATCTTGTCATCTGTCAGCTCTTCGCTCCAGAACCTTGCCCTGTTCCTTCTTACGTACCAGTTTGAAAGCTCGTCGACGAATTCTCCGATGTTCTTGGCAGCTTCGGTTATTCTGTAGCCGTCCATGTAATCGGCAGTCTGCTTGACAAGTGTGTTCAGTTTCGCAGTGATCCACTTGTCCATGATGTGTTCGCTTTTGAAGCCCTTGTATTCAAGCGGGTTGAAGTTGTCAAGATCAGCGTACAGCACGTAGAAGGAGTATACGTTCCAGAGTGTTCCAAGGAACTTTCTCTGGCTGTCGACAACAGCTTCCTCGTAGAATCTTGACGGAAGCCATGGCGCGCTTGCAGTGAAGAAGTACCATCTAGTTGCGTCAGCTCCGATGTTCTCGAGAACGTCTGACGGGCTGAGGGCATTTCCTTTTGATTTTGACATCTTGAGTCCGTGTTTGTCCAGGACGTGTCCCAGCACTACGCAGTTCTCAAAAGAGCTCTTTCCGAACAGGCATGTTGATACTGCCATAAGGGAGTAGAACCATCCTCTGGTCTGGTCAACTGCTTCGGATATGAACTGAGCCGGGAAGTTAGCTTCGAACAGCTCTTTGTTTTCAAACGGATAGTGGTGCTGAGCGAAAGGCATAGCTCCTGAATCGTACCAGCAGTCAATAACCTCCGTTACTCTTGTCATCTCTCCGCCGCATTTGCTGCATTTGAGTTTGACTTCATCTATATAAGGCTTGTGCAGTTCTATTCCTTCAGGCACGTCAACACCCTTCTCGTTCAGCTCTGCTATGCTGCCTATGCACTCTTTGTGCCCGCAGCCGCATTCCCAAACCGGGAGAGGCGTTCCCCAATATCTTTCACGGCTTAAGCCCCAGTCGATAGCTCCTTCAACGAATTTCCCGAACCTTCCAGTCCTTACGTTGTCAGGGTACCAGTTGGTTGCGTTGGTGTTCTTGACGAGTTCCTCCCTCAGGGATGACATCCTTATGAACCATGTATCTCTTGGATAGTACAGTAAAGGTGTGTCGCATCTCCAGCAGAACGGGTAGGAGTGCTCGAACTTCTCTTCCTTGTACAGGAAGTTGTTTTCAGTTAGGTACTTGAGTATGTCCTTGTCCGCATCTTTTACGAACTTGCCCGCGAGGAACCCGGACTCTGCAGTGAACTTTCCTTCTGTGTCCACGAGGTTTATCAGAGGAAGGTCGTACTTCTTTCCTGTGATGTTGTCGTCTTCACCGAAAGCAGGAGCAGTATGAACTATTCCTGTACCGTCCGTAGTCGTTACATAGTCTGCATGCACGACATAGAAAGCTTTTTTATCAACCTTTGCAAACGGGAACATCTGCTCGTATTCAACGCCAACCAGCTCTTCGCCCTTGAATTCCCTTACTATTTCGTATTCTCCGACCAGTTTGCCCAGCAGATCCTTGGCAAGCATAAGGTGTTCTTCGTTGTTCAAAACTTCAACATAGGTGTACGACTTGTTCACTGCCAGCGCTGCGTTGCTTGGGAGCGTCCAAGGAGTTGTTGTCCATGCGAGCATATACTTGTTTTCGTTCTTGACTTTGAATTTTACGTATACCGAAACATCCTTGACATCCTTGTATCCCTGGGATACTTCGTGTGACGAAAGGGCGGTTCCGCATCTTGGGCAGTAAGGCACAACCTTGTGTCCCTTGTACATAAGGTCCTTATCCCATATCTGCTTCAGTGACCACCATACCGATTCGATGTAGGTGTTGTGATAGGTTATATAAGGGTTTTCCATGTCAACCCAGAAGCCTACCCTTTCAGACATTTCCTCCCACTGAGAAACGTATTTGAACACGCTTTCCTTGCACTTCTTTGTGAAAGCTTCAACCCCGTATTCCTCTATCTGAGGTTTACCGGATATGCCGAGCTGCTTTTCAACTTCGAGCTCAACAGGCAGTCCGTGTGTGTCCCAGCCTGCTTTTCTCAAAACCCTGTAGCCCTGCATAACTTTATATCTAGGTATCAAATCCTTTATCGCCCTTGTGAGAACGTGTCCTATATGAGGCTGTCCGTTTGCTGTTGGCGGCCCATCGTAGAATGTGAAGTATTCTGCTTCCTTATTTAGATCAAAGCTCTTCTTAATTATGTCATTTTCTTTCCAGTATTGCAGAACGTCTTTTTCCATCTGAACAAAGGTTCTTGAATTGTCAACTTTTTTGTACATATTGTTTTTCGCCCTCCTAAAAATTAATAAAAAAAACTTCATCCAAAATAGGACGAAGTCAGAATTCGTTGTACCACCTACGGCAGAAATCTTCAGGCACATGCATGCCCTATCCCTTATCGCGGAATGACGGAGAAACTTACTTGCAGCTCGCTGCGCTTTTCTGCTCCCCAGCTCCCAGGTGATATTCTTTAAACCTTTCCTGCGGACTCGCACCTTGTGCCCGCTCTCTGAGAGTGACCGGTTTAAATACTTTTCCTGTTCAACGCATGTTATGTAAACAATCATTGATTTTCATAATTATATTATATATTTCACCTTCTGTCAAACTATTTTGACCTTTTCATCCTGTAGTACACCAGGTTCCACAAAGGAAGAAGGTAGAGGTACACAAGGAAAGGGATGCACCTGTAGTCCGCCCTCAGGTTCATCATGGGGACCAGGAGCGCGACGTTCCACGGGATCAGAGGTGATATGACGATCGCTGTGTTCTCAAGGTCGACCGCAGACTGCTCCCTGGCGATCCCGAGCCGCTCGTAGCTGTTCCTGTTGAGCATGCGGGTCATGATGACCGCAAGGGACTGGCTGCAGCCGAAAGCAGACGTCGCAACGCTCGACAGCAGGACGTTCCTGAACACCTCGTACCTGTTCCCGGCTTTTTCAAGGAGCTCGAGCACTTTGTCGAGCATCCCCGTTCCTTCGAATATCCCCGAGAACGCGGAGGATATGAACACGACCAGCGCAGTCTTGAGCATGGACAATATCCCGCCCCCCTTTATGATCGGGGTCAGAGGCCCTGCAGAGGGTGTTGTGTAGCCGAAGACCATGTAATTAATGCACTCTCCAAGGGTGTAATGCTGGACCATCAAGCTTATTGCCACCGCTGTTATGACGCTTATGAGCATCGACAGCTTGACATCTATCCTGAACAGCGAGAAAAGGAGCATTATGAGGGCTGGGATCAGGACGACCATGTTCACGGTAAACACCTTCAGGATTTCATCGTTGAGGTATGAGCCTGAGTTGCCAAGCTGGAACCTGAGCGAGATGACGAAGTATGCCGCCAGTGCCATCGCAAAAGGCACAGCTGATGTCCTGAGCATGTTCTTTATGTTGTCGTATATGTTTGTTTCCGTTATAACTCCCACAAGGTTGGCGCTGGAGGACATGGGCGACATCCTGTCGCCAAAGTAAGCTCCCGCTATGATTGCTCCTGCTGCCGCTGCCGGGTCCACCCCTCCGCCCCTTGCCACAACCATCAGCGCAATCCCCACCGTTCCCACAGTGCCGAAGGAAGTGCCTATGAGGAAGGAGACGAAGCAGCATATCAGGAAAGCTGAAAGTATGAATATCTCGGGCTTAAGGAATTCAATTCCGTAGAATACTATCGAAGCGACCGTTCCCGATGACATCCAGGTAGCTGTTATTGCTCCGATGAGTACGAATATCTTAAGGATGGTCGCTGATTTCTTTGCACCTTCATAGGACAGCTTTGCCACGTCTTGGAAGCTGTTCCCCCTGTGAAGCGCAACCGCGAAAAATATCGCGAAGCTGGCCAGCAGAGGATAGGCCACGAAGATGCCTTTGAACACGCAGTATATGAGAAGTGCGAAGGATATTGCAAAAGACAGCACTATTTCCAAATTAATCACCTACCAATATAAATGATAGCAGATAATATTTTTGATTAATAGGTTATAATATAAGAAAAGCGAAAAAAGAGAGGTGCATGCTATGTATATAACTTGGCTAGGCCATTCCTCATTCCTGATAGAGGATTCGAAAGGCAGAAAGATATTGACCGACCCCTTCGATGAGACCGTAGGGTACGACGTGTACAGGGGGACTCCGGATATTGTAACGATAAGCCACCACCACTTCGACCACGGCTACGTAGCGCTTCTGCCCAGGGAGGCAAAGATACTGGATGCTCCAGGCTCCTACGAGTTTGACGGCATCAGGATAACAGGGCTTCCTTCCTTCCACGACAAGTCGGAAGGCTCTAAGCGAGGCCGGAACACCATTTTCATAATAGAAGCTGACGGCTACAGGGTATGCCACCTCGGCGACCTTGGATACGTGCTCTCAGAACCTGAAATCAAGTCGCTCGGAAAGGTCGATGTGCTGATGATCCCCGTTGGAGGAGTTTTCACCATCGACTCAGGCGAAGCCGCAGAGCTTGCTAAGGCTGTAGGCAGCCATATAATCCTACCCATGCATTACAAGACGCCAGCCATTGATTTCGAGATATCGGGCGTTGAGCCTTTCCTGTCAAGGATGGGCGATTTCGAAAAGGTTGGCTCCGCCAGACTTGACCTGCACGGTGAGCTCAAGGGCTTCAGCAAGGTCAAAATTCTTGAATACAAATAATCAAAGCCTGAGCCCGGGGATTGAATCCCGGATTCAGGCTTTTCTTTTATGAAAGCTTCAGCACCCTCTGGTTGCTGGAACCCGCGTATTTCGGGGCCCCTTTCTTTTTTGACGCTTCGAATTTCCCGTCCACAAGAACGTCTATCTTGTTGAGCAGTCCGATCTTGCTTTCGTCGTTGCTCCCCATTATCTCCTCGTAGGTGTATCCCGAGTAGCACCATATGCTCAGCCCCATGTCCCTGATCCTGTCGGCAAGGTCGCCCAGGACCTCCGCGTGCTCGAACGGGTCTCCCCCCGAAAACGTCACGCCCTTTATCAGCGGCATGTTGCTCTCGATCCTGTCCAGTATTTCCTTAAGACTTACAGTGTCGCCGTAGCTGAAATCCTGCATTGCCTCGTTGTGGCAGCCGTTGCAGTTATGCCTGCAGCCCGAAACGAACAGCACCGACCTCAGCCCTTCGCCGTTCACCAGCGAATTGTCAAGGAAGCCTGCTACGCGAAGGCATTTGTTCAAACACTCCATAAGTCCACCATCCTTTAATTGACGAAGTAGCTGTTGCTGTGGCTGGAATCGTGAGATATCCTGTCCTTTCTCTCTGCGCACTTTCCGGCTCCGAACCTCTCGTCGAGGCTCAGGTACCCTGTGACCCTGGATATGCCCTGTATGTTGTCGCTGCCGCAGTTGTGGCAGGTATCCTCTTCCCTGAGGTATGTCCCGCATTCCCTGCAGTACCTTATGTGGAAGTTTATTCCCAGGTAGCTGATGTTGGTGTTCTCGTAAGCGTATCTGAGTATGTCCTCGATGACATCTCCTGTTGGATAGTCGTCAAGCTCCAGGTAGCTTATGTGTCCTGCGTTGCAGAGCCTGTGGTAAGGAGCTTCCGTGTTTATCTTTTCCTTTATGGATATCTTGTATTCAACAGGCACGTGGTAGCTGTTTGTATAGTAGCTCTTGTCGGTTACTCCTTTTATCCTGCCGAATATCTTCCTGTCCTGAAGAACGAACCTTCCGCTTAGGCCTTCAGCCGGGGTAGCGTAAGTGCTCCAGTTCAGCGACATCTCCTTGGTGAGCTTGTCCGTGTAAGCCCTTATGTGCTCAACAATCCTGACTCCCAGCTCCCTTGACTCTTCGCTTTCGCCGTGGTGCGATCCAGTCAGTGCTGTGAGGGTTTCCGCGAGGCCTATGAAGCCTATTGACCATGTTCCCTGCTTGAGGATCGGCTCGATGGAATCGTCAGGCCTGAGGTTTTCTGCGCCCTTCATGAGTCCCTGGCCAGCTACGAAAGGAAGGTCCTTTACCTTGAGCTTCTTTAGCACGCCGTACCTGTTCATAAGTGCATCCTTCGCCAGTTCAAGCCTTGCGTCGAGGAGGCTGAAGAACTTGTCCACATCTCCCTTGGCGATGATACCTATCCTTGGAAGGTTTATCGTAGCCGGTGCGATGTTGCCTCTTCCCTTTGTGCCCGGCTCCCCGTTCACGTTGCCGCACACGTAGGTCCTGCAGCCCATAGTCGCAGGAAGCACGCCCTGGTCGTAGTAAACCTTGTTGAAGTCGGCATCTATGTTCATGAAGGTTGGGTTCATCCTCTTGCTTGCGACGTTGCACGCCAGCTTGAACAGGTAGTTGTATGGGTCTCCCTCGTTCCTGTTTACCCCTTCCTTAACCCTGAAGATTATGTTAGGGAATATTGGCTGCTCGCCTTTGCCCAGTCCTTTTTTGTATTCAAGCAGGAACTGCTCGCAGATGGTTGCGGCATCCTTGCTGTAAGGTATCCCTATGTTTATGGAGCTGAAAGGCACCTGGCTTCCTGCCCTGGAGTGCATGGTGTTCAGGTTGTAGACAATTCCCTGCATCGCCTGCTGAACGCTCTTGAGAACTTTCTGCTCTACAATCTCCTCAGCTCTCTCGCCTTCTATGCCAAGCTCTGCAAGCTCTTTCCTGATCTCGATCCTTGTGGTTTCAACGAAGTAAGCCATGTCGTTGTCAAAGTCCGGATGAGACTGGCCGCCGAACATGTCGTTCTGGGTCGACTGAAGAAGTATGCACGAAAGCTCGCAGGCGGACTCTATTCTTTTAGGGGACCTTATGTATCCATAGCCGGTGTTGAAGCCGCCAACCAGCATCTCCTTTGTCGGTATATGCAAACAGTTTGTGGTCAGGTTGTAGCTGTCGAGGTCGTGGTAGTACACATCGCCGTTCTCGTGCGCCTTAGAAAGGTATTTTGGCATGACGCTGAGGTTGTACCATTTGTTTGACTCGCTGGCTATCCTCAGCAGCTTTGAGCTGAAGTTGTTTCCAACGTTTGCATTGTCCCTGTCAGTCTCGACCCCTATTTTCTCGATCGCAGTCATGAGGTCTGACTTTATGTCCCTTATCTTCGTTCTTTCTTTTCTATAGTTAGAGTACGTTGCTCCCAGCTCGTTGTAGCCCTCCGAGAACAGGGTTCCCTCTACTATGTTCTGTATGTCCTCAACGTATATCTCGTTCTTGTCCATAGCTTCCAGGTCCTGTATGGCCCTCTGGGTCAGATTTATGTACTCGCTTTCCTTTAGTTCATTTCCAAGTTCGACGCAGGCACCTTTTATGGCGTTGGTGATTTTGACTGAGTTGAATTCAACTTTTCTGCCGTCTCTTTTCACAACATGTAGCATTTATTTTCCTCCCAACCACAATATATTGTATTCGCTTAGTTGTTATTATACTACGAGTAGTATTCATTATCAACCTGTAATGACAGAAAAAAATAAGGGAGCGGGCGCTCCCCTATTCCTTTTACTCGAATTGAGAAATTCCTATAACTGATACCGGGCAACCTTCTTCGGCTTCCTTTGCGCAGTTCAGCGCATTGTCCGGGATGTCCTCATTTATCACTTCCGCTTTTCCGTCCTCGCCCATAATAAAAACCTCGGGGCATGTAGCAGCACAGAATCCGCATCCTATGCAGCCCTCTTTGTCGATCATAGCTTTCATAACGATACCTCCCCTATTCAATGTTTAATTTTATTTTAGACTCTGACGCGCATTAAAGTCAATCTTAAAAATCGGCCGGTTTTACCTTTGTTATGCTTATATTCCAGATTCCGTTTTCATACTTGTTGTATATATAGTATTTCACTTCAGTCTGAGCTTTTTTGTCCCAAAAATATACAACCGCCTTATAAAGGGTCGACTTGAAGCCCTGGGTCTTTATTGTCACCAGCACGTCGTACTGTCCCTTCTTTTCCTTGACGATTTCGGAGTTCTTGTATCCGCTCTTGAGTTTCCCCTGGAAATCCTCTAGGTCTGCGGACAGGAGGAACTTCGCCACATCGACGTCGTCCGTGAGGTTTACGCCTACGCTGACTCCCTTGTCCTTTCCTGAGAAATATTGGTCTATGGTCTTCTTAAGCGAGTTGTAGTAGATGCTTTCGAAGTCTTTGGGCTTCCTGATGTTCCAGAAGTTCTTAATAATGTCGTTGTCTATCCTTTTCGATACAGTATATATCTTGTCACCTGAATATAGGTTCCCCTCGCCGGTCTTCCCAACGATGGCAACATACTCGAACTTGTGGACTGTTCCGTTTCCTTCGTCCATCTCAAGTATGTAGTCGGGATTTAAGCTCGATTTCTGGCTCACAACCTTTGCCGATGAAAGAAGGTCGTAGAGGTCGCTTATGACGTTCTGGTCTGAAACGACAAACCTGAAGCCGGGATCCCTGGTGCTCTGTATGACTATTTCCTTGATCTTGTTCTGCTTAATATATTCAAAGTCCGTGTTTTTCCAACCCAAACTAACCTTTGCACTGTCTATGGCTGTACATCCCGACAAGCTGGCCGAGATGAATACAGAGGCTAGAGCATAGGCTATTACTTTTTTTAATCGCAAAGTAATATTCCTCCCGCTAATAATTTTTCACAAAACTTATTATAGCACATGCAGTTCCCATTATGAAATAAAAAAATGAGGCTCCGGATTTCACCGGAGCCTATGCTTGTGTATTAACGCTTTTTTCTAATAACGAATCCGAGTGCCGACAATCCTGTTCCAAGGAAGATCAGATCCTCGAAAGGAATTCCGCCTGTCTTTGGAAGTGAACCAAGCGGAGTCTCCTCGTCCTCTATTACGATGACTTGCTTGTTGGTTCCTGAATCGTTGTTGCCAGCTGCGGCATACTGCTGTTCTGTTCCTGTTCCGTTGTTGCTGCCGCCGGTTGGAATATTTGCCGATCCTGTTGGAGCCGGATCTTCTTCGATTATTATAACCGTTTCGTCTCCGCCGTTATCATTGCCTGGTGTGCCGTTGCCAGGGTCTGTCGTTCCTGTTCCCGGGTCGCTTGTGCCTGTACCTGGATCTGTCGTGCCTGTGTCTGGATCTGTCGTGCCTGTGCCTGGGTCAGT
>DBML01000008.1:205971-251780 GCA_002298915.1 Clostridium sp. UBA699
GTGCCTGGGTCAGTCGTGCCTGTTCCTGGATCTGTCGTTCCCGTGCCTGGATCTGTCGTGCCTGTGCCCGGGTCGGTTGTGCCTGTGCCCGGATCTGTCGTACCTGTACCGGTGCCCGTTCCCGTTCCTGGATCAATTGATCCGCCAGGGGTTTCGTCATCAGGTATCGTCTCTGTCGGCGCGGTATAGGTTATCCAGATGTTCAATGTTCCGCCGCCTTCGGTTCCTTTAACAAACTCCACAGACTTGCCGTTAATTTTAATATCCTCTATTTCGTCGTATACGAATTGTTTTGAATCCTCATAAGAGTATAGTCCGCCTTTTTTTACGAGTTTAATCGGCGCGCCATTCTTGAACTTCAGTTCCACCGTTTCAATGTACTTGGTGTCCCCTTCGATGTGCAGGTGTACGAAGTTCGTTGTAGTGGATTCTTCCACTGTGCTCTGGCCGTTCGCAGTTCCATTGTCGTTAGGTTTGTCTGCAAGCACTACGTTCGTCGTCCCGAAAGCAATGTTGAAAACAAACGCTGAAGCCACCATTAGTCTTATGTACTTTTTCATTTCTATATCCCCCTTCTTATTTTTTTGATTTTCTGCTGCTTCCTGTTTCAAAAAAACAAAAAGCCGCCAGAATATGTTCCGGCGGCAGGACAATCATGGTTCGGCATCGAGTGCAAAACTTTAGACTCCTTGCTTTGCGTCCCACCCTTTCAGATGGTTTGCCTTTTTCAGGTTGTTATTATGGTATGTTTAATTTTATAATACTGTGCATTAAATCCGTTGTCAATATCTTTTTAATACTCTTTTTGTCCATTGTACAAGCTGCTGCTCTTTATCCACTCAGGGCTCTGTCCAAGCGCCTTAGCCTGCGAATCGTAGCTGTTGTCCACAACCACCCAGCTGCCGTTAAGGTATACCTTGTTCCATGCATGGTAGCCTGTAACATTCGATGAATAGCCCATGATAAGCTTTGTAGGGATACCAACGCTTCTAAGCATGGCTGCGTAAGTTGAAGCGAAATCGTAGCATATTCCGCTGCCGCTAGCATACACAGAGCTTATGTTCGGAATGTAGCCGCTTGACACCGAGCTCGCCTTTGCGCTGTCATATGACATGTAGCTTGAGAGGAAGTCGTGTATAGCCTTGGCCTTGGCTTCATCGCTGCCGTATGCAGAAGCTATCTCCCTTGCCTTTACGACCGCATTTGTCGAGCTGTTCCAGTTTATGAGCTGTATCGAATTGAGGAAAACACGGGAGCTGTCCTCCAATGTAACATCGAATTTTGCAGCCGCAGTGTAGGAAGTTCCTCCGACGTTTTCATAGACTGTTATTGTGTAGTTTCCGTTCCCCATCTGGAGAGGGTAGGTTTCGTAGCCAGTAGTAGAGTAGTGCGAATACATGTAGCTTGATGAACCCAGCGCAATCTTGACCTTTATCTTCAAGCTTGAGGAGTGAGGGTATTTGACCCTTACTATTCCGTTCGAAATGCTGTTTATGTCTACCTGTGCATTTCCGCTCGTGAGGATTCCTGACGAACTGGTTGTTGCAGGTGCAGGTTCGCTGGCTGTCGAGGTTGTGGTGGTAGCTGTTGTTGTAGTTTTTGATGAAGTTGAAGCTGTGTTTTTGGAAGTTGAGCTGCTTGCGGAAGCTGTTGATGTCGACTTCGTTGTTGCAGAGGCAGCCGGTACTGCTGAATCTGCGGCGGTTGTCTGAACCTTCTTTTCCGAAGCTGTGCTCGCTGTCTTCTTGTCAGCCGCTACTGCTACTTCCTTCGTTTCCATTGGCACAGCAGCTGCTGCAGTCTCGACAACTGTTTTGGCAGCCTTCTCAACGCTTGCAACCGCGTTCTTCACATCTTTGATCTCTATATTGTTTATAACCCCTGGTTTTGCATTTACCGTTAGAGTACCAACTATTGCTGAAACAGTAAGAAATGTTGTGATGCCTGCTAATCTTTTTTTCATAATCTTTTCCTCCTAACAAATGAACTTTGATTGGAAGAAAGCTTATGGATATAATTCAAGCTTTTTAAATGACAAAACTCCCTTTTCGGTAACTGGCTGCCATATGCCCTGACGGCACTTAGACCCTTTAGCTTTGCGCCCTATGCTTTCGCATAGTTTGCCTTTGTCGCTCGAAAGTTATACCTAAATAAGCTCTCAGAGACACAAAAAAACCTTCATTTCGGTAACTGGCTGTCATATGCCGACCGGCACTTAGACCCTTTAGCTTTGCGCCCTATGCTTTCGCATAGTTTGCCTTTATCGCTCGAAAGCTGATAAAAATATATGTATTTACTTTATATATACCACTTAAGTAAACAACTGTCAATACTTACATATATAAGAGGGGTTCCGATTTGATCCGAAACCCCTCTTGTTATGTTTATATTGATTCCTTTATGCAATCTGCCAGCTTCGCGAACTCCTCGATTGACAGGGTTTCACCCCTCCTCTTCGGATCTATTCCCGAATCCTCGAAAGCCTTCTGCAGCTTTTCCTTATCTATCTTCAGGTTCTTAAGGGAATTCGAGAGCGTCTTCCTTCTCATGTTGAAGGATTCCCTTATCACCTTGAAAAAAAACTCCTCGTCGCTGACATCAACCCTTGGCTTAGGAAGCTTGTTGAGCTTGATCACCATGGAGTCTACCTTCGGCTGCGGTATGAAGGCAGCAGGGCTGACCTTTCTCACTACGTCGACGGAGCAGTGGTACTGCACAAGCAGCGAAAGCGCTCCGTACTCCTTTGTGTTCTCCTTTGCCGCAATCCTTTCAGCAACTTCCTTCTGGATCATTATCGTGATGGAGCTGAAATTGTAGTCCCCTTTCAGCAGCCTTGATATTATTGGCGTTGTTACATAATAAGGAAGGTTTGCGACAACCTTGACCGACTTCTCTTCACCGATGATCTCCCTGAAGTCGACCTTAAGGGCATCGCCGTGTATTATAGTAAAGTTGTCGAAGTCCTTGAGTTCCTCGTTCAGTATCGGTATCAGGTCCGTGTCCAGTTCCACAGCGCAAACCTTCTTCGCCCTCTGGAGAAGAAGCCTTGTGAGCGTTCCTACGCCGGGACCTATCTCAATCACCAGGTCGTCTGTCGTTATATCTGCAGCCTGGATGATATCCTCAAGGACCGTATCGTCTATCAGGAAGTTCTGACCAAGGCTCTTCGAAAACTTGAATCCGTATTTTTTTACAATATTCTTGGTTAATATCTCGTTCATCTCATTATTCTCCATCTATCTTCGCCAAAGCGTTTGTGAACTCTTCCCTTGTGATGCCGTAGTTGTTGAGCCTGGTCACGAACTGCGCGCTGTTGCAGTATCCTATACCCAGGATATTTCCCAGCTTGTCTCGCCTTTCCTTGGCGCTTTCGTTGCCGGTAAGGCTGTGCAGAACCATGTCCGTTGAGCTGAATTCCTGCCTTCTGTCCTTTGTTTCGCACTTAGCGGATTCGAGAGCCCTGATAATCGTGTCCGGTTCGGCATTCTCTACGCCGATATCCCCGTCCTTGAGGCCGTCCTTCTGTGATATGTAGGCATGCTTTATCCCGTGGACTCTCTTTGATATTATTTTTCTGATTTTTTCGCCTGCGAAATCGGGATCCGTGAGGACTATTACGCCCTGCCTCTTCTGTGCTTCCATTATCCTGTTGATGACCTTTTTGTTTATACCGAAGCCCCCGACCGCAATAACCTCGGCTTCGACAGCCCTCTTTACCGCTGTTATGTCGTCCCTACCTTCCACTACAATAACCTCTTTGATCAAAGCTGATGATTCCTCCCTTTTTTACCATCCATACATTTATATGAATGCAGAAAAAATAGGAGCGTAAGCTCCTATTGCAAGATGTACACGTTGACGTATTTGACTCCCCAGGCGCTCACTTCACTCATGCTGTTGAAGTACACGTCGATGATGTTGCCTTTGATCGCTCCGCCTGTATCCTGCGCTATGGCATAGCCATAACCTTCCACATAAACCTTGGTTCCAAGCGGTATTACTCTCGGATCAACCGCTATCGTGCTCCAGCCGCTTGGGTTCCTCACCGCAACAGCTCCCGAGGCCGTTATGTTGCTTCCGGTCTCCGCCGAACAGTATGCAGTGGTTTTCATGTTTATGACTTTTGATGTGCTGAAATCTCCGCCTCTGGAAGCAGTCAGGGTGGCTGCTGATGCAACCGCAGTTCCTGTTGAAACCACTTTCTGAACCGGCTCTTTCGTTACCGTTGTGCTTACGAGTGTCCTGGAGACCTCTTCCCCGTTTTCATAGGTTACCCTGAAAAGTGTCGATTTCTCTCCGGCAGCGCCCGCCTGAACAACCTTCTTGACTCCGCTCAGCAAGCTGCTGTCACTTTTGTAGACAGTGCTGAAGTCAATTTTGCTGACTTCCGTTATGTCAGCTGTATTTACCCTTACAACCTTGATCGCTAATCCGTCTTGAAGTTTCGAGTCCCTTGCCGGAAGCACTTTGTCCTGCTCGGCTATTTTCAAGCCTTCCGCAACAAGCATGTCCTCGACGTTGGCCTCCGCAGATTTTATGTCCAGCGTTTTTCCGTCTACTGAAACCTTAACATTTACTGCCCTTGTTATTGTCAATGTGCCGCCTTTTGTGACTTTGCTGTCGACAGCAGGTACGGCTTTGTCCTTAGAACCAACCGTGATGTTCTCCTTCTCAAGCACTTGAGCGTATGTTGAACTGAAGGTCGTAACCTTTAACTCCTTGCCGTCTACGGCGATAGTCACCTGCTTCATATTGCTGAACACAGCAACTGAACCTGCTATCAACGCCATGGCAATCAGCAGAGTTACCTTTGTGCCTTTTGAAGATCTCTTAAAGTATCCTTTTAATTTTTCCACCTATTAATACCTCCTCTAGGTTCGAGCAAGCTGATGCTGCTCTTCAGACTGTCCTGTACTTTATGCACCTGGTGCATGAATAAAAATAAAAAAATATAATTGCTATGATGTACAGTCTGTATTTATTCTTGGTGTTAGGGGTGGTTGAATAAAAGTCGGATTTAAAGAAAAACTGTTCCCTAAAAATAGAAACAACTTCAGGCCCATTATACTTTAATCGGTAATCCTAAGCAAACTTTTGATATTGGATATGACAGCATTAGATACAAATTCCTCTGGATATCCCTTGATTTCTGCAATTTTTTCTATAATCTCCTTAAGGTACTCCGATCTGTTCCTTTTCCCCCTGTACGGAACGGGTGCCATGTAGGGGCAATCGGTCTCCAGAATCAGCCTATCGAGCGGGATTTCCTCGACAACCTTGATGATTTTTTTTGCGTTCTTGAAGGTGACCACCCCAGTTATACCTATATAGTACCCCAGCTTAAGGCACTCCCTTGCAAACTCGGCGCTTCCGGAGAAACAGTGAACCTCACCTTTAACCTCGGGAAACTCCTTCATAACCATGAGCGTGTCCTGGTGGGCCTCCCTGTCGTGTATTATCACGGGAAGGCTGAGCTCGCGGGCCAGCTCCATCTGCATCCTGAATGCCTTGAGCTGGATGTCCCTTCCCGGATTCTCCTCCCAGTAGTAGTCCAGCCCTATCTCGCCTATGGCCTTGACCTTCTGCCTGCCGCTCAGCTCCCTGAGCCTGGCTATCATCCCTTCGTCAACCGTGTCCGCATGCTCGGGGTGAATTCCGACGGCAGCGTAAAAATTGTCGTACCTGCCCGCGAATTCAACCGAAGCGAGGGCGCCCTCGTAGGTCGCCCCGCAGTTCAAAACACCTATGACTCCGTTCTCCTTCAGCTCCTTGAACACAGCCTCCCTGTCTTCGTCAAACGCCTCATCGTCGTAATGGGCGTGCGCATCAAAAATCTTCATATATTCTCCTCTTGGTTCCTACAATTTTATAAGCTCGTATTCCATGCTTCCAAGGCCTATCTTTTCAGCATGCTCCAGTCCGGCTTTCCAGTCAGTGTTTGAGTGTATATGGCAGAACTTGTCCTCCCCCTCATGGTAGTGCATGTCCTCGAGAAGCGACCCTTTCAATGCCGCTGCTTCGTTGACCATATCCACGCAAGCTCTGTCGAGAGCTACGGGATCGAAGGATGCCGCTATTCCAATGTCAGGCACGATTGCCGTGTCGTTGGACTGCCAGCAGTCGCAGTTAGGCGAGACGTTCATGATGAAGCTTATGTGGAAATTCGGCTTGCCTTTGAGCACCGCGTATGCATATTCGGCGATTTTCCTGTTCGTTATGTCAGCAGCCTCGTCCCATACCACCTGCGCGGCGTTGAACTGGCAAACTGCAACGCACTGCCCGCAGCCGACGCATTTCTCATAATCTATCTCCGCCTTCTTTTCGGCGTCGAAAGCTATGGCTTTCTGTGCGCAGGCTGTTATGCACTGCCCGCAGCCGACGCATTTTTTCTTCTTTATCCTCGGCATCGACACAGAATGCATTTCGAGCTTGCCGGCTTTGGAGCCGCAGCCCATGCCGAGATTCTTCAGGGCTCCGCCGAAGCCTGTCATCTCATGCCCCTTGAAATGGTTCATGGATATGATCACGTCAGCTTCAGCCACCGCCTTTCCTATCTTTGCGGTCCTGCAGTATTCCTGGTCAATGGCTATCTCCTCGAAGTCCGCCCCCTTCAGGCCGTCGGCAATGAGAACATGGCAGCCCAGGGTCATATAGTTGTAGCCGTTCTCCATTGCGGCCTGCAGGTGGTCCAGCGCGTTCGACCTTCTTCCGGAATAAAGCGTGCTCGCGTCGGTCAGGAACGGCCTTCCCCCTTTCGCCTTTATCAGTCCCGCTATTTTTGCCGCGTAATTCGGCCTTATGAAGGCCAGGTTTCCAGGCTCTCCGAAGTGAATCTTGATCGCAGTGAATTTGTTGCCAAAATCAATTTCGTCCATTCCAGCCTTTTTTACCAGAGCCTCAACCTTGTCCAGAAGGTTCACTCCGGGCTTTGTCCTCAGATCGGTAAAATATACCTTTGATTTTTCCATCTTATCCCCACCTCGAAATCATTTGTATAAATTATAC
The DNA here is from genome assembly GCA_002298915.1 of Clostridium sp. UBA699. Taxonomy (GTDB): domain Bacteria; phylum Bacillota; class Clostridia; order Clostridiales; family Clostridiaceae; genus UBA699. Next base: position 212,977 of record DBML01000008.1, read on the forward strand.
CATAAAGCGCCAGAAGCAGAAAAGGATGGCTGCAGCAAAACTGCCAAAGCCATCCTTGTATCTATGCTATCTTACTATGCTGCCGGTTGGGATGTCTCCCTGTATCTGCGGCAGCTCCAGAGCGCTGTCGTCGTCGGTGCACGCTGCAAGGATCATCCCCTGGGAAAGCTCGCCCTTGAGTTTCACTTCCTTGAGGTTTGCAACGAGTATGACCTTCTTGCCCACAAGCTCCTCAGGCTTGTAGAACTTGGATATGCCGGAGACTATCTGCCTGGTCTCTCCGCCAAGGTCAGCCTTTATCTTGAGCAGCTTGTTTGACCCCTTTATAGCCTCGCATTCAAGAACCTTGACAATCCTGAGGTCTATCTTTGAGAAGTCGTCGATCGTTATCTCAGGCTTTAAAGGTGTCATCTTGCTCTGCTGAACAGCCTTCAGCTTCTCCTCCCTGATCCTGTTGAGCTCATCTATCTTGGCATCGAAGTCGATTCTAGGGAATATTATCTCTCCCTTGACAACCTTGCTTCCGGCTTTTGTTCCTCCGAAAGTGACTATGCTGTCCCAGCTTGTCTCCTGCAAACCGATCTGGCTGTTGATCTTTTCACTTGTACTAGGAAGGAATGATGAAACGCATACGGAAACGATCCTGAGCGATTCCACAAGGTTGTAGAGGACGGTTCCCAGCCTATCCTTCTTCGCCTCGTCTTTTGCAAGGACCCAAGGCATAGTCTCGTCGATGTACTTGTTGGCCCTGCCGATAAGTACCCATATCTGCTCAAGCGCGTCAGGTATCTTAAGCTCGTCCATGAGCTTCTCAACGCTTACAGGAGTTTCCTGCGCAACCCTTATGAGGTCGTAGTCAACTTCCTCCTTGGCTGTGGTCGCCGGTATGACTCCGTCGAAGTACTTCTCTATCATCGTTACCGTCCTTGAAAGCAGGTTTCCGAGGTCGTTTGCAAGGTCGGCGTTTATCTTCTTGATGAATATTTCGTTGTTGAAAAGCCCGTCCTGCCCGAATGGAATTTCCCTAAGGAGGTAGTACCTGACCGGATCCGTTCCGAAGAGCGCAACCAGCTCCACCGGGTCGACTACGTTCCCTTTCGATTTTGACATTTTGCCTCCGTCAACAAGCAGCCAGCCGTGTCCGAATACCTGCTTCGGAAGAGGAACTCCCAGAGCCATGAGCATGATCGGCCAGTAGATGGTATGGAACCTCAGGATATCCTTTCCCACAAGGTGGACATTTGCAGGCCAGTACTTCTTGTACAGCTCAGCGTTCTCATCAGGGTACCCGAGGGCAGTGATGTAGTTTGCGAGCGCGTCTATCCACACGTATATGACGTGCTTCTCGTCGAAATCAACAGGTATCCCCCAGTCGAAGGAAGTCCTGGACACGCAGAGATCCTGAAGGCCCGGAAGCAGGAAGTTGTTCATCATCTCGTTCTTCCTCGATTCAGGCTGTATGAACTCAGGATGGCTTTCAATATACTCTATCAGCGCCGGTGCATATTTCGACATCTTGAAGAAGTATGCCTCCTCGCTGTCCTTTTCAACAGCCCTTCCGCAGTCAGGGCATTTTCCGTCGACAAGCTGTGTTTCGGTCCAGAAAGACTCGCACGGAGTGCAATACCATCCTTCGTATGTGCTCTTGTATATGTCGCCGTTGTCATAGAACTTCTTGAATATCTTCTTGACAGCTTCTACGTGGTAGTCTTCCGTTGTCCTTATGAACTTGTCGTAGCTTATGTCCATTGTCTCCCAAAGCTGCTTGATGTCCTCTACTATCGGGTCGATGTACTCTATGGGCTTAAGGCCCTGGGCTTCCGCAAGCCTCTGCAGCTTCTGGCCGTGCTCGTCAGTTCCCGTCAGTAACATTACGTCATGGCCTGTAAGCCTCTTGAACCTGGCAAGAGCGTCTGCTGCAACCGTCGTGTACGTGTTTCCAATGTGAAGCTTGGCTGACGGATAATAAATCGGCGTTGTGATATAGTATTTTCCCTTTGTCATTTTTACTCCTCCTAAACAATAAAAAATAAAAAAACCTCTATATGAATAACTTCATATAGAGGCGAATCACCGCTGTACCACTCTATTTCACCTTCATCTCGCGACAAAGGCCTCATCAGGTGACTCAAGACTGCTCTGATCATCACCCCGCATTTTAACGGTTGCGCCCGTGCCGTGCTAAAATATTCGCACGCCCCGCTCCGGAGCCATGTTCATGGATTTCATCTCCGCCGGCTCTCACCTTCCCCGGCTCTCTTCTGCTCGAATTCGTCCATTACTCTTTCCTTCTTCGCGTTTACAATTATAATAGTACTTATAGACTATTCTGTCAACGCCTTTTTTAATACGGGGGAATAATTATGTTTCTTGACAATAAAACAATCAGGCGCACTCTCTCAATAGCGCTTCCCGCAGTGGGGGAGATGGTGCTTTACATGATGATATGGGTCTTCGACACTATGATGGTTGGAAAATACGGAGGCAACAAGGCGGTAAGCACCGTCGGCATCTGCTCGGAGGTCTTGTACATAACGCTAAACATATTCATAATAGCCGGGTTATCAGTGAGCGCCGCCTCCCTGGTATCAAGGAGCGTAGGGGCCAAGAAGCTGAGGCACGCGGAGGAGTATGCCACCGTTGCTCTCGCTGCTGGGATCTTCGTGTCCCTCGCCATATTCCTCGCAGTCTTCCTGTTCTCAGAAGGCATACTGCGCCTTGCCGGTGCCGACGCGTACGTTCTTGGGAACGGGGTTGCCTTCCTCAGGATGGCCTCAGTCGGCATGTTCTTCTACATGATAATGTGCGTGCTGAACGGCATACTGCGCGGGTACGGCAACACCAGGACTCCGCTTGCGGCATCGGTGATAGTCATAATTGTCAACCTGGGCCTCGACTGGATCCTGATATTCGGCCGCTACGGCTTCCCGGAGCTCGGCATTACGGGTGCCGCGATAGCAACCTCATCAGCTCAGGTGCTGGGCTTCATATTCATCTCGGCCTACGTTTGGAGGAAGGCCCTAGTCAAACCGAGGGCGTATTATCTGTTAAGGCTCGATCCCGAAAGGCTGAAAGAGCTCGCAAGGGTTTCTGTTCCGTCAGCTCTTCAGGAAGGGGCCGTTGACGGTTCAAGGCTGGTTACCGCCTTCATGATAATGCACATGGGCACCGTGTCCTTTGCGGCAAACCAGATAACGACAACGATAGAATCTGCCTCCTTCATGCCAGGATGGGGCTTCGCCATCGCCGCAACAACCCTTGTCGGCCTGAAGGTAGGTGAACGCGACATCGCAGGAGCGAAGGAATATGCCTATACCAGCGCTGTTCTCGGCACTGCTCTGATGACTCTCTGTTCAGCCGTTTTCCTCCTCTTCCCCCAGCAGCTTGTCGGTCTTTTCATAAGCGGCGGCGAAACCTCGGTGATCGCTCTCGGTTCGGCATGCCTCATTATCGCAGCCATAGAACAGCCCTTTATGGCTGTTGCCATGGTTCTGGGGGGCTCCCTCAAAGGTTCGGGAGATGCCAGGACACCTTTTCTCGTCTCCCTTGTCTCAGGCTGGTGCATAAGGATACCCTTGGTCTACAGCTCAATATTCATCCTCGGGCTGCCTGTAACATCCATCTGGTGGATAACTGCCCTTCAGTGGATTTTCGAGGCTTCGGCCCTTATGCTGCTGTTCAGGAGGAGCATAAAAAAATACTCTATTGCAAATAAAATTGAACAGTGATACCATTAATTCTGGAATAAAAATATTCGGGAGGAACAGCATGACCATTAGGGAAATAATGCAGTACATCGAGAGCGAGTATTCCGTCATAAACGAAACTCCTTGCGAAGTTTGCGGCGGGAACTTCTTTGCGGAAGAACTGACTATAGATATCGTCGACGGTGTACCCTACGACGTTTGCGACTGCGTATGCAGCAGCTGCGGAAGTACCAAGACATTCGAATTCTTTGCACCTTTTTTCGACAAAAATTCATTGAACAACCTCAAAAACAATCTGAATTAAAGGAGCTTTTTATGAAGGAAACAAATCTTAAAACGGCACAGAAGGACATAGAGGACGCTCTTGAAGCGATAGAGACAATGGAGGAGATCCTTAAGACGGAAACTCCGTCAAAGGATTCCATAAAGGAAAAATTCGTTTTCCTTTCGGGCAAGGTTCAGCAGCTGGAGAATATATTGAAAGAAGAAGGCATCCTGGACTAGCCAGGCTGCCTTTTTTTAGTGAAGCTCGCTCGGCAAAGCCGAGCTGCCATCAGAAAGGAGCATCCCCTTGAGCAAGAACAGCATAATAAAGCACACCGACGCGCAAGCCGACATACGTATAAATAAATATCTGAGCGACAAGGGCCTCTGCTCAAGGCGCGAAGCCGACCGCCTCATAGCGCAGGGAAGGGTCAGGATAAACGGGAAAGTTGCCGAAATGGGCTCCAGGGTGGCTGCCGGAGACGTGGTCGAGCTGAACGGCAAACGCATCTCTTCCGAGCTCGAAACAAGGATCTACATGGCGTTCAACAAGCCCATAGGCATTACCTGCACCACTGACAGGGCGATTCGCGGCAACATCGTGGATTACATAAATTATCCACAGAGGATATTCCACGTGGGCAGGCTCGATAAAGACTCAGAAGGGCTTATACTAATGACTAACGACGGCGACATCGTCAACAAGATACTCAGGGCTTCGAACAACCATGAGAAGGAGTATATAGTGACTGTGGACAAGCCTGTTACTGACGAGTTCCTTAAAGGCATGTCCTCAGGCGTTCCGGTTCTGGGAACCATGACAAATCCCTGCACCGTGGAAAGAAGGAGCAAGTATGTTTTCAGGATAATCCTGACCCAGGGCCTGAACCGCCAGATCCGCAGGATGTGCTCGTACTTCGGCTTCAAGGTTGTCAGGCTCAAAAGGATAAGGATAATGAACATAAAGCTCGGCGACCTTCCTGTGGGCAAGTGGAGATACCTTACGGAAACCGAGCTCACGGAACTCAACAAGCTTATCGCCTCATCCACAAAGACGCAAGATGCCCCTGAATAGGGCATCTTTTTAGTTGTTTTTCAGCACACCTGTGCATAACTTGTTAGTTACGGCTTTAAGCTGCAGCGGAACCGGGCGCAATAGTTTTTAACTAATCATAATTATTGATTAGGGCCAGGTTAATAACATTATCCACAGAACAAGCTGTTGATAACTTGTGAAATTACTGTTAATTTCATATATTTACATGGAAAATGCATCCTTTTTCGCTCATTTTTTTGAATTTTTGAATAATCTTATTTAATTTAGTGCACATTATGCACAGAATTGTTAATAACCTGTGCATAACATATTGAATTTTAGTATAATGGTATCTATACGGAGGTGAGATATATGCGAATAGGTATTGGTTACGATGTACACAGGCTTGCGGAGAACAGAGCCTTGATAATGGGGGGCGAAAACATACCCTACGAAAGGGGTCTGCTAGGCCACTCGGACGCCGACGTGCTCCTCCACGCCATAATGGACTCACTGCTCGGAGCGGCGGCTTTGGGCGACATCGGAAAGCATTTCCCGGACACAGACGAGAGGTATTCAGGCATCTCCAGCATCCTTCTTCTGAAGAACGTGGGAGAGCTGCTCGCTTCTAAGAACTACAGGGTCGTCAACATCGACTCGGTCATAATCGCCCAGAAGCCGAAGATGGCTCCCCATATAGAGAAGATGAGGCAGAACATAGCGGATGCGCTGAAGATTGAAGTTGACCAGGTTTCCGTGAAGGCCACGACTGAGGAGGGCCTCGGTTTTACAGGCCGCTCGGAGGGCATTTCCTCGCAGAGCGTGTGCCTGCTAGAAAATACAGACTGAAAACATTAGCCCGCAGGCGCATCAAATCTTTGCGCCTGCGGGCTTCTTAATTGCGTTGCTTATTCCTGTCCCAGAGTTGCCACCATGACAGCCTTTATCGTGTGGAGTCTGTTTTCGGCTTCATCGAAAACCGTTGAGAAGCTGCTCTCGAACACATCGTTTGTTACCTCTATTCCGTCCAGGCCGAATCTCTCGTGTATGTCCATTCCTACCTTGGTGTTAGTGTCGTGGAATGCAGGCAGGCAGTGGCAGAATATGACGTTTTCGTTCTCGCTCGCCTTGATCATGTCCATGTTGACCTGGTAAGGGAGGAACTGCTTAATCCTGCTCTCCCAAGCCTCATACGGATCTCCCATGGTTACCCATACTCCTGTGTAGATGACATCTATCCCCTTAACGCCTTCCTTAACGTCGTCAGTCAATGTTATTGTAGCTCCCGTTTCCTTTGCAACCGCTTCGCACTTGGCGAGCAGGTCAGCATCAGGGAAGAACTCCTTAGGTCCGACAAGCCTGAAGTCCATGCCCATCTTTACAGCTCCTATCATAAGAGCGTTCGACATGTTGCTCTTGCCGCTTCCGATGTAAGCGAATTTGACTTCGTTGAGAGGCTTGTCAAGATGCTCCATTATCGTTAGGTGGTTTGCCAGTACCTGTGTAGGATGGTCGTAGTCCGTCAAGCCGTTCCATACAGGCACTCCTGCATGTTTTGCAAGCTCCTCCACTGTCTCCTGCGCAAAACCTCTGTACTCTATTGCATCGTACATCCTTCCAAGAACCCTTGCAGTGTCAGCTATCGACTCCTTCTTGCTAAGCTGGCTGCCCGTAGGTCCAAGGTATGTGGTGAATGCTCCCTGGTCATTTGCTCCTACCTCGAAGGCACATCTTGTTCTGGTTGAATCCTTCTCGAATATAAGCGCAATATTTTTGCCCTTCATTGTCTGCTTTTCTTTTCCGGCCTTCTTGTCCTTCTTAAGCTTTGCTGCAAGATCGATGTAGTATTTGATCTCCTCAGGTGTGAAGTCAAGCAAGGTCAAGAAACTCCTATTTTTCAAACTCTCCATTAATAACTGCCTCCTCAGCGCATAGTATTATATCCAAATCTTTATTTATATTTATACTGTAAAATGAATATTTATACTACCTATTATAATATACTCTGAAAAATATGCAAGCACTTTTTTGCAGACCGCAAAAATTTTCTAAATATTTCTGGTTTAGTATTCGAAATCGTGGATGATCTGCTGGACAACCCTTTTTATTGCGCTTGCCTCGCATATCAGCTCCATAACCGTGAGGAACACCTCGATCCGCTTCCTGTCCTCAGGCTCGAGTCCGATATCATCAACGATAGCTTCGAGCTTTTCCCTGTCATAAGGCTTCCTGGTCAGGAATTCGTCTATGCTTTCCTTATGCAGGTCTGAGAATATCTTGTATGCTTTTTCCCAGGAAATAATGTCGTCGGTTCCGTCGTTGATTTTATTGAAAGCAAGTGCGAAAACTTTCTTTATTTCCTCCGTAGTCAGTATTGGCCTCATGTAGCTCAGAAGCACCAGCTGCACAAGGTGGATTTTAGTGTATCCCCTCTTTTTGCCGTCCTCGGGTTTCGATATGACTTCGCTCTTAATGTAGTTCTGCACTATGTTGTTCGTGTATTTTTCGCCCTCGAATTTGTCGTTAAGGTAATCAATTACCTGTGAAATAAACAGATCGTATTTAGGCAGTTCTTCGTAAGGTACTATGCTGTTCCTTGACATCCTTCCAGTAATCTCGGATATCTCGTCCAGGCCGTATTTTTCATCTCCCATTAACATCACCTCATGTAATATTATAGGGTATCCTTAACCATATTACAAGTTGCAGCTGCCCCCTGAGACTTCAATTCAGAACTTAATCCACAAGATTCTGATTTTTACTCACAATTTCTGTGGATAACCCTGCTTTTTCGACACGAAACCCTTCGTTCCCATATATTCCCTCTTTTATTGAAAGCAGGATTCAAAATTATCACTTTCATAATTTTTTCAGCCAAAATTTGCAAATTCCTTTACCAGCCTGCTGAAGCCCTTGATTTACCTGGGTTTGCATTAAATTATAATTATTTACTAACTGGATAAATAATGTTGACTTATGCTAAATTTGGTAGTATATTAACATAAGATGGAATTCTAAAGAAGAACTGTAAATATGCCCGCAAAAATGTATTGACTTTTAATGTCATATTTGTTACTATTTTCTCAAGAATATGTCGAATATTGTAATTTAAGGAGGTTTTAAATTATGAAATCAACAGGTGTAGTTAGAAGAGTTGACGAATTAGGCAGAATTGTAATTCCTATAGAGTTGAGAAGAACTTTAGACATCGCTGAAAAAGATGCTTTGGAGATTTACGTGGACGGTGAACAGATAATACTCAAAAAGTACGAACCCGCATGCATCTTCTGCGGAGATGCAAGGGATGTCACCAACTACAAGGGCAAGAACATCTGCAAAAACTGCATGAAAGAGCTTAAGACAGATAAATAGTCGGCAAAAATCCCGGCAGTCCTCCTGGACTGCCGGGATTATATTTTTTTGAAAAAATAAAGCACGGAAAATTTCCGTGCTTTTCAAATTCTTAATAAACTCTTCTTGCCCCGCTGTAGTCTGATCTCGAGCTCAATGAAGATATCTTCACAACATCGCCTGTCCTTGGCGCATGGATGTAGCATCCGCCTCCTACGTATATTCCTACGTGGAACGCAGGGCTTCCGAAGAAAACAAGGTCTCCAGGCTGAAGGTTGCTTTTTGACACTGCGACTCCCACGCCCTGCTGGCCTGCAGCTGTTCTAGGAAGGCTTATGCCGAAATGCCTGAATACGTAGGTGGTGAATCCTGAGCAGTCGAATGTGTTAGGACCGTTTCCTCCCCATTGATAAGGGGTTCCGATGAAATTCGATGCATATGCAACTATGGCGCTGGAGGAAATGTCTGCAGATCCTCTCGAAGGAACGTAGGCTGATGTGTTGTCCCTTATATTGTTCACGTTGTTAACTGCCGATGCCACTGACTTGCTTGTTCCGTCTGATACGCCGGCATAAGTCTGCAGTGCTGCCAGTTTTTTGTCCAGATCCTTCTTGTTTTTGTTCAAAGAGTCCAGTTTTTTCTGGTTTTCAGCCTTGGTAGCTACTACTTTGTCGTTCTTTGCCTGAAGGTCCGCCTTCTTGCTGTCCAATTCCGCCTTAGCGGTTTCTAGTTCACTCATTACTTTCTGATCATATGTAATAACTGTTTTAACCGCTTCTATTCTCGAGATGAAGTCACCTATTCCATCTGCCTCAAGAAGAACGTTTATGTACGAATCCGAGCCGCTCATATACATGGCCCTTAACCTATCGTTGAAAAGCTCCTGCTGGGTTGCAAGCTTCTTCTCGGAAGCTTTTACTTCCTTTTCAACTTTTGCGATTTGAGTCTGTACCAGCTTTATGTCCTTTTCATTATCCTGTATTTCACTCATAACCGTAGAAATCTGGTTATCAAGCTGTTCAATCTGCTGTTCTAATTGCTGTTTCTGCTGTAAAGAAGTCGTAGGTGCGGCTAATGCAGTCCCGTTTATTGAGAAAGCCAATACTATGGCAAGAACTGCGGCTTTAGTCTTTTTATTCAATTCTCGTACCTCCTTGTTATTCCCGAAATCTTTGTGTTTTGCTGGCAGGCTGAAGCCCGACATTAATATTATATCATTAAACGGCACTAAATCTCAACTTTAACAAGGATATTTTGACAATATTTCATAATCTATGGGTTCCCTTTAAGGATTCACCTTATGTTTTCGTTGAATTTTTATGAAGTTCGCAATTATCCAGTGAGGTTTAGCCGATTTCTGTCGAGTGCTTGTAGACTTCCGACTTGGGAATGTTCCTGTCTGCGGCTACCAGCTTGATGGATTCCTTTTTGCTGCAGCCCCTGTTCATGTAGCTTATTATGTGCTCCTCAACAGACATGCTTTCCCACTCCGCCTTCTTTTCCTGGAGCATCTCAGCTTCGCTCTTGCCTCTGATTACGAGCACTATCTCTCCTTTTATCTGCTTCGAACCGAAATGGTCAGCAGCTTCCTGAAAGGTTCCCCTGAATATCTCCTCGTGGAGCTTGGTCAGCTCCCTGCACACGGCCATATCCCTGTTACCCAATGCTTCCCTGAGGTAGCCGAGGGTTTCGAGAAGCCTGTGCGGAGCTTCATACATGATAAGCGTATCGCTCCTGCCTTCAATTTCCTTTATCAGCTTTTTCCTGTCCTTCGTCTCCCTGGGGAAAAAACCGAGGAACGCGAACCTTTCGGTATCGAGCCCCGAGTATACAAGGGCTGTTGTGACAGCCGTAGCTCCCGGCAGCACGACGAACTCGACCCCTTCCTCGATGCACTTCTTTATTATTATGCTTCCCGGGTCTGATATGCCGGGTGTTCCCGCATCACTGACAAGCGCTATGTTCTTTCCTTCCTTGAGCAGCTCGATTATGCTCCCGCTTTTGTTCTGCTCGTTGAACTTGTGGTAGCTTACCAGCGGCTTCTTTATGCTGAAGTGGTTGAGAAGCTTGAGGCTCTGCCTGGTATCCTCTGCGGCCACGAGGTCGGCAGCCTCAAGAGCCTCCAGAGCTCTCAGCGTTATATCTTTCAGGTTGCCTATCGGCGTTGGCACAACATAAAGGGTACCGTATTTCATAACAATTCTCTCCAATGCTTCTTATTTTCCGTAGATTTCGTTCAGCTCCCTGGTGTAGTTGCCTTCAAGGTCGTAGATGTACAGGGGCGGCAGCCACTTGAGGAAGGCTCCGCCGTTGTTCTGGCCCTCGACGAGCACCATGGAAGGAGCCTTCGTGCAGTTCGAATGGACCATCCTGATCTGCTTGGGTTCTATCCTGTGCTTCCTCATTGTGCAAAGGATGTCCACGAGCCTGTCTGGCCTGTGTATAATGAAAAGCCTGCCGCTGTGCTTCAGCACAGCCTTGGCCGCCATGACCACATCCTCGAAGGTGCACATTATCTCATGCCTTGCTATGGCATTCTTGTCGTCAGGATTCACCAGTCCTGAGTTCCTGAGCTTGTAGGGAGGGTTCACGGTGACCACGTCAGCTTTATCAAGCCCAGACAGGAACTTCAAATCCTTGAGGTCCCGGTTTATGAAATTCACCCTCTGCTCCAGATTGTTGAAAACGACCGACCTTGATGCCATTTCCGTCATCTCCTTCTGGATTTCGATGCCCGTTATGCTTTTTGCGCCCGTTTTTCCTGCAATTATGAAGGGAATGATACCCGTGCCGCTGCAGAGGTCAATAACCCTCGCCCCGTTTTTTACTTTTGCGAAATTCGCAAGGAGGACGGCGTCAACCCCGAACCTGAAGGCCTCCCTTTTCTGTATGAGGTTTATTCCGTTTAGCTGCAGGTCGTCCAGCGTCTCGTCGTCGTGAATAAGGATCTCTTCCATTCCAATCCTCCCCGTTTATAAAAATAAATATGGAAAATTAAAAAGGCTACGTAAGCAGCCTTTTTAATTGAAATTATTCCTGAACTGGTGCTCCTACTGGACAAACGTTAGCGCAGTTTCCGCAGTCTATGCAAGCATCTGCATCGATTACGAATATTGAGTCTCCCTGGCTAATAGCATTTGTAGGACATTCTGAAGCGCAAGCGCCGCAGTTTACACAAGCGTCTGTAATTTTGTATGCCATTATGAAATCCTCCTTTTTGAAAATTCTTGACTAAATCGTCAAGCTTATTTTACCATGTTTTATCTTATTTTAAAAGTATTTTTATAATACAGTGTAGCCTGAATCTTCTATTGATTGGATCAGGTTTTCATGCCTCACGAAGAAATCGTCGTATACCACGCATACTTCACCCTTTTCCCTGTTTATCTCGCAGGCGATCACGCCCTCGTTGTTAGAGATGGCTGTCCTTATATTATTTACATCCTCATTGGTCTGCAGGCTGCAAACCTTCAAAACGGATTTCAAAATAATTTACCTCCTTAGTTCCCCTTTAATAGCTGCTTCACCAAAGCTGCGTCCTCTGCGTCAGCCTCGAGCTTGATGTGGTCGACATTTACCGCATCCTCAAATCCGCCAGAAACCAGAGTAATGTCGCTGATAGGGACTTCCACAACTTCTTCTGCTTCATTTGTCTTTATCTTGACCTTGACGCTCTCCTTGACGACGTTGTTTGCCACAACCTCTCCCTTTCCGAACGGTGTCTTGACTACGGAATTCACCTTAGGGAGCCTCTTCCTTATACCTTCGTATGTCTCCTGTTCGTAGTTTAGGCAGCACATAAGCCTTCCGCATATCCCGGAAATCTTTGTAGGGTTAAGGGACAAGCTCTGCTCCTTTGCCATCTTTATAGAAACCGGAGCGAAATCTCCCAGGAACGAAGAGCAGCACATCGATCTTCCGCACGGTCCCAGCCCGCCGATCATCTTGGCTTCGTCCCTCACGCCGATCTGCCTAAGCTCTATCCTTGTCCTGAAGATGGATGCAAGGTCCTTGACAAGCTCCCTGAAGTCCACCCTTCCGTCTGCGGTGAAGTAGAAGATCACCTTGTTGTTGTCGAAGGTGTACTCTACGTCGATAAGCTTCATCTTGAGCTGATGCTGCTCTATCTTTGCAGCGCAGATCTCAAAAGCCTCTTTTTCCTTCTCCTTGTTTTCCTTGTTCTTCTTTATATCGTCTGCCGTTGCCAGCCTTATAACGTTTTTAAGAGGTGATATTATCTTGCTGCCCTCCACCTGCTTCGGAGCTATCACGCACTCTCCGAACTCGATACCTCGCGCTGTCTCTACAATCACGTTGTCGAATTTCTTTATATTCAGCCCTTCCGGGGAGAAATAATATATCTTGCCGGCTTTCTTAAACCTAACGCCCACAACTGTTACCATCCTAAACCTCCTGCATCTTTATGAGTAAAGAGTCAAAAACCAATGCGGCATTCACATTCCTCTCTAGCTTCCTTCTTGAATCTTTCACAACTTCAATAATATCACTTAAGCTGTTAAATGAAAATATTTCAGACAAATGTTTTATGGAATTAATTTTATCCATGTTTATTATGCCGTAGGTTTCGCCTGTCTCCTTGTACAGGACCGCATCCCGGATGTATGAAAGGAACCAGGTGAACACCTCATCCCAGCTGTTCCTGTACTTCATTAGGAAGTCGCCGTACTTCAGGAGCTCGTCCGCCTTCTTTTCCCTCAGGTTCATCAGTATCTCCAGCGAGGTGTCCCTGATCTCGACGAATGCGGGATCCTCCATGTACTTCTCGCTCCTGCCGGGTATGCCGTCGCTGAAAGCGGCTATGGCCTCCTTCTCTTCGGCGCTCATGCCCGGATATCTCGAGTCGATGAAGCGTTTCATGTCATCCTTGCCAAGCCTGTTCAGCTTGTATATCTCGCACCTGGATTTTATTGTGTCCAGCACCGATTCTATGTTTTCGCAGAGTATAAGGATGTATACTCCATGCGGTGGCTCCTCTATAGTCTTGAGCAGCGTGTTCTGCGCCGCTTCCGTCATCTTGTCCATCTCATGGATTATTATGACCTTCCTGTCGCCTTCGAAGGGCTTCTTGTTAGTCTCGGCGATTATGTTCCGCACTTCATCAACACCTATGGATTTCTTGTTTGCCTCCAGCCTGAAGCTGACTATGTCAGGGTAAGGCATATCCTTTTCCTTGCCCAGTATCTTAAGCGCGATCGCCTTAGCCATGTTGCTTTTCCCTATCCCGTCTTCGCCTGCAATTATGTGCGCGTGGTGGAAACGGTCGCTCTTCATGGAGTTCACGATCTGGAGCTTAATATTGTCGTGTCCGATTATTGAATCAAAAAATATCAACTTATACCTCCGCTATATCTTGATGTACTTGTCAACGTCGATCACGAAAACCGTCGCCCCGCCGACCTCTATCTCAACGGGAACCGGGATGAAGCCACCGGTCTCGATCGTTGCCGGCGCGGCCTGCACAACCACCTGCTCCCTGGTCCTGCACACCTCTTCTATCTTCGCAAGGACGTGGTTGACCTTTTCGTCATCCACCCCTATTATGAGCGTAGTGTTCCCTTCCTTCATGAAGCCTCCAGTCGTGGCAAGCTTCGTGACCCTGTAGCCGTCCTCGTTGAGAGTGTCTATAAGATCGGCTGAATCATCGTCCTGGACTATCGCAAATATCAATTTCATGCAAACCAACCCCCTAAAACATATTTATGACCCTTGAATAGATTTCCTCATGTATGTCGTCTATCTCCCTCAGTCTACCCTCTTCAGTGCAGCTGACCCTGATCCAGCCGTACTTCTCTGCCACCTGGCAGGAGCTTTCGTGGGATTTCCTGAGAAAGACCGGGTCCTTCTCATGGATGTCCTTGTCCTGCTCGCCGCTGATCTTGTTTGACCTGTTCTCCATGAGCATCCTGCTGCAGGAAGGGTCCACGTCGAGGAATATCACGCAGTCAGGCACCGGCAGCCCCAGCTTAACGAACTCGTAGTCCCAGAGCCAGTCGAGGAAGCTCTCCCTTTCCGAAGGGTTTTCTATCTTGGAAGCCTGGTGAACCATGTTCGCTGTCGTGTACCTGTCCGCCAGGACTACCCCTCCCTGCAGGTAGAAGCCCTCCCATTCTTTCTTGTAGGATGCGTACCTGTCGACAGCATAGAAGCTTGAAGCTGCGTAAGGATTGACGTCCTCCGGCCTGCTCCCGAACTCCCCGTTAAGGTACATCTTAACTAGCGCAGAGGAATCGCTGCCGTAGTTAGGATACTCTACTTTCCTTATGCTGAAACCGTCCGACGCGAGCCTGTCGAAAAGCTTTTTCGTCTGGGTAGCCTTGCCGCTGCCGTCGCTCCCTTCGATGACTATAACCTTTCCCTTTTTAACAATGTCTTTATCCACAACCTACCTCCGCGCATCTCCACTGATCGTTACGATCAGATTGTTATCGTTGATTCCTATCACTTTAACTCCATTATCGATAAAATGCTTCATAATTTCAACATGTTTTTTACTTATGCCCTCGCCCGGCATAAGCAGCGGCACCCCTGGGGGATAAGGCACTATGCTTTCTCCGCACACCCTTCCCTCCGCTTCGAGGAAGCTGACGCTCTCCTTAGGGGCAGCAAGCGCCTCGTATGGCAGCAGCCTGAGCTCAGGAATCCCGTAGTCCAAGGCTTCCCCGTGTTCCTCCTTAAGCAGCTCGAAATCGCATTCAGACAGCGCTTCCAGCAGCTTCTCAAAGTCCCCTTCGCTGTTGAAGGGAGAAAGTATGAGCACGACGTTGGAAGAATCGCTCATCTCTGCCTGCACGCGCCTTTTCCTGAGGTATTCAAGCAGGCGGTGGCCGCTGTAACCTTTCTCTACATTTATTATGTATCTTGTTGGGTCGGTTTCGCAGCCTATGTCCTTGCCGCCAACAACATGCACATGCTCCAGGGAGTTAATCCTTTCCCTGTACCTTGCGGCTGCTTCAATAAGCTTCCCGTATTCGCTTTTCCCCGCCGTTTCGAGGTAGTGCCTGGAATATTCCAGGGAGCACAGGAAGAGGTATGAGGGGCTCGTGCTCATGAAGGCGTTGAAGCAGAACCTGACCTTCTCCAGGTCCGCACCACTTGCTGCGTGCAGCCACGCAGTCTGCGTAAGGCTGGGCAGGGTTTTGTGCGCGCTCATCACAGCCATGTCCGCTCCGAGACTGACGGCCCCCGCCGGGAGTCCCGGGCTCATCCCGAAATGGGCGCCGTGGGCAGAGTCCACGAGGACCTTCACGTTTGCTGCATGGCACTCCTCCACTATGCCCGCAAGGTCGCAGCAGACGCCGTAATAGTTGGGGTATGTTATGACGGCTCCCTTAATGTCGCCGTGCTTCCCGAGCAGCTCAGAGAGATGCTCCCTGTCAACAGACAAGGGCATGCCGAACCGTCTGCTGTAAGTATTCCTAACAAACACCGGTTCCAGCTTCCTCATTATAACCGCATTGTATACCGATTTATGGCAGTTCCTCTCGAGCAGTATCTTGTCGCCCTCGCTGAACGTGCTGAATATCATCACGAAGTTGCCCGAGGTGCTGCCGTTGACCAGGTAGTACGCTTCATCGCTTCCGTAAAGACTCGCCAGAAGCTCCTGGGACTCCCTGATTGCACCTGAAGGATCCTGGAGGTTGTCCAGCCCCTCCACCTCGGTTATGTCGAATTTGAGCAGGCCTTCCGCGGAGCCATCCGGAAACGGCGGCAAAAATCCTGCACCGCCCTTGTGCCCCGGCGTGCAGAAAAGTGCGTTGTTTTCCTTCACAAAGTTTCCGACAGCTTCAATTATAGGCAGTTTCGCCAATACGCATGCACCCCTTTCCATCATTTATTATTTATTATAACATAGACAAACGGCAGGCATTAGTTATAATATTATTGTATAGATTACAGAACGGAGATTAGTGTTATGATTTCAATATACAAAAGTCTAGAAACTCCACAAATGCTGCAGGCGATCGACAGCATCCAGCCCGGCTGCTGGATCAACATGGTTGCGCCTTCCGACCAGGACATACTGCTTATATCGAAGAAGACAAACGTTCCAGCAGAGCTTCTAAGGGCTGCCTTGGACGATGAGGAAACCTCCCACATAGATACCGACGGCGAAAACATGCTCGTAATCGTCGACGTCCCTTTCACAGAGATGGAGGCGAACTCGCTTACCTACGACACCTTCCCTCTGGGAATAATCCATACAGAGTCGTACATCATAACCGTTTGCCTGAAGAACAGCAGGATACTGACGGATTTCATAGACGGAAAGATAAAGTCCTTCTACACCTTCAAGAGGTCGAGGTTCATACTCCAGATCCTGTACAGGATTGCAAGCTACTACCTGATCTACCTCAGGCAGATAGACAAGAAGAGCGTGATGATAGAAAAGAGGCTGCACAGGTCCCTCAGGAACAAGGAGCTCATTCAGCTGCTCTCCCTGGAGAAGTCCCTTGTTTACTTCAACACCTCCCTCAAGGCAAACGAAGCTACCTTCGAGAAGATGCTGAAGCTTGACCTGCTCAAGAAGTACCCCGAGGACAAGGACGTCCTTGAAGAGGTTATAATCGAGAACACGCAGGCCATCGAGATGGCCAACATATACAGCAACATACTTACGGGAACGATGGATGCCTTCGCATCAGTGATATCGAACAACCTGAACATAGTGATGAAGCTCCTCGCGTCGGTCACCATAGTCATGTCCATACCCAACATGATATTCGGCTCCTTCGGAATGAACGTTGCAGGGATCCCCTTTGCCCAGAACCCTTTTGGATTCTGGTACGTATACCTTATAACCATTTTCATATGCGTCATCTCTTTCCTTATACTGAGGAAGAAAGATCTGATCTAAATTTTTTTGAGGAGGTCGGTTTCTATGAAAAAGATCGTTTTTGCCGGCGGCTGCTTCTGGGGTATCGAAGCTTATTTCAAAAGGATTGACGGAGTTGTGGCAACAGAGGTTGGCTATGCAAACGGCAACGTGGAGAACCCTGACTACAAGATGGTCTGCAGGGGCGGCACCGGATTTGCAGAAGCCTGCATGCTAGAGTACGACGAAAGCAGGCTGTCACTGGAAGCGCTTCTTGATGCGTTCTGGAAGGTCATCGACCCGACTGTTGTCAACAGGCAGGGGCCTGACATAGGCAGCCAGTACAGGACCGGCATATACTACCTGGACACTGAGGATCTGGATACAATTCTGAAGTCGAGGGACCTTGAGCAGAAAAAGTACTCAAAAAAGATCGTCACCGAGATACAGCCCCTCAGGAACTTCTATGAGGCTGAAGAGTACCACCAGGATTACCTTGACAAGAATCCGGGAGGCTACTGCCACATAAAACTATGAGCATACGGCAAAAGAGGCAAATAGAAATATCTGCCTCTTTTCTTATCTTAAAATTATTTGAATTCCTTCTCCATGTCTGCGAAAAGCTTCTCGAAATCCGCCGGGTCGCCCAGCACCTTGTACTTATGCTCCGGTCCCGGGAAGACGCCTTCCTTGGTCTCCCTGATGTATTCGGATATGCCCTTGACCGCTATCCCTGCAACGTCAGCATATTTCTTAGCGAACTTAGGCGTGAATTCCTCGAACATGCCCAGGATGTCGTTGACGACCATTACCTGTCCGTCGCAGTCTGAGCCGGCGCCTATTCCATATACAGGCACAGGAAGTATCTTGTGCACAAACGAGCATACCTCCTCGGGAACACCTTCAAGCAGCACGATCTTTGCACCGGCCTTGTAGACCGCTATTGCATCCTCAACAACAGCCTTCGCGCTCTCCACCGTCCTGCCCTGGGCCCTGAAGCCTCCCATAGCAGCCGAGCTCTGAGGGGTGAGCCCCACATGTCCGAACACAACGATGCCGGCCTGCGATATAGCCTTGACCTTGTCTGCAACAGCGATTCCGCCCTCGAGCTTTATCGCGTCCATGTCCGCCTCCTTGATGAAGCGCACCGCGTTGTGCACGGCGTCCGACACGCTTTCGTGATAGGAGCCGAACGGCATATCTCCTACGATATAGGTGTTAGGAGCACCTCTCCTAACCGCCTGGCAGTGGTTGATGCTCATGTCCATGGTCACCTGTACGGTACCAGGGTAGCCGTAAACCATCATCCCCATAGAGTCACCTACAAGCAGCATGTCCATCCCTGCTTTTTCCGCTAAGGAAGCAAAGCAGGAATCATAGGCAGTCATCCAAACCGCCTTTTCTCCGGATTCCTTCATTCTGTAAAGATCCAGAATAGTTTTTTTCTTCGCCATCTAGGGCACCTCCAATAAATTATGAGATTTCGTCACAGAACACTCTTCAGCACCTTGCCGACGCTGTCGTTTATCACGATGTCGGCTCTCGAGTCAAAAGGTGTCGATGACTTGTTTATGAGTATAAGTTTGCTGCCCCTGAAATAGGTGACAAGTCCAGCCGCTGGATACACCACAAGTGATGTTCCCCCGACTATGAGCACGTCAGCCTCCGAGATATACTTTACCGCCATGTTTATCACTTCATCGTCCAGGGCTTCCTCGTAAAGCACCACGTCGGGCTTTATGGTTCCGCTGCAGGAATCGCAGTGCGGGACCACGGTCTTGCTGCTGACCACGTAGTCAAGGCTGAAGCTTTTTCCGCAGCGAACGCAGTGATTCCTGTGTACGCTTCCGTGAAGCTCGAGCACCGTCCTGGAGCCTGAAAGCTGATGGAGTCCGTCTATGTTCTGAGTAATGACGGCTTTCAGCTTCCCCCTTTTCTCCAGTTCCGCAAGAGCATAATGAGCGGCATTGGGAACAGCATCCCTATATATCATCTTATTTCTATAAAAGTTGTAGAATTCCTCCGTATGCGCCTCAAAAAAACTGTGGCTCAGGATAGTCTCAGGTGCATACCTAACCTTTTCCGAGCTCAAGTAAAGGCCGTTTTCGGATCTGAAATCCGGTATGCTGCTCTCGGTCGATACGCCTGCGCCTCCGAAGAATACTATGTTGCTGCTTTTCAGAACTATCTCCCTTAGATTTTCCATACATCAACATCTCCTAAAACTTTATATATTTTCCTTATTCAATTATAATATATAAAATACATAAATGTTTTACTTAAGGCACGTTTTATGAATATATTCGAGAAATTTTTGCGGTGCCGGCGCAAGCTTCCTGCCCCTCACGGTCACAAGGTATACGCTGCGCTTGATTTTCGGTTTTTCGATGCTTATCGGCACTATGTTGAAGCTCGATATGGTGCTGAGCTTCGGCACGACGGCTATCCCGTAGCCGTTCTCTACAAAGCCGAATATGGTGTGGTCCTCCTGGATCCTGCACTTAATCGCCGGCTCGAACCCGCTTTCCTCGAAAATCGACTTCAGGTGGCTGTACAGCCCGCTCGTCTCGCTGTAGCCGATGTACGGGTATTTGCTTGTTTCAGCTAAATCTATATTCTTATGCCTGGCAAGGGGATGGTCCTTCGGCACTATGAGCACAAGCTCCTCCTCTGAAATCTCGTTGAATTTCAGCTCCTTCTCGTCGCCGATATAAGAGGAGATCGCTATGTCGCATTTCCCCTCCTTGAGGAGGTTGACAACCTCCCTGCTGGTGTTCTGCTCCAGGTTGAAGCTTATATGCTCGTTGCCTTCCTGCTTGGAAAAGGTCGCCACAAGCTTCGGGATGAATTTGTGCCCCATCGTGTATATGAATGCCAGGTCGACAACCCCGAAGGTAGGGCTGCCGTAGTTTTTCACAATCTCGGCGCCTGCCTCAAGCTCTCCAATGCCCCTGCTTACATATTCGTAAAAGGTTTGTCCATACTTTGTCAAAACCACGTTTCTTCCCTTCTTCTCGAAAAGAGGCGTGTTCAGTTCCTTCTCAAGGCTCTTGATTGAATAGGTCAGCGACGGCTGAGATATGAAGAGCGCTTCGGCCGCTTTCGTGAAGTGCTGCAGCTCAGCAAGCTTCTGGAAATAGTACAACTGGTTTAGGTTCATTGCAATCAACTCCTTTAATCAATCTTATCATAACACATAGACAAAATCTATAAATATTCGAAAAAGATACTATTAGACTTATGGATTCATGTTAATTATACTTTAAATGAGCAGAAATTTAACGATGTCGTTTAACAATTAACATTAACACTATTCCAGTAGGAAATATATTATCAGGAGGCATTAAAATGGGAAAAATACCGGTTACAGAAAGAGTTACAGGTCACACCGAGCTTATAGGCCTGCTTGCCTATCCAATCAGACACAGCATGTCGCCAACTATGCACAATGAGGCACTTAAGAAACTTGGACTTGACTATGTATACGTTGCACTCGAGGTCGACAGCGAGTCTCTCGAGGACGCGGTCAAGGGACTGAGGGCAATGAGGTTCAGAGGCTGCAACGTCTCAATGCCTAACAAACAGAGGATAATCCAGTACCTGGACAAGGTATCCGAGGAGGTAAACCTCACCGGGGCAGTAAACACTGTGGTAAACGACAAAGGAGTCCTCACAGGCTACTGCACAGACGGTATCGGGTGCATGCGTGCGCTTACAGAAGAAGGCGTGGAGGTTAAGGGAAGCAAGATCACAATCCTCGGAACCGGCGGAGCAGGGACTGCGATAATCGCCCAGGCCGCGCTCGACGGAGCTTCTGAGCTTTCAATATTCAACCGTAAGGACGAATTCTGGGACAAAGCGGTTGAAACCGTTAAGAATATAAATGAAAAAACAAACTGCAAAGCTACCCTGTTCGCTCTTGAGGACCAGGACAGGCTCAGGGCTGAGATTGCAAGCAGCGCCATACTAATAAACGCAACAGGCGTGGGAATGAAGCCGCTCGAAGGACAGTCCCTGATAACCGATCCTACGATGCTTCGTCCGGAGCTCGTCATCCACGAGTGCATATACTCGCCGAGGGAGACCGCCCTCTTAAAGCTCGCCAAGGAAGCCGGCTGCAAGAAGGCAATAAACGGCCTAGGCATGATGCTCTACCAGGGAGCGGCCGCATTCAAGCTATTCACCGGACAGGACATGCCGATAGAATTCATGAAGGATGTACTATTCTAAACCGCAAAGGAGAAAAAAACATGAAAACAGTTCAGGTAAAGGATGTAATATTCAACGAAGGATCTCCCAAGATCTGCGTTCCGCTCGTAGGCAAAACTGAAGCTCAGATACTCGACGAGGTGAATTTCCTTGGTTCTGTGGATTTCGATCTTGCAGAGTTCAGGGTCGACCACTTCGAGTTCGTTGAGGATTTCGATAAGGTTGCAGAGCTTCTTAAGAAGATCAGGGAGAGCTACGGAAAGCCCCTTCTCTTCACGTTCAGGACGGCTAAAGAAGGCGGTGTCCATGAAATGAGCGAGGAAAAATACTTCGCGCTCAACAAGGCGGCCATAGAAAGCGGCTGCATAGACCTCGTCGATGTGGAGCTGTTCAGCACTCCTGCGGAGATAAACAGCCTGATAAAGCTGGCAAAGGAGAAAAACGTTAAGGTGGTTATGTCAAACCACGACTTCTTCAAGACACCTGCAAAGGAAGAGATAGTGAGCAGGCTGGTCAGGATGCAGGATTACGATGCTGACATAACGAAGATCGCAGTGATGCCGCAGTCCGAGGAAGACGTCCTGACCCTGCTGAGCGCAACTCTAGAAATGAAAAAATCGAAGGGCGACAGGCCGTGCATTACGATGTCGATGGCATCCCTGGGCGTCATCTCGAGGCTGTCCGGGGAATTGTTCGGTTCCTGCATGACTTTTGCGGCAGCAAGGCAGATTTCAGCGCCCGGACAGGTAAGCGTTAAGGATGCAAGGCACATACTTGAAGTGCTTAAGCTTTCTTAGGCCGCAGGAATCACGCTAATAGTTCGAGGAGGAACAAAATGAAAAGCAACTATCCAAATCTTCTTTCACCAATAACCATCAACGGCATGACCCTGAGAAACAGGACCGTAATGCCTCCAATAGGAAGCAACCTTGCGACCGTACACTCAGAAGTGTCCGAAGAGATGATAAAATATTACGAACTCAGGGCAAAGGGCGGAACGGGTCTTATAATAGTAGAGAATGCCTGCGTTGACTTCCCTATGGGAACAAACGGAACAAAGCAGTGCAGGATCGATGACAACCAGTTCGTGCCTGGGCTCTATACACTTGTCGAGAGGCTGCATGCTTACGGAGCCAAGGTTTCAATACAGCTGAACCATGCAGGAGCGTCTGCATATGCTGCAAGGCTGGACGGAGCTCAGCCTGTATCGTCCTCCAACCTACCTTCGAAGACCGGCGGAGCTATCCCTAGACCGCTGACGGTAGAAGAGATGAAGGCCATAGCAAAGAAATATGCAGATGCAGCACTAAGAGCGCAGCTTGCAGGCTTCGACTCCGTAGAAATACACGCAGGGCACTCATACCTTATAAGCCAGTTCCTCTCACCACTTTTCAACGACAGGACTGACGAGTTCGGCGGGTGTGCCGAAAACAGGGCGAGGTTCGCGGTCATTGTAATCGACGAAGTTAGAGCTGCTGTCGGACCGAGATTCCCTATCTCTGTAAGGGTGAGCGCAGACGACATGCTTGCAGGCGGAAACACCCTCGAGGACACTGTCGAGCTCATGAGCTTCATGCAGGAAAAGGTCGACTTCATAAACGTATCCGTAGCTCAGAACGACAACCTGTACCTGCAGCATGACAAGATGAGCCTTCCTGAAGGCTGGAGAAGCTATATGGCAAAAGCCTACAGGGAGAAATTCAACAAGCCTGTCATAACATCGGGAAACTACCGTTCACCGCAGGTTTGCGAGGACGTTATAGCCAACGGCGATGCCGATCTTATAGCGATGGGAAGGGGCCTCATTGCGGAGCCGTACTGGGCGAACAAGGTCGAGAAAGGCCAGGAAAAGCTTCTCAGGAGATGCATCTCCTGCAACATAGGCTGCGCAGACCATCGTCTTGCGAAATCCCAGCCTATACGCTGCACAATCAACCCTGACCTTCTTTCAGAGGACGCATATATGGGCCGAAAGGTCAGTAAGCCTGTGAACGTAGTTGTCATCGGCGGCGGGACCGCAGGCCTGGAAGCAGCGTGCACTGCTGCCGAAGTAGGCTGCAGTGTAACCCTCTTCGAGGAAAAGGAAAGGCTCGGCGGACTGGCCTGGATGATAGGGACGATCCCTGCGAAGGGAAGAATCCACTACTTCACTGAGTACCTTGAAAACAGGGCCTCAGCACTTCCAAACCTGACAGTCAAGCTCAATGCGAAGGGCACAACTGAAGAAATTGATGCGCTTAACCCCGATATTATCATAAACGCCACAGGTTCCGCACCGCTTCTTCCCCCGATAGCAGGACTCAAGGACAGGGTTGACAAGGACGGCTCCAGGGTCAAGTCAACCTTCGGGTTCATCAGCGCCATAGACACTTACGGCGACTGCAAAGGCAAGAAGGTGGCGGTAGTAGGCGGCGGAGCAGTCGGCCTGGACGTTGTAGAGTTCTTCGCCGAGAGAGGCGCAGACGTGACGGTTATAGAGATGCTCCCGGTCGTAGGAAAAGACCTGGACACAAACACAAAGCTCGACATCTACCACACCATAAAGGCTCACAACGTGAAGGTGATGACAAACACAGCTCTTCAGGTTGTCAACGATGACTCGTTCACTGTAAAGACTCCTGTCGGTGCAGTTGTGGACATGAACTTCGACTACGGCTTCGTATGCCTGGGAATGAGATCAGAAAACGCCGGCTTCCCTGCGGTTGAAGCATACGCTGCAGAAAAGGGGAAAAGGGTGTTCAACATCGGAGACAGCAGCAGGGTGAGAAGGATAATCAACGGCGTAGAAGAAGGAAGAAACATCATAAAAACGCTTGAGATAATGGGCGCTTTCTAACAAATTAAATTGATCATATAGACAAGAAAAGTATGTTCCCCAGGCCCCCCTGCGGAACATACTTTTTCTTCGTGCATTAAACCTTGCCAGACAGCGCCGCAACAATCTCCTCGCAGACCTCCTGCACCGTCTTGCCGTCGGTCTCGATTATTATGTCTGCAGCCTTGAGGTACCTCTCCCTCCGCTTCTCCATCAGCGCCGCGATGAACCCGACGTTCATGTTGTTCCTAAGGATCGGCCTTTCGTCGCTGTCCTTGACCCTTTCAAGCGTAGTCTCCGGCGAGGCGGCCAGCAGCACCACCCTACCGTTCCTTTTCATGTTGGCTATGTTCTCGTCCCTGAGCACTATTCCGCCCCCGCAGGACACCACAAGCTGCGACCTCTTTTGGAGCTCCAGGAGTGCGTTGCTCTCGCAGTTCCTGAAGTATTCCTCCCCGTATTCCTCAAAGATGCTGCTTATGGTCATGCCCTCCTTCTGCACGATTAGCTCGTCCAGCTCGACCCTCTCCAGGGCGAGCATGGTGCTCAGGTATTTCGACACGGTGGTCTTCCCGGCGCCCATGAAGCCGACAAGGAATATGTTGTGACTGAACAGGCTCCTGGCCTGGATTTCCCTGCTTTTCCTGACTATGTGGGAGAAAATGTCCATGATCTCCCCCTTGTAGCGGTTTCCCTCCAGCTTCGCCGCAAGCACCTCCTCCTGGCGCCTCTCCTGCTCAGGCTGCAGTATGGCCATCCCGTGCTGCTTCTTGTACTCTGCTACGTCCTCTATGAGCTTCATCCTGTCCGCCAGGGCTTCTATTATCCTGTCGTCGCACTCCCTTATGCTCTCCCTTATCTTCTCAAGGTCCTTCATCACAGCTTTCCTCCCCGATAACGAATTTTCAATATGGTAAAAGACGCCGACAATACAATTGTCAGCGTCCGTATTTTTCAGGATAATTATAGCTTATGCCATGGCATTATGCAACAGCCCTTTCCTTGCCAAGCTCCTGCTTCTTGAACTGCACGTTCACGTAGATAGCTATGAGGATGCCGACGAGGGTAACTCCCATGTTCAGAAGCACTACGTAGAGCGGGCCGTTTTCTGCGCCGCCTGCCTTTGAAAGCATTCCAGCTATGTTGAGGATTATGAAGTTGGCCAAGCTTGAAGCTATCATGACTATTGAGGTGATCTTACCCTTGTGCATCGGGAAGAACGAGTTGGCAGTTGAAACCGCCAGCTGTAGCACTCCGCCGGCCGCAGCATATCCGAGAACGAAGCCTGCAACAAGGCATATCCCAGGGGTCCTCACCATATACACTATGGCAAGCATAGCGAATGAAATGGCCGGGTAGATGACGAGCACATGCACTGGCTTGAGAAGCTTTTTGACGAGCACCGCGGTCACGAGGACGGCTGCCATTGTGCCCATGGCATAGTATGACTGGATGTCCTTAGGGTTAGCCAAGCCATAGAGCTTGCCCAACTCCTGGTTGCAGTTGAGCCAGAGCTGGAAAGTCGAAGTTATTGTGAAGCCCAGCGATATGACAGCTATGCTTACAGGTGTGAATTTCATCTTTTCCGGCTTTGCCTTAGCACCTTCAGCTGCTCCTGAAACAACGTTTCTTGGAGGGAACGGCGCGAAAGCTATGAGCAGCCCATCGATGGCCAGTGCTGCCCCGGCTACGAAGAATATTGTGGTGTAGGTCATCGCTGATGCAGCGACAAAACCTATAACGAAAGGAAGCACGAACTGTCCAATCGAAATAGAGAACTTTGTGAACATGTTGGCAACGTCGCCTGACTCTGTGAATATCTCGAGGAGTGTAGGTGTGACGCAGGTGTCAAGGAACGAGTTTGCTGCTCCTCCGAGGAGCGCGAATACATATGCCACGGACATGTTCGGCGCCATCACTATTCCTACGAAGTAAGCGATGTAGAGAACTATTCCGATAAGGCCCGAGATCCTTCTCCCGAACTTGTCTGAGAGAGGTCCTGCGATCGGAAGCGTTATCAGACGCCCAAGTCCAAGCGCTGCGATAACCGCTAGCACGATGCTTACGTCAAACGCTCCTGTTGCGAGTTTTTCTGCGCCCCAAGCGCCTGCGAAGCTCTGCTTGTACTGTCCCAGGATGGATACGCCGATACCGTGTATGAAGTAGGTGAAGTACAGTGCCAGCGCGGTTGGAAGATACTTTTTTGTGTTCATCTTTCTTTTCCCCTTTTTTTGTTAATTTTATAACTTTTTATGATTGCATTAATGGGCTGGATGTAATCATCCAACCCATGTTGACAAGGTTAAAATGTTACTTTGAGAATCTATTACAGGCTTGCCACAACATCGAATGCCTCTTTAGTCGCATCCAGCGCTTTCCTTGCCCTTGCTGCGTCCCCTATAACGAAGGTTTCCGGAACTATCTTCCTGATCTCTTCGCTTACAGGGTCGTGGTTCCTTGCTCCCATTGCAAGCACCACCGAGTCGAAGCCGTCTATGACCTTCTCGCTTCCGTCGGTGTCCGTGTAGGCTACTCCGCCCTCGAAGAACCTTGCAACCTTGGCCCCGGTAACGCAGCCGATGTTGTATTCTGCGAAGTCCTTCATGAGGAACACCCTGTGTTCCGATATTACGTCCGCTGCGACAGCGTCACGCATCTCGATTACTGTCACGTCGTGGTGCTGTTCTCCCAGGAACGCCGCTGTCTCTGCCCCTACCATTCCCCCTCCTACAACGAGGACCTTCTTGCCGCAGGCTTCTTTTCCTGCAAGCAGGTCCACCGCATGTATCAGGCCTGATTCGTTAATTCCCGGTATAGGGAGAACAAGCGGCCTTGCGCCCGTGGCCACAATCACCGCATCAGGAGCAGCTTCCCTTGCAAGCTGTGGAGTAACTTCCGTGTTCATCACAATCCTTACTCCGTTCAGCTCGCATTTCCTCACATAGCTTCTTACCATGTTTGTCAGGTCGCCTTTTCCCGGAGGGAACGCCGCGAGCCTCATCTGTCCGCCAAGCGTGTTTGATGCTTCGTATACCGTTACGTCATGGCCCCTCTCTGCTGCAAGTGCTGCAGCGTAGAGTCCGGCTACTCCGCCTCCCGCAACCATGAGCTTCTTTGGCTTCTCTGCAGGCTTGACCGCCCCCTCATGTCCGACCTGCGGGTTCACGAGGCATGTTATAGGCTGTCCCTGGAACATGTTCGGAACGCAACCCTGCAGGCACGCTATGCACGGATTCAGCTCGTCGAGCTTCCCTGCTGCAGCCTTGTTAGGAGTGTGCGGGTCTGCAATGCTCTGGCGTCCGAAGGCCACTAGGTCTGCTCTTCCTTCCCTAACCATAAGCTCTGCGAAGTGGGGTTCCGTATAACGTCCAACCGTTATTACAGGTATGCTGACAGCTCTCTTTATCTCGGTCGCGTGGTCAGCGTTGAGTCCGCTGTGGAGCACTGTAGGAGCCCACATGTACTGGTCTCTTATGTGCACCGCTCTTGAAACGTGGATCGCATCTGCTCCGAAGTCCTCGAGGCTGGCGGCAATGGCCGCGCTGTCGTGGACGTCAAGTCCGCCGTCGACCTCGTCTGCCCCGTTTATTCGGCACAGCACCGCAATCGAGTGTCCCGCCTTTTTGCGTATGTTCTCTATTATAAGCCTTACTATTCTTATCCTGTTTTCGAAGCAGCCTCCGAACTCGTCCACCCTCTTGTTTGTCCTGGGTGATAGGAAGCTGCTCACCAGGTAGCCGTGCGCGCAGTGGACTTCCACCGCATCGATTCCGGCTTTCTTGGCCCTCAGCGCTGCATCTCCGTAGAACTCGACGAGCTGGAATATCTCTTCCCTTGTCAGCTCCTCTGGTGTGTCTTTGCCGAATACTGAAGGTATCGCCGAAGCTGACTTTATAGGGTGCCCTGCCACCTTTGCGTTTCCGTCAGGACCTGCGTGCTGGAGCTGCACGGATACTTTCGCGCCTTCTGCATGGCAGGCGTCGACAACCTTCCTGAAGCTTTCTATGGTGCTGTCGCTGAAAAGGCATGGCTTTCGCGCTCCGCCTTTTGCGAAGGGAGAAACAACCGTCGCCTCGAATGTTATCAGTCCGAATCCGCCTCTGGCACGTTCACGGTAGTACGCCAGAGACCTTTCGCTCATGGTTCCGTCTGTGTTTGCAAAGTTGTTTCCCATAGGCGAAACGACGAAACGGTTTGGAACCTCCATCGGCCCTATCTTTATTGGTTGGAACATAGCCTTAAATTTCATTGAATTTAATACCACCTTTTTCTAATATCGTTTTCAAGACAAGCTTGTTAATTAATTAATTTTCACGTTTACTTACTAAAAATTTATCAAACTTCATTTACGACCTTATTATATTACACGGAATTATAGAAAACAAATTGATAAGTTTCCCAAAATCCATAGTTTTCTTTTATGGTTTTAGGCGAAAAAAGGCCGGCATGAAAATGCCGGCTTATTCCTCTTCTATTGATTTTTCGATTTTGAAACCACGAACTCCATCAGCTCGTTGACAACTGGCGGCAGATATCTCCCCTTCAGCATCGCCATGTAGAAGTTCCTCTCCCACTTTGGGCTCGAGATCTTCAGCGCCTTAAGGTTCATGGAGCCCAGTATAGGCATGTTGGGGCATACAGCTATCCCGAAGCCGTTCGCCACAAGCCCTGCCGCAACCTCGTCCTCCTCGACCTCGTAGGCAACCTGCGGCATTGCGCCGATCTGCCTGAAGATGCCTTCAATTATGACCCTCAGGCCGCTCTTTTTCGAGAAAACTATCTGCGGGTATGGAAGCGTGTCGGAAAGGTCGACCGAGTCCCTCTCCGCAAGCGGATGGTCCAGCGGCACAATCAGGACCAGATCCTGCTTTGCCATCGGTATGAATTCGATTTCAGGCTCCGTATCGAATTTTGAGCAGAACGCAATGTCGTACTTCTTGTCCTTGAGCCCCTGGATAAGGTCAGCCGTCACGCCGGAATGGAAATGGAATTCGATAGCCTTGTCCTTGTGCAGCTCCATGAACTCATGCACTATCCTTGGTATGTAGTCCGTTCCCAGAGTCCTCAGGAATGCAAGGTCTATGCGCCCTTCCCCGGTGCTTGTCATCTTCAGGTTTTTAACGCCTTCATCCAGGACCTGCAGCGATTTCTCCACTTCCTTGAGGAACATTTTTCCGCTCTTCGTAAGGACTATGTTCCTTCCGTCCTTTTCAAAAAGAGGGACCCCAAGCTCCTCCTCGAGGGACGAGATAGCATGGCTCAGACTCGGCTGTGTGATCATCAATTCTTTTGAAGCTTTAGTGTAGTGCTCAAGGTGTGCTAAAGTTACAAAATAACGCAAATGATATAAATTCACATTGGCTACCTGCTTTCTTGTATTTTTTGTTTTATTATAGCATTAACTATATTCAAAATCTATGAATTGTTACAATATTATCAATTTGTTTTCTATAGTTTGCTGTAATATAATGAACATGGTAAAAAGTATGTCTGATATTTGACGAACTATTTGTATTTTGGAGGTAATTTTATGGAAAGTCGTATTTCGGGAAAGACACGCATGCTGGGTATAATAGGCACTCCGGTGGACCACTCTAAGTCCCCGGTGATGTACAACTACAGCTTCGCAAAAGCAGGGATAGACTATGCCTACTTAGCCTTTGACATAGCCGAAGATAAAGTTCCCGATGCAATAGCAGCGATAAAAACATTCGACATGAGGGGTGCGAACGTGACAATGCCGTGCAAGAGCGCAGTAGTAAGGTTCATGGACGAGCTGTCACCGGCAGCGAGAATCACCGGCGCAGTTAACACGATAGTCAACGAGAACGGGAAACTCACGGGGCACATGACAGACGGCATCGGGTTCGTGCGCAGCCTCAAGGAGAACGACGTGGAAATTAAGGGCAAGAAGATAACTGTGATAGGAACAGGCGGCGCAGGGACAGCCATACAGGTCCAGTGCGCGCTGGACGGGGCTAGGGAGATTGCCGTGTTCAACATGAAGGACTCATTCTTCGACAGAGCACGTGAAACATTTGAAAAGGTGAAAAAAGAAGCGACCGGGTGTATACTTAACATATACGACCTTGAGGACAAGGCAAAGCTGAAAGAGGAAATCGCTGAAAGCGACATACTTCTCAACGCCACAAGGGTCGGCATGCATCCGATGGAGGACGAGAGCGTCATTTCGGACACAAGTGTCTTCAGAAAGGACCTTGTAGTCGTTGACTGCATCTACAACCCTGCCAGGACGAAGTTCCTAGCCGATGCTGAAGCTGCTGGAAGCAAGACGATAAACGGCCTCGGAATGCTGCTTTGGCAGGGTGCGGAATGCTTCAACCTGTACACCGGCCTTGAGATGCCCACCTCGGAGGTGGAAGAACTATTTTTCAAATAGAAGGAGATTTTGATTATGAAATTGGTATCTAAGAGAATCGTTAAGGAAGGCCAGGTCGACTGCTTCATAAATATTTTCACCGACCTCGCCGAACCATCAAGGGCAGAGGAAGGTTGCATCTCCTATGAGCTGTTCCAGGATCAGGCGGATCCAAGGGTGTTTGCCATAATAGAGGAATGGTCCGGCCAGGGCGCTCTCGACAGGCACAGGAAGGAAGAGCACTTCGTCAAGATGGTGCCTATGCTCGATGAGCTCACAGAAAAGAAGCTCGATTTCAACCTGTACGACAAAGTAGTATAATGAATCAAGCTAAAGAAGAGGATTGCCGCTGCTAGGCGACTCCTCTTCTTTTTTGTTTTTTCTGCCTCAGTATACAAATTTATCCCGCGGATATATAATGGAATCGTGATATGCTTTTGGCATAATTCATCCCATGCTTCAAAGATCTGTGTAACGGAGGATTAACACATATGAAGAGGTCTATCATAGCGGCTTTTGGTATTATATCAGTGTGTTCGGTAATTTTTATCAGCACAAGATTCTCTCCGCTTAAAGAGCCTGCCAGTAACAATATTCTTTCGTCTCCTATTGTTATGGGGGAAAGCTTGTATACATTGTCTGAACTAAACATTGATAATAATATATTCAACTCAAAGTATCATTTAGTGTTTACCGGAAAAATCCCGGATGTAACAGTTAAAGATTTAGAGTCAATGAAAGCATTCATTTCGCTGACACCCCCTCCATATGTTACCTTTTCAGATGAAGGGGTAGAACACCGTTTAGAGATGGATAGCCTTGTATTCACTCACGTTGATGACGCATTTAAACTGGAATATTATTACAAGTTGCCTAAGGATGCGGCTCACATTACAGTTACATTGACATATAAAAACAAAGAGGGAAAAAATGCAGAATTTACAACTTCCCCGATCGCTACAAAAAAATAAATTCATAAAGTCATGAAACAAAGGGGCATTTTTGCCCCTTTATAAATGTCGAAAAAAAGGTCATATGTAACATCCGTTTGGCTTAAGAAATATTTAAGAATTTAATCAGGTTGTTTGTAAGTTTTGTCCTGTACCATGAGAGTATAGGCTTTGATTGGAGGATTCACCTAATGGAAAATGCAAAAATTCTGGTTGTCGATGATGACAGGGAGATAGCTACAGCTATCGAAAAGCTCCTCATAATTGAGGGCTTCGGTGTTGTGAAAGCAGGCAACGGCCTTGAGGCTCTTGACGAGCTCTGCTCCGGAGGGATACACCTTATCATACTCGATGTCATGATGCCGAAGCTTGACGGTCTTTCTACAACGCTGAAGATAAGGGAGGACAAGAACATCCCCATAATAATACTTTCAGCAAAATCCGAAGACAGCGACAAGATACTGGGGCTTTCAATGGGCGCCGATGACTACGTCACGAAGCCCTTCAACCCTCAGGAGCTTGTCGCCAGGGTAAAGAGCCAGCTCAGGCGGTACATGCGCCTTGGCTACATGGGAAGCAGCCCGCATTCGTCTCAGATCAGCTTGGGCGGCCTGTTCCTTGACAAGGCCTGCAAGCTCCTATCCGTGGACGGAGAAGCGGTGAAGCTGACAGCAAAGGAGTATGGAATAATTGAGCTTCTCATGGAGAATGCAGGTATAGTTTTTTCCGCAGAGAAGATCTACGAGGCGGTGTGGCAGGAGGCTGCATATTCGGTGGAGAACACCGTAATGGTGCACATACGGCGCATCCGCGAGAAGATCGAGATCAATCCTAAAGAGCCTAAATACTTGAAGGTGGTGTGGGGAATTGGCTACAAAATTGAAAAGCTTTAGCAGGAGCAAACCTGCCAAATTCACGGCGTTCATCCTCGCCGTGGTATCAGTATCACTATCTGTCGCGCTGTCTCAGTACTTACTGTCCAAGAATTCCAACCCGGAATCGCTGTTTGTGAAGGAGTACAGGCAGAGCAGCACTTTCATCCACGAGGATGTTTACGGGGCGTTCAATTCGTCCCAGGAAATACTTGCGAATGGCTCAGCGCCTGAGGGCCTGCCTTATTACTACTACATATCGGACGGGAGCCGTACGTACACAAACGCGGAAAGTTCGGAGAGGAGCTATTTCGAAAAGTACGAAAAGGCTTTCTATTCCTTTGAGAAGGGCTCCTGGTCCGTCGGGGCAAAGACCTATGACATCCCGATGTACAGCGGCTTCAGCAGCACCTCGACCGCTTACGCTGCGTTTCCGGACGAGTACCTTGCCTCTAAGCAAAAGGCGTGGGACGCCTACAGGGCCGAGCTTTTACCAATTGCGGCCGGTATCGCTTTCTTCGCTGTTCTTGCGCTGGTAATGGTGGTATTCTCAGCGGCGGTTGCCGGAAGGCTTCCAGAAGACGAGGAGCTGCATCCCGGTATGGCCGACAGGATCTATACCGACATTCTCCTATGCGGATTCGTTCCGACAGGTCTTGCATGGCTTTCAGGGCTTGGGTTAGGCGGGGGCCTGCCTCAGCTTCTATCCCTTCTTTGGACGGGTGTTCTCACAGCTCTTGTGACAGCCCTTTGCGGAATAATCTTCCTTTCGCTCGTGCGCAGGCTCAAAGCGAGGAAGCTTATGAGGCAGAGCTTCATCTACACTGCCGCGGAAAAAGCTTACGACTTCCTCAGGAGCCTTTTCGACGGTAGAAGGTTTAGGAAATACCCCCTGACCAGATCGCTTTTCTACAGGCAGCTGGTGTTTATTGCAGCAAGCCTGTTCCTGGTATTCGTCACGCTCGCTTTCTGGCCTGCTTTCATACTGGAAGCGGTGGTCATCTACTGGTACATCCAGGGGAACAACAGGAGCTTTGAAGAGATAAACAAGGGTTTCAGCGATAGCCTGGAGGAGCAGATGAAGGCCGAGAGGATGAAGATCGACCTTGTGACGAATGTGTCGCATGACCTGAAAACGCCGCTTACCTCGATAATCAGCTACGTGGACCTGCTTTCGAAGGAAGAAAGCCTTTCGGAAACTGCGAGGGACTACGTTAACATTCTCGGTGAAAAGTCTGACAGGCTTAAGCACATCGTAGCAGACCTCTTCGACCTGGCAAAAAGCACCAGCGGGGACATATCCCTGGATCTTGAGACAATCGACATCAAAAAGCTGCTTGAGCAGACTCTCGGCGACATGCAGGATGAAATAGAGGCTTCAGGCCTACAGGTTGTGACAAGGCTTCCAGACCATCCGGTGGTAATCACCTCAGACGGAAAGAAGCTCTACAGGGTGTTCCAGAACGTTCTGGACAACGCCCTCAAATACTCGCTGAAGGGCACCCGAATTTTTGTCGAACTGACTGAGGAAAGCGGGAGGGTTCAGGCTTCGGTAAAAAACATAGCCGCCTACGAGATGGATTTCAGCGAAGAAGAGATACTCCAGCGCTTCAGCAGGGGTGACAAGTCCAGAACCACAGAAGGAAGCGGTCTCGGCCTCTCGATTGCAGAAAGCTTCACCAGAGTTTGCGGCGGAAAACTCAAGGTTGATATCGACGGCGACCTGTTCAAGGTCGCAGTATCCTTCTAGCCTCAAAAAATATTTAAAGGGAAGTCTTCCGCGACTTCCCTTTTTCCTTCTATGCAATAACTTCCTCCATTACACGCTCTTCCGATCTGCTCTTGTTGAACTGCACATTTATGAAGAGCGCAAGAAGCACCCCTGCTGCTGTTATTGCGGCATTGAACAGAAGAAGATACCTTGGCCCGTTTGTCCCGCCTGCGCTTGTGATTGCGCTTGCGATATTGATCACCAGGTAGTTGGCAATGCTTGATGATATCATGAATATAGACGTTATCTTGCCCTTGTTGGCAGGGAACATCTTGTTCGCTGTTGCCACGCCTATCTGAAGAACTCCGCCCGCTCCCGAATATCCCAGCATGAAGCCTGCTGCCAGGCACATGGTCGGCGTCTGCACGAAGTATGTGGTTATCAGTGTTGCGACGGCGATGACTGGGTATATGAAAAGTATCCTGACTGGTTCCAGGACCTTCTTAACGAGCACCGAGGTTACGAGTATGGCTGTTATGATTCCGATCGAATAAAATGATTGTATTGTGCTCGGCTTGGCAAGCCCGTACAGGGCTCCCAGCTCCTGGTTGCAGTTCAGCCACAGCTGGAATGTGGATGTTACTGTGAATCCGAGGCCGATTATGGCGATGCTTGTTGCGTTGAACTTCATCTTCTCCTTGTTCAGCTGGGCATTTCCCTTCAGCGCTCCGCTTTCGCCTGCAACGGCGTTCTTAGGCGGGAACTTCATGAACGACAGCAGAACTGCATCGATTACTATCAAAGCGGCAACAACATAGAATATCAGCTTGTATGAGAGATGGTTTGTGGCAACGAAGCCTATCATGAAAGGGAGCATGAACTGACCCACTGCTACGGAGAATTTCATGAACATGGAGGCGACCTCACCTGAATCAGGGAATATCTCTATGCAGCTTGGCGCAACGCAGACATCCATGAATGAGTTTGCCATTCCGCCGACTATAGCGAATACATAAGCAAAGTAGAAGTTTGGCGCCCAGGCGATGCCCACAAAGTAAACAGCGAAAAGTGCGCAGCCCACGAGTCCAGCGCTTTTTCTTCCGAACCTGTCTGAGAAAGGTCCTGAAAACGGAAGCATTATCAATCTTCCCAGCCCTAATGCGGCAATGGCCGCCAGCACCAGGCTGACATCAAGGTGTCCGTTGGCCAGTGTTTTTGTCACGCCCCATGCGCCTGCAAATTCCTGCTTGTATTGACTTAAAACTGAAACTTCTATACCTAGGATTATATATGTAAAATATAATGCCAGGGCGGTTGGATAATATTTCTTTTGGCTCATCTTTATCTCCCTTTCTTTTTCTATCCTTGGTAAAAAGTATCATGATACGATTTCTTGTTTTTACAATGTTAATTATATCACAGCATACCCATAGAAACTAATTGATAACTTTCTAACAATTCATAGATGAATTAAATGAATCGTTTACAAAACCTCCCTTCGGATTGCACAAAATACCGATCCGTCTCCGGAATCTTGATTCCACAGGCCTTCAAGGCTCACTGAATGGCTAAAAATGATTTTGTAAACAGAAAAAAATCGTTAAGCTGATAACAAGATGTTCGTTTGTGCTTTTTCTGAATATTGTGTATAATCAAGTTAATGAAGCGAAGGGGGTGTCTCATGTGAAAAAGAAGGTTAAAGAAGAGATAGCAATCAAAACATCCAACGGTTTCAGGCCCTTCACCGGGGAGCGCCTGACTAGCCATTTTGTCTGGGCAGATAACGTAGAGGAAGATACTCTCCCTTGCGCCTGCGACACGAAGCTAGTCCCTACCGAGTTCTTCGAAGAAGACTGGAAGCTGGACGGCTTTGAAGAGATCATACACCTCGATAAGTACATCACCTACGAGAGGGACGTAACCTACGTCGCAAAGGAAGAAAGCGACGCAGTGCTTACCAGATAGATGTCAACAAAAAAAGAGCTGCGCAGTTCAGACTGCACAGCTCTTTCGTATGGGAATTATTTTATCTCTACCTTAATCTTGTCTTTAAGTGAGTTTACGAACTGGGTGTATTTGAATGTCTGCCTTTCCTGAAGAAGCATGTTCATAATGGAATCCTTGACTTCTTCAAGAGGTTTGATAGATCCTACGTTCTTAGCTTCTACCTTTATCAGGTGATATCCGAACTGCGTCTGAACAGGCTCGCTAACCTTGCCTATCTCCATGGCGAAAGCTGCTTCTTCGAATTCAGGAACCATCTGTCCTCTCGAAAAAGCACCGAGTTCTCCGCCGGCTGTGCCTGATGGACATGACGAGTATTCTGCAGCAGCAGCCTCGAAGGATTTTCCGTTTGCTATCTCTTCCATTATCTCTGCAGCTTTTTCTGCTGTATCCACAAGTATATGCTTAGCGCTTACAGTCTCCTGGTTCATGAACAGGTTCTGGTTCGCCTTGTAGTAGTCCTCCACTTCGCTGTCAGTGACAACTACATCTTCCATGATCTTGGAGATAGCAGTCTGAATCAGCATCTCTTTTTTTGCCATTTCGAGCTGCATCTTGTAGTTCTCGTCGTTTTCGAGTCCCTTTTCCTTTGCGTCAATATACATCAATTCGAAAGAAATCATCTGATCAAGCAGCTGCTTCCTGCCTTCTTCTGAAGTGAGGTATCCCTGTCTGTCTCTTGGGAATCTCATTGCTGTCAGCTGTAAATCCTGCTCTGTAATTTCCTGTCCGTTTACTACGGCCAATACCTTGTTTTCCATTGCAATTCTCCTTCTGTGTTTTAGTGTAATAACCAACAAGAATATTATTACATATTTTCTTGAATAAAGCTACAAAAAACACCCTGGAATTACTCCGAGGTGTCTAGTGGCCAATCCAGGAATCGAACCAGGGGCATAAGGATTTTCAGTCCCCTGCTCTTGTTGAATTTAAAAATTTTATGCGAGCAGCGAGTATATTATGTGCTTGTAAAGCTCAGGCACAACCTCCAGGGAGTAGCCAAGGTTCAGCCTCTCGGTGTTTTTGTGTATATCCTTGCCCTCG
This sequence comes from Clostridium sp. UBA699, assembly GCA_002298915.1. Classification (GTDB taxonomy): domain Bacteria; phylum Bacillota; class Clostridia; order Clostridiales; family Clostridiaceae; genus UBA699. The sequence goes on from DBML01000008.1 coordinate 250,152, forward strand.
CCTCCGAATACAACTGCCGGGATGTCGAGCATGCTGAGGGCCTCCAGCTTTAGGTCGTAGGTTCTGCCGTAGCCGATGATGTTGAGCGCTAGGCTGTCCAAATCCTCGTCTTCTCCTATCCCTGTATAGCTCAGGTCTGAGATGCCCATGAAGAACTGCTCCTTCAATATTTTCTCTCCGTAGCTGTCGGCTGCATATTTTATCATGCTGTCCACGGCTTTGATGAGCGCAGCCCCTTTCTCGCTGGAAGAGTCAAGCTGTATATGCGGGTAGTACGGAGGAATGTAGGATATCACTATCATGGGCCTCTTCTTGGCATAGCTCTCATAGGTTTCTTTGACAATATTTATGGCGATCGTCTGGTTGTCCAGTTTCTCGCTTTTCCATATCTTGATCTTATCGTCAAGGATTTTCAGGAACGACTTGTCACCGTTAGTGACCTTTGCCAGCAGCGAACGATAAGTCATTACGCAGGGTTCGATGTCTGAGAAGTGCACGCCCTCACCGCTCATCTTTCCGTAGGAGTAGCGCTTCTCCTCGCTGTCCATGAGCACCCTGACGAAGGCCTCCTTTGCCAGGACCTCCAGCTCCTCGGTGAGCTGTGCTATTGTCTTGGTGAGCGTCATCATGTTGTAGTATGAGACTGCATAAGCAGGAGTCTGAACTGAATAGAGCCTCTTCAGGTCCGTCTGCTTGAGCGCGACCGGGGGCGGCGTCACCTGGCCGCCAGCAGCGTCGCAGAAATCGACGTTCTCTTCCAGCCTCCTGTTTATCTCGGAAACAAGAGATACCGGGTTCAGCCCTTGGAAAGGCTCCGCAGCATGAGTCTCCTTACCTGCGCAGAAGAACATAGGCATGATCTTGCCAACGCTTCCCGTGTATATTCTTTTGAAATCCTCGTCCTCGCTTCTTGGTATGCTGCATTCCGACAGCAAAGCACCTACGAAGTTGAAACCTTTCTCCTTCTGAAGCTTCAGCAGGAAAGGTATTGCCGAAACCATCCCTTCGGAATTGCTCTCCTCCCCCGGCACAGCAAGGAAAAGGATTTTCCCTCTGAAATGCCTCTTCTCGGTCAATTCCCTCATTATCTCTATGAATGCAGCAAGCCCGGATTTTATATCGGCAGTGCCTCGGCCGAATATCCATCTGCCGGATTCAAGATCTCTTCTCGCTTCCCCGTCAAGCTCCAGTTCTCCAATCCTCCTGGTGCATTCCTCTATGTCGAAAGCCACAGGCTGAAGATGTCCGTATCCCTCTATGTCGACGACGTCCAAATGGGCTGTCAGGATGACTGTATCCGCAGCCTCGACTGCCCCTTCCGCTACAGCCCATACAAATGCCCTGCCGGCAGGGTCACCTTCTATATTCTCGCATCCGCACTCCCCAACCTTCGACTTGAAGTACGGCATCTCCGCGATCATCTCAAATATCTTTTCTGCTGCCCTTTTCTCACCTTCAGTTCCTGAAATGCTCGGAACAGAGACAAGCTGCTTCAGGGTTTCATACACTTTGTCCTTCATTGACATAGCCATGCCTCCTCTGGAAGTTAGTTGTTTACATTATAGCATAAAAAAAGACACTGAATATCAAATTCAGTGTCTTTCGTGCTGACCTGGCGACTACCTACCC
>DBML01000026.1 GCA_002298915.1 Clostridium sp. UBA699
TTACTTACCTCCTACTCGATTTTATTCCAAGACCAGCATTTTCCTGAAGCTCCTGACCTCCAGCGACTCCGGGAGTGAAGCCTCGAAGAGGTCTATCTCAGCCTCGCTTCCCGCCCTTACGAAAGCGGCAACCTCATCGCCCTGCTCGCCCTGTTCGCCGGCTATTATCCTGCAATTCGAGAAACGTCCCGTAAGCTCCTTCATGGCGGTTATCCTGCTGCTTGACCTTATCCTTAGCAGCCATGCTGCTTCGCTCTCCCACCGGGACTTCAGCACGGCGTTCTCGTAATCGAAGGTGGCAGCTTCTGCCTTCCTGTTGTTTATTATGTCAGCTATGTCCGCGAAGACCGCGCTGGCCGTCGGCATCATTCCGGCTCCCTTGCCTGTGAAAAGCACATCCCCGACAGCGTCGCCCTCCACAAGCACTGCATTGTACTCGTTGCGTACCCTGCCGAGCTGGGAGTCCTTGCGGACCACAACAGGGGAGACGGCCGCATACACGCAATCCTCCTGAAGCCTGCTCACAGCCAGCAGCTTGATGCTGCAGCCGTCATGGGCCGCGTACCTGAAGTCCGCGCTGTCAACGGTGTCTATGCCTGCCGTCCTAATGTCCTTCCAGTCCAGCTTCCTTTGGAAAGCCAGCGTTGAAAGTATGGAGAGCTTCCTTGCCGCGTCCAGCCCCAGAACGTCGCTGGAGGGGTCTGCTTCCGCGAATCCCAGCTCCTGTGCAAGCCTGAGAGCCTCCCGGTACTGCATGCCTTCCTCCTCCATCTTCGTTAGTATGAAGTTCGTTGTGCCGTTGAGTATGGCGGTGACGCTGCTTATGCTGTTCCCCACTAGGCAGTCGCTGACTGACTTCAGTATCGGTATGCCTCCTCCCACGCTTGCTTCGAACCTCAGCTCGACTCCGTTTTCTTTAGCGATCTCGAGAAGCCTCGCTCCGTGCTCTGCGATGAGGTCCTTGTTCGCCGTGACCACGTGCTTTTTCGACTCAAGGGACTTCCTCACGTAGTCGTATGCAGGGTGAACTCCTCCCATGGCCTCCACGACGATGTCCACGTCGTCGGTCAGAACGTCCTCGAAGCTCTCGTTTACCTTCCTGCAGTGCCTGTGCTCCTTGTACTTGTCCGCGTTCCTCACCAGTATCCCTGAAACATTGATCCCGCTGCCCGACCTCCTGTTGCTGTTGCCTATGATCTCGACCACTCCGCTTCCAACCGTCCCGTATCCTAACATTGCTACCGTTGTCATCTCAATTCCTCCCAAAATTCATATTTTTTGCGAAGCGGCCAAAAAAAGACCACTTCAAAAAGAAGTGGCCGACAATGTCCAAAAAATTTCCACTTCTCATCTCCCAGGAATACTCCTGCAGGAATTGGCACCATGCATGCTAATGAAACATGCTGGTTGCCGGGCTTCATAGGGCCAGTCCCTCCGCCGCTCTTGATAAGAAACATTTTCGTATTGAGTTATGAAAAGAATTTTAGCACCGGTTGGTGCCCCTGTCAAGACTCAGTTCAAATATTCAGAGATTTGCCTTATAATAGAATCAAGAGAACAGTCTGAAGTGATGGGAGATGATGGTGTGAACAAGGCAAAACTGAAAGAGGCGGAGGAAAGGTTCAACAGGATGTACCCCGGCGGCTTTTCGAACCCGGAGATGGCGGCCATCGCAAAGAAGCACAGGGTAGAAAAGATGCACGAGCTTGCGCTGGAGAGCTTCTCGCCGGAGAAGTTCCGGGATACCGAAGGGGTGGTGGAGGCCATCGGGAACATAGTCAAGAAATCCTCCCTCGTTTCTGTATTCGAAAAGGTGAGGTTCAGGGACCTTGTCCCCGCACTGAACGAGGGCGAGAAGGAGCGCCTTGCCAGGGGGCTCAGAGAGTTCCTTCACGGCGACCAGAAGCTTGGTTTCGAGCTTATGGCGGGGCTGCTTGAGGAGTATAAGCTTGCGAAATGGCCGCTCCTAACGGTCTGCCCTTACTACTACAGCCCGGATGTGGAAGTGCTCATAAAGCCCACGACCGTGAAAGGCAGCATAGAGTACTTCGAGCTCGAAGGCCTCAAGTACAGCCCTCACCCGAACTACGAATTCTACAGGGCTTACAGGGACGAGATAAACAGGATGAAGAAGGTGCTCAAACTTTCGCCTCATTCGGACAACGGAGCTTTCTGCGGCTTCCTGATGATGTCGATCGAAAAGGAAAAAAACAACGCTTGACCTAGCCAAAAAAATATCATATAATTCGAAATGAACTGAAAAGCGCGAAATGGGGTGCACCACCGAAAGGGTGCAGGCTCGTTTCGCGCTTTTTTTGCATGATTTTTAAGAGGAGGAAGCAGGATGAGATTCAACGGCACCACAGTTTCGCTTGAAGGAACACAGACGCTCCAGGAGTTCGTGACGGCAAGGGGCTTCGAAACCAGCAGGATAGCAGCCGAGCTGAATGGCGAGATAATACCGAAAAAGGAATACGGCAACGTAACCCTCGGGGAGGAAGATACACTCGAGGTAGTAAGGTTCGTGGGGGGCGGCTAGGTATGGTTATAACTCTCAACGGAAAAAAGAGATCAACCTGCTGCAGCACCGCCTTCGGGCTTAGGGACAGTGCGGGAAGCTGCACCGACATGGTGATCCTGAACGGTTTTCAGCTTTCCGAGGACTGCAGCCTTTCAGAAGGCGACACAGTGGCAATAATCAGGAAAGGCGTAATGCCGGGAAAGGAAGAACTAGAAAGCATGATGATGGCCAGGCACACGCCGGAGGTCCACTGCAAGGTCAGCCGTGGGAGCGTTGCGGTGGCGGGGCTGGGCGGACTGGGCTCGAACATAGCTGTAATGCTCGCAAGGACGGGGGTCGGAAGGCTTCTGCTGGTAGACTTCGATATCGTGGAGCCGAGCAACCTGAACAGGCAGAGCTATTACGTAAGACACCTCGGGATGAACAAGACGGATGCCCTGAGGCTGCAGCTAGAGGAGATAAACCCTTTCATAGAGGTGGAGACGAAAAACGTGCGGGTGACGGAGGAGAACGTGGAGGAGATATTCTCAGGATACGGCATAATATGCGAGGCCTTCGACAGGCCGGAGGCGAAATCCGCACTCGTCAACACGGCGCTGGAGAAGTTTGCAGCAGCAAAGGTCGTTGCAGCTTCGGGAATGGCGGGCTACGAGAGCTCGAACAAAATCAGGACGGTAAGGGCCATGAAGAGGCTCTACCTGTGCGGTGACCTTGAGAACGAGGCGAGGGTCGGCAGCGGCCTTATGGCGCCGAGGGTACAGGTGTGCGCAGGCCACCAGGCAAACATGATACTGAGACTGCTGCTTGGAATAGAAGATGCATAGCGAAAGGATGGATAAAATGAAAAACGACAAGCTTATAATAGGGGGACACGCATTTAATTCAAGGTTCATACTGGGTTCGGGGAAATTCTCGCTGGAGATGGTCAAGGCTGCTATAGAGAGCGGAGGAGCGGAGATAATAACGCTTGCTCTAAGGCGCGCTAACATCGGGGGCGAGGAGAACATCCTCGACTACATCCCGGAAGGCATAACGCTGCTGCCCAACACCTCAGGAGCAAGGAACGCCCAGGAGGCCGTCAGGATAGCGAGGCTTTCAAGGGAGCTCGGCTGCGGGGACTTCGTTAAGGTTGAGGTCATAAGCGACTCCAAGTACCTCCTTCCAGACAACTTCGAAACCATAAAGGCTACTGAGATCCTAGCTAAGGAAGGGTTCATAGTGATGCCGTACATGTACCCTGACCTGAACGTGGCAAGGGCGCTCAGGGACGCCGGCGCGGCAACGGTCATGCCGCTTGCTTCGCCGATAGGCAGCAACAAGGGCCTGTCCACCAGGGACTTCATACAGATACTCGTCAACGAGATAGACCTGCCGATAATAGTGGACGCTGGAATAGGGCGCCCTTCGCAGGCCTGCGAGGCCATGGAGATGGGCGCAGCTGCGGTAATGTGCAACACCGCGATTGCAACTGCGAAGGACACGGCGGTCATGGCGGGGGCCTTCAGGAACGCCGTCATAGCGGGACGAGAGGCGTACCTGGCCGGGCTCGGCAGGGTCCTCGACAGCAGGGCTGAGGCTTCAAGCCCTCTGACAGGATTCCTGGAGGATTAGCCATGAGGGAGAACAGAACGAACCACATGGAATACCTGGGCGGAATGGAAAAATCAGACCACGAAATAATGGACAGGGTCCTAGCGCTAACCGAGGCTTACGACTACAGAAGCTACACCGGCGGCGATGTGAAGAGGGCTCTTGCGAAGGAGCACCTGGAGGTGGAGGACTATGCGGCGATCCTCTCGCCGGCGGCCCTTCCGTACCTTGAGGAGATGGCGGCTAAAGCGAAGCTAGAGACAAGGAAGCACTTCGGGAATTCTATCTGCATGTTCACCCCGCTCTACATCGCCAACTACTGCGAGAACCACTGCGTTTACTGCGGCTTCAACTGCAGGAACAGGATCAACCGAGGCAAGCTCACCATGGAGGAGATAGACAGGGAGCTTAGGACAATTGCTCGAACGGGTCTCAAGGAGATACTCCTGCTCACGGGAGAGGCGAGGAACATGTCGGGCCTGGAGTACATCGGGGAAGCTGTAAAGCTGGCAGCAAAATATTTCACCACGATAGGTATCGAGATATACCCGCTCAACTCGGACGAGTACGCTTACCTGAGGGGTTGCGGCGCGGATTTCGTTTCGGTGTACCAGGAGACCTACAGCACCGGGAGGTATGAGGAGGTTCACCTGATGGGACCAAAGAGGGTGTTCCCTTACCGCTTCAACTCCCAGGAAAGGGCCCTAAAGGGCGGCATGAGGGGGGTTGCCTTCGGAGCGCTGCTCGGCCTCGGGGACTTCAGGAAGGACGCCTTTGCCGCAGGGCTGCACGCCATGCTCATACAGAAGAAATATCCTCATGCCGAGGTCTCCTTCTCGACGCCGAGGCTGAGGCCCTACATCAACAACGCCGAGAACAACCCCAACGACGTGCACGAGGCGCAGCTGCTCCAGGTAATGCTGGCCTACAGGCTGCTCATGCCATACGCAGGGATAACGATATCAACAAGGGAGAAGGCGAGGTTCCGCGACAACGTCATCGGCCTCTGCGCAACGAAGATGTCCGCAGGCGTAAGCGTCGGCGTCGGCGGCCACAGCGAGCAGGAGAAGGGCGACGAGCAGTTCGAGATATCGGACCCAAGGAGCGTGGACGAGGTGCACGGCATGGTGCTGAGCAAGGGGCTCCAGCCCGTATACTCCGACTATATAAGGGTGTAGCCATGATCATTTACGTGACGAACAGGAAGCTCTGCCGAGGAGATCTCCTCGTAAGGCTGGAGATGCTGGCAAAAAGGAAGCCCCATGCGATCATGCTTAGGGAGAAGGACCTGCCGGTGCCTGAGTTCGAAGCCCTTGCTGCTGCAGTCATGGAAATCTGCGAATTGAGCGGCGTCGATCTCATAGTGAACAGGGACATCGAAACCGCCTCAAAGATGGGGATTTTGAAGATCCACCTTTCCATGGATGACCTGAGGAGGAACAGGGACAGGCTGGCCGGATTCAGCCAGGTCGGCGCATCGGTGCACTCCGCAGAAGAGGCTGCTGAGGCAGAGGCCCTCGGCGCCTCCTACCTGGTTGCAGGGCACATCTATTCCACGGATTGCAAGAAGGGAGTTCCCCCCAGGGGCCTGAAGTTCCTGAGGGAGGTCTGCAGCTCCGTTGCAATACCCGTTTTTGCCATAGGCGGCATGACGGCTCACAGGATGGGCGACGTGCTGTCTGCTGGTGCCGCAGGAGCATGCATAATGAGCGAAGCTATGACTTGCGAAATATAGATGCGTATTAAGTTTGGTTCGCATGTAGAATCTGGTATAATCAGGGTTTTGAGACAGGACATAGGTAAGGACAGCCTCAGGCAGAGAAGGTCAGGATCTGAGGCTGTTTTTAAACGCCCTGAATAGATTGAAAATTCTTGAAATTAATGGTACAATTTGAGTAATCAATAGCTAGGACGGAGGTAATGGGTATGGAGGAAATAACGCTTAAAAAACTGCTGCTGGCAGGCATAGGCACTATGGCCTACACCTACGAGAAAGGCGCCGAGCTGGTGGAGGAGCTTGTCCGGAAAGGCGAGCTGACCATTAGCCAGGGGAGGGAGATAAACCAGGAGCTAAAGCGGAGGAGTCCCGAGGTCAAGGACGGTACGGCTGCTGCGGCTGTGAAGGTTGAAAAAAATGAGCCGGAGCACGAGGGAACAATCTGGGAGATGCTAAGGGACGTGCTCTCCGGTATGGATATCGCCACGAAGGAAGATTTGAAGAAGCTTGAGGAGAGGATCGGCAGGCTGGAGAACAAGTAAGGATGTGATGCTATGGACAGGAAAAAGGAAAACGAGAGGATGCGGGAGATAGTATCTGTGTTTGTCAGGCACGGTATAGGAAAAGGCATGAGGAGCAGCAACATGCCCGTCAGCATTAGGGAATCCTTTGAGGAGCTAGGCTCAACCTTCATCAAGATAGGCCAGATCCTCTCCATGCGACCTGACCTGCTGCCCGAAGCATACATTGTCGAATTCCAGAGGTTCCAGGACAGCGTCAGGCCGGAGGACTTCGATTCAATCAGAAAAGCGGCTGAAAAGGAGCTCAAGATGACGCTCGAGCAGGTCTTCAGCGAGTTTGAGGTTTCTCCAGTTGCCAGCGCATCGCTTGCGCAGGTCCATCTTGCGCGCCTTAAGGACGGGACAAGGGTTGCAGTAAAGGTTCTTCGTCCAGGAGTCAGGGATACAATGTTGAGGGACATCGCTATAATGAAAAGGCTGGCCAGGAGGATAAGGTTCCTGGACAGGGACAACATAGTCAATTTTGAGGACATAGCGGACGAGCTTGAGAACTCAACGAGGAAAGAGCTTGACTTCATGCAGGAGGCCAGGAACATCTGGACCTTCCGGGAGTACAACTCTTCTGTAAAATACATAACCTGCCCGGCTGTATACGATGAGTACACGACGCCTGGCCTCCTTGTGATGAGCTATATTGAAGGCATAAAGATAACGGATACCGGGCGGCTCGAAGAAGAAGGCTACGATACCGCCGATATCAGCAGGAAGCTCGCCGACAACTACTTCAAGCAGATATTCGAGGACGGGTTTTTTCATGCAGATCCACATCCGGGCAACATATTCATAAAAGAAAACAAAATTGCATACCTGGATTTCGGCATGACAGGCACCCTGAGCACCTCGATGAAGGACAAGTTCAACAGCTTCCTTTTCGGGATAGTTTCCAGGGACGTCAACGAGATGGCCAGGTCTGTACTGAAGATATGCGTACAGAAGGGCGAGATCGACATAGGCGAATTCCACAGCGACATAGACGAGATGTACAGCAAGTACGTCGAGATGTCCCTGCAGGAAGTTGAGCTTAAGCATCTTATACACGACCTGTACGGCGTGCTAAGGAGGAACCGGCTCTCCATGCCGAGGGACTACGCCATGCTCATCAGGGGGGTGCTGACCATGGAAGGGGTTCTGGAGAGGATCGCACCGGAGGTCAATATCTTCGACATGGCCATGCCGTATGTAAGGCGGCAGATGCTCGGGGACACAGACTTCAGGAAAGAGATAAAGGAGCAGCTGGAGAACCTTTACATCCTGCTAAGGTCGAGCCCGAAGATAATGTGGAACGTTTCGAGGTTCGTAAGCGACGTGATGGCTGGCAAGATGAGGATCCAGGAGGAGAAGAGCATGTCGGCCAAGATGTCAGCTCAGGTCAACAGGCTGGTCAACAGGGCGATCCTCGGAATCGTGACGGCGGCACTTATCATAGGCTCGGCCCTGGCTGCAAACGCCGCGTCCGTGGGAGGCGCGTCAGGCATGCCTGCAATCAGCCTGATTGGCTATGCAGCAGCTCTTGTTATAGGAATCTACCTTGTCAGAACCAGGAACATGTAGTCTGGTTGTTGAAAGGTGGTATTGCGAACGCCGGTTTCATGGATGAGCCGGCTTTTTTGTGCTTGAAATCCTTGTGAAACAGGTTGAATTTTCAAGGAAAAGAGGAATATGGGCAGATATTGAACCTTCTTTGACCACAGCACTGTTGTAAACTTGGGCTCAAGAAATTATAATTATGTTTATTGCCATTTTATAGGAGGAGAGATTTCATGAGTATTATCAGTGCTGTTTCAGGGCCGGTCATCGGCGCTGTAATTGGCTACGGAACAAACTACATAGCTGTAAAGATGCTTTTCAGGCCACTTAAGCCGGTGAAGATAGGGAGCTGCACGCTGCCGTTCACGCCGGGGATATTCCCAAAGAGAAAGGGACAGCTCGCGAAGGCCCTCGGAAATGCTGTAGGTAACAACCTTCTTACCACCGAGGACATGGAGAGGATGTTCCTGTCCGAAGAGATGAAGGAGAAAGCACTGAGCGAGATCAACGCATCCTTTTTCTCTGCTGACGACAGCCACACCATAAAAAACGTCCTTTCAAAGCACGTAAGCCAGGAGAACTATGAGGGCATGAAAGTCAGGCTTGAGGAGATTGTATGCGAGAAGGTCATGGCAGGCTTTTCAAGGGTCGACATCGGCACTGTAATCGCGAAAGAGGGAGGGCGTGCGATAAAGGAGAAGACAAAAGGGACCATGCTCGCCATGTTCGTCAATGACGACCTTATCGATTCGATGGCGCAGCCTATAGGGCAGCAGGTAGAGTCATACGTCAGAGAAAAAGGACCTGAAATGCTTAGACCGATAGTTCGCGAGGGCATAGAAAACGTTGAAAACGAGCCGACCAGAAGGCTTATGGAGAAGGCTGGGCTGGAAGAGGAGCTCATTAGGGGGATCACCGGGAAAGCCTACACCGAATTCGTACACAAGAAGATAGGGGAGATGATAAAAGGCTTCGACATCCAGGGGATAGTGGAAAGAAAGGTCAACGACATGGAAGTCCTCGAGATAGAAAAGCTGGTGCTTTCGGTCATGAAGAACGAGCTGGATGCAGTCGTTAATCTTGGCGCCATCATAGGATTCGTCATCGGGCTTCTGAACCTTCTTGTCAAATAATGCTGCCGCCTTTTTTAGGCGGCTTTTTCACACTTCAGCCAAAATTCCTGACCTCTGGCAGTATTCTTCCAGATGGGCTGTTTTTGCCCCTCTAACGGCCTCTGATGCGGATTCGGACAGTTTGACAATATCGGCATTGAATGCTATATTTAAATTAATTGTAACAATTTTTAAAATTGCAATAAATCCATTCATTTGATAGATACAAATCATAATAGGAGGTATGGGAATGGGCAAATCCAAAAAAATCATAGCGTTTACGATGGTGCTTACCTTTCTGCTCGGCGCACAGGCGATGGGGGTCGGCTTCAATAGGATATGGACCGACATAACAAACGGGGATGTGCAGAAAAACCATTCCGGTGTAACCCTGGAAAAGATAGATGCTGTGTCACTCAATGCGGATTACCTGAGTGTGGAGAACAGGGTTCTTAAGCCAGAGAGCAGACAGATCATAAAGGTGGGACTCGGCGCAGACCTAACAAAGGTTACCGAGGTCAGCCTCGGATATCAGCTTGATGGAAGCGAAAAAGTTCTCACACAGGACACAGAGGACATCAAAAACGGGTACATAACCTTCGATTACAATATACCTTCGGACACTCCGGAAGGAAAATACAACCTCGACAGCCTTGAGCTCAAGACAAAGGACGGAGCTGTCCTGAACAATGTTGACTTGAAGAAGATAGGGGCATCCTATACTGTCTCTGCAGACGGGACTAAGGCTGCATCAGCTGATGAGAACAAGACTGCGGAAGCTTCAGCAACGTCGTCTGCTGGTTCTGCTGCAAAAAGCGGAAGCTCTTCAGCGGTTTTGACCGTTGATAAGGACAGCGCTATAACAGCTGCAGACATAGGCGCTGCGATTGCGAGCTCGAAGAAAGCGATGCAGAACGAGACTGGGATTTCTTCAGATCAGGCAGCGAAGGACAGCAACACAGTAAATGCAGCAACTTCAAATGTAACGATCATGCTTGACCCGGGGCACGGCGGCACGGAGTCAGGCGCAGCCTACAACGGGCTTGTCGAAAAAAACCTAAACCTCAAGATCGCAAAGTACGCAAAGGAAGAGCTTGAAACCTACGAAGGCGTCACCGTTGGTATGACAAGGACAACCGATGTAAATGTAGATCTTGTAGCGAGGACTCAGTTGGCCGCGGACCAGAAAGCGGACATATTTGTCAGCCTGCACAACAACGCAAGCGGCTACGGTACAACCAGCGGAGCAGAGGTTTATGTATCGGTGCTTAAGGCATACCACGACGCGTCAGCTGTTCTTGGCAACATAATCCTGGATCAGCTTTCAACGCTCGGTATAGCTGACAGAGGAGTCAAGGCAAGGGCAAGCGAGAACGGCACTATCTTCGAACTTACAGGCGAGCTTGCTGACTACTATTCGGTGATAAGGAACAGCGCACTCAGGGGCTTCCCAGGGATTATAATAGAGCACTGCTACATGGACAACGCCTCGGATGCACAGAAATATCTTTCCAGCGATTCTAAGCTTAAGGCGCTGGGAGTAGCAGACGCAACAGCTTTGGCGCAGTATTACGGACTTAAGAAAAAAGGAGATTCAGACATAGGAAACGTAGCACTCAAAACCACTCCGACCACATCGGCTGAGTTCTCGAATACAGCATACGCAACGGACGGAGACAGAAGCAGCTCGGAAAGGTATGCTGACAGCTCCAGCACAGGGCTGCAGTGGATGCAGTTAGACCTGGGAGCGTCCTACAACGTCGGAGAGATAGACCTGTGGCACTACTTCGGCGATGCAAGGAAGTACCATGACGTCATAGTCCAGCTTTCGAACGACCCGACCTTCACATCGGGCGTGACGACAGTTTACAACAATGACACAGACAACAGCGCAGGCTTGGGCTTGGGTAAAGACAGCGAATACACTGAAACGAGCGCGGGAAAGAGCATTTGCTTCAGCACAGTCAACGCGAGGTACGTAAGGCTTTACTCCAACGGAAGCACGGCTAACGGCTGGAACCATTACGTCGAAGTGAAGGCGATCATGCAGCCTGAAGGAAACCTGGCTGCCGGCAAAGCTGTCACGACCTCATCATCGTTCACGAATACAGCATTTGCCCTCGACGGAGACAAAAACACGGACAACTATGCGAACGGTTCAAACACGGGCCTCCAGTGGTTCCAGGTGGACATGGGAGAATCCTACGACGTCAACAACATAAACCTGTGGCACTATTTCGGAGACGCCAGGAAGTACCGCGACGTCATAGTCCAGCTTTCGAATGATCCTACTTTCGACACCGGAATTACGACGGTGTACAACAACGATACAGACAACAGCGCAGGTTTTGGAAAAGGTACAGACAGCGAATACACCGAGACCAGCTCCGGCAAGAACATAACCTTCAACACCGTCAAAGCTAGGTACGCTAGATTTTATTCAAACGGAAGCAATATAAACGGCTGGAACCATTACGTTGAGATAGAGATAAGCAGGGACGGAGCACAGCAGCCTGTGGTCAATCTGGCCAGCGGCAAGACGGTAACCTCTTCGTCGGCCTTCATAGACCTCTACATGGCCAGCGACAAGGACACCAACACCGAAAGGTATGCCAACAGTGTAAGCGCAGGGCTGCAGTGGGTTCAGGTAGACCTGGGGACCTCGCAGGATGTGAACCAGGTAAACCTCTGGCACTACTTCAGCGGCGGAAGGAAGTACAAGGATGTGATAGTCCAGCTTTCCAACGATCCGACCTTCACAAAAGACATAACAACGGTTTTCAACAACGACACTGACAACAGCGCAGGGCTTGGTGCAGGCAAAAACAGCGAGTATGCTGAAACCAGCGCCGGGAAGAGCATAGCATTCAGCACTGTCAACGCAAGGTACGTCAGGTTGTACTCAAACGGCAGCAACATCAACGGATGGAACCATTATGTTGAAATAGAGGTCTGCAGAAACAGCTCCGTTTCGAGCGCCATAACATCCTCCTCGGCTTTCACCGACACAGGGCTGATAAAGGACGGCAGCAGGGATACCGACAGCTATTCAAACGGGCAGGCCGGAGTGCAGTGGATCCAGATGGATCTGGGTGCAGCGAAGGATGTGAACGAGATAAACCTGTGGCACTACTTCGGAGACGGGAGAAAATACCGCGACGTGGTTGTGCAGCTGTCGAACGACCCGACCTTCGCAACAGGTGTTAAGACGGTCTTCAACAACGATTCCGATAACAGCGCAGGCAGGGGCTATGGAAAGGATTCTGAGTATGCAGAAACCAGCGCAGGAAAGAAGATCACCTTCAACACCGCCAATGCAAGATATGTAAGGTTCTACTCCAACGGAAGCAGCGCAAACGCATGGAACCACTATGTGGAGGCCGAGGTTTGCAACAACCTTGCAGAAGGCAAGTCGATATCAACATCGCAAAGCTTTACCGACATGAACTACATCAGCGATGGCGTTAAGGATACCGACGAATACGCGAACGGACTCAAGTCCGGGCTTCAGTGGGTTCAGGCCGACCTTGGAGCGTCGAAGAATGTGAGCGAAATAAACCTTTGGCACTACTTCAGGGATGCCAGGAAGTACAGAGATGTAGTAGTACAGCTTTCGAACGACCCGACCTTCACAACTGATGTGATAACGGTATTCAACAACGATAGTGACAACAGCGCAGGCCTGGGGGTTGGAAGCGACAGCGAGTATGCCGAGAAGAGCACAGGGAAGATCATAACCTTCGGCACTGTTAACGCTAGATACGTAAGGTTCTACTCAAACGGCAGCAACGTGAACGGATGGAATCACTACGTTGAATTCGAGATATACGGAAACTAAGATTTTGATTTATTTTATGGACTTCACGGAAGCCGGCGACTTGAAGACAGTCGCCGGCTTCTTTAACGAAGCTGCAGGAAAAGAGGGAAAATGCCTGTCGCGATAGAATACTAACTAATCATAATGATTGAAAGCGGGGAGTTAAAATGAACATAGCAGTGACAGCAGACGGGCCGACCATTGAAAGCAGCGTTTCATGCGGTTTTGAAAACTGTGCGTACCTTTTGATCGTCGATGCTGATGATATGAGCTTGAAGGTGATTAGGAACGATGTGGCCGATACAAGCCTGGCGGAAGCAATACTGAAACATGACTGTGAAGCCGTGATAACTGGAAGCATTGAAGCAACCGCCTTCGATATCCTTGCTGATGCCTTCATCACACGCTATTCAGGTTACGGAAACAAGGTTTCCGAGGTCCTGCATCTGATGGAGAAGAACCAGCTGGATATTATCCGGAACGCAGAGGGGAAAGAAGGGTGCGGAGGCCGCCACCAAAGTTCCTGATGCCGGCTGGAGCAGCTGGCTGAAGGAAGAACAACAAATTTAAAGGGGATGAACGAAATGGAAAGACTGACAAGGAAATCGGAAAACGACGTATTCGTAGTGGACGAAGCCAGGATAAAGCACGATGAGAACGGATATTGCGGAGAGGCAATCGACAAGCTGGCAAAGCTTGAGGACATGTACGACAAGCTGATATCCAAGATGAAGGAGATAACTGAGGAAATGGAAAGCATGAGGCTGGACGGAAGGATGCACACCCCTAAATTCAGGGCGCTTGAAGCAAGCAAGATTTCCACCAACACGATGCTGATACTTTTCCAGACATACTGGGGGAAGGAGTAAGGATGAGCGGCAGGCGTGCGTTTGTTTTAGCGGCAATAGCGATGATCATTTTTGCCCTGTCGGGATGCGCAAGCACAAATCAAACCGGAGCCAGCAGACCGCAGGCTTTGTTCGATGCCAGGAACAAATACATTGGGGACAATTCGGCCGACATGAAGCTGCTGGACCTTCTCGGAATCAACGAAATCGGAAAATACAAGATAGAACTGCAGACATCCAGGGAGCCATATACTCTGAAGATCACATTTTCGGAAATCAACGCCGGCACAGATGTACAGAAACTCAACAGCGAGATGGAGAAAAAGTCTGTCCTTCTTCTTGCACTGATCGAAAATGCTGGGAGAATCGAATGGGCTTACACAATGAACGGTGAAGAAGCTTCTAGGTCCATGACAGCAGACGAGGCAGCCGAACTTATTGGCAAGGATGTCAAAGCCTGCGGAGAGTCGAAAGCAGGAGTGGAAGAACTGCTGAACAAGCTGGAGTAGAATGCTCCTGATAAGCCCTGGAGAAATCCGGGGCTTGAATTCTATGAACTTGAAGTATTCTGGTGGAATATTGTGGGACAAATAGCAAGAAATATTGAACATTAAACATCCTGATAAGCAAGAAGACCCCGCATCTTCTGGAGCACGCAATCATTAAGAAAGGGGAAAACATCATGTGTATTTTGGCAAAATACGAACCAGCAAGTAAAACTGGAATGCATGAGTGGGACTATAAAATAGATAGCGGATACTCGGCTTTGGATAAACTGAATAGATATCTAATCGAATTAGAGGCTTTAGAGGAATTTATCAATGAATATAACACTCGCTTTTATTATGCGATAGCACCTCTGAACGGTGGAACAAAGATTCAAAGGAAAAGAAAAGAAATAGAATTCTTAAAAAATAATTGGTGCAAAATGGAATTCTTAGAAATACAAGAAGAGCGCAGGGAATGGTTTGAATCAATAGAAGATAGGATCACGTTTTATTATCAGAAAGAATTGAACAACAAATCAGACTTCGCTTTTATTGAAGAAAATTATTGGTATTGGAATAATCTTTATATCATTGTAACAAGCCATGAGCTTGATGGAAATGAAACAAACATTATAGTATCACAAATTGCTTCACTCGATTTTTCCAGTTCTTTATTAGATTACTTGATCTATAAAAACATTGGTTTAATCAATTTGGATATGTCATTCTTTCATGAAGAGCATAGCCACTTGGCAATGCGCGAAGGAAAAGGTGAGAAGATTTTGGTGTATTATTGCCCATGGAAATTGACTTAGGTGGACAGAGGCATTTTGCAATAAGGATAGAGGAATTCTAGGAAGTTAATCGAAATACTATACTTTGAAAATACTTTAAACGTTAATTTCAAATATGATTTTCAGTTGCAAATTTACAGGGGGGTTCTTTGTGTCAAATATTAAAATTTATCTGCTAATGGTTTTATCTTGCTTTTTCTGGGGAGGAGCATTCATAGCGACTAAGCTTTCCACACCATACATACCTACCTTTACATTAACCTTATACAGATTTTCAATTGCTGCAATTATCCTGTATTTTCTAATATTGCATAAAGAGAAAAAAGTTTACAAATTAACTAAAAAGGACATACCAGTTTTTTTAATAACCGGAATTATTGGCATGTTTGGTTATCATGTTTTATTTTTTTCATCACTTAGGCATACTACGGCAATAAATTCATCCTTGATATCAGCTTCAAATCCAATAATAACAACCTTGCTTTGCATTGCATTTCTAAAAGATAAAGTAAATGCCAAAAGAATAGCCGGAATCATTCTTTCTTTCTTAGGTGTAATTTTAACCATATCTAATGCAAATTTAAAAGTATTTACCCAGCTAGCATTCAACAAAGGTGATCTAATTATGCTCGCCGCAGTAATAGTATGGTCATGCTATCAAGTTTATAGCAAAACTATCATAAAAAACTATACCCCGATGTTGCTTATCTTTTATTCATTTGTTTTTTGTGACATATTTTTAATCCCTTTTGTTATTTATGAAAATCCATTGAGCTTTATCAATAAAATACCTTTATCTGCTCACTTAGCAGTCATCTATATGGGGGTTTTCCCTTCTGTTGTAAGTTATGTTGTTCAACAGTACTCTATACAAAAACTAGGTCCTTCAAAAACTTCAATTTTTGTTAATTTGATTCCGATTTTTTCAATATCACTTTCCGTTTTAATACTCGGTGAGACCTTTACGTACATAAAGCTATTTACTGCATTATTAATAATAGCAGGGGTTTATATATGCCAAAAAAGCTAAATGAAAAATGATAGAAGGTGATAACATGACTTCAAATTCAGGAAAAGTACCTAACCGCTTAGTTAATGAGAAATCTCCATATTTATTACAACATGCCTACAACCCGGTGATGAAATCATTGATATTTCATTGAGTAAGAAAAAAGGAATTAATATAATTATTGAGAAACTAAATCAGATAGAATACGAACAAAAATGGGATATACCACCAAAAATTCTGTTAGGCTTATTTTATAAAGATTTGGCCAATAACCAAAAGTCAATAGAATACTTAAAATCATTCGCAAAGCAACTGTATGAGCTTTCATTACAGATAAGTGATGCGAACGTTGGTAGTGACGTGATTTATGGTATTAATACCGCTGAAGATCATTTAGAAATTGCATTAGACCATTTAGATTCTAATATAACGATTAGATCTTTTCTTAGCAGATTCGAGGACTTGTTAAAACCCTTTCTCATATATGCAATCGAATACGAAAATTCAATCTACTTCAAAAGATAATAGGTTGATTTATTTATTCATAATTAGTTCGGATTTTTCTTATGTGATGGGTAATTGTAGGAAATTGCTTCGCAAGGATTATTTATATGAGCTGTAAAATGGAGATGAATATATGGAAATTCATGAGATGGTAAAAAAACTTCAGGGTGTTATGAACCTTGATTTTGATGAAAGAGCTATTATATTTAAAAAATATCGAGATATTCTTAAATCAGAAATATGTACAAACCCTTCAAATATTGAAGCTTTTTGTCTAATGGCTATGATAACTTGTGAGTTGAGGGAAGATACTGAAGAATCAATTAAAATATTAGAAGAATGCTATTTGAAAAATCAATCAAAATTTTCGGATGAAAGTTTTGCACTATGGGCTACTGATATGGCTTATTTTCTGCTTGAGGAACAGCGTGAAGAGGATAGTGAGAAAAGGGCGGTCCTCCTACTCTCCCAAGCTATCACTCGAAATTCAAATTATGCAAGCACATATTATGCTTATGGTAAAGTCTACTTTGGAAAAAAAGACTTTACGAAGGCATCAGTACTATTTCGTAAAGCATTCGAGCTTTCTGCAAAGAAGTCATATAAATATTGTGAGGCAGTTAGTTTAATAGCACATTCTAATCAAAATGAGGGTATTGCATTGTTAAAGTCAATATATTCATATCCATTTGAAAATGAAGAAGTAGATGTGAGAATAGCTTTTACACTAGGTCGCGAATTGGCGATAAATGGCAATGAGGATGAAGCAAAAAAGATAGCCCAAATATTATTGGAAACGGATTATGAAGAGTTTGATATCGAAAGGGATGAAATGGCTGATTTTATATTTATATTAAGAGATTATAAAACCTGCATTGAATTATATGATAAATATCATTTTTATGAAGATAGCAATTGGCTTAAAAAGTACTTTTATTCTTTAAAACAAACTGGACAGATAAGTATGGCTGAAAAAAAGTTGGAAGAAATCATTGAGAAAATTGGAAAAGACATTAATGAGGAGTATTCTGACGATTGGGAAAGTTATGAGGAGTATATAGATTATATTTTTTCTCAAACTAAACGATTAAAAGATATTAGAGAAGAATATGACAAAGTTTTTACTCACTCAACTGAAATATTGCCAGATGTTTACTATGATATATTTTATGAATGCTACTATATTTACTGTCCGAGGCACTATCTAATAGAGTCATGATAAACTGAATTGATTCGAATTCTTCAAATATGGTTCGTGATTATATGACTGATAAAAACGAAGAGTTACAGAAAAATGCAAACTAAATTGAATAGATAGGAATACATGTTCGGATTCGAAAAAATTGGTAACTGTAAATCAAAATGTTCGAGAAAGAAAAAGAGTCGGAAACTTATCCGACTCACTTTTATGTTCAGGGACTTAAAGCAAATGTTCATGCTATAATGTTCTTAATATTCAATATAAGGAAGAGGAGGTGATCTCATGAACTTAAACAACATGCCTAATAGACTGAGTAAGGAAAAATCTCCGTATCTGCTTCAACATGCCTACAATCCTGTTAACTGGTATCCTTGGGGTGAAGAAGCATTTACACTGGCTAAGACTGAAAACAAACCTATATTCTTGTCTATTGGGTATAGCTGAATTAGTTCACGAAAAACACATGTCATTGGTGCCACGTTATGGAGAAGGAATCGTTCGAGGATCCGGAGGTGGCAGAGATTCTCAACAGAAGCTTTGTCTCTGTAAAGGTTGACCGGGAAGAAAGGCCGGACATAGACAGCATCTACATGGCCTACTGCCAGGCTATGACGGGAAGCGGAGGCTGGCCGCTTTCAATATTCATGACGCCGGACAGGAAACCTTTCTTTTCAGGGTCTTACTTCCCTAAGCACAGCAGATTCGGGAGACCGGGCCTTGCAGAAATACTTCTCGAAATAGAGAGGCTCTGGAATACAGACAGGAATCGCCTTGAGGAAGCAAGCAGCAAACTCCACGGAGAGATGGCGAAGATAAAGCAGGGCGGCACGCAGGGGGAAGTGAAGGGCGATGTTGTCCAATCAGCCTTCCGCATGCTCAAGGAGCATTATGAAAGCAACTTCGGAGGTTTTTCGGAAAGGCCCAAATTCCCCGCGCCCCACAACCTGCTTTTCCTCATGAGGTACTTCCATGTCAACGGGGATGCTGAAGCTCTTGATATGGTAGAGAACACCATTACGAGCATGTACAGAGGGGGCATATTCGACCATATAGGCTTCGGGTTCTCAAGGTACTCTACTGATCCGATGTGGCTGGTGCCGCATTTCGAAAAGATGCTTTACGACAACGCCCTGCTAGCAATTGTGTACACCGAGGCATTCCAGCTAACCGGCAGGGAGCTTTTCAGGGAGATAGCGCAAAAGGTTCTGGAATACGTTTTGAGGGACATGAAGGGGGCCGATGGAGGATTCTGCTCAGCTGAGGACGCAGACACGGAAGGGGAGGAAGGCAGGTTCTACATATGGAACAGGGAGGAGATGAGCGCGATCCTCGGCGAAGAGGATGCAGGGATATTCTCCGAGTACTACGGCATTACTCCGGCTGGCAACTTTGAGGGCAAAAGCATCCCCAACCTGTTGAAGGCGGACCTTGAAATGGCAAGGAGAAATCCGAAGCTGGAGGAGATGAGGCAAAAGCTTTTTGAAGCCAGGGAAAAAAGGGTGAGGCCCTTCAGGGATGACAAGGTTCTCACGGCCTGGAACGGACTAATGATCGCAGCTCTGTTCTTTGCAGGGAGGGTTTTCAGAGAAAGCAAATACGAAGAGGCAGCTGAAGAGGCAGCAAATTTCCTGAGTTCGAGGCTGAAAAGAGAGGACGGAAGGCTTCTCGCCAGGTACAGGGACGGTGAAGCATCAAACCTGGGGCTCCTTGACGACTATGCTTTCCTTACATGGGGCATGCTGGAAGCATATGAGGCAACCTTCGAGATATCATATCTCGAAGAGGCAATCAGGCTCACGGACAGCATGATCGAGATTTTCTGGGACGAAGGCGATAAGGGGTTCTTCATGACAGGCAGTGACGGTGAGGAGCTCATACTGAGGCCGAAGGAGTTCTATGACGGAGCGCTTCCTTCAGGTAATTCGGCAGCAGCTATGAACATGGCGAGGCTTGACCGTCTTACCGGCAGCGGGAGGTACGAAGGATACATCGGCAGGCTGTTCGGTTCAGCGTCAGCGGTTATGAATTCGAGCCCATTCGCCTGCACCTATCTGATGAGCGCCTATACGGTTTACAGCAATCCAGCCCTGGAAATCACGATTGCAGGCCAAAGGGGCGACCCAGTTGCTGAGGATATGATAAGGGCTTTCAGCGAAAGCTACCAGCCTTTTGCATCGGTCCTGTTCAACGACGGGAGCGGCAGGATCGAAGAGGTCGCACCGAGGGTACAAGGTCAGTCGAGGAAAGCTGGCAGGGCAGCTGCGTATGTATGCAGGAATTTCAGCTGCAGTCCTCCTGCATTTGATCCGGAACAGCTCAGAAAGCTCATTTCGCTGGAGAGCAACCCTTGAAAGAAGGGATTTTAGAAGCTTGTGTTGAATTATAAAAGTGACAAAAAACGATTGCTTAATAGCGGAAAGTTGGGATATTCATGATTTGTTCAAATTGCGGTGCGCTCGTCAACGAGCAAAATACGGTATGCTGGAGATGCGGCAAATCCGTATCAGGAAGGGGCTATGCGGGAAGCGAGACAGATCCCGGGCAGAACAGGAGCATAGTCACGACTGGCGACTGGATACTGTCGATCCTGCTCCTGGCTGTTCCCATAGTCCAGATTGTGGTGCCTTTTGTTTGGGCTTTCAGCAGTTCTACTCCTCTGAGCAAGAAGAACTTCGGCAAGGCGATACTCATTCTCTGGGGCATATCTCTCGTCTTCGTGATCATCTTCTGGGGATCAATAATGGCGCTGCTGGCTTCCTATTCTGGCGGAGCATTATTATAAAACATTCGAATTTGAACTTTAAAAGGGGCTCCAACCGGAGCCCCTTTATCATATCAGTATTCCTTTCTCAGGAAAACAAATTCATCTTTTGAAGACAGCCTACTGTCGAAAGAGTACCCTTCGGTATCGAAATCCTTTATCAGCTCCGGCCGGTCAATTGCGTTTTCGGCGATGAACCTGGCCATCATTCCTCGTGCCCGTTTTGCGTAGACCATTACAATCCTGTAATCCCCCCGGCTGTAGTCCTTGAATACCGCCGTGACTACCCTTGCCTTCAGCCTGCTCCTGTCTATAGCGGAGGAGTACTCGCTGGAAGCCAGGTTGACAAGCGTTCCGACCTCCTGCTTTTCCAGTTCAGCGTTGAGGTGTTCCGTTACCTTCTCCTTCCAGTAGGAATAGAGATCCCTGCCCGAAGGGTTTTCGAGCTTTATGCCCATCTCGAGGCGGTAAGGGTGTATTAGATCAAGGGGCCTCAGAACCCCGTAAAGCCCCGATATTATCCTCAGGTGATCCTGCGCGAAAAGCAGTGCTTTCTCGTCAAGCGTTGCCGCATCAAGACCCTGGTATACCGCCCCGGCATAGGCGAACACAGCCTGCTTGGAATCAGAAGCGCTGTGCTTTGATTTCCATTTTGAATATCTCTCGAAGTTCACCTCGGCAAGCGTGCCGTTAATCTTCATAAGCCTTTCTAGGTCAGGAGGGGAATATTTCCGTAGTTCGTCGATGAGAACAGCTGCTTCCCTTGTAAAGACCGGCTCGGTAAAAGCAATGCCGGATGGCTTATTGCCCATGTCCAAAGTTTTTGCAGGAGACAGTATCGAAATCATATATCATCACCTCTCAGGAATAGGTTAGCATACCTGGAGGTGAATATCAATCGGCCTGGAAGTATCAAAAAAATACACAGTATCATTTTGATACGTTATATTTTCGTTGCTTAGTCCAGATTTGATACAGTGTTAATTTCTATCATGCCTGCAAAGCCTATTCATAAGGCACTTGGGCGTTGGCACGATTTGTGCTTGTTAAATATTCTGAGACATCATGCCGCAGCGAGGCTCGGCCTACTAGCTCCGGCATGATGCTTGAAGGAAAGGAATGAGGAGCTGTCATGAGTGAGTCTGGAAACGTGATCCGTAAGACTGAGAGCCTTTGCCCGGTTTGCCTGAAAAAAATACCGGCGCGGCATGTACTGATAAATGAGGACATATACATGGAGAAGACATGCGAAGAGCACGGGGATTTTTCAGCAGTAATCTGGAGGGGGCAGGAGGAGCCCTGCTATTCGTCCTGGAAGAAGGAGAAATGGCCTGTAAGTCATCAAAATAAGCTTGCAGCGACTGACAGGGGATGCCCTTATGACTGCGGGCTTTGCGCAGACCATAAGCAGCAGACATGCTGCGTGCTTCTGGAGGTTACCCAGCGCTGCAACTTGAATTGCAGCTTCTGCTTTGCAAGCAGCGGAGGTGAAGCCGAAGACCCGTCGCTCGACAGGATCAGGGAATGGCTCGAGATTCTCGTCGAAGCCGGCAAACCCTTCGTCCATATATCGGGCGGAGAACCGACGGTCAGGAATGATTTGCCCGAAATAGTAAGGATGATAAGTGATATGGGCTTCCCGTATATACAGCTGAATACTAACGGGATAAGGCTTTCGCAGGAGCCCGGGTATGCTAAAAAGCTCAAGGAGGCTGGATTGTCATCAGTCTTTATGCAGTTTGACGGAACAAAGGATGACATATACCGCCAGCTCAGGGGACGCAATCTTTTTGCTGAAAAAGAGGCTGCCATTAAAAACTGCGGTGAAAGCGATCTCGGGATCGTGCTTGTGCCTACGATAGTTCCGGGAGTCAATGCCGACAACATCGGGGAGATAGTGCAGTATGGATTGTCAAAATCGCCTGATGTCAGGGGGATACACTTTCAGCCTGTCAGCTATTTTGGAAGGTATCCTGAAGCCCCTTTGGATTCTCAGCGCATCACCCTGCCTGAGGTGCTCAGGGGAATCGAAGTTCAGACTGGAGGAATCGTGAAGGCTGAGAACTTTGCGCCATCAGGCTGCGACCATGCGCGATGCGGTTTCCACGGGGACTTTGTGGTTATGCCCGACGGAAGCGCCAAAAACCTGACCGTCAAAAAGAATCAGGGCTGCAGCTGCAGCAAAGCTGAATCTTCCGGAGTTGAAAAGAACAGGAATTTCGTTAAAAGAAGATGGGTAAGGGACAGCTCCAAGAGCAACCTTAGCATAAGTAAGCCCGCACAGAAAATGGACGAGCTGGACATCTTCCTGGATCGCCTCAAGTCCCACGGCTTCACTATCACCGGAATGGCCTTCCAGGATTGCTGGAACATCGACCTTGAGAGGCTTCAGGAGTGCAGCCTTCATGTGCTGAGCCCCGATGGGAGGATCATCCCTTTCTGCGCATACAATATAACAAGCACCGAGGGCGAATCGCTGTACAGGGGAGTTTAGGACGGCAGATAATCACGCGGGGCTGGAGATGGGTCCGTTCTTCTGTATCAAAATGTGACGAAGTAGCAATTTGATACAGCTCTACAAGGAGCCACAGTCCAATTTTGATACAAAGTTATTCTTTCAATACACTAGGCTCGTTGGAAATGCAAGCGCAGCCGCTTTGGCATAATTTATGCTTATAATAAAATCAGGGGGTGCAATCGTTTAACGGTCGTAGTATAATTAGAAAAATAAATTTAATACTGGAAGAAAAATATTTATAACGAAGAGGAGAATTTTCATGAACAGCATGAGATATTCAATCCGTGTGCAGCTGCACGCAGATGACTCCTTTTTCGGTGCCGGAGTTGCCGACCTGCTAGTGCTCGTCAACGAAACACGTTCGCTGCACAGGGCCTGCGAGCAGATGAACATGTCCTACAGCAAGGGCTGGAGGATAGTGAAGCATGCGGAAAAACAGCTCGGCTTCAGCCTCCTGGAGAGCAGGACTGGAGGAGCAAACGGCGGCGGTTCCGAAGTGACCGAGGAAGGGAAAAGATTCACCGAATGCTATATGAACTTTAAAAACGAATTGAACTGGTGCGGAGACGTGCTCTTTAGAAAAAATTTTAGCAATTATCTAGAGGTGGAGAGATGAAAAAATTGTTCTCAAGCATATATGAGGCTGTTAGAAACGGCGAAGACATAGTCATGGTTTCTGTAATCGGGGAATTCGGTTCTACACCCAGGGGCTCTGGAGCCAGGATGGCTGTCGGCAAAGAAGGAAGGCTGGAGGGCACCATAGGCGGCGGAGCGGTTGAGTACAGGGCAACCAGCCTTGCCGTGGAGGCTCTTGGGCAGAGGAAATCATACGTCCAGGGATTCCGGCTGAGACCGAACGACATTGCCGACCTGGGGATGATCTGCGGCGGAGATCTCGATGTGTATTTTCAGTACATCCAGGGAAACGAGGAGAACTCCGCACTGCTGGACGAGATAGTAAGGCAGCTGGAAAGGGATGAGGACTCCTGGCTGATAACCGAAATCCGGGGAGAAGAAGGATGGAAAATGACAGTCAGCGGGGAACAGGGTGGACTTGCTGAGGAACATGGCGTAAAATATTTCAAAGAGCCGCTTACAAAGGCAGGCAAGGTTTGCATATTCGGAGGCGGGCACATAAGCCAGAAGCTTGTTCCAGTGCTAGACTCCGTAGGCTTCAGGTGCTTCGTCATCGATGACAAGCCTGAATTCGCAAACAAGGAGCTTTTCCCGAAGGCCGACAAGACGGTCGTTGCAGATTTCTCCGATTTCGGAGGAGCGGTGGAGATAAGCCCCGCAGACTATGTGGTCATACTCACCAGAGGCCATAAGAACGACTACGACGTACTTGCCCAGGCGCTCAGGACCGACGCATGCTATATCGGCCTCGTTGGGAGCAGGACGAAAATTGGGAAGACAAGGGAGCGGCTCAAGGGAGACGGATTCCCTGATGACGCCTTCGACAGGGTTCATGCGCCGATAGGGACAGAAATCAAGGCCGAAACGCCAGAGGAAATAGCAATAAGCATAGCCGGAGAGATGATCAAAGTGAGGGCGGAACTGAGGGATGCCTAATGTTCGCGCTTTCTCCAGCCTTCGTTATGCTTGCGCGAGTATAACGGAAAGATTCGCGGAGGTAAAGACATGAGACTTATCGATACAGGGGATGCAGTGGGACACGTGCTGTGCCACGACCTGACCCAGATAATCAAAGGAAAAACAAAGGATGCCGTATTCAGGAAAGGCCATGTTGTTTCAGAAGAGGACATACCTGTGCTGCTCTCCATCGGGAAGGAACACCTTTACGTCTGGGAGAAGCAGGAGGGCATGCTGCATGAGAACGAGGCAGCAGAGATACTCTACGGCATTTGCAGGAACGAATACATGCGACCCACCGATGTTAAGGAGGGCAAGATAGAAATCATTGCTGAAGCGGACGGCCTCCTGAAAATAGACGTCGAAAGGCTAAGGAGGATAAATTCGCTGGGCGACATTATGATCGCCACCCGACACGCCAACTTCCCCGTGAAAAAGGGAGACAAGCTGGCCGGGACCAGGATCATACCGCTTGTAATAGAGGAAGAGAAGATGAGAGAAGCTGTCAGGCTCTCCGGTGACAGGCCTTTGATGGAGGTGCGTCCCTTCAGGAAAAAAAGGGCCGGAATAGTCACTACCGGAAGCGAGGTATTCCACGGAAGGATAAAGGATGCATTCGGTCCGGTGATTCTGGAAAAGCTTGGCGAATATGATGTCGAGATTCTGGGACAGAAGATACTCGACGACAACCCGTTAGAAATAACAAGGGCGATCGAGGGATTCATAGAAAGCGGAGCAGACATGGTCATATGCACCGGCGGAATGAGCGTCGACCCTGACGACACTACGCCGACAGCGATCAGGAACACGGGAGCAGAGATAGTGTCCTACGGGGCGCCGGTACTTCCGGGTGCAATGTTCCTGCTTGCCTACCACGGAGGCCACGTCCCGATACTGGGGCTTCCGGGATGCGTAATGTATGCGAAGAGGACCATTTTCGACCTGGTGCTGCCAAGGGTTATGGCAGACGACGATATGACGCTCGAGGACCTTGCGGGCTTGGGACACGGCGGCCTTTGCCTGTCGTGCAAAGTCTGCACATTTCCCAACTGCGGATTCGGAAAGTAGAGGTGAAGCTGATGCTTGATGGAGTAGGAAGAAATATAGACTATCTAAGAATATCTGTAACCGACAGGTGCAACCTGAGGTGCGTGTACTGCATGCCTGAGGCGGGCGTCGAAAGCCTGGGGCACGATGATATCCTCACCTTCAGGGAGATACTTGTCATAGCAAAGGCTGCGGCGCAGCTTGGCATAAAGAAGGTCAAGATAACCGGCGGAGAGCCTCTCGTGCGCAGGGGGATAGTGAACCTTGTGAGGAGGATAAAGGACATAGACGGCATAGAACAGGTGACGATGACAACCAACGGTGTGCTGCTCGGACCTATGGCTGAGGAGCTTGCGGCCGCAGGTCTAGACGCGGTCAATGTAAGCCTGGATTCAATGAACAGCGAAAGCTTCTGCAGGATAACACGAAGGGACAACCTCGGCGAAGTCATGGAGGGCATAAGGAAGGCTTCGGAACTGGGAATCAGGACAAAGATAAACTGCGTCCCGATAGCCGAACTAAACGGCGGAGACCTTACTGGGATTGCTAAGCTTGCAAGGGAACACCGGATAGACGTGCGATTCATAGAACTGATGCCGATCGGCTTCGGCAAGAACTACTCGCCTGTCAGCAACAGCGAGCTGCTGGAGATGATCAGGCTCGAATTCGGGGAGCCGTCACCATCGGCTTCAAAGCATGGTAACGGTCCAGCAGTATACTACGACCTTCCAGGATTCAAGGGAAGCATAGGCTTCATAAGCGCGATCTCGAACGAATTCTGCGAGGACTGCAACCGCATAAGGCTTACTGCGGACGGGAACCTTAAGCTTTGCCTGCACTACAACAAGGGTGTGGCCTTGAAGCAGCTCCTGAGGGGAGGCATCAGCAGGGAAGGGCTTAGGAAAGTCATGGAGAACGCCATATACAGCAAGCCGCTTCATCACAGCTTCAACGGGAGCAGTGCTGAAAGCGTTGAAATGAAGAACATGGTTCAGATAGGGGGATAGTCAAATGGGGAGAGTAATGGCTGTGTGCATAAGCGAGAAGCGGGGCACGCAGAAGAAGAATGTGGAAGAAGCTGTTCTCATAAAGAACTTCGGGATAGAGAACGATGCCCATGCAGGAGACTGGCACAGGCAGGTCAGCCTTCTCTGCTACGACAGGGTGGAGGAGTTCAGGGCAAGGGGGGCTGAGGTCAGCGACGGAGCTTTCGGTGAGAACATCCTGGTTGAGGGTATTGATTTCAAGACGCTGCCCGTAGGCACGGTATTCCGCTGCGGCGAGGTTGTTCTTGAGCTGACCCAGGTAGGGAAGAAGTGCCATTCGCACTGCGAGATCTACCATAAGGTCGGCGACTGCATAATGCCAAGGGAAGGAGTCTTCACGAAGGTTGTCAACGGAGGAAAAATATCGGTGGGAGACGAACTCGTCATGCTGTAGATTCAAATGTAGTCCTGGGTGCTTGAAGCAGCATCCGGGATTGTTTTTTGTGAGCAGAAAACTGAATATTGTGAAAAATAAGCGCGCGAACCTTTAAAAATTTTCTGAATGGATTTATAATTATAGTAAGTCAAACGTAGCGGGGTGATGCACATGCGTACTGAACAGCGGCTAAATGAAGCATACAGGAATGCCAGGGTTGAGTATTTCGACGATAGTTCGAAGTACGTGTTCGTAAGCGACTGCCATAGGGGCAACGGAGGCATGGCTGACGAGTTCAACAAGAACCAGAACACTTTCATCTTCGCCCTCGAGGTATATCTGGAGAGCGGCTTTGTACTTGTGGAAGCAGGAGACGGGGATGAGCTGTGGGAATACCCGAAGGTCAGGCCGATCAAGAACGCCCATTTCGATGTATTTGAGGTGATGAAGAGGTTCCATCAGGATCAAAGATTCATCGTCCTCTATGGAAACCATAATATGTATATAAAAAATCCTGAATATGTAAAGGAAAACTACTATGACTATTTCGACGACCACGCAGGCAAGGTAAACGACCTGTTTTCCGGAATTAAACCGGAGGAGGCCCTCGTCCTTAAGCACAGGGAGACGGGTCAGGAGATACTCGTTGTTCACGGGCATCAGGGTGATTTCACTAACGACCAGTCTTGGATGATATCCATGTTGTCTCTGAAGTATTTCTGGCGTTTCATCCACGCTTTCGGCTTCAGGAATCCCGCAAGCCCTGCTGCGAACGTGCACAGGCGCCACAAGATTGAGAGAAGGTTCAGCAAGTGGATTGGCAAGTACAGGAAAATCATAATATGCGGGCATACGCACAGGTTCAAGTACCCAAAGGATGATGACATGCCGTACTTCAACTCCGGAAGCTGCATATACCCCACAAGCTTTACTGCGATAGAGATATCGGATGGCAAAATTCAGCTTGTGAGGTGGAGGACCCTGCCAGATTCGAAGGGGTACATCCAGATTAACAGGGACGTGCTCAGGGGTCCGGACCCGATTTCGAAGTTCGATATAAGAGAAAAGTGAAGGAGGTGGGCTCGGTATGAGAAAAGTATCCAGCTCTTCAGACAAGAAGGGTGTTTCCCTAACAATCTA
This sequence comes from Clostridium sp. UBA699, assembly GCA_002298915.1. GTDB lineage: Bacteria > Bacillota > Clostridia > Clostridiales > Clostridiaceae > UBA699. The sequence goes on from DBML01000026.1 coordinate 28,191, forward strand.
CAACGGCGGTTTCGGTGCCGTCAAAGAGGTGAGATGCCTTGAGCTGTCAGGGGAGGAGACAGAGCTCGTCTTCGAGGATGTTGCGCAGCTGATAGAGACAGATTCGCTTTTAGTGGAGGGGTTGGACGTCCTGGAATTCAACTACGATTACGACCTTGTAGGCAGGGAAAAGCTTCTGCAGAAGTACATCGGAGGTTCGGTTCTCCTGAGGCGGAAGGAAACAGGCGATAGGAGGGCATGCCGGCTCCTTTCGGTTGAGGGAGGCGGGAAGTGCGTTCTCGAGGACAGCCAGACGAAGGAGATATATATAGACACGCAGGACGAGATCATTTTGCCGTCGCTTCCCTCCGGGCTGATGGTCAAGCCCGCGCTGATATGGAGCATAGCCAGGTCCGATGCTAAGGAGGTGAAAGTCTCGTACCTCAGCGGAGGTTTTGGCTGGAGTGCAAACTACGTTGTGGAACTTGAAGAAGGCATCCTCAATCTGGCCGGATGGGCGCAGATAGAAAACAGCAGCGGCGCTACCTTCGAATATGCAAGGATAAAGCTCATAGCTGGTGATGTGAACAGGGCGGAGGATGAAGAGCGTTTCACGGGTATAAAGATGATGGCGATGTACGACTCAGCCCCTCAGGCTGAGGAGAAGACATTCTTCGACTACCATATGTACACACTGGCAAATCCGACCACGCTCAGGGATAACCAGACAAAGCAGGTGAAAATCCTTAAAGGCAAGGGCATCAAGTACAAAAAATATTACAAGCTTGACACTGATGAGGAGAAAGCTTCGGTGGTGATCGAGTTCCCAAACAGGAAGGGGAACGGGTTAGGGATAGCAATGCCTGCAGGCAAGGTGAAGCTGTACAAGGCTGACGATGCAGACGATTCCCTGGAGTTCATAGGTGAAGACAGCATCGGCCACACGCCAAAGGATGAGGAGATCACTCTGACCATCGGGAAAGCCTTCGACATAAAGTTCGAATTCAGGGAGGTCAAGCGCTGGAAGACGGCGGGTTTTGAGCATTTCAGCTATGAGTATTCAATAAGGAACCACAGGGAGGAAAAAGCAGAGGTCAGGTTCGAACATCCCGTCTGGGGCATCTGGGAGATGGTCTCCTCGACTCACGAGTACAGAATAAAGAACTCTCAAGCAATAGAGTATCGCATTGAGATACCGCCTGAAAGCGAGGAAAAAGTGGTTTTCGAATACAGGGTCGACATCAGGAGGGAGATCCTGGTCCGGAACGAAAAGGGGTAATTTTTAAGGGAGTACGTCGTACTCCCTTTCAGCTTGTCACAGCAGAAGCCTTATGGCGGAGGCTGCAGTCATGACTATTACTACAATCCTGAAAAGCTTCTCGTTCAGCAGCCTGAACACCTTTATCCCTGCAAAGGCTCCAGCCGCAATGGCGGGCAGCATCAGCACGTCCACTGACAGCGTGGACAGGGTAATGTTGTGCCAGAAGAAGATCTGAAGCGGCAGCTTTGCTGCGTTGATTATGAAGAAGAACCAGGTTGTGGTGCCCATGAACTCCGTTTTGTCGACATCCCTGGAGAGAAGGTACACGGTGAAGACCGGTCCGGCTGCGTTCCCGATCATTGAAGTGAAGCCTGCAGTGAGGCCCACGAAAGCTGAGAACCAGGCTTTGTTTGGCAGCTTAAGTTCGGCTCCCTTTCTTTCCGACCAAACCAGGAGCACGAGGCAAAGTATTATCGAGAAGGATATGAGGGCCTTGAACTGCCTGTCGTTAATGCTGCCGCCGACGACTGAACCGAGTGCAAGCCCTGCGAATGCCCAAGGCAGGACCTTGCGCAGATCGCTCCAGTTTCCGTCCCTCTTGTAGTAGTAAAGCGCGAAGACATCTCCGGCCAGAAGCAGCGGGAGCAGGATCCCGGTAGACGACATCCCGCCGAAAACTGAAGCCAGTATCGGTATCACGGGCAGGAGAAAGCCGCCCACTCCGGTCTTGGAGAAGCCTATCAGTACTGAAGATAAAATTATGAGTGACCATTGAAGCGTGCTCATTGCCGTCTCCTTTCACGTTATAGATTCTCAGAGCAGTCAGGCAAACCTCAGTGCATAAGGCGGTTTACGAGGCTGCTGGTCTTTTCAAAGCAGTCCTTATGCCGAATGCAACAAGCGCGAAGCCTACAGCTATGTTCAGGGCGCTTATGAAGCCCTGTCCGACGAAGCTGTTTATGAGGCTTCCTAGAAGCGAGACCAGCGACAGGAAAAATAGTGTGGAAAGGACAGCTCCGAGCCCGAAAAGGTACATGTCCTTTCGCTGCAGGTTCTCCTCAGAAATTTTCGAGGAAAAAACCCCTGCCCAGAAGAGGATTGTCAGGGGGCTGGAGAGGGTGAGCAAAAGTGCTTTCAGGAACACGCCCCCCGTGCTCTGGCCGGCCGAGAACTTAAGGCTTGGGATGACAGAAACTCCGAAAGCGGCTGCCGCCGTGCTTATGCCGAATAATATGAGAACGGCAGCGCCGAAGTATTTCATCATGCTCTTGGTTTTCGGATACTTATCGATAAGCGCACCAATTCCGAAGATTGCGGCTGCAATGAAAAGGGCGTCGGCAAGGGCGACCCCTGCGACCCCTGTAACCGCTGCTGCAAAACCCGACGCGGCGGCTGTCTGGAAGATGAACATGCATACAGGCCCTATGGTGAACTGGAGAAGCATTCCGAAGCGGAAACCTTTCGATATCATGTCTTAGCGCCTCCTATCTGTTTTCTTCTTCTTTGAGAGTAGACAGGACGATGAGAGTGTTGGACTTCTGCACGCCCCTGATGGCCTTGAGCTTGCTGCTAAGGAAGTCTTCAAGCTCATCGGTATCTGCAAGAAGAACCTTCAGCATGTAGTCATACTCGCCTGCCATGTGATGGCATTCTATGACCTCTGGAAATTTGACGATCGCATTTCTGAAGGAGGAGACGTTGTCAGTCTCATCGATGTTCACGAAAATTACAGCAAGAAGCCTGTACCCCAGCTTGCTCCTGCTGAGCTTGACCAGATATCTCTCGATCACCCCCGAATCCTCAAGCTTCCTTATCCTCTCTGAAACAGCAGGTATGGACAAGTTGACCTTTTTGCTTATTTCCGAAGCTGTTTCCCTTCCGTTCTTCTTAAGGCACTCCAAAATCTTCGAATCCGTGATATCCATGGCTGAAAACCCCATTTCTGAATATTGTTAAGCATATTATAAGCATAATCGGAAAAATTGTAAACACAAACACGTAATAACGAAAAAATGTAATGTTATTTCCGGGTTTGCCTAAAATGTTTATGGTGATTCCGTCCCGACAAAAAAGAATAGACAAAACACAGATAAAGATGTATAATTTTTTCTTGGGTATGAGGTATTTGATACCCTATACAAAAATTTGAAATCAAACGGAATTTATATATGCAGGAGGAAGTTAATTTGGAAGGTACAATGCTATTCTTATTGGGGGCATTTAAGATAACCCTGCTTGATCTCACTCTGAGCGGAGACAACGTAGGAGTGATCGCCCTGGCAACCAAGAACCTGCCTGAGAAGCTTGCTAAGAAGGCAAGCTACATCGGGATCGCAGCTGCCGTTGCGCTTAGCATCATTTTCGCAAGCTGCGTCACATCCATAATGTCCCTTGAATGGCTCCATATAAAGCTTGTCGGAGGGCTTATCCTGGCAAAGATCACCTGGGACTTCGTGGTCCACGGGGAAGAAGAAGCAGAAGGAAGCGCCAAGGCGTCAGCAAGATTCTGGGAGGCTGTAGCCATAATCGTGATTGCCGACATAAGCATGAGGCTTGACAACGTGCTCGCAATAGCTGCAGCAGCCAACGGACACATCGGACTTCTAATTTTCGGAGTAGCCTTGAACATACCGATATTGATTTTCGGAAGCCAGTTCGTGGGCGCCATGATGAAGAAGTACAAAATGGTAATCTACGCGGGAGGCGCTGTGCTGGCACACACTTCTCTGGCAATGATTTTCGAGGATGCTCTTGTCAGCCCGTTTGTCCCGCATCTGGCAGCGGCAGCACTGCCTTTCGCAGCAGCGGCAGCAGTGCTTGCGTACGGCCGCATGGCCTTGGTAAAGGGCAGGAAGGTCCAGCTTTCCGAATACTCATCCTCCGTCGAGGAGAGCGCTTCGTAATCCTGCGAATGAAAAAAGATGAACCGAGTTTTTTGCGGTTCATCTTTTTTTCGTTTTTTTCGCCTATTTTCTAAGCGCCTTATCGAAAACGCTTCTTATGATCTCCTTTGTAGGGACTCCCTCGTGCACCTTCTCATCGTCCACGAAATAAGTTGGAACGTAGTAATAGCTGTATTTTCTCGCTGTCTCCGGCTCCTTTTCCTCGTCGATTATCGTTATTTCTATCTGAGAATATTCCGGATTCTCTTTCATCAGCTCATCCATCCAGGCGAGAGCTCTTCTACAGTGGGGGCACCAGCCTGTGACAAACATATAAACCTTACGCATTGCAGCACACTCCTTCCTTGTTTTACCTTTAGGATATTATACCACAGCTTCTCCAAAACTAAGTGTTTATTAATGTGCCGCGGTATATTAAAATTATTTTAACAGGACAAGTTTAGTGAGGGGGAATGACAATATGGCAATAGAGAGAAGCAGCGGGATACTGCTGCATGTGTCTTCGCTCCCCGGCGATTACGGCATAGGTACTTTCGGTAAACCGGCTTACGATTTCGTTGACTTCCTTAGGGAATCGGGCCAGAAATACTGGCAGATACTGCCTTTAAACCCAATCGGGAACGGAAACTCTCCATATTCTGGGTGTTCCGCTTTTGCGGGGAATCCTCTTTTCATAGACCTCGAACTGCTCGAGGAGGAGGGGGTCCTGTCCCCTGAGGATTACAGGGATTTGGACTACGGGCAGAATCCGCATAGGGTCGACTACGAAAAGGTGAGGAAGAGCAAGATGACCGCACTGGAAAGGGCGTACGAAAACTGCAGGGGTAAAAGGTTGGAGGGCTACGACCATTTCAGGGCGAGGAACTCCTTCTGGCTTCAGGAATATGCGGAGTTCATGGCTTTCTCGGACTACTTCAGTAGGCCGCTGCAGCAGTGGGATCTTGGTGTCAGGAGGAGGGAGCAGGCTTCCTTCGAAGAATACTCTGGCCTCGTAACAAGCGAGCAGGCAGGCTTCCACATTTTTGTCCAGTACATTTTTGACAGGCAGTGGTTCAGGCTTAAGGAGTACGCGAACGAAAACGGGATCAGGATATTCGGGGACATACCCGTATACGTGTCCCTGGACAGTGCAGATGTATGGTCGCACCCTGAGGTTTTCGACGTTGACAGTGAACTGAAGGCGTCATCCGTTTCAGGCTGCCCCCCGGATGCCTTCGCGCCTGAGGGACAGCGCTGGGGCAATCCGCTTTACAGATGGGATTACCTCAGGGATACCGGCTACAGCTGGTGGATCAGGAGGATCGAAAGGAACATGAAGCTTTACGATGTGCTCAGGATAGACCACTTCAGGGGAATGGAGTCTTACTATTCCATCCCCTGCAGCTGCGAGAACGCTGCCGGAGGGGAATGGATAAAGGGTCCGGGAGAGGAGCTTTTCGACGCGGTCAAAAAAGAGCTTGGGAATCCTGACATAGTGCTGGAGGATCTGGGCTTTATAACGGAGGAGGTCATCAGGCTCAGGGAACACACCGGATATCCGGGGATGAAGGTTGCACAGTTCGCTTTCTCGGACACGATGGAGAATCCTGCGCTGCCTCATAACTGCAGCGATAACTCGGTGATCTACATAGGGACACACGACAACGACACCTGCCTGGGATGGATCAGGAGCGCAGGGGATTATGTCAGGAGGTTCGCCATGTGGTACGCCGATGAATACGACGAAATGGCGTTCGTCTGGAAGTTCATCGGCAAGGTAATGGGTTCGGCATGCAGGCTGGCGGTTTTCCAGATGCAGGATTTCCTGGTGCTTGGCAGCGAGGCAAGGATGAACGTCCCCGGGGTCGCTCAGGGAAACTGGGAGGTGCGGTTTGAAAAGAACTTCATGGATGACGGGCTTGCGGGGCGCATATACGATCTGACAAAAAGAAGCGGGAGATGAAACACGAATAGCAGAAAGCAGGTCCATAGAAAAAGACAGGCGCTCATATGAGTGCCTGTCTTTTGAGCATTGCTGCGCCTATTATCCCCGCGTCATTACCCAGTTCGGCAGCAAGTATCTTCGTGCGCGGCAGGTTGTCCCCGCCGTAAACTCCGGCGTAAACGAGCTCCTTCAGAGGCTCGATGAAAAAGTCTCCCTGCTGGGAGACCCCGCCCCCGATGACAACCGCTTCCGGCATTAGCAGGTTTATCAGGTTGATAAGGCCCTCAGAAACATAGCGGATGTAATTTTTGATTACGCTTGCGGCCGTCGCATCTCCTTTTCGTGCAGCTTCGAACGCGGTCCTTCCGTCTATGATCGAGATATCACCTGAGGCAAGCGTGTTCATAAGAGAAGCAGGGCTTGCAGCAGCAGCATACCTGGCCTGTCTTGCCAGTGCTGTCCCCGAAGCGTAGGCTTCCCAGCACCCTTTTCTTCCGCAGCTGCATGCTTCGCCGCCGCAGCAGATGACCATGTGGCCTGCTTCTCCCGCAGCATGGTTGAATCCGCCGTAAAGCCTTCCGTTTATGACAATACCGCAACCGACGCCGGTGCCGAAGGTTACTGTTAAGGAGCTTCCGCTGTTCCGTGCTGCTCCAGCGATGCTCTCCGCAAGCGCTGCGCAGTCCGCGTCGTTTTCAAGGAATACAGGTAGACTGATGTGCTTCCGGAGCTCGGAAGCAAGTGGCACATCCTTGAAGTTCAGGCCGCTGTAGTAGATGACGGTGCCGGTTTTTGTGTCAGCAGCGCCGGGGCTGCCAACGCCGATGCTTTCCACATCCTCAAGAGATGCGCCTCCCTGCGTGATTACCTCCTGGACGAGCTGGGCCATGTCCCTGACAATTTCTACATAGCTGCGTCCTTTGCCCGTGGGAATGCTTTTCTTGAAAAGAATGTTACCCTCAGCGTCAACAAGCCCCGCCGCTATCTTCGTCCCGCCTAAATCAACTCCCACATTAAACATTTCGATCCTCCCGTTAATTCAGTCTGTTACATTATAGCTTAATGCTTAAGGATTAAGTAGTCAAGCCAGGGCGGGAAGCGAAAAATGTGCAGGAAGGAGGTTTTTGTGGTAAAATATAGTCAGAATATTCAGCTATATCTAAGGGGAATGGAGAGGAGGATGGACATGTTTAAAAAGATGATTGTAGCATCGGAGCTTACAAAAGGCGAGTCGGAGGTTGTGAGGTGCCTAAAGGGGTTCAGAAATCTAGGGACCGAAAAAATTCTTCTGCTGCGGTGCCTCAACACCTATGAGATGGAGGCAAAAACCTCTTCTATCATCACGGATGTTTTCGAGGAGAATTTCCAGAAGCAGAAGAATATACTGGAAGGGATGGGCTTCGAGGTTGAGACGAGGGTTGTCGCAGGCGTCATTAGGAAGGAGATAAACAGGATTGCAGAGGAGGAGGACTACTCAATCATAGCAGCTGGAAGTGCAAAGCATACCATGCTGGGAGAGGCTCTCTTCGGAGGGGTGGCACATGAGCTCTTAAACAGCGCCAGGAAACCGCTCCTGCTTATCAGGATACCTGATGGAGCCGACAAGATGGAGGACGGCGCCATGGAAGGGTGCGACATGATTAAGAATATCCTGTTCGCAACAGACTTCTCGCCGAATTCCAGGAAGGCATTTGACTTTCTGAAGAGGATGGCAGAAAGCGGTGCTAAGAGGTTCACTGTTGTCCATGTCATGGGTGAGGCTCATGTCAGCGAGGGGATTCCGCACAGGCAGGTTGATTTGGGCTCTGCCGAAATGAGGAACGAGATGCTAGGGGTCCAGAGCACAAACGAGGCTTGGTTCAGGAAGCAGGGCGAAGAAGACATGAAGAAGCTTGAAGAGCTTAAATCTGAGCTTAAGGTCGCGGAGGACGTGAAGGTGGTTGTTGAACTGCTTACAGGAAAACCTGCCGCCGAAATCAAGGGTTTCGCTGAGGGAAATGCGATCACCCTTGTAGTCATGGGCAGCCAGGGTAGCGGCTTGGTTAGGGAAACTGCTATCGGAAGCGTGAGCCGTGAACTGGTAAGGAAGATACCTTCCTCGGTGCTTCTCATCCCGGCAGACAGGAGCCTGTGATATTAGCTATATGAAACGAGAAAAAGGAAGGGAATGCAGGGGCTGCGGCCACTGATCCCTTCCAGGCTTCGGCTTATTTTCTGGCCATTTCGGCCACCAGGTTGAGTACAGCAGGGACATCCGCAGGGGCCCACTTAAGCGAGTTCAGGTTCTCTCGTTTAAGCCAGATAAGTTTAGAATGCTCTACTGCGTTCGGCTGGCATGAGACTATCCTGCATTTTGCAGTTATCAGGTTGACGATTACATCTTCATATTCGTGGACGTCATCCCTGAAAACGCTCTGGAGTTCAACTGTGCACCCAAGCTCTTCCATTATTTCGCGCTTGAGGGCTTCGCTTACGCTCTCATGCTTTTCGATCTTTCCTCCAGGGAATTCCCAGAGGTTTGGCCGCGACATGCTCGTGGAGCGGAGGGCGCAAAGGATCTCGCTGTTCTCGTTTTCAATTATTGCACCTACAACTTTAATGGTTTTTTTCATATATGACACCTCTTTGGACACATCGTTTATTGTATCTTTGCTGATTTTAGCTTAGCACATATGCATGAACGGCGCAAATCGGCTTCAGGAATATAGGCGTTTCCGAAAATATGATTAAGGGAAGGAGAGCATGATGAACTCTGAGATTAGAAAAGGAAAGATTGTGCTTGTGAAAGGGGACCTGACGAAGCAGGATGTCGATGCCATTGTCAACGCAGCGAACTCGGGGCTGCGCGGCGGAGGAGGTGTGGACGGAGCGATCCACAGAGCAGGAGGGCCCGCTATCGACGAGGAGTGCAGGGAGATTATTGGGAAGATCGGAAGGCTTGATACGGGTAAGGCAGTCTTGACGTCAGGTGGGAATCTCAAAGCAAGGCACGTCATCCACACTGTTGGCCCGGTATGGCAGGGTGGGGAGCATGACGAGGAGAGGCTTCTGGCCGATTCCTACAGGAACAGCCTCAAGCTGGCCGATGAGGAGAGACTTGAAACGGTTGCTTTTCCTAACGTGAGCACGGGCATATATGGATTCCCTAAGAAGCTGGCTGCAAAGACAGCCTTTAATGCGGTCACAGAAGCACTGGAGTCGTTAGGGAACGTAAAGGAAGTGCGGTTCGTCTGCTTTGATGACGAGAATTTTGATTTATACCGCGAGCTGCTGGAGGGATAATTGAAAAGGAGGGGCCGGATGTTTGATCCATCCAGCCCCTCTGAAGCTTTTTCCTTATTTATACAGGCACTACAATTTTTGCAGTGAATTCTTCCGCAGGCGCGTTTTCGTCCTCGCCGTAGTAGTATTCGAAATATGCTCCGGAAGGCGTCAGGTCTGCTTCATCGATCCACTTGAGTATCCCGTCGTAAGCTTTCTCCAGCTCGTCCGGATCGCCCTTGTACGTAGCAGCCACGTATTTGCCTTCAGGGATCACCGAACATTTTATTTCCCCTACCCCCTGAAGCTCCTTTGACACAGGCATGCCGATTTCCACGTCCACCTCATTTCCGACCATGGAGCCGTCATGATATCTGGTATAGAGCACATCGGTGGCTTTTGCGCCGTTTTCTTTGATGAAGCGATTTATCTTTGTACTTGTCTCTTCTAAAAGTTCAGGGAGCTTATCTATCTGGGTTCTCGTTCGTATAAAAACTACTGGCTGGGCTTTTTTCACTTCCAATGCAATCTCAAACATATAAATCTTCCCCTTTCAAGCTGTGATTGATTACAATTATTTTACCATAGGACGATAAAAAACGGAACGACATATTGAGAAAATTAAGCAAATTGTGAAAATTTGATAAAATAGAAGGAAATCGGGAGGCTGTGTAGAATAATATAACGATGAAGTTTGATGATGTTTTTGATTCGGATTTCAAGAAGACAAAAGGGAGGTAATGTGATTATGAAATCATTGAAAGGAACTAAGACAGCGGAAAACCTGATGAAATCTTTTGCTGGTGAAAGCCAGGCTAGGACAAGGTACACATACTACTCATCCCAGGCGAAAAAAGATGGTTTCGTCCAGATTTCAAACATATTTATGGAGACAGCAGAGAACGAAAGGGAGCATGCAAAGAGATTTTTCAAATTCCTCAATGAAAGCATGATGGGCGAAATGGTTGAGATAAATGCAGCATATCCGGTAGGGCTTGGAGACACCAAGTTCAACCTTAAGGCTGCTGCGGACGGCGAATATGAGGAATGGTCAGACCTTTACCCTGCATTTGCTGCGATGGCTGCTGAAGAGGGTTTCCCAGAGATCGCCGAAGTGTACAGAAGGATAGCCGAGGTTGAGAAGCATCATGAGATAAGGTACAGAAAGCTTTACGAAAACATCATGAACGACAAGGTTTTCAAGAAGGTCGATCCTACGCTTTGGAAATGCAACAACTGCGGATACATTTATGCGGGAGTGGCAGCGCCAGTGAAATGTCCTGCATGCGACCATGAGACAGCTTACTTCGAGGTGTTTGTAGAAGCTTATTAGCACTGAAGCAGGAAGCTCTGGTTAAGGGCAAAAAATGAAGTCATGATGTTCTATTTAGGGCATCATGACTTTTTTAACGAATTTCAAGTCAGGGTATATTTTCTTCATAAGGGAGTCAGGGTATGCCTCGTCCAAGAACCTTTGGAATTCTGTTGTTGCCGGTATGTTCTCATTCCTTTCCCGGTACCTGATCATGGCCACTGTGGAAAGGAATGCATCGGTCGATATCAGCATGAAGGCGATAAAGGTTATGAACTGGTTTGTTCTTGGAGGAAGCTTGCGGAGTTCGCTGCATAAAAGGGGATAGACGTATCTAACCGCCACGACACCGAAAATTGCCCAGTAGATTGAGAATTTGAGGTTTGTCCTGCCTTCAATGTTCAAAATCTCTTCCTCATAATTCCATGCAGAGCTCTTGAACACTTTTTCCTGAAAAAGGCTGGCGAAGTACTCGTATGCCCCGCCGAAAAGGGTAAAGAATGCGAACAGGAGGATTATATTCTTGTCGTAGAACCTTCGTGAGAGCAATATCGCAATGTCGGCTCCAATCCCGTATATCTCACTTAACGGGCCGTAGATGACTCCCTTGCGGCTTTCGTGTTTGCCGGTAAGATGGTACTCGTAAGCCATTTCTGTCACATATCCCAGGAAGCTGAAGGCTACCGTGGCCCAGAAGAGGTTGTAAAATGAGGGTCTGGTTATCTCGTGCAATCCGGCTTTGCCGGGTTTCGGATCAGGCAAAGGCTTTATCTCTGCAGTCTCTGCCGAAGGGAACTCTTTCAAAAGGTTTTGGCTTGCAAGCGTTCTTCGATGTCTGGAGTTCATAGGCGCGCTCCTTTCTTAGCGTCTGGGGAATCGGGGACGGTTAATCTGCGGATTCAGCAATAATGTTATAAAAGAAGTCATGATAAGCTGTTCAGCATCATGACTTCTTTATTTGAATTTCATATCTGGGTAAATAGTCTTCATAAATGAATCTGGGTAATTTTTGTCAAGAAATGCTTCGAATTTTGTTTGTGCGGGGATTCTGTAGTATCTTTCGGAATACCTTTGCAAAGCGGTAACAGTTAAAAACGAGTCTGTAGCGATAAGAATAAATATTATCCAGGTTACCGCGATGGCTCTTTTGCTGGGTATCTTTCGAAGGAACCTGCAGAGTGCAGGGTAAAAAAGCTTGATCGTTAAGGTGCCGATAAGAGACCAGTAAAAGGCGTACATCAAGCTTGTCCTTCCATTGATATTAAGGAATGAATGGGTATAATTCCAGGCGGAAGCGTTAAAAGCAACTTCAAGGAAAAGACTGGAGCAATATTCGTATATGCTTCCCAAAACAGCGCAAAACAGGGAAATGAAAGCGATGCTTTTATGGTGATACTTCCGAGAGGCAACTATGCCTATGACTGCGCCTATCCCGTATATCTGGCTGAAGGGGCCGTAAATAAGCCCTTGCCGGCTTTGAAGCTGACCAAGCATTACTAGTTCGTAAAGCATTTCCACAACATAACCGAAGAAGCTGAATATTACAAGAGCCCAGAAAAGGAAGAATGGACTAAGTCTCAGGTGGTCCGGACAATCGTCGCATGTATTTGATTGCTCTTGATCTGAATTCAAGCACGCATTTTGAATATGTAATTTTTGATTATCGCTATCTTTTTTCATAGTCTCAACCTCTTTCAGGTGAAATTATTCCACTGCAATTATCTACTGCATTTCATCTGCAAGGAATTTGGCATGACTACGTCTTCTCTTTGTTTAATTTTAACACAATTTCAAAGTTTGTGCACTTCGAGTTTGCGGGTTCGGGGACGATTCTTCAGGGGGTGAGATTTGCGGAGCACAGCCATCGGAATGTAGGATGGAAACTTGTTCTGACTTTTCATTAAAAATGGTATAATTGAATAAAATGTTTTTACTGAGGTGGACGAGGTGGAGCAGAAGATCAATAATGAGATCTTGGATAAACTGACCAAAATATGTGTTTGCAGAGGAATATCCAGAGCTGCTATTAAGAAGGCGATAGCAGAGGGGGCTCGTACAGTTGAGGAAGTCAAGAGCGTGACCGGAGCTGGTTCGGGTTCTTGCAGCGGTAGAAGGTGTGCTGAAAAAATTCAATGTTTGCTGGATGAGTATAAATGACGATAATCAAAGATCACGCCAGCGGGTACTTTTAGCCTAAGAAGTTAGAAAAAACGAAGGAGGAGAGCGTTTATGTGGAGGGATTACATATTGGTTTTTGCGGAAAAGTTAGAGCATCCGGCATGGGGCTTTAATCATTGCAACCGTGTTTACAAGATGGCTATGGATATAGCTGCCGTCGAAGGACTGGTAATTGATGAGGAAGTTTTGTTTGCAGCTGCCTATATTCACGACATAGGAGCTTTTGAGCCTTACAAAAAGGCTGAAGTCGATCATGCTGAGAGATCTGTTCAATTGACAGAGGAGACGCTTAACAGCCTGAAATTTCCGCAAGAAAAAATCAAACAAGTCAAGGAAGTAGTGGAGCACCATATGTTCTACTCTGAAGTTGGTCCGAGCTCTGAAGCTGTTGTTTTCAGGGATGCTGACATACTTGACTTTATGGGGGTCATCGGCATAACACGAATACTATCCATAATCGGAAAGGATGACTGGACCCCGAATCTTGAGGTGGCAGTGGAACTCATTCAGAAATTCAGTGATGAGCTTCTTGAAAAAGTAATGACTGATGAGGCTTACAGGATTGGCACCATCAGAAAACTGGAGATGGACGATTTTCTAAGCAGGCTATCACTACAGACAGAAAACCTTGAATATTTGTAGAATTGGGAGCAGGGATTATGGGGAAAGTATATGAATTTGAAGCGGAAATCAAGAAAGTCCCAGATATTGATGGTGCATACGTCGAGATACCTTTTGATGTCAAGGCTGAATTCGGGAAGGGCAGGGTCCCTGTGCACGCTACGTTCGACGGAGAGCATTACGAAGGTAGCCTAGTAAGAATGAAGACTCCCTGCCATATTATAGGCATCAGAAAAGAAATCAGGGCAAAGATTGGCAAGCAGCCTGGAGATATCATAAAAGTAACAATCGAGGAAAGAGAAAAATAATTCCTTGACATTGACGCAACGTAAGGGTTTATTCTTGTCTTGTCAGGAGGTTGATATTTTGGAGTATACAGTGCAGAAGTTAGCATGCATGGCTGGGATTAGCCCCCGCACGCTCAGGTATTACGATGAAATTGGAATTCTAAAGCCGGCTAGAATAAATTCGTCGGGTTACCGGATATACGGCAAAAGGGAAATTGATTTGCTCCAGCAGATTCTTTTTTATAGGGAAATGGGCTTACCTCTGGAGGAAATCGGGGATATAATATCACGGCCAGACTTTGATATGACAGAAGCTCTGGAAGAACACCGAAGAAAGCTTCTTGATAAAAGGGGTCAGCTCGACCAGTTGATCTCAAATGTAGACAAGACGATTGCATCGATGAAAGGGGAGGTAACTATGGCTGACAAAGAGAAGTTCGAAGGCTTTAAAAAGAAGATGATCGAAGAAAATGAGGACAAATACGGTCGTGAGGTCAGGGAAAAATATGGCGATGATGTTGTAGAAAAGTCTAATGCAAAGCTGATGGGCATGTCTGAAGAGAAATATGCAGAAACAGAGAGACTTGCTGAAGAAATCCTTGAAACTCTTAAAGAGGCAATGAAGACAGGTGACCCGGCAGGAGCTCTAGCTCAGTTAGCAGCAGCACTTCATAAGAAGTGGCTTATGGAATATTGGGACAGCTATTCAAAGGAAGCACATGCCGGTCTTGTTCAAATGTACGTTTGTGATGAAAGATTCAAGGCATATTACGACAGAAATCAGCCGGATACTGCAGAGTTTTTGAGGGATGCGGTTATGGTGTTTGTCGGTAAAGCTTAGGGACGGTTAATCAACAGATTAAATAATGAATAGAATCTCCTTGAATGGGCATGATAATAACAGATCATGCCCGACAAGGAGGTTTTTTATTATGCCGAGAACTGCCCGTGTGAAGAGCCCAGATGCTAAGTACCACATCATGTCCAGGAGCATAAGCGAAGTGGACATGTTCCGCGACGAAGAAGACAAAGCGAGATATCTGAAGATAGTCAAGCGCTACAAGGAGAAATACAAAATCAGGATAAACGCCTATTGCCTAATGGACAACCACATCCACCTCCTAATAGATGCGAACGGAGCAGACATATCTAAGGTTATGCATGGGATCAACCTGAGCTACGCGAGGTACTTCAACAAGAAATACGGCAGGCACGGGCACTTGTTCCAGGACAGGTTCAAGAGCAAGGTGATCGGAAACAACGGCTATTTCCTCAGACTTTCAGCATACATCCACAACAACCCCCATTCCTTGAAGGGATACGAGAAGTCGGTGGAGAGCTATAAGTATTCGAGCCTCGGGATATACATGGGCACGAGGCGTGACAAGCTGAAAATCTTAGACAAGGGCTACCTGCTGGGCCTTTTCAGCAGGAGCAGCGGCAGCGCCGTGAAACTTTATGTTGATTACATGAGGAGATACGCCGGCGAAACCTTAAGCCGGGAGGCTGAATTCGAAGATGAGGGTACGAGCTATGTAGACACTAGGTGTATTCTCTACAGGGACTGTACTGTAGAGAA
>DBML01000028.1 GCA_002298915.1 Clostridium sp. UBA699
TGTTTAATTTTCAAAGACCATTTTGCTGTTGTAACACAGCTGTTCCGCTTGGGGAACTATTATAGAATACCACACCATTTAACCTGTGTCAACACATTTTTTTCATCATTTTTTTATGATTCTGTGCTCGTATCCCGCTCGCTGTCTGCGTTTCCGTGACAACGAAGATTAGTTTACCAAATCTGCGGTCACCTTTTTTTAACCTTTTATTCATAATTTCAAAATAGAACGCATAATGCTAAGTTTTTCTCCTTTTTCCTCGCTTTAACTCATATTGATACTCCAGGGTAAGTTTGCCTTTTTTGTGCGAATAATCATCCGGAGTTCTCAGCCGTTATCAACGAAAAAGGGCCTCTCGGGCCCCTTTTCCTATGCTTTCTTAATCAGACGAATATCTCCCCCTGCATGTAAAGCACTGCTTTTCCGCTCATGTTCACCCTGTCGCCCAGCTGCTCGCAGTAGAGCGTGCCTCTTCTTTCCGAAAGCTGCACAGCCTTCAGCTCCTTCCTGCCGAGCTTTTCCGCCCAGTAAGGTATCAGGTTGCTGTGCGCCGATCCTGTTACTGGGTCCTCGTTCACTCCCAGCTTTGGGTAGAAGCACCTCGATACGAAGTCCGCCTCATTGCCCTTCGCGGTCACTATGACCCCGAGCCCGTCCGCAAGCCCCTTTATCATTTCGAAGTCCGGCTTGAGATTAAGAACAGTCTCCTCGTCCTTAAGAAGGACCATCAGGTCCCTCGCCAGGTACACCTCCAGGGCTTCGGCGCCGAGAGCTTCCTCAAGCCTGTTCGGGACGGCTATCCTGTCGGGCATTATGGAAGGGAAGTTCATCGTGTAGAACTCTCCTTCGCTGTGAACCTCGAGTATGCCGCTCAGCGTGTCGAAATGCATGTCCTTTATCCCAGGGTCGACGAAGTTCCTTACGACGCAGGCCGTCCCAAGGGTGGCGTGGCCGCACAGGTTTATCTCCGCCTTTGGGGTGAACCACTTCAGGTCGTACTGGCCCGCGCTCCTCCTGTAGAGGAAGGCAGTCTCAGAAAGGTTGTTCTCCGAAGCTATCTTCTGCATGGTTGCAGCCTCCAGCTTCTCCTCCAGCACGCACACCCCTGCAGGATTTCCCTGGAACACCTTATCCGCAAACGCATCAACAACATAGTACCTCATATCCATACCTCCAAACTATTATTTGTCCATAATTCAATGATAAAGCCATCAGCTTTTACAAGCAATCATGTTTTCTCTCATATCTCAGCTGCACCAGCCCTGAATCGTACGCCCTTGACGAGACAAGCCTGAGCTTGAGGAATATTTCGTGCTCAAGGAAAAGCCTCGTGCCGCTCCCTATAAGCACCGGCAAAATGGAGATTACGTATTCGTCTATCAGGTCCCTCTCCAGGAACTCCCTGACCACCTCCGCCCCTCCGTCCAGGAATATGTCCTTGCCTTCCTCGTTCCTGAGCCTCCAGACGAGCTCCCCAAGGTTGCCGCCGTAGAACTCAGGGTTGCCTTCCGCCTCCCGCCTCTTCCTCGAAATCACGTAGCACTTCTTGTCTGGATGTGGGAAGCCGATGCCGAAGGACATCACCTTGTCGTAGGTCTTCCTCCCCATGATGACGGTGTCGACCGATTTGATGAATTCCCCGTAGCCGTAGTCCTCTCCTTCCCGGGCCGCCATGTCGAGCCAGCCTAGGTCGCCGCCTTCCCCCGCGATGTAGCCGTCCAGGCTCTGTGCGATGTACAGTACAACCTTTCTCAATGAAAGCACCTCCCTGTAAAAAAAATCAGGAGCTGAAAAACAACTCCTGACCTCAATTTAATGCTTATTCTTTTTTATTCCTCAGCTTCTTCTTCGTCGCCGTTGCAGCAGATCTTCGCTATAGCAACGACCTTCTCGTCCTCCAGAGACCTCATGAGGGTTACCCCCATGGCGTTCCTGCTGGTCGACGATATGTCAGCCACGTTTATCCTTATAGCAACGTTGTTGTTGTTTATGAGCATCATCTCGTCGCCCTCGCTGACGAACCTGGCACCTACAACCTTGCCGGTCTTCTCGGTAACCTTGTAGGTTATTATGCCTTTTCCGCCCCTGTGGTGCATAGTGTACTCCGACACAGGCGTCCTCTTTCCGAAGCCGTTCTCGCTGACAACCAGGATCTCCTGGTCCTCAACGACTATGTCCATTGAAACCACGCTGTCGCCTTCCCTGAGCGTTATCGCCTTGACTCCGCTGGCGGTCCTTCCCATAGGCCTTACGTCGTTCTCGTCGAACCTTATGGCGTAGCCGTCCTGGGTTATCTCGACTATCTCGCTGTCACCTGTGGTGAGCTTCGCGCTTATCAGCTCGTCGCCTTCCCTGAGGTTTATGGCGTTCAGCCCGTTCTTCCTTATGCTGGAGTACTCGGTGAGAGGCGTCTTCTTTATTATGCCGTTCTTCGTTGCCATAATGAGGAAGCTGTTCGCGTCGAACTCCTTGAGGCTGATGCCTGTCTCTATCTTCTCGTCCTGCTCAAGCGGAAGGAGGTTTATCATGTTCATGCCTTTGGCGGTCCTTCCTGCCTCAGGTATCTCGTAGCCCTTGAGCTTGTAAACCTTGCCCCTGTTCGTGAAGAAGAGTATGTCGTTGTGTGTCGATGTCACGAACATGGCCTCAACGAAGTCGTCCTCCTTCGTCGATGTGGCCTGTATGCCCTTTCCGCCCCTCTTCTGCGAGGAGTACGTGTCGGCTGTCTGCCTCTTGATGTATCCCGCGTGGGTAAGGGTGATCACGACCTCCTGCTCCTCTATGAGGTCCTCTATGTCTATCTCGTTGGTGTTCCTCTGGATCTCCGTCCTTCTCTCGTCGCCGTACCTGGCCCTTATCTCGAGAAGCTCGTCCTTTATAATCTTTAATACCAACTCTTCCTTCTCAAGGACTTCCTTGAGGTAGGCAATGAGCTTCATCAGCTCGCTGTACTCATCCTCGATCTTGTCCCTCTCCAGGCCAGTGAGCCTCTGCAGCCTCATCTCCAGGATGGCCTGCGCCTGCTTCTCGGAAAGGGCGAACTTCTCCATGAGCCCGTTCCTTGCGACCTCGGTCGTCTTAGATGCCCTGATGAGGGCTATGACCTCGTCTATGTGGTCCAGGGCTATCCTGAGGCCCTCCAGAATGTGGGCCCTGGCGGAGGCCTTGTCCAGCTCGAACTGGCTCCTCCTCCTTATGACTTCCTTCTGGTGGTTCAGGTAGTGAACGAGTATCTGCTTCAGGTTGAGTACCTGCGGCTCGTTGTTGACAAGCGCCAGCATTATTATGCCGAAGGAGTCCTGCATCTTCGTGTGCTTGTAGAGCTGGTTCAAGAGGACGTTAGGGTTCGCGTCCCTCTTCACCTCGATGACTATCCTCATCCCGTCCCTGTCGGACTCGTCCCTTAGGTCCGATATGCCTTCGATCTTCTTCAGCTTGACGAGCTCGGCTATGTTCTCGATGAGCCTAGCCTTGTTGACCTGGTAAGGGAGCTCGGTAACCACTATCCTGTGGCGTCCCCTCTCCTCTTCTATCTCAGTCCTCGACCTTACGACGACCTTTCCTCTTCCCGTCTCGTAGGCCTCCCTGATGCCGGCAGTGCCGAGGATTATCCCCGCAGTCGGGAAATCAGGACCCTTTATGTGGGCCATGAGCTCCATGACAGTAACGTCAGGGTCTTCAATCAGGGCTGATACTCCGTCAATTACCTCGCACAGGTTGTGCGGAGGTATGTTCGTTGCCATACCAACCGCTATTCCTGAGGATCCGTTTACGAGCAGGTTCGGGAACCTGGACGGAAGCACCGAAGGCTCCATCTCCTCGCCGTCGAAGTTAGGCACGAAGTCTACCGTGTTCTTGTTTATGTCCCTGAGCATCTCCACGGTGATCTTGTTCATCTTGGCTTCCGTGTACCTCATGGCAGCTGCGGAGTCTCCGTCTACGGAACCGAAGTTTCCGTGTCCGTCAACGAGCAGGTACCTTATAGAGAAGTCCTGCGCAAGCCTTACGAGAGCGTCGTAAACCGACGTATCGCCGTGAGGGTGGTACTTACCCAAGACGTCTCCGACGATCCTGGCGCATTTCCTGTAGCCCTTATCCGGAGTCAGTCCCAGCTCCTGCATGGAGTAGAGAATCCTTCTGTGGACAGGCTTGAGCCCGTCCCTTACGTCCGGCAAGGCCCTTCCCACTATTACGCTCATGGCGTAATCTATATAGCATTTTTTCATCTCATGGCTTATCTCAGCGGGCAATACTTTTCCTTCGTTCTTGTTTTCCATCTATTCCACCTCATTCTAGATATCAAGGTTCACTACCTTTTTAGCATTTTTCTGTATGAACTCCCTCCTAGGCTCGACCTTGTCGCCCATAAGGATGGTGAATATCTCGTCCGCGGCAATGGCGTCGTCGATAGTCGCCCTGAGAAGGATTCTCTTTTCAGGATCCATGGTAGTGTCCCAGAGCTGCTCAGCGTTCATCTCTCCGAGACCCTTGTATCTCTGTATGTCAGTGCTGCTGTCCTTGCCGCCAAGCTCGGCAAGCAGTCTCTCAAGTTCTTTGTCCGTGTAAACGTAGTGGTCCTTCTTCTGCTTCGTCACCTTGTAGAGAGGCGGCTGAGCGATGTATACGTGGCCCTTCTCCACCATCTCCCTCATGTACCTGTAGAAGAACGTGAGGAGCAGTGTCCTTATGTGGGCTCCGTCCACGTCGGCGTCCGTCATTATGATTATCCTGTGGTACCTGAGCTTTTCGGTGTCGAAGTCCTTGCCTATGCCGGCACCGAAGGCCGTTATCATGGCTGAGATCATCTCCGAGTTCAGTATCTTGTCAAGCCTCTGCTTCTCAACGTTCATGATCTTTCCCCTGAGAGGCAGTATGGCCTGGAACCTCCTGTTCCTTCCCTGCTTGGCAGAGCCTCCCGCGGAGTCTCCCTCGACGATGTAAATCTCGCACTCGGAAGGGTCCTTGGAGGAGCAGTCAGCCAGCTTTCCTGGAAGGGACGTGCTCTCGAGGACGGATTTCCTCCTTGTGAGCTCCCTTGCCTTCCTTGCAGCCTCCCTGGCCCTTGAGGCCATGAGTGACTTTTCGAGTATGACCTTGCCAACTGCAGGGTTCTCCTCAAGGAAGTTGCTGAGGCCTTCGCCCACGACGCTGTCGACTATTCCCCTTACCTCGGAGTTGCCTAGCTTCGTCTTAGTCTGTCCCTCGAACTGCGGCTCAAGGAGCTTGACCGAAATGACGGTCGTAAGGCCTTCCCTGATGTCTTCGCCTGTGAGGTTCTTGTCGCTGTCCTTAAGGAAGCCGTACTTCTTGGCGTAGTCGTTGAACACCCTCGTGAGCGCGGTCTTGAAGCCCACGACGTGGCTTCCTCCCTCTACTGTGTCTATGTTGTTGGCGAACGAGAATATGTTCTCGTTGTAGCTGTCGTTGTACTGGAGAGCTATCTCTACGTATATGTCGTCCTTCTTCTTCTCGAAGTAGACGGGCTCCTTGTGGAGCGTCTCCTTGTTCCTGTTTAGGTAGGCCACGAAGGACTTTATGCCGCCCTCGTAGTGGAACTCCTCCGACTTGCCTTCCGGCCTCTCGTCTGCGAGTGTTATCCTGATGCCCTTGTTGAGGAACGCGAGCTCCCTGAGCCTCTGCGCAAGTGTGTCGTAGTCGTACTCCAGCTCCTCGAATATCTCCGGGTCAGGCTTGAAGTAGGTCTTGGTGCCCGTTCCGCCCGTGCTGTAGTCGCCTACCACGTCGAGGCCGGTCATGGTCTTTCCCCTCTCGTACCTCTGCCTCCAGATGTGGCCTTCCCTTCTGACCTCCACCTCGCAAACCTCTGAAAGAGCGTTAACTACGGACGCGCCTACACCGTGGAGTCCTCCGGAAACCTTGTAGCCTCCGCCTCCGAACTTTCCTCCGGCGTGGAGCACCGTCATTATTACCTCCACTGTAGGCTTGCCCATCTTAGGGTGCATGCCTACAGGCATGCCTCTTCCGTCGTCGGAAACCGTGATCGAGTTGTCCTCGTGTATCGCGACCCTAATGTTCTTGCAGTAGCCTGCCAGAGCTTCGTCTATGCTGTTGTCAACTATTTCGTATACGAGATGATGGAGTCCTCTCGGCCCTGTCGTGCCGATGTACATTCCCGGCCTTTTCCTTACCGCCTCAAGGCCCTCCAGGACCTGGATCTGACTCTCGTCATAACTCTGCTTCTTGTCTTCTGACATAGTGTACCTCCCGTTTTATGTGATGCCGACGGATTACAGCTCGTAATTTATCGACTTTGTTCTCTTGGCAAGCGTGCTTGATGATATCGGCGACAGGAATATCTTGCTCTTCTTGTCGACCTCGGCGATGACGAACGATTTCGGCTTGTCGCTGGTGACCCTCGATACGAACCCGTCCTCCTCTGCCATCCTAAGGAACTGGATCGTGTCGGAGCTGTACATGGATGTCTCCATGTCAAATATCCCTATTATGTCCTTTACCGGCACCACTACATTTTCACCCAAATGTAAAAACATGAATTGATCCTCCCCGCTATTCGTATTTTTTCACGCTGCCGACGCTGACCATGTAGATGGCAGCCCCTTCCTCCAGGTATTCCTTTATGTCCGAAATGCCTGTGCAGGTGATTATTGTTTGTATGCTGTTTATCGAATTAAGTATGTATCTCTGCCTGTTTATGTCAAGCTCAGAAAGCACGTCGTCCAGCAGCAGCACGGGGTACTCGCCCGTCATCTCCCTGATTATCTCGATGGTGGCGAACTTGATAGTAAGCACCGATGTCCTCTGCTGACCCTGAGAGCCGTAGCTCCTTGTGTCTATCCCGTTTATGCTTATGTCAAAATCGTCCCTGTGGGGTCCGACGGAGGTGGTCTTTCTTTCGAAGTCCCTCTCCCTGTTCTCCAAAAGGCTTTTCCTAATATCCCCGGCTCCGCAGGTGATGTACTTGAAGCGTATCTCCTCCCTGCCCGAGGTTATGTCCCTGTGTATGCCCTGACCTTTTTGGTTGAGCATTTCTATAAATTTCTGCCTCTCCGAGATTATGTAGCTGCCGTAGCCCGCTATCTGCTCGTCGTAGATGTCGAGGATGTCGCTGTTCATCTGCCGCCATTTTTTCAAGGCGGAGTTCCTCTCCTCCAGCACCTTGTTGTACTGCACGAGGTTGTAGTAGTACTTCTTGTTGAGCTTGCACAGCTCGATGTCCATGAACCTCCTCCTGTGGGAAGGGGATTCCTTGACGATCTTGAGGTCCTCCGGGGAGAACATGACGACGTTGAGTATGCCTATCAGGTCCGAAACCTTTGACATCTTTATGGAGTTTATGCTCATGGTCTTCTTGCCTTCCCTCGGGATCGTTATGTCTATCCTCTTGTCCAGCCTTTCCTTGGCCACGTGGACGCTTATTGAAGCCTCTCTCTGGTCCCACCTTATGAGCTCTTTGTCCTTGTTCGTCCTGTGCGATTTTCCAATGCTGCAGAAATAGATGCTTTCCAGTATGTTGGTCTTTCCCTGGGCGTTGTCGCCTATGAAGACATTCACTTTGGAGTTCAGCTCTATAAAAAGTTCATCGTAGTTCCTGTAGTTTTTAAGCCTTAAATATTTAACATACATAAAAAACACCCAATTTTTATTATAACATAAATTGGCCCTTAAACATAAGGGCCGTTTTTTTACTGCACGATTTTGTAAGTTTCTCCCTGGAACTCAACGATGTCCCCGTAGGTCAGCTTTTTGCCTCTCCTGGTCTCCACCTCTCCGTTCACCTTGACGAGCCCGTCCTGCACGTAAATCTTGGCTTCGGAGCCGAGAGAAACCGCGCCGCACCATTTCAGGAACGAGTCCAGCTTTATTATTTCAGTGTTTATCTTAACTTCGATCATTTCGTTTATCCTCCTATGGCTTTAGCTGTTCAGCAGTCTGACCGGAAGCACCAGGTAGGTGCAGTTGTCCAGTTCCCTGTTCTTTATTATGCAAGGGCTCACGCTGCTCGTGAGCTCCATTATGATCTCGTCCTCCTCCATGATCTTGAGCACGTCTATGAGGTATTTCGAGTTAAATGCAATCTGGAGCGGCTGTCCTTGCAGAATGATGCTCAGCTCTTCCCTTACCGTTCCTAATTGAGAATTAGAAGTTATTACCAGGTTGTCCTCTTCGATGTCGAGCTTAACGAGGTTGGTGCTTCCTTCTTTTCCCATAAGCGCCGCCCTCTCTATGCAGTCGAGGAGCTCAAGCCTTTTTGCTGTGACCTTCAGGCTGTATTCGCTCGGTATGATGGAGCCGTATTTTATGAACTCTCCGTCCAGCAGCCTTGAGGTTACCTTCGTCTGGTTCAGGTTGAAGAGTATGTTGTTAGGGGTGAAGGTGATGTTGACGCTGTCGTCCGTGTCGTCCAGTATCTTGGAGACCTCAGACAGGGTCTTTCCAGGGATCACCGCATTTATGACGTTGTCCGTGTCAAGCGCCTCGCTCTTCAGAGCCAGCCTGTAGCCGTCCAGGGCCACAAGGTTGAGCTTCTTGTCCTTTATCTCGAAAAGCACGCCTGTGAGGATAGGCCTCGAGTCGTCTGCTGCCGTGGCGAATATGGTACCCCTTATCATGTTCTTTAGGATCCTCTGCGGCACTGAGAATATCATGTTTTCGCTTATGTGCGGCAGTTCAGGGAACTCTTCTGAGTTCATATGTATGAGCTTGAACTTCGACTTCTGGCAGGCTATCTGGATTGAGCTGCTGTCCAGCGTCTTGATCTCTATTATGTCATTAGGCAGTTTCCTTATGATCTCCCCGAAAAGCCTTGCGTCTATGACAACCGTTCCAGGCTCAAGGACTTCCGAGCTTATCTTCTTCTCTATGCTGAGGTCCAGGTCGGAGCCTGTGAAGATTATCTCCCCGTCGTATGCTTTTATAAGAATCCCTCCGAGGATGGGCATTGTAGATTTTCCCGTGACTGCCTTCTGGACAGTAGAAACGGCATCCTGAAGAATGGATTTTTCACACTTGAAGTACATGTAGTTATCCTCCTTTAGATAATAGATTAGATAATATTATCGTTAGTATTAGTAGTAGTAGGGGCTGTGAGTATGTTAGCAACCCCTGAAGCCCTTGGAATGACTGGCTTCAGCTTGAAAAAACAGTGTGGATAAGTCTGAACAAATCTCTTTTCTTATCCACATTGTTAGATGAGCGGTCTTCAGTTTTCAGTGTATCCACAGGCAAAAATGAAAAGTAGTCAACAGCTGTTAGCTGTTCTGGTTTATCCTCTTGGTGAGCTCCTTGACGGCGTTCTGCAGCTGCTCGTCGGTCTTTATCTCCTGTGATATCTTCTCGTAGGCATGGATTACCGTTGTGTGGTCCCTGCCGCCGAACTCCTCGCCTATCTTTGGAAGGGACAGGTCGGTTATCTTCCTGGCCAGGTACATGGCTATCTGCCTAGGGAAGGCTACGTTCCTTGTCCTCCTTGCAGACTTGAAGTCCTCCATCCTGAGGCTGTAGTAGTTTGCAACCACCTCCTGGATGAGCTCCACAGTTATCTGCTTGCTCTGCCTTCCGGAGATGATGTCCTTGAGGGCTTCAGCAGCCAGGTCCACGCTTATCTCCTTGTTGGTGAGCGAGGAAAAGGCTACTATTCTTATAAGAGCCCCTTCGAGCTCCCTTATGTTCGATTTTATCTTTGTTGCTATATACACCATGACGTCGTTAGGTATGTTGAGGTTCTCGACGTCGGCCTTCTTCTTCAGTATGGCCATCCTAGTCTCGTAGTCAGGAGCCTGGATGTCAGCAATGAGCCCCCATTCGAACCTGGACCTCAGCCTGTCCTCCAGTGTAGGGATCTCCTTAGGAGGGCGGTCGCTCGAGAGGATGATCTGCTTGTCGGCCTCGTGCAGGGCGTTGAAGGTATGGAAGAACTCCTCCTGGGTGCTCTCCTTGCCGGCTATGAACTGGATATCGTCTATGAGCAGCACGTCTATGTTCCTGTACTTGTTCCTGAACTCCACGTTCTTGTCGTCCTTTATGGAGTTGATCAGGTCGTTTGTGAACTTTTCGGAGGAAACGTACACTACCTTTGACTTAGGGTTCTGCTGCAGTATATAGTGGCCGATGGCGTGCATAAGGTGGGTTTTTCCCAGCCCCACGCCCCCGTATATGAACAGAGGGTTGTATGCCTTAGCTGGAGACTCCGCCACCGCAAGGGAAGCGGCATGGGCGAACCTGTTGCTGTTGCCTATTACGAAGGTGTCGAAGGTGTACTTAGGGTTGAGGGTCGTCGTCGGCATCTCCTCGTTCTGAGGCTCTCGGTGCCTCTGCGCAACGGCTTTCCTTGAAACCTGTTCTGTTTCTTCCATTATATCTTCTGAAGCTGTGACGAAATTCACGCTGTATTTCTTTGAAGTTATCATCTTCAGCGCGTTCTCTATCAGCGACTTGTACCTGCTGTTCAGTATGCCTTTGGTGAAATCGTTAGGCACCCCGAGCTTGATCGCCGAATTGTCCATTGAAATCGGGGTAATGCTCTTAATCCATGTGTTGAAGCTTACCTCTGTGATCTCGCCCTTGAGAATGTTGATCGTTTTTTCCCAGGTTTCTTGTAGTTGGGCACTCATTTGTTATCCTCCTGTCTGATATAAAAAAATAATTATCAACATATTAATCAACAGGCCCGCACGGCCCGCAACATATGTTGATAGATATAATAACATGTTAATAATTTTGTTCATGACCTTCTTGAAAAACTCTTATCAACAAGGCCAAATATTCAAACATTAACATTATTAAATTGCGTGAAAGTCTGATTTTTAGCCAAAAATAAAATATGTAAATGAAAATATATACATATTCCAACAAGTTATGCACACACTTATCAACACTTTGTGGATAAGTGGCATCCCTATTAAGTTATTCACAGGTATATACTAATAATATCAAAAGGAGGACCTGTGTTCAATAAGTTATCCACAAAAAAATAAAATTATATTAACATTGTATTTCACCCGTTGTTCTTGACAAGCCCAAAGCATGAATATATAATTTAATAGTGAAACTTTAAGATTGAAATATTTAAAGTGATATAATCCGCTTTAGAAGGGGGTGTATTTAGAATGTTCATGACTTACCAGCCAAAGAAGAAGCAGAGAAAAAGAGAGCATGGTTTCAGGAAGAGAATGGCTACTGCTTCTGGCAGAAACGTTCTTAGAAGAAGAAGACTTAAAGGAAGAAAAAGACTAACAGCATAAGGGCCGCATATGTGGCCTTTTTCTGCACTGCAGAAAAAAAGGAGTTAATTAAAATTGAAAATCAAAAAGTACAATATTAGAAAGAACTCTGAATTTAGGGCTGTATATAAAAGAGGAAAATCTTTTTCTAACTATCTTTTGGTACTGTACATATACAGGAACAGGACCGACTACAACAGGCTCGGGGTGTCCGTGAGCAAGAAGGTCGGCAAGAGCGTTACAAGGAACAGAATAAAGAGGCTCATCAAGGAGAGCTACAGGCATAACAGCGAAGGCATAAATAAAGGTTATGACCTGGTGTTTATCGCAAGAAATCCTGCTAAGGGAAAAAGCTATAAAGAGATCGAGAAAGCGGTTCTGAACCTTTTTAATAAGGCAGGTTTATATAATTAATGAAAAAGTCCGTGTTATTTCTAATCAATATGTATAGGAAATATATTTCCCCCATGAAGCCGCCAACGTGCAAGTATACGCCTACATGCTCAATGTATGCTATACAGGCCATAGAAAAGTATGGCTTGCTTAAAGGAGGAGCTATGGCTTTTTACAGGATACTGAGATGCAACCCTTTAAGCAAGGGCGGCTACGACCCAGTTAAATAACGTTTGGAGGGAAAAAATTTTGCAGTATATAAACGAAGCGTTCGTGCAATTCTTCAACATTATACATAATTTTGTTAACAGCTTTGTGCCTGATAAGGGGCTGTCCGCCGGTCTGGCGATCATCCTTGTCACCGTGATAATCAGGATATTGATCCTGCCGCTCACAATAAAGCAGACCAAGTCTTCATTGGTTATGAGCGAAATACAGCCTGAGGTAAAGAAGCTTCAGGAAAAACACAAGAACGACCCTCAGAAGGCACAGGAAGAAATGATGAAGCTGTACAAGGAAAGAGGAGCCAGCCCGTTCAGCGGCTGCTTGCCAATGCTTATACAGTGGCCTATTTTTATTGCGCTTTATTTCGTCTTCAGCACGATGACCGGATTGGAGGGAGTGTACTTCCTTGGGCTGGACCTAGGGAAGAGCAACATGGTACTTGCCGTGCTTTCGGGTATGACCACTTTCCTTTCGGGCTACTTCTCGATGCCTACCCACAACGCCGACCCAGCTCAGGCTAGGCAGACGAAGATAATGAACATTTCCATGGGCTTCTTCATGATATATGTAAGCTGGAACCTGAAGGCTGCGCTTGTCCTTTACTGGGTAGTCAACAACCTAATACAGGTCATACAGACAGTTATCATGAAAAAGATGGACAAAAAGATAGCAAAAGACAAAAAATAGCACTATTATCCGGGAGGTGTCAACTTAGATGACGGTTATGGAAATGGTAGGCAAGACGGTAGAGGATGCTCTCCAGAACGCCCTTAAGGAGCTTAAGCTTACTGCAGACAAAGTTGAATACGAAGTTTTGGATGAAGGTCATAAAGGCTTCCTTAATATCGGAAGCAGGCCTGCAAAGATAAGGGTCAAGGTTAAGAAGGACTACATCTTTGAGGGAAAGGCGTTCCTCAGGAGCGTGCTTGACAGCATGGGAGTGAAAGCCGAGATCAGGATAAAGGAAGAAGACAACGTCGTGAAGATAACGATGGCTGGGCCTGACATGGGAATCCTGATAGGCTATAGGGGAGAAACTTTAGATTCACTTCAGTACCTTGTCAGCCTTGTGGTGAACAAGGGCGGAGAAAATGAATATAAGAGAGTCATTTTGGATACAGAAAACTACAGAACCAAGAGGGAAGAGACCTTGAAAAGGCTGGCCAAAAGGATTGCCGAGAAGGTAAAGGCTACAGGCAGGCAGGTAAAGCTCGAGCCTATGAACCCTTACGAGAGACGGGTAATACATTCTGCGCTCCAAAACGATTTATCAGTAGAGACATTCAGCGAAGGCGACGAGCCTTACAGAAGAGTAGTTGTGGATTTAAAGAAGAAAGCCTAAGGCTTTCTTCTTCTTTATTTTGAGTCACAGAAGGGAGGAAAACGCCAGATGAAGGAATTTGATACTATTGCGGCAATATCCACCGCGATCGGAGAGGGCGGAATTTCCATTATAAGGGTGTCGGGCGACAAGGCGCTGCAGGTTGTCGGCAGCATATTCAGAGGCAGGAACAGGAAGGGCCTTGAAGGCATGAAGGCCTACACCATGAGGTACGGACACATATTGGAGTTCGGGGGAGACGACGTGGTAGACGAGGTCCTGGTTAGCTTCATGAAGGGACCTAAGAGCTTCACTGCGGAGGACACCGTAGAGATAAACTGCCACGGAGGAATGGTGGCAACGAACAAGGTTCTGGAGAACGTCATCAAGTCGGGCGCCAGGATAGCTGATCCGGGCGAGTTCACCAAGAGGGCCTTCCTGAACGGAAGGATAGACCTGAGCCAGGCCGAGGCTGTCATAGACATAATAAGGGCTAAGACCGAGCTCTCCATGAAGTCGGCGGTGCTGCAGGCAGGAGGGAACCTCTCGGCCGCAGTCAGGGAGCTCAGGGAGAAGCTCCTTGGTCTGATAGCTCACATAGAGGCTACTGTAGACTACCCGGAGGAGGACCTGGAGGAGATAACGGCAATTCAGGTTACGGCTCGCCTCAGGGAGGTAGAAGAGCAGCTCACCAGCGCCATAGACAGCGCAGACGAGGGAAAGATACTCAGGGAAGGGATAAGCACAGTTATAGTCGGCAAGCCCAACGTGGGAAAATCCTCGCTGCTCAACACCCTTCTAAAGGAGAACAGGGCAATAGTTACAGACATACCGGGGACGACCAGGGATGTCATTGAGGAATACATCAACATAAAGGGTATCCCAATCAAGATAGTGGACACCGCGGGAATAAGGGAAACCGAGGATGTTGTCGAGAGGATAGGCGTCAAAAAATCAAGGTCGAAGATCGAGGAAGCAGACCTGATAATCTTCATGCTGGACACAAGCAGGGAGCTCACAGACGAGGACAGGGACATAATAAGCTATATAAAGGGCAAGAAGTACATCGTGCTCCTGAACAAGGTGGACCTTAACGCAAGGATGGACATCAGGGAGCTTGAGGGGCTTGAGCCTGAGTACGTGATAAACGCCTCGGTGATCCAGGGCTTCGGCATAGACAGGCTGAAGGAAGCCATAGTGAAGCTTTTCTTCCACGGGGAGATAAAGCCGAACGAGCTTGTAATAACGAACATGAGGCACAAGGAAGCAATGCTGGCGGCCAGAAGCAGCTGCCTGCAGGCAATAGAAGCACTGGCGGGCACAAGCGCCATAGACCTGGCGTCCATAGACATAAGGAGCGCATGGTACAGCCTTGGCCAGATAACGGGAGACACGATGGAGGAGGACATAATCGACAAGATTTTCTCTGAATTCTGTTTAGGAAAGTAGGTTAGGATATGGAATATTTTGCTGGGGAATACGACATAATTGTAATAGGCGCAGGCCACGCTGGCTGCGAAGCCGGTCTCGCTGCGGCAAGGATGGGCAGCAGGACGCTTATGCTGACGATGAACCTCGACAGCATAGCACTCATGCCATGCAATCCGAACATAGGCGGCACCGCAAAGGGCCATCTTGTCAGGGAGATTGACGCGCTTGGCGGGGAGATGGGAGTAAACATAGACCACACCTTCATCCAGTCGAGGATGCTGAACACGTCCAAGGGGCCCGCGGTGCACTCCCTGAGGGCTCAGGCAGACAAGAGAAGGTACTCCGAGAGGATGAAGCACGTCCTGGAGCTGCAGGAGAACCTTGACCTGAGGCAGCTGGAAGCCATAGAGGTCAGGATAGAGGGCGGAAAGGTCCAGGGAGTTCTGACAAGGAACGGGGCCTACTTCAAGGCAGGCATCGTCGTCGTCGCCTCAGGGACATACCTCAGGAGCAGGGTCATAATAGGTGAGGTCAACTACAACAGCGGACCAAGCGGACTCCAGCCTGCGGAATACCTTTCCCAGGGGCTCGAGCTGAACGGCATTGAGCTTAGGAGGTTCAAGACGGGAACTCCTGCCAGGATAAGCAGGAGGAGCGTCGACTTCTCAAGGATGATAGAGCAGAAGGGTGATGAAAGGATAGTGCCTTTCTCCTTCATGAGCGGAAAGCTTGAGAAGGACCAGATATCCTGCTGGCTTACGTACACTACTGATGACACTCTGAAGGTCATAAGGGAGAACATCGACAGGTCTCCGCTTTACAACGGATCCATAAAGTCGGTGGGTCCAAGGTACTGCCCTTCCCTTGAGGACAAGGTGATGCGTTTCCCTGACAAGGAGATCCACCAGATATTCATCGAGCCTGAGGGCGAGAACACGGAGGAGATGTACGTGGGAGGGGCCTCGAGCTCAATGCCTGAGGACGTTCAGATAAGGATGTACAGGTCCATGGTGGGGCTAGAAAACGCCGTGATACTGAGGACGGCCTACGCGATAGAGTACGACTGCTTCAACCCCGAGGAGCTGAAGCTATCACTTGAGTTCAAGGGAATAGACGGCCTTTTCGGCGCCGGGCAGATAAACGGAAGCTCCGGCTACGAGGAGGCCGCAGCCCAGGGGCTGGTAGCCGGAATCAATGCCGCCCTTAAGTCCCAGGGAAGGGAGCCGCTTGTGTTAGACAGGTCTGAGGCCTATATAGGGGTCCTGATAGACGACCTGGTGACGAAGGGGACGAACGAGCCTTACAGGATGATGACCTCAAGGTCAGAGTACAGGCTGCTGCTGAGGCAGGACAACGCGGACCTCAGGCTGACGGAGCTGGGACGGCAGGCGGGCCTGGTTACGGACGAAAGGTACTCCAAGTACACTGCCAGGAAAAAGGCGATAGAGGATGAGCAAGCCAGGATAAAGGGCATACAGGTTACCGGAAAGAGGGAGGTCAACGATTTCCTAATGGGACTGGGTTCTACGGAGCTCAAGAAGCCGATTAGCCTTTACGAGCTCATAAAGAGGCCTGAGCTTGACTACTTCAAGGTTTCCGAACTAGATCCGTGCAGGCCTGAACTCAGCATGGACGTGATGGAGGAAGTCAATACCATCTCAAAGTACGAGGGCTACATCGAGAAGCAGCTCGAGCAGGTGAGCCAGTTCAGGAAGTTCGAGAGCAGGGCGCTGCCTAAGGATCTGGACTACAACCTGGTCAAGGGGCTAAGGCTCGAGGCCATTCAGAAGCTCAACAAGATCAAGCCGGAGAACATAGGGCAGGCATCAAGGGTTTCTGGCGTGTCGCCAGCGGACATGACGGTCCTCCTGATATTCATGGAAAACTACGCGAGAGCGAGCAAGGAGATAGAGGATGGATTACTATAAGCTTATAGAGGCTTCCTGCAGAAGCGTGGACCTCGACTTCGACGAGAACAAGTACAGCCAGTTTGTCGAATACAAGAACCTTATCCAGGAGTGGAACGAGAAGATCAACCTGACTGCCATCACGGACGACGAAGGCATAATGAAGAAGCACTTCATCGACTCGATAAAAGTCTTCAACTTCCCCGAGCTGCACAATGCCAAAAGCGTCGTGGACATAGGAACGGGGGCAGGCTTCCCGGGAGTGCCTATGAAGATAGTCAGGCCGGACATGGAAATCGTGCTGCTGGACTCGCTCATGAAAAGGGTGAACTTCCTTAACGAGGTTATCGCGAAGCTCGGCCTTGAGGGGATAAAGGCGGTTCACGGCAGGGCGGAGGATTTCGCCAAGGTGGAATACAGGGATCACTTTGACGCTGCAGTTTCAAGGGCCGTCGCCAACATGACCCTTTTGACTGAGCTCTGCCTGCCTTTCGTCAAGGTGGGAGGCTACTTCGTCGCCATGAAGGGGCCGGGAGCAGAAGCAGAGATAGAAGAGGCAAGGCAGGCGATAGGCATGCTGGGCGGCAAGCTCGATCAGGTGATTGAGGTTGAGATAGAGGAGAGCGACCTGAAGCACAACCTCGTGGTTGTGAGGAAGGTGAAGCCAACACCGAAGCAGTTCCCAAGAAAGCCTGGGGTGGCTGCGAAGAAGCCTTTAAAATAGAAATAAATGGAAATAAAAGCAATATTTGACAACAACCTTAACGGAAAGGTGGCACGTTATGCAAGATAATATAAGTTACATCGCTGTGGACGCTATATGCCCAAACGTATACCAGCCAAGGAAGTTCTTTGACGAGGAAGCTATAGAGGAGCTGGCTCAGTCGATAAGCGCCTACGGCATAATCCAGCCTATCTCCATAAGGAGGCTGTCCGGCGACAGGTTCGAGCTAGTGGCTGGAGAGAGGCGCCTCAGGGCAGCCAGGAGGCTGGGCATGGAGGAGGTCCCTGCAATAATAGTGGACATAACCGACAGGGACTCCGCGGCCATAGCCCTCCTGGAAAACCTTCAGAGGGAGGACCTGAACTTCCTCGAGGAGGCGGAAGCCTACAGCAACCTGATAAAGGAGCATTCCTACACTCAGGAAAAGCTGGCCGAGGTGATAGGCAAGAAGCAGAGCACGATAGCGAACAAGATCAGGATACTTAAGCTGAGCGAGGCTGTGAGGAAGATCCTTCTGGAAAGCGGTCTTACTGAAAGGCATGCGAGGGCGCTGCTGAAGCTCCCGGACGAGAAGCTCCAGCTGAAGGTTCTGGACACGGTAGTCAAGAAGGGCCTGAACGTAAAGGCGACGGAAGCGCTGGTGCAGAAATATGCTCCGGTGGAGAAGCAAAAAGAGGGAGAGGCGACCGAAGAGACAAAAAAGAAGCTTAAGGGAATATTCTCTCCGAAAGTATACATAAACACGGTGAGGCAGGTGTTCGACAAGTTCGCACCTACGGCCGAATACTCTTCAAGGGATCTGGAAGACAAGATACAGATAACCATAACCATACCGAAAGTTTAAAGCAATCATAGTGTTATTCAGGAAATGTTTCACGTGAAACATTTCTTTTTTTTATAATCCCTTTCAATCAAGCGAAATAAACTATATAATTAGAATATGCAAATCACAAACCAACAGGCGGTGAAATATTTGAAGATCATTTCTATTTTTAATCAAAAGGGCGGAGTTGGGAAGACGACCACCAGCATTAACCTCTGCGCTTTCCTTGCGCTCAACGGCTACAGCGTGCTCAGCATTGACATAGACCCACAGGGGAACACCACCAGCGGCCTGGGCTTCGACAAACGGAGCATAGAGACATCGGTCTACGACGTTCTCACGTCCGATGCGACCATAGACTCTGCTATACATAAGTGCGAGCTGGTCGATAATTTCTACCTGGTTCCTTCGACCGTAGAGCTCGCAGGTGCAGAGGTGGAGCTCATATCGGTTCCAAAGAGAGAAACCATACTCAAGGAAAAGCTGGAGAAGATGGAGCAGAAGTTCGACTTTGTGTTCATCGACTGTCCTCCATCCCTTGGATTCCTGACTATAAACGCGCTCACGGCATCAAACAGCGTTTTCATACCTATCCAGTGCGAGTTTTACGCCCTGGAAGGCGTCGGACAGCTGCTGAACACGATAAACCTCGTCAAAAAGTCTCTTAACAAGGACATCGAGGTAGAGGGTGTGCTGCTCAGCATGTTCGATTCCAGGGCAAACCTGTCTAACGAGGTCATGAAGGAAGTGAGGACTCACTTCAAGGACAAGGTCTACGACACGGTAATCCCAAGGAACATAAGGTTAGCAGAGGCTCCGAGCTTCGGCCTTCCTATCATGCTTTACGATGACAAGTGCAAGGGTTCCGAGGCGTACGAGCAGCTTGCAAAAGAATTCATTTCAAGACAGGGGAGGTAAGGAAATTGGCCAAAAAATTCGGACTAGGAAAAGGCTTGGGAGCTCTTATACCTGAGGATGAAGCGGCAGAAGCGCAAAAAGCGGAGGAAAAAGCTGCCGCTGCTGCGAACATGATCTCGATAAACCTCATAAAGCCAAACAAAGAGCAGCCGAGAAAGGCTTTCGACGAGGAAAAGATACTTCAGCTTTCAGAATCTATAAAGGAACACGGGATAATCCAGCCCATCCTTCTCAAGAAGGACGGCGAAACGTACAGGATAATAGCTGGCGAGAGAAGGTGGAGGGCAGCTAAGGCCGCAGGTCTCAAGGAAGTGCCGGCCATCACCATGGACATAGGCGAGAAGGAGGTCCTGGAGGTTTCGCTCATCGAGAACATACAGAGGCAGGATCTGAACCCGATTGAGGAAGCCTGGGCTTTCAGGAAGCTCCTTGACGACTTCTCCTTCACGCAGGAGGAGCTCGGTAGAAGGCTGGGCAAGTCAAGAACGGCCCTTGCAAACACCATGAGGCTCCTGAACCTGGACAAAAGGGTGCAGGACTATCTTATAGACGGTGTGATTACAGAAGGCCACGGCAGGGCCATACTGGCGGTAGAGGACAAGGAGCTCCAGTACAAGCTGGCGCAGAAGGTGATAGACGACGGCCTGACGGTAAGGGAAATAGAGAAGCTGATATCCGACCTTTCAAAGGCCAGGCCTGAGGAAAAAGCAAAACCAGAGAAGAAGGCGGCCGATCCTTACATTCTGGACCTTAAGAACCGCCTCGAGGAGAGGTTTGACACAAAGGTATTCATATCAAACAAGAACAGCAAGGGAAAGATAGAGATCGAGTACTACTCAAACGACGATCTTCAAAGGATCCTAGACTTGCTAAGCGTATAAATGTTTCACGTGAAACATCATCAGGGAGGAAAATCAAAATGGAAAGCATAACCGCAATAATAGACACATACCTGCCCTTCATACTGGGCGGAATGGCGCTGCTGATAATAATACTGTTTATAATGGTGACAGTAACCCTCAGCAGCCTTGACAAGCTGAAGCAGAGGTACAGGAAGCTCAGCAGGGGCATCGAGAACAAGAATATGGAGGAGATCATAAATGGTTATCTGGACAAGGTCGAGGAAGTCGAAAGGGAAGGCAGAGAGATAAAAGAACTTTACGACGGTATGGACAAAAGGCTTAAGGGCTGCGTGCAGAAGGTATCCGTTGTCAGATACAGGGCGTTCGAGGACGTGGGGAGCGATTTGAGCTTCTCCGTAGCGGCCCTTGACGACAAGGACAGCGGATTCATATTAACCGGTCTGTTCGGCAGGCACGACTGCACAACCTACGCCAAGCCTGTGGACAGGGGGATATCAAGATACGAGCTGTCCTCCGAGGAGAAGCAGGCGCTCAAAGAAGCTATGGAAAAGAAATAAATTAAAAGGCTTTATTGTAATTTATTTACAATAAAGCCTTTTTTATACATAAAACAATCAGAGGATGCCAACCTTCCTGAAAATGGTGTAGAGCACGACCAGGAAGATGCAGAATATCATTCCGAGGAAGCCGTTTGCCTTTAAGCCTATGAATATGGCGGCAAGGACTGCCACCGGGTGGATGCCAAGCGAACTTGAAACGATCTTTGGCTCTACGATGTGCCTGATTATGACGACGGCCACGTATGCAACCAGGATTCCCACGCCGGTGAAATAGTTGTTGAACACGAACATGCTTATAAGCGCAACTGGCAGGTAAACAGCGCCGACTCCAAGGATAGGCAGGATGTCGAATATGCCCGTCAGTATGCTCAAGATGAATGCATACTTTACTTTGAAAAACAGGAATACGACGAGCGTCTCGACGAAGGTGATCCCTATGACAGCGCCGTAGGACTTGAAGTAGCTTCCGAGCATGCGCCTGCTCTCCCTAACTACGGAAAGAAGCTTTTCCTCCTTGCCCTCCGGGAGCACCTGGATTATCTTTGTTCTTGCCGCAGACATGTCCTTTATGAAAAAGTACGTTGCAAGCATTGTGAAAACGACCACCATTATTATGTAGGGTACAGAAGCGACCAGGTTTAGGAGCATAGTGAGCGCCTTTCCTGTAACGGTGACGGTCGCATTGGAAAGCTTGGTTATTGAGCTAGAGAAATTGTTCTCTATGGCAGAAAGGATGCTTGGATCGAGATTTTGGTAAAATCTTCCAACATTTTCCGCCGCCCTAATTATGTCTGCCATGTAGAGGTCTATGTAGCTTTGCGTGTTTTTGCCGAGCACCACGGCCTCCTGGGCGAGCTGGGTAAGGCCCCAGGAGAGCACAGAGATAATTACAGTGAAGAACACCACCGTCGTGATCATGGAGGCTGTCGCCCTTTTGAGGTTGAACCTCTTGCACAGGTAGAGGGTAGGCCTTCTTATTATATATGCGCATATGAAGGCGAGCACGAAGGGAAGGGTGTAGTCCAGCGTCCTGAAGAACACGAGTGCCGTCAGAGTGTATGTAATCGCAAAAATCAGAAGCCTGTCGAATCTTTCCTTCAGAAAATCCATGGGTGGCGAACACCTCCTTCAATCTGATATAATAGATATGGATTTAGATACCATATTATTAGTATAACATGGAGGCAAGGATGAAGGAATACTACCTGATAACATTTAAGAACACTCACGGAGCCATAAGCGGAGAAAAGAAGCTGAAGGCTGAAGGCTTCGAGGTTACGGTCATACCCACACCGACAACCCTCACTAAAAGCTGCGGAATTAGCCTCAGGATTAAGCCGGAGGATTTCGAAAGGGCTGCCGTTCTCGTAAAGGAAGGCGGAATCGACGCGGGAAGCGTCTTCTTCAAGTCAGAGGATGGCTACAGGCAGATAGAGCTTGAGAGGTAGTTTATGAGCAATGTAATTGAGCTTTTTCAAAAATACTCCAAATGGGACGAAACGCTTTACCATTTCGCAGCAAACACGCTGAAGATAGTCCTAATAATCATAGCGATGTACCTGGCCGTCAGGATCGGGAGCGCCGTGATAAGGAAGCTGATAGAAAAGCACCAGACCTTCAGGTTCTCTCTGGACGAGAGGAAATCTGAGACGCTCATAGTGGTGCTGCAGAGCATGCTCAGGTACTCGGTCTACTTCGTCGGCATCATATCCATAGCGGGGATGTTCGGCAACGTCGGCCTGACCATGGCGGGAATCGGCGGAGTTGCTGTCGGTTTCGGCTCGCAAAGCCTTATAAAGGACATCATAAACGGATTCTTCATACTTTTCGAGGACCAGTACACCGTCGGAGACCACATCAACATAGACGGCAAAAGCGGCATAGTGGAGAGTATAGGCTTAAGGCTTACAAGGATAAGGGACTTCAACGGCGACCTGCACACGATTCCCAACGGCTCCATAACCAAGGTTACGAACCACTCCAGGGGCGACATAAGGATACTGGTAGACATAGACATTTCCCGCTCAGCTGACCTTGACAGGGCGAACGAGGTCATCGAAGCCTTAGGGAAGAGGTTCTGCAGCGAGAATGAGGACGTGGTGGAGTGCCCTAAGGTGCTGGGGATCCAGGCGCTCAAGGAAAAGGGGCTTACCATAAGGGTCACCGGAACGACGAAGCCTCAGAAGAACGCCCCCCTGGAGATGAAGCTCAGAAGGGAAATAATCGACACGTTTATAAAGGAAGGAATAGAGATGCCGTTTGAGCCGGCCAGAAGTTTGAAGGAGTGATGCATATGCCAAAGGAATTCAACATAGGAGACGTGGTGGAGCTTAAGAAGACGCACCCCTGCGGAAGCAAGGAGTGGGAAATAGTCAGGGTAGGCGCCGACATTAAGATAAAGTGCACCGGCTGCGGAAGGCTCATAATGCTTCCGAGGGGCAAGTTCGAGAAGGACGTCAAAAAAATAGTATCGGAAGGCGAAAAAACTTCGGAATAAATGTTGCAATGGGCCTTCAACAATGGTAAAATAATTTATTGTAGTCCCTGCTGTGAAAATCACAGCCGTTAGTCCAAAGGGAGGAGGTGGAATCAAATGAGAAAGTATGAAACTATATTCATATTACAGCCATCATTAGACGAGGAAGCTGTTAAAGCTAACATCGAAAAATTCAAGGGTGTAATTGAAAATGGTGGTGGTGTAATTGAAAATGTTGATTTCTGGGGCAAGAGGAAACTTGCTTACGAGATAAACAAAGTCAGCGAAGGCTTTTACACACTGATCAACTTTAGTGCTGATCCTGAATTACCTAAAGAGTTAGACAGAATTTTCAGAATCAACGACACAGTTGTAAGACATATCATCGTTAACAACGAAAGAAACTAGGTGGTGCTCTAATGAACAAGGTTATATTAATTGGAAGATTAACTAAAGACCCTGAGCTAAAATTTACGCCGGGAACCGGCACAGCAGTAGCCACCTTTACTTTAGCAGTAGACAGAAGATTCTCGAAGGACAACCAGAAGGAGGCCGACTTCATTCCGATAGTGGTTTGGGGCAAGCAGGCCGAATCCACCGCGAACTACATGAGCAAAGGGAAGCTCATGGGCGTTAGCGGAAGGCTCCAGGTTAGAAACTACGATGCTAAAGATGGTACAAAACGATATGTCACTGAAGTGGTAGCAGACGAAGTGCAGTTCCTCGAATGGGGAAATGGCGGAAGATCTGAAAACCGCTCGAACGATTCAGAATTTGAAAATTTTGGAAAAACTCAGAGCCGAGGAAACTACGGTGGATACGGCGAGGATATTACCCCGGTAGATGATGATGGGGAAATTCCATTTTAAAGGTAAGGAGGAATAAAGATGAGCAACAGAGAAGGCGGAAGAAGAGGCGGCTCTAAAATGAGAAAAGCCAAGAGAAAAGTATGTGCTTTCTGCGCCGACAAATCAGAGTTTATAGATTACAAAGACATAAACAAGCTGAGAAAGTATGTAACAGAAAGAGGAAAGATTCTTCCTAGAAGAATCTCCGGAAACTGTGCAAAGCACCAGAGAGAGCTTACAGATGCAATAAAGAGATCAAGAAACATAGCTTTATTACCGTTCACAACAGAATAGTAAAAGCTTGGAGAGCCGTTTCAATTGAAACGGCTCTTTTTAGATTCATTGTTATTCTTGCATTAATGATGAAATATAACTAAAATAGATATTAGGGATAAAACAGGCCGAAAGGCTGGCTGTATTTCCCGGGAAATATGCTGACTACAAATATATATTGCGGAGGTAATTGATGCATAAACAGAACTTCAGCACGAAGGCGTTGGTGGATGCTGGCCTTTTCAGCACCATTATGGTTGCAGTGTTTTTATTGACAATCAACCTGCCTATGTTTTCGGGGCTGAGCTTATTTATTTTACCCGTACCTGTCGCTGTCCTGTGCCTCAGGCACAACTACAGCACCGCAGCGGGTGCGGTTTTCGTGAGCGCAGTGCTGACAATGATGCTTTATAACCCGCTGATAGCTCTGACGTCGGCAATTCAGTACGGCGGAACGGGACTCATCCTGGGTTACTGTATAAAGAACGAAAAAGAGGTATGGCATACTATAGCTATGCTGGCAGCTGCATCGGCTGCAGGAACCATACTAAATTCAGCGGTGCTCATAACGGTTGTATACCACACAAGCTTTCCTGAATTTGTGAACCAGATCATCAAGCTTTACAGCGATTCGATGCAGCAGAGCATCGAGCTCTACAAGCAGCAAGGAGTGCCGTCATCGCAGATTCAGCAGATGCAGCAGCTCATGAAGAGCTTAACGGCGGAGCTGTTTTATCAGGTGCTTCCGGCATGCCTGGTGGTTTCGGCATTCGGGTTCGCTCTGCTGAACTACATCGCTGCAGGGGCAATAATGAAAAGGCTAAGGTACGAGATCAAGCCCGTCCCATCTTTGTCGGAGCTTTATATAAGCAACAGGGTCGGCACCTTCGTTCTCCTGTTCGCTGTTGCCGGTGCGCTCATGAACAAATACGGCCTGGCAGGAGGGCAGATAGTGGCAGTCTCATCCATGCTCGTGGCAGCGCTTGTCCTCGTGGCAGAAGGCGTAGCCCTTGCCGTGTATTACCTTAGAATAAGGTTCAACCTTAGCAAGCTCATGACCGTCCTCATCATACTCTTCACCGTAACCTCGCCTGTGTTCTTTAACGCGTATCTGGCAATGGGGCTTGCGGACATGATCTTCGATTTCAGGAAACTAGATCCTTTCAGGAGAAAAATAGCTCATTAAACGGGGGCAAACTTAATGGATAATCGATTTAAGTACTTTATTACAAGCAACAAGATGTACATGCTGATAATCGCGCTCCTCATAATTCTGATATTCGTCAACGGGGACCTGTGGCTGGGCCTGGCTCTTTCGGCCATGTACGGACTGCTTATTTACTACGGTGCGAGAAACAAGGATTTCAAGAAGGATGAATGGAAGAAGTTCATCGAAGATTTTTCATTAAAGTTGGACGGAGCAACAAGAAACACGCTGGCAAACCTTCCTTTCCCGCTGGCCATGGTGGACTTCGGCGGAAGCATCCTGTGGTACAACCGCAACTTGTCGGATATGCTGGAGGAAAAAGACATTCTTGGAACAAATATCAATTCGATCTCCAAGAGTATCAACCTGAAGCACGCCGTATCAGGAAAAAAGAGCGTTTTCAGGGACATAGTCATAAACGCGAGGTTCTACGACGTCTATGCTAGCGTTGTGGACTCCCAGGAGTTCGGCGAAATCGGGGATAGGATTGTGCTCCTCTATTTCTACGATACGACCACCTCCCACCAGATCCTGCAGGATGCCGAGTACGACAAGTACTCCATAATGCTGATGGAGGTGGACAACTTCGATGACGTCATGAAGGCTACGGAGGAGGAGCAGAAGCCGCTCTTCATAGCCGAGATGGAGAGGACCGTGAACAGCTACGGGCAGGCACTGAACGCAATGCTAAAGAAGTACTCGAACAGCAAGTACGTGCTCTGCGTCCAGAACAAGTACATCGAGAACGAGATCGAGAAGAAGTTCGATATACTGGACAGCGTAAGGGAAATAAACATGGGAAACAAGCTTGCCGTAACGGTAAGCATCGGCATAGGGCAGGGCGGCGAGACGCCCCTGGAGAACGAGAGGTTCGCGCTCTCAGCCAAGGAGCTGGCGCTGGGCCGCGGAGGCGACCAGGTGGTAATAAAGAACGGCGAGAACCTTCAGTTCTTCGGAGGAAGGACCAAGGAGGTCGAGAAGAGGACAAGGGTAAGGGCGAGGGTCATAGCGCACGCGCTCATGGACCTTATAAAGGACTGCAGCAAGGTGTTCATCATGGGGCACGTGAATGCGGACATAGACTGCCTTGGAGCAGGGGTGGGGCTTTTCAGCATAACCCACCACATGGGCAAGGAATGCTACATCATACAGGACACTATTAACGCAAGCATAGAGCCTATGGTGGAGAAGCTCACCAAGGATCCTAAATACGAGGACATCTTCGTCGACGTAAACAGGGCATTCGAGCTGCTGGACGAGAACAGCCTTCTCATCCTTGTGGACGCACACAACAAGGGCTACGTCCAGAACATCAGGATAGTGGAGCTGGCCAAAAGGGTCGTCATAGTTGACCACCACAGGAAGTCGAAGGATTTCATAGGCAAGGCCGTGCTGAGCTACATCGAGCCGTACGCCTCGTCCACATCGGAGCTGGTGACTGAGATGCTCCAGTACATGGTGGAGAAGCCTCCGCTCACTAAGGTCGAGGCTGAAGCGCTTCTGGCGGGGATCTTCGTCGACACCAAGGGCTTCTATTTCAAGACAGGCGTCAGGACGTTCGAGGCCGCATCCTTCCTCAGGAAGTACGGAGCGGACACGCTGGACGTCAAAAAGCTTTTCTCGGACGACTTCAGCACATACCTGAAGAGGGCCGATATCATTAAGGCGGCAGCAGTCAACAACGGGGTGGCCATTTCAGTTTGCCCAACCGGATCTGCAGATCCTGTCATAGCCGCCCAGGCGGCGGACGAGCTGCTCAACATAACAGGCATCAGGGCATCCTTTGTCCTTGTACAGCTTGGAGGAGAGATCCTCCTAAGCGCCAGGTCCCTTGGCGACATAAACGTTCAGCTTATAGCTGAAAGCCTTGGGGGAGGCGGCCACATGACGATGGCCGGCGTGGCGTTCACAGGGGTGACAATGGAGGAAGCTTTAGATAAATTGAAACAAGCTATAGAAAAAGATAGAAAAGAGGGCGATGCAAATGAAGGTAATACTGTTAAAGGACGTTAAGGGAGTAGGAAAGAAGGGCGACGTGGTGAACGCCGCAGACGGATACGCGAGGAACTTCCTCTTCCCAAGAAAGCTTGCTCAGGAGGCAACAGACGCCAGCATGCACATACTCCAGAACCAGAAGGAAGCCGAAAGAAGGAAGAAGCTGGCAGAGATAGAGGCTGCTCAGAAGCTTGCTAACGAGCTCAAGGGCAAGGAGATCACTCTCACTGTCAAGTCGGGAGAAAACGGAAGGCTTTTCGGGTCGATCACAGGCAAGGACATAGCCGACGAGCTGAACAAGCAGACAGGCCTCGACATAGACAAGAAGAAGGTTGTTGCCGACAACATAAGGCAGCTTGGAACCTACGAGATAGAGGTCAAGCTTTACCCTGAAATCTCAACAAAGATAAAAGTTACTATCAAAGGTCTGTAAGGAGGACGCTAAGTGAAATCTTTTTTTTCAGATGAGTTGGAGCAGGAGCTCCTGGATGCAATGCCTCTCGATACTCAGATAGACGTTCTCTACGATGTCCTTAACAAGGTCATGGACGAGGGCACCATTAACGCCAGGATTGTGAAGTACAAGCTCCAGAAGCAGGTCAAGAGCAGCGACATTTTCAAGAGGATATACGCCCTTGAGAAGATTGTCAGCGACGGCAAGGGCCTGAAGCTTTATCCTGAGGAGAAGAACATATACGAGTTCCTGGAGAGCATAAACACCTTCATGGGTGAGGCTCTCGCGAAGACTTACGTTAAGAACAAGATAGAGAAGGAAGTCGAGAAGTACCTCGTGGAGAAGCAGGACAAATATATCGACGAGATAAGGATGGGGATAATAAAGAAGCAGAAGGGCCCGGAGAATGCCAAGACGGTCAAGAAGCTTGAGCAGCTTCAGGAGCTCGACTCGAGGAAGCTGAGCAAGAACGTGCAGGAGCTCCTGAGGCCTGAGAGCTTTTCGGAAATAGTGGGGCAGGAGAGGGCTATCAAGTCCATACTCTCCAAGATAGCTTCGCCTTACCCGCAGCACATCATCCTCTACGGACCTCC
Organism: Clostridium sp. UBA699; assembly: GCA_002298915.1. Lineage (GTDB taxonomy): Bacteria > Bacillota > Clostridia > Clostridiales > Clostridiaceae > UBA699. The sequence goes on from DBML01000028.1 coordinate 28,213, forward strand.
GGGCGTGGGCAAGACCACGGCTGCAAGGCTTGCGCTTAAGGAAGCGGTGAAGCTCAAGTACACGCCTTTCAGCAAGGACGCAAAGTTCGTCGAGGTCGACGGAACCACCCTCAGGTGGGACCCGAGGGAGATAACCAACCCGCTCCTCGGTTCGGTGCACGACCCTATCTACCAGGGAACAAAGAGGGACCTGGCGGAGACGGGGGTCCCGGAGCCGAAGCTTGGACTCGTAACTGAGGCCCATGGCGGGGTGCTTTTCATAGACGAGATTGGCGAGCTTGACGAGATGCTGCAGAACAAGCTTTTGAAAGTTCTTGAGGACAAGAGGGTTGAGTTCTCCTCTTCGTACTACGACCCCGAGGACGAGAACACCCCTAAGTACATCAAGTACCTGTTCGAGCACGGCGCGCCGGCTGACTTCATCCTCATAGGTGCTACGACTAGGGAGCCAGCGGACATAAACCCCGCCCTCAGGTCGAGGTGCACGGAGGTTTACTTCGAGCCGCTGACCTCCAAGGACGTAGTGCAGATAGTCGAGAACGCTGCCGCGAAGCTCAAGATCGAGCTGGAGGAAGGCGTTGCAGAGATTATAAGCAGGTACACCGTAGAGGGAAGAAAGGCGGTAAACATACTATCAGACGTATACGGCTACGTGCTCTACAACAAGAAGAGGGCGAGCTCGAGAGCGAAGATAAGGATAACCGCACAGGACATGTACGATATAATCTCCATAAGCAGGCTGGTGCCTTTCGAGGAGGTAAGCAAGGATACCCACTGCGAGGTCGGCCATGTGCACGGGCTCGGGGTCAGCGGCTATATCGGCTCGACTATAGAGATAGAGACAGCGGTGTTCCCTGCAGCCGAAAAGGGCAGGGGGCAGATGAGGTTCAACGAGACTGCCGGAACGATGGCGAAGGACTCGGTGTTCAACGCAGCTTCCGTCATAAAGAAGATAACTGACAAGGACATAAGCGACTACGACGTGCACGTGAACATCATAGGGGGCGGAAGGATAGACGGTCCGTCGGCCGGAGCCGCCATAACGGTTTGCATAATAAGCGCGCTGCAGGAGAAGCCTCTTAGGCAGGACATCGCCATAACGGGCGAGATATCGCTGAGGGGCAAGATAAAGCCTGTGGGCGGCATATTCGAGAAGATATACGGCGCGAGAAGGAAGGGCATAAAGCTCGTCGTAGTGCCGGAGGACAACAGGAAGGAAGTTCCTGCCGGGCTCGAGGACATCGAGGTCAAGGCAGTCGGCAGCATAGAGGAGCTGCTTGAATTAGTGTTTTAAGGAGAGATGGCGACAATGGAAGCACCTCTTAAGATAATGCCGCACAGCATAGAGGCGGAGCAGAGCGTCCTCGGTTCAATGATCATCGACAAGGTCGCGATAGGCGAGGCCATCGAGGTCCTTAGGCCAGATGATTTCTACCGGGACACCCACAAAACCATATACGAAGCCATCGTCGACCTTTACCAGAAGGACAGTGCGGTGGACATAGTGACCCTTTCGGAGAAGCTCAAGGCCAACAACCAGCTCGACCTGGTGGGAGGAATAACCTACGTGACGGAGCTCAGCGGCTCGGTCATAACGACCTCCAACGTCGGCTCCTACATCGGAATCGTTAAGGACAAGTCGACGCTCAGGAGGCTCATACGGGCTTCTAACGAGATAATCGACGAGAGCTACAACAACCAGGATTCCGTAGAGGACATCGTTGGCATAGCCGAGAAGAAGATATTCGACATAGCCAGCAACAGGGAAACGTCGGATTTCGAGGCTATGAGCGCAGTCCTTGAGAGGGGCTTCAACGAGATAGAGAAGCTGTTCATAAACAAGGGGATGACAACCGGCGTACCTTCGGGCTTCAACGACCTTGACGCGAAGACCTCCGGGTTCCAGAAGGGCGACATGGTCCTTATCGCTGCGAGGCCTTCCATGGGAAAGACGACGTTCGCCCTTAACATAGCGGAGAACGCCGCTCTGAGGTCGGGCAAGAGGGTTGCGATATTCTCCCTGGAAATGTCTAAGGAGCAGCTGGCCTACAAGCTCCTCTGCTCAGAGGCGCATGTGGACATGCTAAGGCTCAGGACGGGAAACCTTGACGAGAGGGACTGGGAGAACCTTGCAAGGGCGTCAGGCCCGCTTGGAAGCTCCAAGATTTTCATAGACGACACTGCTGGAATCACCGTTATGGAGATGAGGTCCAAGTGCAGGAGGCTCAAGATCGAGCACGGCATAGACCTTATTATCATCGACTACCTGCAGCTCATGGCCGGCAGCAAGGGCAACGAGAGCAGGCAGCAGGAGGTTTCCGAGATATCCAGGTCCATCAAGGCCATTGCCAAGGAGATGCAGTGCCCTGTCATAGCTCTTTCACAGCTTTCCCGAGCTCCCGAGCAGAGGGCTGACCACAGGCCTATGCTGAGCGACCTTAGGGAATCAGGTTCCATAGAGCAGGACGCCGACCTTGTAATGTTCCTGTACAGGGACGAGTACTACGACAAGGAAACGGAAGACAAGAACATGGCCGAATGCATCATAGCCAAGCAGAGAAACGGCCCTGTGGGCACGATCAAGCTCGCATGGCTGGGACAGTACAGCAAGTTCGGCAACCTGGACCTACACCACGAGTAAAAAAAGATGCCCCGGCAGCTGCCGGGGCATTCATTGTTATTCTATGACGATCCTCTTTGTTTCTATTTTGGCTTTCTCGGTCTTAGGAAGCTCTACCTTGAGAACTCCGTCGGTGAAGGAGGCTTTTATCTTCTCCTCGTCAACGTTGTCGACGTAGAACATCCTCTTGAACTCGCCGTACTTTCTCTCTTTTCGTACATAGTTCTCTTTCTTCTCTTCGACCTTCTCTTCGCGTTTTGCCTTTATCGTGAGGTAGTTGTTCTTGTAGTCGATGTCAACGTCTTCCTTTGCCACTCCAGGAAGATCAGCTTCGACCACATAGCTCGTGTCTGTTTCCTTCAGGTCAACTTTGAAGTTGAAGCCCATTTTTTCGAACGGCATAGGCATATTGAAGTCTTCATCAAAGAAATTGTCGAAGAAATCCTCACCTTTTTTGAAAAGACGGCTTCTTTTGAAAGGCACCATATCAAACATAACATTACCTCCCTAACACATAATTTTTTAGTGTAACATCATTTTACTCCAAGGAGAAAAATATGTCAAACAATAATGAATAGAGTTAATGTTATGTTATTTCTGAATATTCTATTATTATCAACAGGTCGGTGTGGATACTGTGGATAACTTCTGGGTCGGTTGGTATGACTGGGTTTTCAGGACATGTTTTGCAACCATGCTGAATATTTGGACTGTAATATTTGATTTTTTGGCTTTAAATGGATATAATATATATTAGGTTAAAAATGCATAGCGTGCTCCCGTGGCTCAGCCGGTAGAGCAGCTGATTCGTAATCAGCAGGTCAGCGGTTCAAATCCGCTCGGGAGCTCCAAAGAATGCCAGTGATATCAAGTTTGAACTGCTCCCTGTCAAGTGG